>NZ_SSXU01000009.1 GCF_009469605.1 Zoogloea sp. 1C4 | reverse complement strand
CAGACCGTGCTTGACGCCATCGCGTGTGCCCGCTGCCACATCCAACCTGATCGAAGTTACCCCAGGCCACGACGCGTCAAGCCGCACCAGCATTTGGCATATAAGGGGGCTTAAGTTGGGAGCATTGGTCGCGCAGGCCCCTCATGATGAGATTGATTTGGCGCATGTACATGCTCTGACTGCCAATCGCGCCCATCAGGAATTTCCAGTGGGCGGCCTTAAGCTCGGAGGCAGAGAAAGCAATCGGCTTAACCTCGATATCCGGGTACTCGGCCCGGCGATCATCCACCTTGTTCGCAGGGGTAAGAATCAGCACATCCTTCAGCGCTTCTGGGTTGGCCTTGTAACGTTCGCGAAGGACACGAATCTCCTCATCCACCGAGTTGGCATTGATCATCGAGGTAAACTCCGGTGCATAATCCTGCGTCGGGCTGTAATGGAAGATGACCGTGGCAAGCGGGCTTGGCAGCACGTTGATATGCTGGAACGGCATGGAGGCCATCTCGATTACCGTTCCAAGGGTGTAGCTCTTGCCGCCGCCTTGAACCCCAAAGAGACTGATCGTGTGGGTGTGGTTGAGATCTAGCGCGACCTTTCTACCGGAGACCTCTCCGAGTAATCCGTACTGAGGCGAGTCGCCATTGACGCCGAGCATGATGTCATAGCTGGCCTCTGCTTGAGGCACAGGCTCAGACGCCGGGTGCCCTTCAGGCTCTGGTTCAGCATGCGCTTCCGGTATCGCAGCCACGGCAGGTTGTTCGTCCTCCTTTTCGACTTCCGAAGCGATAGAAGGCGGAGGGGGTGGCTCGACAGGGCTCACCTGTTCTTCTGCCTCTTGATGAGCAGGCGCAGGTGCTCCCTCTGCGGCCGAGGGTGCTGGCGCGGTGATTGGTACCTCCGGATCATCGTCCCAGAGCTCATCCACCGTCCAGGACGTTGACCGTGCTCTCTTGGGTGCGATAAAGGCCGCGGTCTCAAGTTTTGGCACGTTCGGTATGAACTGCTCGCTAAGAAGGTGCGCGGTCGGTTCTTCCTCAATCTCGACGGAAACAGGCTTGCGGCAGTTCTCCAGTAAGGCGCGAATGAGATCCTTACCGATGCGGTGGAATTCAATGCCAACCTCGTTGTCCGGGGCCTCGGTTCCGGTCTTGTCGAAGTCGAAGATCAGGGCGCAGCGTCTGAACTGAAGCGAGTAGCCCTGCTCGATGGATTCAAGTAACCCTCGTGCTTCCTGCGCAGCAGTCGCATCAAAGATCCCGTAACGCAGTGAGCGCTCTAGATAGAAACGAAGGATCTGAGCCAACTCCCGGCTCTTGAGCAATCTATCCGGCCGGTCCGGCTTCTTCAAGGCCGGGTCAAAGTGGCGCTGGAGGATGCGCTCGCTCTGATTGATCTGGGCGGAAATCCGTTCCTTCAGTTGGTTGAAGGCCGCAAAGTCGCCAACTTGCGAATAGCATTTCACCTCGACCAGGTTGCAAGTGATCGTTCTGGTGTTCAAATCCAAGTCGAACAATCCCAAGTCGGTGCGTTGCAGGCTGATGGCATCATTGACATCGTCTGACTCACCGCTTGAGCGGTAAAGGTCCGTGTGCGCATCCAACGGCACAATGACCTGATTGCTCAATGCGCCCTGATATTCGAGGTAGAGCCGAGCCAAAGCCAGACCAAGTGCTTCCGCCTGTTGTGTGCGAGCAGAAATCAGCTTCAGGGCAAGCTGACCGGACAGCGACCGCAGATTTGCCAGGATCTGAACCGACTGCTCGCCGTCGGCGGACAAGCCATGCTCAAGCAGCACCGGCTTCAGCATCGCCTCCAGTTCATCGTTTGAGCGCGACGAGATGATCAGGTTGTGTGTCGCCTGGGAGCTGGCTCCCGGCACATAGTCAATCAGATAGTCCGGTCTGTTCTTCCGGCCGCCATGGTCGAAGAACTCAATCCCCATATTTCGGTCGATGGTGAACACCCAATCGCTGATCTGGTGAACCTCGTAGATCAGTTCTCGTTGGGCCACATCGAGGCCAAGGGTCACCACAGGCACAGCCTTGAAGCTGGCACCAGAAGCAGCAACCGCTGAGGTAGCAAAACAGAGGTGTCGGCTCAGGGACGACAGCAAATCGAAGCACGCCGCATGGTTGTCCGCGCCGAGGGAGCGCCCGACAATCGGCCGCTTGTTCCAGAAGGTCCCCGAATCGTCATCAACGAACTCAGTGTCGAAGTCCTGTATCAGCCCATGCAGCGGGGTCACCCCCATCGGCTTCTCTGCAATGGAAAGCTCCTCGGCGGGAAACACATCCAGAAGAACACTGATGTGCGCCGGGAACTCCTTGGAATTTGCATGGAATTCATTCAGTGGGTGCTTGGCCAAGTTCAGCTTGGAGAACAGATGGCTGCCCGTTGAGGTCGCAAATGCGTCGGCGGCCTCGTTTACCGTGGCTCCGGGACGGACCATCGACTCAAGTGCCTCGCCCAAAACAGGTGAGTCGGGATCGGTGGTAAAGAGCCGCACGTCATAGCGCAAATCGGCATGCTCGCGCTTCTGCTGGAGCGATAGCAGAGCCTCCGCAATCACCGAGCCGGCCCCGGGGTTGAAGATGTTCAGTGATAACTCTCGAACATAGGGATGCTGAGAGAGATAGCGCTCGATCTTGTCCGCAATGACTTGTCCGGAAATATCTGATCCCGCCGCAGAGGGCTCGGCCAAGCCGAGAGCTGAACAGATTTCCGCCATCAGACCACGGGAATTTTCCTCGGTCGTCGGGGCGTAGAGCGCCCAGAAAGCATTCAGGTTGTCCACCGGAGTGAAGATGCGGCCATCCTCGACGGGAATACCGACCGGATAGGCAGAGGGCACAAGGCCATCCAACAGCGCGGAACGGACGTGAGGAATGTGATCCTTCCCGCCTGACTTGATCTTCTCAATCCAATCCTTACCCAGGGCGACCCAACTGCTCAGCCACAAGGCACGGAGCGGATGGGTTGGGGAGACCAAAACAGCCTCCCGGTGCCTTCCACCGAAGTCGGTCAAGATGACATGAATGGAATCGACGGCCAGCACATTTCTGAGCGCTTGCAAGTGTTGCTGACGCTCGGCACCAGAAGTCGTCTCGGCCTGACGGATGAGGTTCCTGACCAAGTCAAGGTAGCTTTCAGCATACGCGAGGCATTCCCTTTCCGAGTCGCGGAACGAAAGCCCCTGCATGATCAGCTCGGCAGTGTCTTTGCGCACTGCTGCAAAAAACTCTTCGCGGGCAGCCAGGAAGGAAGCCATCGCGGCGGAAGATGGCAGCGTGAGTCCAACCTCGGAAGGCGGCTCGGCGGTATCCAGATTGATCTGCATTCGCCAGCCTGACGGGTGCTTGGGCTCCGCCAAGACGCGCTGCTCGATGGTTTTGAGCATACGCGAAAGCGGGATCTGAACCGCGCCCTCACGACCGAATTTTGCGTGTAGGGTTTCCTGGCGAGAGGTCTTCTTGGAACGACCGCCCTCGGCCCAGGCGACACCACTGATGGCGATATCATCGGGATCGCGTTCATCGCCCAGGGCAGTCAGTTGCAGCCGGAAACGCGCATGCTCCAGGCTCTGCTCAATGGGTATGGCGCGTTGCGGTGGTTCTTCCTCGATGTTGCCACCGGGCAGGACGTAGAAAGGTTCGCTCTCGTAGGAACGTCTTGCGCCCTCGGAGACGGAATCCGCTTCCAGCGGAATCGGATCGCCATCGGCCGTCCAAGGCATTACACGGATGAAATGCCAGCCTTCCTCGAATTCGATCTTATTGAGCTTGGCCAAGTTGGTCGTGCATTGCAGGCGGTTCGGCGTCCAGGCCTTGACTTTTTTAGATTTTCCTACCGGGCCGTCATTCTGCGAAATGATCTGAACCGTAAAATGATCAAGCCCGCTGACCTTGCCGGGGTGAGGGCTAACCTCGAACACCACGTTCATTTTGCGGCGGTCGTTCGGCACCAGAACCTGTTGCCCGATGAGGCCGGAGAGTTGGTCGTCGGTCTCATCCTCCTGAACGACCGGCAAGTCGGTCTCCAGCACTGTCAGCAGGACCTTGTCCAGCGAAAGCTCTTCCTGGAACGTCCACTTGTCGAAAGAAATGCTCCACCAGCTCTTGTCGGTCGCGATGGGCGGCGTCCAGGATTCGGGCTCCTGGACATCGTATTTTTCAAAGTAGGTGAATAGTCGCAACTCCAATGCCTTGTCGCTGAGTCCCATATCGGCGATACGACCACGAACCGACTTGTGCGAGGCCATCAGACTGCGGACGCTGCCAAGGTTACGGCGAATCTTGCCATTGACCATGCCGGGATCGGCAAAGAGCTTGAAGTCTGGAATCAACGTCAATTCATACAGGCTGGCCCCGAGGGTTTCTCCATCAATCCCGTTTTCGAGCGCAGTGAGCAGGTACCGCACGCGGGAAACATGGTCGGCAAACAGCCACTCCTCCTCGGTGAGGATGCCCAAAAGATCGCGAGCATGGCCAACCAGTGTTGTCGGGAGCCGATCAAGCAGCGAGTCGATAAGGTCCTCGTAGATACCGGCGAAGGTCAGCTCCTCGAAGGTCGCCACACCGAAAGAGTCCTCGGCGCTGGTGCGAAGCGAAGTCGGTATGAAGACCAGCAAAGGCTGACGCAGCTCGCCGTTCGCGTCCGGGTTGCGCAACTCCACCAGTTTGGTGGAAGTGACTCGGAAGGGCTGGCCCTCCTGATCATGGCTGCCGAGGATAAAGATGTTTCCGTCGGGCCGGGTCCGACGTAGTTCCTTGCAGACCGACTCCATTACTTCGTCATCGAGATCGGTGACCCGCATGCAGTGGCCTGGGCCACGGTCACCCAGGATCGCTTCGATACGGGGGCACAGCAGACAAGCGACCGCCGCGTTCAACTTATCCTGGGAAAGCTTGGTGAACGCATTACTCATGCGTGCCTCCCGTTTTTATCTGTTCCGTCATTTCTCTCAATCGCATAGCGGGGCGATACCTTCTGGGTCACGTAGGCATCCGACAGGTCCTCGTAGAACCCGATTTCACGCAGGCGACGCTTGAAGGCTTCGAGGTTGAGGCGCAGGGCGCGTCTGTCGAGGATGCTGCCGTTGGCCTGTGCTCCTTCCGGCAGCCGGTCGATGTGAAGGCCGTAGCGGCTTCTCAAAAAGGCCAGCAACTCCTCGATGCGAACCTCG
Source organism: Zoogloea sp. 1C4 (assembly GCF_009469605.1). Lineage (GTDB taxonomy): Bacteria > Pseudomonadota > Gammaproteobacteria > Burkholderiales > Rhodocyclaceae > Zoogloea > Zoogloea oryzae. The sequence continues at coordinate 157,405 of NZ_SSXU01000009.1, read as the reverse complement.
CGGGTCACGAAACGCCCGTCATCCTGAGTGAGCACAGCCACCTGAAGGAGCACTTCAAGAAGCTTGCTTCCCAGCACAAACCGCCGAGGACTTCCCTTGGTTCGGGATTGGGCCAGCAGGCCGTTCTCCTTGTTCTTCAGCAGCAGTGAGTCCAGGCACTCAGTGATGTACTGGCGGTGATACTTGCCGCGATATGCCATCAGGATTTCGATGAAGGATTCGAACTCACCAAGGCCCATGGCGGTGACTTCCCGGATCTCCGGATCGATGTCCTCGTTTCCAGAGGTCGATTCCTCGATCAGGCTGGCCAGGCGGAACTTGAAGTAGGCTTGGAGTTCGGCGTCGTGCTCGGGCTTCAGTAGAGAAACCAGATCGCCGACGGTGAACACGCCGCCCCCTGGAGTAGCCAGCTTGCCCGTCTTCTTGCTCAGGTATTCCGCCATCTCATCGAGCTTCTTGACGACGAAATTGGCCTGCACAAAGGCAGGAATCTGGCGATAGAGCCGGTCAGTGGACTTGCGAGCCAGCTCGACCATATGCGGATTGTTGATGTCCCCCATATCCACGACCAGCGCCACGGGATCAGGTGAACTCTCCAGCGCATTGTCCGAGCGCTGCTTCACTAGCTTGGGCAGCATCTGCAACAGCTTGAGGTGGTAGAGCGCCAGATGGAATGCCATCAGGGTTTTGAGATAGTCCACCAGCACCGAGCGAGGAATATAGGGCTCATAGGCCAGTAGCCGCAGAATGTCGTCGGCCATGATGTCGGCCTGATCGATCAGAAGTGGTGGAAAGCGCTCGGGCTCCTTGGAGTCCTGTGTGTCCTGAGTAACTTGGGAGTCGAAGCGAAGTAGCGCTTGGGTTTCTACATCGACGACCGTGCCGGATTCATGCCTACCGGTTACATGGTCAATCCCAGGGAAAAAGAAGCGTTTTAGCGTGTCTCGGGCGGCCTGGCCCTTGCCTTTGCGGGCATAGTAGAGCATCCAATAAATCTGCTCGGCTGCCCCATAATCACGGCAGTGCTTCGCATTTCGAAATTTGTAGGTCTCTCCATGAAGCGGGCGCGGAGAGGCGACAGCTTGATTCGACTTGCCCCGATTTACCACATCAAGAAGTTCGGTCTCTACCCACTTGTGGACAATGGAGGGATGTTCGTCAAAGCCCTCAAAATACTGCTTAACCTCTTCGGACAGCATCATTTCATCTGCAAATTCTTCTGGCTGTAAAATATTTGCGCGTGGCGGCTTGCGACTGCCATAGCCATTGAATTTGAGGCGAGGAAAGAGCATGGTCAGCACACGATCCATTTCCGTGTGCTGCCAATGCAAATAACTGACCTTAGGTGTTCTGAACTCCTTGTCTCTACCCTTGATTGACATGATATTCAGCCCCCTTTTCAGAAACACCCAATGCCAATACGCCATCCTCTTTTCTGTTTATCTGGTAGAACCGGAGCCCATTTTCCGTCAGCAGAACTTCTTGATAGAGTGCAGCAGATAACAGGTTTTTAAATACAGCCAGACTTAACAAGAAACCTTCCTGTTCCTCGATGCTGGGACGGTAGCCGTTGTTGAGCCGCATCAGCATTTCATAGATGTCAAGATTGATGCGCAGGCTGGCCTTGTGCCCGTCGCCGGAGTCGTAAAGCAGCACCAGCGCCTGAGACAGGCATTCAAGGAAAGGATGAGCCGCTGTTTCCTGCTCGGTGCGGAGCGTGAAATGGTCGCCGTCAAAGAGACGGTAACTGCGGATGGTGCCCTTATCCACCTGGCGAACACGCAGCGCCAACTGGTTGCCCAAACGCGCCGGATCGCTCAGACCTTCGCCCCGGTTGATGGCTCGAAGAATGGCGGTAACCTCATCTGCGCTTTTTGCTCCCGGCTGCTCAATGGCATCCAGGAAGGGATCGATGCTTCCATATGGCAGCATCTCCTTCCAGCCGATGTCGCGTCGCTCAAAGAAATGGCGACGGCGCATATGCGATAGATAATTGCGGTGCTTGGCGATCAGTCGAGCACGGTTCTTCGACGAGTAATCGCGAGGCAGATTGCGGAACAGCGTCGCCACAAGTTCATCGTCGTACCCAGCCCGCTCCGCGAACGAGAAGCGGCTCATGGCCTTGGTCTTGGGATTGAGGAAGCCAAGCTCGCGGTCCAGATCGGGATTGCTGACTTCGGCAACGTCAATCTCGCGCAGCAAGGCAATCAGCCGGTCATTGGATCCTTCCGCCCCACCAAGCCACGAGTTGAAATAGAAACCGTCAAGGATGCGATTCTGGGTTTCTTCTCCGCCGTTCTGATAGAGGTGGTGAATGCCGTCGCAATCCTGGGTGCCTACCAGCATGAAGGCCAGCGCCGAACGAAGGTCGCGCATGGTGATGTGCAGTCGGCCGCGCAGGTGGGTGATGGTGTAGAGCATCTTCAGGCGTTCGATCACCTTGGGACCGGCAACCGGGTCCTGGAAGGTCCGGGCGTTGTGATAGGCGTAGCATTTGCCCTTGAGATCGCACTTGTCGCATGCCTGCCAGTATTCCTGCTGCGTCATGCGGGCGATCAGCCGCTCCAGAATCGAAGGCTGACCTTCCTCGGGTTCGGCGACCACCGAGCGCAGGTTGAGGTTGATAACTGCGATACCGCCTTCCGGAGCAGCTCCGGCCAAGCCATGCTGGATCTGCTTGGCGAGCAACGGGAACTCTTCTTCATGCTCAAGGAAGAAGTCGACCAGCCGTCCCTCGTTGATGGCGATCAGGCGGGTCTGATTCTCGGGCCAGCCGGAGGCATCCTTGCCCGCGAAGGGAGCGAAGAACTTCTGAAGCACGGCATCGTTGCGCTCGTCGCCTTCATCCTGGCTGCCGTCGTAGTTGCTTTGGTAGGTATGCCCCTTGAGCTGGAACACAGCCCCATTCGCGCCGCGCTGCATCTGTGCGCCCTTGCTCTCGGCAAAGGCCTCGAACTGCTGGATGAAGGCCGTCTTGCCGTCACCGGCGTTACCGCTGATGATTACCAAACGGAACTCGCCCTTGAGCAGCGCGGGCTTGAGCTTCTCGTCCAGATAGGTCGGCACGTAGGTGGCCTTGCCAACTTCGTCGAGGCCACGGGTGCCTGCGTTGGACACCTGGCTCTGGCTATAGAGCGTCAGCAGGTGGGTGACAAAGGGGTTGGTATTGGGCTTGGTTGGCTCGAAACCCAGCTTGGACACCACCTTGGGTCCGGCACCAATCTCGCCGGTCGTCAGCACCGAGCGCAGGCGCTTGACCTCGGCCAGGGCAATCAAGAACTCCTCCGCCGACGCAAAACGGTCCTTGCGCTCCGGCGCGATCATCTTCGCCAGCACATTGACCAGCGACGAGCTGAGGTCGGCGCAGCCTTTGAACTGCTTGGGGTCCCTGGGCTGAGTCTTGATCGGCGGCGTGGGATCGTCGAATGGATACTTGCCGGTCAGGCACTCATAGAAGGAGATGCCCAAGGCATAGAGGTCACGATCCATTCGATCCGAAGCATCCGGCTCGGAGGAGTAGTCGTAATCCGGCGGCAGGTAACGGCGCGTGCCGCCACCACCTTGAACCTCATCGTTCTCGGAGACCGCGACGTTGAAATCGATGATGCGGACGCCTTTGTCCGTCCATAGCAGATTGGAGGGCTTGACGTCCTGATGGTAAACGCCGTGCTTGTGGAGATGGGCCAGCCCCTCGGCGGCCTCGCGCACGATGCGCACGGCATCATCCAGCGACAACGCCTCGGCATCGATCAGATCGGAAACATCCAAACCTTCCACATACTCAAAGACAATGTAAGGCGTCTGCTTGGCATCGGCCATGCGATCCGCCCAGATCACCTTCACCACATGCGGATGTTCGGGGAGATTGGTCAGGGTCTTGTACTCGCGGCGCAGCCGTTCGTACACGCTGCGACGGTCCTTGGTCACCAGTTTGATGACGCGCACCACATCGCCCAGGGAATCGAACACCTTGTAGGCAACGCCGAAGCCGCCGCTACCCAACTTCTTCTGAATGCGGAAGCGATCCGCCAGGATGAAATCCTGCGGCAAGTTCATCAGGTTATCCGGGAGCTGTGGCACAACCACGGCCGGGCCGCTCACATCCGGGCCGGAGTCATTCTTGGCCTCGGGCAGAATCAGGTCATCCAGGGCCTTGCGAGCGATGGCTGCGCTCGTGTGCCGTTCCTCGGGGTCAAACTCGCAGAACTTCTGCAACCACTCGTCGATCCCCTTGGGCAGGTCCGGCTTGTGCTCCGAGGGCTTGATGGGGAACTTGCCATCGGCCTCCATCATCTGGTCGACGCTTTCAAAGGGCAGCTCGCCGGTCAGCAGTTCGTAAAAGATCAGCCCGGCGGCATAGAGGTCGGAGGCAATGCTGGCCTGGGTCGGGTCCTTGAAGCACTCTGGAGCCTGGTAGGCAGCATCCAGATCATCCACCACCTGATCGGCGATGGTAGAGGTGCGGTTCTTGCCCACCCTGGCGAAATCGAAATCGGTTACCCGGGCCTGGCCGCCCTTGGTCAGCAGAATGGCGTCCGGGGTCAGGTTGCGGTGGATCACCTCATGCCGGTGCGCATGGTCCAGGGCCGACAGCACGTCGCGCATCACTTGGAGCTTCTGATCGAAGGTCAGCGCCATCGAGACCTTGTTGATGTGGAGGCGCAGGGCCTGGCCAGGCAGATCCTCAGTGACCAGCACCACCTTGTCTTCATCGTCGGAGACGAACAGATCCTTCACCGCTAGCACATTGGCGTGGGTCGGCATGTGCGCCACGGCGCGATAGGCGTTGCTGATCTTCTTGAACTCTTCCTTGCGGGCGGCCTCGTCCTGGTACGGGTCGGCCTGGTAGACCCGCAGGCGGGCCATGCCGCCGCTCTTGCCCAACAGGTTGTGCTTGGCGCGGTACTCGGTATAGCGGTCGGTGCCGCCGAGCTTCTCTTCCACTTGCCAGTCGCGGAACACCAGCGCCGCGCTCTTGGGCTTGGCGTTGCCGGTGATCGCCTTGGCGATCTGGGAATGGAAACGGGTGATGCTATCCAGCCGGTTGTCAGGGATGCGGCTCGCGTCGCGGAAGTATTTCAGGCAGTGCTTGAAGTCGGTCACGTCCGGGCTGTCGATGCCCGCCTGATCGAACACGGTGGCGTCATCGGCAGTGAGCAACACGGCGGCATGGACATGAGCCTTGCGCAGCTCGATCTGTCCGGGATTGCTATCGCGGATGAAGCTGGCCATCACCTTCGCGTGGTGACGAAGCTTCGCGAGGGGCGAGTGAAACGGTTGCCGCCCCTGCGGATACCACTTGGAGCCATACACATCGATGTTGCCCCGCGTCCCTTTGACATCCACCAGATACACCGCGTGAGGCGCGAGGATGGCGATGTCGATCTCGAATACCTCCTGGCCTTGGCGCATCTCGAAGTTGTGGAAGATCAGCCAACCATCGGGCAGATGATCCCGAAGGAAACCGATGGCCTGGCGTTCAGATTCGTTCGCGGGTTGCCCGATGGGTATGACCTTCGCCATTAGCGGCCTCTCTCCTCAATGGTGCGCTCGACGAGGGTGCGGGCTTCGTCTTCGAGCCTTATGGCCTCATCGCGGGCCTCATAAGCCTCCAGGACTAAGTCATGGCACTTCTTGCGGACCGCCTGTTCTGGGTAAGGGATCGGTAAAGACGGCAAAACTGCATAATGGAAATCTTGAAGTTTGCTTCCTGTCGAAGCAGAGCGGAGCATTCGGAATGCCGTTTCTGAACGCATAAATGCAAACAGCGCCCCTCGTTCGATCTTCGCTTCGTCGGCAATGACTCTCAGGAAGTGCTGTGAATAGGCTCGCTCCAGCATGCTTCCGGTTATATACTCAGCACGGCAGAATAACTCCCCCTCACCAAGCGTTCCTTGGGCGGCCACCAGTATCGTGCCATCGGAAACGAGAACTTCCTCTCCAACTGAGGCTTTAGCAATCCAACGCCCTTCTGGACGCAGCCAAAAAATCTGCTTTTGGCCAACCAGTTGATAGGAGTGTTCGGGAGCTGCATCAATTCGCTTAAATCTTGGACCGCTGCGTAACGTTCCTTCCTCGCATATTTCACCAAGCGACTTGTACCGACCTAGTTTGATTTGCGAGCAAAGCCGCTCAAATCGAGGATTAAAATTTAAAGCCCGCAAAGACTTCGAACTTACAGAGGTGGCAAATCCAAGATCACTGCCCCACGAGTGCCACTCCGTTGGATTAATATCTGAAATCCCAACAGAATCAAAATAGAGTTCCGTAGCCTCGTTAAGCTTTGCTTGACTGTTACTAAGAAGGCTTCCAGAGCGCTGGATTAACTGGTCTGCAACCGCCTCCACCTCTCCCAATCGTGGCACAGGCAAGTTGCTGACATGGTGTGGTTCTATACTTTGAATTATCGACCCGTAAGTTCCAGAGACAACAAGAGGAATTCCAAAGCGAGATGACAGATAAGCAAAGATGTAGCCTTCTGGTACTTTATTCGCGTCGGGAACTATCCGCATTACGTGCTCAGAGCAGGCCATGCCATCCATGCTCTCGCGAGCAAACGCCATCCTCCCTGTCGTACCTGAACGAGTAATCAGCGTCCAGCCTTTCCGTATGGTGAACTGTGAGTTTCTGTTCACCTGCTTCTTGGACAGCAGGGGTTGGTACGTGAGGTCGAAAGCCAAAATATCTGTGCTTCCCATAAAGGGAACACCATGCTGAGCATCCAGAACATACTGTCTGCCCTCTCTGCCTGCATGAAATATGTCTTTTGTAAGGCTCTCAAGTGGTTCTGCGCTGAACTGCCTCATTAGTTCGGCAGCTTCTATAGCGCCAGACATATAAGGCCCGCAGTCCAAGCGACGGCCATTGTGCTCCAGCCAAGAACTTGGCACAGCTTTTACCTGGAATTTTCTGCTCATAACGTCACCTCGCCGGTTGCGCGGAATTCCTTGTATTTCTCTGCCACCAGCGGCAGCTCGTCATGAACGCGGCGGTTGCGACGTGTGGTCCGGCGGATTTCCACTTCACCACCTTCACGAACTCGCTCAATCACTTCCTCATCGAAAACCAGTTCTTCACCATCCAGGGCTCGCTGGAACAGGAGATTGCCCCGGGCATCGACACCAGCCCGATCCACCACGGCCATGAAGACCCTGTATTCGGGATGCTCGGTATTGATCAGTTCCTCCTGGCTGCGGCGGCGTAATACCAAAAGGCTCGGCAAGGCGGGCGTCAGGCCATATTCCTTCACCGTGACCTTGAACGGCTCCACCGGCAGGTCAACCGAGGCCAAGACCTCGCAGTGGCGCAGAATCCACCAGCGCACGTACTCATCGCCGGGATTGCCCAGCAAGCCGTCGGGCAGCAGGATGCCCACGCGGCCGGTGCCGGGTTTCACCCATTGCAGGGCGCGTTCGATAAACAGCACCTCGGGCGGCACACCGCCGGTGCTCAGATTGCCGGTGTTGCGGAATCCACCTTCCTCGTCGCGCTCCCAGTTGTTGCCCAGGTCGTAACGCTCCAGGATGGAGGCGTCGCTGACCGTGTCTTGAGTCGAGAACCAGGGGTTGAGCAGAACCATATCCATGCTGCCCAGCGGCATGGCCGGGCGAGCGGCTTCAATGCCATCCAGATCGCCGTCCGGGAAGGTGCGAGCATCGATGCGGAACACACGACCGGGATTGCCGGTGGTGAACAGCAGGTTCATGCGGCTGGCCACGGCCAGGAAGGGATCAATGTCGCAGCCGAGGGCATTGCTGGCCGCCCAGGCGGCGGTTTCGTTTTGCGCTTGGCGGATCTGTTCGTTGGTGGCCTCTTCAGGCGTGGTGCCGAGGCCTGCCAGTTTCTTCTTGAAGATGTGCGCGGCGGTCATGGCCAGGAAAGTGCCGGTACCGCTGGAGCAGTCCATGATGCGTTCGCCGGGTTGCGGGTCGAGCATCTCCACCGCCATTTCGGCCACATTGAGCGGCGTGGGGTAGCGGCCCTCACGGCCGTCCATCACGCTGCGGGCAACCGCACGGAAGGCCCCGGTGCGGTGACGGGGCTGGGTTTCGCTCAGGGAGTAACGGGCCAGCTCCATGACCACGCGGGCGGTCTCGTGGGGTTCCAGCGTCAGATCCCAGCCACGGGTCAGCAGGTTTGGTTGCCAGGCCTTGGCGGCGGCAATGGATTCGGTGATGCGCTGGGCAATGGCCTGTTGGCCCGCCTCGGTGAAAGGCTCGTCACCCCTGATCCAGAACCTGCGCTCACCGGTGGGCAGGGTCTCGTCGTGGATCTTGGCCAGCATCAGCACGGCCAACTGCTTGAAGGAATCCTTGTGATCGAGACCAAGGTTGCGGTTCAGATATTGGCGGCAGCGCATCAGGGCGTCTTCCAGATCTTCCGCTTCGGCGCTGACCTGAATGACACCGCCGGTGCGATCGAGATCGGTGGTGCGTTCGCCCGGAACCGGCCAGACACCCAGCGGTTTGGGCCGGACTTCAAAACGGGTGCGCTCGACCTGGAACAGGAATTCCTCCTGTCCGTTGGTCCACATGCCAAGGGTCGCGCCCGGGATCAGTTCAAGCAGTTCCTTGAGCTCGCGCAGGTCGGTGTCGGCCTCGACAATGGAGCGGAGCTTGTCGCGCTTTTTCTGATTTTTGCAGACGATGATGCGCTGCAGATTGTCGTTGTTGTGCTCGGCATCGGGGCGGAAAATCGCGATGTCGATGCGCTTGCGCCCCTGGCCGGAGATCTGCGGGTTGTAGTTCACCTCCAGGTCGTTCCGATCAAACCCGTAGCTTTCGATGAGCTGGCGCAGAACCTTCTGCACCAGCAGCTTTTTGGCTGAGGCGCTTTCCTTGTTGCCGGTCAGGATGTCGATGAAAAAGTTATCCGGGCCGCTCTCTTCGGCAGCATCCTGCGGGGCCTCGATGATGTCGTCGTCGTTGTCGTCGCTCATCTGCTTGCCACCTTATTCGCGGGGCGTTCATGCGTCCGGCTGGGCGAGGATCTCTTGGTGGGTGTCCGCCCATCGTGTTCGCTTAGGAATTCACGGTACTTCTCAGCGATGACCGGCAGATCGTTGTCCTCGATCTTCTCACTGCGGGTCAGGGTCCGTTCCACGAAGCGTCCACCGATGCGGATGCGCTCGACGTGCTGCTTGGGTTCAACGATCTCTTCGCCATCCGGTGTGCGCTTGTAGAGCTTGTTGCCGCGGCGGTCGAAGCCAACCTTGTCGGCAACGGCCATGAAGACTGGGTATTCCTCGGCATGGCCCAGGGCCTCGCGATGCTTCTCCTGGTCGTCCTTGCGGCGCAGGAACAGCAAGCTGGTGAGGATGTTGACGTTGGCTTCGGCAATGAAGGCTTCTACCGGCAGGTCGACGGAAGCAAGCACCTGCGTTTCGCGCATGATCCACCAGCGGATGTATTCCGCGGCCGGGTTGCCGAGAACTCCGTCGGGAAGAACGATGCCCATGCGGCCGGTTCCCGGCTTGAGCCACTTGATGCAGCGCTCGATGAAGAGGATCTCGGGGGCAACGCTGCCCTTGAGAACGCCGGTGTTGCGGAATCCACCTTCGCCGTCCGGCTCCCAGCTATGAGCCAGCTCGTACTGCTCCAGAATGTGCTTGTCGGTAATCGGGATGTCGGAGCCGAAGGGAGGATTGGTGGCGATGATATCCACCGACGCCAGCGGGATCTCCTTCTTGACGCTCGGCAAGTCCGCTAGATGCCCCAGCGGAAACTCCAATGAGTTGATGTTGTAAATGTGTCCACGGCCGTCGCCCGCCAGCACCATGTTCATCTGAGCGGCGCGGATCAGGAACGGGTCGAAGTCCGTGCCGAAGACATTGGCGGCGGCATACTCTTTCAGCCGTTCGTGGATGTTCAGGAACTCGGTGGTGTTCTCGTTTCCGGCCTGGATGTTTTGCTCTTCGCGGAACTTCTTCAGCATGTGCCCCAGGGTCGCGACCAGGAAGCCGCCGGTGCCACAGGCCGGGTCCAGCAGAGTCTCGGTCTCTTTGGGGTCGAGCATCTCAATGACCAGCTTCACGACGCCTCGAGGAGTGAAATACTGGCCCCGGTCGCCACGCAGGTTAACGCCAACCAGCTCCTGGTAGGCCAAGCCCTTGGCATCGACGTCAGTTCGGGTGAAGTCGTACTTGGCCAGTTCCGAAACGATAAAGGCCAGTGCCCGGTCGGAGAGGGTGATCTCCTCGTTGCCTCGGAAAATATTCTTGTACTGCTTCTTGACCTCGGTGAAGAGCTCCTCGATGCGGGCACGGATGGCTTTGCGCCCTTGTGGCTCGAACTGCTCCCTGGGACCAGCCCAGAAACGGCGCTGCCAGGCCTGCCGCTGCTTGGCACGCAGGTTCTCGTCGTGCATCTTGCAGAAAATTAGGTACAGGAATTGCCAGAAGGCGGCGTCCTTGGGCATGCCCTCGTTGCCATGAATGAAGTTGTGGCAACGCCGGAAGGTGATCTTCAGCATCTCGTTGTCGGCGACACGGGTATGGGCATCGGAGATGACCTCCTTAGTGCCGACCGACTCTTCGGCCATCGGCCAGTCGCCGATGGGGTTGCACTTGGTTTCGAAGCGCTTCTGCTCTTTCTCGACAAAGAAGAACTCCAGGCCGTTGGTCCACAAGCCGTATTGAACGGCATCGACCTCGCGCATGATGGTTTCGATCTCGTCGAGGTCTTTGGCGGCCTGCTCAAAGTCGCGGATGCGCATGGCATTTTTGCCGACGTTCGGTTCCTGGCGGCAAATCACGGCGCGGCTGAGATTCTCAATCGTGTGGTCCTTGCCGTGGTGGAAGATGGCCACATCCACCTTCTTGCGCCCGCCAATGGAGAAATCCAGCTCCATGTCTTCCGGCGAGAATCCGTATTCATGGATCAGGGCACGAACCACCCGCTGCCGGACGAGTTCTTTTTTCGTTTCCTTGACCTGTCTTCCGGAAACGTAGTCGAGCGTATATCCCGCCGGGATGGTGTTCTCGGCCTGCTTGTTCTTCTTTCTGCTCATATAAAAACTCCGTTCACCGAGGCTGGGGTCATTTCTGGTCTTCCTCGCCGAAATCATGGGTTGTGTGTTTCTGCTGCTCTATCCATGCATCGATGTCCTTTCGGGCGAATCGCCACTGACCTCGCACCTTGAACGCAGGTAGTTCTCCGGCCTGGGCCATGGAGTAGACCGTCTTCTCGCCGACCTTTAAGAGCGTGGCGACCTCTTTAACCGTGAACACCTCTTCCCCAAGCATTTGTTCGCTCCTGAAAAGTGACGACGTGGGCAGGTTGGCCGGCATGGTCCTGGCCCAACATCGGCAGGAAAGAGCAAACTTTACCAAACAATGGCGCAGTCTACTAAGAGTGTTGTATGTTGCACAACACTAAACATTCGGGGTAGGATGTGCGGCATGACTAGCTTTGGAGAGACGATTCGCGACCTTCGGGTGGCGCAGAGCCTTGGGTTGCGCGAGGCGGCAGGCATAGTCGGCATTTCGCCGGCCTACCTGAGCCGTATCGAGCGTGGCAAGGAGTCTCCGCCTAGGCCCGAGGTCATCAAAGCTCTAGCGAAGGTGCTGGCGGCAGATCCCGACGTCTTGTTCCGCCTATCGCATTCGACTGACCCTGAAGTCGTCGACTACTTGCACGCGCAGCCTGAAGCGATGGCTTTAGTGCGATACCTCAAGGAGGCGTCATTGCCCGCAGAAGACGTCGCAAAGTTGTTGGAGCTTGCCGAGTCGCTGTCTCGCCCTACCAAGTAGGAGAACTGGGCAGGAGGCCTGCAGCAGGCGGCCCGAGTGGATAGTGAGGTGCTGCGATTTCAGTGGCAGCGGCTTCAATGCGCGGGGGATAGGCATGGCACGAATCAGAAAAATCGAGATCGCCAACTTCCGCGGCATCCAGCTGCTGGCCTGGTGCCCGACGCCAGGCATCAACTGCCTGATCGGCCCGGGCGACAGCGGCAAGTCCACGGTACTGGACGCGATCGATCTATGCCTGGGGGCCAGGCGCAATGTCCAGTTCTCGGATGCGGACTTCTTCGGCCTGGACATCACGACCCCAATCAGCATCACGCTGATGCTCGGCGACCTCGATGACAGCATGAGGACGCTGGAGAGCTTCGGTGCGTTCCTGCGCGGATACCATGCCAACACTGGCGTCGTCGAAGACGAGCCCTCTGCCGGCGCGGAGGTTGTGCTCTGCCTGAACTTGACGGTCGCCAGTGACCTGGAGCCCTCGTGGACCCTTGTCTCCGACCGCGCCGCACAGCAAGGCATCGTTAAGACGCTCGCATGGAAGGATCGCGTCGCCCTGGCGCCCACTCGCATCGGCGCGCTGGCGGACTTCAACCTGGGATGGCAGCGCGGCTCGGTACTGAACCGCATCTCGGAAGAGCGAGCCGACGCTTCAGCCGCTCTGGTCAAGGCCGCAAGGGATGCACGCAGCGCCTTCGGAGACCAGGCCGAACAACAGTTGGGAGAAGCGCTGGGGATCGTCACCACCACTGCTCAGGAGCTGGGCGTCAACATCGGCGCCAAGGCTAAGGCGCTGCTGGATTCGCATTCGGTGTCGTTCGGTGGCGGCACCATCTCCCTGCACAACGAAAGCGGCATCCCGCTTCGCAGTCTGGGCGTCGGGTCCACGCGTCTGCTTGTCGCTGGCCTGCAGCGCAAGGCGGCCGGTCAGGCGTCGATCGTGCTCTCGGATGAACTGGAGTACGGGCTGGAGCCGCACCGCATCGCGCGGTTCCTGGGTTCCCTCGGTGCCAAGGAGGCCGCAGCTCCGCTGCAGGTGTTCCTCACCACCCACTCACCCGTGGCGCTGAGAGAACTGTCGGGCGGCCAACTCTTCGTCCTGCGCCGCGGCCCCCTCGGCCACGAGGCTCGCCTGGTCGGCGCCGACAATGATATCCAGAGCACGATCCGCCTCTATCCCGAGGCCTTCCTGGCTGGCTCCGTGGTCGTGTGCGAGGGAGCCAGCGAGATAGGCCTGCTGCGCGGACTGGACTTATACAGGCTTGACCAGGGGAATGCATCGCTGGCTGCATTAGGCGTGGCCCTCGTCGACTGCGGCGGCGGGGAGCCGGATCGACCGTATGCCCGGGCCGCAGCATTCCAGTCTCTGGGCTACCGGGTGATGGTGCTGCGCGACGATGACAAGAAGCCCACACCTGCTATCGAGCAGTCATTTGTCCAGAACGGTGGCACCGTCGTCGCCTACCGAGCGGGCCGGGCGCTGGAGGACGAGCTGTTCGGCAGTCTCACGCCGGCTGCCTGCCAGAGGCTGATCGGCTACGCCGACGAATTGCATGGCGACCTGATCATCGAACACCTGCGCACCGTCTCGAACAACACGCTCACCTTCCAGCAGATCTGGGACGAGATCCAGAACACCGGCCTCCTGTCGGCCGAGCGCAGGGCCATTCTTGGTCAGGCGGCGCGCATCCGAAAGGCTGGCTGGTTCAAGCAAATCTCGTGGATGGAGGACGTGGCGAGGACCATCGTTGCACCGGACCTGCATCTTTGCGATCAGGGCTTCCGTGCTCTGATGGACCAGGTATTCGGGTGGGCCGCTGATGGACCACGTTGAAATCGACCTTCGTGCAATCGAACGCGGAACCGTCACCGCACCGGCCGGCTGCGGCAAGACACAGTTGATTGCCCACGCGCTTGCCGGTCATCGGGGCAACAAGCCCATCCTCGTGCTGACACACACGAACGCCGGGGTCGCGGCCCTGCGCGGCCGGCTGGACCGCGCCGGTGTGCCAGCAAGCACCTATCGATTGAGCACGATCGATGGCTGGGCCATCCGGCTCATCTCGACCTTTCCCGGCCGCAGCGCCCACGATCCGGAGATTCTGCGGCTGGCTGCACCTGCGCGGGACTACCCGGCAATCCGCGACGCCGCCTGGAAGCTCCTGCAAGCCGGGCACGTCAGTGAGGTGCTGAAAGCCTCATATGCGCATCTGATCGTGGATGAGTACCAGGATTGTTCGGTGCCTCAGCACTACATCGTCTATTTCCTCTCGTTGATCTTGCCGACCTGCGTGCTGGGCGACCCCATGCAGGCGATCTTCGGATTCCGGGGCAATGCGCTGGCCGACTGGAACCAGCACGTGTGCGCGCATTTTCCTGTCGTCGGGGAACTGGCAACGCCCTGGCGATGGCGCAACGCCGGCGCGGAAGCGCTGGGACAATGGTTGCTGGAGGCCCGCCGGTTGTTGGCGGTGGGGCAGTCGGTGGATCTGCGTAGTGGGCCACCGGAGCATGTGACCTGGATGCAGGCCGTACCACCCAACGACCATGCCCAGCGCCTAGCCGCTGCGAGGACGGCATCGCCAACCGCTGACGGGCGCGTGCTCATCATCGCAGATAGCCGCAACCGAGCAGCACAGCAGAACTTTGCGAGCCAGACGCCGGGCGCTTCGACGGTCGAGGCCGTCGATCTGCAAGACCTCATCGCCTTCGCCAGCAACTTTGATGCGGGGGCACCGAATGCCCTCGCGCAGTTACTGGCGCTGGCGCAGAGCGTCATGACCAATGTGGGCGTGGCGGAGTTGACGCGGCGCCTGGAGTCGTTGGCAAAGGGAACTGCAAGGAATCCTCCGAACGAGGCAGAAAGCCGCGCACTGGCGTTCGGGCGCGCGCCCTCTCTCGCTGCGGCCGCCGCGCTGTTGTCGGAGCTGCGGGCACTGCCGAACGTGCGTGTGCATCGGCCGGCCATCCTCTACGGGGTGCTCAAGGCGCTCCGAGAAGCCTCGTCGGGGGCCGTCCCTCTGACAGAAGCGGCCCGGCGCGTGCGGGAAGAGAACCGGCTGTTGGGGCGCCCGCTACCAAAGCGCGCCGTCGGCAGCACGCTGTTGCTCAAGGGGCTGGAAGCCGAAGTCGCGGTGCTGCTAAATATCGAGGGCATGAGTGCGCAGAACCTCTACGTCGCCATGACCCGGGGGTCGATGAAGCTCGTAGTGTGTAGCGCCAGTCCAGTGATCGGTTAGAGACACTTCTTGAATGTCGCCGCCGCAATGCACACCGCCACGCAGAGCAATGCGGCGCTGGGCAGCAGGATCAGCAGCGGGTTCACGCTGACCGGCAGTGCCAGGTAAGTCACCCACGGCAGTACGGCCAGCGGGATCAGGCTGGCCCTGGCGCGGTGATAGATGAACCCCGACTCGCGGCCCGCGCCGAAGCGGCGGATGTCCACCAGCCCGACGAAGGCGGCACGCTGCGACGACATTGGTTTGTGTGCCGCTATTCCACAGGGGAGAATACTGATCCTTGGCCTGAGCCTGGCACCAACTCAATATACAGGGCATTTCGGCCAACAATGACAGCGAGCGTTGGTCGCTTATCCCGACGCTTGGCCGACAGACGGTTCCACTCCGATCTATCGAGGCCCGACGGGTTGGGGTTGTCTTCCGGATGGGTGTGCCATTCGCCCAAATAGCGGATGGTTCCCTGGCTCGCCGTCCATCGAGCCAGTGCAATGGCTTCGTGGCCGAATGGCATTCTCTCGAACAGGTAGCGAAACCGTTTGTCCCATGCCGTGGGAACCGTTGCATGCTCAATGAGCATGTGAGTTCCATGGACCGAACCGAGTAGCAGCCCGCCAGCTTCGCAGTCAGAATCACTGGCCTGGACATGCTGGCGGAAGGTCTCCAGCGTGGACTTCGAAAAATGCAGCAGCGTTCTGTTGTCGTCGGCCTCCCAAGAACTCATGAATTGCATAATGGGCACTCCCGATCCCGCGGCGGATCGCAATCGGGTGTGGCAAGCTGCTGGGCGCGGTCGATCAACCTGGTTCGTAACGCGGGGGTATAAACGCCGTTGACCCAATCGAGGGTCATCTCAGCGCCCAGGCTGGCAGCGTGCACCGACACCGAAGCGGGGAATGGCACGTACAAGCCTTCGCATCCATGCCCCGCCAGAATGGCAGGAAGAGGATCAGTGATAGAACGGAACTCGCCTCTTCTGTTGCTATGCCAAAGACATCGATAGCACGCATCAGATGCTTTCGTCCTCAGGAGCGCACGGACAGCCGTTCCCGGCCCCTCGATCCAGACCGAAAGCATGGGCGTCGGAGGCGGATAGTGGCCGCACAGCCAATGCCCGAGAGATTCTTCCCCGGTGGCATCTATGAGCAGGTCCAGCTCTCCCAGTTGGGCATGCCTGACATCCACGGGCAGCGCGCGAATCTCGGCGCCTGGCGCCAAGCGCTTGAGTTCCTTCGCCATAGCCTCGGCCTTGTTCGACAGCAGGTCCGGGAATCCGAGGCGATGGCGCCCGATGTTTTGCGGGAGAAAGCAATCGAAATCCACCAACGTGAGTTTTCCGCCACATGTCCCCGCCCCAGCCTTGACAAGCATGTCCGACAGATAGCCACCAATCGTGCCGCATCCAACGACGGCGATGTTCTTCCCTGCAAGCGTCTTTGAGTTCGGCATGTTCCGCTGGGCAAGGTACCGATCGTCAATTCTGACCACCGAAATGGGCATCACCTTCAACCCATAGCTCGAATCCCTGCGATCTGCGAGCTTGCTCTTTTGGACAGGACTTTGGCGGTCGTAGAGAACCGCAAAGCCATAGGTCATCAGCGGAGACTCGATGACGATCAGAACTCCGTTGGCCTTCTTCCTCTCCCCCTCCTTGATACGCTCGTGAATCTTGCGCCGGCACCGGGGATCAAGAGTGCTCTGCCACGCCAGGATATCCCCGACTGTTTCAGGAGGCCAATTGCTAGTCAGAGGGCGCGGTTGAGCACCGGTCTTTACTCGGTAAGTCAGCACCGTTCTATCGGTGACCTGGTAGCCGAGCGACTTCAGCTTTTCAGTTGTTCGATCTTCGTTGTCGGTGATGAACCACAAGGGGCACCCATTGGCATGCGCGACGATGCAGTTCTGTCGCCCTAGATCCTCGCCTTGCATGTCCACGAAACAATGCCAGCCGTGCCAATAGGCGAAGAACTCTTCCGCGAGGTCTTCGATCATCTCCCCCTGCATGATCTGCCCGAACACGACGGCCGCGCGTTGCAGGCACGCCAGCGACTGTCCGACAGGATCGTAGATGTCCAGAACGACGGTGCCCTTGGCGAGATAGCAAAGCCCGCCATCTGCGCCAAGATGAGGAACCGCTGCGGGCAGCTCAGGAGGGATTTCCAGCAGCCGGATGCGAGGCAAGTCGAAGAACGTGGGGTCGAGCTGGACTTCGCACGGACAACCCTTGTCCGCTTGGGGCGAGGTCAACCGCCCGTGCAGCCTGAACCAGCCGTCATCCGTCTTGCCAACAAACGCGAAGCCTCGCTGCTTGAAGGCCTCGATCACGTCTGCGACCGCTGCGGCGCTGCTCATCCAGCTTTCGTTCGTCCGATGAGTTCGCTAGGACCAGCAGTAGCGGGAGCCGCGGCAATGGTGGCGGCAACGGACACCACCTTGACCCGATCCGGCTCGTTCGGAAAACGCGGGCCGAATTCGCCTCGCATCCAGATGCAGGCCTGTGAAGGACTGCCGGCGCCGGTTGCTCCGCGAAGCACCTTCTCAAACTCTTCGAATGCTTTGGCCGCATCTTCGACACCCGCTTGGCCAAGTCGCTCCGTGAGCGATTCGGACTCTTCCACGGGGTTGTTCACTCCCCCACGCAACCGGGCTGGCAGTGCCGCGACGACATCCAGCAGAGCGAGGTCGTCGCGCCTATCGCGTTTCTCAAAGAGCGGGGCCGCGGCGGCCATCAACAGGATCGAGGCAGGTCCTCCGCTGGACCACTTCCAATCGCGGAACGCCTTCAAGTAACGAACCACGCGGCGGAACTGCTCCCCCTTGGCTTCCACTTCGCCCAGGAACCATTCCTTCACGGGCCTCGGGTCAGAGGACATCCAGTTGCATTCACGATGGGCCAGGAGAACCTTGTCAGCCGGCAGCGCGGTCCAGGCATCGCGCTCTGCCATGTTCACCGCTTCCGTCAGCGAGTCGTAGCCATATCGCTCCATCGAAGCCTTTGCGAGCGTGACAAATTCCTCGTCGGGAATGGCGTACAGAGGAATATCAATGTGAGCATACGCAGCAATGACGATGCGGATGCAGGTCGGCTTGTCGGTGACAAGCTTCCACCGCCTTTCCTCGACCAGCGGCTTCAATGCTTCTTCCGCAGCGGCAAAGAACACCGTCGCCGCAGTGCTGGGACGCTTCGTCTGCGAGACGAAACTCATTGGCAGATAGCAGCCATCATCGACATCCGCCTGCTGAGGGTGTTGTGCCGGGGCGTTCAGCGTCTTGTATGCCCACGACCCTTGCGTGAAGAAGCGCGGCTGCGGCACGTCTTCCGTGTATCCGTTTGCCCTAAGCACGCGGGGGATGCCTGTGCGCAGGCAGTCCCTGACGTCAGTGCGTGCGCTGGCGATCCAGGCGCGCTGCCCAGGCGTCAGATCCAGCTCGTCGTGCATGCAGGATTCGTCATCAAGGGTGGTGAAGAAGAGTGGGCTCAAGTTCAGCATGCGGCCTCCGGAACATTCTTGTTGGGGCCGTGATAGAAGATGGGAGCGCCGGCCTGGTGCGCTCGAAATGGTTGGAAAAGAGGATCGCCGAGCGCACGCTGCGCCGCGTGGTTGCCGCGATCCTTGAGCGTATTCGTGGCGCCAATGGAAACCCGATCCAGCGCCTTCACGTCCTTGCTTTGATCCGGCGTCGCCTTGTCGTCGATCTGGAAGTAGTTGTTGCCCAACGCCTGCCGCAGCATGTAGTCCACCGACGACTCCTGGGCGGAGATCACGAGATCGAAGAGTCCCCCGCGCCACTTGCCGAATCCGCGGTCGAGGCTGGCGCCGCCACGAACGGTCGCACCGATGGTCATCGTGCCGATGGCGAGGACCCGAACCAGCGCATCCTGCTTCGGCGCCAGGAACGTCTTGACTTCGTGCAACCCGAACAGGCCCGGGGCGTTGCCCACCAGCCCCCCATCCGCGAAGACACCGCGGTCGTTGCGCGCCAGAGGAAAGTAGACGGGCGCGGCGGCTGTCGCCAACGCCACATCAACGACCTTCATGCGGTGATCCAGCTCAAAGGACGGATGGTGCGGTGTCTTGAAGAACTGCCCGCGTCCCGTCGAGTAGTTGACTGCCGGCACAAGAACACGATGCTTCAGGTCACCTATCGTGGTCCCTTGGAAGCGCTCGGTCAGTACCTCTTTCAATCCCGCTGAGTCATGCTTTGCAGTCAGCCAGAATCCCAGAAGCCGCCGCGGCAGGCTGCGGCAGCCAAAGATGCGGCTGCCCTGTTCTTCAAACAGTGCCTTGAGTTCGTAGGCCGGAATTTCCGCAGCCAGCCCCAAAGCCAGCATCCCTCCTGCCGATGTGCCGCAAATCAGATCAAAGTGCGAAGCGATCGGACGGCCCAGCACGGTTTCGAGTTCGGCGAGAACCGTGGCGGTGTACAGGCCGCGATAACCGCCCCCTGACAGGGCGAGCACATGGTAGGTAGGGATGCCCGTCATGGCACTTCAGCCCTTCGGCGGGAAGGAGTCGTTGCCGTGGCTGTCCTTGTCACGGATACGGCCATCCGGACGATGGATGACGAGTTCGGATTGCTGGTTGCGTGCGATATCCCTCGCTGCGTCAATGGCCTGTTGCTGCGTGTCGTGCACGGAGGTCGCCCGCTGATTGCCGGCTCCCTTCACGGCCCAACCGTCCTGATGAGGAACAACATGCTGATTCTTGCCTGCCATGATGACTCTCCTACAGTGGAACTATCGAAGTCCCAGCCGCTCGGCTAGGTTGTCAACGGCCGCCCGCTGTAGCACAATTCGTTGCTCACGCAGACAACAGGAAGGCCGAGCCAATCCAACCTGGAGCAGGCGTAAAACCTACATCTGTTGTCTGGCTGGACAACAATGTATCAGAGCGCGTGCGCCGGTGCAACTGGGCGTGCGGTGTGCGCCTTTGAACATCAACCGGATGTGGAGGGGCAACAGAGGGCTTGGCCCTTCTTCCCGCAACCGCAAGGATCAGAACTCATGCCGCAAACAGGCCTAGGCGTCGCCCTCAAGACGCTACGCGAACGCAGAACCCTTTCCCTGCGTGAGATCGGCCAGCTATCGTCAGTTGATCATGCTTATGTCCACCGTCTCGAAACAGGCGAGAAGACAAACCCATCCCAAGACTTGGTTGAGAAGCTATTGAAGGTTCTCAAGCCTGGGGAAAGAGATGCCGCACTCGTGATGTGGCTGGTTGACCACGCAGATGCTGATCCAAGCCTTGTTGAATTCGTGCTACAAGATCCCTCGATCAGCATCGATGTTTTTTCGGCCGCGGCTGGAGTCAGGCATCGGGGAAATGCAAGGCCTGATCCCGCGACGCTCATCGCCCGAATCAAGAAGGCCTTCGACGACGACGAGGACGACTGAACATGGACGAGGCGGATGTCAGGCAGAGAGCGCGCGCGTTTGTCGCGAGAGTCGATGTTTCGAACATCCGAGAAGACCTGTCCCCGTATGTGACCGCGGCTAACGCCAAGGTCAAGAAGGATGAGCTTGGCGATGGGGAGTCCGGCTATACCGTTACCAAGCCGAACGGGAAGCACATCATCACGGTGAATTCGCTGGAAACCGAAGAGCGCCAGCGCTTCACTGTCTGCCACGAAATAGCTCATATCGTGCTCGGCTTGGAATCAAGTCACGACGAGGTGCCGTCATGGTCCTATGCAAAGCGACATCCGAACGAGATCGCCTGCGACACGTTTGCCGCTGAACTGCTGATGCCCT
This sequence comes from Zoogloea sp. 1C4, assembly GCF_009469605.1. Classification (GTDB taxonomy): domain Bacteria; phylum Pseudomonadota; class Gammaproteobacteria; order Burkholderiales; family Rhodocyclaceae; genus Zoogloea; species Zoogloea oryzae. The sequence goes on along the minus strand of NZ_SSXU01000009.1, from coordinate 136,674 downwards.
ATCAGCAATGGCTCTCCGCTGTTCCCAAGGAAGAGCCCTCCCTGGATCTCATCCAACACATGGCCGACTTGTTCGGCACATCATTCCCTGCAGCGGCGTCAAGGTTTGCCAGTCTTAGTGACATGCCGTGCGCATTCGTCACCATGGAGCGCGGTGCGGTGCGGTATGCCGCACGCTCAACGGCCTTGCGGCAAGCTGGGGCCTGGATACCTCCCAGGTCGGTCATTCCAGCAGGCTCCGTGGCTCACCGAATCCGCTCTTCAGGGAATAGCTCCACTGATACGGGGGAAGTTTCACAGGACGTCTGGTTCGACAACTGGGAAAAGGGCCTTGACCTCTGGGAACTTTCAAGACATTACCAGCGCACCGATACCACCATCTCCTTGCTATGGTTCGACAGCGACGATTTGCCGGAGGTTGAGGTGAACCGCTTCGGCGCACGTGTCGAAGACGATGGAGGCTTGGCTGAACTGACGGGAGAACTGCCATGGCCGGGGCGAAGCAGGCGCCGCTGAAAAGCGATCACGGCCACGACCGCAAGGAGGTTACTCCTATACGCCATTCGCGCGTTCTTACAGGTACTTCTTGAACGTCGCCGCCGCAATGCACACCGCCACGCCGAGCAACGCGGCGCTGGGCAGCAGGATCAGCAACGGGTTCACGCTGACCGGCAGTGCCAGGTAAGTCACCCACGGCAGCACGGCCAATGGGATCAGGCTGGCCCTGGCGCGGTGATAGATGAACCCCGATTCGCGTCCCGCGCCGAAGCGGCGGATGTCCCGGCGCACCAGGCCGTCCACGAGGCCGACGAAGGCGGCCATCAGGAACAGCGGCAGGGTCAGGCACAGCACCAGCAGCCGCACGAGGAAGACCAGCGTCGTGTAGGCCGCCGCGATCAGGTAGCTCTCCACGTTCACGTAGACCAAGCCGATGTAGTAGCGGAAATCCTTGGTCGGGCGATGGCTGCCGGCGCTGGCCTGCCCCGAGGCGTCGCGTATCCAGTCCAGCAGGCCGCTCTTCACGAACAGCCAGTCGTAGCCCTGCTCGACCAGCCGGTGCGCGGTGCGCCCAGGCTCCTGCACCAGCGCGCTGCGCGTGAAATGCGTGGAGAGCTGATCCAGCTCGTAGTGCAGCATGCCCTGCGCGTGGCGCCAGCCCTGCTCGGGCCAGAAGAAGTGCATGCCGACGCATTCGATCAGGATGCACAGCAGCAGCGCGCCGCACAGCACGCCGAAGAAGCGGAACGGCAGCGCGACCAGGCCGGCGATCAGCCCTTGCTGTCGTTGCTGCTGGCGCTGGGCCGCGACGGCCGGATCGCTCACGCTTCGGCCTCTTCAGCCGCGGCCATCTGCTTGAAGTCGTCCAGCAGGTCGTCGGGCAGCGCTTTGTCCTGCAAGCCGGGGATGCCTTGGTTCTCCCACCAGTCTCCTGCCTCGACGTAGTGCTGCCGCATGTAGCCGGCCAGCTCCTGCAGATCCTTCGGCATGGCTTCGTCGGGGTCGGGTGCCGGAAGCGGCATGCGGACTTTCCAGAGGTTGCCGCCCTCGGTCAGCGCGAAGCATTGCCCCTTGGGTAGTGCCACCACATGCGCGGGCTCGATCAACGGCACGCTGTTGCTGCTGATGCGGTCCTGGGTGTTGGACGTGAAGGCGGTATTGCCGTGCGGGTCGGAGCTGTCGGTGGCGCCGCTCATCAGTGCCGTGGCGTACACCTCGACCTTGGGCAGTTGTCGCGTCAGCAGCTCGGCGGTGGCGGTCTCGCGCACGCGCAGCATGAACAGGTTGTTGAAGTTGCCGACCACCTGGCCGGCCTTGGCGCGGTTGCCGATGCGCGCCTCGATGTCGCTCAAGGTCTGCGTGTAGGCCGTCACCTGCACGCCGGCACCGCCGCCCTTGTTGACCATCGGGATGAACTCGTCGCCCATGAGTTCATTGAATTCGTCGGCATGGACGTTGATCGGAATCTTGGTGCCCGCCGCGGCGCCGGGTAGCCCGTCGTCGATGCCGAACTTGTAGATGTGGCCGGCGACCGAGACCAGATCGCTGAACATCGAGTTGCCCACCGCCGCCGCGACTTCGGCGTCGGACAGCGCATCCAGCCCCACGTAGACCACCGCGCGTTTGCGGATGACCTGCATCCAGTCGAAGATCGGCCGCGGGTCGCTCAGATCGGAGTAGTTCGGCGCGAGCAGTTGCGCGATCTTGCCGGTGGTGAGCTTCTCCAGCAGCGGCAGCAGCGAAGCGACGATCTTGTCGAAGTACGTCCGGTCGTAGCGCACGGCGCTGCGCAGGCCGTCGAGCACCGGGTCATAGATGCGCACCTGGGACAGGTACTGTTCGAGGGCCACCACGCGCTTCTCGCGCCCGATCATGTTGCGTGGGATGTTCTTGTCGTTCAGCTTCGCTTCGAGCTGGACGATGATCTCCCAGGCCTTCGGCTCGTTTTTGGCGAAGTAGTGCTGGGCGTACTCGATGAACAGCGCGTCGATGTTGATGACGTGGCGCTGGATCAGCAGGTAGTCGGGACGCTGCCCCAGCTCGACCAGGGCGCGGGCGATGATGTTGACGAAGCGCCAGGCGAATTCGCGGAACGCGGCGCTGTTGCCTTCGCCCGAGAGCTGCCCGGCGATGCGCGTGGCTACTTCGGAGATCCGCCCGAACCGGCCCACGGCGTTGTAGCGCGCCGAGATGTCCGGCCAGCCCAGATGGAACACGTAGAACTCGCCTTCGCGCCCGGCGCGCTTGGCCTCGACGTACATGCGCTTCAACAGGTCCGCATCGCCCTTGGGGTCGAAGACGATCACCACCTCGTGCTCGCCGCGGACCTTGCGGCGGATGTCCTGGGTGACGAACAGCTCGGCCAGCCGCGTCTTGCCCACGCGCGTGGTGCCCAGCACCAGGGTGTGGCCGACGCGCTCGCCCAGCGGCAGCGTGACATCGACCTCGTGCGGCTCGATGCCATGCAGGCGCGGCATTCCGCCGAGCGGCGGCAGCGGCCGCGCCGGGTTGAGCGGGCTGTCCCAGGCCAGCGCGCGCGCCAGCTTCGAGACAGGAAACGGAGCGAACTCAAGCCGCTCCTCCAGCCGCCGGGCGGCCCGGTAGATCACGGTCGGCTCGACATAGCGGCGGAACTCCGGCCGGTAGGTCTGCATCAGCCGGTGCGTGTGCCGCTGCTCCCAGCGAAAACCCCGGCCGACGAACAGCCGTTGCTGACTCACCGGCACGTCGCGGCTGGTCATCACGTAGCGCGGCAGACGGCGGATGTTGCGGCGATAGCGCAGGATCGCCCAGGCATCGCGCAGGCGAATCGCGCCGAAGGTCAGGAAGGCCAGCGCCGAGCCCAGGCCGAGCAGCGGGTTCAGCGCGAGCGACCACGGTGCCACCAGGCACAGAATCGCGGCGCCGGCGCAGACCGCCACGGTATGAAGCTCCACCGCTGGCCGCAGCAGCACCTCGACCGCATGCGGTTGGGCCATTTGCGCACCTACTGCTCGACACCGGTGGCCGTGATGAGCACCGGGTAGTGGCGCAGGCCCAGGCGCTGGGCCAGGTCGTCGCCGGAGACCGGCGAGAGGGTGAGGCCGGGAGCCAGCCTACGCAGCGCCGTCAGCGCGGCCACCGACTCCACGTTGACCACCAGGCCCACGGCGCCCAGCTCGCGCAGCGCCGCCTGCCGCTGCCGCAGCCAGGCGCGCGAACGCTCGTCGTCGCCGATCAGGAACAGCGCCGTCAGGCCCGGCGCCCGGATGACGCGGCGCTGCACCTCGCCCGGCGACAGTTGCGTCGAGCGCACCGGCAGCATGGCGGCTTCGGCGTCGGCCGTGTTGCCCGCGCGAGGGGCCGGCATCGGGGCCGGCGGCGTGGCCTGATCTGGCTGAGGATTCAGCGACTGGTAGTACGGCAGCGCGGAGTCGCCGCCACGGTCTTCGACGACGATCAGCGGCGCGGAGGCGGTCTGGGCGAAGACGGTGGTCGTGGACAGCAGCCCGATGGCGGCGATGAGAACGATGTGGTTCATGGCGTAGTGGCCTGAAGGGTTGGAACGGGAACGCCGGGGTCGAGCACGCGGGTCAGGTGCCGATGCACACTGCGCCGGTAGCGCGCCGCGGGTGCCCCGCCGGCGGGCCGGTGATAGCGGCCGATGGCAAGCAGCCAGTCCTCGCCCGGCGTGTACTGTTCGCGCAGGATTTCCGCCGCGATGGCGAGGTTGCGGTACGGGTCCAGCAGCTCGCAGGGCTGCGTGTAGCGATGCGTGTGGTAGCCGAGATTGACCTGGCCGAGACCGGCGTCGATGCGATTGGCCGGCGTGTGGGCGAGCGCCCGGCGCAGCCCCGCACAGGCCTCGGCGCGGGTGGCGTAGCGCTGCGGCGTGCCGGCGACGTTGAGCGTCCACGGCCAGGGGATCAGGCGCCCGCGCAGCATGGCGCCGCTCTCCTGCAAGGCCACCGCGTACAGCACCGCCGCCGGCACGTCTGCACGATGCGCCGCCAGTCGATAGGCCGGCGGCGGCACTTCCCGCGCCAGGGCGGCCAACGCCCAGCCGCCGGTGGCGAGCAGCAGCGCGGCGCTGGCGCAGCGGATGGCGACGCGGGACGGCCGACGCTCCCGGCCCGGAGTACCTATTGCCGCTGCCACTGGCCGTTCACCTCGCGCACCACGGCCGGCAGCTCGCCGGGCAGGCCGAGCGACAGCCAGCGCCCCGCATCGTGGTTGAGCGTGATGGTGCGGGCGCGCACCCTGGCCGGGTCGATGCCCGCCTGGGTGGCCCACTGCCGGATGCGCGCGTCGTCCTGACGGCTGCCGACCATGTAGAGATCGAAGGCCGTGCCGGCCGCCTGCAACTGCTGCACGCGCTGCGCGCACGGTGCGCAGTCGGCCTTGACGAAGACCGCCAGGCGCCCGGAGCCGGTGTTGCCGGCACCCTGCGCCTTGGCGCCGGGGAGGCTCACGCGCGGCTGGCCGGGAAACAGGCGCTGCCACGCCGCGTCGTAGGCCCGCTGGTAGGCCAGCGTCTTGCCGACGCGCCGGGCCTCGGCCTGCACCTGCAACTCCGCATAGCGCCTGCGCTCCTCCTCGCTGCGGGCCTCGATGCCCAGCGCCGTGAGCGGATCGAGCTGGGGCGAATAGACCCCGAGCGGCCCCTGCATCAGTTGCCGGTAACGTGCCCACTCCTCGGGCTGAAGCCCCCACTCCCGCGCCTGCCTCTCGTCGAGCGCGGCATCAGTGCCCGGCTGCACCTGGGCGGGCACCATGCGCGAGTTCGTCACCGGGGCCGGCTGGGCGGATGCGCCGAAAGCGGCGAACAGCACGATGGCAGCGAGCAAGGGCCGCAGGTTCATGGCGACCTCCTACGGCACCGCAACGCGCTGCGTCTGGCCGTTCACCTGGAACACGCCCGCCTGCGCCTCGATGGACTGCAGTTGCCAGCCGCCCTCGGCATCGCCCTCGCGCAGCAGCCGGGCACCCGCGAGCGAGGCCGCGGCGGTGGAGGTGATCGACAGAAAGCGCTCGCCTCCACGCAGCTCCACGCCGAGCACCCGGAACGGCGGCTCCGGCGCCTTGGGCTTCGTCGTAACCGGAGCGCGCGGGCGAGCGGCGGATGCCACCTGCCGGGTTTTCTCCAGGCGGGTTTCGATTCCGTTCACGCGCGCCAGCAGCGTCTGCAGGTCGACGGCCAAGGCCCTCGCCTCATCGGCCTCTTCGAGGCGCGCCATCCGTTCGTCCAGCGCCTGCCGCGCGGTGGCGAATTCGGCCTGGCTGATCGGCGCCGGCCGGCGCTTGTCCGCATCGGCCTGTTGTTCGAGATCGGCCACGCGCAGGACCAGCGCATTGACCTGCGCATCCTGTGCGGTGCTCTGGGTCTGTTCGGCGAGCCGCGACAGGCCGACGCTGTTGATGAGTGCCACGGCACTGATGAGCAGCAGCCAGAAGGCCGCGGCGACCTTGAGCCAGCGCGTGCGGGAATTGCGCTCGGATGGCGCTTGGGGGAAGGTCATGGCTGCATCTCCTCGGGCCGGTCGGCGTCCGGCACGGGCGTGGCGGTGCCGGGCGGGTCAGCGGAATGGAAGGTGGGAGCACCGTGCCGGCTGAAGCAGACTTGGCGGGTCAAGTCATCGACCGACAGCTCCCAGGCGGGGCCGGCAAGGGTCAGCAAGGCATCGCGCAGCATCAGCGGGCCCAGGCGCAGGTGTGCGGCAGGCAGCGGCAGCGCGTAGAGCGTAGCGGCCTCGGCCGCATCGCAGAGCCGATAGCCGGAGCGCAGCAATACGTGGCGCATGGCATCGCCCACGCTGGCATCGAGCATGGGCGGAATCGAGACCTCCACCGCCTGCTGCAAGAGATCACGCTGCGCAGGTTCCGGCACCAGCTCGACCAGGGTGTAGCGGCCGTAGCGGGCCACGGGCACCAGTCGCTGCTCCAAAGCTGGCTCGTCGGGTGGCGGCGCTTCTATGTGGTCAGGGGTGGCCGGTGTCGTCGTGCAGCCGGACAGCAGGCCGCTGAGCACGACGAAGATGCAGAGGAAACGAGGCAAAGACGGCAGCATGTGGCACCCCACGGTGACGGGATGCCTGCACCATTGCAGAACCGTGCTGCGCGGGCTGCCGAAAATCCGAAACGCGCGGCGCCCCATTTCCCCAAGAAGGGGCGCTCGCTACACAGTTCGACCACCCAAACAAGGAGAAGGAAGTTGGCGAAAGACGATGCAGATAAAGCGGGCAGCACCGCCGCTGTCGAAAAAGGTCTTGGAGCGCTGGAGAGAGCCTGGGATGCCCACTGGGCGTTGCGGTTGATTTGCCTCGTCCTGTTCCTCGACATGGCCATGATGCTTCGTGCCGGTCGAGGGCTGTGGCAGTGGTCGGCCGGCGACAAGGCGCTACTGAGTGATGTGGGATGGGTCGCAGTCCTCGTCGTCGCCTTCAGCTTCGCGGTAGCCATCGTGATCCCCGTCGTCCTGATCGTGCTGCGTCAGATCAGCGTTATCGTCCTCAGTTGGCTGCCGGGCTTTCTCACGGCTTCGGCTGAGCCGGCCTACCAGAGGCCACTGGGATATGCACCTGCACGCGACTTCCGAAACCTGGCTCTGCGCGAGAAGGACAATTTCCTGTTCCGCATGTATGAGGCACATGAACAGAAGAAGCAGGCCGAGAGACTGGCTCGGGAGCGAGCCGGCGAGCTGACGGCGGCAGCCCTTCTGGCGGCGCTGGCGGATTGGCTGCTCGTGCAGTGGATCTCCGGTAGCGTCGGCTTGATCGGCACGATCGTCGAGGCGCTGGCCGGCTGGGCGCCCATCGTCACGGCGGTCACCCTGCTGTGCGCTGGTTTCATCCTGAAGTGGGCCTGGTTCTCGGACACCCCTCCCGACGTGATCTACTACCCGCCGCTGGATCAAGAACTGCGGGACAAGGAACGGGAAGCCCGCGGGCTTTGCTGAAGAAAGAAGCGGCCCCCGAAGGGGCCGCCAAGTTCAGCAACGCTCAATGCACCAACTGCCGAGCCAGTGCCACCTCCACCGAGTCGCCATCCTGGTTCAGGACATCGAGCCCGGATTCAGGAACGTCGCCCGAGGTGGATTGCGACACCATGATCTTCCGGGCCATCAACCCCAGGCAGGTCATCTGCGAGGAGTTGGCGTAGCCGAGGTAGATCACGCGCACCGGCTGCTTCTGGCCGATGCGCCAGGAGCGCCGGGCGGCCTGCTGCAACGAATACACGTTGTAGCCGGACTGGAGGAACACGATGGTCGGGAACTCCAGCAAGTCCAGGCCGGTTTTCACCAGCTCGGGATTGGTGATGAGCACGTCGATGCCACGGTCCAACTGCTCGGCGATCCAGTCCTCGCGGCGGGAGGCATCCACGCTCGCGCGCAGCACCGCCACCTTGAAGCCTTCCTGCTCCAGCAGCACCTTCAAACGCGACGTGGTGTCGCGCGTGCCGGTGTAGACCGAATAGACCAGGGTCTTGCGCCCTTCTGCCTTCTCCTGCTTGCAGATCTCGATCAGCTCGCGTTCCTTGGGCATCACCTCCAGCTCGTTGAACTGAGCCGGAACGAACGCCAAGGTGTTGCGCGTGCGCGGATGCACCACCGTTTCCGACCGGAAGCAGCAGTCCGGCCAGGCCAGCAGCACGTTGAGGACCACACCGAGCAGCGTCGTGTCGCGCTTCGCCAAGGCCTGCTTCAGCTCCTGGGTCAGCCGACCCGCCAGATCGCGGTAGGCCGCGGCTTGCGCCGTGTCCATCGCGACTTCGCGGAACTCCTCGTCGTAGGGCGGCAGCACGTTGCCACCGATGTCCTTCAGCTTGAGGAAGACCGTGAACGGCAGGACGCAACGCAGCACGCCCTTGGGACCGAACCCCGGCGCTTTGACCGTGCGCACCGATACCTTGGTGCCCTTGGCCGTCTTGTGCGCCGTGCCCGCGCTCTCGGAATAGATGTCCTTGAGCACGCCGTGATCGCGCATGAACGCCATCGCGGCCGAGGTCATGCTGCCGCTCTTGGTCGGGCGGTAGCCGTCTTCGATCATCCGCCCAGGCAGGGCTCGGAACAGCAGGTGGAACAGGTCGTCGCCGTAGCCGCCCATCAGTGTGCCGGTGAGCAATAGCGTCTTGCGCGCCTTGGCCGCCAACACCCCCATGGCCTGGCCCTGTGCGGAGCCGCCGTTCTTGTACTCGTGCGCCTCGTCGGCGATGAGCAGGTCGAACGTGCCTTGGGGAAGCTGCCTCTTGATGAACTCGGACGGCTGGTAGCCGCCCTCGCCGAAGCCGAACTCCATGTTGGCCATCGCACGTTCCATGCGGTGGGCTTGCCGGTCCGAGAAGACCAGCTCGCCGTTGCCATCCATCAGGTTGATGAACTCGTGGATGTTGTCCCCGAGCATCGACGCGAGGAAGGCGTCACCGAACTTCTGCATCAGCTTCTGCGCGGTGACTTCGCCAATGGTTGGAATACGCTTCAGTGCCTTGAGCACGGTCGAGGACTGGTCGCTGGCGGACAGGCCTCTGGGACGGATCAGCGTCCACAGCGGTGAGGTGCAGTGGCTGCATTTACGGCGGGACTCTTCCGCTTCTAGATCGATGGTGTTGACAGGCTCGCCGTCCAGGTCGGTGATGACATGCCCGCAAGCCGGGCAGGCCCCCACGTCGCCGTGAGGCGTGCGCCGCCGAACGAAGACAGGCTTCCAGTGGAACCCCATCCGCATCCGCACGCGGCCCAGGACGAAGAACTCCTGGCCCTGCGCCGGCACGCCCAACTGCTCACGCAGTTTCAGCAGCTTGACCAGCGTGTCCGGGCCGTTGAGCACCCAGACCTTGGCCCCGGCCACCGTCTCCTGGATTTCGCGCCGCCACTTGTAGACCAAGTGGGGTGGCGAGAGCACCAGGGTGCGGCGGTAGCCTTCGGCGTTGAGCACGGCGGCGGTGGCAATACCCACCGTCGTCTTGCCGCAGCCCATCTCGCCGTTGACGATCGCGGCGCGTTCGCCGCGATCGACCAACAGCTCGGTGACGGCGTGGACCACATCGGCTTGCGCCGGGAACAGCTTGCGCTTGAGCGCGGCGAGGATCAGTTGCCGATGCACCCGCACCTGGCCGGTGTAGACCGGAGGATTGGCGCGGTTGAGCGAGTCGAGCAGCTCGTCGCCGAACTCGGACACGAAGTCCTGCAGGCTGAGCGTGAGGGGTGAAGCGGCCGCTTCGAGCAGGTCGCCCTGCACAGCGGTTTCGAGAACGGTTTCGAGATCGAGGGACATGGTGATGCTCCAAAAAAATGAGGCATGCACCTCCCCCACGGGGCGGTGACATGCCCCTGGGTGGGAAGAAAGATGCGGCATAGAAACGTGTAGGTGCCGCTGGATGCGGATCAGTATTCGCTGGGCAACAGCAGCGTGGTGACGCTGCGATCCCATTCGGTGATGATCCAGAGCTTCAGGTCGCGCGTGACCTGGTAGGACGAGAACAGACGATCCTCACCGGATTGCAGCGCGGCGTCGTTCTGCCGTCGATCGCTGTCGTCCAGGTCGCCCCAATCGCCATGAAGATGGCGGCGCAGGTACGGCGAGGGGTTGAGCCAGCCCTGTCGGACCAGCTCGTCAACGCCGGCGGTCATGACCACCTGCCCTGGCGAAAAGCGTGCTTGTGACGCGAGGTTGAGGACTGCGAGTGCCATGGTGGTTTCTCCTTCTGGAAGAAGGGGCCGCGGCACCCCATCGGGGCAACGTGACCCCGGTGGGTGGATGAAAGCGACGGCGAACCGTCAGGGAACCGCGATCAGCGATCAGCGATCAGCGATCAGCGGATGGTCAGCACTTCGCCCCACGTAGGCGAGCCCAGCGTCAAGTCCCATGCACGAATGACCGGCACGAACTTGTCGGTGAGGATGCGCGTCTCGGCCACGGAGCCGTCGTCGCGTTCGGTGTATTCCGTCTGGAGAGTCTTCTCCTTGTGGGTGTCACCTTTGACCACCAGCACTCGCCCCGACTTGGACTTCACCACGCCGGAGATCGCGCCTGCGGCCAAGGCCAAGGCGAGATGCCAGTGCGACAAGGCCCGCGCGGGCGGACGCAGCGATTGCTGCGCGGCGCCCAGGTGGGTATCGAGCGCCGGCCAGAGACCTTGCAGCCGGCCGACTTCATCGGCGAACTGCTCGGGCTCCATCGTCACGCGATAGAAGTGCTCCGGCTCGGCCGGGCTGGCAGGGACGGTGTAGGGCAGGAACGGCCATTCGATCGGCAGCTCCTCGGCTTCGGCGTCGCCCTGTCCGATCTGCAGCAGCAGACCGCGGGTGGCCTTGACCGAATCCGATGCCTGGTCGCGCTGACGAATCCTGCGACCGAAGATCACCACCTGCTTGAACTGCGTTTCCACCGCACGGTAGATGCGCAGGTCGGCGAAGTGGCGCGTCAGCCATCCGACCAGCTCGGCGTCGAGCACGTAGGACGGCACGATGAAGATCAGCACGCCACCGTACTGCAGCAGCGGCAGCGCGCGCTGATAGAACAGCTTTTCCAGCCGCGCACGGCCCTGGCCCTGATAGCCGATGTTGCCGTTCACGTCCTTGCTCAGGTCGCCATACGGCGGGTTCAGCCACAGCAGCCCGAAGGACTGGCGCGAGATCAGCGTGTCCATCAGGTCACCGTGGATGCAGCGATCGACCAGTTGCCGTGCGTGGCGGGCACGCTCGGCGTCGTACTCGACGGCGAAGGCCTGGACCTGCTCGCGCCCGAGGGCGTGGGCGGCTTCGGCGATCGCCACGCCTTCGCCGGCGCAGGGATCGAGGATGGACATGGAGCCGGGAGACGGCACCAGTGCGGACAAGGCCCGCTCCAGCGTCGGCTCGTCGGTGGGGAAGTAGCCGTTACGAATGAAATTGCGCGCCAGGCGCGGAAACATGAGTGCCATGGATTTCTCCTGGTGATGGATGAGGGAAGGCGGGCACGCGCGGCGCGCATGCCCGTGGGGATGGCTCACGCCACACGCCGAAGCGGTGCGTTCGCGGCCAGTTCGTACTGCGTGGTGCCGAGGGTGCCGTTGCGGATCAGCTCGCCCAACGCCTTCGTCAGCGCCGGAACATCGAGGGCCAGCCGATGGCCTTCCAGCGGCCCGAGGGCCAAGGGAAGACCGGTCAGCATCCGCCGTGTCTGCAACAGCTCCAGCACGGTGTCGCGCCAGTGGTCGAGCAGTGGCAGCGGGCAGGTGTCCTGCACCAGCGTCCACAGCCGGTCGAGCCGGTGAGCGGAATTCCTGGGCAGAAGCGCTAGCGCGCTGGCGTTGGCCTTGTCTGGCTTCACGCAGCGACGATCGAACAGCCACACATTCGTCAGCGAACCGAACAGCGTTCGCCGATAGGCGCGGGTGATGCGCTTTTCCAGGTTCTCGACGTTGCCGACGAAGACCGGGATGGATGCGCCCTGCTCGGTGATGACGTGGAACTGGTCGAGCCCCTGTTCATCCCGGCCGAGGGTCAGGCGGGCAAGGAACTCCTGAACGGCGGTGTCGCGCGCCCAGATCGAGAGAAAGACGAGATTGCCCTGCTCGTCACCGACGCAACCGTCGGCCATGAGGTCGGGGCATTCGTCGATGCGGTACAGCGGTTTCGCGGAAGAAGGTGCAGGCATGGTGATGTCCTCTTGGAAATGAAGGAGCAACCACAGCCCGCGGGGCCGTGCTCGCCCCGGTTGGGTGAAGGAAGATGCGTGCCGCTAGACAGCGCGGCCCGCGTGGAAGCGGTGAACCCGCTCGCGCCACTCGGGGCTTTGCACCGGCGCCATGTCGAGATAGCGCAGCGGGCACGAGTAGTAGTACGGATGCACGGACTCATCGAGGGACTTGTAGCCCCAATCGCCGCCCGAGCTTTCCAGCAGATGGCAGCCGATGTAGCAGACGGACTCACCGGCCGCGAGGCCCATGACGCCCGCTTGCTTGGCGGTGACGCGAACCACGGTCCACAGAACGTCGCCGTCCAGCGTGTGGTCGATGACTTCGCAGCAAGCGCGTTCGGACGCCTGCGGAGCGATCAGCTCGCGGATCAACTGATCGCGCGTCTGACGAACGAAGGTCCAGCCCATGAAGGTCTCCTTGAAGAAATGGCCGGAGCCCTCCCCGTCGGGGGAGAACCCCGGCGGGTGGCGGAATGCCGCGCAAGGCGGCGGATGGATCAGGCAGCTTTGAGGTGCCAGTCCTGGGACAACGGAGCGAACTCGTAGCCGAGCTTGTCGAGACGGTCGCGCTGCTGACGCAGCACACGACGATCCACGGTCGCATCGAGCTTCACGGTCTCGCCCAGGGGCCACAAGGCACCGAACAGCGCCGCGTCGTCTGCCTCGGCCGAGGCCGCAGCGGACACGGGAGCCGGTTCGCTGCCAAACGGCGTGGTATCGACCAGGGGATCGCGCGGACTGCGCGGCTTCGCCTTCGGCTTGGCCGGGGGCGATGCCGGCGCGGGCGCCTGCGCTTCCTCGTCGATTGGATCGACTTCCTGCGGACTCAGCCGGCGGGCTTCGTCGCGGCTCAGGGCGTCGATGTTGGACAGCGTCATCCCGCCCAGATGGGCGCGGATCTCGATGACCATGCGGCCGTTGGCGTTGTACGTGGAGGGGCGAATCTCGACGATGACGAAATCACCGTCGTACTTGCCCTCGCGGTACTGATCGAGTTCGGCGTTCTTCACGACGAACTCGCCGATCGAGGTCGCCAGGCGGCCGACGTTGAAGTCGCCGTTCCTGCCGTGGATGGTCTTGATGGCCAGTTGGCCGGGGATGGTGATCATGAAGGTCTCCTGCGGACGAAGAGAGGACAAGGCCCCGGGGATGGGGCCTTGCGGATCAGAACGACTCGGCAACGGCCAATGCGGGGGCATCGGCAGCGTCGTCGGCAGCATCGGCGACGGGCTTGGAAGGCTCCGGTGCCGAGGCTTGCTGAGCGTCGGACGTCACAGGGACTTCCGGGTCCCGCTCGTCGGTCTCGGTCGGCTTGGGTTCGGCCTTGTAGACGAGCTGGCCGTCGACCTTGATCCAACTGACGAACAGCAGGCGGGCCTTGAGGCTCACCCCCTGCTCGCCGGCACGCTTGCCCTTGGAGTAGGTGAAGGTGTCGGTCCACAGGTCGCCCAGGCGGAACCCGATCATCACCTTCTTCTCGGCGTCGACCGCCTGAATGCAGCGGCGCACCAGGTGCTGCGCTTCCGATCCCGATACGCGCGTGTCGAAACGCACATACGAGACGTCATCGCTGGGACCGTTCAGGGCCGCGATGTCGCAGGCCAGGAACGCATCGCCTTTCTTGGGCTTCACTTCGCGGATGCGATTGAGATACCCGAGGCCGGTGATGTGCAGATCGAAGTAGGACTTCTCGGTGGAAGTGGTCATGGTGAATCTCCTGGGAACAATGAGGCGGAGACACACCCGACCCAAGGCGGGGAAGGTGTGGAACCCCCGCGTGGGTTGATGGAACAGCTTGGTGGCATCGCCATCGAGAACCGATGGCCGTTCGCGCATGGATGCCGGTGCGAACTGGGGTGATCGACGCGGTCGGAACCGCGTCGCAGCCTTGAAGATCGTGGCTGCCTGGGCATGTCGCTGACGGACGTCAGCGGAACATGGCCGGAAGCGTGGCGCCGGGACGGCGCGCAGGCGAGCGGCAATCGGCACTCGCGGCTGTCCGCATTGCCGGGAAGAAATAGGCCCCCTGAGCGGGGGCCAGGGATGGGCGGTCAGTTACCGCTGGGCGTGGAAGGAGCCGCCTGCAGCGACAGGTGTGTCGCGGTGGCGGACACGTCGAGGTCGTCCTCGCTGTGCAGGATGCGCGCAAACACGCCCTCCTGCGGATCGAAGAACTCGCCAAAGTCATCGCCGCCGAACTCGGCGCGCGCCAGCTCCCACCAATAGTCGAAGGCATCGACATCCGGGTTGCAGCCGGCGGCGTAGGCGATGGTCTTCTGGCGACCATCGGGCCGGCGCTCGCCGCGCTCGGCCAGGAAGTACACGCCCTGATCCTTGACCAGGATGACGTGGCATTGATTCGCCACCGCTTCGGCGAGCACGGGCCGCAGCTCCGTGCCTTTGAATCGAACAGTCATGGGTGTGATCTCCAGGGAGGCAGGAAGAGAGGCTTCCCGCCGCGAGGGCGGGAAGCTGCTGGGAGGTCAGTGCCGGACAGCCTTGCGACCCGACAGGCACTGCACGCGGATGCGTCTCCAGCTCCCGTCGTCGAACAGCCGTTCCAGCGTCTCGCCGAGGGTGTCGAAGAACACCTCATCGACCCGTTCGATCAGCTCTCCGTCGCGGTGCAGCTCCACCGCGTAGAGGTCGGGGCCACGCTCATACAGCACGGTGACGCGACCCTGGAACTTCATCGTGGCGACGGTGAAGCCGATGGCCGGCGGCGTGCGGATGATGTCGGCGGGCAGCGGATCGACCCAGGTGATGTCCCGCGCACCGGCATCCACCAGCATGTGGGTGATGCGACGGAAGCCGTCGGGAGCGGGCAACTGCTCCAGTTGGTCGATCAGTTCCTGCAGCTCGGGGCAGCGGGGCTCGGGGATCGGCAGCTTCGCCGGTGCGGACCCGAGCACGAACCGCTTCACCGTGTAGGGCTGGCCGTCGGCGGTGAACTCGGTCTGCTCCTCGGGCGTGTCCGCCCGCTGACCGTCGAAGCGGCGTCTGACATAGGGTTCGACCTGCACCTTGGCGCCCTCGTCGGGCACCTCGGTCACGAGCGTTCGATCGAGCACCGCGAACTCGGCTCGTCCCGTCTTGACGACGATGGCCTCGTCGGTGGTGGCGATGACCTTGCCCTCGAAAGGCTTCGGGTCGATGTGAAAGCCCAGCGTCGAAACCTTGGGCTGGCCGTTGAAGATGTTGAACTTGAACGAACGGACGTTGGAAGGCACATGACCGACAACGAGCGTCGGCATCTGTGCGCGGATGGCTTGGGTATCCATGGGGAGACTCCTTGTGGCAACCAAGGGACTCCCGCCCGCAAGGGAGGCGGTCCCTTGAGGGTGAGGTGGATGGACGCGGTATGCGTCCGGCGAAAGAAACGACCAGCACGGCGAACCGCGCCGCAGTCTCGAAGGTCTCGACTGCCTGGGCATGCTGCCGGCAACGCCAGCGAACATGCGGCCAGCGTGCGGCACATGGCGGCGGCCGTCCGTTGGGAATCGGCAATGCGCCGGCACCGCGTTCCGCGAAAAAGAAGAGCCCCGACGTGGGGGCTCGAATGGGTTGCGGGTTACTCGTCGTCGTAGAGCGTCAGCCCGTCCAGCACGGGCGCGTCGGCATCGAACACCAACATGCGAACGTCAGCGAGCGCAGCCAGGTGCAACACTTCCACGAGGGACTCCGGCACGCCCTTGGCCCGGTGCTCCTGCCGCAGCTCTTCGGCGGTGATGCCCTCGACATGCTGCAGGTTCGCATCCGTCCAGGGCGTGGCGATCAGCTTCACGCCGACCGCCGGGCTGTAGGGAATGCGGAAGGCCACGAACAAAAAACCGCCCGGCGTGGCGATGTCCGCCAGTTCGGCGAGGAAGCGGCCGGCCTCCTCGGTGATGTGCGCCGAACTGATTTCCCAAGCACGGCTGTAGAACCCGGTCTCGAAGCGCAGGCGGCGTACCACCTCGCGCGCGGCTTCCTCGGAGTAGGTATCGCCGACGTGCAGCGGCTGGCCGGCTTCTTCGGCCATGACGGCGTAGACGAGGTTTCGGGCGATGCCGTGGCTGGGGCACTGCGCGTCCAGCTCGGGCGGCACGTTCTGGCCTTCCGTGATCAGCGCGAAGTCGTCGCAGAAGACGCAGGCATGGCGCTCGACCTGGCTGTCCGGCAGGTGCGACTGCGAGACGTGCAGCGGCAGATAGCTCAGCGGGCAGTCGTCGTCGTAGGAAATGGCGAGCAGCCGTTGCACGGACAGGCCATCGTAGCCGCGGACGAAGGGGTTGTTGGAATGGGACATGGGATTCCTCCAGCAGAGGATGGCCGAGGCAATCCCCTGCCGGGGATTGAACCCCAGCGGGCGGATGAAGTGGCAGCCGGTCAGCCGGCAGCGGTGTCGGGCCGCCCTGGTGGCGGGCGGTGCAGGTCAGTGGAAGATGCTGATTCGGAACATGGCCGCTCCTGCGAAAGGAAGGAGGGACATGGCCCCGAACGGGGACGCATGTCCCTCGTGGGGTGGGATGAAAGGACGGTGGGTTGCCAGGCGCGGCTCACCAGCCGTTGTAGTGCAGCGTGAGGTCAGCGATGACCTGGCGCCGTTCCAGATCGAGGCCGCCGAAGTCGGACAGCCCCTCGAAGCCGCAACGCTTGAGCATCGCGCCGCCCTCGCGGGAGTTGTAGAAGCTCACCATCGCGGACAGGAACATGCGTTGACCGCTGCTCAGCACGCCCAGGGCGTCGTTGAGCATCAGCATGTTGGGCCGCAGGTCCCACTTGGTGGTGGCACGCTGCAGACCTTCGCGTGTGCCGTCGCCGAACCACTCGTGGCCGGCGATCTGCGCGCCGCGCTTCCAGGCCTCGAAGAAGGCCTGCGGTGCAGCGTCGAAGTGCGCCTGTTCCAGCGCCATCTGATCGAGCACGTCTTCGGGTAAAGACAGATTCATGAGAGAACTCCTTGAAGGGTGGGAATCAGGGGTGAGCGCGCTGTGTCCAGGCATGGGTATCCAGGGCGCGCTGTGCTGCGAGGTGGGTCGGGAAATACTCGACGGACTCCCGCGATACCGGGCCTTCGTCGTCTTGCGTGCCGATGTAGTGACCGGCCGCGCTGCGCAGCACCTGTAGCGGCAGACGCTTGCCGGTCCAGGCCAGCGCCAGCGCACCACTGCGCACTGCGGTTGCAGAGGAAGATGCGGAAGGTTCAGACATGCCGTGCTCCTTGGTGGTGGGGCGGGGAGCACGCATCCCGCAGGGGATGGGGTTCCCCTCGGGTGGTTGAGAAAAGTGCATCGTCGCCAGGCCGGCGAGCGTCCGCGGTGGGCGATGCGAAGCGGACTGGATCGGTCGACGCGGCGAACCGCGTTGCAGTCTTGAAGACCGAGACTGCCAGGGCATGCCGCTGACGACTTTCAGCAACGCATGGCGTGAGGATGGGCGCGAAGCATGGCTGCCGTCGCAGGGAAAACCGAATCGCGGACGGCCCGCTTTAGGGCAGGCCCGCGTCACGGGACAAGGCAAGGACCAGGGCGCCGAAGGCCACGCGGGCCTTCGGCTGGAGAGGAAGGAAAACCACCTGTGGGCTGCGTCAGCGCAGGCCGTCGTCAAAGCCGTTCGCTGCGTCAGCAATCGCACCCGGCCCGTTTCGTGGCTGGGGCCGGAAACCTCTGGCGTGCATCCACACACAAAGGGAGCCCGTTGTTCCGCCGGCGGGCACCGGCACGGAATACCCTCGGCCCAAGGGGCCTCCTCACGGCTCGCGCGGCGGCAAGGCGTCAGGAAGCCCCTCGTGGCCGAGGCAAGGCACACCGATCAAGGGAATGGCGGCGGGCGCGATTCGTGGAGCAATGACCTTCTCGCCCCGTCGCCCGATGGTGGGCAGACGGGGCGCGCACACCGTTGCAGAAGGAGACGCGCGCTTTGGAGTCCCGCGCGGTGCGGGACGTTTGCCTCGCCGCCAGTGAAGGGCCGGCGCGGCAGGGGGAAGCGAGGATCAGGACGCCTTGGAGGCAGCGCGCCGCTTGCGCGGTGCGCTGCGCCGGCCCGTCGGGGACTCGAGCGGCAACGTGCCCTTGCAGTCCGGGTAGCGCGAGCAGGACCAGAACGCGCCGCTCTTGCCCGTGCGCTGCTGCATCGGTGCGCCGCACTGCGGGCAGGCCGGCGCCGGCGGCAGCTTGAGCGAGAGCGTTGCGCCGCGGTACTGCTGCACGAGCTGGCCGACCCACACGGACTGCTTCTCGATGAAGGTGTCCAGCGCCATCTGGCCGGCCTCGATCATGTCGAGCGCCTGCTCCCACACCGCCGTGGTGCCGGGGTCGGCGATGGCCGAGGGCACCGCGTCGATGAGCGTGAATGCCGCGTCGGAAGCGCGGACGGCGCGGCCTTTCTTGACCAGGTAGCCGCGACCGATCAGACCGTTGATGATGTTGGCGCGTGTCGCCTCGGTGCCGATGCCGGTGGTATCTCGCAGCTTCTGTTTCAGGCGCGGGTCGGTCACGAACTTGGCGACGGTCTTCATGGCCTTGATCAGCTCGCCCTGCGTGTAGGGTTTGGGCGGCAGCGTCTTCAGCGCCTTGAGATCCACCTTTCCGACCGGGCAGGACAGGCCCGCATGCAGGGCGGGCAGCACCTGGCTGCGCTGCGCATCCTCGCCATCGGCATCGTCCGGCCCCGGCGTCGCCAGCACCTCACGCCAGCCGGTGACGGCGATCTGCTTGCCCACGGCCGCCAGCGACTGACTGCCGCACGAGAACTGCGCTACCGTCCGGTCGAACTCATGGTGCGGGAGGAACTGCGCGAGGTAATGGGCGCGGATCAGCCGGTAGACGGCCAGTTCCTTCTCGTTCATGGCCGACAGGTTGGCGGGCTCCAGCGTCGGGATGATGCCGTGGTGAGCCGACACCTTGCCGTCGTTCCATGCACCCGAGCGCTGTTGGCGATCCAGGCGGTCGATCAGCGGCCGCAGGCTGGGGTCGGTCTTGACCAGGCTGTCGAGTACGGTCGGCACCTCGGCCAGCATGCTCTCGGGTAGGTAGCCCGAATCCGAGCGCGGATACGTTGTCGCCTTGTGTGTCTCGTACAGCGCCTGGGCAATGTCCAGCGTCTCCTGCACGTCGAGGCCCAACTGCTTGGAGCACACCTCCTGCAGCGTGCCCAGGTCGAACGGCAGCGGCGGTGCCTCGCGCACGCGCTCGGTGTCCACCGACACGACCTGCGCATCGCGTGCCGCGCGAATGCGATCCGCAGCCTGCTGCGCCACCGGCTGCTGAAGGCAGCGACCCGCTGCATCCGTGCTGCCTTCGGGCGGTATCCAGCTCGCGGTGAAGGATTGGCCGGCATGGGATAGCAGCACATCCACGGCCCAATACGGCATGGAGACGAATCGCGCGATCTCGCGATCACGATCCACGACCAACTTCAGCGTCGGCGTCTGCACGCGCCCCACCGACAGCACGCCCGTATAGCCGGCCTGGCGCCCCAGCAGGGTGAACAAGCGGCTCAGGTTCATCCCGATCAGCCAGTCGGCACGCGAACGGGCGAGTGCGGAGAAATACAGCGGCAGCGTCTCGGCGGACGGTTTGAGCGCGCCCAGCGCCTTGCGGATCGACGCATCGTTGAGCGCCGACAGCCACAGGCGCTGAATCGGCCCGCGGTAGCCGCACAGGTCGATGATCTCGCGGGCGATCATCTCGCCCTCGCGGTCGGCGTCGGTCGCTATCACCAGCTCGCCCGCCTTGGCGACGAGCTGCTGCACGACCTTGAATTGCGCTGCGGTCGCCGCCTTGGGCTCGACACGCCAACGCTCAGGAAGAATGGGCAGTTGCTCGATGGCCCAGCGCTTGTATTGCTCGCCGTAGCCTTCGGGCGGAACCGCCTCCACCAGATGACCGATGCACCAGGTCACGACGACACCCGCGCCGCTGTAGCAGCCGTTGCCGCGTTGAACGGCACCCAGCACACGGGCGATGTCCTTGCCCTGGGAGGGCTTCTCGCACAGGAACACGCGCATGAAGCCTCCTTGGAAATGTGCGGTTCATCGGATGGGCGTCAGCTTGGCGGGGCCAGGAGATGCCGGCAGCAAGGAAGCCGATTGATGCAGACACCGCTTTGTGATCGGCAGGCGGTCCGTTGCCGCAGCGGTGCGCATAGACCGCAGGAGTTGGCACAGCAAGAGCGTCGTTTCTGGAGGGCGGCTGGAACTCCGTGGACGACCTTGGAGCTATCCCCTGGGGATAGCTCGCTGGTGCATCGCGGGCGTATGACGGTTGCTACAGCCGCCCTCGGGGGAACGGCGATGGGCGAATTACTGTCCGCCGGCGGGCTTGGCGCTGAGCGCCACCGACTCGATGCGGTACGGCAGGATGCCCACGCGCCGCGCCTCGACCTTGAACGTCACGCGCTCGTTCTCGTCGGCGTCCTCCCATTCGTCGCGCACGGTGCGGCCCTCGACCAGCACCCGCATGCCTTTCTGGTACAGCGTCTTCCAGTGCTCGGCGTCGCGGTGCCACAGCTCCACGGGCGCCCAGAAGCCGCCGCGATCTTCGTACTCGCCGTCCTTCTTCGGGATCGGGTTGTCGAAGTAGACGTTCAGGCGCAGCAGCCGGCGCGGCTCGTCGTTGCCGTTCGGAAATTCGCGGTAGTCCGGCGCAGAACCGATGTTGCCCTCGCCGACGAAGTGCGTGCTCATGGTGACTCCTTGGTGGTGGGTGGAACGGACGCGGTATGCCCGTGGACGCGCCGCAGGTAAGCCGCTTCGGCCTGCGCGGCCTTGTTGGCGCATTCCAGGGCTTGGCGAGCGATGCTGTGGGTCAGACTGATCTGCATGTTCAGCACGATGCGCTGCAGTTCGATCGCGTACAGCTCGTCGATCAGCGAGGCCGGCGTCGCGGGGTTGGCCAGCAGGGCCTCCCACAACGCCACGCCCATGGAGGAACGGTCGAGGTTGCGCCAGCGCAGGAAGGTCGTCCCTGCGCCAGTGGCCTGCTGGGCCAGTTGCACGTCGAGCAGGCTGAAGGGATAGGCGCGCGCCTGGGGCAGCACGCGCCGCTGCGCCAGGCCAATCACGTCGTCGCGCAGCGCTGCGCACTGGCTGGCCCAGGTCTCCAGACTCCCCTTACCCTTAAAAGGCTGTAAAAGGCCTTTTAGGTAGCCTGCGTGTTCCAGCCGCTGGAAGTCCGCCTGTTCCAGCGCCACGAAGCGCGTGGAGTGGCTGATGGGGATCGATGCTGTCATGCGCCCGCAGCCTCATCGCCCGCCGCACCATCGGCTGTGCCATCCGTGTGAGCCGGCGCATCGGGCTCGATGGCGGGCGCTGCAGGCGGCGTGCCGGGCTTGGTCGTCCGCCGCGCGATCGGTGGCGCGAAGCGCGAGCGGCGCGTGCCTTCCAGCACGTCCTGCGGCAACTCGCCGAACTTCTCCAGCGCCGCTCGCGCCGCCGCGTTCTTCGCCGCGAAGTCGTCGCGCGTGGTGCCCGAGTAGCGGTACTGCTGGGCCAGCGAGAACAGGCTGCGCAGCGCGTGCGCGCCATCATTGAGCCAGCGCTCCAAGGTGCTGCGGTCGATCAGCGCCGTGTGGTGCGCCAGGATGAGTTTGCGCGCCAGGTCGTCGTAGTCAGCCAGCAGGTACACCGCCATGAAGCCGAGCTGGGCGTTCACGAACAGCGGCAGCTTCACCGGCTGCACGTTCATGTTCTCGCCCAGGGACAGCGCCGCTGGCACGTCGGCCAAGGCCTGATCCACCTGTTCGCGCAGGGTCTGCAGACGGGTCTTGGTGTCGGCGAGCTTGTCCTCGATCCGCAACATCCACCAGTCCGAGTACGGGTCGTCCTGCTCGGCGCCGCGCTTCATCTTGTTCATGGCGCCGATGAAGCCGTTGAGACCGATGATGCCTGGGCGCCCCTCGGTCGGCGCACGGCCGTGCCAGATGCGCGAAGCGTGGTGCGTGTGCAGCGTCAGCGACATCGCGCTGCGCAGCGATCCGAGATTCAGTTGCAGGGGTTCTGTGCGTTCGTTGGCCATGAGAGCGACTCGCGGTGAAGGGGCGAGTCGCCAGCATCGGCATCGGCCGGAAGGCTGTCAGTCAACAAACCGCAGCCCATGCGCGCCCGGTTTGTTCTGCGCGGAAGGCTGTGTGTGCCGGCTATCCCCTGGGGATAGCTCGGCGGAGTCGTTCGCGACTCGCGCGGAGGTGAGACCGCGTCGCGGGGCTATGCCTCGCGAGGTCTGTACCAGGCGGCCCGTTGCCCCTCCACCTCACGGTAGCGAAGCTCGAACAGGCGGCACTCGTGCACCACCTGCCGCCAACTGCTGCAGCCGTACTTGGCTGGAAGCTGCTCGGGATGCCGGTCCGCGATCCAGCGGCCAGCGGCGGCGATCGGTGTCCAGCCCTCGACGGCCAACTGCGCGGCGGCCTCGCGTAGCGCACGAACGATGCCGGCGGCCGGCCAGTCCACCGTGCCGTCCGGCGCGATGCCATTGACCACCAGGTCGTGGAACACATCCGACTGGACGAATTCCGCTGCCAGGCGCCGCGCCTGATCCATGTGCTCGGCCCAGCCGCGCAACTGCTCGAAGTGTTGATCGATGCGCGTGTAGGCGAAACCGAGTTCGTCCTGTGCAGCGCGGCACCCGTCCACGGTCCATAGATCGTGCTGGTCGATGAAGTGGTGCACCAGTGTGTTGCGCAGCGATACCAGGTCTTTGAGGTCGGCCTGGGTCTTGGCGTAGTCCTGCGCAGACAGGCTCAGTTGCACGCGCGTGCGAAAGGAGATCACGTCGCCGGGAAGATCGTCGTCGCGTTCCTCGCCGCCATTTCCATCGGTGACGACATACGAACCAAACAGTTGTCCGATCAACGTGCCCAGGGTCTTGGTCGCGGCATCTTCAATCCGCGCTGCGCGAATGGCCTCCAGCGAATGCGCCGGGCCTGAAATCTCGTGGTGGGCCACGATGGCTTTCATGAGGCGCTCGTATTGTTGAAGGCGCAACAGGCATCTGCCCAGCAAGCGCTGAACGTCTTGCTGTAGTGGTTGCAGTGCGTTTGTGGCGGGGGAAGTCGTCATGTCCATCGTCGGCCGGGCTCGTGCGTGGCTGTCCTCGTCTGATTCACAGGCGACAGTTTCGCCTGTCATTCGGCGGGCGACAATCGAGCGCGGCGGAAAGATGTCTGTTCCAGCTATCCCCTGGGGATAGTCAACATCAGCGATCACGCAAGGCTTCTCGGAGCTGAGCCAGGTAGGCACGTGCGACCTCGGGGTCAGCCGCACGGGATGCCGGCGGTGACGAGGGCGCAGGTGACGGGGGCGCTGGCGGTGCCGATGCACTTTCTCCGGCCCAGGCCTTGAACTCCCCGCGGATCGCCTTCTGGATGATGCCAAACAGGTAGCCGGCCGGGTTGCGTACCGCGCTGTTGTGGCAGCGTGCCGCCCACTCGTCGAGAACGGCCTGCCTCTGCGCCTCGTCCACCTGCTGCAGCGCCACCAGCGCGCCGGCCTGCTGCTCGTCCTTCAAGCGCAGGAAACGCTCGGGTAGCCGCAGGTTCTGCAAGGCCCTCGCGCGCGGTACTGTACGTACTTCATTTATACGATCATTACGTACTGTACGGTCCTCCTTCGGAATCCGAAGAGAGCCGTCCGGCGCGGGTTTCGGTCCTGCTTCGGATTCCGAAGACGGGCGCGCAGCATTCCGAAGAAGGGCTTCCTGGCCTTCTTCGGATTCGTGGTCCGCACCCTCCTGTGGATAACCTGGCGTCGTCCAGCCATGCAGCGCCATGCGCTGCGCCAGCACCTGCAAGCGGGTCGGCAATGTGCGACCGCTGAGCAGCGGGTCTTCGGCAATCTCCTTGAGCGTGTTCATGCCCACGATCTGTACCGCCTTGGCGGCATGGGTCAGCGCCTGGCTGACCAGGCCGAGGTAGTCGGCATCGAGCTGCATCGCCTCGAAGGGCGACAGCGGTTCGTCGTGCAGCACGTAGAGGTTGCCTTGGATGCGGCCGGTCTTCGGGTCGCGCCGCCGCCGCGCCAGGCTGAGCCAGCGCGTCAGCCGCAGCAGCGTCAAGGCGCGCGCCACGGTCTCGTGCGAGGCTTGCGCAGCACAGGGCATGGACGCCAGATAGGGGCGGAGCTGGTCGTAGGTGGGAAAGGCGGTCACGCCGTCGTCGTTGAGCTGCAGGCGGAACACCTGCCAGGCGTTGCGCTCCAGCGGCGTCAGGCGCCGGTCGAGGAACAGCCTGCGCGGCACGCTCTCATGGCGGTTGCCGCTGTAGAGGAAACCGTCGGCGGCCGGCGCCGTGCCCTGCGCCGGTTCCTTCGGCTCAAGGTGCCGCAGCGCCTCGTCGAACAACGCCGACAGCGCAACCGGGCCTTCGCGCCGTGGTGCGCCGCCCGTGGTCATGGCTACACCAGCCCCTGGTCGATCCAGTTCCGTATCGCCGACCAGATCACCGACATGGGCAGGCTCATGGCCTCGGCCAGGTCCATGGTCAGCGCCAGCATCGCCATGTCGTCGGTCGGGGCGATATGGCGCTCGGCGACGCCGGCCTTCCAGCGCTCCCACAAGGCCACGTCCTGCGCCTCGTCGAGCACCGGATGCCGGCCCTTGCGCTTGGGCAGCCCGAGGATATCGCGGCGCAGCGCCACTTCCTGATGCGTGAGGCCGTAGAACTTGCTGACCATCTCCGTGCTCGCCCCCAGGCGCAGCATGCGGTCCACCGTGGCGATCTCCCGCTCCACGTCGTGCACCTGGCTCAGCAGCCGCTTCAACACTTCCCGGTTCACCGACACCGAACACCACGACACCGTGGCATTCACCAGCATGCTCACGAGCTCGGGGTGTTTCAGCGCATCCAGCTCCTCCTCGCCGAAGCCCATGGCCTTGCAGCGGCGCAACTGGCCGTTGCGCAGGTCATGCAGGGCCTGGGCGATCACGGCCTGGTTGAGCGGGTGCGGTGCCGACATACGGGAGCCTCCCGCGCTCAGGAATCCTGGCTCGCTACGCCGGCTTCCAGATCCAGCAGCCGGCGCGCCAGGCGCAGCAGACGGAACAGCTTCACCAGCGCAGCATCGCTCAGGCGTGTGGCCGAGCCGCCATGGCCATGGAGCAGCGCCGCCAGCTCGTCGGCCAGCCGCGCGCGGTCCAGTCCGTTCGCGGCGGGCGGCGCCGCACTCAGCGCATGCAGCAGGGTCAGCACCGCCCGCGCGAACGCCGGCAGCGCCTTCGCCTGGCCCACGGGCGGCGCCACGCAGACGAAGCCGATGCCGCCGTCGCTGGCCTCAATGTGGTCGGCTACCGCTGCGTCCCCGGCGATCTCGCGCGCGAATTGCGCGATGTGCACGCGCAGGCGATCCGGCGCGTCCAGCCCCGGCTCGATGTACCAGACATCCGAGATGGGATAGAGCCCGCCAGCCTGCACGGGGATCGCACGCAGCGCGTCGGCCTCGAAGTCGGGTAGCTTGTCGCCGAGCTGGTCCGCGACCATCCGTTGGATGGACTGCAGGCGCTCGGTGGTCGGCGCCGGCGTCACGATGTGCCCTTGCAGGCGCTCGTCGCGTTGCCCGTGCTGCTCCTCCGGCGCTTCGGGCGGTGCAGGCGGTGTCGCTGCTGGCGCCGGAGGCGCGACCGGCGTGGTGTCGCGCGGCACAGACGAGGCGGGTGGCTGCCGAGGGGCGGAGACCGGCGGGGGAGGAGCAGCAGGCACGACAGGCGCTGCCGATGGCGTCGGCGCCGCCGGTTCGCTGGTCAGCGCACGCTGGCGGCTTTCGCTGTCGTTGATCTCCAGCGCCAGCGTGTCGTAGTCCGCCTCCAGCAGCTCGGCCATCTGGCCGACCAGCTCGTCCTGCACCCGCTGCGGCGAGAAGTCGTCCGGCTGTGTGTCGAACTGCGTCAGCACGTCCTGAAACAAGGTGGCGAAGTCCACAGTCACGGTGCGGCCCAGCGCACGCCGCTCCCAGGTGCGCTCGCACGCCTTGCGCAGCACCGCGAGCCGGTCCACCTGATGCCGGCCCAATCCGCCGTACAACAGCGTCGGGATCGCCGGCAGTAGATTGCGCACCGCATCGTTCATGCGGCTGATGTGTGACTGCGGCACCGGATAGCCGTCGGCAGTCAGTCGCCGCGCGAGTTCGCTCTGCGACAGCGCCTGGCCGCTTTCCTGCTCGTAGAACTCGCGCGCCTTCTCGATGCCCAAGGCCCGCTCGATGAAGGTCAGCCCGCCGCGCAGCTCGTTCTCGGCCAGATGCCCGGTCAGCGCCACGATTTCGCCGCGCGCCGGCCACGGGCGGAACAGGCACGCAATGCGGAAGAAGCGCTCCTCCTTGGTCTCGCTCCACAACTCGCGCAGGATCGCCAGCCGCGTGTTGCCGCCGTTGCGAATGATGTAGTGCGCCTCGCCCGGCCTGCGCGTGATCGCGGGGGGCGCGTCCAGCCCGCGTTCGCGGATGGACGCCTTGATCTCCGCATAGGCCGGGTTGCGCGTCACGCGCGGGTCGTGGTCGTAGGGCCGCAACTGGTCCAGCGTCACCACCATCGGCGTGTCGGCGATGGGGTCGCTCAAGGTCGCGGCCGAAGGGCCGCTGCGCTCGAAGCCGGTGGCCAGCAGCTTGGCAGCCATGTCCTGCGGCGTCAGCTCAGCCACGGCCGTTCTCCTGCGCCTGCCGGTCGGCGCGGCGAAGTTGCGCGCGGGCATTGCGGTCGGCACGGTGGTCGCTCGCAGTCGAACTGGTGTAGATCGAGGCGCAGCCTCGTTTCGTGAATTTCAGGTGCCCGCCGGACGTGCGTACCACGCGCCAGCCTTCGCCCAGCGCGAACTCGATCAGCGCGCGCAGCCGTTCACGGCCGCGCGCCAGTTCATGCGCGCTCGCCATGGCCGGCCCCTCCCGCATCGGTCCGGCCGGTGACCTGCGCGAAGCGCTCCCGCCACGCGGGGAACAGCTCGCCGGCCAGCGTGCGCATGGTGTCCAGCGCCGCGGGCGCCGTGCGTCCAGTCGGCTGCCGGTACTCCACTCGATGTACCGGCAATCCTCGTGTCGCAGCGCGCGGATAGGCCTCGATGGCCGGCACGTCGATGTCCAGCACCTGCACGCCGACCTGTTCCTGGAACACCTGTCGCAGCGCCTGCTGGACAAGCCGCGCGTTCGACGACACCGGATGCACACGGTTGATGAGCAGGCGCAGCGGCGGCGGTTCGATGCCCAGGTGCCGATACGGCGCGATGTCCTCGATCAGTTGCAGCGTGCCGCGCCGCAGCTCGCGCGCCGCGAGGATTTCCGGCGTTACCGGCGACAGCGCCAGGTTGGACGCCAGCACTGCCATCTCCAGCAGCACGCTGCGCGCGCCCTGCGTGTCGATCAGCAGCAAGTCATAGTGCGGGCGGAAGACGGGTAGCAAATGGCGCAGTCGCAGGCGCCCATCCGGTGCGTGCAGCAGCAGCGTGTTCAGTTCGCCGCGGTCGTCGTTGGAGAGCACCAGGTCCAGGCCAGCGATTGCGGTGCGCGACACCAGTTGCTCGATGCGCCGTTCGTTGAATGCCAGCATCTCGTAGATGCCGCCGGGCGCGCGCACGTCCAGCGTGAAGTAGCTCGACAGCGTGGGCTGCACGTCCAGGTCCAGCAGCAGCACGCGTAGCCCGGCATCGGCGATGAAGCCGCCCAGGTTGGCCGCCGTCGTGGTCTTGCCCACGCCGCCCTTGGTCGAAATGATGGACACCACCTGCATAAGCTTCTCCTCGTCGAATGGCATGAACCGAGACGAGGCGTCAGGCGCGCTCTTTGAGGCGATCAGCGATCCACTGTTCGATCTCCACCGAGTCCCAGCCCACCGCGCGCACGCCCAGGCGCAGCGCCTTGGGGAACTTGCCTTCCTTCATCAGGCTGTAGATGTGCGCGCGCTTGAAGCCGGTCTTGGCTTCGACCTCGGCGCGGCGCAGGATGCGGTGCTCGGGCGGCAAGGCCGGCGCGATGGTCTGCGAAGACATGAGAGGCACTCCTTGACGCTCGATGGCGTTGTTCAGAAAGTGCCTCGCATTCCATATGCTGCTGCTGCGAGATTCACTGCAACTGCAGAACACGCAACTGCAATTGCAGTCTGCTGTTACAGGCTCAGCGCGATGCCTCCAGGTGGCGACGCGCCTGTGCCAGCTTGCTCCACAGCGTTCGCTCGCTGATGCCGGGCCGCCCTTCATGGTGGGCCAGTAGCGCACTGATCACCGCATCCATGTTGCGGAAGGACGAGTAGGCAGAGCCCGCGGGGGACTTGCCCAACAGCAATGTCAGCAGGCCGCCAATGATGTTCAGGTAAGTCGATTCGCTGCGCAGGCCCGGTTCACTCGCATCGCCCTCACGAATGCTACTGGCATGCTCCTTCGCCAACGCTTCGTGCTGTGCCTTCAGCGCCGCATGTAGTTGTGCGAGTTCGGCAAGCTGCAGCTTGGCGGCCTCGCGATCGGCTAGCAACACGTTCAGCATGGCGACGCTCACCGAAGGATGCAGTTCGCGCTCGATGCCGTCGAACAGGAATGGAGGCCGCTCACCGGGGTAGTAATGCGACATCCACGCCTTCAGGTCGACGTGGCGCACGATCAACGCAGGATCGTCGAGTGCGGGGCGCTGAGGTTCCTGCGCCATGCCTGCCTTGCCGTAAGAAAGCTCATCGTGTGCCAATGCGTCGAAGATGCGCTCGGAGAAAAGGCGCAGCAAGGGCCAGCGCGGAAAGTCGTTCGGCTCAGGCATGGCACGTGGCCCGAGCGTTTCCAGAATCCGCGGCTCAAAGCGCAACAGTCCCGCCCAACGGACGGCCGCCTCGATCGGGCGGTAGTAGATCCTGGCGCCAAAGGCAAGGCAACTCGATTTCTCCATGTCGCGTGCGTCCCATCGTCGGATCGAACTCTGGCAGACGCGCACCGCCCAAGTGGGCGAGGCGATTGCCCAGAAATCCGGATGAAGCGCAGGACCGGCCGGGATCGTGGAAGGAAGCGTTGCATCGGCGCTGACGGCCGGCTAAGGGCGAACTACATCTTGCTACGCTTGAAACTCCTCAACCATGATGCGGGCGCTTTGCCTTTGGACCGGCACGCGGCTTGGTGGTCGCGCTCCCCTGGAGTCAAGCATGGGTGCCGCGCTTTACCCGAAACCTGGCCAAAGTTTTCCGTAGGAATTCCAACGGCGTAAAGTGCCAATGCGTCAACAGGATGAGCCGGTTTGCAACCAGCAAAAGCTCATGCGTTCCGCGTCAGTGAAATGACCGCGGCGGCGAGCCCGCAGGCGAGTGCCGGAGTACGGAAGGGCGCAGCAATTGCGTCGAAACTGGAATCAGTACAGCGCATGAGCCATGCAGATCGGGGCAGCCGCAAGACCAAAGATGAATCGCGCAATCCGAGAAAACTAGCCGCGCACCTTTCGATAGATCTGCGTCAAATCGCGCGTGATGTGCTTGCGTCCTGATGACATACACGTTCGGCGCGTTCGATGAACCGCTGCAACGGCTCCGTCATGCCACCCTCGGTTCGTAACAGATAGGTGGTTATCGATGCGCTCTGACCGGCCAACGGGCGGACAACAACATCCGCCGGCTGGCAAGTTGCCAAGTGCGCGGCAGTGGAAAAACCTAGCCCGTACCCTGCGGCCACCAACGTCAGCATCAGCCCGTGAGAAGCGGCATACTCAGCCACGATCGGTTGGACATCGACAGAGCGGAACAGTCGTTCGCTCTGCCGACCGCAACCTTGGCATGCCCGTGGATCACAAAGTACCAGCGGATAGCTCACCACTTCCTGCAACGGCACTTCCTTGAAGGCTACAAGCGGGTGCCGTGCGGGCAGGATCACTACCAAGGGGTCGGCCCACAGCGGCTCAGCAATGATCCCGTCCTCCACTTCATTGACCATTGCAAAGCCGGCGTCGAACAGATTTGCGTTCAGCCCCTGCACGAGTTCGGTCAGCGGTACTTCGGAGAGCCGGATGTTTACCTGCGGCGACTCTTCGCGGCACAGTGCAAGCAGTGCTGATAGCCTCGCCCGTCCTATGTCTCTCGACAGCGCGATTCGCAAAATGCCCTGAGAACCGGAGGCAGCAGCCTTCGCGCTGGCCACTGCCTGCTCAACGCTCAACATGATGCGGCGGGCGTCGTCGAGGAAGACTCGCCCTGCCCAAGTCAGGGTTGCGCCCCGCGGCGTGCGACTGAGCAACGTCACGCCTAGAGTTGTCTCCAACTTGCGGATCGTGCGTGATAGGGGAGATTGTTCTATATGCAGCCGCCTAGCGGCTCGACCGAAGTGCAGTTCCTCGGCTACAGCAATGAAACAGCGAAGATGACGTAAGTTCATGCGCAGTCCCTCGTGACGTGACCAGTCCTTATGATCGTAGGGAGCCGCATGCGTGCGGAGACGAGGCCGGCATGTCTTGCAGCGGCTGCCGTCGCTGGCTCACAGCACGCGGGCAATGGTGTCCGGAGTTATTGCAACGCTGCTTGAACGCGGGCGGCGGTCATGGCGGATGGCTAGCTAGATCACTCGCGCCAGCGCGCCTCGGCTAGTCTTCTGTGGCCGCAGCGACCCGAGGAAGACAGTCGCGGCGTCTTACGTCACTCCCCGAGGGCGAGCGATTTGGTCTGTCGACACGGGCGGCGGCGCAGCGTCTGAAGTTCGCGCCAGCGGGCATCGCGCCGGATGAACTGTCGATGGGCATGTTCGGCGAATTCGAGATCGCCACCTGTAACCGCGCTGCTGAAGCACTGCGGCCGGAGCAGTCGCAGCAAGCGGCTGACGCGGGCGGACAAGCAATTCCTGTAACATGTGCCGCGCATCTTCACTGCCTTGCAGCAAGCCCGCGACAGCGTGAGGGGAGCGGCCAACGGCCTTCACGGTCAGCAACGCATTACGCTGTCCGATGGCATCACCCCGTCGCGCTTGCCGACCTTGCTGGCGTTAAGCTGGCAGGAGGAGCCCGACGTCGAGTTGCGCCTGTTCGAGGTGTCACTGTCGCAGCAAATCAAGGGGCTGCATGGCGATCTGCATGACCTAGGGCCCAGTCTGGTGAAGTGGATGACGACATCGTGGCTAAGGCGCTTTGGAGCGCCCCCCCTCATGGTCGCGGCGCCGGCATGGCATCCGCTGCTCAAGCACAAACGTATCTCACTGGACGAGGTGCTGCGTTATCCGCTGGTGCTGGTGACCCACATGCATACGGGAGTCATGCACGTCAGATCCAACGAGTGCTGCCGCGGGTGAAGCAGGAACCCGTGATCGCTGCACGGGTGGCTTCCTGGGAACCTGAAACGCGTCGAGGTATTGGAGTTGACCCGGTTCCGTGGACACATCATTCTTTGTGTTCAAGGAGTCGCAAATGTCAAAAGTACGACCGCCGTACCCGGCGGAATTCCGCCAGCAGATGGTCGAGCTGGTTCGAGCCGGGCGCTCACCCTCGCAGCTCTCTCGTGAGTTCGGTGTCACGGCCCAGTCCATCACCAACTGGGTCGGCCAGGCCGCCATCGACGACGGCAAGCCTTTACCAGGCAAGGAAGGCCTGACCACCGCAGAGCGGGAAGAATTGGTGCGGCTGCGCCGGCAGTTGCGCCAGGTCCAGACGGAGCGCGACATCTTGGCAAAGGCTACGGCCTGGTTCGCCGGTCGCAGCGATGCGACATCCACGAAGTCTTCGGACTCGTGATGGCGAACCAGGCCGACTTATCCGTGCGCACCATGTGCCGCGTCCTTGGTGTCTCAGCCAGCGGGTTCTATGTCTGGCGAGAGCGTGCCCCGTCCCAGCGGCAGCATCGCCAACGCGGTGATGACCGAGCGCATCCGCCAGATTCATCAGGACTCCTACGAGTCCTACGGCATGCCCCGGGTGCGTGCCGAGCTCATCGAGCAAGGCGTGTGTATCAGCCGCCAGCGCGTGGCTCGTCTCATGCGGCAAGCCGGCATCCACGGCATCAGCAAGCGCAGAGGCTTCACCGTCACCACCCGCCGTGACAAGCGTCAGACCCCGGCCCATGACCTGGTCAACCGGCGTTTCCACGCCACAGGTCCGAACCAGCTGTGGGTGGCGGACATGACCTACGTGCCCACCTGGATGGGCTTCCTCTATCTGGCCGTGGTCATCGATGTCTGGAGCCGGCGCGTGGTGGGCTGGGCCATGGGAGAGCGCATGACCGCCGACCTCGTGCTCGCGGCGTTGAACATGGCCCTGGAGCAGCGCAAACCCAAGAGTGTCATCCACCACTCGGACCAGGGCAGCCAGTACACGAGCGTGGCCTTCGGCGAGCGCTGCCGGCAGATGCAGGTGCGACCCTCGATGGGAACGGTGGGCGATGCCTACGACAACGCGATGGCCGAGAGCTTCTTTGCCAGCCTGGAAGGCGAACTCATCGAGCGCAGCACCTTCCAGAGCAAAGCACAGGCCCGCATGGCAGTCTTCACCTGGATTGAAGGCTGGTACAACCCCCGGCGCCGGCACAGCGGTCTGGGCTACCTCTCACCCCTGAACTTTGAAAGGAGCAACGAAGCGCTGTTTGATGTTGTTGAAGATGCCGTCGTGCATGTCCAGACAACACCCGAAACGGTTTGAGAATCAAACCAATACACGTCCACGGAAGTGGGTCAACTCCAGTATATTGATTGGACAGAAGCTAGTCTTCCGTCAACAGGTGTAGCCATCCCTTGCTAGCGGCTTCCACCATAGAACTTTTCCACGAACGAGCGACGGTAACTCTGGTGGCAGGCTAGGCAGCTTTGCTGGGTTTTGGAGAAAGCCGCGATGACTGCTTGGCCGTCATTCCGCTGTGCAGCCTCGCCCATGGCGGTCGCGGCGTCATGAACCTGTCCATCAAGACCCCGAAACTTTCCAGCGTCTGCCCCAAGCCAGGCAAGGATGCGCATCTTTTCCGACATGGGCGGCTCGGCATGCTTGGCAATTCGTGGTGCTAGCTCGGCGACCAGTGGCCAGTCTTCTTTGGAGATCGCGCCCGTGACGACTTGCATGTCGCGCCCGAGTCTTTCCATTATGGTACGAAGCGCCATTGGCTTTGCCGCCTCTACGGACTGCGCACCGAGTGCCGTGGCGAAGGTTGCCAAGAGCACGGACAGCGAGACTGTGAAGAACGATCTGGGTTTCAAGGGCTGGTTCACGAATTTCTCCATTGATGTTGTGACGAATGCTTTGGGTCTAACGAATGGTTGCAGGTGTCCTCAAAATTCCAAGCTCAGCGCGATCGATCCGAATGCGTGATAGCCCGCCTGCTGGTCGAACTCGCGGGTTCTCCAAACGCGCATCACGGCAAGCCGCACGCCACGTCCAGCAACGATCCATTGGCTGCTGATGCCGAGAGCTGCTTGCGCGACCCAAGGCCGCCGGCTGACATGGTGGCTATTCCGGAACATGTTTCCGTCGAGTGAGAAGTCCCAGGCGACGGCTTTACCCTCCAGGTTCAGGAAGACATGTGCCCCAGGTTTGGGCGCCAGGACCGATTGCGGCGTTGTCGTGCGCAGATCGGCAACACCAGAGGGCGGGCGGTTCTCCGCGCCAGGGCGGATCGGATAGCTGCCGAAGTCGTTCGGTATGTTCCAGCCCGCGCGAAACTCCACGCCGGTACTGGCGGCGGTTTCAATGTTTCCGACCCGCAGGGCATAACTGCCGATCACGTCGCTGCCCCATCCAGGGCGGACCGCACCCTCCGTGTACGGCTTGAACTTGCGTTCCATGGCCATCTGAAATGTCGGCTCGTTGCGCAACTGGTTGTCCCAGCCGCGAAAGCGCTCAATGCCGCGTGCCCGATGCACCAGATCCTGAGATTGCTCGGCCAGCGACCAGGGGCCGATCACGCCCAGGGTCAGCTCACGCACGTCAAGCATTTCGTAGCTGGCGGCTTGTGGGTGGATGCGGCGATTCCACGCCAAACCCAGGTAGAGCAAACCAGCGTACGGTCGGTCATCTGGAATCACATCGGTGCGCGTCTTGTTCTCAGGCGTGTACATGGCTTGGCCAAAGCGCACAACGAGGTTTTGCGACGACGAGTGGGCGCCGGCGTCGTGCCAGAAGCCTGGATCAGCCCAGCCGATGAAGCGGGCATACAAACCAATCGGCTGGGGCAGGCACTCCGGACGGAGCCCGCCTTGCAGATCGCGTGAGACTGCTGTTAGCGCGACACCGTTGGTGTAGTTGCGATCGGAGCCGGTGAACAAATCGTTCTCCAGACGCAGGGTGCCGCCCCGCAAGCGCAGGGATTGCCCTGGCGAGCAGGAGGTAGGATTTGCAGAGAGCGAGAAGTCGGAACCGAAAGCAGAAATCGGGCTGAACAATGCACAGGCAATCAACAAGGTGGCGCACTGCATCGACTGCTGCACCTTGGTGCCGCACAGGCTCCGGCAATACCCGTCGACGCCGATCATGTCGCCCCATCGCCTGCTGCCCTGTTGACGTAAAAGCGTTCGAGGGCACTAACGATTTCCTCGGCTTCGTCTACGCAGGTGAACAAGTCGAGATCGGATGAAGAGACATAGCCTTCGTCGAGCAGAAGATCGAAATCAACTACGCGACGCCAGAATGCACGGCCGACCAGCACCACCGGAATACGCTGCATCTTTTCGGTCTGGATCAAGGTGAGCACCTCGAACAGCTCATCGAGCGTTCCATAGCCACCGGGGAAGGCCACCAAGCCCTTGGCGTGCAACAAGAAGTGCATCTTGCGCAGCGCAAAATAGTGGAATCGGAACGCCAAATTTGGGCACATGTAGGGGTTGGGTGCCTGTTCGTGGGGCAGCGTGATGTTGAGGCCAATCGAACGTGCGCCGACCTCGAAAGCACCGCGGTTGGCGGCCTCCATGATGCCGGGCCCACCCCCGGTGACGACGACGAAATCACGGCGGTTTTGCTGCTGGAAACGCGCCGAAATAAGGCCCGAGAAACGCCGCGCTTGCTCGTAGTGGCGTGCCTGTTCGACCCGGCGATTGGCTCGGGCAAGCTCTTGCCTCAGCCCGACATCCTCCGGAGTGACGCGCGCCTGACGCTCCAGCGCGCCAAGACGGGCTTCTGCCGTCTCGGCATCGCTCACGCGTGCGCTGCCGAAGACCACTACCGTCGAGCGAATGCCTTGCTCGTGCAGGATGCGGTCAGGCTTGAGCAGTTCGAGCTGCAGTCGCAGCGGCCGCAGTTCTTCCTGGCCAAGCAGCTCGATGTCTTCGTACGCAAGACGGTACGTTGGCGACTCGCGGATGGCGCGCAGGCGTTCATCGAGATCTTCGGCGGGCTTCATCACTCGTGCGCCAGAAAGTCCGGCCAGCGCAGCGCATGACCATGCTCGGGCACCGTGACCTGCCAGCCGAGTTGCCGTTGCAAGAGTTCGGCGAAGGTCTGGGCGGCGGACAGTTCCCCATGCACCACGAAGGTTTGCGCCGGGGGGTGAATAAAACCCCGAGCCCAATCCAGCAACGCCTTTTGGTCGGCATGCGCCGAGAGGCCATCCACGCTGTGGATCGCAGCACGTACCGGAATGTCCTCACCGAAGATGCGCACGCGTTCGGCCCCCTCGATCAGGCGCCGGCCAAGCGTCCCCTGCGCCTGGAAACCGGGAAACAAGATGCTGCATTCGCGGCGTGGCAAGTTGTGCCGCAGGTGGTGCCGGATGCGTCCCGCATCGCACATGCCGCTGGCAGAAATGATGATGGCTCCGGAGCGGATCCGGTTCAGCGCCATGGACTCCTCAGCGCTCGCTGTGAAACTCAGGTATGGGAGGTTCTCGCCGCGCGCGTGCCAGCCGGCCAACCGCTTCGCCTGTTCGTCGAACAATTCGAGATGCTCGCGCGTGATGCGCGTGGCCTGCGTGGCCATCGGCGAATCGACAAATACCTTCGGTTGCCGCAGCCGCCCCTCGCAGGTGAGTCGGTGCAGGTGATAAAGGATTTCCTGGGTTCGGCCGACCGCGAAGGCCGGCACGATGACATTGCCGCCGCGTTCGAACAATGTCTTTTCGACGATGCCGATCATTTCCTCTTCGGTCGCCGAGAAATCCTTGTGCTGGCGGTTGCCGTAGGTGGACTCGATGACGAGGATGTCGGCGTCCTCGATGGTTGTCGGGTCGCGCAGTATCGGGCGCCCCGGCTGGCCGAGGTCGCCACTGAAAACGAGCTTTGTCGGGTCGCCATGTTCGGTGACCCAGACCTCGATGATGGCCGACCCAAGAATGTGCCCGGCATCGCGGAATCGGGCGCGCACCCCGACGCGGGGCGCGAACTCCCGGTCGTATTCGATGCCTCGCACCTGCTGCAAGCAGTCGCTGGCATCCTGCAGCGTATACAGCGGCGGCAGTGCGTCCTTTCCGCGGAGTCGCTGCGCATTGCGTTTTGCATCGCTCTCCTGGATGTGGGCACTGTCGGGCAGCATCACGCCCAGCAGATCAACCGTGGCGGGAGTGGCGTAGATGGCCCCCTTGAACCCGGCGCGCGTGAGTTTGGGCAATAGCCCACTATGGTCGATATGGGCATGGGTCAGGAGCACGAAATCAATCGACGCCGGGTCGAACGGGAATGGCTCATGGTTGCGCGCCGCCGCCGTGCGGCCGCCCTGAACCATGCCACAATCCACCAGGAAGCGTACGTTGAGCGCTTCCACCAAGAAACACGACCCGGTGACTTCGCGCGCAGCGCCCAGAAAATGCAGTTTCATGGGATGCTCACTCCGGTTTTTTCTTTTGTATCGGGCAAGTGCTCAGGCCAAGCAGACGGTAGCCCGGACAGCGGCCAGCCAGGCCGGTGATGAGCGGCATGAATCCAATGAGTCCCAGCCAACGCCAGGATGAATCCAGCCACAGCGGGAGGCTGAGCAGAACCAGTCCGACGACGATGCGGACAATGCGGTCGAGACTTCCAACGTTGATTTGCATGACGGTCTCCTTGTGTTGAGTCAACGGCTTGAAAACGCGACGGGGGCGGCAGCGCCCCGCAGCGGATGGGTTGCGGTCGATGCCGTCGTGGATACGTCCCAGCCGCCACCAAGGGCCTTGTACAGCGCCACCAGTTGCACGGCGGCGTTGGTATGTGCGCGCGCGGCTGCGGTTTCGGCTTCGTGCAGGCTGCGCTGGGCGGCCAGCAGTTCGACCAGCGCAATGTCGCCTGCCGCATAGCGCGCCTTGGCGTGGCCGTAGCTGGTGCGCGCGGCATCCAGTGCCATACCGCGGCGCTCAAGCGTGTCTAGCCCGCCGTGGTAGTCGCCCAGCGCGCGCTCGGCGTCGCCCAGCGCCGTCAGCACCGCCTGCTCATAGGCCAGCGCGGCCTGCCGCTCGGCCGCCTCGCGTGCCCGAATTTCGGCGCGCACACGGCCGCCGTCGAACAGGCGCCAGGAAATCAGCGGCAGGATGGAAAAACGCGAGCTGGATGCATCGAACCAATCGCCCGTACTGAGCGCTTGGAACCCGCCGCCGACACCGATGGAGAGTTTGGGGAACAACTCGGCCGTGGCCACGCCGATGTCGGCGGAACTCGCTGCCAGGCGACGTTCCGCAGCCAGCACGTCCGGGCGCCGGCGCAGCATCTCTGCGCGCTCGCCCACCGGCAGCGCCCGCAGCGTGCTCGGCGTCAAGGGGCCATCCAGCAGTGCCAGCTCCCGCTCCGGCGGCGCGCCCAGCAGCACGCCCAGGCTGAGTATCGCGGCGCGCTGACGCGCCTGGATATCCGGGATGAGCGCGTTGACTGCTGTCCATTGGGCGTACGCCGCCTCCACGTCGGCGGCCGACGCGTCGCCCAGCGCATGCCGCAGGCGCACCAATTCCAAGGTCTGCTGCAGCGTATCCAGTGTGGCCTGTTGTGCGTGCAACTCGTAGCGGGCGCCGACGGCGGTGAACCAGGTGCGCGCGACCTCGGCCACGATGCGCATGCGTACGCCCTGCGCCTCGGCTTCGGTCGCCTGCAGGCGGGCGCTGGCGCCTTCCAGCGCCCGCCGCCTGGCCCCGAACAAGTCGGCCTCCCAGGCCGCGTCGAAGCCCGCGTCGTAGATGGTCTGCGTGGCGTCAAGGCCGGGGATCGAACCTACGGGCAGGGGTCCGTTCTCGCTTTGACGGCGCCGGTTGACGCTCGCGCCAGCGGCGGCGGTGGGC
Organism: Zoogloea sp. 1C4; assembly: GCF_009469605.1. Taxonomy (GTDB): domain Bacteria; phylum Pseudomonadota; class Gammaproteobacteria; order Burkholderiales; family Rhodocyclaceae; genus Zoogloea; species Zoogloea oryzae. The sequence continues at coordinate 98,469 of NZ_SSXU01000009.1, read as the reverse complement.
AATGCCTCGCCGGCCACACGATCGCGCAGGGCGCGTGCCTCATCGATGCGTGCCGCAGCCTGGCGCAGATCCAGGTTCTGTGCCAGCGCCGTGGCCATCAGGCGATCGAGGATGGGATCGTCCAGTGCAGACCACCATTGGCTCAAGTCTGCGGACTGAGATTCGCTTGCCAACGGCAAGCTCCAGCCGCTGCCGACGTCGACCGGCGGCGGCTCGCGGTAGTCGGGGCCCACGCTTGCGCAGGCAGTCAGCAGCACGCAGGACAGGGCCAGCGCGAGCGGACGCGCGCGCCCAGGGGTCAGGCCGGTGACGGTTGCGCGAAGAAAGGGAGTGCGGGGCTTGGATTTCATTGCAGGCGTCCTCGGACGAATACGGTGGCCATCGTCAGCGTGGCCAGGGCGATGACCGCCAGCGGCCACAGGCTGGCGAGAATGTCACCGGGCGGCATGGCCTTGAGAAAGCTGCCTTCGACGATGATGAGGAAGTGGGTCAGCGGAATGGCCTGAGCCAGCCATTGCAGGACGACAGGCATGTTTTCCACAGGCGTCGCAAAGCCTGACATCAGCACCGCCGGCACGCCGACGGCGAACGCCCCCAGGATGGCCTGCTGCTGCGTCATGCTGACCGCGGAAATCATCAGACCGATGCCGACCACCGAGGCGATGAACAGCACCAGGCTGGCAAGCAGGAGTGCAAACGAGCCCGTAAACGGGATGCCGAACAGGAAGACGCCCGCGCTGATCATGAACAGGCCCAGCCCGGTGCCAATTGCGAGTGCCGGCAGCGACTTGGAGATGATGATCTCGGGCGTCGAGGTGGGCGACACCAGCAACTGGTCGAAGGTGCCCAGCTCGCGCTCGCGCGCGATCGACAACGAGGTAATCAAGAGCGAGCTGAACAACGCCAGGATGCCCGTCAGCCCGGGCACGATGAACCAGCGGTAGACCAGATTCGGGTTGAACCAGTGGCGCACGACCACGGGCGTTGGTGCCTGGGCGTCGGGCACGACCTCGGCGCCGACATCGGCGGCGATGGTGGACAGATAGGCCACGGTGATCTGCCCGGAGTTGCTGCGCCGGCCATCTACCAGTACCTGCGCGCGGCCACTTTCGCCGGCAGCGATGGAGCGCGAGAAATCCACCGGGATGGCGAGCGCGGCGATCACCTCGCCACGGTCGATCAGCTCGTGCAGTTGCTGCTGGCTGTCGACATGCCGGATGTGGGTGATGAAGCGGGCGCTGTCCAAGCGCTGTACCAGCTCGTGCGACCAGCGCCCCGTATCCTGGTCGTAGACGGCGATATCGACGTTGCGCACTTCCAGCGTCGCGGCAAAGGCGAACACCAGCAACTGCAGGATCGGCGGCACGAACACCACCATGCGGCTGCGCGGGTCGCGCAGGACGCTGAGCACCTCCTTGATGAACTGGGCGCGCAGGCGGGTCAACGAGAATGCGGACGTCAACATCGCTTCACTCCAGGTTCTTGCGCGTGGCGCGCTTGGCGATCACGAAGAACAGCACCCCGATCGCCGCCATGGCCGCCAGGTTGGGCAGGAACACGGCCCAGATGTCGCCGGCCAGGAACACCGTCTTCAGCGAATCGACGAAGTAACGCGCCGGAACCAGCCGGGTGATGGCCCGGATCGGCGCGGGCATCGCGTCGATCTCATACAGAAAGCCCGACAGCATGAAAGCCGGCAGAAAACCCGTGAACAGCGCGATCTGCGCTGCCAGGAACTGGTTGCGTGCCAAGGAGGAAATCAGCAGACCCTGACCCAGCGCCGGCACCATGAACACCGCCGACAGCAGCAGCAGCGCCGCCAGCGAGCCCCGCATCGGGACCCCGAACACGAACACCGCCAGCGCCGCCGCACCCAGCGTGGACAGCATGCCGAGCACGAAGTACGGCAGCAGCTTGCCGATCAGAATTTCGGCCACCGAGGCCGGCGTGGACAGCACCGCCTCCATGGTGCCGCGCTCCCATTCACGCGCCACCACCAGTGCAGTCAGCATGGTGCCGATGATGGTCATGACGATGGCGATGGCACCGGGAATCAGTGCGCGTCGGCTTTCCAGCTCGGGGTTGAACCAGTAGCGCGGTTCCAGCATGACGGCCTGCGCTGGTGCTCCGACGTCCAGTCCGGCACGCCAGGACTGGACCACGCCACGGGCGTAGTTCTCGACGTAGTTGGCGGTATTGGGGTAGGAGCCATCGGTGACGATCTGCACCAGCGGCTCGCTGCCACGCTGGGCCAGACGCTGCTCGAAATCCTGCGGAATCACCACGTAGCCGCGCAGGTCGCCTGAGACCAGTTGGTCGGCCACTTCGCGCCGGTCATGGGCGAAGTGCGTATTCAGGAAGCGGGTGCCCGAAAACGCTGCGGCCAGCGAGTGTGCCGATGCGCCGGGCGACTCCAGGACCACGCCGACACGGACATCCTTCGCATCCAGCGACACCGCATAGGCGAACAGCAGCAGCAACACCACTGGCAGCACGAACGCGATCAGCAGCGTCGAGGGGTCGCGCAGCGCCTGGTAGCTTTCCTTGGTCACCAGGGCGCCCAAGCGCCGCAGATCAAAACGGCGCAAGTCGGTCTGCAGGGGGCCACTTCCGTCTTTGTGCATTGTGGCGCCGTTCATGTGGCGGCCTCCAGCTCGCGGTCTGACGACTCCACCAGGTGAATGAAGGCGTCCTCCATCGTCGGGTCGGGTCGTTCGGGGCTGACCGCCGAACGTTTGAGCGCGTCGGGCGTATCCAGCGCGATCAGTTGCGCACGCGAGAGCATGGCCACGCGGTCGCAGTATTCGGCCTCGTCCATGAAGTGGGTGGTGACCATGATGGTCACGCCCTTGCGGGCCAGTCCGTTGATGTGGGTCCAGAATTCGCGCCGGGTGATCGGGTCCACGCCCGAAGTGGGTTCATCCAGGAACAGCACGGGCGGCCGGTGCATCAGCGAACAAGCCAATGCCAGGCGCTGCTTGTGGCCCAGCGGCAGGGAATCGGGCGTGGCGGACAGCCAGTCGCCCAGATCGAAGGTTTCGATCATCTCGGCAATGCGCTCGCGCCGGGTGTTGCCTTCCAGTCCGTAGACGCCGGCCGAGAATTCCAGGTTCTGCTGCACCGAGAGCAGGCCGTAGAGCGAAAACTTCTGCGCCATGTAGCCGAGCCGGCTCTTGGCTGCGCCGGTGGCGCGGCGCAGATCATGGCCAACCACATGCGCTTCGCCAGCAGTGGGTTTCAACAGGCCGCACAGCATCTTGAAGGTGGTGGACTTGCCGGCACCGTTGGGGCCGAGCAGGCCGAAGATTTCGCCCTTTTGCACCTCGAAGCTGACGTTGTCGGTGGCGGTGAACTCGCCGAAGCGCTTGGTGAGGTTTCGGCACGACACGGCAATGTCGAAACCCAGCTCAACCGGCGGCAGACGCTCGGCCAGCGTCGACGTGCCGCCGGGGCCGCCACCGAGCAGATCGATGAAGGCGTCTTCGAAGCGCGCAGGCACCTGCGCCAGCCGCACCTGCGCCTGATCGGACAGGGCCTGGAGCTGCTCCGCCTCGGCGCCCTCGCGCAACACCACGCGCACGCCGGCGCCCTGGATCACGCCATCGCTCACGCTGGGCAGGTCGAGTGCCTGGGTCAGGACCGCTCGGCGCTCGGCACCGACGTCTTCCAGACGGAAACTGCGGCCTTCGAGCCGCGCGGTGAGTTGCTGCGGCGGGCCATCGAACAGGAGCTGTCCCTGGTTCAGCAACAGCACGCTCTCGCAGCGCTCGGCTTCGTCGAGATATGCGGTGGACCAGACCACGGCCATGCCCTCGTCGGTCAGCGCCTGCACCATGCGCCACAAATCCTGGCGGCTGACCGGGTCGACACCCACGCCCGGCTCGTCCAGCAGCAGCACCTTGGGCCGCGCCATGAGCGCACAGGCAAGGCCCAGCTTCTGCTTCATGCCGCCGGAGAGCTTGCCGGCCAGACGCTTGGTGAAGGGCCCGAGCCGCGTGAACTCCAGCAGCTCGGCAAACAGATCGGCGTTACGATCCACATCCATGCTGCGCAACTGCGCATACAGGCGCATGTTCTCCATCACCGACAGGTCTTCGTACAGACCAAAGCGTTGCGGCATGTAGCCGCTGGCGACGTGGATGGCGTCGTTGTCCTTGACTACGTCATAACCGGCCAAGGTGACGTGGCCGGCGTTCGGCATCAGCAGGCCGGTCAGAATCCGCATCAGCGTCGTCTTGCCGGCGCCGTCGGGGCCGACCAGACCCGTCAGCCGTCCATAGTGGATGCGCGCGCTCAAGCCCCGCAGCGCCTTTACGTCGCCGAAATGCTTGTCCACGTCTTCGATGACGATGGCAGCGTCTTCGCCCGCACCCGCAGGCACGGCGGCGATAGCAGGGCTTGCCTGCATTTCAACGCTCCCCCGCCGGGATACGAGTGCCGGCTTTCGCATCGACCTCGATCGTCACCGGCATGCCCTGGCGCAAGGCACTGTCGCTGTCGGCTTCGTCGATGACGATGCGCAGGCGGTAGACCAGATCCGTGCGCAAATCCGTCGTCTCCACCGTCTTGGGGGTGAACTCGGCGCGCGGCGAGATGAAGCCGATCTGGCCGCGATAGACCTTCTCTGATGAATCGCTTTTGACGCGCACCACAGTACCGGGCGCGATGCGCCCCAAGTCCGACTCGCCCACGTAGGCGCGCACGTAAACCGGCTTGTCCAGGCTCAGGCTGTAGACCGCGCTCTGGCTTGCGACCATGCTGCCGGGCTCCCGCACTCGTGCGATGACGGTGCCGCTACTGGGCGCCATCAACTCGGTGTCCGCCAAGGCTGTCGTGGCTTGCGCTGCGGCGGCCTGTGCGGCCGCAAGGCGAGCTTCTGCCGCGGCGATGTCTTCCTTGCGAAAACCTTCGGATGCTTGCGACAGGGCCGCCTTGGCCGCTTCGACGCCAGCGGTTGCCTGGTCGCGCGCCGTGCGGGCGGCATCGACCGTGCGCTGGCTGCTGGCGCCCGATGCCAGCAGGCCACTCTGGCGCTGGAAATTGCGCTCGGTCTCGGTGGCGAGCGCCTGGGCCTGCCTGAGGGCTTCGCGCGCCTGGGTGATTTCCTGCGGTCGCAGGCCGCGGCGCAGCTTGGCCAGTTCCGCCTGCGCCACCTGCACCTGGGCCTGTGCTGCCGCAAGTGCTTCCCGATAGGGTTGCGCGTCAAGCGCCGCCAGGCGCGCGCCCGCGCTGACGGCATCGCCCTCATCGAAAGCCATTTGCATCACGCGCCCGGGCTGACGGAAGGCCAGTTGCACCTCGCGGATGTCGACGTTGCCGTAGAGGCGCAATGCATCTTGTTGTCCATGGTCGCGCGACAGCCAGAACGCCAGTGCGCCGCCAAGAGCGAGCACGACGACGGCGATCACGACCCAACGGGTTTTCTTGAAGAGGAGGTTTGGAGTTTTCATCGATGGGTTTCCGCTGGATAAAGGTGCTCAGTGCTCGCGTGCGACCGGCGCATTCGCCGCTGACCGGCGCCAGGCGATGGCCGCTATGCCAGCCCACACCAACGTGCGCAGCGTCATGGCGACCACCGTGCGTCGCTCCCAGGCGCCACCCAGAGCCACATGCACTCCGAAAGCGAGGAACACGAGTGCGGTCGCCACCGTGATGACAATCGCCAACCACGCGGCCCAGCGCCGGCGCATCCACAAGCCGACGCCGGCGACGATGTAGGCGAACCCGGCCAGAAAATTGAACCAGAGCACGAAAGGCACATAGTGGCCGGCAGCCTGGCGCGCCGCGCCGTCGACAAACAGAACGGCGCCGCCCTCCCGAAGAGTGAGCAGGCCGAAGCCGATCGCGAGCAGGGAGATCAGCCAGTTCCAGAGGCTGCGTTGTGGATGAGTGGTCATCTTCATGGCCTTTACTTGATCGCGGAAACTCCCAAGCCTTCGCCGTCGTCGCGGCGTGCGTGTGCGTTCCGCCGGGCGGTCGGGCTGAGTGTTGAATGACGCGGATTCGCGCTGGAGGCGCAACGCGATCGCATGACCGTGGTGTGCCTCTCGGCCGACCGGGCAACTGCGTGGCGGCAGGATGGAAGGCGTTTCATCGGGTGTGCGTGATGCCACGGAGATAGATGGCAAACACGGCTGGCGCATCACGACGAATGCGACTGACCTTGCCGGCCAACAGCGACTGCATGACCAGTCCCTGGATCGTGCCGATGAACAACACGGCGGCGGCATCCACGTCCAGATCCGCATCCAGGTCGCCTTGCGCCTTGCCTGCCTCCATCAGGCGGCGCAGGCGCTGTTCGTATTGACGGAGCAAGGTCTGCACCATCCGCTTGGCGAGCGTCTCGCCAGAGCGTTGCAGTTCTCCGAACAGCATGCGCGGCACGCCGGGATGCTTGGCCACGAAGTCGATGTGCGTCATGAACATGGCTTCGAGTGCTGCGGCAGGAGACGCGGCGCCCTCGGCCGCCTTGTCCACGCGCACCAGTAGACGCTCACCGACCCAGGTCATCGTTGCCTCCAGGATCGCGTCCTTGGTGGGGAAGTGGCGAAACAGCGCGCCCTGCGTCAAACCCATTCGATCGGCGATGGCCGTGGTCGTGATTTCGGCCGGGTTTTGCTCCGCGGCCAAGTCCACCACCGCTTGCACTGTGGCAGCACGCCGCTCTTCAGCGGACAGATGTTGAGGACGTTCGCTCACCGATCAGACTCCATAAAGTAAGTGACCTATTACTATCCTAACATGCAAAACATCCGCGTCGCAAGATCGGGAATACGGTTCATCGCACGGGAAAGGATGGTTCCTGCCCCATCCATGGATCGTGGCCAAGTGAGCTGACGAGACCCAGGAAGCGAACACACCCCTCAGGCGGATCATGAGTAATCGGTCGGCAAGTCGGCCACCTCAGTCAGAGCAAGAGAAGCGATTTCGTTCGAGCGAAGGCGGAAATCCCCCGGGCGTTCTTCAAGGCTTTGCATCTTTTCCCGTAGGCATTATGATAGTAATAAGTTACTTACAACATCGGAAGATCAGAGATGAACACCCTTGCCATACCTGACAAGCCCGCGCCGGCACCGTCCGTCTGTCACCCCGATGTCCTGGATACGCTTGCGAACGCGTGCCGGGCACGCGGCACTGGCGGGTTGTCGCCGGCGGCGGGTTTGCTGGCTTGGTACGACTGGGCGCTGCACCTGAGCCTTTCACCGGGCAAGCAGCGCAGCCTGATCGACAAGGGGTTGCACAAGCAGCGACGCTTGGCGCGTTACGTCGCGCACGCTGCAAGTGCCCACGGCTGCCCCACGTGCATTGAGCCGTTGGAACAGGATCGGCGCTTCGAGGCGCCGGCCTGGCAGCAATGGCCGTTCAACGTGATCCACCAGGGCTTCTTGCTGCAGCAGCAGTGGTGGCACAACGCCACGACCGGCGTGCGCGGCGTGTCGCGCCATCACGAGAACATGGTCACTTTCGCCGGGCGGCAGTGGTTGGACATGTGGTCGCCATCGAATTTCGTCTGGACCAACCCGGAAGTGCTGGAAGCCATCAAAACCAGCGGCGGCGTCAACCTGTGGCGCGGCGCGATGAACTTCCTCGACGATGCACAGCGTCTTGCGCTTGACGATGAACCGGCCGGGGTCGAAGGCTTCAAGGTCGGCCAGGACGTGGCGGTCACGCCAGGAAAGGTGGTGCTCCGAAACCACCTCATCGAACTGATCCAGTACACGCCGACGACGCCCGATGTGTATGCCGAGCCGGTGTTGATCGTGCCTTCCTGGATCATGAAGTACTACATCCTCGACCTGTCACCGCACAACTCGATGGTGAAGTACCTGGTCGACCAGGGGCATACGGTGTTCATCCTTTCCTGGAAGAACCCGACCGCGGCCGATCGCGACCTCGGCCTCGAGGATTACCGGTGGCTGGGGGTCATGGATGCACTGGACGCGGTCACGGCCATCGTGCCCGAGCGCAAGGTGCAGGCGGTTGGCTATTGCCTGGGCGGCACCTTGCTGACGATCGCCGCAGCCGCGATGGCGCGCGATGGCGACGAACGGCTGCGCAGTTTGACGCTGCTGGCGTCGGAGACCGACTTCCGCGAGTCGGGCGAAATCGCGCTTTTCATCGACGACAGTCAACTCGCCTGGCTGGAAGCCGGGATGTGGGACAAGGGCTATCTCGACGGCAAGCAGATGGCCGCCTCTTTCCAGATGCTCAACTCGCGCGACCTGATCTGGTCGCGCCGCGTGCGCGAGTACCTGCTGGGCGAACGGCAGGAGTTCAATGACCTGATGGCATGGAATGCCGACGTGACGCGCATGCCGTATCGCATGCACAGCGAGTACCTGCGGCGTTTGTATCTGAACAACGATCTGGCCGAGGGACGCTACCGGGTCGGCGGACGGCCGGTGGCGATCGCCGACATCGAAGTGCCGATGCTCATCGTCGGCACGGTGCGCGACCACGTTGCCCCCTGGCCATCCGTGTACAAGATGCATCTGCTCAGTGATGCAGAGCTGACCTTCGTACTGACCAGCGGCGGGCACAACGCCGGCGTGGTCAGCGAGCCGGGGCACCCCCGGCGCAGCTACCAGATTGCGACCCGCAGCGTCGGCGCTCGCTACGTCGATCCGCAAACGTGGCGTACCGAAACCCCTCTGAATGAGGGCTCCTGGTGGCCAGCCTGGCAGCAGTGGCTGGCACGACATTCGACCGAGCGGGTATCGCCGCCCGCCATGGGCGGCACGCAGGTCCCGCTTGGTGATGCACCGGGAACCTATGTGGCAATGCGCTGATACGACGCGCCGAAGCCGAGACAAGACAAGACCATTTCAACAGGGACATCGCTAGGGATGGCCTACACCCGCCCCGAAGGGGGCCCACCATGACCGAAGGGCACTGCAATGAGCAACGAACTGCCAATCCATCTCTACAAAGCCAATGCCGAGCTGCAACTGCAGATCACGCGCTTGCTGCAGGAGAGCAGCCATCACTGGCTCGAAGTCATGCAACAGCTCAGCGCTGGCAGCGTGCTGGAGACCACCTCGCGCATCCAGGGCCTCCAACAGGCGGCCGACTGGCAAGCGCTCGCGACCTTGCCGTCCGAGGTGTTCTGGCGTCTGTGCCAAGGCCGCATGGGCGATGCCCAAGCGGTCGGGCAAGTAGCAGCCAAGAGCCAGACGGCCTTTGCCAATGGACTGCGCCAGGCGCTCACGACTTGGCAGGAGTCTGTCTCCGAGGCATTCGGCGCGAGTGGCGACGCAGCCTCTTTCACGCAGCTTTGCCAGCGCTGGACGCAGCCCTGGACCGCCCCAAGCGCCGTACCCCAGGGCAAGACCAAGAAATGAGGGGACGGCAATGAATACGACGCAACGGACGGCGCTGGTGACGGGAGGCAACCGGGGGTTGGGCGCTGCGATCGCCCGTGCCCTGCACGATGCCGGCCACCGCGTGATCGTCACGCATACCCCCGGCAACACCACGATTGGCCAGTGGCAGCAAGCGCAAGCGACACAGGGCTACACCTTTGCTGCCTACTGGGTGGATGTATCCGACTACGAATCAACGCAGGAACTGGCGCGGCGCATCCACGCCGACGGTCATCGGATCGACATCCTGGTGAACAACGCCGGCATCACCCGCGATGCAACGCTGCGCAAGCTCGACAAGGCCGGTTGGGATGCCGTACTGCACACCAACCTGGACTCCATGTTCAACGTCACCAAGCCGTTCATTGATCCGATGGTCGAGCGCGGCTGGGGTCGCATCGTCAACATCTCGTCGATCAACGGCAGCAAGGGCCAGTTCGGGCAGACCAATTATTCGGCGGCCAAAGCCGGCGTGCACGGGTTCACGAAGGCGCTGGCGCAGGAGGTCGCGCGCAAGGGTGTGACGGTCAACACCGTGTCGCCGGGTTATCTGGCCACCGAGATGGTGATGGCGGTGCGGGAGGACATGCGCCAGAAGATCATCGATGCGATTCCGGTTGGCCGTCTGGGCCAGCCGGACGAGATTGCGGCACTTGTCGCCTTCATCGCCAGCGAAGCCGCCGCCTTTATGACCGGCAGCAACGTGGCGATGAACGGCGGCCAGCATATGTATTGAGTAGTCGAGGGGCCTGCGGCATGAAAGTCTGGACCATTCGCTTGGGCAGTTCACCGAAGAGCATCCTTTACACACTCGGGTGCTCGGACACGAAGCATGCGCATTGACACGAGGGTGTTTGCGTGCTGACGGATAGTGATCTGCAAGTCCTCCGGTTGACCGCACGTTTAGCAGGCGTCGTCACCCTGATCCTGATTGACATCCCCATCGCTTGGTGGCTGGCTCGTACCAAGACCTGGTGGAAAGGGCCGATGGGAGGCTGCCTTGGAGCCTAGATTGCTACGCTATTTCGTTGCAGTCGCGGAAGAGCTGCATCTCGCCCGCGCGGCCGAGCGTCTCGGGATCGAGCAATCTCCCGTATCGCGAGCAATGCGCGACCTGGAAAGCCAGCTTGGCGTGCAGTTGTTCGACCGCAGCACCCGCCTGACGCGGCTGACCTGGGCCGGCCAGGTGTTCCTAGGCGAATGCCGACGCGTGATGGCCACCGTGGAGCAGGCAGTCAAGAGTGCCAAGGCGGCGGCACAGGGCTACCAGGGCCATCTGCGCATCGCGATCTGCGACGGCCTGGCGCAGCCCCGCATCGCCACCTTGCTGGCACGCAGCCGCGAGGAGGAGCCCGAGATGGAGATTCGCGTCTTCGAGCTGCCGTTCGCGCAGCAGCTCAAGACGCTGCACGACGATCTGCTGGACATCGGCTTTGCGTTGTCAAACGCGGTACATGATGGCCTCGTCGCCGAGCCGGTGTGGACCGATCCGCTGTCGGTGATCGTGCCCGCACGCCACCCCTTGCTGGCACACGTGCAGGTGCCGCTGGCCGAAGCCCTGAAGTTCCCGCTGGTTCTGTGCCATCCCGAATCGGGATCGGGCTGCCGCCATCAGATTCAAGCGCTGCTGCAGGACGCAGGCACGCCGCTCAAGCTGGTCGATGAAGTGACCAGCCTGGGCGTGATGCTGACCCTGGTCGGTGCCGGCTACGGCATCGGCTTCGCCATCGCCTCGCAGGTGCAGACGCTACAGCGCCCGGACATCTCCATTCGTCCCTTGGCCGGCAGCCCACCGGTGCTCTCTACCTACCTGCTGCGCCGCCGGGGCGAACCCTCGGAGCCCATGAAGCGGTTCATCGAGCGGGCGAAAGGCGGGCGGGACCGCGCCTGTCGATGATGAGTCAATCCTTTGAGGACGCAGCTCACCTGTCCGTAGCGGCCTGTGGCGTGATGTGCCAGTGGACAGATAGACTTCGGTATGAAATCCGATGCTCTGGCTGTTGATGGATGTGCTTGGCTCGCTTTGGATCACCCGCAACGGCCTGCGTTGACCAGGCCGAAGACTTGAGTCCACAATCGAGTCCATTCCGTGACGCTTGGATCGGAAAAAACGTTCGTAATAAACGAGTTAGCGACCGGGTGCTGTTCCCATCGCCCGCTCCACATCGGATTCCGGCAGGTCATTGATCTGCAAGCAAAAAGCCAACCTGAAGAGGTTGGCCTTTTGCTGTCTGGTCGATTCCTGGTCGGAGGTGGGTAGGGCTCGGTCAGGTCACATCAAGACCGATCGCTGGCGCACCACAGTATTCACTTCCCGCCGTCAGTCCGCGTAAAGCCAGGTAGCCCGGATGCCACATCACGAAATGCAGCCAGCGCAGCCTCCAGGTGCTCGATGATCTCCTGCTGCAACACATCCGGAGGTGGCAGGTCGTCCAGGTTTTCCAGGCTGTCATCCTTCAGCCAGAAGATGTCCAGGCTCGCCTTATCGCGGGCGATCAGTTCGTCGTAGGTAAAGAACTTGAAGCGCTCGGTTTCCTTGCGCGCATGCCGGTTTTCGGGGTTGTAGCAGACAACGAAATCCTTCAGGTCGTCGAGCCTCAACTGGCGGGTCTTGAGGGTGAAGTGCTTGTTCGTGCGCAGGTCGTAGAACCACACACCTTTCGTATGCACCCGCCCATCCTTTGGCGCGTTGTCGAAGAACACCACGTTGGCCTTCACGCCCTGGGCGTAGAAGATGCCGGTAGGCAGCCGCAGAATGGTGTGCACATCGCAGTTCTCCAGCAGCTTGCGGCGGATCTTCTCGCCGGCGCCGCCTTCGAAGAGCACGTTGTCAGGCAACACCACCGCGGCCTTGCCATCCACCTTGAGCATGCTGACGATGTGCTGCAGAAAGTTGAGCTGCTTGTTGGACGTGGTCTGCCAGAAGTCCTGCCGCTCATAGGTGAGCGCATCGCGATCTTCCTCGCCCTCCTCGTTGGTGATGGTCATGCTGCTCTTCTTGCCGAAGGGCGGGTTTGCCAGCACGTAATCCACCCTGATCTTCGGCTCGGCGATCAGCGCATCCGCGCGCTCCACCGAAGGTTCACCGTCCAGTTCACCGATGTTGTGCAGAAACAGGTTCATCAGGCACAGGCGGCGCGTGTTGGGCACGATCTCGTTACCGTGGAAGGTCTTGTCACGCAGGAAGCGCGCCTGCCTTGGGTTGAGCTTCAGCAGGTCCCGGCGCAGCCACTCGGCGTGATCCTTCAACCACTGCCCGGAACCCGACAGCCACTCGTTGGCCGTCAGGAAGAACCCACCCGTGCCGCAGGCCGGGTCGGCAATGGTCTTTTCCGGCTGGGGGCGGACGCAGGCCACCATCGCCTGGATGATCGCCCGGGGCGTGAAGTACTGCCCGGCGCCGCTCTTGGTGTCTTCCGCGTTCTTCTGCAGCAGGCCCTCGTAGAGGTCGCCCTTGGTGTCGGCATCCAGCCCTATCCAGTTTTCGGCATCGATCATCTGCACCAGGCGTGCGAGCTTGGCCGGGTCCTGGATCTTGTTCTGAGCCTTGAAGAAGATCGCACCCAGCATGCCCGACTCCGAGCCCAGCTTGTGCAGGATCGCCAGATAGTGGGCCTCCAGCGGCTCGCCGGTCTTGCCGCGCAGGCTCGCCCAGTCGTAGCCCGCGGGGATGCGGGTGTCGCGCTTGTAGGGTTCCTGCGCGTATTCATGGGCGAGCTTGAGGAACAGCAGGTAGGTGAGCTGCTCCAGATAGTCGCCATAGCCCACCCCGTCGTCGCGCAGGGTGTGGCAGAAGTTCCAGACTTTCTGGATGAGGGAGGAGGTGTTCATCTTCAGCGTTCCGTGGCGGCGGGCATCAAATACCCATCAAGTAGCGTTCTCTTCGCACCGCTTTGTTTTTTAATGGGTTTATTTTCTCGGACGACAAGTGCCGGGCGTTCCGTCAAGTACCCATCAAGTAAATCACGCCCAACTCGGCACGTAACGCCTAAGCTTGGGAGCCGCGTCGGGGTCGTGCAGACGGACCATTCCCGCACCTAAAGCCTCCTTGATGAGGCGAGAGGCGGTGGCGCTGTTCTTCGTATCGATGCCGAAGCGTTCCCGCAGGGAGCTATTGGTCATGAATTCCCGCTGCACATATCGCAGGCAGGCGTGCAGATACACGGCGCGGACACGATCCGCCTGATCCATCTGCGTCAGGCTGCGAGGTGCGAACAAGGTGCTGCGGGTCGAGTCGCCCACCACTTCGAAGGCCGGTGCAGGCAGCTGGTAAAACTCCGCCTGGGACACCACCTTGTCCACACCGCTGCCACGCTCTTCACAGATGCCCATGCGCCGCATCAGCGAAGCCAGTGCCTCATTGCGGGAGCGCGGCGGACTATCCAGCATCCGGGCGGTGTCCACCAGAGGCAGGCCCGGGTTGGTGATCTCCATCCGGTCATCAAAGATCTCCACCATGGGACCGCTGCCAGTGATGGAGAAATCCTGATGGATCAGTGCATTGGCAACCAGCTCCCGAATTGCCAGCTCCGGATACACCGGAACCGCCTTGCGTAGCGCTTGCCCGATCACCTCATTGACCGGAAGAAGTCCATTGATGAAGCCGATCAGCCCCTCGAATCCAGCCGCATAGCCTTTGGTGCCCGTCTGCTCCCGCAAGGTCTCCACGCGGCCTTTACCCTTGTAAACAATCACACGCACGGCCTTGCGCTGAAGTCGCCCGAAATCCGACAACTGCTTGGCCAGCAGGATTGCGCCGAGATTCATCACATTCCAGTAGCCACCACCAGCGGGCTCGATCAACCGGTCGGCGGCAAGGGCATCCAGAATGGCAGCCCGGCCATCAGGCAAGGGGCGGTCAATCAGGTCAAAGTAGCCCGGGTAATCCAGCCGCTTCAGCACCTCATCCGCGCTCAGCTTTTCGACGGCCGGCAAGCGCTCGAAGGGCGTGGCATCGAGCACGCGCCAGAGCTCACGTTCTTTTTCCTGGAAGTCTTTCAGGCGCTTCTTGTAGGAACCGATGCGGATGAACTCGGCCCCGCCGAACTGCACGGGGTGTCGGTACGCGCAATCAATCTCCAGCAGCACCAACGGCAATCCATCCAGTTCCAGCCGGACAAAGTGAAAGCCAATTTTCGGGGCCAGCTGACGCAGCAGCCAGCTCTCCAGTTCTTCGTTGCCGATACGTTTGCAAGCAGGGTCGAAAGTCGTGCCGATCGCCTGATGCGTCGCATCATCCACGCCCCAGAGCAGATAGGCATGGGCCTTGCCCTCCAATGCCGCGGTGTTGGCCAGCGCCGAGATGTACTCGCCTATCTCCTGCGGCTCCGCATTGTTGTGCTTGAACTCCAGCCAGCCCGTTTCGCGTGGCAGGGAACACAGTTCGTGAGCCAGGCTGGCCCAATACTGTTCGTCACGCATGGGAGGTTTCTTTCGCCTTGCGTCCGCGGGGTTTCTTCGCACCGGCTTGTGCGCCCCGCTGGTCGCGGATGCGTTCGAGCAGCGCGCTGGCGGGTTCGTCGTTGGGGTCCTGCGGCACAAGCTGGCCGGAGAAGGCAGCGCGGAGGATGTTCTGGAGTTGGGTGGAGGATTGCTTTAGGGCGAGCGCTATCGCAGCCCCCTGCCGTTGAGCCTCATCTGTCAATTCCCGTAATACACGGACGATCTCCAACTGCTCTTCGACTGACGGCAAGGGAAACTCCAACGTGCCAAATCGGCCAGCACCCAGATGCGCAATATTTGTCGTGATCTTGGCAATCTTGCGGAACTTGCCCGAGTGCATGTAATGCAAGAAAACAGCAAGCGCGTACTCGGCCAATACACCGCTCTCCGCTCGGAATCGAACCAGTGTGTTTGTGAAGCATGCTCGTGGAAGCTCGCCGCGGAAGATGGCAGGACGCCCGACCCACTCCAGACTTTGCCCTTCATTCAGCAAGACATCTCCGGCAGCAAGCTTGAATGCTGCTTCGTCCTCCTCGGAAAAGTGCATCTCCATAACATCCGAGACATCGATACGCTCCTCAAAGACGTTCGCCACTCGCAGATAAGGCACCATATTTGGGCCGGTATGAAACTGTGGAGCCCTCTGGCGACCAAGCTGCACCGCTCCCATTTGCTCAATTCGCGCCCACGCCCACCCCTCCGGCAATTCCGGCAGCTCAGCGGTATCCGACTGCACCGGCTCGGGGTATTTCTTCTGCCAATCCTTTGGCGGGGTCTTGCCTTGCGCCTCGAACTTCGCGAGCTGCCCGGCTTCCCAGCGGGCGCGGCGCTCGGCGAGGATGCGCTCCAGCAGCTGCGCGCCGGTCTCAGTGGGGCGATTCCGCTGACGCCATTCGGCGGTGAGGTCGCCGGACACGGCGGCTTTCAGCAGGGATTGACGGTACTGCGCGAGTTTCTTCTGCGCCGCCTTGAGCTCGGCCACGCCGGCGTCGAGGTCGGATAACAGTTCTTCGAGTTTAGCGACGATACGGGTTTGTTCGCCGACTGGGGCAACGAACAAAGGCAATTGCCGCATAGCTGCGCTCGTGAGCTTCAATCGAGTTGAGCCCGTAACGAACGGGCGATAGTCGACGACATTGAGTTGGTGGCAAAGAAACCGGTTGTCAATTAAGCCGCCCGCTCCGGCAAGAACATGGGCGTGGTTGTTGACCCAGAAGCGCCCGTTCGCTAGGTAGGCCTTGTCTTTCACCGGGTCAAGAAACGGTGCCGCATCTTCACCGAGTAGCACTCGCTGGCCCTCTGATCTGTAAGAATCAATGAGCCCAACTTGGCCGGTTGCACCGTAATACGGGTAGAGGTCGCGCTCAGATTTGCCGCTAACGCGACTCTCTCGTTCGGATGAGTTGATGGGTTCGCGCTCGAAATCCAAGACGTCGACAACTGAATCCAATGTCGTCTGACACCACCCACTCGGCAATTCCCTCACGCCACCAACTCCCCATTCATCTCATCCATCAACGTATCCAGCTCCTTGCCGAACACCCCCCAGGCTTTCTGCAGCCCGCCCTTGTCCGCCAGCTCCGCGTAGTCGAAGTCATCCCGGTGGATGGCGCAGGCGCTGGCGATGTGGTCCTTCATCAGGCGCAGCCATTCGGTCTGCTCGGGGGTGAAGGCGGTGGCGCGGCGCGCATTGTGCCGGAAGATCCAGGCCTGGAAGCGTTTATCCACCTCGTCGGCGAAGGGCTTGAGTTCGCCGTCCAGCCCCAGCGCGAAGCGCAGCAGCGAGACCAGATCGGTGAGCTGGCGCTTGCTGTTCAAGCCCTTCACCTGGCTGGCATGCACGCGGGCGTAGGCGCTCCACAGTCGCTCGGTGGTGAGCATCAACGGCGGCCGGGCGAGGTGGGCGTGGAGTTCTTCGATCATCTCGAAGCTCAGCGCCCGACGCTGGTAGGGCTGCTGGTAGAAGAAATCCAGTGCGGCGATCTCGTCCTTGTGCTGCTTGATGTAGTCGGCAAAGCCCTGGATCACGGCCCTGGCCTCTTCCTCGGCTTGCTCGGCAAAGCCCGAGAAGACCACCTGATCGGTGTTGATGTGGTCGATGAGCTGCTCGCGCTCGCGGCGGGCGTTCTCGATCTCGTCGCGCAGTTCGGGCTTGTCGAAGGGCGCGCAGGCGGCGGCCACGCGTTCGGCGCGGGCGGCCTCGATCTCCTCGGGCAGCAGGGTGTCCTCGGTGCGGGTGATGCCTGCGGCCCTGGCGG
Source organism: Zoogloea sp. 1C4 (assembly GCF_009469605.1). Taxonomy (GTDB): domain Bacteria; phylum Pseudomonadota; class Gammaproteobacteria; order Burkholderiales; family Rhodocyclaceae; genus Zoogloea; species Zoogloea oryzae. Next base: position 81,407 of record NZ_SSXU01000009.1, on the reverse strand, counting down.
TGGCCAGCGCAGCCTGCACGACGGCGTCCGGGTCGAGCGCGGCGATCAGGCGCTTGCCGAGTTCACCCACCGGAATGCCGCCGCTGGCTTGCTCGATGCGAGCCTGGGCCTTGGCGTCGAGCTGCTTGGCAAGGCGTACCAGCCGGTTGGCAAGGGAGAGCACGGTGTCGTCGTCGCGGCTGCCCATGGCCACGCCTTGCAGCAGGTCCTTGAGCGGCACGCCGGGCTTCTTTTCCAGCGGCCGGCTTTCGGTCTTGAGGGATTTCTCTACGCCCACGGCGTCGATCAGCACGAAGCGGGTCTTGGCACCGTCCGCGCTGTTGCTGACGCGCTTGAGGCTGTCGCCATCGAGGCTGCGCACCCCGCGGCCTTTCATCTGTTCGTAGTAGCCCCGGCTGCGCACGTCGCGCATGAACAGCAGCACTTCGAGCGGCTTCACGTCGGTGCCGGTAGCGATCATGTCCACCGTCACGGCGATGCGTGGGTTGTAGTCGTTGCGGAAGCTGGCGAGCACGCTGTCGGCGTCTTCCTCGGCGCGGTAGGTGACCTTCTTGCAGAAGGCATTCCCCTGGTCATACACCTCTCGAACGATGTTGATGATGTCGTCGGCGTGGCTGTCGGTCTTGGCAAAGATGAGCGTCTTGGGCGTCTCTTTGCGGGCCGGAAAGATCTGCGTCTCGACGGCGGTCTTCATGGCCTGGATCACCTGGCGGATCTGGCTGGGGTTGACCACAGACTTGTCGAGCTCCTTGCCGGTGTAGGCGGTGTCGTCCTCGGTCTGGGCCCAGCGACGCTTGCGGGTCTGGCGGTCGCGGTGGTCCACCCATTCGCGGGCTTTCAGCGCGGCGCCTTTCTGGGTGATCTCGGTTTCGATGGTGTAGACGTCATAGCCGACGTTGACGCCATCGGCGACGGATTGCTCGTAGGTGTATTCGGCGACGATGTTCTCGTTGAAGAAGCCGAAGGTGCGCTTGTCAGGGGTGGCGGTAAGGCCGATCAGGCTGGCGTCGAAGTAGTCGAGCACCTGCTTCCACAGGTTGTAGATGCTGCGGTGGCACTAGTCGATGATGATGAATTCGAAGGTCTCGACCGGTACGGCCGGGTTGTAGCGGACGAGCTTTTCCTGCTTTGCGGTTTGCTGGACTTCGTTGAGCGAGACATCCTCGGCCGATTCGTCGATCGGTTCGCCGCTAAGGATGGAGTACATGCGCTGGATGGTGCTGATGCACACCTGCGAATGCGGGTCGATGCTGGGCGAGGCGAGGCGCTGCACGTTGTAGAGCTCGGTGAACTTGCGGCCATCGTCGGGCGGCGTGTAGGCCATGAACTCCTGGTGGGCCTGCTTGCCGAGGTTTCGGGTATCCACCAGAAACAAAATGCGCTTTGCCCCACCGAACTTGAGCAGGCGATAGACCGAGGTGATGGCGGTAAAGGTCTTGCCCGCGCCGGTAGCCATATGTACCAGAGCCCGGGGCTTGCCCCGCGCCAGCGACCTCTCCAGCCCGGTGACGGCGCTGATCTGGCAGTCGCGCAGGTTCTCTTCGGGCAGCGGTGGCATCTGCCCGGCAAGCCTCGCGCGCAGGGTGTCCGGCTGCGCCAGCCAGGTGGCCAGGGTTTCCGGCTTGAAGAAGTGGAAGATTTCGCGGGATCTCGGGGCTGGGTCGGCGCCGTCGGTGAAGCGGATGATCTGGCCGGTGGCCTCGAACAGAAAGCGCAAGGGCGCGTCGCCCTTGCGCCACTTGAGCCGGGCGGAGGCGTAGCGCTCGGTCTGGGCCTCGGTGACAGTCAGGTTTTCGCCGGCGCTGTCCCGCTTGGCTTCGATCACGCCCACCGCGTCACGGGCAACGAACAACACGTAATCCGCAGGCCCGGTATCGGTGGGGTACTCGCGTACTGCGATGCCAAGCCCCGCCGACAGGTCGAGCTTCTTCAGATCCTGCACGATCCAGCCAGCCTTCTCCAGCCGACTGTCGATCTCGATTCTGGCCAGAGACTCCGGAGTCATCGCTTTTTCTACGCTCGCCGCTTTTTGTTGATGTTCGACGAATATTTTAGTGGAGATAGACGGATGCCTTCACCTCTATTGCAGAAGATTCCGGGCAAGATGCAGCTATTCGTTCCGGTTTGCCCCTACAGCAGGTGCCGATCACCAAAACTTGAAGCCGCAACAAACATCGCCCACGAGAGCGAGCCCCCCCAAGGCGAATCCTCAAACCCTAAGCGGTCCCTCCCCCTGTCGGCAACCTCCCCAACTCCGCCTGCAACCGCTCAAACAGCGCCATGACGTCCTCGGTACGCTGCACGCAGCCCAGCACCACCTTCTGCGACTTGGCGCTGCGCGGCTCGGACACCTTAGTCGGACACCTTAGTCGGATACCCCAGATCGGTCAGCCAGCGCGGGATAGCTGTAGGTCCTGGTCAGCCCCAGGTCTTCATGGGCGTACGCTCGTAGGAAGGCCCGGCGCAGCAGATCGCTGGCGGGCATGCCCTCGCGGACGTTGAGCGTTGCCTTCCCCTCGGCACGGAGCCGGGAGCGGATCAGGCCCAGCTGGATCGCCTCGTCGAGCGACCGCCAGTCCGTCATCGTCTTCAGGCAGCGCTTGCCCCGCCACGCATCGAGGGTGGCCCGTGCCGAGTCGAATTCCTCGACGCTGGCCCACGGCCGCGTGTCGAGGCTGACGTGACCCCGCTGGCGGCTCGCCACGTCGATCATCCGCGGGTTGCACGGCGCCCGCTTTTTGCCGCCAGCGCCTCCGGCGAGTCCTTGCCCTTGAGCGCTTCCTGCTCGGTGCGCAGCGCTCGCGCTGCCTTCACGGAGGGCCCGAACAGGCGCGTGCGCGGCACGCCATCGACCAGCGTGTCACCGGGAAACAGGCGCCACGGGTAAAGGACGCCTCAGCGGATCTCGGCCGCCGTCGCGTAGGCTGTACCCTGTAGCAGAAAGATCAGGCCCCTGCCGCCGCGGGAGACGGCGAACACCGGGAAGCGGGTGTCGTCCGGGTGCGCGAATTCGACGAGGGCATACCCGGCCACATGGCAGAGGTAGTCCTCGACGTCGAGGCTCGCCCGCGGGTTCTCGAGGTCGATCAGCGGCATGTCCGCGAGGCCGGTCGAGTAGGCCCCGGTCAGGAAGGCTTCCTGAATCCGCCGCATCGGTGTCGGCTCGACGCCCTTGATGGTGCGCCGCTTCTTGGTCAGGGCGTTGTAGGCCTCGGTAGTGGCCTTGTGCAGCCCGAAGGCCTGCAGGCTATACGCCCCTACGGCGGGAGTTGGACAATGGCTGCTGACAGGATGGGAGTAGCTCCGACAGATGAAACGTACGGCAATCTGCCGTATAATTTTCCAAAGGAGAAACAACGCCATGCCCACAGTCAACCCCACCGCCCGGCTTGAAGCCCGAATCAGCACCGACCTTCACGCGATGCTCAAGCGCGCCGCGGAGTTGCAGGGGCGAACCATGACCGATTTCGTGGTTGCCGCCGTACAAGACGCAGCCCAACGCGCCATCGAGCAGGCTGAGGTCGTCCGGCTTTCGCTGGCAGACCAGGAGTGCTTTGCTCAAGCGCTGCTGTCACCGCCCCAGCCCGCGCCGGCCCTGGACCGTGCCTTTGAGCGCCGTCGCAAGCTCCTGCAGGCGGAATGAGCGGGGCACCCTTTCGCGTCGCGCCGCTCGATGCCGCCCATGAGCGCGATGAATTCCGCTGCGGTTCCGCTGCGCTCGACCGGTATCTGCGAGAGCAAGTCACTCAAGACATCCGGCGCCGCGTCGCGGCGTGTTTCGTTGCGCTGACCGGTGAGCAGCGCATCGCGGGCTACTACACCCTCGCGTCGGCAAGCCTGCTGCTGGCCGACCTGCCCCCTGGAATCGGCAAGAAGCTGCCCCGCTACCCGACCGTGCCGGCCGTTCGCATGGGGCGCCTGGCGGTCGATGAAGCCTTCACTGGGCAGGGACTCGACGGTGCGCTGCTGGCCGATGCGCTGGAGCGGGCAATCCGATCGGAGATTGCGGCCTACGCCCTGATAGTCGATGCCAAGGATGACACGGCTGCCACCTTCTACCGACACCACGGCTTCATCCCGCTGCCAGACACGCCATTGACGCTGTTTCTTCCGCTCGCAACCGCGCAGGCGTCGCAGAACAGGGGCAACGAGACGCACTGATCTGCGCCCGCTCCACATCGGATCCCGGCAGGTCGTTGATCTGCAAGCAAAAAGGCCAGCCTAAAGAGGTTGGATTTTTTTGCCTGGTCAGGTGTCGATCGAGGCAATTCAGGCTCGATCAGTCCCTGAAAACCCCTCCAGTCACTGGCGCCGAAAGCACGCTCCAGCCCTGAGTCCACCGGGGGGCACGCTCCCGCTGCGCTCGACGGGATCTCACCAGCCAGCCCCCAACCACCGGCCTTTCCTTGACATCCCGTCCGGGCACCGCGCTCCCGCCCCCCCGGCGCCTGCCGCTGTCTCGCCTTTACGCCCGCACATCCACCCGGGCACGGAAAAAGCTCTCAAGCAGAGCGGGCGCCGCGTTCTGCTCCGCCCTTACCCGAGGAGGCCGCTGCCATGTGCCCTGCGCTCAAGGCTCACCGGATCAACATCGCCCTGTGCCTCTTCCACGGGGCGCTGGCGGTGTTTCTGTTGATCCTGCTGCCGGTGGATGCGGCCTGGGGCTGATTGCTGTTGCCGTGGGTGTTGGTCGCCAATGGCTGGTGGGCGCTCATTCACGAGTCGCTGCATGGGGTGCTGCACCCGGATCCGGGGGGAAACCTGCGCTGGGGGCGGATTCAGGGGGTGTTGTTTGGTGCGCCCTACGAGTTGCTGCGCGGGGGGCATCTGCTGCACCACGCGTTCAGCCGGGACGAGCGGGACAGGACGGAGGTCTTCACGCCGGGGCCGCGGGGGCAGGCGGCGGTTCGGCTGGCCTATTACTTCCGGTTGCTGGGCGGGCTCCATCTCTTCGAGGTGGCGGGCGGGCTGGTGGCGCTGCTGCCGCGCCCGATCATCCGGCGTGTGGCGCGTGCGCTCGCCCGGGACGACAACGTCGTCGAGGCCCTGGCTGCCCGGCTGCAGGCGCCGGACACCTTCCGGCGTTACCGGACGGATGCCGCGGCGATCGCGCTGCTCCATGCGCTCGCCTTCGCGCTGTACGGCGCCCACGCCTGGATGCTTTTGCTGGCGCTGGCCGGGCGGGGGCTGCTGGTGAGCCTGCTGGATAACGCCTTTCACTACGGCACACCCCTCGGCCAGCGCCGGCATGCGCGCAACCTGGCCGCGCCTCCGGTGCTCGGGGGGCTGATCCTCAACTTCAACCTGCACGGCAGCCATCACCTGCGCCCGGGCCTGCCGTGGTGGCGGCTGGGCGAGTTTCACTGCGCGGCGGGCCATCCGGTCGACGGCGCGCTGGTTCCCGCCGTGCTGGCGCAGCTGGCCGGGCCGATTCCGCTGGGCGACTCTCGCCTCCAGGCGGCGCCTTCCCCAGGGCACGGGGCGAAGCCAGGCTGACCGCGCCCGGGCAATTTGCCCGACCTGCCTGCCGATTTTGCCCGTTGCCCGGCGGGAGGCCCCCCGAACCCCGCGCCGGGCCTAGAATCCGCAAAAACAAGACCTCATCCATTTCCCCGGAGACAACCCATGAAACGCGCCCCCCGCCGCCAGCTCATACTGGCGCTTGCCGCCCTGCTGCTCACAGCCCACCTGCCGGCCCAGGCCGACGAACAGATGGACGCCATCCACAAGCGCGGGCGGCTCAAGGTGGCCGTGTACAACAACTTCCCGCCCTATTCCGACGCCGGCAAGGGCATCGACGTGGAGCTCGGGCAGGCGCTGGCGGCAAAGATGGGGCTGCAGGCCGAGATCATCGGCTTTCTGGCCGGCGAGGACATGGGCGACGACCTGCGCAACATGGTCTGGAAGGGCCACTACCTGCGCGGCGAGCCGGCCGACGTGATGCTGCGCGTGCCGGTGGACCCGGTGTTCGCCAAGGACAACGAGCAGGCGCGCATCTTCGGTGCCTACCAGCAGGAGGTGATGGGCATGGCGCGGGTCGCCAGCCGCATCCCCGCCCCCAGCGGCTCGGCGGCGGTGGCGCTGGAGGTGTTCACCCGCGAGAAAATCGGCGTCGAGGGCGACACCCTGGCGGATGCCTTCCTGGGCGGCGCGCTGCAGGGCCGGCTGCGGTCCAACATCACCCACTTCAAGTCGATCGGCGAGGCCGTCAAGGCCCTGAAGGAAGACAGCGTAGCCGCCGTGATGGCGCCCCTGGCCGAGCTGGAAGGCGCGCTGGTGGGCGAGACCCGCTTTGCAGTGGAAGAAGCCAAGCTGGGCGAACTCAACCCCAAACGCTGGGCCATCGGGATGGCCGTGAAGGCCGATTCCGAGGAACTCGCCACCGCCCTCAGCAGCGCCCTCGCCGACCTGCAGAAGGACGGCACCGTGGCCGCCATCTTCAAGCGCCACGGCGTGACCCTGCGCACCCACTGATCCGGGCCGAACGATGCGCACATCCATTCGACTCCTCCCCGCCCTCTGCGCCCTGGCCCTCGCTCCGGCCTTCGCCGCCGACATCGACTGGCCCACCTACGGGCTGGATCTGAACAACCAGCGCTACGCCACGCCCAGCCAGATCAACACCGGCAACGTGGGCAGGCTCACCCGCGCATGGGCCTACCAGAGCGGCGTGAAGGCCACCTTCCAGAGCACGCCGATCATGGTGGATCGCACGGTGTATCTGTCGCTGCCCTTCAACGGCGTGGTGGCGCTGGATGCCGTCACCGGCAAGCAACTGTGGCGCTACGAGCACCCGCGCAAGAAGGATTACCCCATGTGCTGCGGCCCGGGCAACCGGGGCGTGGCGGTGGCCGACGGCAAGGTCTTCATCGGCACCGTGGATGCGCGGCTGGTGGCGCTGGACGCGAAATCCGGCAAGGTGGTGTGGGATGTGGAGGTGGCCGACAGCGACAGCGCCCGGCAGGAATCCGTGACCACCCTCAACGAATCCGACCCGCTGCGCAAGGCCACCATCGCCGGGCAGTCCGGCGTGGGCATCGCCATGGCGCCGGTGGTCTACAAGGGCAAGGTGCTGATCGGCGTGACCGGCGTGGGCTACGGCCTGCATCTGGATTCCGACCGGGACGGCGCGCCCCTGGGCGCGGTGGTGGGCTTTGCCGGCAGCTACGGGCGCCCGGGCTTCCTCGCGGCCTTCGACGTGGCCACCGGCAAGCGGGTGTGGCAGTTCGACACCATCGCCCCGACCAACTGGGAAGGCGAGTTCCGCCGCACCACGCCGGATGGCGTGTCGCTCCACCGGGACATCGACAAGGAGCGCGCCGACCTGCCCAGATACCCGGACGCGGCCCACTACGGCGGCGGCTCGGCGTGGTCCACGCCGGCAATCGACACCGAAAACGGCCTGCTCTACTTTGGCACCGGCAACCCGTCGCCCCAGATGGACGGCACCTCGCGGCCGGGCGACAACCTGTACACCGTGTCGCTGGTGTGCCTGGATGTGGCCACCGGCAAGATCCGCTGGCACTACCAGCAGGTGCCCCACGACCAGTGGGGCTACGACGTGGCGAGCCCGGCGGTGCTGTTCGACTACCCGCACGAGGGCAAGGTGGTGCCGGCGGTGGGCCAGGCGGCCAAGATCGGCTGGTACTACATCCACAACCGCCTCACCGGCGAGTTGCTGAAGAAATCCGACGAGTTCGTGGTGCACCAAAACACCTTCACCAACCCCACGCCGGAAGGCCAGGTGATCCTGCCGGGCGTGCTGGGCGGCATCAACTGGTCGCCCACCTCGGTGGATGCGAAGAAGCTGGTGGCCTATGTACCGGCGATCCACTGGCCGGTGAAATACACCAAGAAAGTGATCCCCGCGACCAGCGCCAAGCCGGCGGTGGAATACACCACGCTCGAGCCGCTGATGGACGTGCCCCGCTGGGGCGTGCTGTCGGCCATCGATCTGGCCACCGGCCGGATGAAGTGGCAGCACAAGACCGCCCAGCCCCTGGTGGGCGGCGTGCTCGCCACCGCGGGCGATCTCGTCTTCATGGGCGAAGGCAACGGCCGCTTCAACGCCTACGACGCCGCCAGCGGGCAAACCCTGTGGAGCGACCAGCTGGATGCCGGCGTCAATGCGCCGCCTGTGACGTGGCAGATCGACGGCGTGCAGTACGTGGGCGTGGCCGCCGGCGGCAATCAGATCTTCGGCTACAAGGCCGGCGACACCTTCCAGGTCTATCGCCTGGGGCAGTAACGCGGCGAGGCCCGGCCCCGGGCCTCAGCCGATCAGCTTGAGCTTCATGGCCAGCCGGGCGAGCTCGATGTCGGTGCGCACGCCCAGCTTGGTCTTGATCTGGTAGTGCACGTTCTGCACCGTCTTCGGGCTGATGTTGAGGATGTTGCCGATCTCCTCGGTGCCCAGCCCATCCAGCAGCAGGCGCAGGATCTCGAACTCCCGCGGGTTGAGCTCGTCGGCCGGGTTGCCGGCGCCTTCCAGCAGGGTCAGCGCCATCTCCGGCGCGATGTCGGGGCTCAGCACCTTCTCGCGGCGGGCCACCTTGTACACCGCCTGGATCAGCACATCCGGGCTGCTGCTCTTGGTCACGTAGCCCAGCGCCCCGGCGCGGATCGCCTGGGCCGCGAAGAGCGGGTCGCGGTGCATGCTGAACACCAGGATGCAGGCCTCCGGCTGGCGCTGGAGGATGCGCCGGGTGAGCTCGATGCCGCCCATGCCGGGCAGCGACAGGTCGAGGATGGTGAGGTCGGGCTGGCCTTCGCGCAGGATCTGCAGGGCCTCTTCGGCAGAGCCGGCCTCGGCCTCGACGCGCAGGTCGGCCCGGCGCTCCAGCAGACGGCGGTAGCCTTCGCGGACCACCGCGTGGTCGTCGACGAGCAGGATGCGGATCACGGGGTCTCCTTGGTGGTGGCGTCGTCGGCACTGGCGACGGGTAGCTGCACGCTTACCCGCGTACCGCGCTCGGGCGCGGGCTCGATGCGCAGGGTGCCGCCCAGCGCCAGCACCCGCTCCTCCATGCCCAGCCGGCCAAAGCCGCCGGGCTTGCCGGCGGGGCGGGTGTCCTCGCCGCCATAGCCGAGCCCGTCGTCGCGGATTTCGAGCAGCAGCCCGGTTGCCTCGCGCCGCAGCGTCACCTCAACCCGGCCTGGCTGGCCGTGGCGAACGGCATTGGTGAGGCTCTCCTGGATGATCCGGTAAACGCTCACATTGATGTTGTCGGGCAGGTCATCGAGCCCCTCGTCGGCCTGCAGCGTGAAGCGAATGTCGCGGCTGCGCTGGTTCCAGCCGGCGATCAGCTGCCGGAGGCTGGGCAGCAGCCCGAACTCCTCCAGCCCCGTGGGGCGCAGGCGGTGGAGGATCTGCTGCAGGGTTTCCATCATGTGCCCGACTGTCCTGACGATGGAGTCGGCACACGGGCGCAGGGCCGGCACGCCCTCGTCGGCGAGTTCGCGGGCGAAGGCGGCCTCGGCGTTGAGGGACGCGAGATACTGGCCGAACTCGTCGTGCAGCTCCCGCGCCAGGTGCTGGCGCTCCTCCTCGCGCACCGACAGCAGCCGGTGGGCCAGGCGCTGCTGGCTGTGGATGGTGCGGGCGAGGCGGTCGGCCAGATGATTGAAGCCCTCGGCGATGCGGTTGAGCTCGATCAGCGCGAAGCCGGGCATACGCGCCTTCAGGTCGCCCCGCTCCATCCGCCCAAGGGTGCCGAGGATCGCCTCGGACGGCGCCAGCGCGTTGCGCACCGGCCGATACACGAAGAAGCTGAAGAGCAGGATCATCGTGCTCACCGCCACCAGATTGGCCATCTTCAGGGCCAGCTCCAGCACCTCGCGGCCGTAGTTGGGCGTGACCACCAGCTGCCCGCCGGTGATGCCCGGGTACTGCCCGATGCTGCCGCGAAACTCCGCGTCGTTTCCCACCACGCGGCGCATGAACGCCTCCACCGGCGCCGGCAGGCTAACCGCCTCGGCAAAGCACTGGCGATAGGTGGCGTGGGTATGAAAATCGCTCATCTCTATGCAGAAATCGATCACCTGCCCCATCGCCTTGAGGGCGGAAAGATCCAGGTTGAGCTCGGCGAGGGTCGCGTCGTAGGCCGAGTAGTTGCGGTTGATCTCTTCGGTGATGAGCTGGCGGATCGCCACGCCGGTGCGCTGAATGTCGCCGCGCACCCGGTAGCGGGCCTCCAGCAGCGTGACCACCGCGCCCAGCAGCAGCACGATCAGCGCAAACAGGCTGACCCGGACGAAGAGATGGCGCTTGAGGTCGAGCGGGCGCAGGCGGGGAGCGGCAAGCATGGCGAGGGGTGTCAACTTCGGTGGACCCACAGGATGCCGCAAAACCGCAGGGTAATTTGCCCGACGTGACGTGGGGCATCCGCCCGACCTGCCGACTCTCAGAACGCGTCCTTCGGCGCCTTCTTCTCGAACACCGGCGAGGCCGGGCGCTGGAAGTTCACCTCCAGCATGTCGGACCGGAAATCGGTACCGGCATCGTTGCCGGAGAACAGGTCGGCGATCCGCTTGCCGGACTTGAAGACCATCACCGAGATGCCCTGGGCCATGCCGGTGGCCTCGACCACGTAATAGGTGAAGGGGCCGCGCTGGAAGGCGAAGATGTCCTCGCCCATCCGCGGGCCGGTGGCACGGCTGGTGAGGGCGGCCCTCTCTGCGGCGCTGGCGACGTGCTCGATCTCCACCTCACCCGGCTTGCCGTAGCGATAAACGAAGCGACCGAAGGGCTCCTTCGGCTTGTCGGCGCAGAGCGAGACGAGCTTGCCGCTCTTGCGGACGACGCCGTTCCCGTCGAGCTTGCCCATGCGGGCGGCGCCGGCCAGCCGGGCATCGTCGATCCCCGCGCAGGCCGCGTACGCCCGAAGCCTCGCCTGCCCAACAGTTTTCCGGGACAATCCGGGCCCGTCCCGCCAGCCCTTCGCCCGCCCATGCAGCCGCTCCTCGACGCCATCGCCGCCCTCACGCCGCCCACCGACGCCGGGCGTATCTTCCACGGCCGTGGCGGGCTTCATCCGGGCTGCGAGCAATGGACGCTGGACGCCTATCCGCCGGTGCTGCTCCTCACCAGCTTCGAGCCGGCCACCGATGACGAGCTGGCTGCCATCGGCGCGGCGCTGGAAGCCCGTTGGGCGCAGGTCGCGCCGGGCGAGCCGCTCAACTGGGTGTATCAGTACCGCTTCGAGGCCCGCGCCGAGACGCGGCTGATGGCCGGCAGCGTGCCCGAGCCCCATGTGGTCAGCGAGGACGGGGCGCGCTTCCGGGTGCATCTGCTGCGCGGGCTCAACCACGGCTTCTTCCTCGACATGGCCGAGGGCCGGCGCTGGGTGCGGGCGCAGATGGCGGCGCGGCCGGGGCAGCGGGTGCTCAACCTGTTCGCCTACAGCTGCGCGTTCTCGGTGGTGGCGCTGCAGGCGGGCGCCGGGCAGGTGGTGAATGTGGACATGGCCGGCGGCGCGCTCTCCATCGGCCAGAAGAACCACCAGCTAAACGGGCTGGGCGCGGGGGCGAGCTTCATGCCCCACGACATCTTCGCCTCGTGGGGCAAGATCAAGCGCAGCGGGCCCTACGATCTGGTGGTCCTCGACCCGCCCAGCTACCAGAAGGGCAGCTTCGTGGCCGAGAAGGATTACGCCCGGCTGGTGCGCCGCCTGCCCGACCTGCTGGAGCCCGGCGGACAGGCGCTGCTGTGCCTCAACTCGCCCAAGCTGGGGGCGGATTTCCTCCACGGGCTGATGGCCGATAACGCGCCGGCGATGCAGTTTGTGGAGCGCCTCGCCAACCCGCCGGCCTTTGCCGACGTGGCCCCGGAGCGGGCGCTGAAGGTGCTGGTCTACCGCGCACCGGGCTGAGGCGCCCTGCGCGGAAGTCAAGTTCCGGCAAGAAATGCCGAAGAGCGTGTGTCACCCGCGCACGTCCTGCCACGACGGGTGGCCTGCCCGATCAATCATCCGATGGCCCCTGCCATGTTCAAGCCCCTTCGCGCCGCCTGTGCGCCGCTTCTCCTCATCGCCGGGCTGGGCCTTGCCCAGCCGCTGCTCGCCAACGATCACGGTGGCGGGGGCGGCGCCGACCTCGTCACCCTCGAGACGATCACCACCAACCTGGCCGCGGACGCCGACGGTTCGAGCCGCTTTGTGCAGCTGGCGATCACCCTGCGTCTGGACGACCCGAAGGGCGCGGCGGCGATCAACGCCTACATGCCCCAGGTGCGCAACGACATCCTGATGCTGCTGGCCGGCCACAGCGGCGCCGAGCTGAAGACGACCAAGGCCCGCGGCGACCTGGCCGAGGAGATCCGCGACGCGATCAATGGCATCGTCGGCAACCCGGCCTACACCGACAAGCGCGGCCATCGCCAGCCCGCCATCGGCCCGGTGAAGACCACGCTGTTCACGAATTTCATCATCCAGTAGGTGCGGCCGGCAAACGCGCATGCCTGTTGAATTCATCACACACTCAAGTCTTGTTCGGTAATACCGTAACACCGGCATGGCCTTTGCTATGTCAAAGAACAGAAAACAGGACGGAGACACCGACATGAACACCCTGCACTTTCACTTCCAGTTGGGCACCGCGCTGCGGGCAATCCTGGCCTGGCTGGCCGATACGACCCAGGAGAGCCGTTCCGCGCGGCTTTCGACCATGGGCATGGCGGCCTGCCGGCGGGATGGCTACGGCTTCGAGCACCCGGGCGAGGACCACCGCTTCCGCTGAGGCGCGCACCAGCATGGTGCATCCGGCCGACCCATGCGCACCACTGGTGCCCCGGGCCAGGCACCCCGTGGATCGGACTTCGGTCCGAGCAACAGGGTGCAACCACAAGATGCCCGAAAGTGACAAAGCCGCCCGCGGGCGGCTTTGTCGTTGCTGGCGCGGGAGCGCTCAGTTGGCAGCGTCGTCCGCGGCAGCCGCCGCGTCGTCGGTGTTCTCGACCGGCAGGGTGACGGTGAAGGTCGTCCCCTTGCCCACCGTGCTGGCCACGTCGATGGTGCCGTGGTGCTTGCCGATGATGCCGTAGGCGATGGACAGGCCGAGCCCGGTGCCCTTGCCGATGGGCTTGGTGGTGAAGAAGGGCTCGAAGAGATGGGCGAAGTTCTCTTCGGGGATGCCCACCCCGTTGTCGCTCACGTGGATGCGCACGGTGCCGGTGGCGTCGTGCTCGGTGGTGATGACGATCTCGCCCTTCTCGGGGATGGCGTGGGCGGCGTTGACCAGCAGGTTCATGAACACCTGGTTGAGCTGCGAGGCGATGCAATACACCTGGGGCAGCGCCGGGTCGTAGTTCTTGACCACGGTGCACTTGTACTTGATCTCGTTCCAGATGATGTTGAGGGTCGAGTCGATGCAGGCGTGCAGGTCGGCCCAGCCCCAGCCGGCGCCGCCGACGCGGGAGAAATCCTTGAGGTTCTGGACGATGTCCTGCACCCGGGTGAGGCCGTCCTTGGATTCGCTGAGGAGCTGGAAGATGTCCTCGTGCACGAAGTCGAAATCCTTCTGCTTCTTGAGGGCTGCCAGCTCGGCGGCGTCGGGAGCGGGCAGCGCGGCGGCGGCCTTGTCGTCGTAGGCCCGGAGGATCTCGAAGATGCCCGTGAGGTAGCCTTCGAGGGTGGTCACGTTGGAGCGCACGAAGCCGATCGGGTTGTTCAGCTCGTGGGCGACGCCGGCGGCGAGCTGGCCCAGCGAGGCCATCTTCTCGGACTGCAGGAGCTGGTTCTGGGCGTCTTCGAGCTTGCGGTTGAGCTCGCGCTGGTGGGCCAGGGACTGGGCGAGCTGCTCGCGCTCACGGCGCAGCTCGATCTCGGCGGCCACCTTGTCGGTCACGTCGTTGGCGTAGACCACCACCCGCGGCGGGTTGCCGGGCACCGGATAGACGGTGACGTGGAAGATGCGCCCCCGGTTGGCGGCGTCGATCTCGGAGCTGTGGCCGGTGGCGAGCACCTCGGCGATCTGGTCGGCCAGGCGGATGCCGAACTCGGGCGGCAGCAGGTCGAAGAGGTTCTGCCCCGACAGCCGGGCGGGCGTCGAGCCGAAGAACTCGGCGCCGATGCGGTTGATCGCCATCAGCGCACCATCGGGGGTGATCATCGCGATGAGCTGGTCGGCGCTGTCGAGGATCGCCCCGAGGGTCTCGGTGCGCTCCATGACCCGGGATTCGAGGGTCTCGTTCTGGGTGCGCAGCTCGTCCTGGGCCTGCTTGAGCTTGAGGTGGCTCTTCACCCGTGCCAGCAGGATCGCGGCGCGCAGGGGCTTGGTGATGTAGTCGGCGGCGCCCAGCGACAGGCCGTGCTGCTCGTCCTCGTCATTGACCCGGGCGGTCACGAAGATCACCGGGATGTCGCGGGTCACCGGGCTGGCGCGCAGGCGCTGGATGACCTCGTAGCCGTCCATCTCCGGCATCATCACGTCGAGCAGGATCAGGTCCGGGCGCGGATCGGCGGCGGCAATGCCGAGCGCCACCGGGCCGGATTCGGCGGTGAGCACGTTGAAGTGCCCCTCCAGCATCCGGCTGACGCCTTTCAGGTTGATCCGGGAATCGTCCACCACCAGGATGGTGGGCGCCCCCGGCTCCACCGAGGGCTTCTGTCGTTCTGGGGTCGCCAGCATCTTGTCGTCTCCCGAGGTCTTGCGCGCACCGGCTCTCTCCGGGCACAGGCTTCGTCACATCCGGTCATTACGGAAGCCCGTCCACACGACTTGATAGCCCGCCAAAAATATCCTGTCTGCAAGCGCCGGGCCGTGGGGCGGCGCCGGTTTACCCGGATGGGCCGCTGTCATCCTTTTCTGGGATCATCCGGTCTTTGCCCATCCGGAGCCGCTTCCGATGCCTGACTCCTCCAGCACCCTGTTCACACCCTTTTCCCTCGGCAAGCTCAGCCTGCCCAACCGCATCGTCATCGCGCCCATGTGCCAGTACTCGGCCGACGGCGACGGCAACGCCACCGACTGGCACCTGATCCACCTGGGCAGCCTGGCCCTCTCGGGTGCCGGCATGCTGATCATCGAGGCCACCGCCGTGTCGCCGGAAGGCCGCATCACCCACGACTGCCTGGGCCTGTGGTCCGACGCCAACGCCGCCGCCCTGGGCCAGGTGCTCGACAGCGTGCGCCACCATTCGTCGATGCCGCTGGCGATCCAGCTCGCCCACGCCGGCCGCAAGGCCTCCAGCGCGGTGCCCTGGGCCGGCGGCCAGCTGCTGTCGGTCGAAGACGGCGGCTGGCCCTGCGTGGCCCCGTCGGCAGTGGCCTATTCGGATGCCGAGCCCGCCCCCACGGCCCTCGACGCCGCCGGCCTCGTGCGCATCCGCGACGCCTTCGTGGCCGCCGCCCGCCGCGCCGCGCGCATCGGCATCGACTGCGTCGAGCTGCACGGCGCCCACGGCTATCTGCTCCACGAGTTCCTGTCGCCCCTCAGCAACATCCGCGACGACGCCTACGGCGGCAGCCTCGAAAACCGCATGCGCTTCCCCCTCGAGGTGTTCGACGCGGTGCGCGCGGCCTTCCCGGCCGACCGCCCGGTGGGCATGCGCATCTCCGCCACCGACTGGGTCGAGGGCGGCTGGGATCTGGAGCAGAGCGTGTCCTTCGCCCAGGCCCTCAAGGCCCGCGGCTGCGACTTCATCCACGTGTCCACCGGCGGGCTGTCGCCGCTACAGAAGTTCGCAGTGGCGCCGGGCTTCCAGGTGCCGTTTGCCGAGCGCATCCGCGCCGCAACCGGCATGCCCACCATCGCGGTGGGCCTCGTCACCGAAGCCGAACAGGCCGAGGAGATCGTCGCGAAGGGTCAGGCCGATCTGGTCGGCGTGGCCCGGGTGATGATGTACGACCCCCACTGGCCGTGGCACGCCGCCGCCAGGCTCGGCGCGAAGGTGAATGCCCCGCGTCAATACTGGCGCAGCGCGCCGCGCGGTGCCGGCGATTTGTTCACCGGCGCGAAGATCGGCATGCGCTGAAGCGGCGTCAGGCGCTGGCCGGGCGCCGGTGACGCAGGATCGAGCGCACCATCGCCTCCGGCTCGATGGGCTTGGCCAGGTGATCCACCATCCCGGCCGCCAGGCAGGCCGCCCGCTCCTCGTCGAGGGCGTGGGCGGTCTGGCCGATCACCGGCAGATCCGGGGCGATGCCGCCCAGCAGGCGGGTGGCCGTGTGGCCGTCCATCACCGGCATCTGCACATCCATCAGCACCACGTCGAAGGACGCCGCGCCCTTGGCCAGCACGCAGTCGATGGCCGCCTGGCCGTTATCCACCAGCGTCACCTCGGCGCCTTCGCTGCACAGGTGGTCTTCGAGCACCATCTGGTTCACCTCGTTGTCCTCGGCCACCAGCACCCGGATGCCGGTCAGCCGGGTGCCGGGTTCGCCGTCGGCGCCCTCCGGCTCGGTCTCGGCCGGCGCCGCCGCCAGCGGCACGTAAGGCAGGCGCACCTCGAAGCTGCTGCCCTGGCCCTCGACGCTCTCGGCGCGCAGGCTGCCCCCCATCAGCCCGACGATGCGATGGGTGATCGTCAGCCCCAGCCCGGTGCCGCCAAACCTGCGGGTGGTGGAGTTGTCGGCCTGTTCGAAGGGCGCGAAAACCTTCTCGATGTCGGCCTGACGCATGCCGATGCCGGTGTCGCTGATGCGCAGCACCAGCTCGTCGCCCTCGGCCCCGGCGTAGAGGGTGACGCTGCCGTGCTCGGTGAACTTGATGGCGTTGGAGAGCAGGTTCACCAGGATCTGCCCGATCCGCAGCGGATCGCTGATGCACGCCGCCGGCAGCGACGGCGCCCGCTGCAGGCGGATCGTCAGGCCCTTGTCCTCGGCGCGTTCGTCCATCAGCGCCAGGGTGTCGCCGATCACCTTGATCAGATCCACCTCGATGGCCTCGATGCCCAGCTTGCCGGCCTCGATCTTCGAGAAATCGAGGATGTCGTTGATGATGCCCAGCAGCAGCTGGCCCGATGACAGGATGCGCCCGAAGGTGTTCTGCGCGGCATCCCGCCCGACGCTCTCCCGATAACCCATCCGCGCCAGGCCCAGCACGCCGTTGAGCGGGGTGCGGATCTCGTGGCTCATGTTGGCGAGGAACTCGCTCTTCACCCGGGCCAGGCGCTCGACCTCGGCGCGAGCGGTTTCCAGATCGGCGGTGCGCGCGGCGACGAGCTCCTCGAGGCTGTCCCGGTAGCGGGCCAGCTCTTCATCCTTGCGAATCCGCTCGGTGACGTCCTGCAGGATGGTGATGCCGCCCGTGATGGTGCCGTCCGCATCCCGCAGCGGCGCGCAGGACACCGACACCAGCAGCTCCTTGCCGGCGTAGGAGGTGCGGTAGCCGCCCTCGTACTCGCCCAGCTCGCCGGCCAGCGCCGCGCGCATGGCGGGCAGGATGCGCTGGTCCTTCAGCGTCTTGCAGTCGAGGCTCAGCATGTACTCGTGGGGCACGGCCATGATGTTGGCGAACTGCAGGTTGCAATAGACCACCTTCAGATCGGTGCCGTACTGCAGGATGCCCACCGGCGAATACTGCAGCAGCAGGCGGTTGCGCTCCTCGCTCTCGCTGCGGGCCAGCTCGGCCAGCTTGCGGTCGGTGACGTCGGCCTGCACGCCCTCCCACAGCACCGCGCCGTCGTCGAGCCGCGTCGGCCGGGCGATCACCCCGACCCAGCGGATCTCGCCCCTCACCTGGACGCGACCCTCCCAGGTGAAATCGCGCTCGCTGTCGAAGCTGCCCGCCCGCGCATTCTTGAGCGCCGGGCGATCGTCCGGATGAACCTGGGAGAACACCTGCCGCGCGTCGGCCATCGCCGCCTCCACGGTCACCCCGAGCTGCGAGCAGAAGCGCGGGCTCACATAGGTGAAGCGCGAAAGCCCGTCGGGCTGCCAGCGGAAGCCGAACACGCCGGTGGGGATGCGCGCCACCAGCTTCTCGTAGTCGGCCACGGCGCTCTGCAGCGAGGCCTCGACCTGCTTGTATTCGGTGATGTCCTGCACCGCACCGTGGACGCTCAGCGGGTGGCCGGCGGCATCGCGCTCCATCAGGCCGACCCCATGCACCCAGCGGATCGCCCCGTCGCGGCAGATGATGCGGTAGCTCTGGTCGAAGGGTTCGCCGTTCTGCACCAGCCCGACCATGAAGCGCTCGATCACCCGGCGGTCGTCCGGATGAACCAGCTCGATCCAGTCTTCCGGCACGAAGGGCCGCTCCCGCGGCACACGGAAGACATCACGCAGGGTGGGCGAAGAGGTCGTGACCTTGTTGCTCAGGTCGATGGAGTAGACGCCCAGCTTGCCGATGCCCTCGGCGGCGGCCAGGGCCCGGTCCCGCACGCGCAGCTCGCCCAGGGTGGCGGCCAGGCGCACGTTGGACTCCCTCACCTGGCTCGCATCGTCCTGCTGACGCCGGTAGAGATGGCCGATCAGCAGCGCCGAACCGCCCGAGACGATCAGGAAGGCCGTCAGCAGGATGCCGGTCTGCCAGGCTTCCCGATGCCACTGCACGAGATAGTCGTGGCTCGATAGGCTCACCCCCACCACAAAGGGCAGGCCATCGACCCGCTGCACGGCCAGGAAGCGTTCGCTCCCGTCGCCGCCATCGCCGCTGTCCGTGGCGCGGAACACCGCGGCGTTCTGGCCGGCGCCCAGGCGCTCGCGCACGCCCTCGGCCGACCACACCTCGCCGATCTCGCCGGCCGGGCCGGTGACGGGCGGGTAGCGGGTGATGAGGCTCAGATCCTGATAGCGCAGCATCGCGCTGCCGCCGGGCCCGAGGCTCGGACGGGACAGCATCGCGGTGAGGTATTCGACCGGCACGATGGCCACCACCACCCCGGCAAAGCTCCCGTCGGCGCGGTTGTAGCGGCGGGCAAAGGGCACGATCCAGGTCTTCACGACCCGCCCGATCACCGGCCGCGACACCGTAAGCCCGGCCGCCGGATTGGCCTTCAGCGTGCGGAAGTATTCCCGGTCGGAGATGTCGGCCTTCAGCACCGGACCAAGGGCCCCTTCCCAGCGCAGCGCGCCGTTGGCGTCGTAGACGCGCACGCCCTCGATCTCCGGCAACCAGCCCTTGTAGCGCATCAGCATTGCGCGGATCTCGTCGGCGGTGAGGTAGGACTGCCCTTCCGCCTCCTCCCGTTCGAGTTCGTCCGCCAGCGCCCGCAGCGCCAGATCGATGGTGCGACCGCTGTTGGCGAGGCCCTGATCAAGGGCGCCGGCCAGGTTGCGGGCGTTCTGGGCTACCAGGGCTTCCGTCTGGGCGCGGCTGCCGATGAGGCTGAACACCCCCAGCCCGATCGCCAGCAGGTTGCTCAGGACCACCGCCATGATCAGCACGACGACGAAACGTCGCTGTCGCTCCGGCGCGAGGAGGGTGGAGAGGAAACGGGACAGCACGTTCATGGGCGGCGGCGACCTGGATCGGCAAGCGGGCTCGACCTTTCGCAACCCGTTGCGAAGGCCTGTCGCTCTCTATCGGCATCCAGCTGCTGCCCTGAAGGCTGGGCGCGGTGACGGGCCTTATCGGCGGGCGAAGATCGGGGCGCTGAGGATCACCTGGCGCTGGATTCCCACCAGCCGTTCGACGATCACCCGCCACGCCAGACTATCCACCCGGGCCCGCGCCGCCAGATGCAGGCTCGCGCGAAGGTCGGGGGATTCGGCCAGCGCCACCGCCCCGGCCACGAAGCCGGGCTCGTCGCCCGGCTCGGCCAGCCATCCGTGTACCCGGTGGTCGATCAGTTCATGGGCAGCAGCGTCCCGGTAGGCTACCACCGGCAGACCGCTGGCGAGCGCCTCGGCCACCACGTTGCCGTAGGTTTCGGTAAGACTTGGAAACACGAACAGATCGGCGCTGGCGTAATGCGCGGCCAGCAGCACGCCGGTCTGGGCGCCGACGCACACCGCCTCGGGCAGCCGCGCCCGCAGCTGCGGCAGGGCCGGGCCATCGCCCACCAGCACCAGCCGCGCCCGAGGGTGGCGGGCCCGCACGGCCACGAAGGCCTGCTCCAGCAGGGCCAGGTTCTTCTCGGGGGCGATGCGCCCCACGTACAGCACCGCCAGATCATCGGGCGCCAGCCCCCACTGGCGGCGCAGGGCATCGCTACGCCGAGCGGGGTCGAAGAGGGTCGTATCCACCCCGCGGGAGACCACATCCACCCGCGGGATGCCCTGCCCCGCCAGCTCGGCGCACAGGGCGCGGGTGGGCACCAGGGTCAGGTCGGCCCGGTTGTGGAACTTGCGCAGGTAGGCCGCGATGGGCCGCTTGAGCCAGCCCACGCCGTAGTGGCCGGTGTAGCGGTGGAAGTTGGTGTGGAACTCGCTGATCACCGGCAGGCGCAGCTTGCGCGCCGCGGTGAGCGCCGACCAGCCCAGCGGCCCCTCGGTGACCACCTGCACCACGTCCGGCCGCTGGTGCGACCAGCGCCGCAGCAGCACCTTCTGGGCCGGCAGCCCGAGCTGCAGGTTGGCGTATTTGGGGATCGGGATGCCCCGGGCGAGCATCTGCTCGACCCCGTCGGCGGCAATGACGGCTCCTTCGTGGGCCTGGCGCGGGCGGATCAGATCCACCCGGTGGCCGGCGGCGACGAGCCCCTCCACCATGCGCCCGGTGGTCATCGCCACCCCGTTGATTTCGGGCGGATAGGTTTCGGTCACCACGGCAACCCGCAGCGGGCCCTTGTGGCTGACGATTTCCTGGCAGACGAGTCCGGCGTTGTCCATCCGCCCAGTGTCGCCGGCGGATGCTGCACGGGCGTTACCGGCAGGTGATGGTGGGGTGACGGCCCGCCCGGTCCACGAAAAACCGGCGAGTCCCCACCCGGCTGGCTGCCCCGGCCGGGTGGAAACTCGCCGATCTCTCAGGAGGGCGACCACTGCCGCCCTCCCCCTCCCAGCCCTTGCTGGCGCTTACTGGCCGCCCTGGTCGGTGGTGCCGATGACCACGGTGGTCACCTTGCCGCCGATGGTCAGCAGCAGGCGCACCGGCAGACCGCCCGGCGGCACGTTGGTGGCCGACACGCTCATGCTCTGCGGATCGTGCTTGATCCACGCCGGCACCGGGCTGCCGTTTTCCATGCGGATGGTGCTGGCGGCAAGGGCAGACTGCCCTTCGCCGGCATAGACATCCTTCGGCACGCTGAACACGAAGGTGGACTCGCCGCGCGGGATGCTCACCCGCACGAGGCCCGTCTGCGTGCTGGCCGGGGCCTGCAGGAGCTGCACATTGACGCCGGACTGGCTGCCCTCGGAAGTCACCGCCGACGACGCCCCCGAACCGCTGCCAGCGGCCGGCGCCGAAACCGCGCCGGACACACCGCCGCTGCCTGCGGTGGCCGGAGCCCCCGCCTGCACGCCGCCGCTGCCCGCCGTACCGGAACCGGAACCGATGCCGGCGCCCGAGGCGATGCCGCCCGAACCACCCGCGCCCAGGCCGGACGACGCGGTGCCACTGCCACCCAGGCCTCCGCCCGCACCGCCAAGACCACCTCCCGTGGCGCCGGTGAGGCCGCTGCTGGCGCTGCCGCCAGCGAGACCGCCGGAAACCCCACCCGAGCCGCCCACCACGCCGCTGGAGCCGCCCGTGCCCGGCAGGGCCGAATCGAACACCTGCGCCTGCGGCTGCACCGGCGTGTAGGTGGTGACCGGGGTGGCCGGAACCGGCGGCGGCGGCACGACGCTATCCAGCGCCGAGATGTTGCCGGTGGTGCTGGCGGTGGTGGCGACGAGGCGGTAGTTGCCCGCGTCGGCACCGGCCAGGGCGATGCCCTGCACCTGGATCGGCTTGCCGAGGCCGACTTCCGCCGTATCGAAGCTGGCGCTGGTGTAGGACAGATTCAGCAGATCGCCGGCCAGACGGTTGTCGGACAGGCTGACCGGGGCGCTGGTGCTGCCGTCGTACAGCTTGCCGTTGGTGCTGACAGCAACCGTCAGGGCACGGGCGGCCACGTCGGCAGTGGCGCCGGAGAGGTCGCTGACCGTGTAGTTGCCGGCGTCGGCGCCGGTGAGGCCCAGACCGGCGATGGTCACCGCCCTGGCGCTGCCAGCCTGCTTGTTGGCGAAGCTGCCGGTCACGCCACTGGCGTCGATGCCCACCGTGTCGCCCATCACCACGCCGGCCAGCACCGCAGCGCCGGCGTCGACGCTGGCCACGCGGGTGCCGTCGTACACCTTGTTGGCGGCAATGATGCCGCTGGCGGTGAGGGCCTTGGCGGTAATGTCGGCAAACGCCGCCGCATCGCCAATGGTGTAGTTGCCTGCATCGGCGCCGCCCAGGGCCAGGCCGCTGACGGTGACCGCCTTGGCCACGCCCACGTTCTTGCTGGCGAAGCTGCCGGTGGCCGCGGTGGCCACCAGGCTCACGTCGTCGGCACCCTGCACGCCGCTGGTGAGGCGGCCGGCAGTGGTGTCGAGGGTGGCCGCGGTGGTGCCGTCGTACACCTTGCTGGCGGCGCTGATGCCATCGGCGGTGAGGGCCCGCGGGGTGATGTCGGCGGTCGGTGCCGCGCTGGTCGTCACCGTGTAGTTGCCGGCGTCGGCGCCGTCGAGGACAAGGCTGGTGATCGCCACCGCCTTGGCTGTGCCGACGTTCTTGTCGGCAAACTGGCCGGTGCCGCTGACGCCCACGCTGTCGCTGCCCACCAGGCCGCTGAAGCTGGCGGCGCCGGTGTTGAGGGTGGCGGCGGTGGTGGCGTCATACACCTTGTTGCTGGCGGTGATGCCGCTCACGGTGATCGCCTTCGGGGTGATGTCGGCGGTGGTGGTGGCCGCGCCGGTGAAGACGTAGTTGCCTGCGTCCGCGCCGCCCAGCACGATGTTGCCGATGCTCACCGTCTTGCCGGTGCCGGCGTTCTTGTCGGCAAACACGCCGCTGGCGCTGGCCACGCTCAGCACGTCGCCCGCCAGCGTGCCGGTGAAGCCCGCCGCGCCGGTGTTGAGGGCGGCCGCCACGTTGCCGTCGTACACCTTGCTGGCGGCGGTGATGCCGGTGACCGCCGTCAGGCTGGCCGGGGTGATGTCGGCGGTGAGGCCGACCGGCAGCTGCAGCGTGTAGGAGCCCGCGTTGGCGCCCGAGAGCGCGATGCCGGTGACGGTGACCGCCTTGCCGGTGCCGGCGTTCTTGTCGGCGAACACGCCGCTGCCGAGGCCCACGCTCACCACGTCACCGTCCAGCAGGCCGGACAGCACGGCGCCGCCAGTGCCGAGCACCGCCGCGGTGGTGCCGTCATACACCTTGCCCAGGGCCTGCACGCCGGAGATGGTCAGCAGGCGGCCGAGGATGTCGGCGGTGGTGATGGCGGTGGTGTTGAAGGTGTAGTTGCCGATGTCAGCGCCGCTCACGCTGATGCCATTGACCGTCACCGTCTTGCCCAGGCCGCCGTTGGCGTCGCTGAAGGCGGCGCCGGTGTAGCTGACCGCGAGGCTGTCGCCGCTCGCCCGGTTGTCGGACAGGGTGACGCTGGCGGTGGTGTTGCCGTCGTAGGCCTTGTTGATGCCGGCGGCCGACACGTTCAGCGTGGCCTTGCTGATGTTGGCGAAGGCGGCGGTGGTGGTGTTGGCGGTGTAGTTGCCGGCGTCGGTGCCCGACAGGCTGATGCCGGAAACCCCCACGTACTTGTTGAGGCCGACGTTCTTGTCGAGGAAGTTGGCGGTGTAGCCGAGGGTCAGCACGTCGCCGTTCACCCGGTTGTCCGCCAGGCTGACGGTGGCCGTGGTGGTGCCGTCGTACACCTTGTCGACGCCGGTGGCGGACACCGTCAGGGCGCGCGGGGTGATGCTGGCGTGCATGCCGGTGGGCTGGATCAGGTTGTAGTTGCCGCCATCCGCACCCGACAGCACGAAGGCGCTGCCGTTCACCAGCTTGTTGGCACCCACGTTCTTGGTGTCGAAGCTGCCGGTGATGGTGCCGATGCTCACGTCGTCGGCGCCGATCACGCCGGTGAGGCCCGCCACGCTGGTGTTGATGGTGGCGGTGGTGGTGCCGTCGTACACCTTGTCCATGGCCACCACGCCGACCACATTCACGTTGGCCCTGACGATGCTGGCCGTGCCGGTGGCCGTGGAGGCCACCTGGTAGTTGGTGGCGACGCCGCCATTAAGGCCGTCCAGCAGGCCGATGCCGGTGATGGTCACGGTCTTGCCGGTGCCGGCGTTCTTGTCGGCGAAGCGGGTGGTGCCGGCCGAAACCGGGATCACCGTCTCGCTGCCCACCAGGCCGACGAGGCTCATGCCGTTGAGGGTGGCGTTGAGGGTGCCGTCGTAGGTCCGGTCGGCCACGTCGGCCACTACCGTCAGCTGGGCCTTGTCGATGGTGCTGGTGGTGTTGCTGGCGTAGGTGACGGCGTAGTTGCCGCCGCTGGCGCCGTCATTCACCGTCACGCCGCCCACCGTCACCGTCTTGCCGCTGCCGGCGTTCTTGTCGGTGAAGGCGTAGGTGCCGCCGGAGAGGCTGTCGAGCGCGCCACCGTTGCTGGCGTTGGTGTAGAGCGTGCCGGACAGCACGACCGGGGTGCCATTGGCCGACAGCCCGCCGTCGTAGGCCTTGGTCACGTCGCTGGTGCCGACGGTGATCGCAGCCTTGTCGATGGTGCTGGCGGTATTGCTGGCGTAGGTGACGGTGTAGTTGCCGCCGCTGGCGCCGTCATTCACCGTCACGCCGCCCACGGTGACCGTCTTGTTGCCGGTGCCCGCGTTGGCGTCGGTGAAGGCGAAGCTGCCGCCCGAGAGGTTGTCCAGCGCGCCGCCGTTGCTGGCGTTGGTGTAGAGCGTGCCGGCGGTGACCACGGCCGTACCGGCGGCGCTCAGGGTGCCGTCGTAGGTCTTGGTGACGTCGCTGGTGCTGACGGTGATCGCGGCCTTGTCGATGGTGCTGGTGCTGTTGGCCACGTAGCTGACGGTGTAGTTGCCGCCGCTGTTGCCATCGTTCACCGTCACCGCGCTGGTGTTCACCGTCTTGCTGGTGCCGGCGTTGGCGTTGGTGAAGGCGAAGGTGCCGCCCGACAGGTTGTCGGCGCCGAAGAGCTGGGTGCCGCCCGCCGCGACCACCGCCGTGCCGGCTGCGCTGAGGCTGCCGTCGTAGGTCTTGGTCACGTCGGAGGTGGTCACCGACAGGTTGGCCTTCGTCACGTCCACCGTCTGGCTGCCGCCCACGAAGGTGTAGTTGCTGGCGAGGCCGGCGCCGGCGGTGCCGTCACCCACCAGGGAAAGGCCGCTCACGTCCACCGTCTTGCCGGTGCCCACGTGGCGGGTCGCCACGCTGCCGGCGCCCGACAGGGTGAGGGTTTCGCTGCCGACCAGGGTGCCGAGGGTCAGGTCGCCCGTGCCCACCACGGTGGTGCCGTCGTATACGCGGCTGCCGGTGAGGCTGACCGCGTAGGGGTTGATGGTGCTGGTGGTGTTGCTGGCGTAGGTGACGGTGTAGTTGCCGCCGCTGGCGCCGTCATTCACCGTCACGCCGCCCACGGTGACCGTCTTGTTGCCGGTGCCCGCGTTGGCGTCGGTGAAGGCGAAGCTGCCACCCGAGAGGTTGTCCAGCGCGCCGCCGTTGCTGGCGTTGGTGTAGAGCGTGCCGGCGGTGACCACCGCGGTGCCCGCCGCAGTCAGCGTGCCGTCGTAGGTCTTGGTGACGTTGCTGGTGCTGACGGTGATCGCCGCCTTGTCGATGGTGCTGGTGGTGTTGGCCACGTAGCTGACGGTGTAGTTGCCGCCGCTGTTGCCATCGTTCACCGTCACCGCGCTGGTGTTCACCGTCTTGCTGGTGCCGGCGTTGGCGTTGGTGAAGGCGAAGGTGCCACCCGACAGGTTGTCGGCGCCGAAGAGCTGGGTGCCGCCCGCCGCGACCACCGCCGTGCCGGCTGCGCTGAGGCTGCCGTCGTAGGTCTTGGTCACATCCGAGGTGGTCACCGACAGGTTTGCCTTCGTCACGTCCACCGTCTGGCTGCCGCCCACGAAGGTGTAGTTGCTGGCGAGGCCGGCGCCGGCGGTGCCGTCGCCCACCAGGCTGAGGCCGCTCACGTCCACCGTCTTGCCGGTGCCCACGTGGCGGGTCGCCACGCTGCCGGTGCCGGAGAGGGCGAGCGTCTCGCTGCCGACCAGGGTGCCGAGGGTCAGGTCGCCCGTGTTCACCACGGTGGTGCCGTCGTACACGCGGCTGCCGGTGAGGCTGACCGCGTAGGGGTTGATGGTGCTGGTGGTGTTGCTGGCGTAGGTGACGATGTAGTTGCCGCCGCTGGCGCCGTCATTCACCGTCACGCCGCCCACGGTGACCGTCTTGTTGCCGGTGCCCGCGTTGGCGTCGGTGAAGGCGAAGCTGCCACCCGAGAGGTTGTCCAGCGCGCCGCCGTTGCTGGCGTTGGTGTAGAGCGTGCCGGCGGTGACCACCGCGGTGCCCGCCGCAGTCAGCGTGCCGTCGTAGGTCTTGGTGACGTCGCTGGTGCTGACGGTGATCGCCGCCTTGTCGATGGTGCTGGTGGTGTTGGCCACATAGCTGACGGTGTAGTTGCCGCCGCTGTTGCCATCATTCACCGTCACCGCGCTGGTGTTCACCGTCTTGCTGGTGCCGGCGTTGGCGTTGGTGAAGGCGAAGGTGCCGCCCGACAGGTTGTCGGCGCCGAAGAGCTGGGTGCCGCCCGCCGCGACCACCGCCGTGCCGGCTGCGCTGAGGCTGCCGTCGTAGGTCTTGGTCACGTCGGAGGTGGTCACCGACAGGTTGGCCTTCGTCACGTCCACCGTCTGGCTGCCGCCCACGAAGGTGTAGTTGCTGGCGAGGCCGGCGCCGGCGGTGCCGTCGCCCACCAGGGAAAGGCCGCTCACATCCACCGTCTTGCCGGTGCCCACGTGGCGGGTCGCCACGCTGCCCGAGCCGGAGAGGGCGAGCGTCTCGCTGCCCACCAGGGTGCCGAGGGTCAGGTCGCCCGTGCCCACCACGGTGGTGCCGTCATATACGCGGCTGCCGGTGAGGCTGACGGCAAACGGGTTGATGGTGGCGGTGGTGCTGGCGGTGGTGTCGGCCAGGGCGTAGTTGCCGGCGTCAGTGCCCGTGAGGGTGATGCCGGTGATGTTCACCGTGCCCGAGGTGGCGCTGGCGTTCTTGCTTGCGAAGTTGCCGGTGGCGGTATCGACCGCCAGCACGTCGCCGGCGTACTTGCCGGTAAAGCCGGCCGATCCGGTGGCGAGGGTGGCGCTGTCGTTGCCGTCGTAGGTCTTGTCGCTGGCGGTGATGCCGGTGACGGCGCTGAGGGTGGCCTTGGTGATCTTGCCGATGTTGGCGTCGATCGCAGTGGAGCCACTGGCGAGCTTGTAGCCATACACCACGATGCTGCCGGCGCTGGCCGAATCGATCACCGGGCTGACCGAGACCTTCTTGGCGTTACCGACGTTCTTGTCGTCGAAAGTGCCGGCGGTGCCAAAGACCACCGCGTCGCCCGCCAGCAGGCCGGCGGTGACGTTGTAGTTGCCCTGGACGAGCGTGGCGGTAACGGTGGAGTCATAGACCCGCTCGACGCTGCCGGTGAGGGCCACGGAGAGCTCCGGCGCCAGGGTGTAGAGCAGGCCATTGCCGGTGCCCAGCACGCTGGTGGTGCCGTAGGTGGCGTCGTACTGCTTGAAGTCCGGCGCGAGGCCGCCGAGGGTGTCGGCGGCCGGGTCGGTGGACCACACCTGCCAGTGGCCGGTATCCACCGTCAGCGCGGCGGCGCCGGCGTGGTTGGTGAAGTTGGCGGCCGAGGCCAGGGTGATGTCGGACGCGCCGCTCACGGTGATGCCCTTGTCGAGCACGATGTCGCCGCTGGTGGTGCGCAGGGTGACCGGACCGCTGGCAGTGATGCCGTCGATGCCGCCGGCGGTGCCCACCGCCAGGGTCTGGGCGTTGGCGAGGGACAGCGCGCCGGAGACGCTGCTGGCCGCCACGGTGCCGATGCGGTTGGCGTTGTCGAGGGTGACCGACTGGGCGCCGGTGATCGCCAGCGTGCCCACGCGGACCGCGGTGTTGGCAGCCTGGGTGAGGTTGCCGGTGCTGCCCACCGCCAGGTTGGCGGCGGTCACCGAACCAAGGGCCAGATCGCCGCTGGCGTTGAGGGTGGCGTTCATGCCCACCGCGGTGGCGGCTACGTGGCCGCTGAACTGGTTGCCGGCGTTGCCCAGGTTGAGGGCACCGGCGCCGCTCACGGCGGAGCCGGCGTTGGCGGCGCTCTGCTGGACGATCAGGCTGATCGCGCCCAGATCCAGCGCGCCGGACTGGTTGATGCCGGTGATGCCCGACGAGCCGGAGTCGCTGAAGGTGCCCTTGGTGGTGATCTTCAGCAGGCCGCCGATGTTGTTGCTGTCGTTAAGCACGATGGCGTTGCCGCTGGCGACCGCCGAGATGGTCTTGCCACCGGCGTCCGACACCACCTGCAGGCCGCTGGCGAGCTTGGCGCCGGCGACGCTGGCGGTGGAGGTGGTCACCCCGTTGAAGGCCGAGGCCTGCAGGGTGGTGCCGCTCATGCTGAGGGTGATCACGCCGAACAGGCGGATCTCGTTGCCCGACACGGCTGCCGAGCCACCGCCGATGAGGTTCTTCGACGAGTTGCCGGAGCTGAACTGACCCGCGCCGACCAGATCGAAGCTGCCGCCCACCTGCAGGAAGGCGTCCTCGGCCGGCGGGGTGCCGGCCTTCTGGGTGACGGCGCCGGTGCTGTCGAGGGTGAAGGCGCCGGCGATCAGGGAGTCGTCGAGCACGGTGCCGGCGGCGTGGACGTTCTTGACGGCAACGTCGGCGGCTTCGTAGGCGGAGGTGTCGAGGGTCAGGTTGCCACCGATCAGGATCGGGGCGCCGACGGCCTGGGTCAGCGGGCCGCCGAGGGTCAGGCTGACGCTGGAGCTGCCGGCGGTGTTGGTGATGCCGACGATCTGCAGCGCGGCGGTGTCGACGGTGCCGACCTCGACGCCGTCCTGATCCACGAAGGCCAGGCTGGCGCCGCCAGAGAGCAGCGCGGCGAGCACATCCACGTCGTTGCCGGTGTTGGCGAGGGTGACGTTGCCGGCCGACTTGATGGCCAGCTTGGCGGCCTTGATCGGCGCGGCACCGCTCTGGGTGATGACGCCGGCCGACTCGAGGCGCAGCTCGTCGAGGGCGTGGGTGCCACCCAGCGCGGCAACAAAGTTGAGGCCGCCGCTGCCGGTGGCGAGGCGCAGGGTGCGCGGGGTGCCGGCGGCGTCGCTATCGACCGTGCTGGCGAACTGGATGGTGCTGGTGCCGCCGCCGGTGTTGATGCTGACCGGGCCGGTCAGGGTGGCGGCGGACGCGAAGGTGACATCGGCGCCGTTGGTGGTGATGTCGCCCGCGGTGCTGATGCCGCCACCGGCGGTGATGTGGACGGCCCCGTCGGCGTTGATGTCGCCGGACGCCGACAGCGCCGTGGTACCACTTTGATTGAGGGTGACGCCGCCACCGTTGGTGGTGGTGATGCCGGCGTTCACCGCGAGGTGGGTGCCGGCGAGGCTGACCCCGGCGGCGGTGTCGGTATCGACGGCGCCGTTCAGGGTGGTGGTGCCGCTGCCAGCGGTCTGGACGAGCGCGCCGGCGCTGATCGCGTTGGCGGTCACGTCGTGGGCGCTGGTGACGGTGAGGGTGCCGAGGCGGCCGCTGGCCGCGCCGCCCACCGCGCCGGTGAAGCTCACGTCGCCGCTGCCGGCGACGACGGTGAGGTTGTTGCCCTCGCCGGCTTCGGAGTTCAGCGTGCCGCCGAAGCTGACCGCGCTGTTGGTGGTGGTGACGGTGACGCCGGTGAGGAGCTCGACCGCGTCGTTGTAGGTCTGGGCGCCGCCGGTGGTCACGTTGCCGCCGAGGCGGGTGGTGCCGCCGGCGTTGGTGGTGACGCTGGCCGCGCGCACCGCGTCGGCGAACAGGGTGGTGCCGGTGCTATCCACCGCCAGGGCGCCGAGGGCGGTGGTGCCGCCGACCAGGCCGCTGAAGGTGACGTCGGCGCTGCCGCTGCCCACGGTGAGGGCCGCCGTCTGGCCGGCGGCGGAATCGACGGCCTTGTCGAAGCTGACCGCGCTGTTGGTGGTAGCAAGGCTGACGGCGGTGAGCACTTCCACATCGTCCTGGAAGTGCTGGGCGCCGGTGGTGGTGATGTTGCCGCCGAGCTGGGTCTTGCCCGGGGCGTCGGTGGTGACGCTGGCCGCCGTGACCGCCGCGTTGAACAGGGTGGTGCCACCGCTGTTCACCACGATCGCGCCCGGCGCGCCCTTCACGGCGCCGCCGACCACGCCCATGAAGCTCACGTCGCCGGTGCCGGCATTGACGGTGAGCGGGTTGGCTTCGCCCACGCCGCCGGTGACCTGGGAATCTACGCTGCCGCCGAAGGTGACGGCGCTGTCGGTGGTGGCCAGGGTGAGCGGGGCCTGCAGCTCGACCGCGTCGTTGTAGGTCTGGGTGCCGGTGGTGGTGATGTTGCCGTTGATCTGGGTGGTGCCGCCGGCGTTGGTGGCAACGCTGGCGGCAGTCACCGCGGCGTTGAACTTGGTGGTGCCGGTGCTGTTGACCGTCACCGCGCCGAGGGTGGTGGTGCTGCCGACCACATCGGTGAAGGTGACGTTGCCGCTGCCGGTACTCACGGTGAGGGCGTTGGTCTCGCCAGTCTCGGAATCCACCGTCTTGTCGAAGGTGACGGCGCCGTTGGTGGTGCCGAGGGTGATGCCCGAGCGGACTTCGACGATGTCGTGATAGACCTGCGCGCCGCTGGTGGTGACGTTGCCGTTAAGCAGCGTGGTGCCCGGCTCGTCGGTGGTGACGCTGGCGGCGCTCACCGCTGCGTCGAAGCGGGTGGTGCCGGCGCTGTTGACCACCAGCGCGCCGAGGGGGCTGGTGCCGCCGACCGTGCTGCTGAAGGTGGCGTTGCCGGTGCCCACCGATACGGTGAGGCCGCGCGGCGTGCCGTCGGCGTCGAGGCTACCGTTGAAGACCACGTTGCCGCTGCCGGCGCCGGTGCTGAGCACCCGGTCGCCGCCGCTGACCTGGGCCGGGCCGGTGACGCTGATGTTGCCGCCGGCCGCCGCGGTGGCGGCCACGCCACCGCTGGTGTCGATGGAGCCGGCCAGATGCACGCCGCTGCCGCCGGTGAGATCCACCGCGCCGCCGGTGCCGGTGCCGGTGCCCTGGCCCAGCGCGGTGATGGTGGAGGTGGTGAGCACGCCGTCGGCGTTGAGGGTGACGCTGCCCGCCGAAGCGCCGCTGGCGCCGGCGCTGCCGCTGGTGACCAGGGTGCCGGTGTGCACGTTGCCGCCGCTGGCGGTGGTGGCGACGTTGATCGCCCCGCCGTTCTGGTAGGCGCCGGCGGCGTAGGTGATGTCGCCGAGGGTGGAGATGGCGACCGAGGACGAATCGAAGCTGCCCACGCCGGTGGCGCTGAAGCTGCCGCCGCGGGTGGTGATGGCTTCGCTGACGGTGACGGCCACCGGGCTGCTGCCCAGGTCGATGGCGCCGCCCTGGGTGCTGATGCCGGTGACGACACCGTCGCCGCCGCCGACGGCGTAATCGGCGCCGCTGCGGTAGGTGAAGCCTTCACCGACGCCGGTGATCTTGGCCGCAACCAGATCGACGGCGTTGGTGGTGTCGAGCAGGCTGGAGGCCTTGGCGGCGTTCACCAGCAACTTGCCGGCGTTGATCTCGTTGCTGCCGTCGGCCTGGCTGACTGCGCCGGCCGCGGCGTTGAGGCGCACGGTGCCGCCGTTGCCGTTGGCACCGGCGCCATCGCCGGCTCCGCCGCGGGCGGTGATGGCGCCCGCCACGGTGAGGGTGTCACCGGCAGTGGTGAGGGTGATGTTGCCGGCATCGCCGCCGGCGCCGCCGAGGCCAATGTCGGCATCGGAACCCGAGGTGATGATGTTGCCGGTGCGCAGGTTGCCGGTGCTGCCAGTGGCGGTGGTGGTGAGGCTCACCGAACCGCCGGCGGTGCCCGGGGTGGCGCTGCGGGTGTCGATGGTCTGGCCGGCCGAGTCGATGCCCGGGGCCGACAGGCTGATGGACGCGCCGCCGGTGGTGATGCCGGTCGGATTGACGGAGCCGATGGTCAGCGCGAGCTTGCTGGACAGGTTGACCGCGCCGGTGGCGTCGGAGGCGAAGGTGCTCACCTCGTTGAGGGGCACGCCGGTGTTGGCGGCGTTGAGGGTGTAGCTGCCGCTGCCCTGCAGGCCGAGCTTGGCCGACAGGATGGCGCCGGTCTGGGTGACCGGGCCGGCAGAGTTGAGGACGGTGCTGCCCAGGGTTTCGACGCTGGTCACCGAGAAGCCGTCGGCGTCGGTGAAGCGTATGGTGCCGCTGGGGGTGGACGTGCTGCCGGCGATGGCCGCGTCGGCGGCGTCGCGCACCTTGACGGTGAGGCTGTTCACGTCGTTGCCGGCGGCGTTGAGGATGATGTCGGCGCCGCTGTTGCTGAGGGACTTCACCGTCAGGGTGTCGGCCACGACGGTGCCGGGGAAGCCGCTCGAGTCGGTGGAGATCGCCCCGTGGGCGGTGAGCGTGGCGGCGCCGGTGGTTTCGATCTGGCGCACCGCGAAGCCGTTGGCGTCGTTGTAGGTGATGGTGCCGCTGCCAGCCGCCGCGCCGCCGGCGTTGCGGCTGCGGAGGCTCAGTTTGGCCACGTCGTTGGTGGCGTTGGTGAGGGTGATGCTGCCGTTGTTGGCGGTGGTGACGGCAAGGGAATCCGACGCGAGGGTGGCGCCCGCCCCGACCTGCTGGACGAGGCCGACGGCATCCACCGTGACCGCGCCGCTGGAGCTGATGTTGGCCAGATCCGCGGTGGAGCCGGAGGTGATGGAGATGGTGCCGGTGCCCGCCTGGTAGCTGTAGTACTGGCCCATCACGAAGCCGCCGGTGCCGGAGGCGGTGACGTCGATGGTGCCCGCGCCGCCGGTCTGGAGCATCAGCGGGGCGCCGGCCGAGCCGGTGGAGTGGGTGATGGTGTCGCCACTGAGCAGCAGGTTGCCGCTGGTGGAGATCACGCTCTTGGAGAGGTTGACCTCCTTCTGGGCGACCACATTCACGCTTCCGCTGCCGGTGGTGATGGTCTGGTTGACCTGCACGTTGCCGTTGGTGGCAACCGCCGGGGTCGAGGTGGTGGCGTACAGCGAGACGCTGCCCGAGCCGGTGGTGAGGGTGCCCGGGGTGGTCAGGTTGCCGTCGAGGGAGCGGAACTCGATGTTGCCGGTGGTGGTGGTGAGGTTTTCGGTGGCCAGCACGAGCTGGGTGCCGGCGATGGCGGTGATCGAGGTGCTCTGGGCCAGCTTGCCGGTGAGGGCGTTCATGCTGAGCTGGTTGGCGTCGCGGATCGACACCTGGCTGCCGGTGGAGGTGACGGTGACCTGGCCGGTGAAGTCGTTGAGGGCGCTGTCGAGGGTGATGTTGCCGGTGTTGCCGAAGATCGAGGCGGTGGTGGACTTGATCGACGAGCCGGTGGTCTGGGACACCGCGATGCCCTTCAGCACCATGTCGACACCGGTGGCGTCGACGCTGTGGGTGTCGAGGTCGAGCACGCCGTCGGTGGTCTCGATGCTGGAGGCCGCGCCGGCCACCACGTCACCGGTGAGCTT
The DNA here is from genome assembly GCF_009469605.1 of Zoogloea sp. 1C4. Taxonomy (GTDB): domain Bacteria; phylum Pseudomonadota; class Gammaproteobacteria; order Burkholderiales; family Rhodocyclaceae; genus Zoogloea; species Zoogloea oryzae. The sequence goes on along the minus strand of NZ_SSXU01000009.1, from coordinate 47,850 downwards.
GAGGCCGGCGGTGCCGGCGCCGCCCAGATCCTTCAGGGTGAGCGCGCCGGTGGTGATGAAGCTGCCGAGGTTGTCCAGGTAGGTCTTGTTGAGGGTGACCACGCCGGCCTTGCCAGCCAGGGTGGCGGCCGACAGGGTGCCGGTGTCGGCGACCTGGGCGACGGTACCGGTGACTTCCTTGCCGCTGACGCCGAGGGTCACGGTGCCGGCGGTGGCCGACACCACGTTGAGGGTGGCGTTGGTGGCGCCGACGATCTCGATGGCGGTGCCGGCGGTGCTGGCAGTCTGGGTTGTGCCGAGCAGGCTGATGTTGAAGGCGTTGCTGCCGCCATCGACGCGGATGCTGCCGCTGTCGGCATCGATGACGGAGCCGAGGGACTGGGTCACGCTGTCGCCGCCCAGGAACACGTCGCCGTGGGCGGTGATGCTGCGCACGCCGATGGCCAGGGCGCCGCTGGCGCCGTCGCCGGTGGCGGTGCGCAGGCGCAGGCCGCCGGCGCTGGTGATGCTCTGGGTCAGCGAGAGGCCGGAGGTGGAATCGTAGGCGTCGAAGTCGTACTGGACGGCGGCGTTGTCGCCCACCGAGATCGCCCCCAGCTGGAAGATCTTGTTGCCGGTGTTGGCGAGCACCGCCGAGCTGCCGCCGGTGACGTTGAGGGTCTTGATATCCACCGAGGTGGTGGCGCTCTGGGTGATCGCGCCGGTGATGGCGCCGATGGTCGGGGTGCTGTCGCCGAGCACCAGGCCGCCGTTGGGGGCGCTGATGTTTGGCAGGGCCAGGGCGCTGGTGCCGCGGATGGTGACGGCGCTGGCGCTGGCGCTGGCGGTCTGCACCGTGCCGCTCAGCACGATGTCGCCGGAGGCGGTGCCGTCGTGGCCGGTGAGGGTGATGGTGCCGCCGCTGGTGCCGGTGGACGGGCCGGTGCCGACGCTGCCGCCGGTGGCGTTGATGCTGCGGGAGGCCTGGATGATGCCGCGGCCGGTGAGGGCGATGTTGCCGCCGCCGCTGGCGTATTCACCGGCGGAGATGCCGTAGGTGGTGAGGGTGCCGGTGCTGTTGTTGGTGATGGAGCCGCCGCCGGTGAGGGCGATGCCGCCCGTGCCGGCGCTGATGGCGCCCTGAATGTTGACCCAGCCGTTGGTGTTGCCGCCGTAGCCGCCCACGCTGACCGACTTGGTGGCAGCATTGGCGGAGAGGCTGCCGGTGCTGGTGAGGGTGATGCCGTAGTTGCCGTTGGAAATGCTGACGTTGCCGCTGGCCGACGACACGGCGCCGACCACCGTGAGGTTGCGATCCTGGTTGTAAAGGTTGAAGTTGCCGCCGGTGGCGAAGTAGCCGAGCCGGTAGAACTGGTTGCTCGAGTTCATATTCACCGAGCCAGCCACCGCACCGATCACGTCGGTAGTGTCGGACTCGGAGTAGATGCGACCGACCTGGGTGACGTTGCCGGTGAGCGGCACGTCTGCTCCGCCCACGCCAGTGCCGACGCCACCGAGCACCACCTTGCTGCCGCTGCGCAGCTCGATGTTATGGAGCTGAACGTTGTTGGCGTTCTGGATGAAGATGTCGTTACCCGAACCGATGATATAGAGCCGGTTGTTGAGGGTGACGTTGCCGCCGCCAGCGTCGAGGATCAGGTCGCCGCCGCCGCCGTGGTGGGCCTGCAGATCGACGGAGTTGATGATTCCGGCAGCGCCGGAATAGATCTCGATGCCCTTGGCGTACATCGTGCCGCTGGTCAGGTTGGCGCCGCCGGTGGTGGTGATGGTGATCTTGCCGGCACCGCCGTGATGGCCTTCGATGGAGCCCGAGGCGCTGAAGCCACCGGCACCGGCGGTCAGCACCATGCCCTTGCCCCGGTTGGTGCCCGACAGCGTCATGGCGCCCTCGGTGGTTGCGGTGAGCAGGGTGTCGTAGCTGCCGTCGTAGATGTTGGTCAGCAGGAGCCCGTTGCCCTCGGCATCCTTGTCGTAAAGGGTGATCGCGCCGCCGCGGCGCACATAGCCGACCTGGCCGATCTCGTTGGTCACGTTGCTGAGGTTCAGCGGGCCGCCCAGCTGGAAGGCCTGGATGACGCCCACCTTGACCGCGGTGTTGGCCGCCTGGCTCACGGCGCCATTCGCGTACAGCCAGTGGCCGCCACTGCCGTTGAGGCTCTGGTAGGTGTTGCTGCCGAGCACCAGGCCGCCGCGGTTGCCGGCGACGCCGGCCGTGATGTCGCCCAGCTGCACGGCGGCGGTGTCGTCGATGGTCACCGCGGCGCTCGAGTTGCTGCCCGCATTGACGGTGCCCGCGAGGGTGACATCCCCGAGGGTGTTGGTGGCGTAGTCGCTGCCGTACAGCGTGACCGTGCCGGAGGTGGACGAGATGGTGGAGCCCGCCGACTGGGTGATGCCGCGGCCGCGCAGCACCACATTGCCGGTGGTGGCGGTGATGTTGCGGGTGCCGACGGCCAGGGCGCCCACACCCGTGCGGATGTCCACCCCGGTGGCGGTGACGTCGCCGGTGAGGGCCATGCCGGTGACGCGGCCCTTGGCCTGGATGGTCAGGGCGCCGCCGAGGGTCACGCCGCCCAGCTCGTCGATGATGTTGGAGTTGTCGCCGACATTGATGGTGGTGGTGGACGCCACCTTCAGGGTCTTGATGTTGATGGTGTCGCTGTAGCTGGCGCCGGAGTCGTACTGGAGCACGTCGCCACGCACGTCGGCGTTGCTGGCCGCCGAACCACCCGAGAGCTGGCCGATCTCGAGGGTGCCGCCGGTGGCGGTGGCCGCCCGGATCACCACTGCCCCGCTGCTGGCGGTGGCCACGTAGGCGTTCTGCAGCAGGATCGCCGAGGTGCCGGCGGTGTCGGCGTCGGTGCTGGTGAGGGTGCCGTACGACTGGATGCGCCCGCCGCCGCCATTGACGCGGATCTTGCCGCTGCCGGCGTTCACGGTGGAGGCCATGCCGGCGGCGCCGGTGTTGCCGAAGGTCACGCCGACGCCCGAGAGGTTCACCTGCCCGCTGGTGGTGGTGATGTCCAGGTAGTCGCCGGTGAGGTTGAGCGCGCCGGCGCTGGAGCTGACCGTGATGGCGCCGCCGGTGCTGGTGAGGTCGGTGTCGTAGCCGTTGGAGATGTTGCCCGAGGCGCTGAGGGTGATCGCGCCGGCGGCGGTGGTGAGGTCGGCGTAGTTGGCGAGCGTGAGCGTGCCGTTGGGGGCCGCGATGCTGATCGGTGCGCCGCTGGCGGTGCTGGTGACCGAGCCATAGACGGTGACGTTCTCGTCGCCGGCCACGTTGTTGGCGCTGCCGGTGGTCTGCAGCTGCAGGCCGGAGGCGCCGTCGTAATACTGGGCGTAGATGTTGCTGCCATTGATGAGCAGGCGGCCGGTGCTGTTCACCGCCACCAGGCTCTTGGCCGAGACGTTGCGGTTGAGGCTCAGGTCGGTGCCGGTGCTGACCAGGATGTCGCCGAGGCTGTTGGCGCCGCCGACGCTGCCGCCGCCCACGTCCCAGCCCACCGAGATGGCGCCGCCGCCGGTGCCGTTGAAGGTCAGGTCGTTACGTTCGGCGGCCTTGCTGTAGAGGTTCTGGGCGACGCTGATGGCGCCGCTGCCGCGGGTGAAGGTGACGGCGTCGTCGAGCCAGGTGTTGATGGTGTTGAGGGTCACCGTGCCGTTGCCGGTACGGGTGTCCACGGTCATCGCACCGCTGCCGTTGGCCACGGTGTCGTCGCCCAGATGGATGTTGTAGCTGGCGTTGATGGTCACGCCGCCGGCGGCGTTGGTGGTGAGGTTCTTCTCGACGGTGGTGTTGGCCGACGAGGACACCGTGAAGCTCGACAGCGGGGCCGAACCGCCGACCACGCCGCGCAGGCGCACGTCGCCGGTGCCGGCGGTGAGGGTCAGGCTGCGCGCGGTGCCGTCCGAATCGATGGTGGACAGGGCGTAGATGTTGCCCGACGTGGCGCCGGTGGAGACCAGCCGGTTGGCGGTGAGGATGGTCGGGGTCTGCAGCTCGATGTAGCCGCCCAGGCCCTGGGTGCTGGCGCCGGAGTAGCCGCCGCCGATGGCGAGCAGGTCGCCGTTCAGGTAGATGTTCTTGCCCGTGCCGGGGGCGCCGATGATGATGTTGCCGGCATTGCCGCCGTTGCGGTTGGTGGGGTTGGAGGCTTCCGGGGTCGCGTCGCCCCCCGAGGTGGTGATGGCGCCCACGTTCACGTCGCCGGTGGTGGCGGTGATGCCCACCGCCGCGGCGTTACTGCCCACGCCCAGCAGGTTGTTGGCGCCAGTGGTGGTGATGGCCTGGAGGGTCACGTTGCCCTGGGCCGTCACGCTGACCACGCCGGACGCCGTGCCGGTGTCGCCGTCGGCGGTGGTGACGATGTTGGCGCCGGCGATGGCGGTCACGTCGCCACTGGTGGCGGTGAGGTTGACCCGGCCGCCCTTGGTGCGGATCGGGTCGTTCAGGGTGATCGAGGTGCCGGTGACCGACACGGTGCCGCTGGCCTGGCCGGCGCTGCCGGCGGTGCCGCTGATGACGTTGCCGCTGGCCGAATCCAGGGTGACGGCGCCGGTGCTGCTGTCGCCGAGGGTGATCGCGCCGCCGGCCGAGGCCGACACCACGGTCACCGCGCCGGTGATGTGGGCCAGGGAGATGGCGCCCAGGCCATCGGCCGACACGCTGGTGTCGCCGCCGGCGTGCACGTTGCCGGTGTAGATGATCGAGCCGTTGGAGCCGCTGGCGGTGGACAGGGTCAGCGCGCCGCTGCCGCTGTCGAGGCCGGTGGCCGAGCCGCCGGTGGTGATCGAGCCGCCCGAGGCGATGCTGACGCCGCTGGTGGCGCTGGCGCCATTGAGCACGGTGGCCACCGAGTTGACGAGCTGCACGCTGCCGCTGGTGGTCGCCAGCGACATCGCACCGACGAAGCGGTTGCTGGCGGTGGTGAGGTCGATGTTGCCGCCGGCGGTGAAGCTGGCGGTGCCGGCCACGTCATACACGCCGGCCCCGGAGACGGCGCCGCCCGCGACGACGGTGAGGTTGCCGCCGTAGGTGCGCACGGTGCCGGCGTTGCTCAGGGCGCCGCCGGTGGCGGTGAGGATCATGTTGCCGTTGCCGGCGGCGATCATCGAGACGCCGCTGTTCACGGTGATGTTGTTGGCGGCGGTGAGGCTCAGCGAGTAGTTCGAGAACCAGCCCAGGGTGCTGGCGACGGTGATGTTGCCGGCCTGGCTGCCGCCGCTGCCGGTGGTCACTGTGACGTTGCCGTTGGCCAGCGCGTTCTGCAGGGTGGCGACGCTCAGCACCGAGTCGTCGCCGTCGGCGTCGAAGCCCGAGGCGATGGTGTCGGCGCCGCCGCTGATGGTCAGGTTGTGCGGGTCGAGCAGCAGGGAGCCGGCCTGGCCGGCGCTGGCAAGCAGGTTCACCTGGCCACGGAAGTCGAGCACGCCTTTGCCGGAGACTTCGGCAAAGCCGCCGTCGCCGCCGTGCGCGCCGCCTTGGGCGCTGATCTGGCCGAGGAAGCGGGTGTTGCCGTCGGCCCACACGATCACCTTGCCGCCGTTGCCAGCGTCGGTGGCGTCGGCACGGATCACCGCGCCTTCGGCCACGAAGGTGGCCTGCGCGTTCGCGATGTCGGGGTTCTTGCCCTGATAGTCGCCGCCCACCAGCACGGTTCCGCCGCCGGTGGCCCCGGAGGCATCCAGCTCGGCGCCTTCAAACAGGCCGACGTGATCGCCGGTCAGGGTGATGCTGCCGCCGCGGCCACGCCGGCTGCCGGCGCGCAGGCTGCTGCTGTCGAGGATGGCGGTGGTCGGCGGGGTGTTGTCGGCGGGCGCGGTGGGCGCCTTGCGCGGGCCGCCCTCCAGGCGGACCTGCCCGCCGGCGAGAAGGCCGGAGACATCCATGGTGGCGGCAGAGAGAGTGATGTTGTTGCCCGCCTCGACGTGGACAGCGCCGCCCTCGCCTGCTTCGGCGGTGGCGTCCACGGTGCCGGAGACGGCCACGTCCTGGGCCGCCTTGACGGTGACTTCGCCGCCCTTGTCGGCGCCGGAGACATCCAGCTTGCCGGTGGCGGTCTGGGTGACGGTGTCGGCGGTGATGCTGACGCGGCCGCCGCTGCGGCTGGCGCCGGCCACCACGGGTTCGGTGGCGGCGGCGCCCTTGGCGGAAATGGTGCCGCTGTTCACGACCACCGGCGCGGTGACGCTCACCTCGCCCGCCGGGCTGCCGTCGCGGCCAGCGTCGGCGCTGACGGTGCCGGTGTTCTCGACGCGATCCGAGGCTTCCAGGACGATCTTGCCGCCCTTCATGGCCATGCCGGTGGCTTCGAGCTTGCCGCTGTTGCGCACGATGCCGCCCTGCAGGCGGTCCACGGCCCGCGCGGAGAGAATGATGACCCCGCCCGGCGCCACCACGGCGCCCTTGTTCTCGACGAGGGCCTTGATCTTCGAGGGTTCGACGACGATGCCGGCGAGGCTGTTATTGCCGTCGAACTGCAGCGTGACACGCTCGCCCGAGGCCAGCGCGACGGTGCCCATCCGGGCGACGATCACGCCTTCGTTGCGCACTTCGGGCGCCAGCAGGGCGATGTAGCCGCCCAGCGCGGCGCGCAGTTCGCCTTCATTGACGACGCTGCCGGTGCTGCCGTTGCGGGCAAAGCTGGACTTGCCGGCCATGAAGTCGGCGTTGGCGACGTCGTGGGTCGAGGCCACCAGGCCGCCCACGTCCACGCTGGAGCCCTTGCCGAAGTACACGCCGTTCGGATTGACCAGCACCAGCTGGCCGTTGGCGGTGATCTTGCCGAGGATCTGCGAGGCCTGGGTGTCCATCACCCGGTTGAGGGTGGCCGACGCGGCGGACGGCTGGTTGTAGTTCACCTGGGCCGCGGCGCCCACGTTGTAGCTGCTCCAGTCGATGACCGCGCGGTTGGAGGCCTGGTTGATGTCCATCCGCGCGCCGCCCTGGCTGATCGCGGCCTGGCCGGCCACCACGTTGCCGCCGGTGGGCAGCTGGCCGGCGGCCGGCGGCGCCGCGAAGGCGTTCATCCCGAAGGTGAGCAGCGCCGCACCCAGCAATCGCTCACGCCAGCGCCCCGCGCCCTCCCCCGTCACCGTGGCGGCGGCCGCGCCGCCCACCCGGGCTTCCGAACCGGTCACGCCGCTGGACTTGCCGCGGCCGCGCGCGATTTCCGCGACGACGACCCAGGCATCGTGGCGATGGCTCCAGACAAGACGGTAGATTCGGTTCATCGATGCATGCCCGTTCATGGGAGCGCTCCTTCAGGATTCAGATTTCAGGTGACGTGGGGTGCGGAGGGGTGCCGGATCAGTTGGCCAGGCCGGAGGGCGCGGGCTGACGGCGAAGGAGTTCGAGCAGGTTGCCCAGGGACAGCAGGTGGGCGTAGATCAGGCCCAGCTCGCCGGTGGCGAACCATGCCTTGAGGGTGTCTTCGGGGATCTCGCGCAGCTTGGCCTCATCGACCACCAGCAGGCCCTGCAGGGTGAAGTTGCGGCCGTCGTTGAGGGCGGCGCTGGCCTGGGCTTCCATCAGGATGCCGGCCTCTTCCAGGTGCTGGACGAACTGGCGGGTGAGGATGTTCTGGCGCTGGAACTCGGTGAGCATCTCGAGGGCGCCCTGGATCGGCGCGGCCGGCTCGCCAGCGGCGTCGAACAGGGGCTCGCCCTCGGCTTCGTTGAAGCCCTCGAAGTCGCGGTCGACGCACAGGGTCAGCTGGTCTTCACCGGTCTCGGCGAAGACGAAGGGGTAGCGGCGCACGAAGGCCGGGATGTACGGGGCGGTCCACTTGCCGTCGTCGTCCACGTAGAGGTTGCGGCCGCCGGGCAGGCCGGTGAGCGCCACCGGCACGAGGTCGCCGTTTTCGACGCGCAGAAAGGCGATCGGGCTCTGGCGGGCCACTTCGGCGAATTCGCCGATGACGATGGGCAGGCTGGTGGCGTGGCCGGCAAAGTCGAGGCTGTCGGCGGGCTTGAGCTTGAGGGCGGCGTGCTGGTTGCGGTCGAGGGCGACGACGTTCTTGTAGAAGAGCAGAGTGGTCATGGTGTTGTGGTCCGTAGGCTGGGAGGGAACGGGAAGTCGGAGGCGGATCGCGGGGCGGGTCAGAACGGGAGCGTGGCCATGAACCAGAAGCGGTTCAGGTCCTTGGTGCCGTCCTGGTCCTTGCCGGTGGCGGTCGGGTTGGGGTTGGTGCCGATGCGGTGGGCCCAGGTGAGCCGGAAGTTGGCGCGGAAGGGCGAGGCCCAGGCCATGCTCATGCCGGCGCCCTGGAGTTCCAGGCTGTTCTTGACTGCGGCGCCGGTGAAGTCGTTGTTGTGATTGACCTTGACCCGGCCCCAGTCGTAGAAGCCGGTGAGGGACAGGTTCGCGGGCAGGCGGTAACGCAGCTCGAGGTTGATCAGGTCGCCTTCGGAGCCGCCGGCCTCGCTGGCCGGGTAGGCGCGCACGCCGTTGGCGCCTCCCAGGTAGAAGCGCTCGCCGGAATCCAGGTTGCGGCTGGCCATCTGGCCGCTCCAGGCGGCGAAGAGGGTGAGGTCCGGGGTGATCGCCTGCAGGCGGTTGAGCGCGTAGCGGTAGATCTGGTAGCTGCCCTGGGTGTTGGCGCCGGCGGCGTCGGACACCTGGTTGGGCGAACCGCCGAGATCGACCTTGCCCGACGAGAGGGTCAGCGCGCCGGTGGTGGCGCCGCCGCCACCGAGGCTGTCGAAGGCGTTGCCGGACAGGCCGACGCTGGCCACGTTGATGCCGTAGTCGCTGGTGGCCGCGTCGAGGGATTCGTTGTAGTAGCTCTTGCGATCCCACGCGAAGCGCAGGTAGAGGTTCTTCATGCGGCTGCGCACGATGGGGTAGCTGGCATCCACCCCGGCGCTGCTGGAGCGGCCGCGCAGCTTGTAGCTGGAGAACTCCGGCGTCACCACGTCGTAGCGCAGGCCCGAGTAGTTGGCGCCGAGCCGCCAGCCCTGGTTGCCGACAGGCAGCGAATACACGCCGCGCACGTACTCGCTGCCTTCGCTCTTGATGAGGTTCACGCCGATCTGGTCGCCCAGGCGAAAGGGGCTGCCGGCGAACAGCGAGGCGGTGACGCGGTTGCCGCCGGTGGAGCGCGAGCCGGTGTTGTCGAAGCCCACGTCGCCACTCAGAAAGGGCTCCGGCTCCATGTTGAGGAGCAGGTCGGTCTCGCCGTCGTTGGCGCCTTCCTTCAGGTTGCCTTGCACCGTGACGCCGGGCAGGTCATCCACCAGCAGCAGGGCGCGGTCGACGGCTTCGGCATTGAGCGGCTGGCCGGGCTGCTGGGCGGCGGACACCATGCGACGCGCCACCTCGGGGGACAGGCGCAGGCTCTCGGGGGCTTCGATCAGCACGCTGCCGAGCACGGCCTCGACGATCTGGATGGTGACCACCCCGTTCTCGATCTCCTGCTTGGGCAGGTAGGCGCGCACCACCCAGCCGGCGTCGCGGTACACCGCGGCCACCGCGGCGGCGGCCTTCTGCAGCTCGCTGAAATCCAGCGGCCGGCCGACCCACGGGGCCACCGCGGGCTGCAGGCGGCTCTCGTCGAGCAGGGTGTTGCCCACAAAGCGGAAGCGGCTGACGGTGATGACCATGCCGCTGACGGGCTTCATCTCGGGCTGGGGGGCAACGCTCGGTCGGCGGACCTGGGGCAGGTTGGGCTGCTGGCCGCGCTCGATCTGCTGCATCAGTGAGCCCGCATCGGGGGCGGCGCTCTGGGCCTGGGCGGCGCCGATGCCGCTGGCGAGGGCCAGGGCGAGGACGGCAAGGGTCGTCGGGTGGGTTTGGCTATGCAAGATGGACCTCGGCAATCTGTGGCTGACGGGCACCGGCAGGCCAAAAAGCGACCTGTCACCAACTTCATCGAGCCCTGAACGGACGCAAAAATACCATCTTTCTCGTTTTTTTCAAATTTGCATTTATTGATGATTGTCGGCGCTTGCCTTGAAATGCCATTCCAAGGCCGCACATTTAACATTTTTATGTTTTATATCAATGATATTTTGCTGATCAACGGCCACCTTGGCGATGCTCAAAATGGGAACCACGCCAGACGCAATACCTCAAATTCGTTAAATTAGACATAATCGATAGGGGTTTTGCCTAAATGGCCGCGCGGGCGGACGGACAAGGGCACGGCGCACGCCGGCCGGGTGGGCATGCGTCGACGCCAAACCCCTGAAACGGCAGCGGAAAAGGCATATCATTCGGCCCCTCATGCGCATCGAACATCTCCGCCAGCGCCTTGCCGATCTGGGCGCCAAACCCGTGCACATCCAGCGCGTCCTGCGCGCGTGGACGCACGCCCTGCCCCTTTCCGCCGGCCCGGCCCGGCGCGGCCCGAACCTGCCCCAGGCGGTGCTCGACGCCCTGCCGGCGCTCACCGCCGAGCTCGACGGCCTCGCCCGGCTGCATTCCGAGCACCCGGCCGAGGACGGCTCGGCGCGCCTGCTGGTGCAGCTGCCCGACGGCCAGACGGTGGAGAGCGTGCTGCTCCCCCGCGACGGCCTGTGCGTGTCGAGTCAGGTGGGATGTGCGGTGGGCTGCGTGTTCTGCATGACCGGCCGGGACGGCCTGCTGCGTCAGGTGGGCAGCGCGGAGATCGTCGCCCAGGTGGTGCTGGCGCGGCGCCAGCGGGCGGTGAAGAAGGTGGTCTTCATGGGCATGGGCGAGCCCGCCCACAACATGGAAAACGTGATCGAGGCGATCCAGCTCCTCGGCACCGAGGGCGGCATCGGCCACAAGAACCTGGTGTTCAGCACGGTGGGGGATCACCGCGTCTTCGAGCGCCTGCCCACGCTCACGGTCAAGCCGGCGCTGGCGCTGTCACTCCACACCAGCCGCGCGGATCTGCGCTTCGAACTGCTCCCCAAGGCTCCGCGCATCAGCCCGGACGAGCTGGTGGAACTGGGCGAAACCTACGCCCGCCGCACCGGCTACCCGATCCAGTACCAATGGACGCTGATCGACGGGGTGAACGACACGCCGGAAGAGCTGGACGGCATCGTCCGCCTGCTCGCGGGCAAGTACGCGATCATGAACATGATCCCGTACAACGCGGTGCCCGACCTGCCCTTCCGCCGCCCGGCGTGGGACAAGGCCGCCGACATCGCCCGCCAGCTCCACCGCCGCGGCATCCTCACCAAGCTGCGCAACTCGGCGGGGCAGGACGTGGAAGGGGGCTGCGGGCAGCTGCGGGCGCGGGTGCTGGGCGACGAAACCCGGCCGGCAGAGGCGCCGGTGAAGTTCGTGAGCAGATCGTAGATCGGGTTGGCCAAGCGGGCGTGACCCGACATGGAAGCGCCGCCCCCGTCACGCCAGATCCGAAGGCCCCGCGGGCGGCTCGACAGCGCGTCGGCGCTGCGTGTTGATAACGTGGGAGGTGTGTCGGGTTACACCCTGACGGGCTAACCCGCCGGGCGGGTGGGGGAAGTCCCTTTGTAGTCCTACAGAACTAATTAGTGCATTTAGTCAACGCAGTAAGCAGCAGGAGGACCAAAAAGATCAGAATTAAGGCATCCCTATCTCCGCTGTCTCTCGTTCTCCACCCATTTATGGTCCTGATTTTGTACGTACCTCTAGTTTTAGTTCCAGCCGCGACCATCACAAAGTAAATCACGGCCACAACGAGTACGACTAAGAACGCGAAAAAGTCTTTCATTTTTTCTCAAATTCGGAATTTAGTCTCGATAGTCGAGTGAAGTTCGTTCATCGAAATTGACGGACCCTCTCGCCAAGAAAAAACAACGGACTCACCCCTCCATCAACACCTTCCGCAGCCCTTCCGGCACATCGGTGAGCACCAGCGTGTTGTTGGTCGGGTCGTACTGGACGGTGCCCGAGCGCAGGCCGGCGCGTTCGAATTCCAGCTTCCAGTCCTGCGCCGCGGCCTTGAAGCGGATCAGCGGGCGCAGGGCGCGCTTGTCGGGGACGAAGCCGGTGGCGAGGTCGACGGCCTCGTCCTGCAGGCGCTCGACGAGCTTCTGGGGCGCGTCGGGGAAGACCTGCTCGGCCACGCTGGCGAGATCCAGCGGTGCGCCGCTCTCGTGCATCTCCTCAAGCACCAGGTGGGCGCGCTCCAGCAGTTCGTCGCGGGCCGGGGCTTCGAGCTGCTGGGTGTCGGCGAAGTGGGTGAGCGTCTCGACGAGCTTCTTGGTCTCCTTGAGAGCGATGACCACGTCGGTGCAGCCGAGAAAGCGCTTGAACCAGCCGGCCACGTCGCCGCGCCCCTTGAGGAAGGCGATGTAGCGCTCGGCGCCGGCCTGCCAGGCGGTGAGGTCGATGCGCCCGGCCACCTGCAGGCCCGAGAAATCCAGGTGCGGGTTGTCGTGGATGGCGAGGCCATCGTCGATCACCGAGCCGACGGTTTCCTGCAGGAGCGCGAAGTACAGGCAGTCCGCCCCGAAGATGGTGGCGCGGGCGATGACCAGAAAGCCGGCCTCTTCCACCCCATCCTCATCCACCCGCTGCTGCAGGTGGGCCAGCGCCTCGGCGCTGAAGGCGGGGAAATCCAGGCTGCCGTCACGGGTGTAACGGCGCACCAGATTGATCATCGGGAAGTTGTGCTCGTCCCGCTCGAAGCAGCCGTAGCCCTTGCCCGGGCGCTCGGCGAAGTGGCGGCACAGGCGCTCCATCAGGCCCACCGCCGGCGCGTCGATGACGTTGGGCGCCGGCCGGGGCTGGACGCGGGACGGCCCTTCGCCGAGGCGGGCGAGACGGTGGATGACGAGGGCGGAGATGACGTGGGTCTGTTCCATGGCGGGACGGGTGCTGCGGGTGATGATTGAGGTGAGAAGCGGTGCGGGCGTGCTGCCCGCGGCCGCTCAGAAACGCATCTTCTTGCGGTTGCCGGGCAGCTGGCGGAGCTGCTCGCGGCGCAGTTCGGCCGCGGTGGGCTTCTTTGCCGGCGCAGCCGGCTGGGCGGCGGCAAGCTCGGGCGGGATGTTGGCGCCCACGCCCCGCGGGCAGAAGCCGGTGGTGGCGCAGGTGCAATTGACGCAGGGTTTGCGGGAAGGCTTCATGGGTGCTTAACCAAACAGGACGAGCCCCCAGACTACCACCGCATTCACCAGCGCCACGAAAACCGCGGCGCTGCCGATGTCCTTGGCGCGCTTGGCAAGGTGGTGCTGCTCGAAGGAGATGCGGTCCACCGCCGCCTCGACGGCGGAATTGACCAGCTCGACCAGGATCACCAGCAGCACGCTGGCGATCATCAGCGCCTTGCCGATGCCGCTGGTGGGCAGCCACAGGGCCAGCGGCACCAGCACCGCGGCCAGCCACACCTCCTGGCGGAAGGCGTCTTCGTTGCGATAGGCGGCGGCGAGGCCGGCCATCGAATAATGAAAGGCGTTCCACACCCGGGTGATGCCGGTCTTGCCTTTGAAGGGGCTCTCGTTCATGGCGATGGCAAAAATCGGCAAGCCTGCGGGGCTCAGGTGACAGGGATGTGATCGGCCAGGTAGCGCTGCACCTGGGCGGCAAACGCCTCGGGCACCTCGAAGGGCGCCAGATGCCCGGCATCCAGCGCCACGAAGCGCCGCTCGGGGATCATGTCGGCCATGCGGCGCACCACCTGTGGCTGGGAAACCTGATCATGCAGGCCCGCCACCACCAACGCCGGTACGTCGATGGCGGCGAGCGAGGCCCGCTGGTCGAAACGCACCAGCGCCCGCATCGCGGCGCGGTAGCTGTCGGGCGGGATGTCGGCCATCACGTCGACGGCGGCATGAAGCACCTCGGGGTCGACATCCGGCCCGACCATCGTCGGGATCAGGTCCACCGCGATGTCGCGCATGGTCGCGCCTTCATCGAGCGGGCCGATGCGCCGGGCCAGGAAGGCCTGCTGCAGCGGCCCCGCGGGCGCGCCGAAGGCCGGCGTGCAGCACGCCAGCACCAGCCCGGACACACGCGCCGGAAAGCGCGCGACGGTCTGCAGGGCGATCATCCCGCCCATGCTGTGGCCGACGAGCACCGCGCGATCGAGCTCCGCGGCGTCGAGCAGGTCGACCACCGCCGCCGCATAGCCGTCGAAATCCACCGGGTCGATGGGCGCGCTGGCGCCGTAGCCCGGCATGTCCCACGCGAGCCCGCGCCAGCCCGGCGGGGTGATCGCCGGCAGGATCGACGCCGCACCCTTCGCGCCGCCGCTCACCCCGTGCAGGAACAGCAGCCCGCGGGGGCCGGCGCCGGTCTCGATCCAGCGCGGGGCAGCCATCAGGCGAGGCGCTGGTAGGCGCCGCCCTGGAAGAGCAGCGGCTTCTTGTCGGCGTCACGGTCGAAGCGGATCACCTCGTCGATGAAGACGATATGGTCGCCGCCCGGATGGCGCGCATGGGGCCGGCACACGAAGCGGGCGCAGCAGCCGGCGAGCAGCGGCACGCCGCCCTCGCCGTCGGTGAACTCGACGCCGGCAAAGCGGTCTTCCACCCGGCTGGCGAAGCGGTTGGAGAGCTCCTGCTGGTCTTCGGCGAGCACGTTGATCGCGTACACTGGCGCGTTTTCAAGGGCCGGCACCAGCTGCAGGTGGCTGGACAGGCTCCACACCACAAGCTGCGGCACCAGCGACACCGAGTTGAAGGAGCTGACCGTGAGGCCCACCGGCCGGCCGGCGCCGTCGCGGGTGGTGACCACCGTCACGCCGGTAGGAAACATGCCCAGCGTGTCGCGAAAGGCGCGCACCGCCGGGTCGTTCTTGGGAGCATTCATGATGAAATCGGACTGGCCGGGCAAGTTTGCAGCCCGGCAACCTGTTTGGGGAGGCGCGATTATCACGCGCCGCCCGGCGAGCGTCGAGGGGATGCTGCGGTGAACAAATCCTGGCCCGCGGGCATCGCGCCCTTTCCCGGCACGCCCTTCGCCCGCCGCCTGATCGACTGGCAGCGCCACCACGGCCGCCACGACCTGCCCTGGCAGAACCGCGACGCCTACCGGGTGTGGCTGTCGGAGATCATGCTCCAGCAGACCCAGGTGGAGACGGTGATCCCGTATTACGCGCGCTTCCTGGAACGCTTCCCGACCCTCGAAAGCCTCGCCGCCGCGCCGGTGGAGGATGTGCTGGCCCGCTGGAGCGGCCTGGGCTACTACGCCCGCGCCCGCAACCTGCACAAGTGCGCCCAGGCGGTGATGACCCGCCACGGCGGCACCTTTCCGGCCGACCCGGCGCTGCTGGCCGAGCTGCCGGGCATAGGCCGCAGCACCGCCGCGGCGATCAGCGCCTTCAGCTACGGCACCCGCGCGGCGATCCTCGACGGCAACGTGAAGCGCGTGTTCGCCCGGGCCTTCGGCATCGACGGCTTTCCCGGCACCAAGGCGGTGGAAAACGCCCTGTGGGATCTCGCCGAGGCCCTGCTGCCCGAGCGCGACGTGGACATCTACACCCAGGCCCAGATGGACCTGGGCGCCACCCTGTGCACCCGTGGCAAGCCCCGCTGCGGGCAGTGCCCCCTCGCCGACGGCTGCGTGGCCCTGCGTGACGGCCGAGTGGCCGAACTGCCCACCCCGCGCCCGAAGAAAGCCGTGCCCGAGCGCCACGGCCGCTTTGCGGTGATCGTCGCGAACGGCGCGGTGCTGCTGGAGCGCCGCCCCCCGGCTGGCATCTGGGGCGGCCTGCAGAGCCTGCCGGAGCTGCCCGAAGGCGCCGACACGGCCGAATGGGTCGCCCGGCGCTTTGGGTTGCCGGTGACGCGGGTCGCGCCGCTGCCGGGGCTGCGCCATGTGTTCACCCACTTCGTGCTGCATCTGGCCCCGGAGCGGGTGGAGGTGGCTGCCGGCGACGGGGTGCGGGACGCGGACGGGCTCGACTGGTGGCCGCTCGACGCGCTGGCCGACGCGGCCCTGCCGACGCCGGTGCGCAAGGTGCTGGAGGCGCTGCAGCGCGCTACCGGCTGAACCCCCAGCCGGCCCTCACTCCGCGGCGCGCTTGGGCGCCCGGCTTTCCACAAAGGTGCGCAGCGTCCAGATCAACTGGGGCGACAGCACCGTCTTCCAGGCCGGCATGTGGCTCACCCCGACGCGGACCTTGCCGTTCTGCACGGAATCCAGAAAGTAGGCGTCGTTGTCGGCCAGGCAGTGGGCGCGCACCGCCGGGTCGGCGATGGGCCGGCAGGCCTTGTCGAGGCGGGCGAGGTCGGGGCCCGGCATGTTCCGGCTCACCGCATCGACGCCGTGGCAGCGGGCGCAGGTCTGGTTGAAGAGGGTCCGGCCAATCTCCGCCGCCCGGGCATTGCCCCGGTAAGGGTTGCCCTCGCCGGCCGGTGGCGGCGGCAGGCCGGTGGTGTCCACGTCGAAGGTCGCAACGGCGGGCTCGGCCACCTCGAAGGCCAGGGCGGGCTGGACGAGCAGCGCCAGCGCCCCCGCGACGACAAGTCGGAAGAAGGAAGTCATGGCGTCACCAGTCGGTCGGACAGCCGACGCAGCCGTCGAAGGTCGAGTCGGGAAAGATCGTGTAGCGCAGCAGGGCGCCTTCCAGGTTGGCGCCGCGCAGGTCGGTGGCGTTGAACTTGGTCTCCTGGAGGTTGGCGTTGGTGAGCCGCGCCTTGTTGAACCACGTGAAGGCGGCGCGGGCCGCTTCCATGTTGGCCGCGGAGAGATCGGCGCCAGTGAAGTCGGCGCGCATGATGCGGGCGAACTCCAGGTCGGCCCCGACGAGACGGGCGTTGCGGAAGGAGGCGCCCGGCGCGTTGGCCTTGGAGAGGCGCGCGCCGCTGAGATCGGCGCCGTCGAAGATCGCCCCGGCCAGATTGGCTGCGCGCAGGTCGGCCCGGGCGAGGTTGGCGCCGGTGAAGTCGGCCCCGGCGAGGTCGAGGGCCGACAGATCCTTGTGGCGCAGATCGGCGCCCCGGCAGCGGGCGTGGGGCCACATGCCGCAGGTGCCGTGCACTTCGGGTTCGGCGGGATTAGCCCGCGCACCGGCCTCGGGGCCGGCAAGAAGCAGCGCGACGGCCATCGCCGCCAGCGCCGCACGCGGAAAGACGGACAGCATGAGGTGTCCTTTCTCGTTGGATGGAAGGACGACGGCCGGCGATGCGCACCGGGCGCACGCCGCCGTCGCGGCCAGGCTGGCCGGCGATGCCCGCGGGAGACGGCGCGGACATCGCCGGGTCAGGCTCAGCGACCTGCCTTGGGCAGCTTGAAGACCCAGTAGGAGCCGCCCTGGGTGACCTGCTTGGTCAGATCGGCCATGTCGCCGCCCCACAGGGGCACGGCGCCGCCGTAGCCGGAGGACAGGCCGATGTACTGCTCGCCGTCCTGTTCCCAGGTGATGGGCACGGAGACGATCCCGGAGCCGGTCTGGAATTTCCACAGTTCCTTGCCGGTCCTGGCGTCAAAGGCCTTGATGAAGCCATCCGAGGTGCCCGTGAAGAGCAGCCCGCCGGCGGTGGTCAGCGTGCCGGCCCACAGGGGGAACTTCTCTTTGTGTTCCCAGGCGATCTTGCCGCTCTTCGGATCGATCGCGCGCAGGGTGCCCACGTGGTCGTCGAACAGGCGCTTGATGCGGAAACCCTGGCCCAGGTAGGCGGAGCCGGCCTTGTAGGTCAGGTGCTCGGTCCAGTAGTCCATCGCCCAGTGGTTGGCGGGGATGTAGAACAGGCCGGTGTCCGGGCTGTACGACATGGGCATCCAGTTGGTGCCACCCAGAAAGGGCGGGGAGACGAAGACACTGTCACCCTTGTCGGCGCCGGCCTTCGGCTCGGGCGGACGGTTGCCCGTCTCGATGGGCTTGCCGGTAGTCAGGTCCCAGCCCTTGGCCCAGGTGATGCCGTCCACGAACGGCCAGGCGCCGATGAGCGACGTGGGCTTGTTCGGGTAGCCGGCGCCGTTGGTCAGCTTTTCCCGGTCGGTCACGAAGAAGAAGCCGTTGCGGTCGGCGTGGGCGGATGCCTTCACGAGCTTGCCGGTCTTCGGGTCCTTGTACTCGAAGAGCACCACCGAGTTGTTGCCGGAGAAGTCCCAGGCGTCGTTGGGGGTGTGCTGGAAGAAGCCCTTGAGTTCGCCGGTGCTGGCGTCCACGTAGGCCTGGCCGGAGGTGAACAGGCTGGGCCAGTTGCGCGGATCGTCGCCTTCCTGGGTGCGCTTCCAGGTGTTCCACGGCGCCGGGTTGCCGGTGCCGATCACGACCATGTTCTTCTCGAGGTCGAAGCTGGCGGTCTGCCACGGGGCGCCGCCGCCGTGATGCCAGGCCTCGGTGGGCTTGCCGTCCTTGTCCTTCGGCCAGGTGGGGGCGCTGGCGTCGCCGGTGGGGGTGCTCTCCTTGCCGTTCAGGCGACCCATGTGGCCTTCGACCATCGGGCGGGCCCAGACTTCCTCGCCGGTCTCCGGATCGCGGGCGAACAGCCAGCCCACCACGCCGAACTCATCCCCCGACGAGCCGTGCACCAGCAGCACCTTGCCGCTGTGCTGGTCCTGGATCACGAAGGGCGCGCCGGTCATGGTGTAGCCGACCTTGTGGTCGCCCCACTTCTTCTTCCAGACCACCTTGCCGGTGTCCTTGTTGAGGGCCACGATGCCGGCGTCCAGGGTGCCGAAGTAGATCTTGTCGCCGTAGATGGCGGCGCCACGGTTGACCACGTCACAGCACGGGCGGATGTCTTCCGGCAGGCGGGCCTCGTATTCCCACAGGCGCTTGCCGGTCTTGGCCTCAACCGCGTAGATCCGCGAGTAGGACGAGGTCACGTAGATCACCCCATCATGGACGAGCGCCTGGGCCTCCTGGCCGCGCTGCTTCTCGCCGCCGAACGAAAAGCTCCACACCGGCACCAGGCCGGCCACGTTCTTGGTGTTGACCGTCTTGAGCGGGCTATGCCGCTGAGCCTTCAGGCCCAGGCCGTAGGTGAGCACGTCGCCCGGGGTCTTGTCGTCGTTGCGGATGTCGTCCCAGGTGACGGCCTTGCCAGCGGCCTGGGCGCCACCTGCACACAGCGTGGCCAGCGCAAGCGCCAGCAAGGCCGGCTTGAGCCGACGGGCTTGATTGATTCCTTTCATGGGGACTCCTTGTCTCCGGATTGTTGTGATGTCCTGCGCGTGGCCATCGACCTCCCGTGATGCCAACGCCCTGCGCTAAATCCAGTATCCAAGGCGCGCTTTACCCCTGTCGCGGGAGATGCTCCCCGCAACGTCGGGAAACTTTCCCGGCCTGAAAACCGCCTCAGGCTGGCACGGGCGTTGCACACTGTTCCGTTCGAGGACAGCAGAACCAAAGGAGCACGCGATGAAATGGCTTGGTGAGAACCGGGGCGCGCAAGGGGCGCAGGAGACCACACACGCCCTCACCGAAGCCCCGACGGGCCCGATGGCCCACGAGGCGGCGACGGCCGACCGGCACACCGCCGCCAGACGCGGACAGCACCGCCCGCGGAGACGTCCTACCCTGCCGCAGACAGACCGCTCCAATGTGACGCAGCCGGCAGGCACAGCGGAGCGCGGCGCGGGCAGCGCGGCAGAGACGGGCCTGCAATGATCCGGATCATGCTCGTGGAAGACCACGCCGTGGTGCGCACCGGCTACCGCCGACTGATCGACGCAGAAACGGATCTGGTGGTGGTGGGCGAGGCGGCCACCGCCGATGAGGCTTATGGGCGGTTGTGCGAAAGCGGCGGCGTCGACGTGGCAATGGTGGATCTGAGCCTGCGCGAGAGCAGCGGCATCGATGCCATCCGGCGCATGCTGGCGCGGGAACCGCAGCTGCGGGTGCTGGTGGTCAGCATGCACGACAACCCCAGCTTCGTCGTT
This sequence comes from Zoogloea sp. 1C4, assembly GCF_009469605.1. Classification (GTDB taxonomy): domain Bacteria; phylum Pseudomonadota; class Gammaproteobacteria; order Burkholderiales; family Rhodocyclaceae; genus Zoogloea; species Zoogloea oryzae. The sequence goes on along the minus strand of NZ_SSXU01000009.1, from coordinate 28,115 downwards.
CAGGCGATGCGCGCAGGCGCTCTTGGCTACCTCACCAAGAACAGCGAACCGGGCGAGGTCCTGACGGCGATCCGCGACGTTGCCGTGGGGCGCCGGGTGCTGTCGGCCGAGGTGGCGCAGGGCGTGGCGAGCGCGGCCCTGGCCGAGGAAGCGCCCCTTTCACGGCTCACCCCGCGGGAGTTCGACGTGCTGCGCATGGCGGTGAACGGTGAATCGGTGGATGCCATCGCCCAGCGCCTGCATCTGAGCCAGAAGACGGTGCACAACCACATGTCGTCGGTGCGTCAGAAACTCGGCGTCGACAACGACTTCCATCTCCTGCGGCTGGCCGTGCGACATGGGCTGACCGACCTGCCCGCAGGCGCCCCCCTGCGCATGGCCCCCACCTGACGACGGCCCCTGCGTCGCGCCCCCATCAGCCAGTCTCTGCGCCGGAACGAGCTCAGCCCACCAGCTTGTGCTGCTTGAGGTAGGTGTGGAGGATCTCGAGCCGCGAGATCGTGTCGTCCAGTTCGAGCAGGCGCACGCGGGCTTCGGGCGGGATGGGCAGCACCTCCGCCAGGCGGTAGCCGACCCAGGTGGCGTCGTCGAAGCGGTGGGGCGGCGGGAAGACGGTCTCGCCGGCGTCGCTGACGATGGCCTGGAGCAGCGGCAGCATGTCGGCCAGCGCGGGCGGCACGGGCTGGGGCGCGGGTTCAGGCAGCCATTCGACGCGGGCGGTCTGCAGCTTGTCGTGCTGGATGGTGCGCTCGACGATGCGGAAGCGCGGGCCGCCGCGGGTGGTGATGAAGAGCAGCCCCGGCTGGGACATGTCCCAATCGACGATGCTCGCCATGCAGCCGATGTTGTGGGGCACCGCCGCATCGCCCACCTCGGCGCCCTCGCGGATCAGGCACACGCCGAAGGGCGCGTTGGCCTTCATGCAGCGGGCCGCCATGTCGAGATAGCGCGCCTCGAACAGCTTGAGCTGCAGCAGGCCATCAGGAAACAGCACCACGCCCAGGGGAAAGAGCGGGATCTCGGCGGGCAGGGCTTGGGCGGTCATGGCGGGATGGGGAGTGGGTGGTGGGAAGCAGGTAATGGGTAATGGGTAATGGGTAATGGGTAATGGGTAATGGGGAGTGGGGAGTGGGGAGTGGGTGATGGCTGAACCGGCGTGGCCGCTGCGATTACCTCAGTGACAGATCAGAAAACGGGAAAGGGGTTCAGCAGCTTCCACCCATTTCCCACTACCCAATCCCCACTACCCAAAAAATCAATGCCGATGCACCGCCCCGATGCCCTCGTGGGCCACGCCGTGGGCGTCGGCGGCGTGGTGGCCGTGGCGCAGACGGTCGTGCACACCGATGTCGTGGGGCACCCATTGCTTCACCAGCGAGCCGACGATCATCCCGACCGCGCTGGCGATCAGCCCGGCCAGCTGGGCGGGCACGAAAGGGTCGTCGCCGCCGGCCAGATGCACGCCGAGCCACACCGAAATGCCACAGAAGATCGAGGCCAGCGCGCCCTGGTTGGTGGCGCGCCGCCAGTACAGCCCGCACAGCAGCGGGATGAAGGCCGACACCAGGGTGATCTGGTAGGCGTTCTCGACCATCTTGAAGATCGTCGCCTTGGAGAACATGGCGTACAGCGTGACCAGCACGGTGAAGATCAGCGTCACCACACGCATCCAGAACAGCAGCTTTTTATCGGTGAGGTGCGGCAGCGCCGGCTTGAGGATGTTCTCGGTGAAGGTGACCGACGGCGCCAGCAGCGTGGCCGAGGCGCAGCTCTTGATCGCTGACAGCAGCGCGCCGAAGAACATCACCTGGGCGAACAGCGGCGCCTTGGAGAGCACCAGCTCCGGCAGGATCATCTGGGAATCGGAATCGATCAGGCGGGCGACCATCTCCGGGTCGATCAGCGTGGCGGAATAGGCCAGGAACATCGGCACGAAGGCGAACAGGAAATACAGGCTGCCGCCCAGCACCGAACCCCACACCGCGATCTTCTCGGACTTGGCCGACTGCACCCGCTGGAAGACGTCCTGCTGGGGGATGGAGCCCAGCATCATGGTGATCGCCGCGGCGATGAAGGCGATCACCTCCTTCGCATCGGGCGGCGGCAGCATGTTGAACTTGCCGGATTCCATCGCGTGGTTCACCACCACCCCCACCCCGCCAGCCATGCCGCTCACCTCGCCGCCGATCCACAGCATGCCGATCACGATGATGATCATCTGCAGGAAATCGGTGACCGCCACCGCCCACATGCCGCCGAACAGGGTGTAGATGAGGATGGTGCCGGAGCCGATCCACATGCCCATCGTCTTGCTGATCTCACCGCCCGACACCACGTTGAACACCAGCCCCAGCGCCGAGATCTGCGCGCCCACCCAGCCCAGGTAGGAGATCACGATGGCGACGGTGGTGAGCACCTCGACACCGCGCCCGTAGCGCTTCTTGTAGAAGTCGCCGATGGTGAGCAGGTTCATGCGGTACAGCGGCGCCGCGAAGAACAGGCCCACCAGGATCAGGCACATCGACGAGCCGAAGGGGTCGGCCACCACGCCGTGCAGCCCCTCGTTGAGGAAGGTGGCCGGCACGCCCAGCACGGTCTCGGAACCGAACCAGGTGGCGAACACCGTGGCGGTGACCATGTAGAAGGGCAGATGGCGGCCGGCCACCGCGAAGTCCTTGGTGTTATGGACCCGCGTGGCGGCGGCGAGGCCGATGGCCACCGAGATCAGCCAGTAGGCAATGACGAACCAGAGAAGCATGCGCAAAAACGGAAAAAACGTTGGCGAATCCGCGGATTATAGGGGCCTGGGGGCGGAAAGAGGGAAACCCGGAACAGCGGCCTGCGCGACGCACCAACTCGGGGCACAGCCGCCTGCGTGCCCCCGTTGACCCCCGTCAAGGTGCACCGGGCAGCGGGCGCCTATAGTCCCGCCGCGTCATTCCTGCCGCCCCACTGCCCATGACTTCAGCGCGCCAAATCGAACTGGTCTGCCCCGCCGGCAGCCTGCCCGCCCTCAAGACCGCCGTGGACCACGGCGCCGACTGTGTTTACCTCGGCTTCAAGGACGCCACCAACGCCCGCAACTTCAGCGGCCTCAACTTCGACGACAAGGCCCTGGGCGAAGGTGTGCGCTACGCCCACGACCGCGGCCGCAAGGTCCTGCTGGCCCTCAACACCTACCCGCAGACCGACAACTGGCAGCGCTGGACCGGCGCCGTGGATCGGGCCGCCGCCTTCGGCATGGACGCGGTGATCCTCGCCGACCCGGGCCTGATGGCCTACGCCCGGCGCGTGCATCCGGACCTGCGCCTGCATCTGTCGGTGCAGGGCTCGGCCACCAGCTACGACGCGATCAACTTCTACCACCGCCACTTCGGCATCTCCCGCGCGGTGCTGCCGCGGGTGCTGTCCCTGGCCCAGGTCGAGCAGGTGATCGCCAACACGCCGGTCGAGATCGAGGTCTTCGGCTTTGGCGGGCTGTGCGTGATGGTGGAAGGGCGCTGCGCCCTCTCCGCCTACGCCACCGGCGAGTCGCCCAACTGCAACGGCGCCTGCTCGCCGGGCAAGCACGTGCGCTGGGAGCAGACCCCCAAGGGCATGGAGACGCGCCTGGGCGGCATCCTGATCGACCGCTTCGCCGACGGCGAGCGGGCCGGCTACCCCACCCTGTGCAAGGGCCGCTTCGACGTGAATGGCGAGACCTACTACGCCATCGAGGAGCCCACCAGCCTCAACACCCTCGAGCTGCTGCCCGAGCTCGCCCGGGTCGGCGTGCGCGCCATCAAGATCGAGGGCCGCCAGCGCAGCCCGGCCTACGTGGCGCAAGTCACCCAGGTATGGCGGGCCGCCATCGACCGCCTGCTGGACGACCCGCAGCCCTTCCGCGTCGACCCGGCCTGGATGAACGCCCTCAACAAGAACTCCGAAGGGCAGAGCCACACCCTGGGCGCCTACTACCGCCCCTGGAAATGAGCCGCCCCCGAACCGCCCGAAAGCCCGACCACCGATGAAACTCGCCCTCGGCCCCCTGCTCTACTACTGGCCCCGCCAGTCCACCCTCGCCTTCTACGCCGACATGGCGGATTCGCCGGTGGATATCGTCTATCTCGGCGAGACTGTCTGCTCCCGCCGCCACGAGCTGCGCCTGCCCGACTGGATCGAGATCGCCGAGATGCTCGCCGGCGCCGGCAAGGACGTCGTGCTGTCGAGCCAGGTGCTGGTCGAATCCGAATCCGACCTCAAAACCCTGCGCCGCATCGTCGCCAACGGCACGTTCCGCGTCGAGGCCAACGACATGGGCGCGGTGGAGCTCCTCACCAGCGGCGACGCGCCGGTCACCAACTGGATCGCCGGCCCCACGCTCAACATCTTCAACCCGGTCACCCTCGGCATGTTCGCCGACCTGGGCGCGACCCGCTGGGTGGCCCCGCCGGAGATGTCGCGCAAGCAGATCGCCGAACTGCGCCACGGCCTCGGGCGCGACATGGAAACCGAGATCTTCGCCCACGGCCGCCTGCCGCTGGCCTACTCGGCGCGCTGCTTCACCGCCCGCCATTTCAATCTGCAGAAGGACACCTGCGAGTTCCGCTGCCTGCAGTTCGCCGACGGCATCCCCCTCAAGACCCGCGAGGGCGAGCCTTTCCTCACCCTCAACGGCATCCAGACCCAGTCGGCCCACGTGCACACCCTGCTGGCCGACCTCCCCGCGGTGGTCGCCGACGGCATCGACATCCTGCGCATCAGCCCCCAGGGCGAGCACACCGCCGAGATCGTCGATCTCTTCCGCCGCGCCGTGGATGGCCTGATCCCGCCCATGGATGCCCTCACCGATGCCCTGCCGCTCCTGCCGGACGAACCGTGCAACGGCTTCTGGCACGGCCGCCCGGGCGTCGAACAGTTCGTCACCCTCTGAGCCCAGAGCCCGCCGATGAAAATCCCCGCCTTCACCCTGCCCGGCCCCTTCGCCCGCGTGGGCGCCCGCCTGCCGCAGCTGCCGCCCACCCTGGCGCTGGTCACCGGCCTCAACCTGGCCCTCGACCGCCTTCTGCCCCGCGACACCCTGGAACCCCTCACCAGCAAGCGCCTGCTGCTCAAGGTAACCGACGCCGGCATGGCGCTGCGCTTCACCTTCGGGCCGCGGGGCTTCAGCCCGCTGTTCGACGGGCGCGACCCGGATCTCACCATCTCGGCCAAGACCCGCGACTACCTGGCCCTGGCGCTCCGCGAGGAAGACCCGGACACCCTGTTCTTCAGCCGCCGCCTGCTGATGGAAGGCGAGACCGACCTGGGCCTGCTGGTCAAGAACACGCTGGATGCGGTGGATTGGGACGGCGTGATGGCAAAGCTCGCCGCCCTCAAACTGCCCGGCGCCGCCCAGCTCTTCGCCCGCGGGCACTAGGCCCGCCGTCGGCCCTTAGCCGACGATCTCGTCCAGCCGGTCCAGCACCGCAGCGTCCACCGCCACGTCGAACTTGCGGGCAAAGTGGGCGGTGGATCGGGCGATCGCCGGCAGATCGGCACAGCCCAGGGTGCGCGGATGGGGCTCGCCCGCCACCCAGTCGATGTAGCGCAGCGGGTCGTTCGCCACCTTCAGCCCGGGGTCGTTGGCGAGGATCGTCTGGATGTAGGACTCGTCCGGGCAGATCACCCGGTAGCGCTCCTGGCGCCGGTAGTGCTCTGCCAGGCCGCGCTGCTCCCGATGAAAACGCAGCAGATGCTCGGCCGCCTTGCCGTTGGCGCAGAACCACTGGCTGCCGAAATAACAGCGGAACGCCTCCGAAAATGGCGTGAAGTGGCGTGTCAGCAGCGGATGCTCCAGGGTGAAGAAGCGATCCGCCGGCGCGCCGCCAAACAGCGCCGCCACATGGAAGCGGAAAGTCCGGTAGCGCCGGAAATACATCTTGTCGGCGGGCTCCCGGCGGCGCTCGTAGCTGATCTCCCGGTGCTCCACAAAGGCATCGAAGGGGCTCGCGGCCAGATCGGCGAGAATCTTCTCCGCCGGTTTCACCGGATAATCCGCCGCGCTCAGCAGCACGAACCAGTCGGGCGGATTGGGCCGGGCATACAGCGCCTCGATGCCGCGCAGGGTCGCCTCGACAATCGAGAAACGCCCCCAGCCGGTCACCTCATGGGGCCGCACGAATGAAAAATTTGCGCCAAAACCCCGGGCCGGCAGGTCAGATTTCGAAAAATCGTGGTGACAGACGATGGGCGGCGCGTCGAACATGCGGTCGAGCGTGCCGATCAGGCGGCGGACCTGCGGCGTGTTGGCGTGGGTCAGCAGAACAAAGCCGATTCGTTGGGGCATGGCGTGAAGCTTGATTGGCGGGCAGCAGGCCGCTCAAGCATAACCCGAGCGGCCGCCCGGCGGCACGCGCGCCAACGACCCGCTAGAATTGCGACAACCCGCCCAATCTCCGGCCCCATGCCCACCCACCCACGCCGAAGCTCGCCCCTCGCCGCCTGGTTCGCCGCCGTCATCGGCGTACTGATCGTCTACGCCTGCCTGCACCCCTTCACCGGCTGGCGTGACACCGGGCTGCCGGTGTTCGACTTCCTGTACCAACCCTGGCCGCGCTACTACGGCCGGGTCGACCTCATCGTGAACGTGCTCGGCATCATGCCCTTCAGCTTCGCGCTGGTGGCGGCCATGCCGTCGCGGCTACCCAAGGGATGGGCGGTGGTGGTGGCGATCCTGGTCACCTTCGCCCTCAGCCTGTCGGTCGAAACCCTGCAGAACTTCCTGCCCAGCCGGGTGCCGTCCAACGTCGATGTGGGCTGCAACACCCTGGGCGGCATCCTTGGGGCGCTGGCCGGCGGACGCTGGAGCGGCGCCCTGTTCGACCCCCGCAGCGGCCTCACCCGCTGGCGCCACCGGCGCATCGTGCCCGGCCACGTGGGCGAGATCGGGCTGGTGCTGCTGGGCCTGTGGCTGCTCACCCTGCTCACCCCCGAGAGCCTGCTGTTCGCCACTGGCGACCTGCGCCGGCTGCTCGATCTGCCCACCCCGCTGCAGTTCAACCCAACCCGCTTCATGAAGGTCGAGGCCGCCATCGCCGCCAGCCAGCTGGTGGCCGTGGGGCTCACCGCGCGCTGCGTGATGCGCCAGTTCTCCCCGTGGCCGCTGGTGCTGCTGGTGGTGCTCGGGCTGGGTGCGAAGACCCTCGCCTCGTCGGCCTTCTTCGCGCCGGGCGATCCGCTCCACTGGGCCACCCCCGGCGGGCAGATCGGGCTGGCCGCCGGCACCATGGTCCTCGCCGCCTGCCTGCTGCTGCCCGCCCGCAGCCACACCATGCTGGCCGGCATGGCCCTGCTGGTGGGCACTGCGCTGGTCAACCTGGCCCCGGAGAACCCCTTCCTGCCCACCGACGTGACCCTGATCCAGCGGGGCAACTTCCTCAACTTCCACGGGCTCACCCAGCTCACCGCCAGCCTGTGGCCCTTCGTCACCTTTGCCTACCTGGGCCTGCTGGGCGCCAGCACGCCCCGCGACCCTTATCGCGGGCGCTGAAATCCGCCGCCAGCGGAACGATTGACCGATAATCGCGTCATTTTCCAGAACACCCCCGATTTGCGGAGACGCCCGATGAGTTATTTCCAGCACCACGTTTTCTTCTGCTGCAACCAGCGCGCCGAGGGCGAAACCTGTTGCGCCAACCACGGCGCGGTCGAGCTGCAGACCTACGCCAAGGAGCGCATCAGCGCCCTGGGCCTCAACGGCAAGGGCCAGATCCGCGTGAACAAGGCCGGCTGCCTGGGCCGCTGCGACGACGGTCCGCTGCTCGTGGTCTACCCGGAAGAAACCTGGTACACCTTCGTCGATAAATCCGACATCGACGAGATCATCGCCGAGCACCTGCAGAACGGCCGGATCGTCGAGCGCCTGAAGATCTGAACACCATGGCAGCCACCGAAACCGCCCTCATCAACGGCCCCGACGGCCCGATCGAGCTCATCATCGACACGCCGGCCCAGGTGCGCGGCATCGCGCTGATCTGCCACCCGCACCCACTGTTCCACGGCAGCAACACCAACAAGGTGGCGCACACCCTGGCGCGGGTCTTCCGCGACCTGGGCTACGCGGCCCTGCGCCCCAACTTCCGCGGCGTGGGCAAGAGCGTCGGCGCCCATGACCACGGCGGCGCCGAGACCGAGGACATGCTGGCCGTCATCAGCTGGGCCCAGAGCCGCTGGGGCGGCCTGCCGCTCGCGCTCGGCGGCTTCTCCTTCGGCGCCTACGTGCAGACCCGCGTCGCCGCCCGGCTGGCCGAAGGCGTCACCCCGGCCGGCCGCATCGTGCTGGTGGGCACCGCCGCCGGCACCGTCACCGGCGCGCGCAGCTACACCACCGAGCCCGTCCCCGACGACACCCTGGTGATCCACGGCGAGGCCGACGAGACCGTGGCCCTCGCCAACGTGATGGAATGGGCCGCCCCCCAGGAGCTGCCGGTGGTGGTCGTGCCTGGCGCCGACCACTTCTTCCACGGCAAGCTGCACATCATCCGCAAGATCATCGAACGCGCCTGGAAACCCCTGTGATCCGTCGCGCCCGCCAACCCCGGCCTGCCCCGCAGGCCGCCACGCCGAGGTCCAACCGATGAAACTCGTCGCATCGCTCACCAGCCCCTACGCGCGCAAGATCCGCGTCGCCCTCGCCGAGAAGGGCCTGCCCTTCACCCTCGAGGTGGACATCCCCTGGCTGCCCGAAACCGCCGTGCCGTCCTACAACCCGCTGGGCAAGGTGCCGGCGCTGGTCGCCGACGACGGCGAGGTGTGGTACGACTCGCCGGTGATCGCGCTGTATCTCGAAACCCTCGGCGGCGCCCCGCTGCTGCCGGCCGAGCGCCTGGCCAGCCTGCCGGTGCGCCAGACCGAAGCGCTGGCCGACGGCATCACCGACGCCGCCGTGGCGGCCTTCCTCGAAGGTAACCGCCCACCCGAGAAGCAGGATCAGGCCGGCATCGAACGCCAGCTCACCAAGATCCACCGCGGCCTCGCGGCGCTCGAAGAGCGCCTTGTGCAGCGCAAGGGCTTTGGCGGCGCGGCCATCAACATCGCCGACATCGCCGTGGGCTGCATGCTGGGCTATCTGGACTTCCGCTTCGGCCACCTGCACTGGCGCAGCACCCACCCCAATCTCGCCGCCTGGGCCGCCGACCTGCTCGCCCGGCCGTCCTTCACCGACACCGCCCCGCCGCCCGCCTGATGCCGCTCCAGATCGACGGCCTCGTCAAACGCTTCGGCACCGGCGCCGACGCCCGGGAGGTGGTGCGCGGGATCGACCTGCACCTCGTCCCCGGCGAATGCTTCGCGCTGCTCGGCCCCAACGGCGCCGGCAAGACGACCACCCTGCGCTGTGCCCTGGGCCTCACCGGCGCCAGCGGCGGCAGCATCCGCCTGTGCGGCGAGCCGGTGCCCGAGCGCGCCCGTGAGGCCCGCGCGCGGGTCGGCGTGGTGCCCCAGCTCGACAGCCTCGACCCGGATTTCACCTGTGCCGAGAACCTGCTGATCTTCGCCGGCTACTTCGGCATCCCCGAGCGCGACATCCGCCCGCGCGTCCCCGAGCTCCTCGCCTTCGCCGGCCTCGAGGGCAAGGAGAACGCCCGCATCCAGTCGCTCTCCGGCGGCATGAAGCGCCGCCTCACCCTGGCCCGGGCGCTGGTGAACAAGCCGGACCTGCTGATCCTCGACGAGCCCACCACCGGCCTCGACCCCCAGGCCCGCCACCTCATCTGGGAGCGCCTGCGCCGGCTCACCGCCGAAGGCACCACGATCCTTCTCACCACCCATTTCATGGACGAGGCCGAACGCCTCGCCAACCGGCTGGCCATCCTCGACGGCGGACGCATCCTCACCCAGGGCAGCCCGCGGGAGGTGATCGCCGAGCACATCGAACCGCAGGTGGTCGAAGTCTTCGGCGAATGGAACGGCGGCGGCACTGGCGCAGCCGCCTGGGCCGCCGAGCACGCCGCCAGCCTCAGCAAGCGCTGCGAGATCAGCGGCGAGACCGCCTTCTGCTACACCGACGACGCCGCACCGCTGCTCGCCCACCTGGCCCACCAGCCAGGCCTGCGCACCCTGCACCGGCCGGCCAACCTGGAAGACGTCTTCCTCAAGCTCACCGGACGCGAACTGCGCGACTGATCTCGAACATGCCGTCCATCTTCGCCCCACCCCGGCTGTCATCCCGCCTCCTTGCCGTGTGGCGCCGCAATTTCCTGGTCTGGAAGAAGCTCGCCCTGCCATCCATCGTCGGCAACCTGGCCGACCCGGTGATCTACATGCTGGGCCTCGGCTATGGGCTCGGGATGCTGGTGCCGGAGGTCGAGGGCGTGTCCTACATCGCCTTCCTGGCCGGCGGCACGCTGTGCTATTCCACGATGAACGCCGCCACCTTCGAGGCGCTGTACTCCGGCTTCTCGCGGATGCACGTGCAGAAGACCTGGGAAGCCATCATGAACGCCCCGGTGGCGCTCGACGACATCGTCGCCGCCGAACTGGTATGGGCCGCCAGCAAGGCCACCCTCGCCGGCACCGCCATCCTCGGGGTGATCGCCGCCTTCGGCTTTGCCGCCTCGCCGCTGGCCCTGGCGGCGATCCCGGTGGTCTTCCTCACCGGGCTGTGCTTCGCCGCCCTTGGCCTCATCATGACCGCCCTGGCGCCGAGCTACGATTTCTTCATGTACTACTTCACCCTGTTCATCACGCCGATGACCATGCTCTCCGGGGTGTTCTTCCCCCAGAGCCAGCTGCCCGACGCGGTGCTCGGGGTGGCCAACCAGCTGCCCCTGGCCCACGCGGTGGCGCTGGTGCGCCCGCTGCTGCTCGGCCAGATGCCCCAGCAGATCGGCTTTCATCTGGCCGTACTGGCCCTCATCACGGTGCTGGCCTTCTGGCTGGCCCTGGCGCTCACCCGGCGCCGCCTGCTCAACTGACGACGACGACCATGACCGCTCCTGCCGAAACCCTCCTCGTCCTCACCAACCTGCCCGACGCCGACAGCGCCAAGCAGGTCGCCCGCCAGCTGGTCGAGCAGCGCCTCGCCGCCTGCGTGAACATCCTGCCGGCGTGCACCTCGGTTTATCGCTGGAACGACGCCGTCGAATCCGCCACCGAAGTGCCGGTACTCATCAAGACCACCCTCGCCCGCTACCCGGCTCTCCAGGCCGCGCTCACCGAGGTCCACCCCTACGAACTTCCCGAAATCATCGCGGTCCCTCTTCACGAAGGCCTGCCCGCCTATCTGGCGTGGGTCGGCGCCGAAACCACCGAGCAGCACCCCTGATTTCTTGATCCATCCCCTGGCAGGGCCGCCGTCCTGCCGCCACACTGCCGGCCATGATCCGTCTTATCCGCCACCTCCTCGCCTTCGCCGCATTCCTGCTCGCCGCCTTCAGCGTACACGCCGCCGGTGAGCCGCTGCCCGTCGAACAGGCCTTCCGAGCCACCGCCCGCGCGATTGACGACCACACCGTCGAAGTTCGCTTCCAGATCGCCGACGGCTACTACCTCTACCGCCACCGCTTCAAGTTCGACGCCGAGGGCGTCAGCTTCGGCGAACCCGCGCTCCCCGCCGGCAAGCCCAAGAAGGACGACGCCTTCGGCGAAGTCGAGATCTACCGCAAGGAACTCGTCTTCACCCTGCCCGTCACCGCCGGCAAGCCGCCCTTCCCGCTCACCCTCGTCAGCCAGGGCTGCGCCGACATCGGCATCTGCTACCCGCCGCAGACCCACACCCTCGACGTGGCGCTCTCCAGCGGCGGCCCCGGCGAGAGCCTGCTCGCCCGGGCGCTGGGCAAGGGCGACGCCCCCGCCGCCACGCCCGCCCCGGCTGCGGCCGCCGACGACCACGACGAATCCGGCCGCATCGCCCGCCTGCTGGCTGGCGGCAGCACGCTCGCCACCCTCGCGAGCTTCTTCGGCTTCGGCCTGCTGCTGGCCTTCACGCCCTGCGTATTCCCGATGATCCCGATCCTCTCGGGCATCATCGTCGGCCACGGCCACGCCATCTCCAAGGGCCGCGCCTTCAGCCTGTCGGCGCTGTACGTGCTGGGCATGGCCGTCACCTACGCCGCGGCCGGTGTCGCTGCCGGGCTCTCGGGCACGCTGCTGTCGGCGGCGCTGCAGAACCCGTGGGTGCTGGGCGGTTTGGCGCTGGTGTTCGTGGTGCTGTCGTTCTCGATGTTCGGCTTCTACGAGCTGCAGATGCCCACCGCGCTGCAAAGCCGCCTCTCCGACACCGCCAGCCACCAGAAGGGCGGCTCGCCCGGCGGCGTGATCGCCATGGGCACCCTGTCGGCGCTGATCGTCGGCCCCTGTGTGGCCGCGCCGCTGGCCGGCGCCCTGCTCTACATCGCCAAGACCGGCGACGCCACCCTCGGCGGCATCGCTCTGTTCGTGATGGCGCTGGGCATGGGCGCGCCGCTGATCATCGTCGGCGTGCTCGCCCGCAGCGCCCTGCCCAAAACGGGCCCGTGGATGGAGAACGTCAAGCGCGCCTTCGGGGTGATGCTGCTGGCGGTGGCCGTGTGGCTGGTCTCGCCGGTCCTGCCGGGCGTCGTCACCATGCTCGCCTGGGCGGCGATCCTGGTCGTCTCGGCGATCTACCTCCACGCCCTCGATCCCCTGCCGCCCCACGCCAGCGGCTGGCAGCGCTTCTGGAAGGGCTGGGGCGTGATCGCCCTGCTGGCCGGCACGGCGATGTTCATCGGCGCCCTGGCCGGCTCCCGCGATCCCCTGCAGCCCCTAGCCATCCTGCGCGCCCAGGCCGCCGCAGCCCCGGCAGCAGAGACGAAGTTCCAGCGCGTGCGCTCGGTGGAAGAGCTCGACGCGGTGCTGAAAACCGCCACCCGCCCGGTGATGCTGGATTTCTATGCCGACTGGTGCATCTCGTGCAAGGAGATGGAGCGCTTCACCTTCGCCGACCCCGCCGTTGCCCGCCGCCTCGCCAGCTTCCAGCTGATCCAGGCCGACGTCACCGCCAACAACGACGACGACAAGGCGCTCCTCAAGCGCTTCAACCTCTTCGGCCCGCCGGGCATCATCTTCTTCGACGCCACCGGCGCCGAGCGCAAGGCGCTGCGCGTCGTCGGCTTCCAGGAAGCGGAGATTTTCGGCAAGGTGCTGGATTCAGCACTCAAAAATCCGCCACAAAACCCGTTATAATCCGCGACTTGCTTCGAGGAGCGCTGCAAGACCGCCGGGTGCAATGCCCGCCGTCCCAGGCTCGATGTCAGTGCCGCCGGGCTTGCCCGACGCACCAGAAACCGCGCTCACCCGTCCATGCTTTGTTTGCAAACCCGTGCCGGGCACGGGGAGACGCGGTGAGCCGTTCGTACGCAGCCACCCGCAGTACCGCGCAAGCTGTTGCGCGTTCTCCCTTCCCGGCCACACGTTCGAGGAAATCTCATGAACACTGTGGCTGAAAAGTTCACCGATTACGTCATCGCCGATCTCTCCCTGGCCGACTGGGGCCGCAAGGAGATCAAGATCGCCGAAACCGAGATGCCGGGCCTGATGGCGATCCGCGACGAGTTCGCCGCCGCCCAGCCCCTCAAGGGCGCGCGCATCACCGGCTCGCTGCACATGACCATCCAGACCGCCGTGCTGATCGAGACGCTCACCGCCCTCGGCGCCGAAGTGCGCTGGGCGTCGTGCAACATCTTCAGCACCCAGGATCACGCCGCTGCGGCCATCGCCGCCCAGGGCATCCCGGTGTTCGCCGTGAAGGGCGAGACCCTGGTGGATTACTGGGACTACACCCACCGCATCTTCGAGTGGGCCGACGGCGGCTACTCCAACATGATCCTCGACGACGGCGGCGACGCGACCCTGCTGCTGCACCTGGGCGCCAAGGCCGAGAAGGACATCTCCGTCATCGGCAAGCCCTCGTCCGAAGAAGAAACCATCCTCTTCGCCGCCATCAAGGCCAAGCTGGCCGTGGACCCGACCTGGTACTCCACCCGCCTCGCCCAGATCAAGGGCGTGACCGAGGAGACCACCACCGGCGTGCATCGCCTGTACCAGATGCACCAGCGCGGCGACCTCAAGTTCCCGGCAATCAACGTCAATGACTCGGTCACCAAGTCCAAGTTCGACAACCTCTATGGCTGCCGCGAATCGCTGGTGGACGGCATCAAGCGAGCCACCGACGTGATGATCGCCGGCAAGGTCGCCGTGGTGTGCGGCTACGGCGACGTGGGCAAGGGCTCCGCCCAGGCCCTGCGCGCCCTGTCGGCCCAGGTGTGGATCACCGAGATCGACCCGATCTGCGCCCTGCAGGCCGCGATGGAAGGCTACCGCGTGGTCACCATGGAATACGCCGCCAGCCTGGCCGACATCTTCGTCACCACCACCGGCAACTTCCACGTCATCACCCACGACCACATGGCCGCCATGAAGGACCAGGCCATCGTCTGCAACATCGGCCACTTCGACAACGAGATCGACGTCGCTTCCATCGAGAAGTACCAGTGGGAAGAGATCAAGCCCCAGGTGGACCACGTGATCTTCCCGGACGGCAAGCGGATCATCCTGCTCGCCAAGGGCCGCCTGGTTAACCTCGGCTGCGGCACCGGCCATCCGTCCTACGTGATGTCCAGCTCCTTCGCCAACCAGACCATCGCGCAGATCGAGCTCTACACCCGCACCGCCGACTACCCGGTGGGCGTCTACACCCTGCCCAAGCACCTGGACGAGAAGGTCGCGCGCCTGCAGCTCAAGAAGCTCAACGCCCAGCTCACCGAGCTCACCGACGAGCAGGCCGCCTACATCGGCGTGCCCAAGCAAGGCCCGTACAAGGCCGAGCACTATCGTTACTAAACTTGATTCAAGCCCACCGAGAATCCACAATGGAACCATAATGATTCCATTGTGGATTAAGCCATGCCTGTCACGCTCACCATCAAGAATGTTCCGGACAAACTGGCCGAGCAGCTTCGTGCACTCGCCGCGGCCCATCACCGTTCGCTTCAGGGCGAGCTGATGGCGATCGTCGAAGCCGTCGCACGCAACGAGGATTCCGCCAAGGCGCATCCGCCCCTCCCACCCGCCTTGGCTGCCAGCCATGGCCTCGAGGGTCCCCAAGCGGCCTCGTCCGACGATCTACTCGATCAACTTGATTCAATCGTGACCGGAAGCCAGTGGGGTCAGGCGCCGATCCTCACCCGTAGCCAAGCCCATGACCGCGCGCTCTCGCGAGAATTCGACTACCAGTTACAGGAAGAGCAGGCGCAGTACAAACCATGAGTTCGCCCTACTTCCTCGACACCAACATCCTGATCTACGCAACCTCGCTGGCCAGCGACCACGCAGCCAAGCGGCCCATTGCCCGAAGCTGGGTGGCCCGCACCGACTGGGGCCTGTCCACGCAGGTACTGATGGAGTTCTACGCCAACGCTCGCCAGCCCCGTCATGGCCTGCTGCCGACAGCGCCCCAGGCTTTTGTCGAAAGCCTGGCCGCCAGACGCCCTGTCCAAGCAGTCGATCGTGAACTGGTGCTCGCGGCCCTCAGTCTGCGTAACCGTTACAACCTTAGCCACTGGGATGCGGCAATCCTTTGCGCCGCAGCACGCCTCGGCGCCCACACCGTCATCAGCGAAGACCTCTCCCACGGGCAGCAATACGACGGCGTCACCGTCCACAACCCGTTTGTGGCTTAGCCCCCACCCCAACACGTGATGCACCTTCAACAACGACTCTCGTCGCACGACCAATGAGCAAGCTGGAAGCCACCAAAGAATCCCTGCGGATTCTTTACGAGTCCGATACGCGCCCTTGGGTTGTCGCTTACTCGGGCGGCAAGGACTCGACCGCCGTTCTTCAGCTGGTGTATGAGCTGCTCATGGAAGAGCAAGCTGCTGGCAAATCGGGCAAGCCCGTCTTCGTCGTATCTTCAGACACCGGCGTAGAGGCACCCAACGTCGCTCAGTACGTTTCAAGCACCTTGAGCCAGATTGGTCTTTCCGCCAAAAAGCAACGACTGGATCTGTCGGTCGAGTTGGTTACGCCGGAAGCAGACGAGGAGTTCTGGTCGAAACTCATCGGACTGGGGTACCCCCCCCCAACCCGATGGTTTCGCTGGTGCACCACAAACATGAAGATCAAGCCCTCGCGGAGAGCAATCGACGCGATCACCCGCAAACACGGCAGCGTCATTCTGTTGCTCGGAACACGCAGCAACGAGAGCGTATCCCGAGGCAACGCCATCGCCGCTCGCGAAACCAACCAGTTTGGGTTGAATCGTCACCACGAAATCCCTGATGCGCTGGTTGCAACACCCATTGTGGACTGGACCACCGACGAAGTTTGGGACTATCTCTACTCCTACCCGCCCCCGTGGGGAGGTAGCCACGACTTCATGCTGTCGCTCTACCGCCAGGCCAACGGAGGAGAGTGCCCGGTCGTGCTTGATCTCAATACGCCATCCTGCGGCGGAAGCCGCTTTGGATGTTGGACTTGCACGGTGGTGAAGGAGGATAAGTCGATGCAGGGCTTCATCCACTCCGGGGAGGAGAAGCTGCAACCATTGGCAAATTTTCGCGACTGGCTGAAAGCCATTCGCGAAAATGCCGAACGTCGCTCGCCACTTCGTCGCGACGGCAAGTCAGCCGGCCCTGGCCCGTTCAACCCGAACACGCGGATGGAAATTCTCGAGAAGCTGCTCACGCTGGAACAGGGCGTGGGTTTCCCGCTCATCTCTGATGAAAGCCTGGCCTTCATTCAGAAGACATGGCGCGAAGAGTTCGATTACAGTGACATGGCACGCCAAATCGCAAGTCGTTTCGGCCGGGAGAACGCCATGGACAAACCCTTCACTTGCCTGCAATCCGACGATCCACTACTCGAAGTTTGCGCGCGCGACGCCGATTTCCCGCTAGAGCTCGCGCAACGCCTACTGGACACCGTAAAAAGCCAATACGCCTACCTCGACCGGTGGGGTGCCAAGACAGAACTGGAACGTGACATTACCGCGCTGATCGAGAAGGACATCGAACAGGCAAAGCTTGCAGACCCCGCCCATGATCTTTGAGGAAATCCGTATCACCAACCTGTTTTCCTACTTTGGACAACAGGTCTTCGAGTTGCCCACTCCGACGGCAGAGCGGCCGTTGGTCCTGATCTCGGGGCGTAATGGCTTCGGCAAGACCAGTTTCATCAATAGCGTGAAACTGCTGTTTCTGGGAACCAGCGCAGACATGTTGCAGCGGGTCATCGATGGCACCAAGCTTCGCCCTAACAGTTATTTGCTCGGGCATGGCAAGGAGTGGCGCGGCATTTTCAATCGTCGCGCCCGCGAAATTGGCGAGTCCGACACCCGCTATGGCGTTCGAATCAAATGGCGAGAGGATCAAGGCACCGTAGCCGCTGAACGTTATTGGATCCTCACCGGCAACGAAGCTCAACACCATCTGCACATCGAAACCGACTTCGACACTGATTTCGGCCACGTCATCGACGACGAAGACAGCGCCGAAGAGTTCCTAGAACGACGCCTGCCCAAGAGCGTCGTGCCTTTCTTTTTCTACGATGGCGAGCAGGTACAGCAGATTGCCGAAGCCAACCGAGAAGGTCAGTTGCGGCAAATTGAGCGCCTGCTCGACATCAGCACCATTGACACCCTCGATGAATACCTGGGGCGAGCTATATCGAAGTGGCGGCAAAGCGCCCAAGCGCCGGAAATCCAAGCTGACCTGAAGCAACTGGAGGGGCAAAAGCAACAAAGCGAAGGTCAGCTGCAGTCACTGCAAGCCAAACGAGACGAACTACAGGCAGACATCGATCACGAGGATCGCACCATCCTCCGCCTGCAGCGCAAGAACGATTCGCTCCGTGCCAAATCGCTTCAGCGGGACGAGCCCAGGCTGCGCAAGCAACTCGCCGATACCCGAGAACAATATGAGGCCTTATGCCTCAGCATCGGCAACACGCTTCCCCAGGCTGCCCCGCTATGGGCTGCCTCACCCTTGGTTCAACAGGTCGCAGCGCAGCTGGCAGAGGCAACCCACAATCCGAATCAAATGCTTGCCGAGCAAATCAAGGAAGTTGCCCAGTACCTTCCCGAACAGTTGTTCGACCGTCCGATGCACTCCAGCCCACCGCTGACCGACGCCCAGAAGCAGCACTACAAACACAAGCTGCGAAAACTCTTCGACGGTCTCACCGAACTGCCCAGCGGTGGTTTCTTCAGTCTGAAAGCCAGCGATATTCTCGACCTAAGGGGCCGCTTCGACTACTTCCGACAAGCCGAGCGTGAACGGGGGCACCTGGCAGACGACTTGAAGACAGCAAGCCGCCTGCGCCGCACCATGCAGGATCTTCAAGCGCAACTGGACGCGCTCGACAACATCTCTCCGGAAGAGCAAGAAGACTTCAAGCGCCGGGAAGGCGAGATTGCCGAGGCAGCACAGCGCCGGGACGATTTCATGCGGCAGATGGGCGGCGTCGACACAGAGAGCACCAATCTGCAAATCCAGTTGGACAAGATCAAGACGGAGATAAGCCGCAAGCAGACAGAACAGGTCAAAGGCGAGATCAACTCACGGCGCATTGCCCGGGCACGTCAGGCCCAGCAGCTGTTCGACGACTACAAGAAACGCCTCAAGGACAGCAGGCGCGAGGACATCGAGCGGCAGATCAATCTGCGCTTCAAGTCACTGATGAGTTCCCACGGACAGATCGACCGCATCACCATCGATGCCGATTTTGCGCTGACCTACCTGAGCGCGGATGGCCAGGAGGTCGGCATGGCGAATATTTCTGCGGGGATGAAGCAGCTGATGGCACACGCCCTTCAATGGGCTCTCAAAGATTTTACTGGGAGTTTAGCGCCAGTGATCTTTGACAGCCCATTGGGGCGCCTTGATCGATCTCACCAGCATAACCTCCTAGAGCATTTCTACCATCGCGTTGCTCATCAAGTGATCTTATTGCCAACAGACTCAGAGCTCGATATTGAAAAGTACCGCTTGATTCAACCGCATGTTTGCGCCGAATTCCGTCTCGAAAACGCGGACGGCGAGCACACTAAAGTGATTACTAACGCTCGCATGTACGACGTGGAGACGGCCTGAGATGGCAACCAAGATCTACACCGACCGTCAGGACGAGCAAGTCATTGAGACGGTGCTGAAGAAGGGGCTAAAGACCAGCCTGCCGAAATGGAGCGTGCTGCGGCTTGCCCTTGGTCGATCCTTGCGCATCGAAACCGAACCTGATGAATCTCTCGACCACAGAGAGAGCGGCGGCAAGGAGTACGACCTTGAACAGCTAACCGGTGACGGTAAAACTGGCGACGACAACATCACGCCACTGCTACGCGCCATGCTGTCGGTTCGCCATGGCGAAGACTTGTTTGCCGACAACGATGCCTTTGTCCGCTGGTTACAACGCCACGTCCGGCGGGGACTGCGGGAGTTTCGCAGCGCCTGGATGGAATCCCACGATTTTCACGACTATCTGCTCCATGAGTTGCTGGGCGATGTAGCGGGAACCGTCCCCCAAACGCCGACCGACGACAGCGAAAAGCTTCTCCGCGCGCTGGCTGAAATCGGCATCCCTGCCGAAGTGGTATCCCTCCAGAATGGCCCACGCCTGAGCCGTTACCACGTCCGCCTGCGCGACGTGAATGATCACGGCCTGCTCACCCGTGGCCTGGACAAGCTTGCTTTCGCCCTCGGCCTGGGCGATCAAGGCGTATTTGTGTCGTCGACTCTGGAGCCACGCATCGCCGCCGTTGATGTACCCCGACCGGCAAGCCACTGGCACCCGGTGCAGCCAGCAGCGCTTTACACCTGGCTGGCACAGGCACCCGCGGAATGGCGCTTGCCGGCCTATCTGGGCGAGGATGTGGGCGGCGATGGGGTCGGCTTCGACCTCGCCAGCGCCCCTCATCTCTTGATCGGCGGCACAACAGGCAGCGGCAAGAGCGTCTGTCTGCATGCGCTGCTACTTTCCCTTTTAGAGCGACACAGCCCGGAACGCCTGCAATTACTGCTGATCGATCCCAAGCGCGTCGAACTCGCCCCCTACGCCAAGTTGCCGCATGTGATCGGGCAACAGGTGCTGTGCGATGCGCCCGACGCGCTGAGCAGCCTGCAGCAACTCGTGGACGTGATGAATCAACGGGAAGCCACACTGGCGAGCCTGGGTGCCCGAGACATCGACGACCCGCGCGCAGCGAGTCAAGGGTGGGCCCGCATCGTTGTGATCGTAGAGGAACTCGCTGATCTGATTTTGCAATCCGGAGCGATCGAAGAGCCACTGGTACGCCTTGCCCAGAAAGCTCGCGCCAGCGGCATCCACCTCGTCTTGGCAACCCAGCGCCCCGACGCTCAGACCTTCTCCGGTTTGCTGCGCTCCAACATCCCCAGCCGCATTGCCCTGACAGTCCAGAAGGCCACCGAATCCCGCATCATTCTTGACGATGTTGGCGCAGAACAGCTGCTTGGCAAGGGAGACATGCTGGTCAAACTTATCGGCCAGCCCCTCATCCGGGTGCATGGCGTGTTGATTGGTCACGACGACATCGCCCAAGGCGTCGCCCGGGCGAAGAGGACAAACTGATGAGCCTGCTGATCCACGAGTTCACCCCATTATGGCTAACCATCGACCGCATCGGCCCATTTCAGGAGCGGATGGAAGAGATCGATTTCACCGACGCTAACAACGAGTCCTGCAATCTGTACCTCTTCCTGTCCAAGAACGGGCGAGGTAAGACCACCGCACTGGAACTGATGGCAGCACTGATGGGAATGCTGGGCTGTGATGACATCCGCCAGATGGTCGAGCGACGTGGCAGCACCAGTGAGCGACCATTCGATCTGGAACATCTGGATCGTGGCAAGGGGCGCGCCCAGTGGGACTTGCGGGTGCGTTACAGCGAGGACGGCATCGAACGAACGGTGGTGCTTTCGCTGCTGGCCGGCTGGATGAGCTCCGATCTTAGCCTGCGTTTCTGGGATGAAGAGGCCTTGAAAACGGTCGGTGCAAGTGGCTGGCATCGTTTTGGCTTTGCCCGCAGCGATAACGGCATCTGGCAATCCATCGGCAAGAAAGACATGTGGCTGGAGTCTCTCAATGGCGACATCACGAACTCCATTGGACAAAAGGTGGGGGGCATCGAGGACAGCACGCTCGTATGGCCAACGCTGATCTATTTTTCCGCTTACCGGAATGTCACGCCTATTCTCCCTTCCGAAGAGCGCAGCATCAGTGCGCCACGCGACTGGAACTATCGTCCGCTGCACGCCTTCCGCACGGAGGGCCGCTTCTGGCGCGACTCGCTCGACAACTTGTTGGTGTGGCTAAAATGGCTGGACGACGGGCGTTTTGAACGTGCCCTGCAACTGGTGAATGAGCGGGTATTCCATGAAACCACCACGTTCATCAAAGACGTCTCTCGCGAGCCCCCCGAGGCCATTGTACTGCACGACGGTCATCGCCTCCGCCTAGATGCGCTATCCAGCGGAGAGAAAAGCCTTGTGCAGTTGTTTTTGCGGCTTGGCACCCACATGACGCGCAATACGATCCTGCTGATTGACGAGCCCGAAGCCCATCTGCACGACCAGTGGAAATACCGCCTGTTCTATCAGCTGAAGGCCTTGGTGCGCGATTGCTACCCCGGCCTGACGATCATCGTCGCCACCCATTCGCCAGAAATCATGGAGGCCTTTGCCGTTGAGCTGAATGAGAAAAATCTGCGCAAAGGCGGCTACTTCTTCGAGACCCCCGAAGAGGAGAAAAAGAAACAACAAATTCGCGACGAGGCAAAAAACCTTTATGGCGACGCTTAAACAACAGACCCCCTCCAGCCCACAGCTGGTTTCCGAGTACCGCGGCAAGACCGTCGTATTTCTGGAAGGAGAGACCGACGTCAATCTGTTCCGCAACTACTGGTTCAAGCATCGGCTTGATAAGCTGGACTTCACCGAACCCAATGCCGGCATTGGCTGCGTGGGTGTCGTGAATAACGTAAGCAACTTTCGCCGAAACGGAATCGCTGCGTTTGGGCTGGTGGATCGTGACAAGTTGCAGGCAGACAAGAATTGGGATCTCGCCTGGGAGACCGACGATGCCGTTTTTAGCGCAGCCCGCCCTTATGGCAAACACGTCTGGATTACCCGCTACTGGGAGATCGAGAGCTATCTGATCGAACCTCGGATCATCGAGAGACATCTGTGCCACACCGCAAAGGGAAGAGCACCTCGATCATCCGCGGAGGTTGAGTTGGAATGCACCGCACATGCCGAAGCCCTCATTCCACATGCCGCCTTGAACGCTGCAAAGCGCATGCACGGAGAAGGGGCGTGCGGTGACGGTCAAACTTCCAAGTTTCCGTCACGCAACGAGGTTGAAGTGGAATGGCGTCGTCTCAAGGCGTCCGAAGACATAAGCGATGAAGTCTGGCGTGACTATTTGGCCGCAGTCCCCAAGGTCGAAGCATTTGCGGATGGAGATACACCCAGTCAGAAGTTGGCAGGCCTGCTGAGGTGCGTCAACGGCAAGGCGATGCTTCATCGGATCAAGACGACGCATAAGCTTCAGGGCGATCCGACCTTCTTTCTTGCGGAGGCAATCCTCCAACAAGACGTCATCCCCGACGAACTCCGACACTTTGTGGACGACTTTTGCACGACTGCCGACATTAGATAGCAGCCGAACCCGACAATCAAAAACGATTACTCATTTATTGGAGACAAACGCCCATGACCGGCAAGATCTCCTAGCAAATTTATTAGCAGGATTCACATGCAATGACCCACCCAAGCCCCCTCTCCATCGAATTTTTCCCCCCGCAAACGGCCGAAGGCGCCGACAAGCTGCGCACCGTGCGCCAGAAGCTCGCGGTGCTCAAGCCCGAGTTCTTCTCGGTCACCTTTGGCGCGGGCGGCACCACGCAGGAGCGCACCTTCGAAGCCGTCTTCGAGATCCAGCAGGAAGGCCACCAGGCCGCGCCGCACCTGTCATGCATCGGCTCGACCCGCGAGCACATCCGCGAGATCCTGCAGCGCTACCAGGCCGCCGGCATCCGCCGCATCGTGGCCCTGCGCGGCGACCTGCCCTCGGGCGTCGGCTTTGCCGGCGAGCTGCGCTACGCCAACGAGCTGGTGGAGTTCATCCGTGCCGAAACCGGCGACCACTTCCACATCGAAGTCGCCGCCTACCCCGAGTACCACCCCCAGGCCCGCACGCCGCAGGACGACCTGCTCGCCTTCAAGCGCAAGGTCGAGGCCGGCGCCGATTCGGCCATCACCCAGTACTTCTACAACGTGGATGCCTACCTGCACTTCCGCGACGAATGTGCCGCGCTGGGCGTCAACGTGCCCATCGTGCCGGGCATCATGCCCATCGTGTCCTTCTCCAAGCTGGCCCGCTTCTCGGATGCCTGCGGCGCCGAGATCCCGCGCTGGATGCGCCGCAAGTTCGAAGCCTTCGGCGACGACAGCGACAGCATCAAGGCCTTCGGGCTGGATGTGGTGAGCGAGCTGTGCGAGAAGCTCCTCGCCGCCGGCGCGCCGGGACTGCACTTCTACAGCATGAACCAGTCCGCCGCCACGCTGGCCATCTGCCAGCGCCTCGGCATCGGCGCCTGAGATGAACGCCCCCCGATGCGCCTTCGGCGTGGAGGGCCGGCTTAGTACAGCCGACCCGTTCGGCAGGCATAGCGCAGTGCGCCATGAAATCCCTGCCTCACCCCCCCACTGGGGGGCGGGCCGGCCGCTTCGGAGCGGCCGTGCGCGGCCGGCCCCTGGCCCTTGCCTCGTGTCTCAAGTATCACAGCCCTGCGGAACGGAGAACTGACATGCGCGACCCCTACGAAGTCCTCGGCGTTGCACCGAGCGCCCCCGACGAGGCCATCAAGACGGCCTACCGCAAGGCGGCGCGCCTGTACCACCCGGACCGCAACCCCGATCCCAACGCCGCTGCGCGCTTCCGCGACATCCAGTCCGCCTACGAATTGCTGGCCGATCCGGCCCGGCGGCGCGACTACGACCTGCTGCGCCAGCGCAACCTCATCGACGACCCCCAGCAGGAAGCCACCTTCCTCTGGAACGCCTACATTGAAAAGGTGATTGCTTGACCTCGTTTTACTTCGAAGACATTTTCGAGCGCTACGCGACCGAAATCGACGACCTGCGCTCCGACTCGGAAGGGCGCGACGTACTCAAGCGCCGCCTGCGCGACAAGCACAAGGAATTCCCCTTCCTGCTGTCGATGATCGACACCGCCCCCGAGATGGTCGCCCCCGCCTTCCACGGCGCCTTCCGCTTCACGAGCCAGACCCTCGTCTATGGCGCCGCCCACAGCGAGCCCGGCGACGGCGACTTCCCCAGCTGGAGCGAGCTCGCCCGCACCCTGGAGATCGCCGACTGGGCCCGTCCGCTCATCGACCAGTGCCTCAAGCAAGACGGCGGCGACAGCTTCCTCGTCACCACCGCGGTGCTGGAGCACATGCTCGGCAGCGGCCTTGCCGTGCGCGCCGCGCCCGAATCCAGCCGCGACCATGACGAGGACGACGACGCCGAGGATCTCTCCGAAGCCGGCGACGAGTGGATGTCGGAGCAAGGCTTCGACGCCGTCGAACGATAAGCACGCAGGAAAGCCCCGAATGAACGCCCTTGTCATCAAACAGACCCACGCCCTGATCCAGGCCGGCGAGATCGCCGAGGCCGAATCCGCCCTGGCCGTCATCGCCGAACAGGAGGGCGACCACGCCCTCGTCGAAGTGCTCGACGAGATGGCGCCCAAGGATGTCCTCGCGGTGATGCGCGAGTACGACACCAGCAAGGAATCCATCATCAACATGGTGGTGAGCCCCGAGCAGTTCGTCGCCGCCATCATGCTCGAGCGCCAGTACGGCGAGCCCCTCGAAAAGTACGTCCCGCGCCTGCGCAACACCATGAACGCGGTGATGCACCGGAGCAGCGGCAGCTGCGCCGAGGTGCTCGAATGCCTCGCCGAGCACGACGAAGGCGTGCGCCTCCTGGCCGACTACTTCACCGACCACTACGACTCGCTCCTCGCCCTCGCCTACCACGGCGTGTTCGAGGTCGAGGTGGATCTGGAGCGCGCCTTCACGCCCAAGTCGGCCATCGGCTTCGACTCCGAGCGCATCGACGAGCTCGACCAGGGCCTCGAGATCGGCGACGCCATCGAGATGGTCAAGGCCCGCGTGTCCCGCACCGAAGTGGCCGACGGCGACTGGATGGAGACCGCCTGGCTGCTGCGCCACGAGTTTTCCGACACCTTCGAGCTGCTCGTCATCGAGATCCAGGACCGCATCGCCCGCGCCAGCGAAGCCGCCCGCCTGCCGGTGGCCGACACCGAGCCCGGCGTGCCCAAGCTGGACGACGAGGACGAAGAATCCGCCATCTGATCCACCCAACCTCCTGACCCGCGCGTGGCCCACCGGCCGCGCGCGCCCGAGCCCGCCATGTCCAACGCCCAAGCCCTCACGACCGTCGACAGCCGCCCCTACTTCGAGCGGGTGCTGCGCCACGCCCTGAAGGAAAGCCTCATCGACGCCGCCCGCCTCGACGGCATCCGTCGCGAAGGCGCCAAGGGCATCGTGCAGCTCGCCAGCTTCTTCAGCACCGCCAACCTGCGCCCCGAGCTCGAAGCCGCCCGCGGCCGGCTCGTCACCCTGGTCGGCCTCGCCCTCGAAGCCGAATCCGGCGGCAAGCTCGACGCCGCCGCCCGGCTCCTGCGCGACAAGACCCTGCTCGCCCTCTCCAAGGCCGGCGCCGACCGCCTGCGCCGGCTCCACGCCCTGCCCACCGAACGCCTGCTCGGCGCCCCCGAAGTCCTGCGCGAAAGCGAAAAGGATTTCCTCGCCCGCAGCACCGTCGAGCCCGGCATCACCTACTCCCGCTATCTGGCCGAACACGGCGCCCGCGAACGCAACCAGCAGTCCATCGACGCCGCCTACTGGCTCGCCGGCAAGTTTGGCGTGGCCCGCGACGACGCCCAGGAATGGCACGTGTTCTGCGAATCGGTCATCAACAGCGCGCTGCTCGTGCTGTTTGCCGAAAAGAAGCCCGGCGGCTTCTTCAGCGTCGACCGCTTCCTCAAGCTCGCCGAAGCCGCCACCAAAAAGCGCGGCACCAGTTTTGGCGTGCTGGATGGCTGGCTCGAAGACGCCCCGCCCGCCATCCGCCGCGTCATCGAAAAGGAATGCACCCGCTTCACCGCCGAAGTGCTGCCCCTGCTACGCGAACACCCCGCCACCGAGATCTACCGCAACCAGGACCGCTTCTCCGGCCTGTTCTTCTTCGACAGCCACTCCATCGGCGAAATCACCCACCACGACAAGGCCTGCGCCGCCGAATGGCAACGCATCATGGGCACCCAGGGCGAACACCCCGACGTGCAATGCGGCGTGCTCCTGATGGTCGCAACCGGCCTCGAGCCCACCCGCAGCCTGCGCAAGAAAGACGCCCTCGCCATCTGGGACAACTTCAGGAACACCGGCTTCGACACCCCCGCCGTCGCCCGCTTCATCGAAAACGTCGTCCCCTTCGAATACCAGTCCGACATCCGCCGCCTGTGGGACGAAGACCTGGGGCCGGAGGCCAGTCAGCAACTGGATGGGGATGACGAGACTAGGGTGCTTAACTATCTGCAGGAAACGTGCAGGACGAGCTGGAAGAAGAAGGGGTGAGGGGCGCCCGAAGGAACGGCCGGTGATCGGCCTTTGCTGACGTTTTGATGTCTAGCCGTTGGGGTCTGCAATGTTTCAGATAACTGCCGGCCAAGGGTGGAGTGCATTAAACGGCAGCCTGTCGATTCGGCCAATGAGAACAAGCGGCGATTTCGGACCGTTTGCCACGTACTGCGTCCCCAGAATTCGACACTGAATATAAACAGATAATCGATACAGAAAAGACAAAGCGCCCGATGGGCGCTTTGGGTTTTGGCGGGGGAGTCTGCTCTTACCCACCACTTGCAGCGAACGTTCTAGCTTCCCTCAGTGGTCTGTTGCCTTAACCCCCAGAGACTTGGCGCCATTGCACTTGCATTTCAGGTTTACTTCGATCTTCATTTCTTGCTCCTTTTCTTCGGCGAACCATCGATAGAGAACTTGATCTCCAGCATCGAGATGATGGAGGCGAGGATCAGCAGACCACCTAGGAAGTCTCCGAACATCCCACCCACAAGCAGCAGAGCAGGTAAGTCATTAACTGTCGCATAGTTTAGCGCACTTCGCAGCGGTGCGTAAAGACATCAACAGATCTCTCAACCTGGCGAGCTCACGCGCTCGATCCAATCCTGCCTTCGAGACCTCAAGGACCTAATGTTTAGCTCGGGATTGCAGATTACCGTGGTCAGCCGACCAGCGGCGCATGAATGATCGCTATTCTCAGCAGGCTCGGTCGACAAGTCGGCCGAGTGTCACTCAATTCAGCCGGGTAGATACTGTTATCCCAGTCAAGCCCCGTGGAGCGCTGGCTGGAATGTCTGGCTCGACTTGAGGACACCGTAGTTCCGTAGGTCGGGTCAGCACAGCGTGACCCGACATTGTGGGGTCAGGCCGGCACTACCAGAAAATACTATTTGATCAACGACAGTTATCGACCCATAGGAGCCGGTCGCGGAGTAAACCGAAATGCCTGAGAGCGACCATCCGACAAACGTTTAGTCGGCCTTCCGCTTCTGCTGTCTTGCTTTCACTACTATTTCCAGCTGAGGCAACCTCAAACGCCAGAAAGCAATGCTGAGCGTCGTGGCGTGATCAGACCACGTTCGGTCTGTTGCCTTCAGCTTCTTCGAAGCTTGGACTAGGACATCTGATGTGCTCAAACATCTCTTGCGCGAGCGCTGAAATCTCCTCTGCGGTATGCCTGGGTGGTCTCTTCATGGGCTCGGCTAGGTGCGGGATGGCTTCGGCGAGTGCTGCTAGAAGCTTGTGCTGACCGAGCTTTACCAGCCCTCCACGCAAACGCTGATTACGTGCGTACGCGTTTCTGAGGAGATGTGCGGGGTCAAATGCCAATGCTCCCAACTTAACGCCAACCCCCTTGTGAACCCGCGCCACTCTCGGTAAAATTCATACCGTTAAGTCATTGATAAATAGACAGTATGAACTCAAACACTCGATCCCCAATCGCTGCTGGATG
>NZ_SSXU01000098.1:1064-1392 GCF_009469605.1 Zoogloea sp. 1C4 | reverse complement strand
TTCGGGTACTTACGCGAACATTGGTTCCCGTCTTGCCTTCAGAGGTACTATCATAGAAGAAAAAGATATAGAAACTTTTAAAGCTTTATAATAAAAATTACTAAAACATGGGTAGAGGTCCGTAGGAAACTATAAGTAGTTCAACGTTCTTACAACAACTCGAATGCCAATGAGAGTGTAGCTTACTTGAACACGAACAACTCAGCTTCGAATACTAACACGAACATTAGTTCCCGTCTTGCAAACAGAAACGCAGTCAGAACCATATAGGCTATTATGCCTAACGGACCGAGCCTTACTAAACTTTCTGAAATACTGAAAGAAGTAA
>NZ_SSXU01000098.1:595-956 GCF_009469605.1 Zoogloea sp. 1C4 | reverse complement strand
CCTTACTAAACTTCCTGAAATACTGACAGAAGTAAAAAATCACGTGCGTGCCATCATGCGTTTGGTAGGTTAGTTCTCGAAGAAGGTAGATGGCGAAACTGAAGGAGATATGCGCAGAGAAGGATATATAATAGAAGAAATAATTGAATATTCTAATATGTTAGAAAGTTTCAATTATGTTATGAGAGGCACTAAGAGAAAAACTTCTGCAATTGGAATATACTTAATGGAAAACAAGGAATTAGTAATACAGTAGTTGCAGAAGGAAATAAGTGAAGCTACTTTTAAAATTAGCAGTTATAGAGAGTATAAACTTTATGAATGGGGGAAAGAGAGAATAATACAAGTAATACCTTTAAGA
>NZ_SSXU01000098.1:0-519 GCF_009469605.1 Zoogloea sp. 1C4 | reverse complement strand
CTTTTAAAATTAGGAGTTATGGAGAGTATAAACTTTATGAATGGGGGAAAGAGAGAATAATACAAGTAATACCTTTAAGAGAAAGAATAGCTTTAAATGCAATAATGAGAGTTGTTGAAAAACATTTAGTGAAGCGATTCATAGCAGATTCAGCAGCTGGTCTTAAAGGTAGAGGGCTACATTATTTATTCTATAGAATGGTCTACAATATCAAAAATAATCCATAGGAAACTAAGTATATATACAAATGTGATATTCGTAAGTTTTATATGAAAGTAAATCAAGTAATCATGATGGAGGTTATCAGAAAATATTTCAAAGATAAGAAACTTATAATATTATTAGATAGATGTGTATCAATGTTACCAGAAGGATTATCTATAGGACTACGTACTTCACAAGCTCTTGGTAACTTATTATTGAACTATTATGTAGACCATAAATTAAAAGATCAATATGGTGTTAAGTACTACAGAAGATACTGTGATGATGAATTATTTCAAGCTGCAACTCCTTAGT
>NZ_SSXU01000097.1 GCF_009469605.1 Zoogloea sp. 1C4 | reverse complement strand
AATTAGTTTGAATACATCTTGCTAAGAGTTCGTACTTTCTGATAAAGTGTTTTCTTGTTTTCATAATGTTGATTTTAATGGAAATTTGTTTTTATTATGTTTTATATACTTTAAAACATTCAAATAATTATTAGCATTTAAGAAACAAAGCTTACACATAGATATATCTGCACAAGGCTTATAATAAGCGCAACTACTTCTATTATCATGTGCTCTTATAGCACATAAATTTGTAAGTTCAAGTTTGCTTATTTCTTTATAAGCTTTCTTAGACTTTAATACTACTCCACTTCGTATTATATTGTCTATCATTACTGGTTTAATTAATTTAGTCATTTCATTTTATCTTAATTTAAGTTAATAATCAGTTTAAAACACTACTATCTTCACAGACTGTAGTGTGTGGTTAAGTAATAATAAAGTAAAGGATAGTATGGCTGTATCCTTACAATATAGAAATAAACGATTAGCATTTTACACCTAAAATTTATATCTTTATAGCTGCATACTGTCATAACGTTGAGTTATTAACTCCGAGTACATCTTTTCATCTATATAGGAACTATGACTTCTTCTGTAAGCCTTACGCTAATATAAGAAACTGGTGCCCTCAATGTCTTGGGAAGTTATTGAGTTTTTTAAATGTCAGTCTTCCAACCTGACTGTGTAGTGATACTTAGTAGGCAAACACTAAGCGTAACTACCTTGAACCAACTGATCTCTCCTATTTAGTTACCACATGTTTCAGCGTTCAATCTCCATGTGCAATCTTAAATTTGCCAGTCTTTACAGCGCTAGCTTTCTGTTTAGTTACTATAAAGATAATCAAATCTAGATAGTATTGTTTATTCTATTAAGATAGGATATTACTATTACTGTAAATAATATTGTATCAATCTTTATTGTTATATTTTGCATACGTATATAGTCATATATATTTGTTATTGCTGCAAAATCGTCTACATTTTTGATAAATGTAATTAATACAAATAATATAAATATTGATATAGCACAACATCCTAATAATATTATAATTTGTGTTATATTATTTATAAGCTTTATCATACTTTATCTAATAGTAATAATATTATCCATAGAATAAATTGACCAAGTACCACAATCAATGTTAATAGTGTCATTAAATTGTTTTTTTGTCTTTTATCCATCTCTAATTTTATATTAAATCCCATTCAATTAACGCTTCGATTGGTGACATACCTTGTTTGATGCATTCGGTTACTTCTGCTTCAAGATGATATTCTTTTGCTATTATGAGAGCTTCACTAACTGTAATTTTTGGTGTTTCCATAATATATATTTTTATTGATAAATAAAATTGCTATAATGGTGACTCAATTGGTTTGAAACGGTAAACCATAGCTCCCACAGTTATACTGCAAGAGCTATATATTAGGT
>NZ_SSXU01000096.1:837-1443 GCF_009469605.1 Zoogloea sp. 1C4 | reverse complement strand
GAGGCTTTGCGCCTCCAGCCACTTGGGCGAACCTCCGCAGTGTGTTTTAGCATGGTATTAGATTTTATACAGACCATACGGAGAACACCCGGCAAACACGACCAACTCGGTATAGCCAATAAAACGAGGCGACAACCTATAACAACCACGCTCGGTAAGTTATACGTTGTCGCCTTGTTCATTTCACCCCACTCATCAAGGACATGTATTTCTCCTACAAGCCCTTCATTCTGTACGCCTCACGATAGTTAGCCATCAGAATCTTCTGAATGTCGGACTCGCGGTAGAGTATCTTTCCGCCAAGCTGGATATACGGGATGACACCGTTGTTTCGGTAGTCCTGCAGGGTTCTTCGGCTCAGTTGCAGCCTGGCGCAAAGCTCCTTGTCCGTCATGAACCGCTCACCGCCAAGCATGGGGCGGTAGTTCATCACGGCACGTTCAAAATTGTCAACCATTCGGTTGAGGTGGTTCACGATGTGGTTCATCCACTCGCTGTTTCTTGTCATTACTTCATTGCTCATAGTTGTCTCGTTTTATTGTTGATACTTACGTTACTCGGTTTACTTGCTGCTTTGGATTAAGTGGCTGTTGTATATTGACAGCC
>NZ_SSXU01000096.1:0-736 GCF_009469605.1 Zoogloea sp. 1C4 | reverse complement strand
AACCTGTGCGCTTGCGAAAGCGCATGTCCTTTTTCCTGTCCTCCACTACTGCTACGATAGCCATCACGTCCTCCGGCTTGTAGTAGGTCTTGTGGCTGATTTGCGTATAAGCCAAAGTTCCGTTGTCCCGAAGCGTCTGCACTGTCCGTGGGCAGATGTTGAGCGTCTGACACACGTCCTGCGTGTCGAGCCACTTGTTCATGGTCTTGTCCTCACTGCGCTCACGGATTCTGTCCATGCGCTTCACGAAGTTCTCCAACTGGGCATCAAGATAGTTGAATGCCTCTTCCTCGAATACGATGAATCCCATACTTTTCTTTTTTCTAAGTTAATACTATGTTATATGTCGCAAAGCTCCACGCATATGCTGTGCTCCACGTTTGTGAGTGCAAAGATAAGGCACGGCAATCTAAAAACAAGCGTTTTCAATTTCTGTGGCAGTATGTTGCCGGGGTTTGCCGACTTCAACGCCAAAAACAACAAGAAAAACTTGCACGACTGCAACGAATACATGAACAATGATGAGTTGAGAAATACGTTGAAGTTCTCACAACTATCTCGGTATGCAAATAAGCAAGCCACAACTAAATTGCCACGTTACACCCAATCAGTTGCATGGCTGCACTCAGTACACTTACTTTGCACCCGACAATCGGTCAATGGTGCAAACCGTGACCACTAGACCTTCAATTTCAGCAATGTATGTTATGGCAAAAACAAAAGAGGTAGGATCGTC
>NZ_SSXU01000095.1 GCF_009469605.1 Zoogloea sp. 1C4 | reverse complement strand
CCAGGAGCGAATCAGCGCACTTCAGGAAGAAATGGCGGAAACGCTGGATGAGCAATATGACCCGGTACTGCCATCCGCCCTGCGCCAGTCTTCAGCCCGTAAGCCGTTACCGGCCTCACTTCCCCGTGAAACCCGGGTCATCCGGCCGGAAGAGGAATGCTGCCCGGCCTGTGGTGGTGACCTCAGTCCTCTGGGGTGTGATGTGTCAGAGCAACTGGAGCTTATCAGCAGCGCCTTTAAGGTTATCGAAACACAACGTCCGAAACTGGCCTGTTGCCGGTGCGACCATATCGTGCAGGCAACAGTACCTTCAAAACCCATTGCACGCAGTTATGCCGGAGCGG
This sequence comes from Zoogloea sp. 1C4, assembly GCF_009469605.1. Lineage (GTDB taxonomy): Bacteria > Pseudomonadota > Gammaproteobacteria > Burkholderiales > Rhodocyclaceae > Zoogloea > Zoogloea oryzae. The sequence continues at coordinate 1,154 of NZ_SSXU01000095.1, read as the reverse complement.
GGCTTCTGGCCCATGTTGTTACCGGGAAATATGCAGACCATCTGCCGTTATACCGCCAGTCAGAAATATACCGTCGCCAGGGCGTGGAGCTGAGCCGCGCCACGCTGGGGCGCTGGACAGGTGCCGTTGCTGAACTGCTGGAGCCGCTGTATGACGTCCTGCGCCAGTATGTGCTGATGCCCGGTAAAGTCCATGCGGATGATATCCCCGTTCCGGTCCAGGAGCCGGGCAGTGGTAAAACAAGAACTGCCCGGCTGTGGGTCTATGTCCGTGATGACCGTAACGCCGGTTCACAGATGCCCCCGGCGGTCTGGTTCGCGTACAGCCCGGACCGGAAAGGTATCCATCCACAGAATCACCTGGCCGGTTACAGCGGTGTGCTTCAGGCAGATGCTTACGGTGGTTACCGGGCGTTATACGAATCCGGCAGAATAACGGAAGCCGCGTGTATGGCCCATGCCCGGAGAAAAATCCACGATGTGCATGCAAGAGTGCCAACCGACATCACCACGGAAGCCCTGCAGCGTATCGGTGAACTGTATGTCATCGAGGCAGAAGTCCGGGGATGTTCAGCAGAACAGCGTCTGGCAGCAAGAAAAGCCAGAGCGGCTCCACTGATGCAGTCACTGTATGACTGGATACAGGAACAGATGAAAACACTGTCGCGTCACTCGGATACGGCAAAAGCGTTCGCATACCTGCTGAAACAGTGGGAGGCCCTGAACGTGTACTGCAGTAATGGCTGGGTGGAAATCGACAACAACATCGCAGAGAACGCCTTACGGGGAGTGGCCGTAGGCCGGAAAAACTGGCTCTTCGCGGGTTCCGACAGCGGTGGCGAACATGCGGCGGTGTTGTACTCGCTGATCGGCACATGCCGTCTGAACAATGTGGAACCAGAAAAATGGCTGCGTTACGTCATTGAGCATATCCAGGATTGGCCGGCAAACCGGGTACGCGATCTGTTGCCCTGGAAAGTTGATCTGACCTCTCAGTAAATATCAATACGGTTCTGGCGAGCCGCTTACGTCTGAAGTGTTTTTCAAACTGTTGAAATATTTTGACTCCTCCTGAGGATCTGAAGGAGTAGATGGCCTGATCATCGTCTCCAACTATACTCGTATAGACTCCAGCTCTTGTATGCAATGCTATCC
>NZ_SSXU01000094.1 GCF_009469605.1 Zoogloea sp. 1C4 | reverse complement strand
GTGGGGATAAGCGTCTTTACGGGTTGGAAAGAGCTTCTTCTCGGGTTGGAGAAAGTATCATTCCAGGTGCTAGGAAGTACCAGGGCAGACGCATTAAATTGGAGAGTGTAAACTAAACTGTGTCAAGCTACAATAAAAGTAGTTTAACACAGTTTTTATATTATGGACAACTTAGAAATTGATTACAAGAAAGCAGCTCAGCAGTTGCGTAGTGGTGAAGCCTTATTTGGCAAGGACGGAGCATTAGCTCCATTGTTAGAGCGTATTCTCAACTCAGCTCTCGAAGGTGAGATGGACGCTCATTTAAGTGAAGAGGAACGCTCTTCCGGCAACCGTCGTAATGGTAAGATGAGTAAGAAGGTTCAAACAAAATATGGTGAGGTCACTATAGAGACTCCTCGTGACCGAGACGGAACTTTCCAACCTGAGACCGTAAAGAAGCGTGAGACTATTCTTGCCAATGGCATGGCAGACCAGATTATTGAGATGTACGCCATGGGCACCAGCACACGTGACATCAGCAGCTACTTTGAGCGTGAGTTCAACACAACTCTATCAGCCGATACTATCAGCTCTATAACAGACCGTGTATTACCCGAAATCACCGCCTGGAAGTCTCGCATGCTCGATCCTGTATATGCCATTTGCTGGCTTGATGCTATCCATTATAAGGTAAAGGATGAGAATGGCAGAGCTGTCACACGAGCCATTTACAACATTCTTGGTATCAACAAGGAAGGCCAAAAAGAACTGTTAGGTATGTATGTGTCTAAGAGTGAAGGAGCTAACTTCTGGCTAGAAGTTCTTACGGATCTTCAGAACCGTGGTGTTCGAGACATCTTGATTTGTTGTATTGATGGTCTCAAAGGCTTCCCAGATGCCATCCAAAGCGTATTTCCTGAGAGTTCTGTGCAGCTCTGTATTGTCCATCAGATACGCAATTCCATCAAGTATGTTGGCAGTAAGCATCAAAAGGAGTTTATCAAGGATTTAAGAACAGTATATGGTGCAGTAAACAAAGACTCCGCTGCTGCTAATTTAGACCTGTTAGAGTCTAAGTGGGGAGAGATGTACCCAATTGTCATCAAGTCATGGCGTGACAATTGGGAACGTCTGACAGAGTATTTCCAATATACTCCAGCCATCCGTAAACTCATTTATACGACCAATACGGTTGAGGGGTATCACAGACAGGTAAGAAAGGTCACAAAGACTAAAGGGGTCTTTCCTACGGATAATTCTTTGGAGAAGCTTGTGTACTTAGCTTACCGCAACATCCGTAAGAAATGGACTATGCCACTGGCAAATTGGGGACAAATTTCTCAACAATTGGCAATAAAATTTGGAGATAGATTTAAAATTATGTAACTTTGCAGCCGAAAAGGCTTCCCTGCTGGGGGCATGCCCCCAGCAGGGAGTGGGAATGAAAGTTAAGAACAAGCCTTGACACAGTTTAAATTACACCCCCTCATAGCCGATGTTATTATCTTTGATAATCTGCTTGTAGTAGGTCTTACCGCA
>NZ_SSXU01000093.1 GCF_009469605.1 Zoogloea sp. 1C4 | reverse complement strand
ATCCAGCTCGTTTACGCATAGTACTGTTAACAGATCGTTTCTTACCCCAAGCTGTATTCTTATCTATAAAGTCCATATAGTCCCAAGCTTTAGTAAGGATACCATCTTCTGTAAGATACTGTTTATTAGAAGCATATATATATGTTTTGCTATTAGGTATCAAATAATAATTACGACATGCCATAGCTCCACCTTTGTAACTATATCCTTTACGGCGTGATTTAAGTAAACATATGTGTTTTCCTTTATCTTCTGCTTCTTGTACTGCCTAGAAGTAGAAATAGTCATAATCATAGAAATCAGGGAATGTTACTACACTATCTCTTTTTACTTTAGTTTCTCCATTAGGTAATTTAGTAACAGTGTTAACTATACGTTGCATTGGACAAAAATTAATATAAAAATAGTTATACCCAGTGATGTAATCTCCATCCTCTGCGGTATAACCATTAATGCAACGATCTTTCTATTCGTCCCAGTATGTATAATATTCAGTAGTACCAATTGGGTACTAACAATAAGCTCCGGTCTTTAAGAATGTTAAAGCCGGAGTTCTAAACTTATCACTATTTATTATTTTCTTCTAGAAGTCAATCATAATTCTTTTTATAGTGTAATTTTCTATGACAATTAGAACACAATACTATACATTTTTCTATTTCTAATTTTACTTTATTTAGATTCTCATTTTTTATTAAGCTGGATACATCTCTTACTTTATTATTTATATGATGAAAATCTAAACATGCTATATCTTTTTCACCACACATGGAACAGCCTTTTTGTTTGATATTATTGATATACTGTTTTATTAAATGTCTTTTCCTTTTAGAACTATCACGATATTTTGTTTTATTATTGTAATAATATTTTAAACATCTTTTTCTATGACATTCTTTACAATAAGAAGTGTATCCATCTTTCTTAGTATTGTTTCTAACAAATTCACATATAGGTTTTTCTAATCCGCATTCTGTACATATTTTTTCCATATTCAAAAAATTTATGCGCATCTCTAACCTACGCTATTAGTCCCCCTGCTCAGATCCGACTGAGTACTCCAGTTTTAGAGACTAGTGTATTAACCACATATACTACAGGGGAGTATGTCAGGGAATATTTAATGTCTGTCCCTGTCAGACCTCTCTATCAGTTCAACGAGATTATTTCTTAAACAAACTCTTTAGCCAATGAATAGTACGCTTAATAATACCTTTCTTCTTAGGTTCAGCTACTGCTTCTTTCTTATATTCTTCAACCAAAGATTCACCTGCTTCTTTAAGATAAGCATCTGCTTTTCGTTTGTTATCAATTTCTTTTTCAAGCACATCACAAATTTCTTCAGTGCTATTGCATTTTGTTAAATCAAGTACTTTCTTCATAGTTTCTTTATTTATATTCATATAACGTACTCATTAATTTATTGTTATAAACTTGTGTATAATTTGCACAAATTAAGCTAATTCATAAGGATTAATCTGAGCATCTCCACGTACTTTAGTAGTACTAACTTCTTCAGCTTTAACTGCTTTTTCGAG
>NZ_SSXU01000092.1 GCF_009469605.1 Zoogloea sp. 1C4 | reverse complement strand
CGAACTCTCGACCTCCGCCGTGACAGGGCGGCGCTCTAACCAACTGAGCCACTGGGCCATATTGAAGATATATTGTACCTTCAAAACTGCATACAAAGAATCATCCATTTCCTATCACCTTGCTTGGTTATGCCCTCGACCTATTAGTAACAGTCAGCTCCATGTGTTACCACACTTCCACCTCTGCCCTATCTACCTCGTCGTCTTCAAGGGGTCTTACTAACTTGACGTTATGGGATATCTCATCTTGAGGGGGGCTTCACGCTTAGATGCCTTCAGCGTTTATCCCGTCCCGGCTTGGCTACTCTGCTATGCATTTGGTAATACAACAGATCCACCAGCGGCCAGTCCATCCCGGTCCTCTCGTACTAAGGACAGCTCCTCTCAGATATCCTACGCCCGCGCCGGATAGGGACCGAACTGTCTCACGACGTTCTGAACCCAGCTCGCGTACCGCTTTAATGGGCGAACAGCCCAACCCTTGGGACCTGCTACAGCCCCAGGATGCGATGAGCCGACATCGAGGTGCCAAACCACTCCGTCGATGTGAACTCTTGGGAGTGATAAGCCTGTTATCCCCAGGGTAGCTTTTATCCGTTGAGCGATGGCATTCCCACTTAATACCACCGGATCACTAAGCCCTACTTTCGTACCTGCTCCACCCGTCGGTGTCACAGTCAAGCTCCCTTCTGCCTTTGCACTCTTCGAATGGTTTCCAACCATTCTGAGGGAACCTTTGAGCGCCTCCGATACCCTTTCGGAGGCGACCGCCCCAGTCAAACTCCCCGCCTGGCATTGTCCCACCGCCGGGTCACGGCGGCTGGTTAGAAACCCAATACTGCAAGGGTGGTATCCCAACAGCGGCTCCATGGCAACTGGCGTTACCATCTCCTAGCCTCCCACCTATCCTGTACATGCAATACCGAATCCCAGTATCAAACTGGAGTAAAGCTCCATGGGGTCTTTCCGTCCTGGCGCAGGTAACCAGCATCTTCACTGGTATTTCAATTTCACCGGGTGTATTGTTGAGACAGTGCCCAAATCATTACGCCTTTCGTGCGGGTCGGAACTTACCCGACAAGGAATTTCGCTACCTTAGGACCGTTATAGTTACGGCCGCCGTTTACTGGGGCTTAAGTTCAAAGCTTCGCGTTACCGCTAACCTCTCCCCTTAACCTTCCAGCACCGGGCAGGCGTCAGCCCATATACTTCACCTTTCGGTTTTGCATAGACCTGTGTTTTTGCTAAACAGTTGCTTGGGCCAATTCTCTGCGGCCACTTTTACATGGCACCCCTTCTCCCGAAGTTACGGGGTCATTTTGCCGAGTTCCTTAACAATGCTTCTCCCGTCGGCCTTAGGATTCTCTCCTCATCCACCTGTGTCGGTTTACGGTACGGGTATATCATAAACAATAGCGGCTTTTCTTGGCAGCCAGCTCACATACTTCCGGCTTTACGCCCCACATCACGTCTTCAGATTGTGCACCGGATTTGCCTGATGCACTCCTACCTCGCTTGTACCGGTCTTTCCATTCCCGGCTTATGCTCTCT
>NZ_SSXU01000091.1 GCF_009469605.1 Zoogloea sp. 1C4 | reverse complement strand
AGGTAGTGGTAAGAGCTCAGTTGCAAATATGTTAGTAATGGATTTGATTGATCTTAATCCTAATCAGGATATCGTAGTATTATACTTTAGTTTAGAAATGGTAGACTACAGAAATGTTGGTCGTGTAATAAGTAATAAAACTAAGAAAACTGTATCTGAATTATATAGTTCAGTAGAAACACTTAGTGATGAAGACTTATTAAAAGCTGAATCGGCAGCTGAAACCATTAAGAAATACAATATATACTTTGTTGATAAAGTATGTAATGTAGAAGAAATAGGTAATACTATAGATTACTTTCATAATACTGTAGCTAACGGTCGTTGGCTAATAGTAGTATTAGACCACGTTCTTCTAGTAAATGGAGAGGGTGGAGAAAGAAGTACAATAGTCGATTTACAGAAAATGTTTATACAGAAGAAGAAACTTTCTAATACTAGTATAATACAGCTTTCACAGATGAATCGTAATATTGAAAGTCCTGATAGAATTAATAATCCAAGCACTCACTTTCCAATGAGAAGTGATTTATCAGCATCTGATGCAATATTTCAAGCTAGTGATTTTGTTATTGCTGTTCACAGACCAGAGATACTTAATCTAGCTATATATGGAGTACGTCGTCTACCTGTAAAAAATAAGGTTTATATGCATTTCTTAAAAGTAAGAGATGGTGAACCATGTATATTAGAATTTGAAAACGAACTTCAATATGGTAATCTAATTGAAACAAATACTGCAAGTGCTGAAGAACAAAAAGTAGTATTTAAACAAATTAAAAAAGGCTGATTATGAAAGGTTTTACAATTAAACTTCCGAAACAAAATATTGACCCTCAGGGTTCTTTGAAAAATCGTATATTAAACGAAGTTAAAAACCGCTTACCGTTTGCTAAATGGTATGGAATTCACACTCCGGAAGATCCGGAATACAGTGTATCATATGCAGGTCCTGAAGACTTGCTATGTTTTGGATGCAATCGAAATGCACATTTCTCTGCATTCAATAAAAAATATTATCGACCGACATGTTCATATGATAATTCACTTACATGTCCGTTCGCAAATCGAGCATTTAAATTGCGTCAATATGATGCTATTTCAGAATTTGATTTAGCATTGAAACGACTAGCAGAATATGCTAAGATCATGGAAGACTATGAAGAAGATCGTGGTTACGATTTTACTTACATGGGTCAACCTGTACGTATTTACCAGAAGTTTATTCAGATTGGTTATACAATCATTCCTATTGATAATCCTAGTCTGTTTTTGAATAACTATCGTAAAGCAGATAAAAATAATATAGTAAATGTTATTATTAATATTAGTAACAGTACTACTGTTAACAATATTCTCAACAATGAATAACGAATAACTTTACATTGTGTAAAATTTCAGTTTTTGTCAGATAATTTCAGAATCTCACAGGTAAAGCATTAACCTATTTTAATATGTTAATACTACCAAAAGAGAAAAACAAACCAAAGGTTAATAATCCAAGATTTTTAATCCTATTTGGTAAACCAAAATCAGGTAAAACTACATTATTATCTAAGCTTGATAATTGTCTTATAATTGACTTAG
>NZ_SSXU01000090.1 GCF_009469605.1 Zoogloea sp. 1C4 | reverse complement strand
TCGGGTGCGGCGGGGGGCGTCGTCTGGCCGGCGGCTGGTGCGATGGCAGTACCGGGTCATATTGCTCATCCAGCGTTTCCGCCATTTCTTCCTGAAGTGCGCTGATTCGCTCCTGGGCTTCCTGTATCTGCCGTTCGGTTTTAGCGCGAAGTTTTTCTGAGCTTTTACCGAACTGCATGCGCTGCAGTTTCGCAACCAGCGCCTTCAGCCGGTTGATTTCGGAAGCATAAGCCGCCACCCGCTGTGAGAGCAGGCGGTTGTATTTCGCCATCTGGCGGATGGTGTCCTGTTGCGTCTGCAACAGTGCCCGCAGGCGGGCATTCTCATGAGCAAGTGAGGTGTCCATATCCTCACTTTACAACGGGTTATATGCGGATGCCAGCGCGTTCCGTTCGTTTCGGGTGCTTCCAGTCGATGCCTTCGAGAAGCATGGACAACTGAGCCGGAGTAAGGTGAACCTTTCCATCGCGGGTGACCGGCCAGACGAAGCGGCCCCGCTCCAGGCGTTTGGTGAAGAGGCACAGTCCGTCACTGTCAGCCCACAGCACTTTTATCTGGTCACCCCGGCGTCCGCGGAAGATGAACAGATGCCCGGAGAACGGGTCATCCTTCAGGACGTTCTGAACTTTTGAGGCCAGGCCGTTAAAGCCATTTCGCATATCGGTGATACCGGCAACCAGCCAGATACGCGAACCGGCAGGGAGAGATATCATCAGTGGCTGCTCCCTTTCATTTCGCGGATAAGTGTCTGTAATAACGCCGGTGTCAGTTCACCTTTCAGCCTGAGAGTTCCGGCCGGCAGAACCAGCTCGCAGCACAGACTGTCTGGCAGTGTATTTATCTGTTCAGGTATCTGCACTGGTGCCGGGATTTTATTATCCGGCTCCGGAGTTAACGTCACGGGAAGTAGCGATGTTTCATGTTCGCCGGGCGGTTGCAGGCCACCGTTACGCCAGAGATGCCGCCAGTTAAAGAGCAGGTTATCGTTAATTCCATTCTCTCGAGCTATTTGTGCGACACAAGCACCGGGTAAAAGAGTTTGCTGAACCAGTCTCCATTTAAACTCCGGTGAAAATCGGTTCCGGCGGGGTTTCTCTGCTTTCACAGGCTGAGTCACGGTCGGGGCTGAAGGGTATCGCCCCGGGAAAAGAGCCCGGGCCAGTTGCCCGCAGGAATATTCACCGGAAAGAGGCCAGTCAGTGAATACCTGGTGAAATCGCCTCACCAGAGAAAAAATGGCGGTTTTGCTGACACCGGTCTGCGCAGAAATGCGCGGGTACGACAGTGACTCGTCAAATCTCAGCTGTAGCACACGCAGGATCAATTCCGGATTGTCTGCCAGTACCGCTTTTCGTGCATTCATCTTAAATGTCCCTTTACTGCGAAAATGGACATTAGTATCGGAAACAGGAAAGGGAGGCGAAAGACGGTTTAAATGAGACGGTTACTCAGAGTCAGAACAGGAGGAAAAAGAGAATAATCACAGGGGAGGTGATGTGATTTCTGACAGGTCATAAACAGAGAAGGCGGGGGAAAAGAACGGGCGCCGCAGGCGCACGTTCATCCCCGTTCCCGGAGGGAATCGGCCTTCCTGGCAGTCTGGTTGTTCATGCCCGTATAATGCCAG
>NZ_SSXU01000089.1 GCF_009469605.1 Zoogloea sp. 1C4 | reverse complement strand
TTACATCTATATCCTATGTTTCCCACCAAATAGCTTCTAAATTATTCATCTTGTTCAATATCTTTTGTATTAATACTAATTGCTTTACCATGATGAAATCCCCAATCTAAGAATACTGTATTACAAAGTACATGATCTATATGAGGTAGTCCACTTTCAGGATCTATTAATTCTCCTTTATCTATAGCAGTAAGATGTCTTAGTAATGCTGCTTTATATCTTTTCCAAAAATCTGGAAGGTTTTGCCAACTGTTATCTGAGTATTTCTGAGCTCCGTAAGTAAGTACCTTACCAATATTCTCAACTACATCTAATGGAATCAGATCCATTCTTACTTTACCACAATCATATTTCTTACCATCATTCTCCATCTTCAATATACTTATTAGTTAAACAATTGTACAATCCTTTTATCTGTAGCTGTCTAGTTTCAATGCTGTCTGTATCTTTCAACTTAGCTAAACCTTCTAGAATATCATCCATGAATTCATTGTATGTTAAGGAATAGTTATTGATCTTCTTATCTGCAACTTCCATTAACTCTTTTAACTCTTCACTGATCTTAGATCCAAATTGTTTAACGTTGTTTTTCTCAAATTCCCATAGAGCTAATGAATCTTCTTTACTCTGTCTTTCCATATTCTTTCATTACTTTAATAAAACATCCAGCAGCCCAGCCAACTAAATACGCATACCCTTCGTTACCACCACCTGAGAATTCTTCTCCATTCATACCTGTAACTTCAAAGTAATAATCAGTTATGTGAACTGATTCGTGTGCTATATGCGTACCATCTAATTCATCAGGTCTATATATTATGCAAATAATACCCATCTCAGAACTACTGTTTAACATAACCGGTCTACATTCTGCAATAACATCTCCGTCATACGCCTTTAACATTTCTTCTTCAGCTTCTTTTCGTATTTTATCGAAACCTGGTAATAAGTTGTATATAGTGAATTTCTTTAATATTGTGTATACATCTTCTTCCTTTTCTATTATAGCTATCCAAAATGTTCTAGGATATATATTATCAAACTTTCTTAGTATCATATTCTTAATAGTCTACTGTCATTAATTGCTATATACATCTGTATATTGTTAAGTAATACAGGATCAAAGTAAATAGAATCTAACCAGTGAATCTTATAATTAGGTGTTAAGCATTCTTCAATAAACTGTCTCATTTTGTTTCTTTATATCTCTTTTTTAATTTAAGTTTAAATAAGTAAGCAAACATAATATCTTTAGTATCTTCATCATTTGACATTACTTCTTTAGCAAACTTAAATGGACTATTGCATATTACTTCTATAACAGGATAAGGTAAATTATATTTGTTTGCCAGACTTGAGTAAATTGATATCTTTTTTTGCTGTTGCATTTATATAATATTCACTAGTTTCTAACTCTGTTAAAGATTCTCTGATAGTATTAGGTCTAATAGAATTTATTATTACTACAATATCAGATTCATCTAAATCGCGATTTCTATATAATATATCAGATAACTTTTTAATTTCTTTGTTAGAGTAAGGTTTCTTCGGAACGAAAGAAGTTAATTTTAAATTAGAACGTAAGTTAAAAAGATGTCTAAAATATCGTACTAACCTATTACTTCTATTCTCTACATGTACTATATGCCCATTGTCAAAGATCATATAGAAAT
>NZ_SSXU01000008.1 GCF_009469605.1 Zoogloea sp. 1C4 | reverse complement strand
ACCCAGCGGCCCAAGGACAAGAACAAGCTCTACGCCCTGCACGCGCCGGAAGTCGAGTGCATCGGCAAGGGCAAGGCGCGCCAGCCCTATGAATTCGGGGTCAAGGTGGGCATTGCCACCACCGAGAGAGGCAACCTGATCGTCGGCGCCCGGGCCTTTCCGGGCAATCCCTACGACGGTCACACCCTCGCCGAGCAGATCGAGCAGGCGACGATCCTGATGCAGGACGTCAAAGGCGCCCCGAAGCCCCACACCGCCATCGTCGATCTGGGCTATCGGGGTGTGGAGGTGCCCGGGGTCGAGATCATCCACCGGGGCCGAATCAAGAACCTGAGTGCCAAGGCGCGTCGTCTGCTTAAACGGCGTCAAGCAGTCGAACCCGTAATCGGACACCTGAAGGACGACTGCGGGCTACGGCGGAACTGGCTGAAAGGATCTGAAGGAGATGTGCTGCACCCGGTGCTCTGTGCCGCGGGCTACAACTTGCGCTGGCTACTGCGGGCGGTGGCTCGTTTGGGGCTGACGGCCCTTTTTGCGCTCGGCGTGCTGGTCGGGATGCTTGGGCGGGTACTCAGTGGCAGCGCAGCCTGGCCGTCAGGCTGGCGGCTGCAAGCGGCGAATTGAATATTTCAGGGCCGACTAAGTAGTCAGAGATTTCCTAAATCGAACAGATGGCTTTTAAAAAATCCTATAGAACATAACTTAGTAATGCATTATAACTATCGATTATGGTGTATTTTGCATATAAAATAACGTAGCGATAGGGGGTGTCTCATGGACAAGTTGGCTCTGATTTTCGGATCAAAAGAAAAATCATTCAAATCAGTATCAATCGCTCTTGCTCTAATTCTTCTACTTGCAGCGCTTGCTTCTCCGTCTCTCGAAGAAGGTGGTTTGCTTTATGGAATTCTAGTTGGCTCTAGTAGTAATCACGGAGCGGCAACGCTTCTTCGTGGAATCGCCAATTTTATACTGGCCTTAGGGGGGTCGGTATTGGCAGCAGTTCTCGTCCCAATAGCCGCAACTGTATGGGCAAAGGCGCTGAACCACGCAAAATGGCATGCATTGCAGCGCTTGTTCTCAATTCCAGAAGACGGAAGAATAGTCTTTGTGCTGCCAAAATTTGAAATTGCAGAGCAATGTTCGAAAATGAATGCATGTGTTAATGGGTTTGATGGTGGAAAAGAAAATTCTCCTGATAAGAGAATAAAGCATCTCGATAATCGAGCCTTGTCGTTTTATGATGTGGTTGCAGCGCGAGAAATTGGCGAGTTATTTGGAAGCTTCGGTTTTCATAAACCTAGAATTCAGTTTGATGAAGATGTTTATGACTACTTTAATAAACGCAAATTTCTTAACGTTAATAGTGACAAATTTGACGAGATAAGAAGAGCTGACACATTTATCTTGATTGGACTAACCTCAAATCATATGTCAATCTTGGTTGGAGAGCAGAGGTGGAATTCAAGTTACTTTAGATTCTGCCCTGGTACTATGACAAAAGATGACAAGCCGAGAGTTGTGATTTCAGGAAGTCCCGAGAGAGAAGATTTAGTAAAATTTTGGGACGATCCAGCAATTAATTTTGAAAGCTCTGAAGATGGGGCCTGTGCTTTGTTCTCGAAGTCCCGCGGATGCTTACCTGGATCAGATAGGGAAGTGACTTTTGTGCTTATTGGTGGTGGTACAGGACGAGCGACAAGGAAGCTTGCTTCTCATTTGAGAAAAAATTGGTATTCGCTCGCAAAATTGACACAAGGAGACAAGAAGAAGAGCCTCTCGGACGGTTTCTATAGTGTTGTTTTTTCATTAAGCGACAAGGCTGGTTCGAAAGTTGTTAAGAAAGCTGATTGTTTCTGAATACTATTAGTCTTACTGTGTCATTAGGGCGCATCGTCGAGAAATACTACAGATCCAACATTTCTCCAGACGAGATTCGTCTTTATGTGTTCTCTCGTCCCGACGATCCGCTTATGGCATTCAGTGCGGCTTGTCGAAGTGAACTCGTTGCCCTGCTCAGTGCGGCCTGATATGGATAGGGCAAGCGGAATCGTGCAATGACATCCGCCGGCATTCAGAGGGGCAATCACAGGCTGTGATCGGCAATCTGAGAGGGTAACGAGGGATGCGGCTGGCGGGTTGATCGATCGTGCAGCACACAAACGGCCACGGTTCGCACCGTGGCCGTTTAGCGTTCAGCATAGGCCTACTTGCCGAGCCGCCCTTTGCCCCTCGCAAGCCGATGCAGCACCGCCACCATCCGGTCGATCTCCTCGCAGGTGTTGTAGAACGCGATGGAGGGGCGCACGGTGGCTTCCTGCCCGAAGCGGCGCAGGATGGGTTGGGCGCAGTGGTGGCCGGAGCGTACTGCGATGCCTTCTTCGTTGAGGGCTTTGCCCACTTCGTCCGGGCGGTAGCCGTCCATCACGAAGGACATCACGCTGGCCTTGTCCGCGGCGGTGCCGATCAGCTTGAGGCCGGGCACCGTGAGCAGGCCGCGGGTGCCGTACACCAGCAGGTCGTGCTCGTAGCGGGCGATGTTCTCCATGCCGAGGCGCTCGACGTAGTCGATTGCCGCGCCCAGGCCCACCGCGTCGGCGATGTTGCCGGTGCCGGCCTCGAAGCGGGTCGGGGGGCCGTGGTAGATGGTCTTCTCGAAGGTGTCGTCGGCGATCATGTTGCCGCCGCCCTGCCACGGGGGCATGTCTTCGAGGATGGACCGCTTGCCGTACACCGCGCCGATGCCGGTGGGGGCAAACACCTTGTGGCCGGAGAAGACGAAGAAGTCCGCGCCGATCTCCTGCACGCGCACCCGCATTAGCGGGCGGGTCCGGCGATACGAACCAATTAAAATTCAGATGGATTCCAGTGGAATCCGAAAATGCTTTGCAGGACGCGGCCTATGGCAGACGGAAGCATGCCGGCGTTATCGGGTCAGGCGGGGACGGGCTCCGCTGCGTGGAGCACGTGGCAGTTGCCGCCGCGTTTCTTGGCTTCGTACATGGCGGCGTCGGCGTTCTTGAAGAGCGTCTGGGGGGCCTGGGCGTCGGTGGGGAAGATGCTCACGCCGATGCTCGCCGATACCGGCAGGCCGCCGCTGTGGGTGTTGCTGCGGGCGACGGCGGCGAGCACCCGTCGCATGGTTTCGTCGATCTGGTCGATGTCGGTGATGCCGGTGATGAGCAGGACGAACTCGTCGCCGCCCCAGCGGGCCACGGTGTCGCCGGCCCGCACGGTGGCCTTGAGGTTGTTGGCGATGTCCTGCAGCACGTCGTCGCCAGCCTTGTGGCCGAGCTTGTCGTTGATCGGCTTGAAGCCGTCCAGGTCGGCCAGGCAGATGGCGACCTTGCTGTTGGCGCGGTCGGCCTGGGCGAGGGCCTGGGTCAGGCGGTCTTCGAGGAGGTTGCGGTTGGGCAGGCCGGTGAGGGCGTCCTGGTGGGCCATGTCGCTGAGCTTGAGGCGCGATGCCTTGAGGGCGACGTTGAGCTGGCGGGTGCGCACGTAGAGGATCGCCAGCCCAAGCACCATGAGGGCGAGCCCGATGGCGACCGGGAGCAGATACTGCTGCAGGACGTCCCGCAGGTTGATCGGTTCGGACTTGTCGTAGGGGTAGATGTGGTGGCGCCGCATGACGGCCTGCACCTGCTGGTATTCCAGCGGGGTGGACCAGCGGTAGTAGCGGGCGCTCCGCGCGGCCGGGTGGTCGGGCGGCATCATCAGCAGGGTGGCGGCAACCTGGTTGGCGACGTCGATGGGAACGTGGGGCGCCGCGGCGAGCGGCCATTCAGGGTAAAGGCCGGTGCTCACGAGGAAGGGGAAGTCCCGGTGGGGCGCGGGCTGGATGATGCGCAGGCTGGATAGCGGGATGCTGCCTTCCCGGGCCATGGCTTCCAGCACGCCGCTGCGGGCAAAGCCTGCGTCGGCGCGGCCTTCGAGCACGGCCATGACGCAGTTGTCCTGGGGGAAACCGAGGAATTGAAGGTGCGTGTCCTTGTCGAGGTCGAGGCCGACCTGCCGGGCGAGGTCGTACTGGAGCAGGAAGGCGGCGAAGGAGGTGCGGTCTACCGCCGCGATGTGCTTGCCCTTGAGGTCTTCCAGACGCTGGATGTCCGGCCGGTCGCTGCGGGTGAAGATCACGCCGCCAAAGCGGTTGACGGTGACGCCGTTTTCGCGCTTGACCAGCGTGGCGAGGCGCGAGACGCCGAAGCGCGTCTCCATGATGATGTAGTGCTGGGGGTTGGTGAGCACGAAATCCAGCTCGCCGTGGGCGAGGGCGATCTCGAACTCGGGCAGCGTGAGCGGTACGGCGATGAAGTGGGTGCCGGGCATCCGCGACGAGAGGTAGTCCATCGTCGGCTGCCATTCGCGGATGGTGACGGACTTGTCGCGGAATGACGTGACGCCGACCCGGCGGACCGTATCGGTCTCCGGCACCGCTTCGGCATGGGCGTCTGCGATGAGGCAGAAAAAAAGCGCAAGCAGCACCACGACGAAACCCTGCAGGCCGCGCACGCAAAGGCGCCCCGGGGTGTTTCTGAGGGTATTCCCTCTTGTTGTCATTGTTTCCTCGCACCGTAAACCGGTGAATCGTCTCCCCGCTCCAATTGTATGCCTGCTGCCGGAGCAGCACCAAAGGAGACAGCCCGATTCACGCTGGCGAGCTGGGCGTGCTGTGGAAAATCAGGTCATGGGCGCGGTCTCGCGACGGCTTTCGGCCGTTGGGGCGTCATGGATTGCACGGAGGCGGCGGTGGTGGCGGGCACGAGGGTGTGAGCGATCTGCCAGAGGCGCTCCCGCCACTCATGGGGCGGGCCTTGTTGCTGGGTTGGCAGGGCCTCCAGGGCGGGCCAGTCGATGTGGGAAAGGGCGGCCTTGTCGGCGGCAGGCATGTCCCGGGCGCTGTCGCGCATCAGCTCGAGGCATTCGAGGACATGCGCGCACAGGCCCGGCGCGCTGAAGAACGCCGACTTGCCTTGCCCCACCGCGGCGCCGATGGCGAGGCCTGCGTCGTGCAGGTTGCCCAGCAGGGCGCGGCGCATCACGGTGGTGGCGGGGGCGTGGTCAGCCACGCTGCTCCCCGGCGTGCACCGGGCGCATGGGGGCCGCACGGCGAACGGGCTGCGGCGTGTGACGCGGGGCGATGCCGGCGGTGAAACGGCGCAGGGCCGGCTCGAAGCGCGCGGCGTCGATCAGGAAACCATCGTGCCCGTGGGGCGAGTCGATGGCGACCAGCGTGGCGCCGGGCAACAGGGTGGCCAGCTCGAACTGGTCCTCGGGTACGTAGAGGGCGTCGGAGGTGACCGAGCCGACCAGCACCGGCTGGTGGAGACTCGCCAGCGCCGCGCCGCAGCCACCCCGGCCGCGACCGAGGTCGTGGGTGTCCATGGCATCGAGGAGCACCCGGTAGCTGTTGGCATCGAAGCGTCGGGTGAGGGCTTGCCCGTGGTGGCGCAGCCAGCCCTGCACGGCGCCGTCGGCCGCCGAGTACGGAGCCTCGTCGGTGCCACTGTCACTGTCGCCAACTCGGCTGAAGCGGCTGGCCAGGGCGCCGGGGCTGCGATAGCTGACCATCGCCATCGCCCGGGCGGCGGCCAGCCCTGCGACGGGCGGATCGGCCGGCGGGTAATGCCCATCCCGATACTTCGGGTCGGCGGCGAGGGCGAGGCGCTGGGCCTCGCTCCAGGCCATGCACCAGGGCGAATGGCGGGCGGCGGCGGCGACGCTGGCCACGGCGTCGACCCGATCCGCGTCGAGCAGCGCCCACTCCAGCGCCTGCAGGCCGCCCATCGAGCCGCCGATCACCAGCCGGATGCGACGGATGCCGAGGGCGTCGGCCAGCAGGATCTGGGCATGCACCTGATCGCGGATGGTGATGCGCGGAAAGCGCGCCCCCCAGGGCCTGCCGTCCGGCGCCGGGCTGGCGGGGCCGGTGCTGCCGTAGCAGCCGCCCAGCACGTTGCTGCAGACGATGAAGTCGCGCTCCGGGTCGAGGGCCCGACCGGCGCCGAACAGCGGCGCCCACCAGTCGTCGGCGTCGGCCGAGCCGGTGAGGGCGTGGCAGACGATGACGGCGTTGTCGGCCCGGGGGGTAAGCCGGCCCCAGGTGCGGAAGGCGATCTGCGCGTCCGGTAGCTGCTCGCCCGATTCGAGGCGCAGCGGGGCGCCCGGGCGGAACACCCGGGTCTGGTCCGAGAGCCGGAAGTCGCTCACTGCGCGCTCCTCCGGTTACTGCACGGCCGTCTGCCCACGTGACGCGGTGTCACCCCTTCGGATGGCCAGACGGTGGCGCTCATGCCGCGGTTGCCAGGCCGGCCCGGCGCAGGGCGTGGTCGAAGTCGGCCTTGATGTCCTCGATGTGCTCGATGCCCACCGACACGCGGATGAGATCGGGCCGCACGCCGGCGCTCTTCTGTTCGGCCTCGGAGAGCTGCTGGTGGGTGGTGGAGGACGGGTGGATGACCAGCGTCTTGGCGTCGCCCACGTTGGCCAGGTGGCTGGCGAGCTCCACGTTGTCGATGAAGGTGCGCGCGGCGTTGGCGCCGCCCTTGATGCCGAAGTTGAGCACCGCGCCAAAGCCGTTACGCAGGTACTTCCTGGCGAGCGCGTGGTAGGGGCTGTCTTCGAGGCCGTTGTATTCGACCCACGCCACCTGCGGGTGGGCCTTGAGCCAGCGGGCGAGTTCCAGCGTGTTGTCCAGGTGGCGCTGGACGCGCAGCGACAGCGTCTCGACGCCCTGCAGGAGCTGGAAGGCGTTGAAGGGCGACAGGGTGGGGCCGATGTCGCGCAGGCCTTCGACCCGGGCGCGGATGGCGAAGGCGATGTTGCCGAAGGGGCCGCCGCTGCCGAAGACTTCCCAGAAATTGAGCCCGTGGTAGCCCGGCGCCGGATCGGTGAACAGCGGAAACTTGCCGTTGCCCCAGTTGAACTTGCCGGCGTCGATCACCACGCCGCCCACCGAGGTGCCGTGGCCGCCGATCCACTTGGTGGCGGATTCGACCACGATGTCGGCGCCGTGGTCGATGGGGCGGGCGATGTAGCCGCCAGCGCCGAAGGTGTTGTCCACGATGAGCGGAATGCCGGCATCGTGGGCGACCTTGGCGAGGGCTTCGAAATCGGGGATGTTGAAGCGCGGGTTGCCGATGGTCTCGACGTACAGCGCCTTGGTGTTCTCGTCGATGGCGCGGCGGAAGTCGTCGGGGTTGTCGCCCTCGACGAACTTCACGTTGATGCCCAGCCGCGGCAGGGCGACCTTGAACTGGTTGTAGGTGCCGCCATACACGTAGCTCGTGGAAACGATGTTGTCGCCAGCCTGGGCGATGGTGGTGATGGCGAGAAACTGGGCGGCCTGCCCGGAGCTGGTGGCCACCGCCGCGACGCCGCCTTCGAGCGCGGCGATGCGCTGCTCGAAGACGTCGGTGGTGGGGTTCATGATCCGGGTGTAGATGTTGCCGAACTCCTTCAGCGCAAAGAGGCGCGCGCCGTGGTCGGCGTCGTTGAAGGTGTAGGAGGTGGTCTGGTAGATCGGCACGGCGCGGGCGTTGGTGCCCGGGGCGGGCTGCTGGCCGGCGTGGACCTGCAGGGTTTCGAAACGGTAGGCGGCTTTGCGTTCGGTCATGGCGAGGCTCCTTGGGTTTGTCTTGTTGTGTTGTATCTGGCGAGGTGTCGCCCTCAGCCCCATACGCCGCTTCGGCGGTCTTCCACGCGCTTGGCCTTGTGGGTGGCGCGGGGCAGGGTGTCGGGCGGCAGGATGCTCACCACCGCGCTGACGCCGGTGACGGCCTTCAGGTGGTGGGCGAAGCGGCCGGCGAGATCGGCATCGGTGGCGGTGGCGGCGGCGGTGCGCTCGACCTCGACGGTGAGGCGATCGAGGTGGTTTTCGCGCTCGACGATCAGCCGGTATTCGCCGGTCAGCTCGTGGTCGCGGCGGGCGATGGCTTCCACGTCGCTGGGGAAGACATTGACGCCCTTGATGATGAGCATGTCGTCGAGCCGGCCGTGGATGCCCTGGAGGCGGATCGAGGTGCGGCCGCAGGCGCAGGGGTCGGAGGTGAAGGACACGATGTCGCCGGTGCGGAAGCGGATCATCGGGCGGGCGGTCTTCTTGAGGGTGGTGAGCACCAGCTCGCCGGGGCCGCCTTCGGGCACGGGCTCGTTGGTGTCCGGGTGGAGCACCTCGACGAGGATGTGATCTTCGGCCCAGTGCAGACCGTCCTTCTCCTCGCACATGCCGGCGCAGGAGCCGAAGATGTCGGACAGCCCGTAGTAGTCATACACCGAGGCGCCCCACAGGTCTTCGATGCGCTGGCGGGTTTCGGGGATCGAGCCGCCGGGCTCGCCGGCCACGAAGATGCGCCGTACCGACAGATCCTTCCGCAGGTCGATGCCTTCCTTGATGGCGGTCTCGCCCAGATACCAGGCGTAGGACGGCGTCGTCCAGATGGCGGTGACCTGGAACTGGCGCAGGATGGCGAGCAGGCGCTCGGACGGCACGGTGCCGGCGTGGATCGACAGGGCGCCGAGCTTCTGGGCGCCCAGCACGCACGGGCCGCCGACGAACAGCGAGAAGTTGAGGGAGTGGGCGTAGCGGTCCTCCGGGCGCAGGCCCGAGGACCAGAACTGGCGCGCCTCGTAGTCGATCCAGTCGTCGAAATCCTGGGCCGTGAAGGGCGAGGCGGTGGGCACGCCGGTCGAGCCGCTGGAGGCGGAGATGTAGACGATGTCCCGCTCGGGCACGGCCACCAGATCGCCGAAGGGCGGCACGGCGAGCTGGCGCTCGCGCAGGGTGGATTTGTTGATGAAGGGGAACAGGCGGATGTCGTCGAGGCTGCGGACGAGCTCGGGATGCACGCCGGCGGCGTCGAAACTCGCCCGGTAGAAGGGCGAGTGGTGGTAGGCGTGGAGCAGATGCTTCTGCAGCAGCTGCAGCTTCAGGGCGTCCCAGTCGGCACGGGACTGGGTTTCGAGGGCGGCGTCCCAGTAGGGACGGTCGGGGCTCAGCATGACGTGAATCCTTGGGGGGCGGACTGTTGGCCGGTGTAGGTCGTTGTAGGTCGTTGTAGGTCGTTGTAGGTCGGTGTAGGTCGGACTTCAGTCCGACATCTCCGGTCACCGGTGAGATGTCGGTGTCGGACTGAAGTCCGACCTACAGATACGCAGGCGTGCCTGACTACTGGAGGAAGGCCGGGCGAGCGTAGCCGGCGAAGTGCTTGTCGAGCGCGGCACGGTATTCCGGGGTATGGAAGGCGCCGGCGATGTCCCTCGCCCAGGGCTTGTCCTTGTCCTCGGTCTTCACGGCGACCACGTTGAGGTAGTGGTCCGGGGTCTTTTCCAGCGCCACGGCCTCGGTGAGCTTGAGGCCGGAGGAAATGGCGAAGTTGCCGTTGATGAGGGCGAACTCGGCGTCGTCGAGGGTGCGCGGCAGCTGGGCGGCTTCGATGGGGGTGAGCACCAGCTTGCGCGGGTTCTCGGCCACGTCCTTCTCGGTGGCCTTGAGCGGATCGACGCCGGCCTTCACCTTGATGAGCTTGAGCTGCTCGAGGAAGACCAGCGCGCGGGCCAGGTTGCTCGGGTCGTTGGGCAGCGTGATGCGGTCGCCGTCCTTGACGTCGGCAAGGCTCTTGCGCTTCTTGGAATACAGGCCCAGCGGGGCGATGGGCGCCTTGGTGATGTCGGTGAGGTTCAGACCCTTGTCGGCCGAGAACTTCTTCAGATAGATGATGTGCTGGAACAGGTTGGCGTCCAGCGAGCCCTGGGCGAGGGCCAGGTTGGGCTGCACGTAGTCGTTGAACTCGACGAGCTTGACGGTGTAGCCCTTCTTCTCGAGCACCGGCTTGATGCCCAGCTTGAGCTGGTCGAAGTTGGAGCCGGCGGTGGCGCCGATGACGAGGGTCTTCTTCTCCTGGGCGTGGGCGGTGCCAAGACCGAGCCCGGCGACGAGGCCGACGGTGGCGGCGAGCTGGGCAAGGCGCAGGGCGAAGTGGCGGCGGGTGCTGTGCATGGTGATGTTCTCCGGAACGATTGGGTTAGAGGTGTTGTTGTTTTGGGGTTTAGCGCTTGTCCATCCGGCGGGCGAGCCACTGGCCGGCAAACTGGACGCTCTGGACGAGGGCGATGAGCAGGACGATGGTGATGACCATCACGTCGGTCTGGAACCGGTAGTAGCCGTAGCGGATCGCCAGATCGCCGATGCCGCCGCCGCCCACCACGCCGGCCACGGCCGAGTAGGACAGGAAGCTGACGGCCAGCACGGTGATGGCCAGCACGAGTCCGGAGCGGGCCTCGACCAGCAGCACGTGGCGGACGATCTGCAGCGGCGAGGCGCCCATCGCTTCGGCGGCCTCGATCACGCCCCGGGGCACGTCGCGGAGGGTCTGCTCGATGAGGCGGGCGAAGTAGAAGGTGGCGGCGATGGACAGCGGCACGCTGGCCGCCAGCGGCCCGATCGAGGTGCCGGCGATCACCCGGGTGAAGGGCGAGATCGCCACCAGCAGGATGATGAACGGGAAGCTGCGCACCACGTTGATCACGCCGTTGGTGACCAGGTTGAAGCCGCGGAAGCGTTCCAGCGACTGGCCACGGCTGGTGAGGAACACCAGGATGCCCAGCGCGCCGCCCAGCACGAGCGCGACCGACAGGCAGATGGCGAGCATCAGCAGGGTCTCGCCGGTGGCTTTGAGGATCTCGGGCTGCAGTTCGATCAGCGTATCGAGGAGGTTCTCAGGCATGGGCGGCCTCCAGGGCGAAGTGGTGCGGGGCGGGCGCAGTCGCTTCGGACTGCGTCGGAGATGGGCTGGCGGCCGGGCCGACGGCGCCGAAATCGGCCAGCCAGCTGGCAAGCAGGGAGCCTTCGGGAATCGCGCCGTTGGCGATGTCGAGCTGCTCGACGATGCGGCCACCCTCCATCACCGACACCCGGTGGCACAGGCGGCGGACGACTTCCATCTCGTGGCTGACGAGGAGAATCGTCACGCCGAATTGGCGGTTGGCGTCGGCCAGCACGTCGAGCAGATCCAGCGTGGTGCGCGGGTCGAGGGCCGAGGTGGGTTCGTCGGCGAGGAGCACGTGGGGCTCGGGCGCCAGGGCTCGGGCGATGGCGACGCGCTGCTTCTGGCCGCCGGAAAGCCGCCCGGGGTAAACATCGGCCTTCTCTGCCAGCCCGACGAAATCCAGGCAGGTGGCGACGCGCTTCTTGATGTGATCCGCGCTGGCGCCGGCGATGCGCATGGGCAGCGCGACGTTCTCGGCGACGGTCTGGTTATGCAGCAGGTTGAAGTGCTGGAAGATCATCCCGATGCGGTGGCGGGCCTGGCGCAGGCCGGAGGCCGAAAGCCGGGTCAGGTTCTGGCCGTGGACGATCACCTCGCCGGCGTCGGGACGCTCGAGCAGGTTGACCAGGCGCAGGAGGGTCGACTTGCCGGCGCCCGAGAAGCCGATGATTCCGTGAATCTCGCCCTGGGGAACCACCAGATCGGTGGTGCGAACGCCGACCTCGCCGCCACCGGGGTCGGTGAAGCGGCGGGAGACGCCCTTGAGCGCGATGGCGGGCGTGGATGCTGGGGTAGCGGACATGGTGCGGTGCAAAAAGGGCTGGGAACGCAGCCACTTTATTCGCCGGGGTCTGGCACCTGAACCAATTAAATCTGCAGAGCTATGCAGATGATTCGTGCAGAGCTTTGCACGCAGCATGGGGATTTCGGGCGGTGAGGCCCGATGGGTGTGGCGGGTGCTGTGCGTCCACGGCGTGCAGCCCGGTGTCCTTGCGGACCCGGGCGCGGGCGGTTTGCGGCGGTCAGATGCCGGCGATCTGGCGGGTGCGGTGGCGGAGTCTGGCGAGTGCGCTGTGGCGGCCCCGGCGGTTGATCGAGCTGTTGTCGATGCTGCCGAGCGGCAGGTCTTCGCAGGCGGCCTGAAGGCGCTGGAGCAGGGCGAGGCCCTGGGGCCACGGGCCGTGGCCGGAATCCACGTTGATGTGGCCGGCTGGCCCGATATCCACGAGCTGGCTGCCCCAGCAGTCGGCCCAGTAGGCGGCGGACGACAGCCGCACCCACGGGTCGTTGGTGCTGGCCACCACCAGGCTGGGGGCCGGCAGGGCGTGGCGGGGAATCCACTGGGCGAGGCTGTCCCGGTCGTGGTGGTCGGTTGCGTCCCGCAGGCCGGTGGGGGTGAAGCGGTCCGGATCTGCCGGGGCGACGAGCATGAGGCCGGCAACCCGGTCGGGGCGGTCGGCCGCCGCAACTACCGAGGCGAGACAGCCGAAGCTGTGGGCCACCACCCACACCGGCCCGGGCGAGCGGTCGATGGCATCCCGCACGGCGTTGGCCCAGCGGGCGAGGATCGGCCGCTCCCAGTCGATGTTGGCGACGCGGCGGGCGCCGGGCAACTGCGCCTCGATCCAGCTCTGCCAGTGCGCCGGCCCGCTCCCCTGAAAGCCGGGCACGATGAGGGTGGTGTGGGACATGGCGTGTGGCCTCAGCGGACGGTGGTGATCTGGTCGAAGATGCCGCCGTCGGCGAAGTGAAGCTGCTGGGCCTTCGTCCAGCCGCCAAAGGTGTCGTCGATGGTGAAGAGCTTGACCGGGGCAAACTGCTTTGCGTACTTCGCGGCGATCTTCGGGTCGCGGGGGCGGTAGTAGTTGTCGCCGGCGAGGGTCTGGCCTTCCGGGGAGTACAGGTATTCGAGATAGGCGGTGGCGAGCTTGCGGGTGCCGCGCTTGTCCACCACCTTGTCCACGATGCTCACGGGTGGTTCGGCGAGGATGGAGATGGACGGGGTGACGAGGTCGAACTTGTCCGGGCCGAGCTCCTTGATGGCCAGGTAGGCTTCGTTCTCCCAGGCGATCAGCACGTCGCCGATGCCGCGCTCCACAAAGGTGGTGGTGGCGCCCCGGGCGCCGGAATCGAGCACGCGCACGTTGGCGAACAGCTTCTTCACGAAATCCTTCGCGCTGGCGTCGGTGCCGCCGGGCTGCTTGAGGGCGTAGCCCCAGGCGGCGAGGTAGTTCCAGCGGGCACCGCCGGAGGTCTTGGGGTTGGGGGTGACGACCGCGACGCCGGGCTTGGCGAGGTCGTTCCAGTCGCGGATCTGCTTGGGGTTGCCCTTGCGTACCAGGAAGACGATGGTCGAGGTGTAGGGCGAGGCGTTGTGGGGGAGGCGCTTCTGCCAGTCGGCGGGGATCAGCTTGGCCTTTTCGGCGAGGGCGTCCACGTCGTAGGCGAGGGCCAGGGTGACCACGTCGGCTTCGAGGCCGTCGATCACCGAGCGGGCCTGCTTGCCCGAGCCGCCGTGGGATTGCTTGACGGTGACCGTCTCGTTGGTCTTGTTCTTCCAGTATTTGGCGAAGGCCGCGTTGAAGTCCTGGTAGAGCTCGCGGGTCGGGTCGTAGGAGACGTTGAGCAGGGTCTGCTGGGCAAAGGCGGGGGCGGCGAGGCCGAGGGCGAGGAGGCCGGCGACGAGGCTGCGCTTGAAGTGACGAGACATGGTGAATTCCTTTGGATTGGCAACGGGATGTGCCAAGTCTAGGGACGTGGCAGCGCTGGCCGAACCAATTAAAAGGAAGAAGCTAATCACTGAAATGGGATTGGGCGCGCCAACGGGCCGGCCCAAATGAAAACCCCCGGCGGGGCCGGGGGCGGTAGGCGAGGGCTGCGGGGCTCAGCTGCCGGCGCGCTTCCACACGCATTCGACGTAGGCCTTGCCGTCTAGGGGCGCCTTGTCGCGCTGGGCGCGCCAGATGGTTTCGCCAAGGCATTCGAGCACGTCGTGGAGCGCTGCGTGGCGGTCGCCGTGGCGAGCCTGGGCGTGCTCGAAGGCTTCACGGATGCCCGGCGGCTGGTTGATCGACAGCTGTTCCTCGATCGCCAGATGCAGCGACAGGTGCAGGAAGGGGTTGATCTGGCCGTCGTCGGGGCTGAAATCCTTCTGCACGCCGTCGGGATCGCTGATCAGGGCGTGGTACTCGGGATGATGGGCGACAAGGTCGGCGGCGATGATCTCGAGCTGAGTCAGGACTTCGCGGTTCTGGTGCTTGCGCCAGGAATCGACGAAGAACTGGCGGGCCTGGTCACGGGAAGGATCGAACATGGTTTTTGGGGAGTGGGTATTGGGTAATGGGGAGTGGGGGCCGGGAGATGGGGAGGTGGTTGCGTCCCACTCCCCATTTTCCAATCCCTACTTCCCTTTATAGAGGCACAGGTCGCGGATGATGCATTCGTCGCACTTGGGCTTGCGGGCGACGCACACGTAGCGGCCGTGGAGGATGAGCCAGTGGTGGGCGTCGCGCAGGTACTCCTTGGGGATGCGCCGCACGAGGCGCTTTTCGACTTCCAGCACGTCCTTGCCGGGGGCGAGGCCGGTGCGGTTGGCGAGTCGGAAGATGTGGGTGTCCACGGCCATCGTCGGCTCGCCGAAGATGGTGTTGAGCACCACGTTGGCGGTCTTGCGGCCGACGCCGGGCAGGGCTTCGAGGGCTTCGCGGTCGTTGGGCACTTCGCCGCCGTGGCGCTCGAGCAGCAGGCGCGAGAGCTGCGCGGTGTTCTTGGCCTTGTTGCGGAACAAGCCGATGGTCTTGATGTATTCGGCGATGCCGTCCTCGCCCAGATCCGCCATCGCCTCGGGCGTGGGGGCCGCCGCAAACAGCTTGCGGGTGGCGATGTTCACGCCCTTGTCGGTGGCCTGGGCCGACAGCACCACGGCCACCAGCAGCTGGAAGGGTGAGGCGTATTCGAGTTCGGTGGTCGGGTTGGGGTTTGCGTCCCGTAGCCGGCGGAAGGCTTCGGCGACCGCCGCGAGGCGCATGTCGGCCATGGCGTGGTCAGGCCTCGGCAGCCTTGGCCGCGAGGGCGGCGGCGTGGGCGCGGGCCAGCTTGCGGGCTTCGATCCAGTTGCGGCCGGCGATCAGGCAGCCCAGCGCGATGAAGGCGCCCGGCGGCAGGATGGCGACCAGGAAGCCCGGGTAGTCGTCGCCGAACAGCACGATGGGCTGCATGCCGGGGAAGATCATGTCGATGCCCGACAGCAGGGT
This sequence comes from Zoogloea sp. 1C4, assembly GCF_009469605.1. Classification (GTDB taxonomy): domain Bacteria; phylum Pseudomonadota; class Gammaproteobacteria; order Burkholderiales; family Rhodocyclaceae; genus Zoogloea; species Zoogloea oryzae. The sequence goes on along the minus strand of NZ_SSXU01000008.1, from coordinate 171,213 downwards.
GCCGCTGCCGACCACCTCACGCATGGCGCCCAGCACGGCCAGCACGAGGGTGAGGCCGATGCCCATCGCGATGCCGTCCACCGTCGAGCCACCGGGTTCGTTCTTGGCGGCAAAGGCCTCGACCCGGGCGAGCACGATGCAGTTGGTGACGATCAGCGGGATGAAGATGCCGAGCACCAGGTAAAGCTCGTGGAGGTAGGCGTTGAAGGCCAGATCGACGACGGTGACGAGCGCCGCGATGATCAGGATGAACACCGGGATGCGGATCTCGTAGGGGATGAAATTGCGCAGCGCGGCGATCACCAGGTTGGACATGGCCATCACCAGGATGGTGGCAAGGCCCAGGCTGACCGCGTTGACGATGTTGGTGCTGATGGCGAGGATCGGGCACAGGCCGAGGATCTGGACGACGCCGGTGTTCTGCTTCCAGATGCCGTTCCAGGCGATGTCTTTATAGGCTTGAATGTCCATGGCGGTGCTCCGTCAGGGGGTGCCGGCAAATTTGGCGCCGTTTTGCGCCGCAAAGAGCCGATCCTGGTTGTCGGCGGCAAAGCGGGCGGCGCGGGCCACCGCGTTGGTCACCGCGCGGGCGCTGATGGTGGCGCCGGTGTGGTAGGCGATCTGGCCGCCGTCCTTCTTCACCTTGCAGCCGGGCAGGTCGGCGGCCTTGATGTCGGCGAACTGGGCGATCCAGGGGGAGGCCTTGTTCTTGTCCTTCTTGGGGTCGATGTAGTCGCCGAGGCCCGGGGTTTCACGATGGGTGACGGCGCGGACGCCGGAGACGCTGCCATCGGCGCGCACGGCGACGATCAGGTCGATGCGGCCGCTGTAGCCGTCGGGCGCGATGGTTTCGAGGAGCAGCCCGGCGGGCGCGCCGGCCTTGCGGGCCCGGTAGATGCGGCCGCCTTCGTCGAGGCCCAGCGCAGGCGTGGGGCCGAGGGCGACGAAGTCGTCGAGCAGCACGTTGTCGAAGCTGCTGGCGGGCAGGACTTCGGAGATGAGCTTCATCTTCTCGTCGGCCGCGGCGGCGTCGATCTGGACTTTAGTAGCGCCGTAGGTGAAGGCCATCAGGGCGGTGAACACCACGGTGAAGGCCACCATGATGGTGCCGGTGCGGGCGGACAGCCGGAGGGCGGTGGTCTCGCTCATGTCAGTCTTTCTTGTGGCCGAACACCGGCGCCTGGGTCTTCATGTCGATGATCGGCACGAGGATGTTCATCAGCAGGGTGGCGAAGGCGACGCCGTCCGGATAGGCGCCGAAGGCACGGATCACGAAGGTGAGCACCGCCGCGCCGGCCGCGAAGAGCAGTTTGCCGCGGGCGGTGGTGGCGCCGGAGACCGGGTCGGTCAGGATGAAGAAGGCGCCGATCATCGCGCCGCCGGAGGCCAGGTGGAACAGCGGCGAGGCGAAGCCGTCGGGATGGAGGCCCCACATCAGGCCGGCCACGACGAACAGCGCACCGCAGAAGGCCGCCGGGATGTGCCAGGTGATGATGCGCTGCTGGATCAGCCACAGGCCGCCGACGAGGTAACCGAGGGCGACCCATTCGCCGCCCTTGCCGCCCATCATGCCGAAGGCCGGGCCATCCTGGAGCTGGCTGGCGCGCAGGCCGTGGAAGGGGGAGTCGGGGTTGGTGGCGCCGCGCAGGGCGGTGCGCAGGGCGTCGAGGGGGGTGGCGCCGGTGATGGCGTCCACATCGCGCAGGCCACCGAAGATCAGCTTGAGCTGGGTGCCGAAATCAAGCTGGCCAGCGGCGGGCCACTGGGACATCAGCGCCGGGTAGGCGACGATCATCAGGCAGAAGGCCGCCATGGCCGGGTTGAAGGGGTTCTGGCCGAGGCCGCCGTAGAGCTGCTTGACCACCACCACCGCCAGCAGGGTGCCGGTGACGGTGAGCCACCAGGGCACGATGGGCGGGAAGGTGAGGGCGATCAGCCAGGCGGTGACGATGGCCGAGAGATCGGTGAGGAAGATCGCTTTGGGTTTGCCGCGGATGGCGAGCATGGCGGCTTCGCCGGCCAGGGCGGCGGCGGAGGCGATGGCGAGCTGAACCAGGATGCCGGCGCCAAAGAACCAGACATAGGCGGCGATGCCCGGCACGAGGGCCAGCAGCACCTTCAGCATGACCTGCTGGACGCTGGCGGATTTGCGGACGAAGGGGGAATTGATCATCGGAGTGTGCGAGAAAGGGGCTCAGGCGCCTGAAGCGGGCGGCGCGTCGGCGGGCTTGTCGGCCCCGGCGGCTTCGCGGCGGGCGTCGATGGCGGCCATCTCGGCCTTGATCTCGGGGGCGGCGACCTCGGTGTTCTTCGGGGCGGCCTGGGCCTTCTGCTGGCGAGCCTTCTCCATCGCGGCCTCGATCAGTGCGAGCTTGGCCGGGTCGACGGAGGGCTTGGGTTTAGCCGCAGGTGCAGAAGGGGCGTCGGCAGCCGGGGCCGCGCCTTCGGCAGCGACCTTCTCGCGGGTGGCGGCGGCCTTGGCGGCGAGCTTCTCGGCTTTTTCCTGCTTCTCGCGTTCCTGACGGTAATTCTTGAACTCGAAGCGGTCGCGGGCGGCGTCGGCGGCTTCCTTCTCGCGCTCGCGGGCCCAGATCTCGCTCTTGGAGAAGCGGAAGTAATCCACTAGCGGGATGTGGGACGGGCACACGAAGCTGCAGCAGCCGCATTCAATGCAGTCGAAGAGGTGGTATTCCTGCGCCTTGCCGAAGTTCTTGGCGCGGGAGAACCAGTACATCTCGAAGGGGGCCAGATCGGCCGGGCAGGCCTTGGCGCACTCGCCGCAGCGGATGCATGGCATCTCGGGCGCGGGGGCCGGGAACAGGGCTGCGCTGCCTACCAGGATGCAGTTGGTGGCCTTGACCACGGGCACGTCGAAGCGCGGCAGGCGCACGCCCATCATCGGGCCGCCCATGATGTAGCGGTCGGTGTCGGCGCGGGGGCCGGCGAGGCGGACCAGGTGATCCATCGGCGTGCCGATCAGCACGTCGTAGTTGCGCGGGGCATTGACGTTGCCGGCGACGGTGACGACGCGGGAGATCAGCGGCCGGCCGAATTCGAGGGCTTCGTAGATGCTGAACGCGGTGCCCACGTTGAAGCACTGCACGCCGAAATCGGTGGAGCGCCGGCCGTGGGGGACTTCGATGCCGGTGAGTACGCGGATGAGCTGCTTGGCGCCGCCCGCGGGATAGCGGGTGGGGATGGCGACGGCCTCGATGCCCGTCTCGCCGCTGGCGGCGATCGCAGCCTGCACGGCGGCGACGGCTTCGGGCTTGTTGTCCTCGATGCCGATCAGCACTTCCTCGGCCTGCAGCATGTGGCGCATCGCGATGATGCCCTTGAGCATCTCGGGGGCGCGCTCGCGCATCAGCAGGTCGTCGCAGGTGATGAAGGGCTCGCACTCGGCGCCGTTGATGACCAGCGTCTTGAGGCGGCCTTCCTTGCCCGGCTTGAGCTTGGCATAGCTGGGGAACACCGCGCCGCCAAGGCCCACGACGCCGGCGTCTCGCAGGTAGTCGCGCACTTCGTCGGGCGGTGCGCTGCGGAAGTTGATGGTGTCGAGCTGCCCCCAGGCGTCGTCGCCGTCGGGTTCGATGATGACCGACAGGGCTTCGAGGCCGGAGGTGTGGGGCATCAGCGCGGGTGCCACGTCGCGGACGATGCCGGAGGTGGAGGCATGCACGGCCGACGACAGGTTGCCGTCGGCGCCACCGATGCGCTGCCCCTTGAAGACCTTGTCGCCGGGGGCCACGAGGGGCCGCGGGTGACCGCCCACCGCCTGGTGGAGCGGGATGACCAGACGATCGGGCAGCGGCACCTGCCCGATGGGCGCGGTGGTGGATTCGGTCTTGTTGGTCTGCGGCTTCACGCCGCCGTGGAACTTGAAGAGTTTGCGCAGCATGTCAGGCCTCGCCGGGGCAGGCGCGTGCGGAATGGTTCATGTCAGGCGGCCGCCTTGATCTCGAAGACCGGATAACGCCACTTCCAGGTGTCGACGGTTTCGGCGATGGGTTCCATCACGATGCAATCCACCGGGCAGGGGGCGAGGCACAGCTCGCAGCCGGTGCATTCGGAGGCGATGATGGTGTGCAGCTGCTTGGCGGCGCCGACGATGGCATCCACCGGGCAGGCCTGGATGCACAGGGTGCAGCCGATGCAGGTCTGCTCGTCGATGACGGCCACCGACTTGGGTTTTTCGACGCCGTGCTCTTCGGAGAGGGGCTTGAACTCGCGGCCGAGGAGGTCGGCCAGCTTGCGGATGCCTTCCTCGCCGCCGGGCGGGCACTGGTTGATCTCGGCTTCGCCGCCGGCGATGGCCGTGGCGTAGGGCCGGCAGCCGGGAAAGCCGCACTGGCCGCACTGGGTTTGCGGGAGGATGGCGTCGATCTTGTCGACCAGCGGGTCGCCTTCAACCTTGAACTTGATCGATGCAAAGCCGAGCAGCGCCCCGAGGACGAGGGCGATGCCGGTCATGACGAGAAGCGCAGTGAGCATGATGTCAGTGGTACTTGTCGAGGCCGGCGAAGCCCATGAAGGCAAGGCTCATCAGGCCGGCAGTGACCATCGCGATGGCGGTGCCCTTGAAAGGCGTGGGCACGTCGGCGCCATCGAGGCGTTCGCGGATGCCGGCAAACAGCACGAGGGCGAGGGAGAAACCGACCGAGCTGCCAAAGCCGAACAGCAGGGATTCGAGCAGGTCGTGGTGCAGCGCGACGTTGAGGAGCGGAACGCCCAGCACCGCACAGTTGGTGGTGATGAGCGGCAGGTAGATGCCCAGCACCTGGTGCAGCGTGGGGCTGCTCTTCTGGATGACCAGTTCGGTCACCTGCACGATGGCGGCGATGATGACGATGAAGGCCAGGGTGCGCAGGTATTCGACGCCGGCGGGCATCAGCACGTAGTGGTCGACCAGATAGCTGGTGCCGCAGCCGAGGGTGAGCACGAAGGTGGTGGCCGCGCCCATGCCGACGGCGGTCTCGAGTTTCTTCGAGACGCCCATGAAGGGGCACAGACCGAGGATGCGGACCAGCACGACGTTGTTCACGAGAACGGCGCCGAGGATCACGAAGAGGTAGCTTGTCATGGTTGCCGGGGACGCGAAGATCCAGAGGGCAGGACGAAAGAGGGATTATCCCGCGCCGGCTGGCAGGGACTCAAGCCTGCCAGAAGTAGGGTTTTGGCCGGCGCGTGACGCATCAGGCGAAGTCGCGGGTCTCGGTGACGGATTCGCGGACCAGCGCCGGTCCGCGATAGACGAGGCCGCTGTAGAGCTGGACCAGCTTGGCGCCGGCTTCGAGCTTGGCGCGGGCCTGACGGCCGTTGAGCACGCCACCGGCGGCGATGATCGGCAGCTCGTTGTGCAGCGCCTTGGCCAGCGCGGCGACGACCGCGGTGGAAGCTTCGAACAGCGGTGCGCCGGAGAGGCCGCCCTGCTGGTCGCCGTACTTGATGCCCTGGACCTTGTCGCGGGCCAGGGTGGTGTTGGTGGCGATCACCGCGTCGATGCGGTGGCGGCGCAGGGCGTCGGCGATGTTGGTGATCTGGGCGTCGTCGAGATCAGGGGCGATCTTGAGGGTGATCGGCACGTAGCGGCCGTGCTTGTCGGCGAGCTGGGCCTGACGAGCCTTGAGCTGGCCGAGGAGGGCGTCGAGTTCGGATTCGCCCTGCAGCTGGCGCAGATTTTTGGTGTTGGGCGACGAGATGTTGACGGTGATGTAGCTCGCCAGCGGGTAGGCCTTGTCGAGGCAGATCAGGTAGTCGTCGGCGGCGCGCTCGATGGGCGTGTCGGCGTTCTTGCCGATGTTGATCCCGAGGATGCCGCGGAACTTCATCTGCTGGACATTGCCGATCAGCGCGTCGATGCCGTGGTTGTTGAAACCCATGCGGTTGATGACGCCCTTGACCTCGGGCAGCCGGAACATGCGCGGCTTGGGGTTGCCGGGCTGGGCGCGGGGCGTGATCGTGCCGATCTCGATGAAGCCGAAGCCCATGCGGGCGAGGCCGTCGATGGCTTCGCCGTTCTTGTCGAGGCCGGCTGCGAGGCCGATGCGGTTGGGGAACTGCAGCCCCATGACATCGACCGGCTTGGCCGGAAGCGGGCTGGCGGCAGGAAGCAGGCGACCGGCGAGATTGAGGCCGGCGAGGGTGGTTTCGTGGGCGGTTTCCGGATCGAGGGAAAACAGCACCGGGCGGGCGATTTCGTAGAGCATCCGCCATTCTACCGCAGTGCGGAAAAGTCTTGTTTCTTCAATCAATCCACGGCGATACGCAGCTGTAGCCCGACGTAACCGCTATAACCGGGAAGATTGGGCAGGGCGACCAGATTGGCGCCGACGCGGCCGATCTGGGCCGACGCCGCGGGCAGAACGAGGATGGGTGACGGATAGCCGGTGGCGAGCAGGCCGAAGGCACCAAAGCGGAAGGGGCCGGCTTCGAGGGGCATCCAGCGCCCGCCCAGATAGAACGTGTTGCGGTCGTAGCTGTTGCGGAAATAGCCCGCGGACGCCACCCAGGGCGTGCCAGTGAACTCGCGCTCCATGCCGATGCCCGGATTCACCTCGCGCCAGTCGCGGCGGTCGGGCTGGAAGTGGTGAGAGACGCCAGAGATCGTGAGCCAATCCCGGTGGGGAGCGGCGGAGAAGTCGTCGAGGCTGGGCGTGGCGTTGGCGTTGGCGTTGGCGCTGATCGCGGAGCAGGCGAGCGCGGCGGCCCACAGGGCCCGGGTGGTGAGGGTCATGGCGGCGTGGAGTCAGTCGAGGCGGGTGAAGTCGGCGTCGGTGAGGGTGCGCCATTGGCCGCCGATGCGCCCCTGGAGCGGCCGGAAGCGCGCCTTGTAGGCCATCTTGCGGCTGTCGCGGATCCAGTAGCCGAGGTAGAGATAGGGCAGCCCGAGTTCGCGGCACACTTCGATCTGCCACAGCACGCCGAACGTGCCGAGGCTGCCGGTGGTGATGTCCGGGTCGTAGAAGGTGTAAACGCTGGAAAGACCGTCGGTGAGGCAGTCGATGACGCTCACCATGCGCAGGATGCCTTCCTCGCGGAACTCGATGAGGCGGCTGTCCACGTGGCTTTGCAGCAGGAAGTGGGTGTATTGCTCGCGATTGTCCTGGTCCATGCCGCCGCCGGCGTGACGGCTGGCCTGGTAGCGCTGGTAGAGGGTGTAGTGCTCTTCGGTGAATTCCAGCGGCAGCTCGCGGGGAAGCAGGTGGGCGTGGGCCGACCACGCACGGCGCTGGCTGCGGTTGGGCTGGTATTCGGCCACCGGGATGCGCACCGGCACGCACGAGCGGCAGGCGTCGCAGTAGGGGCGATAGGTGAAGATGCCGCTGCGGCGAAACCCGCTGCGCACGAGCTCGCTGTACAGCGGGGTGTCGATCAGGTGGCTGGGGGTGGCAACCTGGGAGCGCGCCTGGCGCTCGGGCAGGTAGGAGCAGGCGTAAGGGGCCGTGGCGTAGAACTGCAGCAGGGAATAGGGGTAGTCCTTGAGCATCGCACGTCAGGTCCAGGGGGCTTGGGCACCGTCAATCGGCCAGCGGGCGGGCGGCGGGCCGTCGCATGTGAGGGTGTCGAGCAGCTTCACGAAATCTTCGCGGGGAATCTCACGGCCACCCAGCGAGGCCAGGTGGCGGGTGGTCATTTGACAATCTAGCACGCGAAAATCCCGTTGCTCAAGGAAGCGCGCCAGGTGCACGAAGGCGATCTTGGAGGCGTCGGTGCGGAGGCTGAACATCGACTCGCCGTAAAAGGCGCGTCCGACCGCCATGCCGTAAAGGCCGCCGATAAGTTCGCCATCGACCCAGGTTTCGACCGAGTGCGCGTAGCCGAGTTCGTGCATCCGGATGTAGGCATCCTGGATGGATTGCGTGATCCAGGTTCCGGTGGTTTCGCGGGTTTCGGCGCAGGCGCGGATGACTGCGGGGAAATCGCTGTCGAGGCGGACTTCGTAGCGGGCGTTGCGAAGCGTCTTGCGTAGCGAGCGGGTGATGCGGATCTGATCGGGGAAGACCACCATCCGCGGATCGGGGCTCCACCACAGGATGGGCTCGCCGTCGTTGAACCACGGGAAGATGCCGCGACGGTAGGCTGCGAGCAGCCAGTCGGGAGTCAGGGCGCCACCGGCCGCGAGCAGGCCGTTGGGGTTGCGCAGGGCGCGGGATGCGGAGGGGAAATCAGGTTGGTCGCCGAGCCAGGGAATCATGTCGCAGCGAACCAGGAGGCCGGCAGTGCCGGCAACGGATCAGTTGGCCTGAGTGGGCCGGGCCGAAGCGCTGGGCAGGACGCGGCGGGCGCCGTCGTAGCGGGCAGCCCAGTAGGAAACACGCATGTCCTCGACGCGAACCACGCCGCCGGCAGAGGGGGCGTGCACGAACTGGTAATTGCCGAGATAAATGCCGACGTGGGAGAACGCACGGCGCATGGTGTTGAAGAACACGAGATCGCCGGGTTTGAGGTCGTTGATCTTGACCTGCTCGCCGGTCTGGGACATCTCGGCTGCAGTGCGCGGAAGGCCGAAGCCAAGGGCGTCCGAGAAGACCTTGCCGACAAAACCGCTGCAGTCGAAGCCGGTGAGGGGGCTGGTGCCGCCCATGCGGTAGGGGACGCCAAGGAAGTTGAGGCTGCGCGTGACGAGTGAACGCATCGAATCGGAGTAGCGCTCCAGCACAGTGGGTGCGGGGGCTTCTTCCTGAGCCGGTGCGATGGGTTCCGCAGCGTTGGCTGCGCCGGAGAGCGCGGCCGCTACAAAAAAGCCGACGATGGTCTTTTTGATAGGCATCTCATCAGTCTACCGAATGACGCAATTAGTGTAAAGAATTTCGACGGATATCGATGTTGCATTGCGCAATGTGCACTGCGCCACAGTATGCCGATGGCAGTGCCGGTAGTATTCGTTCCGCACTGGTCGCGGGCAGTAACGTCCGGGAGGCCGCGCGGAAGATGAGCTGAACCGGTCAGTACATCTTCACAAAAGGGCCCTTCGGCTTTCCGTGGCGAAGCACCCGCGCCAGTCGCACCAACAATCAGGTCACGCAAACAGGTTCAGGATGCCGTCCAGGCCGCTGTGGTTGAGGGCGTAGGATGCCTTCTCCCGGACGACAGGTTTTGCGTGATAGGCGATGCCGACCCCCGCTGCGAGCAGCATCGGCAGGTCGTTTGCGCCGTCTCCGGCGGCGATCACGGTTTCGGATGCGAAGCCGTGGTGTCTGCGGACGAGTTCAAGCGTGTGGCGCTTGGCCTCACCGTCGATGATGTCACCCTTCACCTTGCCGGTAAGCCTGCCGGCGCGGATTTCCAGTTCATTGGCCACGGCGTAGTCGAAACCGAGCTGCTTCTGCAGGCGCTCGGTGAAATACGTGAAGCCGCCCGATACCAGTACGGTGACGATGCCGGCCTTCTTGAGCCCGGCGATCAGGCTTTCAGCGCCCGGGTTGAGCTTGAGCCTTTCGTGAAAGACGCGGCCCAGCGCATCTTCCGGCAGCCCCTGGAGCAGCGCGACGCGGCGGGTCAGGGATTCGCGGAAATCCAGTTCGCCCCGCATGGCGGCTTCGGTGATCTCGGCCACCTCGGCCTTCAGGCCCTGCATGTCGGCGATCTCGTCGATGCACTCGATGGTGATGAGCGTCGAGTCCATGTCGGTGACGAACAGCCGGAAATCGGCAAGCCGCCGCCCTTCGGGCACGAAGGCGAAGTCGAGTTCGTGGGTTTCGCAGTACGCGGCGAGTTCCGGGTGCGGGTTGGCGTTGATGAGGCGAACCGCATTCGGGCCAAGCCGGCCTACCCCCTCCGAGCCGGTGAGGGTGGTCAGATCCTTCAGAGCGCGTGTTTCGAGCTTGTGTCCCTGGATTACCAGATTCATCAAGCCTGGCTCCGCTGGGGCAGGACCTCGCGCAGGATGTCGCGGGTGTTGCGGATCATCTCTTCGGTGGTCGCCCAGTCGACGCAGGCGTCGGTCACCGAGCAGCCGTAGCGCAGCTGGGTGAGATCGGCCGGGATCGGCTGATTGCCGGCTTCGATGTTGCTTTCGATCATCAGGCCGACGATGGAGCGATTGCCTTCGCGGATCTGGTGGGCCACGTCGCGCATCACAAGCGGCTGGTACTCGGGGTTCTTCCAGGAGTTGGCGTGGGAGCAGTCGATGACGATGTTGGCCGGCAGCTTGGCCTTGGCGAGGGCTTTTTCGGCGAGGGAGACGGACACGGTGTCGTAGTTCGGACGGCCGCCACCGCCGCGCAGCACCACGTGGCCGTAGGCGTTGCCGCGGGTGCGGATGACCGACGACTGGCCCTGGGCGTTGATGCCGAGGAAGCTGTGGGGGGCGGCGGACGACAGGATGCCGTTCACTGCGGCGTCGAGGGAGCCGTCAGTGCCGTTCTTGAAGCCGACCGGGGTCGAAAGGCCGGAGGCCATCTCGCGGTGGGTCTGGGATTCCGACGTGCGGGCGCCGATGGCGGTCCAGGCGATGAGGTCGCCGTAGTACTGCGGAGCGATCGGGTCGAGGGCCTCGGTGGCGGCGGGCAGGCCGGCTTCGTTCACCTGCAGCAGGAAGTCGCGGGCCTTCTCCATGCCTTCGTCGATGCGGAAGGAGTCGTCCATGTACGGATCGTTGATGTAGCCCTTCCAGCCGGTGGAGGTGCGCGGCTTCTCGAAGTAGACGCGCATCACCAGCACCAGGGTGTCGGAGACTTCATCGGCCAGCTTCTTGAGGCGCTTGGCGTAGTCGAGGCCGGCGACGGGATCGTGGATCGAGCACGGGCCGACGACGACGAAGATGCGCGGATCCTTGCGGTCGAGGATGGCCTGCAGGGTGCGGCGGCCTTCGAGAACGACGTTGGCGGCAGCGTCGGTCAACGGGACGCGGGCGACGATCTCTTCGGGGGAGGGCATGCGGTCGAAGGCCGCGATGTTCAGGTTTTCAGTCTGGGCGGTGGTCATGGCGGTGGCTGCTCATCAGCGTGGCGCGCGGGGCGCCGAATCCGGCATTTTACCTCGAAGTGGCGCCGCGCATCGTGCGCCGCGCAAGGCCAAGCACCGACGGCAGGCGGTGATCGACGAAAGGCGGCTTGCGCAGGCTGCGGCTGATCCACACAGTGGTCATGCCGAGGCGTTTGGCGGTGCGCAGGTTGACTGCGCTGTCTTCGACCATGATGCAGCGGGCCGGGTTCAGGCGATGGTCGCGGAGCAGATGCCGGAAGCCGCGGATGCCGGGCTTGGGGTGAAAGCGCATCTGCTCGACCGAATAGACGTCGGCAAAGTGATGGCGGATGCCCATCACGTCGAGCACGGCTTCGGCGTAACGCCGGGGGCCGTTGGAGAAGACGATCTTGCGCCCCGGCAGACGACGCAGCAGGTGGTGGAGCGCGCTGTCGAAGACGACCATCCGGGCGAGATCCGGAAACTGGTGGGTGTCGTCGAGGAAATGGCGTGGATCGGTGCCGTGGTGGCGCATGAGGCCCAGCAGCGTCGCGCCGTAGCGTCGCCAGTAATCCATCCGCATCCGGTTGGCGGCCGGCTCGTCGAGATCAAGTTCGCGCATGAGGTAGGCCGTCATGCTGCGGTTGATGTGGGGAAAAATGTGCGGGCTGGCGTTGTGCAGCGTGTTGTCGAGGTCGAACAGCCAGACGGGTTGCATCGGTCAGACGGGTTTGGGCTGGAAGCGGACGATGGCGCGGCCGTCGTCGGCGACCTTGGGCTCGGCCTTCCAGGCGTGGCCATAGACCACCTCGACGGTGACGGGCAGGCGGTCGTTCTTGCGGAGTTTTTCGTAGTGGCTGCGCAGGTGCTGCCAGTGCCCCTTGCCGACGAGGCCGCGGGGGCGGCTGGTGGAGGCGTTGGTGGAGCCGCTGGTGCGCAGGGCATTGAGCAGGTCGTCGAGCCCGGCGTAGGTGACGGTGATCATGTCCATGTCCATCACCGGGTCGGCAAATCCGGCCTTGACGAGGGCGTCGCCCAGGTCGTGCATGTCGATGAAGCGGTGCAGGTGCTCGGCGTCGGACGGCGGCAGGGACGCGCGGAGTTCTTTCAGCGTGTCGGGGCCGAGGGTGGAGAACATCACCATGCCGCCCACCTCCAGCACCCGGTGGGCTTCCTTCAGCGCCGGGAGCGGATCGTGCAGCCACTGGAGCATCAGGTTCGACCACACCAGCGACATGCTGCCGCGCGCGACGGGCAGCGCGCTGGCGTCGGCGCAGATGAAATCCGGCTCGGCGGGCTTGCCGAAGCGCATCAGGCGCTTGAGAAGCCCGGTGTCGCCGCGGGCCTGGGCGAGCATGGCCGGCGCCGAGTCGATGGCGATGCGGGGAATGCCGGGGTAGCGCTGGGCGAAACCGGGGAGGTCGGCGCCGGGGCCGCAGCCCAGGTCGAGGATCCGCGTCGGGGTGATGCGGATGTAGTCGAGGCGCTCACCCATGCGGCGGGAGACTTCCCGCGCGAGGGTGTCGACCTTGCCGTAGCCCGCAGCAGCCCGTCCGGCCCGACGGCGCACGAGGCGCGGGTCGAGCTGGAAATCGGGAGCGGTCATCGGGTGAGGCTTAGATGGACTTCAGGCCGAGACGGGCGAAGAGCTTGTCGTCGGCGTCGGCGTCCGGGTTGTCGGTGGTGAGCAGGCGCTCGCCGTAGAAGATCGAGTTGGCGCCGGCCATGAAGCACAGGGCCTGGAAACCGTCGCCGAGCTCCTGACGGCCAGCGGACAGGCGCACGTAGCTCTCGGGCATGGTGATGCGCGCGGCGGCGATCACGCGGACGAAGTCGAACGGATCGATGGCTTCGGCGCTGCCCAGCGGGGTGCCTTCGATCTGCACCAGGTTGTTGATGGGCACGGAATCCGGCGGCGGGTTCATGTTGGCCAGCTCGGCGATCAGCGCGGCGCGGCTCTTCTTGGTCTCGCCCAGGCCGACGATGCCGCCACAGCACACGTTGATGCCGGCGTCACGCACCTTCTCGAGGGTGTCGAGGCGATCCTGCAGGGTGTGGGTGGTGATGATCTGGCCGTAGAATTCGGGCGAGGTGTCGATGTTGTGGTTGTAGTAGTCGAGACCGGCTTCCTTGAGCTGCTCGGCCTGGCCATCTTTCAGCATGCCGAGGGTGACGCAGGTTTCGAGGCCCATGGCCTTGACCTCGCGGACCATGTCGAGCACCGGGGCGAGATCCTTTTCCTTCGGGCCACGCCAGGCGGCGCCCATGCAGAAGCGGGTCGAGCCCTTGGCCTTGGCAGCGCGGGCGTTCTCGAGCACTTCGTTCAGGGGGAGCAGGGTTTCCTTCTCGAGGCCGGTATCGTAGCGGGCAGACTGCGAGCAGTAGCCGCAGTCTTCGGAACAGCCGCCCGTCTTGATCGAGAGCAGGGTGGAGCGCTGCACGGCGTTCGGGTCGAAATGCTCGCGGTGCACCTGCTGGGCGCGGAACAGCATGTCGTTGAAAGGCAGCGCGAACAGGGCTTCGACCTCGGCGACGGTCCAGCGTTTACGGGTCGGCGTGGTTGCGGCGGTCGGGGCGCTCTCTGCGCAGGCGACGGTGGCGGTCATTGTCATGAACCCTTATTTTGGCTGTAATTCAAAATTACGAAGCCTTTTAGTTTCCCCGAAGGGGTCTGGATTTGTCAAATCAAGCGCCTGGCCAACGTGGATGGCCGGCTGTCGCACGGAATGCCGTGGCGACGGCGATTTTTCCCCAGCAATGCTTTGCCTGCGGCGCAGCCAGCGGGAGCGACGTGCTGTGCGCTGCCTGCCTTGCCGAGCTGCCCGGAAAGGGCGACGCGCGCTGTCTGGTGTGCGCCATCGGCCAGCCGCTGGGCGAAATCTGCGGCGCCTGCCTGCGCGATGCGCCGCCATTCGATGCCACCTGGGCGGTGCTCGATTACGGCTTTCCGGTGGATCGATTGATTCAGGCGCTCAAGTACGGCCATCGGCTGAGTACGTCGAGGTTGTTTATCGACCTGATGGCCGCCGCGCCGGTTCCCGAGGCTGACATTGTTTTGCCGATGCCGCTTCACCCGGCGCGGCTGAAGGCGCGCGGCTTCAATCAGGCCGCCGAGCTGGCCCGTCCGCTGGCGCAGCGTTGGGGGTTGCCGGTGCTGCTGGATGGCGTGGTGCGCGATCTCGATACCTCGCCCCAGGCGAGCCTGCCCTGGAAGGCGCGGGTCGCGAACATTCGCGGGGCCTTCCGGGTGACCGCGTCGTTGGCGGGGATGCGGGTGGTGGTGGTCGATGACGTGATGACCACTGGCGCGACGCTGGCTGAGTTTGCCCGGGCGCTGAAGGCGGCGGGTGCCGAGCGGGTCGAGAACCGGGTGGTGGCGCGCACGCCCGCGCCGGCTTGATCGGGCGGAGATGGGCGTGCACAATCCGCGCCCATGTTCCATGTCGTCCTACATCAGCCGGAGATTCCTCCGAACACCGGCAACATCATGCGCATGTGTGCCAATTCGGGCGCCCGGCTGCACCTCGTCAAACCGCTGGGTTTCACGCTTGAAGAAAAGCAGCTGATCCGCGCCGGCCTGGATTACCGGGACATGGCGGTGGTGACGGTGCATGAAGACTGGCCCAGTTGTCGGGCCGGCTTTGAGGGGCAGCGCATCTTCGCGCTGACGTCCCATGGCGGGCGAAATTACGCGGAGGTGGCCTTCCAGCCTGGGGATGTGTTCGTCTTCGGGTCGGAATCCCGCGGCCTGCCGCCGGAGTTCCACACGGAATTCGGCGACGAGCGTCGGCTGCGCATTCCGATGCGGCCAGGCAACCGCAGCCTCAATCTGTCGAATGCGGCTGCGGTGGTGGTCTATGAAGCCTGGCGCCAGTCGGGCTTTGCCGGCGGCGGCTAGGTTTATTCCTGCTTGGGATCGCGGGCGAGAAGCTGCTCGACCGCATCACGGGCCGAAACGGTGCCGTTGAGCACGCCGTCGACGGCCAGCGTGATCGGCATGTCGACGCCCAACCGGCCGGCCAGGGCAGCGACTTCGTGGGTGGTGCTGACGCCTTCGGCCACATGGCCCAGGGCAGCGAGGATGTCGGGGAGCGTCTTGCCCTCGGCGAGCATCAGGCCGACGCGGCGGTTGCGCGACAGGTCGCCTGTGCAGGTGAGGACCAGATCGCCCAGGCCGGCAAGCCCCATGAAGGTGTCGCGACGGGCGCCCAGTTCGACACCCAGGCGGGTGATCTCGGCGAGGCCGCGGGTGATGAGCGCGGCGCGGGCATTGAGCCCGAAGCCCATGCCGTCGGCGACGCCGGCGGCGATCGCCATCACGTTCTTGACCGCGCCGCCCACTTCGGCGCCGACGAGGTCGTCGTTGGCGTAGAGGCGCAGGCGGTTGTTGTGCAGGGCTTGCACCCAATGGCGGGCAAAATCGATGTCGCGGGCAGCGACGGTCACTGCCGCGGGCAGGCCTTTGGCCACTTCGGCGGCAAAGCTCGGCCCGGTGAGCACGCCGCAGGGTGCGTCTTCGCCGAGCTCTTCGGCGACGATCTGGTGCGGGAGCTTGGCGGTGCCGGCTTCAAGGCCCTTGCAGGCCCACAGCAGCGGGGTGCCCGGCGCCGCGGCGCGGAGGGCGCGGGCGGTGGCGCGCAGGCCGGCGAGGGGCGTGACGACGAGGTGCAGATCGGCCTTCGCGGCTTCGGGCAGGCCGTCGGTGAGCTCAATCTCGGCCGGTAGCGGAATGCCCGGCAGGTAGCGGCGGTTCTCACCGTCGGCACGCAGCGCGGCGATCTCGGCGGATTCGCGGCTCCACAGCACGACCTGATGACCACGGGCGAAGGCGAGGGCGAGGGCGGTTCCCCAGGCCCCTGCGCCAAAGACGGCGATGCGCATCGGCTTACAGACCCCAGACCTGGTTGATGCGGATGAATCCGCTGCTGCCATCGCGATGGCGGACGCCGACCCAGCCATCGGCGGGCGGCTTGTCGCCGAGCTCGAGGACCACATCCTTCGCAGCCTCGAAGACGACGGTGGCGCCGGTGTCGGGCTTCTGGCGGATCTCGGCGCGGGCAGCGGTGACGATCACGGTGCGCTTGTCGGAAAGCTGGCGGCGTTCGAGCCACAGCAGGCTTCCGGCGGGCTCGCGGACCTTCACCCAGCGGTCGATGTTCACGACCATCTCGACGGGCGTGTAGCGCTGGATCACGAACAGCGGCTTGCCTTGCTTGGACGGCGCATCGTAAAGGATGGCCGGCTCGGCGAGGGAGCGGAAATCCGAGGCGGCGCTCGCGCCTGCCGCCGCGAAGGCGAGCGACAGGGCGAGCAGCGCCGCAGTGGTGCGGCGGCGCATCGTCATTACTGGACCGGAACGTCGGTACCCGGGGCCTGCTGGCGGTTCTGCTGGAACAGGGCCTCGAAGTTGACCGGGGCGAGCAGTACGGGCTGGAAGCCGGCGCGGGTCACGGCGTCGGAGACGGCCTCGCGGGCGTACGGGAAGAGGATGTTGGCGCAGCCGATCATCATGATCGGTTCCAGGTCTTCCTGCGGCACGTTGCGGATCTGGAAGATGCCGCACTGGGCGACTTCGACCAGGAAGACGGTCTTGTCTTCGGGCAGCTGGGCGGTCACGGTGACGGTCAGGGTGACTTCGAACACGCCTTCGTCGATGCCGTTGCCTTCGGTGCGCAGCTGGACGTTGATCTGGGGGGCTTCGCGCTCGAGGTAGATCTGCGGTGCGTTCGGCACCTCGAGGGACAGATCCTTGACGTAGAGCTTTTCGATGGAGAAGACGGGTTGGGCGTTTTCGGACATGGTGGTCTTTCCGGTTGAGAAATCAGGATTTTGTTGGTTGGGTCAGGCGGCTTCGCCCTTGAGCAGGGCGTCGAGCTTGCCGTCGTGGTCGAGGGCGAAGAGGTCGTCGCAGCCGCCCACGTGGTAATCGCCGATGTAGATCTGCGGCACGGTGCGGCGGCCAGTGCGGGCCATCATCTCGTCACGGCGCTCCGGGTCGGTGTCGATGCGGACCTTCTCGATCTCGGTGACGCCCTTGCGACGCAGCAGGCCTTCGGCGCGGACGCAGTAGGGGCAGACGGCGGTTGAGTACATCAGGATTTTGGGTTGCATGGTCACTTCTTCTTCTGACGGCTGATCGGCATGCCGGCCTGCACCCAGGCTTCGATGCCGCCCTCCAAGTTGTGGACGTTGCTGAAGCCGGCTTTGGCGAGGATGGCGCACGCGCTGGACGAGCGACCGCCGCTCTGGCAGTTGAGGATAACAGGCTTGTCCTTGAACTTATCGAGCTCGCCGATGCGCTTCTGGAGTTCGCCCAGGGGGATGTGGCGGGCGTTGAGCAGGTGGCCGGCGGTGAACTCGGCGGCTTCGCGCACGTCAACGACGAGGGCGTCTTCACGGTTGATGAGGGCGGTGGCCTGAGCGGGGCTGATGCCACGGCCGCCACGCAGCGAAGTGATGACGAGCATCACGCCGCTGACGGCAGCGAGCGCTGCCCAATACCAGTTTTGCTGGATGAATTCCACGAAACAAACTCCGGGGCTGAGGGAAAAGGGACGGGATATTACGAGTCTTCGCCGCAGAACACTTCACGCATCATTGCGATGAGCTGGAGCGTGCGTGGATCGCCCACGCGATAGAATACCCGGTTGGCATCCTTTCGGGTGAGCAGCACTTCCTTGTCGCGCAGGATGGCGAGGTGCTGGGAGATGTTGCTCTGGGAGGTGCCGACGGCATCCACGATGTCCTGGACACAGGCTTCCTCGCTGCCGATGACGCACAGGATCTTCAGGCGCAGGGGATGGGCTATGGCTTTCAAGGCCCGAGCCGCGGTCTCGATGTGCTCCTGGTTGGCGATGAGTTCGGCGGTGGTTGTCTTCACGAACGATTCGGGTAGGCGCGAGTCAATATTATAAAATAGCATTTTTTGCACCACTGGTGCGGATGGCCCGGTCGGCCAGGGCCGGTGGGCGGCGGGCAACAACGGTGGGAAGCGTTGATTCCGTCACGAAGCGTCTATTTGGGCCGTGTGCAGATGTGCGCGTTTGTGCCCGATTGGGCTGGCGGATTTCCGGTTTATACTTCCTGCCAATCATGGAATTCAGCCCGTTTTCGGGTAGTACGGCCTGATCGAGACAGGCCAGGCGTTCAACGCCGCGACGGAGACTTTATGCGCAGCAAACTGCAACAAGCTGGTCTGGTGTTTACCGGGCTGTGTGCCGGGGTTCTGATCAGCCTCAACTTCTCGGCCAACGCGGACAAGTCGCCGCTGTCCCCGCTTCCGGTCGAAGAGCTGCGCAATCTGGCGGACGTCTTCAATGCCATCAAGCAGGGCTACGTCGAGCCGGTCGAAGACAAGAAGCTGATCACCTATGCGATCAGCGGGATGCTGTCCAACCTCGATCCCCATTCGGCCTATCTCGACGCCGAGGCCTTCAAGGAGCTTCAGGTTGGCACCCAGGGCGAATTCGGCGGGCTGGGCATCGAGGTCGGGTCGGAGGACGGTTACGTCAAGGTGATCTCCCCGATCGAGGATACGCCGGCTTTCCGCGCGGGCATCAAGGCGGGCGACCTGATCATCAAGCTCGACGAGACCTCGGTGAAGGGCATGGCCCTCAACGATGCGGTCAAGCGGATGCGTGGCAAGCCCAAGACCAACATTGTGCTCACCATCATGCGCAAGGGCGAGGCCAAGCCGATCGTCGTGACGCTGGTGCGTGAAGTCATCAAGGTCCAGAGCGTCAAGTCGAAGGTTGTCGAGCCTGGCTACGGTTATGTGCGCGTGGTGCAGTTCCAGGAGCAGACGGCGGCGTCGCTGGCCCAGCATCTGGATCGACTGGTCAAGCAGGGCGATCTGAAGGGCCTCGTGCTGGATCTGCGCAACGATCCGGGCGGGTTGCTGCATGGCGCCGTTGGCGTGTCGGCAGCCTTCCTGCCGCCGGGCGCGCTGGTGGTGTCCACCGATGGGCGTGCCGACGACGCGAAGCGCAAGTACGTGGCGTCGCCCGAAGACTACCTGCGCGGCTCCCGCGACGACTTCATCCGCGGAATTCCCGCGTCGATCAAGACCGTGCCGATGGTGGTGCTGGTCAATGGCGGGTCGGCGTCGGCTTCCGAAATCGTCGCTGGCGCGCTGCAGGATCACAAGCGGGCGGTGGTGATGGGCACCCAGAGCTTCGGCAAGGGCTCGGTGCAGACGATCCTGCCCCTCAACAGCAACGCGGCGATCAAGCTGACCACGGCGCGCTACTTCACGCCGAACGGGCGGTCGATCCAGGCCAAGGGCATCGTGCCGGACATCATCGTCGAAGAAACGCCGGGCGGTTCGTCCCGCGAGCGTCTGCGCGAGGCCGATCTGGATCGCCACCTGGGCAACGGCAAGGAAGCCGACGTGAGCGCGCCGAAGCCGGTCGATCCTGCGCCCATGGTGCCCAAGAAGGATCCGGCGTCGAAGGGCAAGGACAAGCCGAAGGATGCGGACGACGAGATGAAGCCGCCGTTCGAGATCGCCGGCAAGGACGACTACCAGCTGGCCCAGGCGGTGAATTTGCTCAAGGGTCTGCAAATCCTCCAAAATAGCGCGAAATAATCCAGGAGCCAGGGGGCGATATGCGACGGGAGACTGCGTACAAGCTGGCCGGACGCAAGCATGATCATGCCTCGCATCACGCCGGCAGCGGGATCGCCAAGACGCGGGAGATCCGCTTCAAGGCCTTTCCCCCGGGTCAGGTTGTTCAGGCCCGTCGGTCGCTGGCGGCGCTGCGCGGCGTGCAGGTTGAAGAGGGCGGGGATGAGCTCAGTCTGCTCGTCCATTACAACGTGCTCGACTTCACCCTCCAGCTGCTCGACGAGGCGCTGATCGGCGCGGGCTTCCATCTCGACCGCTCGCTGCTCACCCGGCTTCACCGGGCGCTGATTTACTACGTCGAGGAGACCCAGGTGCACAACCTGCGGTCGCCCGAGCGGCTGATCAAGCAGTCCCACGAGGTGTACATCCAGGCGTACGCCCACCATCCCCACGGCGATCACGACGATACGCCGCCCGATCTGCGCGACTTCAAGTAACCCGAGGCTGCCTGCGGGCGGCCTGGGTTCACGCTCTAATTTCCATGAACGACGATCAGCTGCTGCGCTATTCGCGCCACATTCTGTTGCCCCAGATCGGTATCGAGGGTCAGGACGCCATCGTGGCTGCCCGCGTGCTGGTGGTCGGGGCAGGGGGCCTTGGTTCGCCAGCCGCCATGTATCTCGCGGTTGCGGGGGTCGGAACCTTGGTGCTGGCCGATGGCGACACGGTGGATCTGACCAACCTGCAGCGCCAGATACTGCACTCGCAGGAGAGCGTCGGTCGGCTTAAGGTCGAGTCCGGCCGGGATACCCTGGCGCGGCTCAATCCGGAGGTTCGGGTCGTGCCGGTGGCAAGCCGGCTCGAAGGCGCCGATCTGGATGCCGAGGTGGCTGCCGCCGATGTGGTGCTGGATTGTTCCGACAACTTTGCGACGCGCCACGCCATCAACCGGGCTTGTGTTGCCCATCGCAAGCCGCTGGTCTCGGGTGCGGCGGTGCGCTTTGACGGTCAGGTGTCCGTGTTCGATCTGCGCAAGGACGAAAGCCCCTGCTACCACTGTCTCTTCCCCGAGGGCGAGGATGTGGAGGAGGTGCGCTGTGCGGTCATGGGGGTGTTTGCGCCGATCACCGGCATCGTCGGGGCGATCCAGGCGGCCGAGGCGCTCAAGCTGCTGGCGGGTTGCGGCGAGCCGATGGTCGGGCGTCTGCTGCTGCTCGACGCCCTTGGGGCGGACTGGCGGACGATCCGCCTCGGGCGGGATCCGGCCTGTCCGGTTTGCGGGTCACGCTGAGCGGGATTTCGCCGGGCCCGTAAGGGCCTTCCAGAACAACACCAGCCCCAGTTTCTGCTGGGCCCAGAAGTTGTCGCGGGCGGCGATCTCTTCAGCGCTCTGCTCGTGGATGCCGGTGGGCGGCAGACCTTTTTCGAGATACAGCGTGCCGAAAAGGATGTCCCAGATCGGCAGCAGGATCGCAAAGTTGCAGCCTTTCTGAAAGCGCGGATCGGCCGGCAGGTCGATGGCGTGGTGCCAGCGGTGGTAGCGCGGGCCGACGATCAGGTAATCGCCGATCGTGCCGAAATCCAGCCGGGTGTTGGTGTGAGAGAGGTTCTCCACCAGCCGAAGGGCGATCAGCAGGCCGATGAAGTGCCCGGGCGGCACACCGATCAGCAGCGACAGGCAGGCAAACCACACGCCGGCGATCACGTCGTCGAGCAGATGGTTGCGGGAGTCGGTCCAGAACGACATCTGCCGCTGCGAATGGTGGATGCCGTGCAGCGCCCACCACCAGCCAAAGGTGTGGGACAGGCGATGGCGCCAGTACTCGGCAAAGTCGAGGATCACCAGATAGATCACGAAGCTTGCCAGCGGCTTGGTGTCGAGGCCGGGCAGCCAGTCTTCGAGCTGGCGCGGGATGACGTCGTGAAAGCGCAGCCAGCTCTCTAACTCCATGAAAACCGGGGCGAGCAGCACGAAGACCACCAGCGGGATCACGCCCATCCGATTAAGCACCGAATAGATGATGTCCACCTTGACGGCGCGGCGTTCGGCCCATTTTTCGGCGGGCCACCAGGCTTCGAGGGGGCGCATCAGGGCGTAGGCGATCGCCAGTTCGATGCAACCCAGTAGAACGAACTCGACGCCCTCGAAACCCATTTCCACGTAGCTGGCGAGGCCCAGGGCAAACAGCACCGGCTGGACGAAGGTGTCGAACAGCCAGCCCTGGATCGTAATGAACAGGTCGGTCAGAAGCTGCATCATCGGTTTGGAATGGTGGCGAAGCAGAAGCCGCGATCCTTGAGCCCGGCGATCAGCGGATCGAGCATCGGGGCGAAAGGATCCTTGCGGGACCAGATGCCCAGGTGGGCCATCAGGATGTCGCCGTCGCGGATGTTGGCGAGGGCGCGCTTGAGCAGGGCTTCGTTGGGATAGACGTCGGACGGTAGCTCGTCGCCGAGGAAACCGGCGGGCGCCCAGAGGACGTGACGGTAGCCGCAGGCTTCGGCGGCCTTGAGGGTGTTGGGCGTGGTGCGGCCGCCCGGGGCACGCCACAGGGCATCGAGCTTGCGGCCGGTGAGGTCGGCGAAGCGGGTGTCCGGGGCCTTGAGTTCGGCGCAGATCTGCGCGGCGTCGAGGGTGGTCTGGCTGCCGTCCATCAGGCGGTAGCGCACTTTGCCGCCGGCTTCATCCTTGCGGAACGAGCCGTGACGCCAGGTGTGGCTGCCGAAGGCGTGGCCCTCGGCGACGCGGGCTTTCCAGAAATCGGCCCAGCTGGGGTCGAGGGCCATGTCGCCGCGCAGGGTCTTTTCCTGGGCGACGAAGAAAGTGGCTTTCACCCGGTGCTTCGCGAGGATGCCGGCGATGGCCTCGGCGTGGCGCATGTTGCCGGTGTCGAGGGTGAGGTAGACCGTTCCCCGGCAGGTGACGTCAGCGGCCTGGGCGATGCCCGCTGCGGTGAGCAGCGGGGCGGCGAGGGCGAGCACGACCGTGCGGAGCGGCATCACTGCCTCGGGGCGTGGCTGATGAAGGAGACGCCGTGGGGCGAGCGGCCGACCGGGATAGAGTAGGCGAGCTTCTTCTGCTCCAGATTCACGACTTGTACCTTGCGGGCGAAGCGGGCGGTGGCCCACAGCTCCTTGCCATCGGCGCGGATCTCCATGTCGTCGGGGCCGCCGGGCACGTCGTACTTTTCGACTTCGGTGAGGGTCTGCATGTCCACGAGGGAGATGCTGCCGTTCATCGAGCGGTTGGAGACGAACACATGACGACCATCGCCGCGGGCCAGGAAGTTGTGGGCGGCCTTGGCAGTGACGATCTTCTTGACCGTCTTGCGGGCACGCCAGTCGATCACTTCCACGTAGTCGGCGCCCATGATGCCGACCAGCAGGTATTTGTCGTCCGGCGTCATGTGGATGCCGGCGGGCGTCGGGCCGACGGGCACCTTCCAGATGGGCTGCTGGGTCTTGAGGTCGATGGCGAGCACCTCGTTGGAATCCTGCAGGGTGATGAAGACGAACTGGCTGGCCTTGTCGAAGGCCATGTGGGACGGCGTTTTTGCGGCGGGCACGCGGGCCACCAGCGAGTAGTCTGCGGCCCGGTAGAGGTCGACCCGGTCAAGGCGCAGCGAATTGGCCACGAACCACTTGTTGTCCGGCGAGAAGCCGAGCTGATAGGGGTCGGAGATGTTCTTGATGCGCTTCTGTTCTTTGCCAGTTGCGGGATCGAAGAACACCAGTTCGTTCGAGACGGCACACGCGACGATCACTGAGCTGTCGTCGGGCGTGGCGATCAGATGGTGAGGTTCCTTGCAGGCCGGAGCGCGGCCGGTTTCCTTGTAGGTCCGGGTGTCGATGAAGCTGACGTTCTCGTCCACCGAATTGAGGACGATGGCAGTTTCAGCCTGGGCGGCGGAGATCGATAAAAGGGCGGAGATGATGAGACCGGTCAGGAGGGGGAGCTTCATACGCTGGACGAATGACAAGGGAGTCCAGATTAACGGCCGCCGATGGCCGACGTTGACCCCCTCGGCGATCTATTTCAAACGTTTGCAATTCGCCGCTAAAGGCGGCTCAGGCAGGCCTGGCAAGGATGCGCAGATCGGGGCCGATCTGGCGAATGTCATGAAAGACGAGCTGGCGCTTGTCCTGCAGGCTGATGAGCGCCGGCAGGTTGAAGAGGCCCCGCGCGGCGTCGCCGACGAGGGACGGGGCGAGGTAGAGGATGAGCTCGTCTACGCAGCCTTCGCGCAGCAGCGAGCCGTTGAGCTTGAAGCCACTTTCGGCGAGTACCTCGTTGATGCCGCGCCGGCCGAGTTCGAGCATCAGCGCGTTGAGGTCGACCTTGCCGCCGTCGTTGGGCAGGATCACCACGTCGGCGCCCCGGCGCTGGAGGGCTGCGATGCGCTCGGGCTGATCGATGGCGCCGGCGATGAGCACCTTGCCGCCATCGAGGAGCTTGGCGTTGAGCGGGGTTTCGAGGCGGGCATCGACCACCACGCGCAGGGGCTGGCGTTCGGTGGGGATGGCGCGGACGGTGAGCTGCGGGTCGTCGTCGCGGACGGTGCCGATGCCGGTGAGCACGGCGCACGAGCGGGCGCGCCAGCGGTGGGCGTCGCGGCGGGCGTCGTCGCCGGTGATCCACTGGGAGACGCCGTTCTCGAGGGCGGTCTTGCCGTCGAGGGTGGCGGCAACCTTGAGGCGCAGCCACGGGCGGCCACGGGTCATGCGTGAGACGAAGCCGATGTTGAGCTCGCGGGCCTGGGCTTCCTGCACGCCAGACAGCGTTTCGATGCCGGCGTCCCGCAGGCGGGCGAGGCCGCGCCCGGCGACCAGCGGGTTCGGGTCTTCCATCGCGGCCACGACGCGGGCGACGCCAGCCTTGACGAGGGCGTCGGCGCAGGGCGGCGTGCGGCCGTGGTGGGAGCAGGGTTCGAGGGTGACGTAGGCGGTGGCGCCGCGGGCGGCCTCGCCGGCCATCGCCAGGGCGTGGACTTCGGCGTGGGGCTCGCCGGCCCGGACGTGCCAGCCTTCGCCGACGATCCCGCCATCGCGCACGATGACGCAGCCGACACGGGGATTGGGCGTGGTGGTGAACAGGCCGCGCTCAGCCAGGACGAGGGCGCGGGCCATCCACCGGTAGTCGTCGGCGCTGGCGGTCATCGGCAGGGAATTACTGAGGGGTGTTACGGGGGCGGCCGCGGGGCTTGGTGGTGACTTCACGGATGACTTCCGAGAATTCGTCCACGTCCTCGAAGGCGCGATAAACGGAGGCGAAGCGGATGTAGGCGACCTTGTCGAGCTTCTTGAGCTCGCGCATGACGAGTTCGCCGATGCGTTCGGAGGCGATTTCGCGCTCGCCCGATGCGAGCAACTTGGCTTCGATGCGGTCGACGGCGGCTTCGACGCTTTCGGCGGTGACCGGCCGCTTGCGCAGCGCCAGCGTCAGGCTGCCGAGGAGCTTGTCGCGGCTGTATTCGGCACGGCTGCCGTTCTTTTTGACGACCTGAGGCATCTTGAGATCGATGCGCTCGTAGGTGGTGAAGCGCTTGTCGCAGGAGAGGCACCTGCGGCGGCGCCGAACGATGTCACCGTCCTCGTTTTCACGGGTGTCGGTGACCTGGGTGTTGTCGGCGCCGCAGAAGGGGCAATGCATGGGCTTGCGCTAGCTGGCCGGGTGGCTGCTTACGCGCCGTACACCGGGAACTTGCGGCAAAGTTCGGCAACCTTGGCGCGCACGTTTTCGGTGGTGGCTTCGTCGTTGGGCTTGTCGAGCACGTCGGCGATGAGATGCGCGATGCGCTCGGCCTCGATCTCGGTGAAGCCGCGGGTGGTCATGGCCGGCGAGCCGATGCGGATGCCGGAGGTGACGAAGGGCTTCTGCGGATCGTTGGGGATCGAGTTTTTATTGACGGTGATGTGGGCACGGCCCAGCGCGGCTTCGGCTTCCTTGCCGGTGATGTTCTTGGACTGGAGGTCGACCAGGAACACGTGGCTTTCGGTGCGGCCGGAGACGATGCGCAGACCACGCTCTTCACCCAGCACGCGGGCCATCACGCGGGCGTTGGCGATGACTTGCTCCTGATAGCGCTTGAAGGAGGGCTCGGCGGCTTCCTTGAAGGCCACGGCCTTGGCGGCGATGACGTGCATCAGCGGACCACCCTGGAGGCCCGGGAAGATGGCGGAGTTGAGCGCCTTCTCGTGTTCGGCCTTCATCAGGATGATGCCGCCGCGGGGGCCGCGGAGGGTCTTGTGGGTGGTGGAGGTGACCACGTCGGCGTGGGGCACCGGGTTCGGGTAGTAGCCCGCGGCGATGAGGCCGGCGTAGTGGGCCATGTCCACCCAGAAGATGGCGCCGATTTCCTTGGCGATCTTGGCGAAGCGCTCGAAGTCGATGCGCAGGGCGTAGGCAGAGGCGCCGGCGATGATGATGCGCGGCTTGTGCTCGCGGGCCAGCGCTTCCATCTTGTCGTAGTCGATCTCTTCGTTCTTGTCGAGGCCGTAGGCGACGACGTTGAACCACTTGCCGGACATGTTGAGCGGCATGCCGTGGGTGAGGTGGCCGCCTTCGGCCAGGCTCATGCCCATGATGGTGTCGCCGGGCTTGGCGAAGGCCATCAGCACGGCTTGGTTGGCCTGGGAGCCGGAGTTGGGCTGGACGTTGGCCGCTTCGGCGCCGAACAGGGTCTTGAGGCGGTCGATGGCGAGCTGCTCGGCCAGATCGACGAACTCACAGCCGCCGTAATAGCGCTTGCCCGGATAACCTTCCGCGTACTTGTTGGTGAGCTGGGAGCCCTGGGCTTCCATGACGGCTGCACTGACGTAGTTTTCGGAGGCGATCAGTTCGATGTGATCTTCCTGACGGCGGTTTTCGGCCTCGATGGCCTGCCAGAGTTCAGGGTCGACCTTGGCAAGGGTATTTTGCTTGGAAAACATGGCTATCCAGGTGGGCTTGAGTCAAATTCGGATTTTAGCATGCCACTTTGGGCCGTGCAGAACGCAAGCGAGCCCGCAGGCCCTTCTCGGGCTGCGGGCTCGGGTGTGGTCGGGGTTTCAGACGTTGAAGTGACTGGCCTTCGACTGGAGGTTGGCGGCCAGTTGCTCGAGCAGGGCGGCCTGTTCGTTGGTCTGGCGGGTGACCTGGTTGTTCTGGTCGGCCATGCGGGCGATGTCTTCCACGCCGCGGGCCACTTCCTGGCTGGCGATGCTCTGCTCGCGGGTGGCGTCGGCGATGTCGTTCACGGCGCTGGTGGTGCGGTCGCTCTCGTTGCGGATCGTTTCGAGCACGGCGCCGGAGTCGGTGGCAAGGCGCACGCCGTCCCGCACCTCTTCGGTGACGCCGCGGATCATCGACACGACCCGATCGGCCTCGGTCTGCACTTCGCTGACGGTTGAGCTGATTTCCCGGGTCGAGGTGGCCGTGCGTTCGGCGAGCTTGCGCACTTCGTCGGCGACCACCGCAAAGCCCCGGCCGCTCTCGCCGGCACGGGCAGCCTCGATGGCGGCGTTGAGGGCGAGGAGGTTGGTCTGGTCGGCGATGTCGTTGATGATCTTGCCGATGTTGGAGATCCGGGCCGAGCGTTCGGAGAGCAGATTGACCGCGGCGCCGGCGTTGTCGATCTCGGAGGAGATGCGGTCCATGCCGTTGATCATCTGCCGCACCGTGTCTCCGCCGCTTTCGGCCTGTTGTTGGGCGCTCTGGGTGATGTTGCGGGCGGTGGCGGCGCTGTCCGAGACGTGGGTGATGCTGACCGAGAGTTCCTCGATGGCGGAGGCAAGGCTGGTGGCGGCTTCGTTCTGCGCGGTGGTGCTGGCCACGACGTTGTCGGAGCTGGCGCGGACGGATTCCGCCACCTCGCGCACCGAGGCGCTGGCACGCTTCACTTCGCCAATCAGGGCGCCCACCTGACGGGTGGTGTTGTCGAGGGCGCTACTCATGAGGTCGAGCTCGTTACTGCTGCCGGGTTCCACGCGGGGGAACTGGGCGGTCATGTTGCCTTTGCCCACTTCTTCCATTGCCTGCAGCAGGACGCGGATCGGCGAGAGCTGGCGGCGGGAGATGAGATAGAGGGCGACCGTGAGCACCAGGGCGCCGCCCAGGCACAGGGCGATCAGGGTGTTGCGCAGGCTGCGCGCCTCGACGGTGAATTCTTCGACGTAGCTGCCGGTTGCCATCAGCCAGCCCCAGTCGGAGATGGATTCGAAGGCCATCATCTTCTGGCTGGAGCGGCCTTTCTCGTCGGTCCAGTCGTAGGTGGCGAGGCCTTCCTTGCGCGCGAAGAGGTCGCCCAGCACCTGCTGCATCTGGGGGTTGTTGATGTCGCCGACCGTCTTGCCGGTGAGGGTGGGGTGGTAGATGAACTCGGTCTTTGCTGCGTCGGCGTTGGGCGCCACGATGTAGGCGTAGCCGGTGCTGCCGGACTTGATCTCGCTGAGCACCTTGAACAGGCGCTCCATGTCGCCGTGGATGTCGACCCGGGCGGCGAGGGCGCCGACGACCTGCCCCTTGTCGTTGGTGATGGGTTCGAGGGCCGAGATGTAATACAGGCCGTTGCGCCTGACGATGCCGGCGTAGGGCTTGCCCGCGAGCAGGGCCTGGACTTCCTTGCCGTCGGCAGCGAGGGCGGTGCCTTCGGTGCTCTTGCCGTCCTTGTCCTTGAGCAGGGTGGCGGCGCGGACGAAATCATTGCCCGAACGCACGAGCAGGGCTGGATCGGCGTCGACCTGCTTGCGCATCGACAGCAGCAGCTCCGTGTTGCCGTTCAGCACCCGGTCGCCGGCGTGGATGACGGGGATCTCGTATTTTCCGGATTGGACGGTTTCGGGGCCGACACGCAGCGTGCCCAGGTTGTCCTTGACCCGCCGCAGGGCTCTGTCGGCAGCAGCCACCGCGTTGGCGTGGGTCAGATCCAGCAGGCGCACCACATCGCGGACCTGCAGGGTCAGATCCGCTTCCGTCTTGGCAAGGGCTGCGCGCTCTGAAAAATAGGTGGTGAAGCCGATCAGCACGGCGAACACTGCAACGCTGACGAGCGCCGTGGCAATCGAAAGCTGGTGGACAACGGAAGTGCGCTTGATATTGAACATCCTTCAACTCCGGTCATTGCGGTCCATCCGTTGGACCCAACGTGCGTGTAATCGACCGGAATGAAGAAAACTTGAAAGCAGGCCGCCGGGGGCGCTGCTTTCAGGGTCAGGCGTTGGGGAGTTCGTCGAGGGCCTGGTTGAGGTGCTGCTGCTGGGCCCACGCGATGAGCGACCAGGCGGCGCCGTCCCAGCCGATCCAGTTGAGGGCAGCGTTGGGGATGGTGAAATCCCTTGGAGCGGTGAGCGGCTTGCCGGAGGCGAGGCGATGGACGATGTCGAGCACGCCGCCGTGGGTGACGATCAGCACCGTTCCGTCGGGGTGGCGGTGGGCGATGCCTTCGAGGGTTCCGTGGATGCGGGCCGCAAACTGCCGCAGGCTTTCGCCGCCTTCCGGAAAGGTGAATTCCGGATCGCGGGTTTCGAAGCGGTGGTAATCGTCGGGGAAGCGGGTTCGCGCTTCGTCGTAGGTGAGGGCCTGGAAGCTGCCATAGTGGCGCTCGCGCAGGGCGGCATCGAAGGCCAGTTCGAGGCCGCAGCGCTCGGCGATGGCGGCGGCGGTCTGCCGGGCGCGGGTGAGGTCGGACGAGTAGGCCGCGTCGAAGCGCTCGGCAGCGAGGCTCGCCGCGGTGGCGCGGGCCTGGACGAGACCGGTGTCGTTGAGGGGAATGTCGGTGTGGCCCTGGAGCCGGCGTTCGGCGTTCCAGGCGGTTTCGCCGTGGCGGACGAGGCAGATTCGGGTTGCCATTGCTGCAATGCAGTAAAAAATCCGTGGGGAACGCAGTATCGCACGTGTTTTTAGGCTCTGGCGTTTCCCGGCGCTCACCGAAAAGGCGTTTTTTCGGGGTTGTGACCGAATATTTGCGCCGAAATCGTTTTTGGTAGGCGTAATCCCTTATTGCTGGCGGGTGGTTCTCGCCGATAATCCGGGCGCTGGAACCCTGGACGTTTCCGATATAAGAGACGGTCGTATAGTCAAATCAAAGGAGGTGCGGGACGTGCAAGCCCTGCTCAAACTATCGCGCGCGATCGATGCGCTGAACCAGCGGGTCGGAAAGGCCACGATCTGGCTGGTTCTGGTGGTCACGGTCATAAGCGCCATCAATGCCGTTGTGCGCTACGCCTTCAACTACAGTTCGAACGGTCTGCTGGAAATCCAGTGGTATCTGTTCTCCGCCATCTTCCTGTTGTGTGCTGGCTACACCCTGATGCGTAACGAGCACGTGCGCATCGACGTGGTGTCGAGCCGCTTCTCTCCGCGGGTGCATGCCTGGATCGACATCATCGGCACGCTGTTCTTCCTGGCGCCGATGGCCATCGCCGTGCTGTACCTCTCCTGGCCGATCTTCATCAATTCGTTCCTGAATAACGAATACTCGTCCAACGCCGGTGGCCTGATCGTGTGGCCGGTGCGTGGCCTCGTGCCCCTGGGTTTTGCGCTGCTGATCCTCCAGGGTGTCTCCGAGCTCATCAAGCGGGTGGCCTTTTTGCAGGGCCTGATCGGCGATCCCAATGCCAAGGCCGACGCGCCTTCGGCCGAGGAAGAACTGGCCCGGGCCATCAAGCAACAGCGTGGGGAGACCGTCTAAATGGAATTCATCGCTGCCAACATGGCGCCCCTGATGTTCGGGTCGCTGGTGATCTTCCTGCTGTTCGGCTATCCGGTGGCGTTCGCCCTGGCCGCCAACGGCGTTGTCTTCGGCCTGATCGGCATCGAGTTGGGCCTGCTCACGCCAGCGCTGTTCCAGGCGCTGCCTGACCGGATCTTCGGGGTGATGTCCAACGACACCCTGCTGGCGATCCCGTTCTTCACCTTCATGGGGCTGATCCTCGAGCGATCGGGGATGGCGGAGGATCTGCTCGATACCATTGGCCAGCTGTTCGGCCCGGTGCGCGGCGGCCTCGCCTTTGCGGTGATCTTCGTCGGCGCGATCCTCGCTGCGACCACCGGCGTGGTGGCGGCCTCGGTGATTTCGATGGGCCTCATCTCGCTGCCGATCATGATGCGCTATGGCTACGACCAGCGTCTGGCGACGGGCGTGATCGCTGCGTCGGGCACGCTGGCCCAGATCATCCCGCCGTCGCTGGTGCTGATCATCATGGCCGACCAGCTGGGCCGTTCCGTGGGTGACATGTACCAGGGTGCGATGATCCCGGGCCTGGTGCTGACCGGCCTGTACGTGGGTTACGTTGCGCTGGTGGCGGTCTTCAAGCCGGCGGCAGCCCCGGCGCTGCCGCTTGAGGCGCGCACGCTGCGCGGGGGCAAGCTGTTCCTGCGGGTGCTCACTACTCTGGTGCCGCCCCTGACGCTGATCTTCCTGGTGCTCGGCACGATCTTCCTCGGCATCGCGACGCCGACCGAGGGTGGGGCGATGGGCGCTGCCGGGGCACTGGTGATGGCCATCCTGCGCGGCCGGCTCAACGTGTCGCTGCTCAAGCAGGCGATGGAAACCACGGCCAAGCTGACCACCTTCGTGGTGTTTATCCTGGTTGGCGCGCGGGTCTTCTCGCTGACCTTCTACGGTGTGGAAGGCCACCTGTGGGTCGAGCACCTGCTCACCGGGCTCCCCGGCGGCCAGCTCGGCTTCCTGATCGTGGTGAACATCCTGATCTTCCTGCTGGCCTTCTTCCTCGACTTCTTCGAGCTGTCGTTCATCGTGGTGCCGCTGCTGGCGCCGGTGGCCGAGAAGCTGGGCATTGATCTGATCTGGTTTGGCGTGCTGCTGGGTGTGAACATGCAGACCTCGTTCATGCACCCGCCCTTCGGCTTTGCGCTGTTCTACCTGCGCTCGGTGGCGCCAGCCTCCATCAAGACGACCCAGATCTACTGGGGTGCGGTGCCCTTCGTGATCATCCAGATCATCATGGTCGCGATCATCATCACCTTCCCGCAGCTGGTGACCATGGGCCTCGACAAGCAGGAGAAGGTGGATACCGACTCGATCGAGATCGTGGTGCCCGAAGGCGAGGCGCCGGAGGATTCGCCGGTTCAGTTTGATGCGCCGCAGGAAGGCGAAGGCAAGCCCGCCGGTGACGGCGCGGAGGTGCCGCCGCCGGCCGAGGACGACGCGGCCAAAGCGCTCGAAAAGGCCCTGCAGCAGGACAAGAAGTAGGGCGGTTTTCAGATGTAAAAAAACCCGGGGAGTGCTCCCCGGGTTTTTGTTTTGTGGCGTACTTGCTCAGGCCTGGACGACCCGGTTCCGGCCGGCGTTCTTGGCGGCGTAGAGGGCCCGGTCGGTGCGGCTGAGCAGATCTTCGGCGGTTTCGCCAGGCTGGCGGCTGGCGATGCCGATCGAGGCGCTGATGTTGGTCAGCCGCTCGCCGGTGCGACTGTCCTTGAGCACCAGATGTTCGATGGAGATGCGCAGGGTTTCGGCCAGCTGGTGCGCCTGCTGGGCGGTGCCGCCGCAGAAGATCAGGGCGAATTCCTCGCCGCCGTAGCGATAGACCGACACCCCCACCCGCGTGGCGGCAGACAGCTGCTTGCCCACCAAGCTCAGCACGCGATCGCCCACGAGATGGCCGAAGCGGTCGTTGAACTGCTTGAAGTGGTCGATATCGAGCAGCGCGAGGTGGATCACCGGGCCCCGGTCGCTTTGCTCGAGGAACTGCGCAAGTTCCATATCGAAGGCGCGGCGGTTGAAGACGCCGGTGAGCTCGTCGTTCATCGCGTTCTGGCGCAGGGTTTCGAGCTCGCTGCGCAGGCGCCGGATTTCCTCGTTGGCTGCGGACAACCGCTGCTCGAAGCGCGAGGTGTTCTGCTGCATCGCGGTGGAGCCCTGGAGCAGCTTGTCGAGGGTGCCGAAGATGTCATCGACGCTGCCGGCGCCGGCGGTGGTGTTGCCGCGCAGGTCGCGGTTGCATTCGTCGAGGAGCGTCGAGAACGAGCGGGTGCCGGCGAGGGTTGCGTTGAGGTCGTGGTCGATGCCGCTGACCATCTGCTCGAAGCTGTCCTTCATCCGATGGAGGGCGGTTTCGATGTCGCCGGTGGACGAGACGTGTTCGCGGAAGAGGTCCTCGGCCTTGGTGAGGGGGATCATCCCGTAGGCCGAGACGATCTCGTCGATGCGCTGGTTGAGCGTCGGATCTTCGTTGGAGACGTAGGTGTACCAGAGGGCGTAGTTGATCGGCGTCACCGGGATCTGGTGCTTCACCATGATCGGCACTGCCTTGCGAAGTCGTTCCGCCGCTTGTTCAACTGAACCGCTAATCACTCTGATCCTCCTGAAGGGGGGCGGGTGGCTGCCCGGAGAGGTGTCCTCCGGCTTTCCAGTCCGGCCCGCGGCCTTTTTAGCCACACCTGAGCTTATCGGCGGGCGCGGCCAAAACTTCATGGCCGGGCGGAATGAACAACGGCGCCCGCAGGCGCCGTTGTGCTCAAAATGGGCAGTCTGCCCGTTTATGAGGCTTCGTACATCAGCGTGCCTTCGACCAGGGTGTAGCGCACCTTGCCCGGGAGTTCGAGGCCCAGGAAAGGCGTGTTCTTGCCCTGGCTCTTGAGCATCGAACGGTCGATGAGCTGGTAGGTGTCGGGATCGAACACGCACACGTCGGCGCGAGCGCCGACCGACAGGTGGCCACCCTTGGCGATGCCGGCAATTTTTGCCGCCTCGGAGGTGATTCGGGCAACGGCGTCGATCAGCGGCAGCTTGTGTTCGGCTGCCCACTTGAGGGTGAGCGGCAGCAGCAGTTCGAGCCCGGTGGTGCCGGGTTCGGATTCGCTGAACGGAGCCTGCTTGGCGTCGTCGTCTACCGGCGTGTGGTCGGAGCAGATCGCGTTGATCCGGCCGTCGGCCAGGGCCTTCGAGAGCGCGATGCGGTCGCGCTGGCTGCGCAGGGGCGGGATCACGTGGCAGTGGGGGTTGAAGTAGCCGATGTCCATGTCGCACAGATGCAGATGGTGGGCGGCCACGTCGCAGGTCACATCGACACCGTCCTTGCGGGCCTGCTCGATGAGGTCGAGGCTTTCGGCGGACGACAGGCGGGTGATGTGCAGCCGCGCACCGGTCTGGCGGGCGAGGCGCAGGTAGGTGAACAGCGCGACGATCTCGGCACTGGCCGGAATGCCGGGCAGGCCGAGGCGCGAGGCGACTTCACCATCGTGGGCAACGCCGCCACGGGCGAGGTAGGGATCAACCGGCTGCAGCCAGACGCGGAAGCCGAAGGTAGCGGCGTACTGCATCGCACGGCCGAGCACCCGGGTGTCGAGGATGGGCACATTGGCCTGGCTGAAGGCCACGCAGCCGGCTTCGACCAGCTCGGCCATCTCGGAGAGCTGTTCGCCCTTGAGACCGATGGTGAGGGCGCCTACCGGATAGACGTGGGCGCGGTTGAGCTTCTTGGCCCTATAGCACAGCATCTCGACGAGGCCGGGTTCGTCGAGCACCGGGTCGGTGTCGGGCGGAATGGCGAGGCTGGTGATGCCGCCGGCCATGGCCGCGTCCATCTCGGATTCGAGGGTGGCCTTGTATTCGAAGCCGGGCTCGCGCAGGCGGGCGGCGAGGTCGATCAGGCCGGGGGCGACGATCAGGCCGCTGGCGTCGATGGTGCGGGCGGCGGTGAAGCCGGCTGGCGCCTGGCCGACGCCGGCGATCTTGCCGTCGGCGATGTAGAGATCCTGCTGCGCGTCGAGGCGGTTGGCCGGGTCGATGATCCGGCCATTTGTGATGTGGATGTTCATGGTCGAAAACCTGTAGATCAGTGACTGCCCAGCATGCTCATGACGGCCATGCGCACCGCGATGCCGAAGGTGACCTGCGGCAGGATCACCGCCTGGCCGCCGTCGGCCACGGCGGAGTCGATCTCGACGCCGCGGTTCATGGGGCCGGGGTGCATCACGATGGCGTCGGGCTTGGCGAGGGCGAGCTTGTCTGCGGTGAGGCCCCACACCTTGAAGAATTCCTGCGGGCTGGGCAGCAGGGCGCCGTTCATGCGCTCGTTCTGCAGGCGCAGCATCATCACCACGTCCACGTCCTTGAGGCCTTCCTGCATGGTGGCGCAGTAGCGCACGCCCATCTTTTCGACATCGGTCGGGAGCAGGGTCTTGGGGCCGATGACGCGCACTTCGGGCACGCCGAGGGTGGTGAGCGCGGCGATCTGCGAGCGGGCGACGCGGGAGTGGAGCACGTCACCGACGATGGCGACGGTGAGGTTGTGGAACTCTTTCTTGTAGTGCCGGATGGTGTACATGTCCAGCAGCCCCTGAGTGGGGTGGGCATGGCGGCCATCGCCGGCATTGACCACGTGGATGTGGTCGCGGCCGGTGTTCTGCAGGTGCTGGGCGATCAGGTGCGGGGCGCCGCTGGATTCGTGGCGCACCACGAACATGTCGGCCTGCATCGCGCAGAGGTTGTCCACGGTGTCGAGGAGCGTCTCGCCCTTCTTGGTGGACGAGGTGGACACGTTGAGGTTGATCACGTCGGCCGACAGGCGCTTGGCGGCGATCTCGAAGGTGGTGCGGGTGCGCGTGCTGTTCTCGAAGAACAGGTTGAAGACGCTCTTGCCGCGCAGCAGCGGGAGCTTCTTCACTTCGCGCTCGGCCATCTCGGTGAAGGGCGCGGCGGTGTCGAGGATCTGGGTGATGATGCTGCGCGGCAGGCCGTCGAGGGTCAGCAGGTGCTGCAGTTCGCCGTGCTTGTTGAGTTGAGGGTTATGCATGGATCAGCCTCATGGTGAGGGCGCCGGAGTCGTCGCGCTCGAGTTGCAGGTTTTGCCCGGCGGGCAGCGGTTCTGGCAGCGTGAGGGCGCAGAAGCGGGCGGCGATGGGCAGCTCGCGTCCGCCGCGGTCGATGAGCACGGCCAGGTCGACCCGGGCCGGGCGGCCGTAGTCGAAGAGTTCGTTGAGGGCGGCGCGGGTGGTGCGGCCGGTGTAGAGCACGTCGTCCACGATGACAATGTGGGCGTCTTCCACGTCGAAGGGGATCTTCGAGCCCTGGGGCTGCTGGTGCAGGCCCTTTGCGGCGTAGTCGTCCCGGTAGAAGCTCACGTCGACGCTGCCGAGGGGCTGGGTCAGGCCGAGGAGGGCGTGGAGGCGCTGGGCGAGCCACACGCCGCCGGTGTGGATGCCGACGAGCGCGGTGGCCGGTGTGACGTGGGGACGCATCGCGGCGGCCAGTTCGGCGATGAGGTGTTCGGCGTCAGGTAGCTGCATGTTTGGCACTTTCGAAGTACTGGAGCAGGATGATCTGGGCGGCGGCGGAGTCGAGGCGGGGCTTCTGCTTGCGCCAGCCGTGGTGGCCGGCCTCGCTGAGACGGCCTTCGGCCTCGGCCGACGACAGGCGCTCGTCCACCAGCGTCACGGGCAGGCCGTAGCGACCGTGAAGCTGGTTGGCGAAGCGCCGGCAGCGGACGGTCATGGCGTGCTCGGAGCCGTCGAGGTGCGTGGGCAGGCCGACGACGAGGGCGGACGGCTTCCATTCGGCGAGGAGCTTTTCGATGGCGGCAAAGCGCGCGGCGTTGGCTTCTTCGGCAATCGGCGCGAGGGGATGGGCGTGGCCGGTTTCGGTCTCGCCGACCGCCACCCCGATACGCGCGAGGCCGAAGTCGAAGGACAGCAGGGTGCTCACGCGTGGCCGGCGACGTCGGACAGTTTTGCGAAGTCGACGCCGATGAGTTGCATGGCCGCGGCGAGGCGCTCTTCCGGCGGCAGGTCGAAGACGATGGCAAGATCGGCGGGCACGGTGAGCCAGGCGTTCTGGGCAAGCTCGTGCTCGAGCTGGCCGGCAGACCAGCCGGCGTAGCCGAGGGCGACCAGCACCTCGCCGGGTTCGCCCTTGTTGGCGAGGGACTGGAGCACGTCGCGGGAGCTGGTGAGGCCGACGGTGTCGCTCACCTTGAGGGTCGAATGCCAGTCGCCGGCGGGGCGATGGAGCACGAAGCCCCGATCGGCCTGGACCGGGCCGCCGAAATACACCGGCAGATCGGCAAAATCAGGCTGCTCGAAGGGGATGTCGATGCGCTCGAAGAGCGTTGCCAGCCGCATGTCGGTCGGGCGGTTGACGATGACGCCCATGGCGCCGTTCTCGTTGTGCTCGGCGATGTAGGTGAGCGTGCGCGAAAAGTTCGGATCGGCCATGGCGGGCATGGCGATCAGGAAGTGATCGGTGAGGTTGATGGTGGTCGTAGTCACGGGTGGTATTCTAAGCCGAGGTCGCCGATTGTAGCGGCAACTTTTCGGTCTTGCGTTCCCTTCCACAGCCCCGGTTTCCATGTCCTCTGCCCTTGTCTGGTTCCGTCGCGACCTGCGCGACTTCGACCACGCGGCGCTTTATCACGCGCTCAAGCGATTTCCGCGGGTCTTCTGCGTTTTTGTCTTCGATACCGAGATCCTCGACGCGTTGCCGAGGCGAGCCGACCGGCGGGTGGAGTTCATCCACGCCAGCGTCGTCGAGCTTGATGCCGCGCTGCGGGCGCGGGGCGGCGGGCTGATCGTCCGCCATGGGCCAGCGCGGGACGTGATCCCGGCGCTGGCGGCGTCGCTGGGCGCGACTGCGGTGCTGGCCAACGGAGATTACGAGCCCGCCGCCATCGCCCGCGACGAGGACGTGGCCGAGCGGCTGCGCGTGCAGGGCGTCGGCTTCGAGCGTTTCAAGGATCAGGTGATCTTCGAGAAGAGTGAGGTGCTCACCAAGAGCGCGACGCCGTTCTCGGTCTTCACGCCCTACAAGCGGGCCTGGCTGGCGGCGCTCACTGATTTTCACCTGAAGGCCTATCCGGTCGAAAAGTACGCGGCAAACCTGGCGCCGCTGCCGGCGGGCGAATCGATCCCGTCGCTCGCCGAGATGGGCTTCGAGCCGACCAACCTGCTGGAGGTCGGCATCACGCCGGGCATGGCGGGTGGGCGCAAGCTGATCGACGATTTCGTGCGCCGCATCGACCGCTACAAGGCGCGGCGGGATTTCCCGGCCAGCAAGGGCGTGTCTTATTTATCGGTGCATCTGCGCTTCGGCACGGTGTCGATCCGCGAGCTGGCCCGGCTCGCCCACGCCCGCGGCGGGGAGGGTGCCGACACCTGGCTCTCGGAGCTGATCTGGCGGGATTTCTACTTCCAGATCCTGTGGCACAACCCCCATGTGGTGGGCGCGAGCTTCCGGCCGGAGTACGACCGGGTGCGCTGGGATGACGCGCCCGAGCTCTTCGCCGCCTGGTGCGAGGCGCGTACCGGCTACCCGATCGTCGACGCGGCGATGCGCCAGATCGCCCACAGCGGCTACATGCACAACCGGCTGCGGATGGTGGTGGCGTCGTTTTTGACGAAGGATCTGGGCATCGACTGGCGGCTGGGCGAAAAGTACTTTGCCGACGAGCTCAACGATTTCGATCTGTCGGCCAACAACGGCGGCTGGCAGTGGGCGGCGTCCACCGGCTGTGATGCCCAGCCGTATTTCCGCATCTTCAACCCGGTCAATCAGTCCGAGAAGTTCGACCCGGACGGCAGCTTCATCCGGCGCTACCTGCCGGAGCTGGCCAAGGTGCCGGACAAGTTCATCCACGCGCCGTGGACCATGCCGCCCATCGACCAGAAGCTGGCCGGCTGCGAGATCGGCAAGGATTACCCGGCGCCCATCGTCGACCACGCCAAGGCGCGGGAGCGCACCCTGGCGCGCTTTGGCGTGGTGAAGTCGGCGGAGCCGCCGGCGGACTAACGCCGGGCGGTGGCGACCAGCACGGTGTAGTCGAGCACGTAGCCGTCGCCGTCCCGGTGGCTGGCGAGGTCGTCGGCTACCGCGGCGCGCAGCCTGGCCTGCATCGCATCTGGCAGGCGCGAGAGGGATTCTGCCGCGCCGCCGGCCAGATCGAGGAAGGCCTGCCAGTAATCGTCGGCGCTGTCAAAGCGGCAGGCGAAGGTGTGTGGCGTGATGCTCACGTCGCCAAAACCAGCCTTGCCCAGCAGCGTGGTGAGCACCTCGGGCTCGCCCAGCCGGAACACCGTCGGCCGCGCCACCTTGGGCGGCGGCAGCAGGCGGGCGATGCAATCCTGGGCGCGGGCGATGAGCGGCACGGCATCCCGCGGGCCCCACACCGATAGCGCGATGCGTCCGCCCGGGCGCAGCACCCGGTGAAGCTCGGCCAGTGCCTTGGCCGGATCGGGAAAGATGAACAGGCCCAGGCCGATCAGCGCCACATCCACGCTGGCATCGGCAAAAGCCAGGTGTTCGGCGTCGCAGGCGGCGGCGAGGAGATCGGGCAGGCCTTCGGCGGTGGCCCGCTGCTGACCTTCGGCGAGCATGTTCTCGGCGATGTCGCTGGCGAGCACCCAGCCGTCGGGGAGCACCCGGCGGGCGGCGTCGCGGGCCAGCAGGCCGGGGCCGGCGGCGAGATCCAGCACCTTTTCACCCGGAGCCAGACCGGCGGCTTCAAGCAGCGCGGCCTGCAGGCCGGCGCGCAGCGGGGCGCCGTCGGCGTAACGGGCGGCGATGCGGTTGAAGCCGCTGCGCTCCAGGGCCTTGAAGCGGCGGGCGTCGAAGTTGTCGGGCGTGGTCATGGTGTGGGCTGCAGTCCGGCGTAGGCCAGAATTAGGTCAAGATAGTTGTCCCATTGTGTAAAGCTGTGGTCGCCGCCTTCCAGCACCGTCTGCCGTGCGCCGGCATAGCGGGCCACCGCGTGGCGGTAGTCGAGCACCTCGTCGCCGGTCTCGACCATCAGCCAGTAGCGTTCGGGACGGGTGATGGCGGTTGGCTCGATGGCGCGCAATTGCTCCACGTGGTCGAGGGTGAAGTCGAAGGCCTCGCCGGTGTACATGTGGGTCTGGGTGCCGACGTAGGCGGACAGCGACAGGGGCGCCAGCACGGCGGGATTGACCAGCACGGCCTTGAGCCCGTGGCGCTCGGCGAGGCAGGTGGCGTAGTAGCCACCGAGGCTGCTGCCGACCAGCGTGGGCGGCGTGCTGGAGCGGGCGATCTGCGCTTCGGCAAGGGCCATGGCTTCGTGGGCCGAGACGGGCAGCTGCCCGCCCCAGAAGGCGTCGCCGATGCCGAGTTGATCCATGCGCGCCTTGAGACTGAGGGATTTCCAGCTTTGCGGGCCGGAGCGGAAGCCGTGGAGGTAGATGATCATTTGTGTTCGAAGCGGTCGTCGGGCCGCAGGCGGGCGGGGAAGTCGTCGGTGAGCCAGTGCCGGGCTGCGGCATCTCCGGCCAGGTGAGCGTGCCAGAAGGCGGTGCTGGCAGCGAGGATGTGGGGGCGGAAGGCGGCGGGTTCGCGGCGGATGCGGAACATCGCGCCTTCGGCTTCGCTGGCCTCGCCGGCGAAATCCAGGTGGTTGCCGCCCGCAAACACCAGCAGATACTTGCCGCCATCGGCGGGCATGTGGCGATAGGGCACTTCGCGGTTGGCGGCGGTGATGTCGGAGAGGCCCATGCCGTCGTCGCGGCTGCCGGTGATGCTGAGGAAAGGCAGGTGGATCTGGCCGAAGCGGTGGTCGAGGCTGGGGCCGGTATCGGCCTGACGGGCCGACGGGCTGAAGGCGAGCACGGCGCGGACGCGCGGGTCGAGCTGATGGGGCGGCTGGGTGGGACGCCGCTCGCCAGCCATCAGTTGCACCGTGACGGCGCCGAAGGAATGCCCCGCGAGGCCGATGGCGCTGGCGGCATTCACGGCGTCGGGCAGGCTGGCGTCGCGGCCGATGCGCTCGAGGACGAAACGGAAGTCATCCACCCGGTGGGTGAGCTCCTCCGGGTTCATCGCCGCCTTGAAGGCGCTGCGCAGCGACTGGGGCGAGTTGTTGCGGAGGATGGCGCTGTCGGAGCCCGGGTGCTGCATCGCCAGAACCAGGTAGCCGTCGCTGGCCCAGTGGCCGAGCCACGCGCTACCCCCTTCGCGGGAGCCACCGAGCCCGTGGGAGAAAAGGATCAGCCTGCGGGGTGCGGGCGTGTCGGGCAGGTAGAGCTTGATCGGCAGGGTGCGCGCCCGCCGGGTGTCGTGCAGGTCGGTGTGGCGGGTGGTGACCCGCCATGGGCCGACGGCTGCGGGGTCGATCAGTGGGCCGTCCATTCCACGAGGCCGAAATGCCAGGTGGTCAGCACGACGATGCCGAAGGCGATGCGATACCAGGCGAAGGGCACGAAGTCGTGGCTGGAGATGTAGCGCAGCAGCCAGCGCACGCACAGGAAGGCGGAGACGAAAGCCGAGATGAAGCCGACGATCCACATGCCCAGGTCGTCGGCGCTGAGAAGGGCGCGCTCCTTGTAGACCTGATACACCGTGGCGACGCCCAGGGTGGGGATGGCGAGGAAGAACGAGAACTCGGTGGCGGCCTTGCGGGACAGGCCGAACAGCATGCCGCCGATGATCGTCGAGCCCGAGCGGGAGGTGCCGGGGATCAGCGCGAAGGCCTGGGCGATGCCCATCTTCACGGCGTCCATCGGGCGCATTTCGTCCACCGTTTCGATCCGCACGCTGTGATTCTTGCGCTCGGCCCACAGGATGACGAAGGCGCCGACGATGAAGGCGGTGGCCACCGGGATCGGGGCGAACAGGTGGGCCTTGATGGCCTTGCCGAAGGCGAGGCCCAGCACGGCCAGGGGCAGGAAGGCGATGAACAGGTTGAGCACCAGCCGGTTGGCCTCACGCACGCGGCCAAGGCCGGCGAAGGTGGCGGCGAGGCGCGCGCGGTATTCCCACACCACCG
Organism: Zoogloea sp. 1C4; assembly: GCF_009469605.1. Lineage (GTDB taxonomy): Bacteria > Pseudomonadota > Gammaproteobacteria > Burkholderiales > Rhodocyclaceae > Zoogloea > Zoogloea oryzae. The sequence continues at coordinate 130,037 of NZ_SSXU01000008.1, read as the reverse complement.
CAAGGATCGCGCCCGACTGGATGACGATCTCGAACAGCTTGCCCCGGTCGTCGTTGAAGTTCAGCAGGTCGCCGGCGAGGATCAGGTGACCGGTGCTGGAGATCGGCAGGAATTCGGTCAGACCTTCGACCACGCCGAGGATCAGCGCCTTGAGGAGCAGGATGATGTCCATGGAACGATAGAGTTTTCGATGCTAAAAGAGTCGGCATTATAGCCGGCGAATATTTAAGCGCCGGTAGCGGGGTGTGTGAATCCGTCACGAACACCAGTTCAAGACGTGGCGTCCGGTGCCGATACATCCCGAGTAGCTATTCCAAATGTTCGCCCCTGATGCTGAAAAAAATTGCGGTAGCCCGGCTCCGGCCTGGCATGTTCATTCACGAGTTCTGCGGCGACTGGATGTCCCATCCATTCTGGCGCTCACGTTTCAGGCTCGACGGCGACGACGACTTGCGGCGTATCGTCGAGTCCGGCGTCCAGCATGTCTATATCGATACCGAACGGGGCCTGGACGACCAGGACGCGGTGCCCGTCGCCGAAGTGCGGGCGGCGGTCGAGCAGGAGATCGTCGCTGCGCTGGCGACGCCCGTCGATGTGCCGATGCGGGTTTCGGTCCACGAGGAAATCCAGCGCGCCCGCAAGGTGCACGACCAGGCCCATCGGGTGGTGCGCTCGATGATGAGCGATGTGCGGCTGGGCAAGGCGGTGTCGCTGGAGGATGCCGAGCCGGTCGTCGAGGCGATCACGGGTTCGGTGCTGCGTAACGGCGGTGCGCTGATGGGGCTCATCGGCATCAAGAACAAGGACGACTACACCTTTCTGCACTCGGTAAGCGTGTGCACGCTGATGATCGCCTTCGGGCGGTCGCTCGGGCTGGAGGGGGATGACCTGCGTCAGGGCGGGATCGGCGGGCTGCTCCACGACATCGGCAAGATGAAGGTGCCGGACGAGGTGCTCAACAAGCCGGGCCGGCTGACCGATGGGGAGTTCGAGCTCATCAAGCGCCACCCCGGCGACGGCCACGCCACGCTGCTGGAGACGCCGGGCATCGGCCCGGTGCCGCTGGACATCACCCGCCACCACCACGAGCGCCTGGATGGCAGCGGCTACCCCGATCGTCTGGCCGGCGATGCGATCTCGTCCATGTCGCGGATGGCGGCCATCGTGGATGTGTACGACGCCATCACCGCCGACCGTTGCTATCACAAGGGCATGCCGGCCGCCGAGGGCCTGCGCAAGATGTGGGAATGGAGCGCCGCGCACTTCGACCAGAAGCTGCTGCAGGCCTTCATGCGCTGCGTGGGGATCTACCCGGTGGGCAGCCTGGTGCGGCTGGAATCCGGGCGGCTCGGCGTGGTGATCGAGCAGAACGAATCCAACCTGCTTACGCCGCGACTGCGGGTGTTCTTCAGCACCCGCTCGAACGCTTACATCAAACCTGAGGTCGTGGACCTCTCGCGGCGGCTCGGCAGCGGCGGCGGTGACCGCATCGTGTCGGCCGAGGCGCCGGACCGCTGGGGCGTCGATCCGGCCCGCTTTCTGCTAGTGGCCTGATCAGCCGTGGCGCAGGCGGGCGTCGAGGCTGTCCACCACCGCGCTCCAGTCGGCATCTTCGGCCAGCTCGGCCCGCAGGAAGGCGGCTTGGGCGGGCGTCCAGAAATCCGCGTCGGCCAGACGCTTGTCGTGGGGAAGGGGCGCATGGGCCGTGATGAACGCGTCGATCGAGGCCGTGTCGTCGGGCAGACCGAGCTGGGCGAAGAGATTGGTCATGGTGTGGGTCTGGGATTCCATCTGGGGGCTCCTGGGTGGTGTTGCACTGGATCTGCCCGAAGGCGGCAGGGAAATGTCGGCCCGGGCCACGTGGTGTACCTTATGAACCCGGGTAAACTCTTTGTGGCCCCGGGGCCGCGATAAGTTTCCTTGCGCGGCACCCTGATCTGGCCGTTGCCCACTTGGCGCCAGTGCCTTTCTCGATATCTCATGACACTCAGTGATCTTGTTGCCCACTACGGCTATCTGGCGGTGGCGGTCGGGTGTGTGCTCGAAGGTGAAACCGTGCTGCTGATGGCGGGCTATGCCGCCCATCGCGGGATGCTCGACCTGCCGTGGGTGATGGCGGTCGCGCTGGCGTCGAGCTTTGCGGGCGATCAGTTCTGGTTCTGGCTGGGGCGGCGGCATGGGGCGACGCTGATCGATCGGTTTGCGTCGATCCGCCGGCTTGTGCCGCGCGTCCAGACGATGATCCGGGCCCATCAGGACGCGCTCGTGCTGGGCGTGCGCTTCATGGTCGGCGTGCGGGTTGCCGGCCCGGTGCTGATGGGCTGGAGCGGCGTGCCGACGTACCGTTTCCTTGCGCTCAATTTCCTGGGCGCCGGCATCTGGGCCGGTGCAGTCGGCGGAGCGGGCTATGCCTTTGGTGAGGTGCTCGAGCGGATGCTGCCGGCGTTCAAGGAGGTGGAGGAGGGGGTGCTCGTTGTGCTGGTGGCGGGTGGCCTGGTTGTCCACGCGCTGCGGATGTGGCGAAATCATCGTGGCTGAAACGCGCACATATCCTGTATATTAGAGAATTCTGATTTAAGGAGTCGCCCATGTTCCGTCGCTCGTTCGTCGTTGCCTCGACCCTCGCTGTCCTTGCTGGCGCCGTCCACGCCCAGGATCTGGACGTCCTGAAGGCCGATACCCGCAAGAACGCCTTGCCCGTGCTGCCCAAGGTGGTGGCGATGATGCAGGAAACCGTGGCCGAGAAAGGCGCCATCGAGGCCATCCCGGTCTGCAAGGAAAAGGCCCCGCTGCTCCTGAAGGAGCAATCCGCCAAGACCGGCTGGGACATGCGCCGCGTGAGCCTGCGCACCCGCAACCCCGAGCGTGGCACGCCGGACGTGTGGGAAGCCCGCCAGCTGGCCGATTTCAACATCCGCGCGGCCAATGGCGAAAAGATCGAAACCCTTGAAGCCGGCGAGATCGTCACCGAGAACGGCAAGCAGGTCTACCGCTACATTCGCGCGGTGCCCGTGGGCGATGTGTGCCTGAAGTGCCACGGCGCGCCCGACAAGATCGAGGCCAGCCTGAAGAGCCAGCTCGCGAAGAGCTACCCCCACGATACGGCCTTCGGCTACGAGAAGGGCCAGATCCGCGGCGGGCTGACGGTCAAGCGTCCGCTGTGAGCTGCCGCCGGTGGCTATGACCACGGCTTTCTTGTGGAATAATCCGCCCACCCCGTTCACCTCAACTTACAAAGGGAGTAGCCAGATGAAGATCAACAAACTGGTGTTTGCCGTTGTCGCCATGGGCCTTGCCGCGGGTGCCAGCGCCCAGATGAAGCCGGAAGACCAGATCAAGTACCGCAAGGCCGGCTACAGCTTCATGTCCTGGAACATGGGCAAGATCAAGGCCCAGACCATCGACAACCCGGGCAGCTTCAACAAGGATCAGGTGGCCGGCGCCGCCAACGCCATCGCCGCGATCGCCAACTCCGGCATGGGCGCGCTGTATGGCCCGGGCACCGACAAGGACGTGGGCAGCCAGAAGACCCGCGTGAAGCCGGAGTTCTTCCAGCAGCAGGACGAAGTGCGCAAGCTCGCCGTGGCCTTCGTCAAGGAAGCCAACGAGCTGCAGAAGGTTGCCGCCACCGGCGACGCCGCCGCGATCAAGGCCCAGTTCGGCAAGACCGGCGAATCCTGCAAGGCCTGTCACGACAAGTTCCGCAAGGACGAATGAGCGTTTTCCGCTAGCCGGAAAGCAGAAGGGGCAGCTTGCGGGCTGCCCCTTTTTACATCCGTCACCAGGCTGGCGCGGCCGCCGGCGCAGGCGGCGGAGGTGGCGGAGGTGGCTGCCAGACGCCACTGGCGAGCCACGCCGCGGCGCATCCCACGGCCAGCGCGAAGATCAGCGCGACGGGGCCGCCACCGGTTGGCTCGGTATCACGTTCGTGGGGGCCGACTTCCTTGCGGCCGGTGAGCATCGGCGCCACGAGCGATTCCTTCTTCACCCGCGTGTAGAACGCTATCGCCGCCAGATGCAGGGCCACCAGCAGGCCGACGAGCCAGAAGCCCTTGCGGTGCAGTCCGGTGATCCAGTCGCTGATTTCCTTGGAAACGAGGTTGTAGAGCGGCCCCTGGAAGGCGATGTCGTCGTTGCCGAACAAGCCGCCGGCGGTCTGCAGCCCGACCGCGCCGATCAGCCCCAGCACCGACAGGGCGCCGAGGGGATTGTGGCCCAGCCCGCGCCAGTCGCCGCGCAGGTAGGCGAGGATCGCGCCGGGGCCACGCACGAAGCTGGCGAAGCGCGAATGGGTCGAGCCCACCAGGCCCCAGGCGAGGCGAAAGCCGATGAGGCCGGCGATCAGGATGCCGAGCCGCCCGTGCCAGGTCATCAGGTTGCCGCCGATCTGGCCGCTGACCACCGCGGCGGCAACGGCCGCGGCCAGCAGCCAGTGGAAGATCCGCAGCGGCAGATCCCAGACGCGAACGCTTTTCATGAGGTGTTCTCCAAGCCATCAATTTTCCGAATTCTGACACGAGCCGCCCGAAGCGCGACCACGGCGGCGCCGGCTTACGTATCATTCGCGCGATGCATAACTTTCGGAGCACCTCCTTGAAGAACCTGTCCTGCCTTGCCCTGCTTGCCAGCCTTGCCGCGCCGGCCCATGCCTGCGGCCCCTATCACGACAGCTGGAGCGGCAGCGACAAGGCCGCCCATTTCGGCGTGTCGGCCGCCCTCGGCGTGGGCGCCTCGCGGCTCACCGACGACACCGCGACGGCCGTCGGCCTCGCCTTGATCCCCGGCCTTGCCAAGGAGCTCTACGACGCCGGACAGGACTGCAACCGCTTCTCGTGGAAGGACATGGGCTGGAACGCCGTGGGCGCCTACGTGGGCGTGCGCACCGGCAACTGGCTGCTCGGGCCCACCGGTGTGAGCTACATCAAGGCCTTCTGAACCGATGCGCATCCTGCTGGTTGAGGACGACCGTCTGCTGGGCGACGGCGTGAAGGCCGGCCTGTGCGGGGCCGGCTTCGCCGTCGACTGGGTGCGGGACGGCGAGGCGGCGCTGGCAGCCGTGGCCGCGGAGAGCTTCGCCGCCATCGTGCTCGATCTGGGCCTGCCGCGGCGCGATGGCCTGTCGGTGCTGTCGGCCCTGCGTGGCGCGGGCAATGCGGTGCCGGTGCTGGTGCTCACCGCCCGGGATCAGGTGGCCGACAAGGTGCGTTGCCTCGATCTGGGTGCCGATGATTACGTCGTCAAACCCTTCGATCTGGACGAGCTGGCCGCCCGCCTGCGGGCGCTGGCGCGTCGCGCCCGGGGCCGGGCCGAGGCCAGCCTGCGCCACGGCGAGGTGGTGCTCGATCCGGCGGCGCGCAGCGTCACGCTGAGGGGCGAGCCGGTGGTGCTTACCGGCCGGGAGTTCGATCTCCTCCAGATGCTCCTCGAGGCCGCCGGCCGGGTGCTCACCCGCCGGGGGCTCGACGAGCAGCTTTACGCCTGGGGCGAGGCGGTGGGCAGCAACGCGCTGGAGGTGCACATCCATCACCTGCGCAAGAAGCTCGGCGCCGACCTGATCCGCACCGTGCGCGGGGTGGGCTACATGGTGGATGAGGCGCCGCGGTGAGCGCGCCCCGGGCGGTGTATTCCCTGCGCCGGCGCCTGGTGGCGCTGCTGATCGGCGTGCTGGCGCTGTTCTGGGGGCTGACGGCGATGCTGGCCTTTCGCACCGCCCATGCCGAGGCCGATTCGTTGTTCGACGCCCAGATGGTGCAGGTGGCCGAAACCCTGCTTGCCATCGTCGCCACAGGCAACCCGCTGGTGGCCGGCGAGATGGCCGAGCACCAGCACGCCTACCAGCTGCCGGTGGCTTTCCAGGCCTGGAAGCGGGACGACGGCGGCGCCTGGCAGCTGCTGGTGCGCTCGTCGGAGATGCCGTTCGAGCCGGTGGCCTCCGCGCCGGGTTTCGACGAGCACGATCTGGAAGGCGAACTGTGGCGCTTCTTCACCATCGATCACGACCACAGCGGTTACCGGGTGATCGTCGGCCAGAACCACGGCGCCCGTTACCGGCTGGCGGGCACCTTCGCGCTGCATCTGCTGCTGTCGATCTGCATCGGCCTGCCGCTGATGGCGCTGGGTATGTGGGCGGTGGTCGGGCGGGCGCTGCGGCCGGTGAGCGCCACCGCCAAAGCCGTGGGCGGGCTGGACCCGCGGCGGCTGGCGCCGGTGCAGGTGCCGGGCCCGCTGCCGGCGGAGATTGCGCCACTGGTCACGTCCATCGACGCCCTGGTGGGGCGGGTCAGCGAGGTGCTCGACAACGAGCGGCGCTTTACCGCCGATGCCGCCCACGAGCTGCGCACGCCGCTGGCCGCGCTGAAGATCCAGGCCCAGGTGGCCGCCCGGGCCGGTGATGAGGCGACCCGCAAGCACGCGCTGGAACAGGTGGCCACGGGCGTGGACCGGATGAGCCATCTGGTCGAGCAGCTGCTCACGCTGGCCCGGCTCGATCCGGACGCGGGGCGGGGGGCGATGGATCGCTTCGATCTGGCTGAACTCGCCGAAGGCGTGTGCTCGGTGCTCACGCCCCAGGCCCTGCGTCGTGGCCAGACCCTGGCGCTGGAGGCGCCGGCATCCTTCGCGCTCAGTGGCAATCGCTGGTGGCTGGAGGTGCTGCTGCGCAATCTGGTGGATAACGCCCTGCGTTACTCGCCCGAAGGTGGCAGGGTGGTGGTGTTGCTGGACGCGACCGCGCGCAGCCTGCAGGTGGCCGACGACGGACCGGGCATTCCGCCGGCCGAGCGGGCGCAGATGCTCACCCGTTTCGCCAGGGGTCCGGCGGTCGAGGCTGAAGGCTGCGGGCTGGGCCTGTCCATCGTCGGCCGGATTGCGGAGATCACCGGCGCCACGCTGGCCTTCGAAGATGGTCTGAGCCGGGCCGACGGCGGGGCGGGGCTCGCGGTCGTGGTGCGCTTTGCGCCCGAGACCACGGGTTAGAATGCGCGGGTCATCCTTTCTGCCGACTGCCTCGCCATGAGCGAAACCGATCTCTCCCGTCTGCGCATCGACCGTCAGGCCTCTCGACCGCCCCGGCGGCGCCTCAGCAAGCGCTGGCTGCTGGGCGGGCTCGCCATCGTGCTGGCGGGTGGGCTGGCGGTGTTCGGGCGGATGAACGCGCCGGTTGCCGTCGAGACCGTGACTGTGGGTGAAGCCTGGCCCTACCAGGGCGTGACGCTGCTCAACGCCACCGGCTACGTGGTGGCCCAGCGCAAGGCGGCGGTGGGTTCCAAGGCTACCGGTCGGCTCGAATGGTTGGGGGTGCGGGAAGGCTCGGTGGTGAAGGCCGGCGAACTCATCGCCCGGCTTGAACAGCGCGACGTGACCGCCCAGCTGCAGCAGGCCGACGCCAATGTGGGGGTGGCCCGGGCCAACATCGGGCAGGCGCGGGCGGAACTCGGCGATGCCGAGCTGGCCCTGGGGCGGGCGCGGGATCTCAAGGCGCGCAACTTCATTGCCCAGGCCCAGGTGGATCAGGCCGAGGCGCGGGCGCTCAAGGCCCGGGCGGCGCTGGGTTCGGCCCAGGCGGCCGAGCGGGCGGCCGAAGCCGGCCGGCTGGCGGCCAGCGTGGCGGTGGGGCAGACCGAGATCCGTGCGCCTTTCGATGGGGTGGTGCTGGTCAAGAACGCCAACGTGGGCGATCTGATCACCAATCTCTCGGCCGCCGCCGACAGTAAGGGCGCGGTGGTGAGCATGGCCGACATGAGCACGCTGGAGGTCGAGGCCGACGTGTCGGAATCCAACATCGCCCGCATCAAACCTGGCCAGCCTTGCGAGATCCAGCTCGACGCTTTTCCCGAGCTGCGTTTCCGGGGCGAGGTGTCGCGGCTGGTGCCCACCGTCGATCGGACCAAGGCCAGCGTGATGACCAAGATCCGCTTCCTCGACCCCGATCCGCGGGTGTTGCCGGAGATGAGCGCCAAGGTGGCGTTTCTGGCCGAGGCGCTGTCGCCCGAGCAGCGCAAGGCACGCACCGCGGTGCACGGCGAGGCGGTCGTCCAGGCCGATGGCGTTGCGGCGGTTTTCCGGGTGGCGGATGGCGTGGCCACCCGCGTCGCCGTGAAGACCGGCGCGAAGATCGGCGATCTGGTCGAGGTGAGCGGGGTGAAGCCGGGCGAGCGGCTGGTGCTGCGCCCGCCGGCGTCGCTGCGGGATGGCGCGGCGGTGAGCGCCGGCAAATGAGCGTTTCACCTGATCCGCTGGTGCGCCTGCGCGACGTGCACAAGCGCTATCGCCGGGGCAACCAGCTGGTGCCTGTGCTGGCCGGGATCAGCTTCGACATCGCGGCGGGGGAGTTCCTGGCCCTGATGGGGCCATCCGGCTCGGGCAAGAGCACGCTGCTCAACCTGATCGCCGGCATCGACCGGGCGGACGGTGGCGAGCTGATCGTGGCCGGCGAGGACATCACGCGCCTCGACGAGGCCGATCTGGCCGACTGGCGGGCGAAGAATATCGGCTTCATCTTCCAGTTCTACAACCTGATGCCGGTGCTCGATGCCCGCGAAAACGTGGAGCTGCCGCTGCTCCTGACCGGCCTCAGCGGCCGCGAGCGGCGTGCCCGGGCCGAATTTGCGCTGGAGATGGTGGGCCTGGCCGACCGGATGGATCACACGCCCAACGAGCTTTCAGGCGGTCAGCAGCAGCGGGTTGCGATTGCCCGGGCGCTCGTATCGGACCCGACCTTGATCGTCGCCGACGAGCCCACGGGGGATCTGGATCGCGATTCGGCCAACGACGTGCTGAAGCTCCTGCAACGTCTCAACGACGAGGTCGGCAAGACCATCGTGATGGTGACCCACGACCAGCGGGCGGCCGAGGCCGCCCACGCGATCATGCACCTGGAGAAAGGCGAGCTGTCGGCACGCGAGGTCGTCCGTCCGCGATGAGTGGCTGCGCCGGCGTAAATAACAAAAACCCCGTCGTGCCGGAGCAGGACGGGGCTCTTGCTGGCCGGGGCCAGGAGGTGTCAGGTGCTCATGCCGCCGGAGATGTAGCCAGCCAGCTGGTCGATGGTGGCCTGCTGCTGCTCCATCACCGACTTGACCGCGTCGCCGATGCTGATGAGGCCGACGAGCTTGCCGTGGTCGACCACCGGCAGGTGGCGGACGTGGTTCTTGGTCATGATGCCCATGCAGTCGTCGATGGTGTGGGAGGGCGAGACGGTGAGGACGTTCGCGGTCATCAGATCGCCGACCCGGGTGTCCTTCGAGGCGAGGCCCTTGAGCACCACCTTGCGGGCGTAATCGCGCTCGGTGAAGATCCCGGCGAGGCGCTCGCCTTCCATGACCAGCACGGCGCTGATGTTGCGCTCGGCCATCAGTTGCAGGGCCTGCAGCACGGTGGTGTCAGGGGTGACGGCGTAGCTCGCGTTGCCTTTGGTCTGGAGAATTTGTTGAACCGTTGCAGCCATTGTCTGAGTCCCTCCTCGTTATTGGTTTCCAGGCGCAGGACGGCGCTGCGTCGCCGCCCGTTGAAAGTGTATAGCTTGGGGGCTGGATCGCAAGAGCGCAATAGGGCGTCCGGGTTTTCATGCAATCTGATGTCAGGCCGCCGGCATGTCGGGTAGCTTTTTCAGGCTGATCTTCCGCAACGCCTGGCGGCATCGGCTGCGCTCCGGGCTGACGGTGCTGGGCATGGTGGTGGCGATCCTCGCCTTCGGCCTGCTTGGCACGGTGGTGGACGCGTGGTACGCGGGGGCGGAAGGGGCCGCCGCCAATCGGCTGATCACCCGCAGCTCGATCTCGTTGGTGTTTCCGCTGCCGCTCACCTACAAGGACAAGATCCGCGCTGTGGACGGCGTGCGCGACCTGAGCTGGGCGAACTGGTTTGGCGGCATCTACAAGGAGCCGAAGAACTTCTTTGCCCAGTTTGCGGTGGATGGGGAGAGCTATTTCCGGCTGTACCCGGAGTTCGTGGTGCCCGAGGCGCAGATGCGGGATTTTCTGCGCGATCGCAAGGGCTGCATCGTCGGGCGCAAGCTGGCCGACACCTACGGTTTCAAGGTGGGCGACACGCTCACGCTGAAGGGTACGATCTACGCCGGCAACTGGGATTTCGTGGTGCGCGGCATCTACGACGGCGCGAAGAAGGGCACCGATCAATCCCAGATGTTCCTCCATTGGGCCTACCTCAACGAGGTGGTCAAGGCGAAGATGCCCGGCCGGGCCAACAACGTGGGGGTGTTCATCGCCGAAGTGACCGGCGCCGACCAGGTGGCGGCGGTGTCCCGCGCCATCGACGCGGAGTTCGTCAATTCCCGCGCCGAGACGCTCACCGAGACCGAGAAGGCCTTTCAGCTGGGTTTTGTGGCGATGACCGAGGCCATCGTGGTGGCGATCCGCATCGTGTCGTATCTGGTGATCTTCATCATCATGGCGGTGATGGCCAACACCATGGCGATGACCGCCCGGGAGCGCACCGCCGAGTACGCCACCCTGAAGGCGCTGGGGTTCTCGCCGGGCTTTGTGGCGGCGATGATCTGCGGCGAGAGCCTGATGCTGGCGGGCGCCGGCGGGCTGATCGGGATCGGGCTGACCTTCCCGGTGGCCACGGCCTTTGCGGCAAAGATGGGCACGCTGTTTCCCGTCTTCAACGTCTCCGAGGCCACCGTGCTGCTCCAGGCCGGCTGTGCGCTCACGGTGGGCGTGGTGGCTGCGCTGCTGCCCATGCGCCGGGTCGCCCGACTGGCGATCGTGGACGGCTTGAGGGCGGTGGCATGAAGGTGATCCCGTTCTCCTACAGCCTGCGCAACCTGTGGGCGCGGCGGCTCACCACAGCGCTGACGGCCGGCGGCATGGCGCTGGTGGTGTTCGTCTTCGCCGCGGTGCTGATGCTCGATCAGGGCCTCAAGGAAACGCTGGTGGAAACCGGCCAGCCGGACAACGTGGTGGTGATCCGCAAGGGGTCGGAGACTGAAGTCCAGAGCGTGATCGAGCGCGGCCAGGCGGCGCTGATCGAGAGCCTGCCGCAGATCGCCCGCGGCGGCGGTGGCGTGCCGCTGGTGTCGAAGGAGACGGTGGTGCTCATCACGCTGGCCAAGCGCGATTCGGAGAAGCCGGCCAACGTCATCATCCGCGGCGTGGGGCAAGCAGGGGTGATGCTGCGGCCGCAGCTGCAGATCGTCGAGGGTCGGATGTTTGCGCCGGGCTCCAACGAGATCATCGTGGGCAGCAGCATCGCGGCGCGCTTCCGGGGCATGGGCCTGGGCGACCCGGTGCGTTTTGGTGGGCGCGACTGGCGGGTGGTGGGCGTCTTCGATGCGGGAAAGAGCGGCTTCGATTCCGAGATCTGGGGCGACGCCGACCAGCTGCTGCAGACCTTCCGCCGCAATGCGTTCTCGTCGGTGGTGTTCCGGCTGGTGGATGCGTCGGCGTTTGCCGATGCCCGGCGGACGCTGGAGGACGACCCGCGGCTGACCCTCGAAGCCAAGCTGGAGCGAACCTTCTACGCCGACCAGTCGGCGATGCTGGCGAACTTCATCAACATTCTGGGGCTCACCCTGTCGGTGATCTTCTCGATTGGGGCGGTGATCGGCGCGGCGATCACCATGTACGCGGCGGTGGCCAGCCGCACCGGCGAGATCGGCACCCTGCGGGCGCTGGGCTTTCGTAAATCGAGCGTGCTGCTCGCCTTCATGGCCGAAAGCCTGCTGTTGTCGCTGCTGGGCGGGCTCGCGGGCCTGGCGGCGGCGTCGCTGATGCAGGTGTTCACCATCTCGACGATGAACTGGCAGTCGTTTTCGGAGCTGGCCTTCAGCTTCCGGCTGACCTTGCCCATCGCCGTCAAGACGCTGCTCTTCGCCCTTGGCATGGGGCTGGTGGGTGGTTTCATGCCGGCGGCGCGGGCGGCCCGGATGAACATCGTCAGCGCGCTGCGGGAGTCCTGATCCGCGCTGCGGATGCGTAGATGAGAATGTGACCGATTTCTCAGTCGCGTGATCTTCACCCCTTGCCGTTGGGATGTCCTCGGGGGAGCGTGAAGTAATCGGCAACGGCGGCCTCGGACGCCTTCTAACCTTTGAGCGTAAGAACTCATTTGTAGGAGGCTCATCATGGACACCACGCTGATCACGTGCACCGGGCTGCTGGTGCTGATGCTGGCCGCCTGGCAGTTTGTGCGCTCCCGTTCGGGGGCAGACAAATCGATTCCAACCGAGTGGATGGTCTCGATCGGCCGCATCGCCAACGACCAGGCGCTCGGTCATCACCGGGATGCCCGTCGCGGCGCGCTGCAGGTCATCCATGCCCTCAAACGGTCGCCTGCGGGCTCGCCTGTCGCGCACCATGTGCGCATCCGGCTGGCCGGGCTCTTGGCGAAGGATCCGGTCTATCCCGAAGTCGTCCATGCGATCCGCACGGCCTGCGTCGTCGAGCCGGCGGTGAGCGAGCTGGCGCTGTGCGTGCGCCTGCGGCACTTCCTGATCGAGGATATTCGCCAGTGCGAAGAGCTGGCCGAGAATTTCGGGCAGATCCGGCGGCGGGAAACCGGCGCCGAGGCGCTGCTGATCGCGCGATTCCATCACGCAGCCTGAGGCGTCGGTGGATAGCAGTCGGGGCCGGTCCGCTGGGCGGATCGGCCCCGATTCATTTTGGGCGCCGGGTCAGAGCAGGTGGATGCGGCAGTCGGCAACCACGGCCGTCCGGGCCTGCGGGTAGCGCTCGGCGATGCCCCGGGCGAGCTCTGCGTCGTGCCGCGGCGTGGGGCAGAGCACGATGGCCGATGGCGCGCTGCGCAGGAAGCGGCCGGGGTTTTCGAGCACGTCGAGTTCCAGCCGATCCCAGTCGGGCACCGTGAGGGAGCGTCGCCCGGAATAAAAGGCGGCCTCGCTGGACCAGTCGAAGCCGTACCAGATCACCGGCTGGTCGGCGGGCGTGTTGGCCTTGACGTAGCTGGCCACCGCGAGGGTGCGCTCGGCGCCGGTGAAGCGCATGGCCTTGAGATCGAAATAGTTGTTGTGGAAGAACACGGCGTTGGAGACGACGAAGGCGACAAGCACGCCGACGCCCACCGCCCCACGGCCGAGTCGGCGCTCGCGCAGGACGTGGATGACCGCCACGCCGACCGCCACCGACAGAAACACCGAGTTCGCCGTCTGGTAGTAGTTGTGGATGGCGTGCAGGTTGGTGAACAGCAGGAAGGGCAGCACGAACAGCGCCAGGCTGGCGGCGATGATCCGCCGGGCGATACGGTCGCGGACCACGAAGAACGCGGCGATCACGAACAGCAGGCCGATGACGTTGAAGGTGGCCTTCTTGATGTTGCGGTTGAACACCACCTTGCCCCCAGAAGTCGCCGGACAGGCGTTGTTCAAGGGTGCCGTAGTTCCAGGCGGAGAGCTTGGCCGAAGTGAGCAGCGCGCCGATGGGGTTGTCGAGCTTCACTGCATCCGAGAACTTTACCCATGTCACCGCCAGCTTGACCACGAAGCCGGGGATCGGCGCGGCCTGCCGGCGGATCAGCACGAGATAGCCGGCGGCGAGGCCGAAGAGGGCCAGCACGGGCGCGGGGGTGGTGATCTTCTGGAGCAGCGCGAGGCCAAGAAAGAGGATGAGGAAGACGAAATCCCGGTTGCTCATGTCCCGCTGGAAAACCTTGAGCGCGTAGTACAGGAAGGCCAGCGTGAAGCACAGGGCCGCGCCTTCGATCATGAAGGTGCCGGCCCAGAAGAGGTAGATGGGTGAGGTGAGGAAGAGCGCGAGGGAGAAGTCGATGGCGGCCGGATCGACTTTCAGCCTGCGCAGGCCGCAGCGCAGCGGGATGCAGCACAGCAGCACGAAGATCAGGTTGATGACCCGGCCGGTGGTGGTGAGCGGCGTGCCGAGGGTGCTGGCGGCGGTGGCGACGAGCTGCTGGTAGATCGGGAGCTCGAAGGGGATCGACCAGGGCTCGCCGACCACCGGCGTGGGGTAGCGCAGCGAGAAGCCGTCGAGCTGCAGGTAATGGGCGGTGAGGGCGGTCTGGGTCTGGCGGAAGCCGTGCTGCTCGAGGATCGGCTGACCGACGTTGAACAGGTTGAGCCCGACGATCGCCACCAGCGCCAGCCAGAACAGCACGCGTGCAGTGCGGGTCAGCCCGTCTGGCATGCGGGCTCCAAAGTCGGCGTGTCCCGGGATGTGCATGGTCGGGCGGCCGGCGGTGCGTGCCGCCGGCGCGGGGATCAGATTTCGAGGTTGTCGATGAGCCGGGTGGCGCCGAGCTTGGCTGCACCCAGCACGACCAGCGGGCCATCGGCTGCGTCCTTGGGCGGGTGCAGGTCGCTGCGGCGGCGGATCGAGATGTAGTCGGGCTGCCAGCCGTGGGCGGCGAGCTCGGCCACGGCCTCGGTTTCGAGGCGCAGGAAATCGTGCTCGCCGGCGTTGATGCGTTCGCGGATCCACTTGAGCTGGCGCTGCAGGCGTGGCGCTTCGGCGCGCTGCTCGGGCGTCAGGTAGCCATTGCGGGACGACAGCGCGAGGCCGTCGTCGGCGCGGCTGGTTTCGCCGCGGATGATCTCGATGGGCAGGGCGAACTCCCGGACCATGTTGGTGATGATCATCAGCTGCTGGTAATCCTTCTTGCCGAACAGCGCCACGTGGGGGCGGACGATGTTGAACAGCTTGAGCACCACCGTGGCCATGCCGCGGAAGTGGCCGGGCCGGGCGGCGCCGTCGAGGATGTCGGTGTGGGCCGGATTGGGCTCGACGTGGTAGCGCTGGGGTTCGGGGTACATCTCCTTCTCGTCGGGCGCGAAGAGGTGGTCGACGCCGGCTTCGGTGAGGCGCGCGCAATCGTTCTGGAAGGTGCGCGGGTACTTGTCGAAGTCTTCGTTGGGGCCGAACTGCAGGCGGTTGACGAAGATGCTCGCCACCACGATGTCGGCGTGTTCGCGCGCCTGGCGCATTAGCGAGATGTGGCCGTCGTGGAGGTTGCCCATGGTGGGCACGAAGGCGACGCGGGCGTTCGGGTTGGCGGCAAGGGCGGCGCGCAGGCCGGCGATGGTCGGGTGGATCTGCATGGCGGGATCAGTAGCTGTGTTCGGGGCCGGGGAAGCGCGACTCGCGCACGTCGGTCACATAGCGGGTGACGGCTTCGTCGATGCTCGACGCGCCTTCCATGAAGTTCTTGGCGAAGCGCGGGCGCTTGCCGGGGAAGACGCCGATGAGATCATGCAGCACCAGCACCTGGCCGTGGCAATCCACGCCGGCGCCGATGCCGATGGTGGCCATGGTGTTGAGGCTGCTGGTGATGTCGGCGGCGAGCTGCGAGGGCACCATCTCCATCACGACGAGGGCCGCGCCGGCCTGTTCGAGGGCCAGGGCGTCGGCCTTCAGCACGGCGGCGCCGGCGTCGCTCTTGCCCTGGACCCGGTAGCCGCCCAGCTGATGCACCGACTGGGGGGTGAGGCCGATGTGGGCGCACACCGGCACGCCGCGCTCGACCAGGAAGCGCACGGTCTCGGCCATGAAGGCGCCGCCTTCGAGCTTGACCATCTGGGCGCCGGCGGCCATCAGGCGGACGGCGTTGCGCATGGCCTGCTCGGGGCTTTCGGCGTAGCTGCCGAAGGGCATGTCGGTGACGACGAAGGCACGGTTGGCACCGCGGCAGACGCATTCGGTGTGATAGGCCATCTGCTCGACGGTGACCGGCAGGGTGGTCTTCTGGCCCTGCAGGACGTTGCCCAGGGAATCACCCACCAGGATCACATCGACGCCGCAGCGTTCGAGCAGCGCGGCAAAGCTGGCGTCGTAGCCGGTGAGCATGACGATCTTGCGGCCTTCGGCGCGCATCTTGCCGAGCTCGAAAAGGGTGACGGGTTTGGTGTTGTCCTGCAGGTAGCTCATGACGGTTCCTCCTCGCGGCGGCAGTTAACCCCAAACTTGTGCAGGGCACAAGCGGGCGTCGGGTGCGAAAGGTCGGGAGATGGCGGGTGGTGGCGTTGGGGCGTCAGCCGGCGTAGCCGAAGAATTCCCGGTAGCTGCGCATGGCCAGCAGGCGGGAATACAGCAGCTCGAAATCCTCGTCCTTGTCGACGGGATTGAGGGATTCGGCATTCACGATGAACAGCGGCGCTGCATCGTAGTGGTGGAAGAAGGTGGCGTAGCGCTCGGCTACGCGCTGCAGGTAGGCCTCGCTGATCTTGCGCTCGGATTCGACGCCGCGGCGGCGCACCCGGTCGATCAGGATGTCGGGCTGGGCCTGCAGGTAGATCACCAGGTCGGGCTTGCGCACGCTGGGCTTCAGGCGGTCGTAGAGCTGGCGATAGAGCTGGAGTTCGTCTTCGGCAAGGTTGAGCTCGGCGAAGAGCGGGTCCTTGTCGATCAGGAAGTCGGAGACGATGCGCCGGAAGGGATCGTGGGCGTGATCGAAGGCGGCGAGCTGTTCGCTGCGCTGGAACAGGAAGGCGATCTGGGTAGGCAGGCCCCAGCGCTCCATGTTCTGGTAGAAACGCCCCAGAAACGGATTGGCGGCCGGGTTTTCGAGCAGCAGATCGGCGTTGATGCGCGCGGCGAGGCGCTTCGCGAGAGTCGTCTTGCCAGCACCGATGGGGCCTTCGACGACGATGTAGCGCGCTTTTTCGAGCATGGGGTGTCTCCGCCTTTCAGGCGCGGAAGATGAAGTACACGGCGCCTAGGATACACAGGGCCGCCCACAGATAGTCAAGCTTGAGGGGTTGCTGCATGTAGAAAACGGCGAAGGGGACGAACACCGTGAGGGTGATCACCTCCTGCATGATCTTCAGCTGAGCGAGGTTGAGCTCCTGGGCGCCGATGCGGTTGGCCGGCACCTGCAGGAGGTACTCGAACAGCGCGATACCCCAGCTCACGAAAGCCGCGATGTACCACGGATAGGTGGCGAGGTTCTTCAGGTGGCCGTACCACGCGAAGGTCATGAAGACATTCGAGGCGGCCAGCAGCAGGCTGGTCTGGGCCCAGATCGGCATTACATCGGCTCGCTGCGGGAGATTTCCTGGCTGGCCACCGCGGGGAGGAAACCGTGCGCCGGGCCGAGGCCGGGAAGAACGACGTCCGGGGCGATCTCGACGAGGGGCAGCAGCACGAAGGCGCGTTCGTGCATGCGCGGGTGGGGCAGGGTGAGCTCCGGGCTGGTCATCGTCGTATCGCCGTGGAGCAGCAGATCGAGGTCCAGCGTGCGCGGGGCATTGGGCACGCTGCGCACGCGGCCGTGACGGGCTTCGATGGCGAGGAGGGCGTGGAGCAGTTCGAGCGGCGCCAGGGTGGTGTCGACCGACACCACCGCGTTGATGAAATCAGGCTGATCCAGCAGCCCGACCGGCGCGCTGCGATACAGGGACGAGCGGGCGACCACGGTGGTGCCCGGCAGGGTGTCGAGGTCGACGACGGCGGCCCGCAGATGGCGGACCGGCTCGCCGATGTTGGCGCCCAGCGCCACGTAGGCGCGGGTGCGCGCGGGCACTGCGCTGCTCATGCGTCGGCCGGCGGATTGCTGCCTGCGCCCGAGGGCTTGCGACGACGACGGCGTTTCTTGGCGGTGCCGGCCTTGTCGGGGACGAGCATGGACTCGCGGGAATCCGGGTTGGCGTCGGCGAAGGCGTCCCACCAGTCGGGAAGCTCCATCGGAATCTCGCCGGATTGGGCGCGCAGGCGCAGGAAATCCCAGCCAGCGCGATAACGCGGTTGCTCGAGCAGGCGGTAGGGCGTCTTGCCGGCGCGTTTTTCGAAGCGCGGCTGGAGCGCCCAGATCTCCTTGATGTCGCCGGCGATGCGGCGGGTGATGGCAAGCTTGCCCGACTGCTTGTCGAGCACCGCGTCCATCGCATCGAAGAGCGCGGGCTGCGAATGGGCGCCGTCGGCCTTGCGGGCTTCCCAGTCGGCCAGCACCTCGTGCCACAGCAGGGTGGCGAACAGGAAGCCGGGCGATACCGGCTTGCCTTGGCGGACGCGATCGTCGGTGTTTTCGAGTGACAGCCACACGAAGCGTTCGCCCAGCGGCTGTTCGAGGATCACATCGAGCAGCGGCAGCAGGCCGTGGTGCAGGCCTTCCTCGCGCAGCTGACGCAGGCACTTGACCGCGTGGCCGGACATCAGCAGCTTGAGCATCTCGTCGAAGAGGCGCGCCGGCGGCACGTTTTCGAGGAGCTCGGCCATCTCGCGGATCGGGGCGCGGGCGGCGGGGTCGATGGTCAGGCCGAGCTTGGCGCCCAGGCGGGCGGCGCGGAGCATGCGCACCGGGTCTTCACGGTAGCGCACGCGCGGGTCGCCGATCATGCGCAGCGTTTTTTGCTGGAGATCGGCCACGCCGTGGTGGTAGTCGATGACGGTTTCGTCGGACGGGTTGTAGTACAGCGCGTTGACGGTGAAATCGCGGCGGGTGGCATCTTCGGCCATGCTGCCAAAGACGTTGTCGCGCAGCACCCGGCCGTGCTCGTCGGTTTCGGTGGATTCGGCGTCCTGCATGGCGCGGAAGGTGGAGACTTCGATGGTCTCCGGGCCGCTCATCACATGCACGATCTTGAAGCGGCGGCCGATGATCCGCGAGCGGCGGAACAGGGCGCGGACTTCTTCGGGCGTGGCGCTGGTGGCCACGTCGAAATCCTTCGGGGTCTGGCCGACGATGATGTCGCGCACCGCGCCGCCGACGACGTAGGCCTTGTGGCCGGCTTCCTGCAGCACCGTGCAGACCTTGTTGGCGGCGGGGGAAATCTGCTCCCGGCGGACGCCATGGCGGCTGACGGGAATCACGGCAGGATCGGGAAGGGCGTTGGCGGGTGCGGCGCGGCGGAAAACCCGGCGCAGCAGTTTGCGGATCATTGGTGGGGCTTGGATTATCGGGTTCAAGTCGCGCATGATAACCCAACGAATGGCCGGCTTTTCGTGATGTGGTCGTTTTGGGCCGCTCCGGGCTGGTGTTTCCCCTGTTTGGACGCTGATCCAGGAGGTTTTCCGATGCTGCGCTTCTCTGCCAACCTGTCTTTCCTGTTCCTCGAGCGGCCTTTTCTTGATCGTTTTGCCGCGGCGGCGGCCAATGGTTTCAAGGCGGTCGAGTTTCACTTTCCCTACGCCTTCCCCGTGGATGAGGTCGTCGATGCGGCGCACCGGGCGGCGGTCGAGGTGGTGCTGTTCAACTTTCCGGCTGGCGACTGGGCTGCCGGCGAGCGGGGAATCGCCTGCCTGCCGGATCGGGTCGGCGAGTTTCGCGACGGCGTCGAGCTGGCGGCTCGCTACGCCGAGGCGCTGGCCTGCCCGCGCGTCAATTGCCTCGCCGGGCGGCGCCCCGATGGTGTGGACGAGGCGGTGCTCACCGCCACGCTGGTGGATAACCTGCGCCTTGCCGCCGACGCCTTCGCTCCCGCCGAGCGGCAGGTGCTGATGGAACCCCTCAACACCCGCGACACGCCGGGCTTCCTGATCGACCGTACCGCGCCGGCGCTGGCCGTGCTCGACGCGGCCGACCGGCCGAACCTGGGCCTGCAGTTCGACATCTACCACGCCCAGGTGATGGAGGGTGACCTGGCGCGCACGCTCGAATCGGCGCTGCCGCGCATCGGCCACATCCAGCTGGCCGACAACCCCGGCCGTCATCAGCCGGGCACCGGCGAGATCAACTTTCCCTTCCTGTTCCGGCACCTCAAGGCCATCGGATACGGAGGCTGGATCGGCTGCGAATACGTGCCCACCGGGCCGACCGAGGATTCCTTCGAGTGGATGGTCTGAGCGGCGGAAGGATGCTTCCGGACGGAATCCATCCGCCGTCCCCGGGGCTTGCCGACTGCGTGCGCAGCGCGTTGGTCACGCATCTGCCCGGCGGTCGTTACATCCTGCCGGCGGCGCTGCATCCGGTGCTGCTGGTGATCGTGCAGGGCGGCATCGTGGTGCTGCGCGATGGCGTGGAGGTGCCGCTTCCCCGGCTGGCGTTGTGTGGCGGGACACGCGGCCCCCGCGATGCCCGGGCCGAGGTGGGCACCCGGATCGTCACCCTGTCGCTCCTGCCCGGCGGGGTGGGGGCGCTGTTCGGCGTGCCGGCGGGAGCGCTGATGGAAGAGGCGGTCGACCTGGCGGAGGTGCTGGATGGCGCTGGCCGAGGAGTGCTGGCGCGTTTTGTCGACGGACTGGCGCCCGCGGATGCGACGCAGGGCGATCTTCTCCGGCTGTGGAGGCTGCTGGAAGCGCTGCGACGCGATACCGCTGGGCAGCCCGACCTGTGGGTGCCCCCGGCGCTGCTGTCCCTTCCCGGCGCTGCGCTGGCGGCGCAGTTCGGCCTTGGTCAGCGGCAGTTCGAACGGCGCTTTCGGGATAGCTACGGCCAGCCGCTGCGGAGTTATCGCCAGCAATTGCGCTGCAGCCGCCTGCTGCAGGCGCTGGGTGCGGCGACGAGTCCGGCCGACGGCTGGGCGGAAATTGCGGTGGCCGCGGGATATGCGGATCAGGCCCACCTGTGCCGGGACGTGCGGCGTTTCACCGGGCATTCGCCCGCCGGCCTGCTGGCGGGCGTGGCGGGCGACGATCCGGCGTTCTGGCCCTATCGCATCGACCCGCTGATGCGGGCACGGCATTTCGGACCCTCCGGTTTCTGATTCCTCGGGCTGGCATGTCGTCTGGGTTCAATACTGCCGGGCGGCACGCGGGCAGGCTGACGTCTTCCATCCACTCAGCCTGCCCACGCCATGACCCGACCACGCTTGCCGTCTTCCCGAGATTTTCCCGCCGCGTCGCTCGACCCAGGTCGGCGCGGACATTTCGTGGACTCGTCAGCCAGGGAGGGCGCGTGATGAACGACAGCCAGCTGAATACGCTCACCGCCTCGGCAGCCGCGCAAGACATCCGTGAAGGGCGCCTGTCTGCCGAAGCCTTGCTGGATGCGTGTCTGGCGCGGGTTGCCCGCTTCAATCCGGGCCTAAATGCTTTGGTGACCCTCGATGAGGCTGGCGCGCGGGCCGCCGCGAAGGCCGCCGACCGGAAGCGCGCCTCAGGCGGGGATTTGCCGCCGCTGCTGGGTGTGCCAGTGTCCATCAAGGACGCGTTCGAAACGCGGGGCCTGCGGACGACGGCGAGCTTCAAGCCGCTGACGGATTACGTGCCGGACCGGGACGCGACCGTGGTGGCTCGCCTGCGGGCGGCCGGGGCGGTGATCGTCGGCAAGAGCAACCTGCCGGAGCTGGCCGGTGCGCCCCATTGCTGGAGCCCGCTCTTCGGGCTGACGCGCAATCCCTGGAACCCGGCCCTGACGCCGGGCGGCAGCTCGGGCGGCGCAGCAGTCGCCGTGGCCGCGGGCTTCTCGTTGCTGGAGGCCGGCAGCGATCTGGCCGGGTCGATCCGGATTCCGGCGGCGTACTGCGGGGTGAGCGGTTTCAAGGCCACCGAGAACCGCATTCCACGCACCGGCCACATCCCGCACCTGCCGGAACATCTGGGCGGCGTGCGCAGCGTGCGGCGGATGTTGTCGTTTGGCGCGCTGGGGCGCTCGGTGGCCGATCTTCAGCTTGGCCTTGCGGTGATGGCCGGGCCCGATGGGATCGACAGCGAAGTGCCGGCGCTTCCGGTGGCCGGGGCGTCGCGCCGCGATGATGGCCGTCCGCTGCGTCTGTTGCTGTGGGACGACTGGGGGCTGCCCCTGTGCGAGCGGACCCGGGCGGTGTTCGCGCGGCTGCCGGAGAAGCTGTCTGCCGCCGGCCATGTGCTTCGTCGCGGCTCCGGGGCGGGAGTCGACCCGGCGGAACTGAGGGAGGTCTTCGGGCTCATCGCTGGCGTGGAGATCGGGCTGGGCATGCCGGGCTGGCAGCGGCACGCGTTTCTGGTGCTGCGGCACCTGCTGCCCCCTTCGGAACAGTTGATGCGCGCGATCTCCCGCGGCTTGCGTTTCGACATGCGGGCGTACAACCGGGCGCTCGATCGACGGGAGCAGTGGATCCAGCAACTGGAGGCCGAACTGGCCGATGTGGATGCGCTGCTGTGCCCGGTGGCGAGCACCGTTGCCTATCCCGGCCAGCCCCTCGGGCCTTTCGACCGGCCGCCCCGGCTTACTGTGGCGGGCCAGCGGCTGCCCTACCTGGAGGCGACCATCGGGCTGACGGTGCCGTTCTCCCTCAGCGGCAGCCCGGTGGTGGCGCTTCCGGCGGGTGTCGAGGATGGGCTTCCGGTGGGTGTGCAGCTGGTCGGCCGGCGCTGGGGTGATGACGCGTTGCTGGCTGCGGCGGCACGGCTCGAGCCCGCGCTGGGTGGTTTTCTGATGCCGCCAGCCCTGCGTTGATCGACACGGCCCGCGCCCCTTTACAGGGGCGTCCCGGCTCTCTTAGACTGCGTCGAACTTGTCAGACAAGCTGACCAATGGCCGCGACCCGCTTCCATCAGATCAACCGCCCCCAGCGCCTTTCCGATGCCGTCGGATTGGCGCTGGAAAAGCGCATCCGCAGCGGGGCGCTGACGCCAGGCGAACGGTTGCCGACGGAAGCCCAGTTGGGCGCCCAGTTTGCGGTGAGCCGGGCCGTGGTGCGCGAGGCGGTGGCGCGGCTGAAGGCCGAGGGACTGGTGGAGAGCCGTCAGGGTTCGGGGGTGTTTGTTGCCACGCGCCCTGGTGCGGCGGCCTTCCGGATGAACGCTGGTTTGCCGGCGAGCGCCCACGACGCGCGGGATGTGTTCGAGCTGCGCCTGATCGTCGAAGCGGCCGCGGCCGAGCGGGCCGCCGTGCGGCATACCCCGCAAAGCCTCACGCAGATTGGCGAGGCGCTGGCCGCGATGGACGCGGCCATGGAGAGCGTGGCGGACTCGGGCGACGGGGCCGGCGCCGACGACGCCTTTCACTGCGCCGTGGCGGCGGCAAGCGGCAACCCGCTGATCCATCGTTTCATCGAATTCGTGAGCCAGGAGTTCTCCGGCTCCCGCCAGCCCACCTGGAGCCGCGACGGCCGGGATGGCGGGCTGGCGCAGGCATCCCAGAACGAACACCGGGCGCTGTTCGAGGCCATCGCGGCGGGCGATCCCGCTGCGGCCCGGGCGGCGGCCGAAAGGCACATCGTGAGCGCCGCGGGGCGCCTGGGCGTGATGCTGTCGCCCCGCATGAGCGGACCGAACAACGAGGAGGAGACCTGATGGGCGAGCCGGCCGATCTACCCGATTTCAGCGTCGCCGAGCGCGACTTTTCAACGGTGGACAAGGCGCGGCTGGTCTCATCGCTGTCGCGCGTGCTGCCCGCAGCCAGCCTGCTCCACGATCTGGAAGACCTGCGGCCCTACGAATGCGACGGCATGTCGGCGCTGCGTCAGGTGCCAATGGTGGTGGCGCTGCCTGAAACCGAGGCGCAGGTGGTGGAGATCCTGAAGATCTGCGCCGCCCTGGGCGTGCCAGTGGTGGCGCGGGGCGCGGGCACCGGGCTTTCGGGTGGGGCGCAGCCGCACAAGTTCGGGTTGGTGCTGTCGCTGGCGCGCTTCAAGAAGATCATCCGGATCGACGCTCACGCCCGCCGCGCGGTGGTGCAGCCGGGCGTGCGCAACCTGGCGATTTCGGAAGCCGCGGCGCCCTTCGGCCTTTATTACGCGCCCGATCCGTCGTCGCAGATCGCCTGCACAATCGGCGGCAACGTGGCCGAGAACTCGGGCGGCGTGCATTGCCTCAAGTACGGGCTGACGATCCACAACCTGCTCAAGGTGCGCGGCGTGACCATCGCCGGCGAGATCGTCGAGTTTGGCAGCCTCGCGCTGGATACGCCGGGCTACGACCTGCTGCCGCTGGTCACGGGCTCGGAGGGCATGCTGGCGGTGGTGACGGAGGTGACCGTCAAGCTCACCCCCAAGCCGCAGCTCGCCCAGTGCGTGCTGGCCGCCTTCGACGATGTGGTGAAGGCCGGCGAAGCGGTGGCGGCGGTGATCGCTGCGGGCATCATCCCGGCCGGGCTGGAGATGATGGACCAGCCCGCCACGGCGGCGGTCGAGGAGTTCGTGCATGCGGGCTATCCGCTGGATGCCGAGGCGATCCTGCTGTGCGAATCCGACGGCACGCCGGAGGAAGTCGCCGAAGAGATCGCCCGCGTTCGCGCCATCCTCGAAGCCAGCGGCGCGACGGAGGTGCGTGTGTCCCGTGACGAGGGCGAGCGGCTGCGCTTCTGGGCCGGTCGCAAGGCGGCGTTTCCGGCGGCGGGGCGGATCTCGCCGGATTATTACTGCATGGACGGCACGATCCCCCGCAAGCGCCTGGGCGAGATGCTGAAGGCCATCCAGCAGATGGAAAAGAAGTATTCGATGCGCTGCATCAATGTGTTTCATGCGGGCGACGGCAACCTGCACCCCCTGATCCTCTTCGACGCCAACAAACCCGGCGACCAGCACACGGCCGAAGCCTTCGGGGCGGAGATCCTGGAACTCTCGGTGGCGCTGGGCGGCACGATCACCGGCGAGCACGGCGTGGGCATCGAGAAGATCAACCAGATGTGCAGCCAGTTCGCCACCCCGACGCTCAACGCCTTCCACCGCGTGAAGGCGGCGTTCGATCCGCAGGGGCTGCTCAACCCGGGCAAGGCCATCCCGACCCTCAACCGCTGCGCCGAATACGGCCGCGAGCGGATGGGGGCGAACGTGGTCCAGGCTCATCCGGATCTGCCGCGCTTCTGATGGAAACGATTTCCGAAGGATGGCTGCAGTTTCTGTTCGTCGCCGTTCCGGTGCTGTCGCTGATCGGCACCTGGATGGGGCTGCGCACCGCGGGCCGGCTGGCCGAGCGGCGCAACAAGGAGGAAGGCAAGCGTGAGCGAGCTGATTCAGGCGTGGAGTGAGCGCATCCGCGCGGCGGCGGCGAACCGCCAGCCCCTGTGCATCCGCGGCGGCGGCACCAAGGCGTTTTACGGCGGGCCGGAGGTGGGCGAGCCCATTCTCACCGATGCATACCGGGGCATCGTCAATTACGCGCCGAGCGAGCTGGTGGTGACCGTCCGCGCCGGCACGCCGCTGGCCGATCTGGAAGCCGCACTGGCGGCCGAGAACCAGATGCTGGCCTTCGAGCCGCCGCATTTTGCCGACGGCGGCACCGTGGGCGGCTGCGTCGCGGCGGGCCTTGCCGGGCCGCGGCGGGCGGCGGTGGGGGGCGTGCGGGATTTCGTGCTCGGCGCCACCCTCATCGACGGGCGCGGTGACGTGCTGCGCTTTGGTGGTGAGGTGATGAAGAACGTGGCAGGCTACGACGTCTCGCGCTTCCTGGCGGGCAGCCTTGGCACCCTTGGGTTGATCGCCGAGGTGTCGCTGAAGGTGCTGCCGAGGCCGGTGGCCGAGGCGACCTTGCGCTTCGAGATGGACGAAGCGGCGGCGTTGCACCAGCTCAACGTGTGGGCCGGCCAGCCGCTGCCGGTGTCGGCCAGCGTCTGGCGGGGTGGTGTGCTCCATCTGCGGCTCTCCGGCGCCGGTGCAGCGGTGGATGCGGCGATCGCACGCCTTGGCGGCGAGCGGCTGGCGGACGCCGCTGCGGCGGTGCTTTGGCGCGGCCTGCGGGATCATCGGGATGACTTTTTTGCCGGCACACTGCCCCTGTGGCGGCTCTCGGTGCCCAGCGACGCGCTGGCCGTGGCCTTGCCCGGCGAGCAGCTGGTGGAGTGGGGCGGCGCCCAGCGCTGGCTGCGCTCCGATGCGCCGGTGGTGGAAATCCGCGTCCGCGCGGCAGCCCTCGGCGGCCACGCCACGCTGTTTCGCGGCGGCGCGGGACGCAGCGATGTCTTCCATCCGCTGCCCGCGCCGATGCAGGCCCTGCAGCGCAATCTCAAGCAGGCCTTCGACCCGGCAGGGATCTTCAACCCCGGTCGCCTTTATCCGGAGTTCTGAGCGATGCAGACCCATCTCGCCGATTTCATCCGCGACACGCCCGAAGGCCGCGAGGCCGAGGAGATTCTGCGCAAGTGCGTGCATTGCGGGTTCTGCACCGCCACCTGCCCGACTTACCAACTGCTGGGCGACGAACTGGATGGCCCGCGGGGGCGCATCTACCTCATCAAGCAGGTGCTCGAAGGCGAGCGCGCCACCGAGAAGACCCGCCTGCATCTGGATCGCTGCCTTACCTGCCGCTCCTGCGAGACGACCTGCCCCTCTGGCGTGCAGTACGGCCGGCTGGCCGACATCGGCCGCCACATCGTCGAACAGCAGGTGCCGCGGACCGGTGCCGACAAGCTGAAGCGCGCCGCGCTGCGGGAGTTTGTGCCAAACACCGGCCTGTTCGGCTCGGCGCTGGGGCTTGGGCGGATGTTCAAGCCGCTGCTGCCGCGGGTGATCGCCGAGAAGGTGCCGGCGGCCGAAGCTGCCGGGCCGTGGCCGGCGCCGCGTCACGTCCGGCGGATGATTGCGCTGGCGGGTTGCGTCCAGCCGTCCATGCGCCCGGTGATCAACGCAGCCACCGCCCGGGTGCTCGACCGGCTGGGGATTTCGCTGGTCGAGGCAAAGAGCGCGGGATGTTGCGGCGCCGTCCGCTATCACCTCCACGATCAGGCCGGCGGGCGCGACGAGGCGCGGCGAAACATCGACGCCTGGTGGCCGGCTATCGAGTCCGGCCAGGTCGAGGCGATCGTCGTCACGGCGTCGGGCTGCGGCGTGCAGGTGAAGGAGTACGGCCACCTGCTCCGGCACGATCCGGCCTATGCCGCCAGGGCCGAGAAGGTGGCCGCGATGAGCCGTGACGTCGCCGAGGTGCTCGCCGCCGAGATGAAGACGCTGACATCCTTGCTCGAGTCATCCCGGACGCAGGGCAAGGCCGGCCGGCTGGCTTTTCATGCGCCATGCAGTTTGCAACACGGTTTGAAGGTCCGCGGGGTGGTCGAAAGCCTGCTTTCCGCAGCAGGCTTTGAGCTCGTCCCGGTGCGGGATTCTCATTTGTGCTGCGGTTCGGCGGGCACGTATTCGCTGCTGCAACCCAAATTGGCCAGTGAACTGCGTGACGGGAAGGTGTCAGCCTTGCAAGAATACGGTGCCGACTGCATAGTTTCAGCCAATGTCGGCTGCATCGAGCACCTGGCAACAGCGGTCTCGCTGCCCATACGACATTGGATTGAATTGATCGATGAAAAAGTCACACCGGTAGTCTGAAAGCGAAACGTCGTCTTTATTACTAAAGAGATAAACGGTTAAACTTCGTGAATGTCAGTTGTCTGCCTGTTGGGCTGAGTGATCTTGTGAGTCAGTGCGGAGTCTTGTTTGCCCGGTTTTCGTCGTCGGTGTTCGCCCGAGCCGTGCCGATGTGCAGGCGCGTGGCGTGTTTTCGATGAGTTCGTCTCGTGCTGATCGTTCGAGTTACATGCTGAATCCAACGTTATCGTCCCTTTCCGCTCCCGATTCGGTGAGCTCCAAGAAGCGCTATCAGGCCGAGGCCTGCGTGGCGAAGCATACGGGCGACCGTACCGAACAGCAGGATCGGGCGGCCGTCTTCGCGCATCCGACCCGTAAGGGCACGCTGATGGCCGTGCTGGCCGACGGCATGGGCGGGCACTCTGGCGGTGCCATGGCGGCCGAGCAGGTCGTGCTGAAGGCCAAGCAGAACTTCGAAGCCTACGCGCCGGCATCGGAAAGCGCCCCCGATCTGCTGCGCAGCGTCATCGACGAAGCACATATCGTCATCAAGCTGACCCGCTTCACCAGCGAGCAGGACCCCCACAGCACTGCGGTGGTCTTCATGATGCAGCCCGATCGGGCGGACTGGGCCCATTGCGGGGATTCCCGTTTCTATCATTTCCGTCGCGGTGAGCTGGTGACGCGCAGTGTCGACCATTCCCTGGTCGAAGAGCTTGTCCGCAAAGGCCGGCTCGACGCCGACGGCGCGCTGCGCCACCCCAACCGCAACGTGCTGCTGTCGTGCCTGGGGTCCGAGCGGGAGCCTCGGGTCGACATCGGCCATGCGTCGCCGCTGGTGGGCGGCGATGC
Source organism: Zoogloea sp. 1C4 (assembly GCF_009469605.1). GTDB lineage: Bacteria > Pseudomonadota > Gammaproteobacteria > Burkholderiales > Rhodocyclaceae > Zoogloea > Zoogloea oryzae. The sequence goes on along the minus strand of NZ_SSXU01000008.1, from coordinate 102,166 downwards.
TTTCCTGCTGTGCTCGGATGGTCTGTGGGCCTACATCCCCGAAGACGAGATGGGTCAGATTCTCGACTCCCAATCCCCGCGGGACGCGGCTTCGACACTGATCGAACTGGCCCGCCAGCGGGCAAAGGGTGGCGGCGACAACATCTCGCTGGCCATCGTCAAGCTCGTAGAGGTTGTCCAGAAGCCACCGGCGCGGGGTGATTTCCCCCGGCTGGGTGGATGACGAAAGGGGCCGTTGGCCCCTTTTCTTTTTGTGGCGGCGGATGCGTGCCGGGCGTCAGCGGGTTCTCAGCCAGTTGCGACGCCAGAACGACGCGGCCATCAGCGCCGCGGCGCCCACCATCATGCTGAGCGCGACCCAGAAGCCATCGGGCTTGTCGAGTAGCGGCATCTCGTGGAAGTTCATCCCGAAGATGCCGGCGATCAGCGTGGCGGGCATGAAGAGCGTTGTGAGCACGGTGAGGATCCGCACCTCGGTGTTGAGCCGGTTGCTGACGCTGGAGAGATAGATGTCCAGCAGGTCGGCGAGGAGATCCCGGACGGATTCGAGCGATTCGAGCACGTGCACCGTGTGGTCGTAGATGTCGCGCAGGTAGAGCCGGGTGTCGGCGCTGAAGAAACCGTTGTCGGCACGGGCCAGGGTGTTGAGGATCTCGCGCAGCGGCCAGACGGCCCGGCGCAGGATCAGCGCCTCGTGCTTGACCCGGTTGATCTCGGCCAGCAGCGTCGGGGTGGGGCGCGTGAGCGCGGCGTCCTCGAGGTCTTCGGCCATGTCGCTCAGGTTGTCGAGCATCACGAAATAGCGGTCCACCAGCGTGTCGAGGATGGCGTAGGCGAGGTAGTCGGTGCCGTGGGCGCGCATGGCGCCGTGCTCTGCGCGCAGGCGCTCCCGCACGGCCTCGAAGGCGCCGGTGGCCCGCTCCTGGAAGGTGAGCACGAAGTTGCGCCCGAGCACGATGCTCACCTGGTCGGAATTCAGGCTGCGGGTTTCGGCGTCGAAGTCGAAGCAGCGGCCGACGATGAAGAGGTAATCGGCGTACTCGTCGCTCTTGGGGCGCTGCTGGGTGTTGAGGATGTCTTCCTGGACGAGCGGGTGCAGCTTGAAGCGGCGGCCGATCTCGGCCATCACGGCGGGGTCGTGCAGGCCATACACGTTCAGCCACATCTTTTCGCGGGTGGCGTGATGGGCTCGGGATAGCTCGATGTCCTCAAAACGGGTCTCGGTGATGCCGTGGGAATCGTATTCGATGAGCGTAATGCTGGGTTTTTCGGTCTTGATTTCGCCAATATGGACAAGAGACCCTGGGGGTAACCCTAACTTACGGGTTGGGCGGGCACGTTTCTTGTTAGACTTTCTCATCGTGATCTTGCTCAATGGCCGAAAATGGCGAGTTCTTTTACGAGAATTCTGTGATTTTCCCGATTTTTCAGGGCTGGCCGGGGTGTTTCATGGATGAACAGCACGTTATCGTTGTCGATACCCTCTCACGACGATAGCAGAAACCTAACAATTCTTATAAGGAGGTTCCATGCCTCTGGTCATCGGTGTGACCAAAGAGTTTACGCCGGGCGAGCGCCGTGTCGCGCTGGTTCCGGACGTGGCCAAAAAGTATCAGGGGCTTGGGGCGGCATTGCTGCTCCAGGCGGGTGCCGGCGCATCGGCGTACTACCGCGACGAGGATTACGGCGCGGCCGAGCTGGTGGCGGATGCCTCGGCGGTGCTCAAGAAGGCCGACGTCTTGCTGCAGGTCCAGCCGCTCAGCATGGATGACCTGAACGAGCTCAAGCCGGGTTCGGTGCTGGTCGGGCTGCAGCAGCCGTGGTCGAGCAAGGAGCGCATCGAACTGTTGCGCCAAAAAGGGATCACCTGTTTCGCTTTGGAACTGTTGCCCCGTATCAGCCGTGCGCAAAGCATGGACGTGCTCTCCAGCCAGGCTGCCGTTGCCGGTTACGAGTGCGCCCTGATCGCTGCCGATCATTCCCCCAAGTTCTTCCCGATGCTCACCTACGCGGCCGGCACGATCCGTCCGGCCAAGGTGCTGGTGATCGGCGCCGGTGTGGCGGGCCTGCAGGCGATCGCCACCGCCAAGCGGCTGGGCGCGATGGTCTCGGGCTACGACGTGCGGCCGGAAACCAAAGAGCAGATCGAGTCGCTGGGTGCAAAGTTTGTTGACACCGGCGTGTCCGCTGCGGGCACCGGCGGCTACGCCCGTGAGCTCACCGATGACGAAAAGCGTCAGCAGGCCGAGAAGCTCGGCAAGGCGATCGCCGATTGCGACGCGCTGATCACCACCGCGGCCATCCCGGGCAAGAAGGCGCCGGTGATCGTCTCCGCCGAGATGGTGGCGCGCATGAAGCCGGGTTCGGTGGTCGTCGACATGGCGGCCGAGACCGGCGGCAACGTGGCCGGCACCATGGCGGGCGAGAAGACCTGGGTTGGCGAAACCCTGATCATCGGCCCGACCAACATCCCGAGCCGCATGCCGGTGCATGCCTCCGAGATGTACGCCAAAAACCTCTTCAACTTCATCTCGCCCTTCATCAAGGACGGGGCTCTGGCCCTGGACTGGGAAGACGAGGTGCTGGCGGGCGCGTGCCTGACCCACGCGGGCGAAGTGCGCCACGCCGGCGTCAAGCAGGCCCTTGGCCTGTAACCGGGAGACGATCATGGACGGATTTGTCGCACTCTATATCTTCATGCTCGCCGCCTTCACGGGTTACGAGGTCATCTCCCGTGTGCCGGTGATCCTGCACACCCCGCTGATGTCGGGTTCCAACTTCGTGCACGGCGTGGTGCTGGTGGGCGGCATGATCGCCCTCGGCCAGGCCGAGACGCCGCTCGAACAGGCCATCGGTTTCGTTGCCGTGCTGCTGGGCGCTGCCAACGCGGCCGGCGGTTACGTGGTGACCGAACGCATGCTCGCCATGTTCAAGTCGAAGGAGAAGAACTGATGGCGATCAAGTGGCTGATTGACGCGAGCTACTTTGTGGCCGCGGTGCTCTTCATCCTCGGTTTGAAGGGCATGAGTTCGCCGGTTTCGGCGCGCAAGGGGATCATCTGGGCGGGCGTCGGCATGGTGCTCGCCACGGTGGTCACGTTCCTCACGCCGGGCATGAACAACTTTGCCCTGATGGTCATCGCCATCGCCATCGGCGGTGCGCTGGCCTGGATCTCCGGCAAGAAGGTCGCCATGACCGACATGCCGCAGATGGTGGCGATCTACAACGGCATGGGCGGCGGCGCTGCGGCGGCCATCGCGGCGGTCGAGTTCGCCCGCGGCGAGATGCACGGCACCGTGGTCACGCTGCTGGCCACGCTGGGTGCGCTGATCGGCGCGGTTTCGTTCTCCGGCTCCGTGATCGCTTGGGCGAAGCTCCAGGGCGTGATGAAGAAGGCCTTCCGGCTGCCGGCCCAGAACGCGGTGAACGTCGTGCTGGCCCTGGCAACCCTGGGTCTTGGCGCGGCGATCGTGATCGCCCCGGCCATCGACCCGATGCTGGTGGGCGCGTTCTTCATCCTGGCGCTGGTGCTCGGCGTGATCATCACGCTGCCGATCGGCGGCGCCGACATGCCGGTGGTGATCTCGCTCTTCAACGCCTTCACCGGCCTGGCCGTGGGCTTTGAAGGTTTCGTGATGGGCATTCCGGCGTTGATCATCGCCGGTATCGTCGTTGGTGCGGCCGGTACGCTGCTCACCCAACTGATGGCCAAGGCGATGAACCGCCCGATCTCCAACATCCTCTTCGTGCCGATGGCTGCGGCCGGTGCCGGCGAGGCGGTGGAAGGCGAGCAGAAGGAAGTCGGCGCGATGGATGCGGCGGCGATGATGCGCTATGCCTCCAAGGTCATCATCGTTCCTGGCTACGGCATGGCGGTCGCCGGCGCCCAGCACAAGGTGTGGGAGATGTCCGAGTTGCTGGAGGAGGCCGGCGTTGAGGTGGTGTTCGCGATCCACCCGGTGGCGGGGCGGATGCCTGGTCACATGAACGTGCTGCTGGCCGAGGCCGGCGTGCCCTACGAGAAGATCTTCGACCTCGAAGAGATCAACGGTGACTTCGCCCAGGCCGATGTGGCCCTGGTGATCGGTGCGAACGACGTGGTGAACCCCTCGGCGCGTACCGACAAGTCCAGCCCGATCTACGGCATGCCGATCCTCAACGCCGATCTCGCCCAGAACGTGATCGTCGTGAAGCGCGGCAAGGGCACGGGCTACTCGGGTATCGAGAACGCCCTGTTCTACAAGGACAACACCCGGCTGCTGTATGGCTCTGCCCAGCAGGCCATCGGCGAGGTGATCCAGCATGTGAAGGCAATGTCGGTCTGACCGGCAGCCTTCTCGGCAACGAAAAAGCCACCCTCGGGTGGTTTTTTCGTTATTGGGGTAGCCGGATCAGACCAGATCGGCGGGCATCACGGTGCGCAGCACGGTCTGGGTCTCGCCTTCACGGACCCGGTTGGTGAACCACCACAGGGCGCCTTTCTTGATCGTCCAGTCGGCCTCCTGGCCGGATAGCAGCAGGGCGGCCAGGCGGCCGAGTTCGGGCTGATGACCGACGACCAGCACCGAGCCGCCGGCGTCGGGCCAGCCGCAGGCGGCGAGGATCGCCGAGATGTCGTTGCCCGGGCCGAGGGCCGGCACGATCTCGAAGTTGTTGGTGAAGGCGCTGGCCGTCTGGCGCGTGCGGGTGGTCGGGCTCACCAGCACACGCAGCTTCTTGGGGCGGCGGCTCTCCAACCATTCGGCCACCTTGTGGGCCTGGCGGATGCCCCGCTCGGTGAGTTCGCGGGTGCTGTCGGGCACGCCGTCCACGGCTTCTGCGTGACGCCACAGCAGCAGATCCATTCTTGTCGTCTCCTCGTTCTTTGAATTAGCCGACAAGTCTGCGATGTCCAGGTTACGTCCTGATGAAACCATCATCGCCGCCACGGGGCCTTGCCCCACAGGATGTCTTCGAGGGAAGGGAGCACGCTCTTGCGCAGCCGGGCGATGCGCGGGGCGTGCCAGCCCGCGACGAAGGCCGCGCCGCTGCGCAGCTCCGGGTCCTTGCCAGCCCAGCCCTTCAGACGGTTGCGGGCGACGGTCTCGTCGTTGAGATAACCGAGGATTTCCTGGGCTTCGGCCAGATCGTTGGCGAAGCGGACGGTGGCTTTTTCGGGCAGCAGCGGCAGCAGGAACTCGATGGCGTAGCGCAGGCGCTTGAGAGAGACGCGCAGCTCGTGGAGCTTGTCGGCGTGCAGGTCGGTCGCGGCGGCGGCGTAGCGCTTGCGGGCGCGCTTGCGCAGCTGGGTGAGCTGCAGGCGAGCGAAGGTAGTGAGGTTGGCGGACTTGACCAGCGAGTCGCTCTGCAGGGCCATCAGATCGGCGGCCAGGGCCAGCATCTGGCGGCCGTGGCTGGCGGCGAGGAGCTGTTCGCGGGCGGCGGCCTTCTCGCGATCGCGTCGATCCACGGCCATTGCGATGAGGCGCTGGGTGGCTTCGTCGGCGAGCCCGGATTCGGCCACCGGGCCAAGCACTTCGGCCAGCATCACGTCGAGATCACGGGCAGCACCGAGCCCGTCCGCGGCGTCCTTGAGGCCCTGGGACCAGCGCTCGACAAACGCCTGGGGCAGGGCCGGGCCGAACAGCCGCAGCGCAGAGCGCAGGCGGCGCAGGGCCACGCGCAGCTGGTGGATGAACTCGGGGTCGTCGCTCTCGCGGGCGCCGGATTCGTTGGTCTGCCACAGGGCGAGGCAGTCGAAGGCGATGATGCGGAAGGCGTCCACCGGCGATTGCTCGGCGGCGAGACGCGACGGGCGGGCCTTGGCGGGGCGCAGGGCGTGGTTGGAGAACAGGCGGTAGCCGCGCTCGGCCTTGCTGACGTTCTCGGGGGTGAGCGGCAGGGATTCGGCGAGCTCCAGCGCGATGGCGTAGAGGGCCTGGGGATCGCCCTCGACCAGTTCGAGCTCCAGCTCACACAAGGGCCGGCTGTGCTCGCCCACCTCGATGGCGCCGTTGTCGATCATCGCCAGTACCTTGACGCCGTCACGGGGCGTGAGGATGCAGGTTTCGCGCTTGAAGCGGGTGCTGAACACCGGCACCAGCCGGGGGTGGTAATCCTCGAGCCGGTTGCGTACGTCGGCGTTGTCGATGGCGGAGAAGTCGAACACGCCACCCACGTAGGGCTGCTCCCATTCGGGGCGAGACGAGAGGCCGCCGATGGATTCGGCTGCGCATTTCACCGTCTGCAGCCAGCGGGTGCCGGCCTTGCGGGTGCGCACGGCCATCCGGCGCTCGCGCAGTTCGAGCTCGGGCGTGTCGAAGTAGGTGTTTTCGAGGGTGACGCTGCGGCCGTCGCGGGGGGCGTCGGCGATCAGCGGATGGCGGCGAAGGGCGGGAAGGGCCTTCTGGGGGAGCGTCAGCTTGAGTTCGATTTCGTGGCTCATGGTCGTGCCATCGGTAGTCAGGGGGCAGCCTGTTTCAAGGCGCGGGCCATTCTAGTCCGATGGCGGCGCGCTGTCTTGCGCGCCAGGGTTACAACTCAGCCCGCTGTGAAACTGCCTTCGGCGCTTCCCCGCTGGCCTTTGTTGTCGACCCACGCCACGCCGAGCCGATCACCCGCCTTGACGCCGGCAAGCTGGAAGGCGAACAGCGGATTGGCCGACACGGCGGTGCCGAGGGCGCCTTCGATCACCGGCTTGCCGTTCAGGCTGAGGATGACCGAGGTGATGTAGTGGGCAGGGATGAGCTGGCCGGCGGCGTCGCGGCGCTGGCCGGATTCCATGGGATGCGGCAGCAGCACCCGGACTTCGCCTTCGTCGCCCTTGACGGTGGCGCGGATCTTGATCGGATCGGGCATTGCATTGACTCCTATTCGCCGCAGCCGCCGACGGTGACCTTCACCTCGCGGAACACGGTGTAATGCTTGCCGCCGGCAAGGGCGACGATGCGCAGGCGCGAGCTCTCGGCCATCTTCAGCTTGGCCTGGAAGCGCGCGGCGGCGCCGGGCGCGAAGTTGAACTGCAGCGCCAGCGGAAAGGGGTTCTTGTCCACCAGCACCGACAGGCGTGTGGTGCCCGGGATCTGGCTGATGACCTCGATCGGTACCGCCGAGCCGTTCTCGGCGATCTCCGGTGCCTTGAGGACGATGTCGCGGCTGGCCTCGGCAGCGGTGGCGCCGATCAGCCGCAGGGCGTCGGCGAGGTTTTTGCTGTCGAAGGCGCTGCGGTTGAAGTCCACGGCGAGGGCGCGGGTTGGCCTCAGCACCCCGGCGCCTACCAGCCCGGCGAGTAGCGCGGCGTTGCCGAAACCCTGAAGAAAGCTGCGACGGCCGGTGTTCATGCTGCGTCTGCCCTCCAGTGCCCGGACTTGCCGCCTTCCTTTTCGAGCAGGCGGATGCCTTCCATGGTCATGCCGCGATCCACGGCCTTGCACATGTCGTAAATGGTGAGCAGGCCCACCTGGACGGCGGTCAGGGCTTCCATCTCGACGCCGGTGCGGCCGACGGTTTCGGCGGTGACGGTGCAGCGGATGGTGTCATCGCCTTCGACCACGAAATCGGCGGCGACGCGGGTGAGGGGGATCGGGTGGCACAGGGGGATCAGGTCGGCGGTGCGCTTGGCGCCCTGGATCGCGGCGATCCGGGCGATGCCGATCACGTCGCCTTTCTTGTTGTCACCGGCGAGGATGCGGGCGAGGGTGGACGGCTGCATCACGATCCGGCCCTCGGCACGGGCGACCCGGCGGGTTTCGGATTTGGCAGAGACATCCACCATGTGGGCCTGGCCCTGGGCGTCGAAATGGGTGAAGGTGTCGCTCATCAGGCGGGAAACCAAAATAGGGGGTCGGTTATCATAGCATCGTGAAAAAACGTCTGATTGCCGCCCTTTTGTGTGTGGTGATGATCCCCCAGGGAATCGCCCACGATCTGCCCGATCTGGGTGATGCTGCGTCCAGCGAACTCTCGCCACTGGCCGAGCAGCGACTGGGGGCGCAGATCATGCGCGACATCCGCTGGAAGGATGCAGCCTATCTGCGTGATCCCGAGGTCGAGGACTACCTCAACTGGCTGGGCGACCGGCTGGTGGCGGCGGGCCCCGGTGCGGGGATGCCGTTCCAGTTTTTCGGCGTGAATGACCCGACACTCAACGCGTTCGCGATGCCCGGCGGCAACATCGGTGTGCACACCGGGCTGATTCTCGCGGCCCAGAGCGAATCGGAGCTGGCTGGCGTGCTCGGCCACGAGGTGTCCCACGTCACCCAGCGCCACATTGCGCGGATGCTCGGCAAGCAGAGTCAGACCGGGATGCTGATGCTGGCGTCGCTGCTGGTGGCGGTGCTGGCGGCCAAGTCCAGCGCCCAGGTGAGTCAGGCGGCGATTTCGGCGGGGATGGCGGCGGGGATGAGTACCCAGCTTTCCTATTCGCGGGATTTCGAGAACGAGGCGGACCGGCTCGGGGTTCAGAACCTGGCCGCGGCGGGCTTTGACGTGCGGGGGATGGTGGGCTTTTTCGAGCGTCTGCAGAAGAACGCCCGGCTGTATGAGAACAACGCGCCGGCCTACATGCGCACCCACCCGCTGACCAGCGACCGGATCACCGAGATGGAGAACCGGGTCGCCCAGATGCCCTACCGGCAGGTGCCGGATTCGCTGGATTTTCAGCTGGTGCGGGCCAAGCTCAAGGTGGGCCGGCAGCCGTCGCGGGAGGTGATTGCCGAGTTCGAGGCGGCCGCCCGGGGCAGCAGCCCGTCGGTGGCGGCCCAGTACGGCCTCGTGCGGGCTTACCTCCAGACCCGACGGCTGGCGGATGCCGACCGGGAGATGGTCGAGCTGCGCAAGCGTCACGCCTTGTCGGCGATGATCGACGGACTGGAGGGCGATCTTCGCATTGCTCATGGCGATCCGGCGGGGGCGGCGCGGCTGTTCCGCGAGGCGCGGGCGCGTTTTCCCCAGTCGCACCGGCTGATGTACGGGGAGATCGAGGCCCTGATCGACTCCGGTAAGGCGGCCGACGCGCTGACGGCGGTGAAGGCCGAGCTGCAGACCACCGCGGGTGACGCCACCCTGTGGGAATTCCGCGCCCGGGCCGAGGCAGCGCTGGGCAAGCGTCTGGGGCAGCACCGCGCGTTGGGTGAGGTGTACGCGATCCAGGGCAACTACGCGGCGTCGGCCGAGCAGTTTGCGCTGGCGCAGACGGCCGGCGACGGGGATTTTTTCGAGCAGTCGGCGGTGGACTCGCGCCTGCGGGAGGTGCGGGCGCTGCTGGCCGAGCAGATGCGCGAGATGCGTGAATCGCGCGGCCAGCGTTGAGCGCTAGATGGTGCCGTAGCGCACGTAGAGCGCCCAGACCAGGTCGGCAAAGGTGTTCTGGTTGAAGCGCGGGCGCCCGCTGACGGTGAGGGCGAGGCGGGTCCGGCCGATGTGCATCGGCCAGAAGCTGAGGCCGCTGATGCCGGCGGCGTCCACGTTGCCCCAGCCATCGAGCAGGTGGTCGCCGAGCTTCGAGAGCGCGGCCGACTGGCGTTCGGCGACGGACAGGATGTCGGCGCCCACGGCAGCCAGCGCTTCGCCGGTCTCGCCGGGGTAGCCGGCCATCGCGAGGCAAAAGCCCATGTTGTCGGCGAGCACGGCCTGGCCGGTATCGCTGAGGGTTTCGAGCAGATGCGGCAGGGTCGATTCGAGGGTGCCGACCGGCGCCATGCGCGGTGCGGACCACGCCTCGAGGCAGGCCGTTTCCTGGAGTTTGAGCAGCGGAGTCAGGGCGCGTTCGGTGCTGGTCTCGCCGGTCCAGGTGCGGGCCAGTTCGGCGCTGAGGGCCGGGCTCGTGGCTTCGCGAAGGATGGCCAGCAGGATGCGCCGCTCGATGCTGTCGTCGGCGCGGGCAACGGCCCGCCAGGCACCGTAAGGCGTTACGGTGAGGTAGGAGCCGGGGATTATCTCAAGCATCGATCAATCCGGGATTAAGGGTGTAGAGAAGGGCCTTGACGAGCATCGCCACGTCGTCGCGGCTTCGCGCATCGACCCGGAAGATGGCCGGGATGGGGTGATGGCCGAGCTCGGCGAGCTTGGCCCGGTAGTTTTCGAGATTCGGGGTCTCGGAACTGTCCATGTGGGTGACGCCGATCGCGACGGCGGTGCTCGAGATGAAGTCCTTGAAGGCGCTGAGGTAGCCTTGAAGATCGGCGAGCGGATCGGGGTTGGCGTTGTTGATGAGCAGCACCAGGCCGATGCCGCCTTCGGAGAGGATGTCCCACATGAAGCTGAAGCGTTCCTGCCCCGGCGTGCCGTAGAGCATGACCTTCTCGCCGTCCGGCAGGTTGAGGACGCCGTAGTCCATCGCGACCGTGGTGGTCCGCTTGAGCTTGGCGGTTTCGTCGCTGGCGACCGCTTCGGTGCTGACCGGCGGGATGTCACTGAGGGCCGCAATGGCCGTGCTCTTGCCGGCGCCGACGGTGCCCGAGAAGATGATCTTGTTGTGGCGGGCGCGTTCAGACCGCATTGAGGAGTTTCCTGAGAATTCGGGACAAAATCGAAGGGCGTTGTTGTTGTTGTTGCTGTGCAGGGGGCGCCGCGTTCGTCGTGGGTTGTGTTGGTGTGGCGGTGCGCGCCTCCACCGTGGCGGCCCGCGGCTTCCTTGCGTCGATCAGCCCGGCAAAGCGGGCCGAGGCATAGACCGAGAAGACGTAGCGCTGGGGAATCCCGAGGCGTGCGGCGACGTCGATGGGGCTGGCCCAGGTGCGCACCCACAGGGCGACGATGCGCAGGGCGTGGGGCGACATGAAGACCTTGGTGAAGTTGGGCCACGCCCGCAGCCGCACCGGCTGGTAGGGGTCGGTGCCTTCCGGCAGCCGGCCCCGGGCCGCCCAGGCGGCGACGTTCCAGAAGAAGTCCTCGGTCGTCCAGGTGGTGCCGTGGTTGGAGATGTGGGACAGCGTCGACGCGCTGACGATGCGCGCGGTGGTCTGGGGCAGCTGGGCCATCGACAGGGGGCGCAGCTGGTTGTCCCGGAAATCGGTGACGCAGATCGAGGCCGGCTGGAGCCGCACGCCGATGAGCCGGGGCAGGCCGGCGATCAGGTGAGGGCGGCCGGTGCTCGAGGCCTGATCGAAGGCGCGCTGCAGGTGGCCGATCAGGTAGTTGTCCGGGTTGAAGAAGATCTTGTCGGGCAGGGGATGGACCGGGTGCGCCGGGAGATCTTCAAGGGCTCCGCAGAGATCGCGTTCGTCGTCGGTCTGCACGCCGTGCCCGAGGGAACCCGGTGGGTCGGCCTGGGGGGCGCTGACGGGTGGTGCGGCAGTCGTGCCGGACTGGGGCTGCAGCTCGGCCTGGACGATGGGCGCGGCGGCCACGACCACCGCGGGAACCGGGGAGGCCGGCGTGACGATGGGTACCCGCGGCGGTTCCTCGGATCCGGGCTGGATGGTCGGCGGTGCGGGCTGGGTCAGCGGCGCGGCACGGCGCAGGGATGGCGCGGCGATGGTCCGGGCGCTGTCGTGAGCCGCCTTGGCGAGGATGCTGGGCAGCGCCTCGAGATTGAGGGGCTTGCCGAGGATCACCCGGTTGGGAAAACGCTGGGAGTGATCCTTGGGGTGGAATGCGTAGCAGACCACGCCGATCCTCGGGTGGGGCGAGAGCCTTTCGAATGCGGCTTCGACGCCTGGCCGATCGCAATCGACCAGGACGACCCGGGCGCTTTCCAGCTCGCTCGCCAGACGTACCGAGTGCTTCCAGTGACGTTCTACGGAAAGTCCGATCAGCCGGGCGTCCATGCTGCCCACGTGGAGCAGGAAGAGGGCGGTGACGGGCTGGCCCGGTAGGATGGAATGGCGGCTCATTGGGATGTAAAGCGGATGGAGGTCGGGATCAGGAGGTTACTCCCGACAGCGTCGCGGAATCCTGTAAAAATATGCGATTGCCTTCCACTGGGCGGGCGAGTACGACACCGGGCAGGGCGAGCCGCGGGTCGTGGCGGTCGAGGCCGTCTTCGATGCGGGCGCTGAGGTAAAGCCCCAGATCGTGCTCTTCGAGGGCGTCGTAGTGCTCGCGCAGCATGCGCATCCGAAGTTCGGCGCCGTACCTGCCAAGGACGATCCATAGGTCGACAATGGCCGCGACCGTTGCCGCGGTGTCTTCCAGGTTGCTCCACAGGGAAATACGCTGGACGTGCAGGTGCAGGTTGGCTGGCTTGCGCCCGATCTCGCCGGCCAGCAGTGCGCCTGTGGCCGGCGAGCGCCAGCGGGACGCGATCCGCAGCGTCCGGACGGGCAGGCCGAAGACGGCCGGCGGTGCTGGACGGCGGATGCGTTCCGGGTTGGACGGATCGGTGACAAACAGCTTCACTGGGTCAGCGTCGAGATGATGTCGATCATGAATTCCACGTCCTCGTGCTGAACAGCTTGCCAGCTACGGGCTCCGAGGGCTTCGAGGATACCGCGGCCCTTGTCGGTGTCGTGCATGGAAAGAAGCAGTTGCGTGATCTGTTCGGCATGGGGAGACAAAGCGGGGCCGATCAGGAAGACGTGATGGATTACGTGCACCTGGCTGGTGACGAGCACGCGCAGGTCGCGGCGCACGATGGACGACAGGGCCTCGAAGGCTTCGACCGGCAGGAAGCCGACATCGGCTTCGCCGCGGAGGATCTCGCGGGCGACCTGGATGTAGGTTTCGCGGCGGTGCTCGACGGTGTTGGCTGCGTTCAGATCGGCGGGTTCGAGGAGGATCCGGCCGACGGTGTTGACGCTCGGGTCATCGCTGCACGCGACGCGGGCTCCGGGCTTGAGATCGGGGATCTCCTTGAAAGGGCTCTCGGCGGCGGTGATGACGACCATCTCGTCAGGCTGCCCTTCGGGCCGGGCGATTGCACGGAAGCCTTTCTCGCGCACCAGCAGGGAGGCGTCGAAGGGGTTGGCGTAGATGATGTCCACCTTGCCCTCGGCGATCGCGGCGCGCTGGGTGCCGAAGCTGTCGTAGAGCTCGAGATGGATCGGCAGGGACAGCGCGCGTTGCAGCCAGGTGTTGAAGATGTACCAGTCGGAAATGCGCTCGTTGGGGAAGCTGGGGCTAACCGAGAAATTGAAGGTCATGATCAGTTCATGCTCCGGTACTGGGCTTCTGCGGCGAGAATCTTTTCTTGCGAGGCCTCCCGCCGGACCGAGGTGAAACCGACGATTTCGCCGTTGCGCACATTGGGAACCACCGTGGCGTACACCCAGTAGTGGCCGCCGTCCTTACGCAGATTCTTGACGTAGCCGTGCCACTGGCGCCCGGCCTGGACTGTCTTCCACAGGTCAGCGAAGGCGGCCGCGGGCATGTCAGGATGCCGTAGGATGCAATGGGGCTGGCCGATCAGTTCGGCTTCGGTGTAGCCGGACATGTCAACGAAGGATTTATTGCACTGGGTGATGACGCCCGACGTGTCCGTCCGGGAGACGATCAGCTTGCCATGGGGATAGGGCGTTTCGACTGACGTGACAAATACCCGCCGACAGGTGCCATCGGCAAACGTCAGCGTATGTTCGACTGCTTCGCCCGGAACCTGGGCGCGATCCATATCCTTCACTACCAGCCCTCCCGATTATCCGAGGATCCGGCCGATCGCGTCGGCGGCGCGGCGGACGTCCAGGAAGACCAGGCCCAGCTTGGCGTTCGGCTTGGCCATCACGGTGAGCACGGCATCGGCACCGGCCTGAACCATCAGGACATAACCCTTTTCACCCTTGATGAGCACCTGGTCGAGGGTGCCGCGGGCGAGTTCGCGGGCGGTACGGTCGCCGAGGGAGAGCATCGCGGCACTCATCGCGCCGACCCGGTCTTCGTCAACGGTGTTGGGGAGCAGGGCGGCCATCATCAGACCGTCGGAGGAGATGATGGCGGAGGCCTCGATGTCCGCGGAGGTGCCGTTCAGGTCATTGAGAACCGTTTGGAGCATGTTTGAGCGCATCGTGGTATACCTTCAAGAAAAAAGCGTTAATGTTGTCGGGAAGAGCGAACCCGGCATGCCTGGGCGCATGGTACCGCAATGCAGGGTATCGCCTCGTTTAAGACGTTATTTTGAGTTGTCATTATTTCACAATTCGCCGGTGATTCTCCGGGCGGGAGTGAGACGGGTTGTGACGTTGTTATCGGGTCGGGGTGCATAGCAGGTTAAAATCCGGCCTGGATTGTCCTAGGAAGCTGGAGTCGTAAGATGGATTTTGACAAGGAACTGGATGCACGCGGCCTGAACTGCCCCTTACCCATTTTGCGCGCCAAGAAAGCGCTCGCAGAAATGCAGGCGGCACAGGTTCTGCGGGTTGTGGCAACCGATCCCGGTTCGGTGAAGGACTTCGCGGCATTTGCCAAGCAGACCGGTAACGAGCTGATCGGCCAGAGTGAGTTGCCGGATAACGCCTACGAGTTTTTCCTGCGCCGCAAGTAAGTAAGGCTGACGCGGATCTCGCGGTAACACAAAAAAATGGCCACGCAGTTGCGTGGCCATTTTGCTTGCCGAAGCCTTCGTCAGGCTTGCGGTAGTTTGGCCAACTGCGGGCGCAGTTTCTCGAGCGTCGCGGTGAAGCCGGCCAGGCGTTCCTTCTCCTGGGCGACGACGGCCGCCGGTGCGCGGGCGACGAAGCTCTCGTTGGCCAGCTTGGCGTTGGCCTTGACGATCTCGCCTTCGATGCGGGCGATCTCCTTCGACAGGCGCTCGCGCTCGGCGGCGATGTCGATCTCCACCTTCAGCATCAGACGCTGCTCGCCAACGATGGCCACCGGGGCGAGTTCGTCACCGCTGATCTCGTCGACCACCTGCACTTCGGAGAGCTTGGCGAGGCCGGCGATGTAGGGCGCGAACTTGCGCAGGCGATCACCGTTGCCGCTCGCCACCAGCGGCATGCGCTGGGCCGGGGAGATGTTCATCTCGCCACGCAGGTTGCGGCAGGCGTAGATGAGGCCCTTGAGCTCGGCCACGTCGGCTTCGCTCTTCTCGTCGCATCGGCCCAGGTCGGCCTGCGGGTAGCGGGCGAGACACAGGCTGTCCACGTCCTTGCGGCCGGCGAGGGGGGCGACGGTCTGCCACAGCTCTTCGGTGACGAAGGGAATCAGCGGGTGGGCGAGGCGCAGGATCGTCTCGAGCACGCGGATCAGCGTGCGGCGGGTGCCACGCTGCTGGGCTTCGTTGCCGGTGTTGATCTGGACCTTGGCAAGCTCGAGATACCAGTCACAGTACTCGTCCCAGACGAATTCATAGATGGTCTTGGAGACGAGGTCGAAGCGGTAGTCGGCGAAGAGTTCCTCGATCTCCTTCTCGACGCGCTGCAGGCGGCTGACGATCCAGCGGTCGGCGAAGGAGAAGTCGAGCGGGCCGTTGCCACCGCAGCTGGGGCCGTCCTGCTTGTGCTCGAGGCCCAGGTCGTGGCCCTGGACGTTCATCAGCACGAAGCGGGTGGCGTTCCACAGCTTGTTGCAGAAATTGCGGTAGCCCTCGCAACGGCTCATGTCGAACTTGATGTCGCGGCCGGGGCTGGCGAGGCTGGCGAAGGTGAAGCGCAGGGCGTCGGTGCCGAAGGCGGGGATGCCGTCGGGGAACTCCTTGCGGGTCTTCTTCTCGATGCTGGCGGCCTGCTTGGGGTTCATCAGGCCGGTGGTGCGCTTGGCCACCAGCGCATCCACGCCAATGCCGTCGATCAGGTCGATGGGGTCGAGGACGTTGCCCTTCGACTTGGACATCTTGGCGCCTTCGGCGTCGCGGATCAGGCCGTGTACGTAGACGTGCTTGAACGGGATCTTGCCGGTGATGTGCTTGGTCATCATGACCATGCGCGCCACCCAGAAGAAGATGATGTCGAAGCCGGTGACGAGCACCGTGGACGGCAGGTAGAGATCCAGCGCGTCGTTGGACTTGGCCGGGTATTCGGAGGTCCAGTCGAGGGTCGAGAACGGCCACAGGGCGGACGAATACCAGGTGTCGAGCACGTCCGGATCGCGGGTCAGCGGGCCGGGGTAGCCGGCCTTGTCGGCCAGGGCACGGGCTTCTTCTTCGGAATGGGCGACGAAGCACTCGCCGTCGATGCCGTACCACGCCGGAATCTGGTGGCCCCACCACAGTTGACGCGAGATGCACCAGTCCTGGATGTTGTTGAGCCACTGGTTGTAGGTGTTGACCCAGTTGCCGGGGACGAACTCGATCTCGCCGGAGGAGACGACTTCGAGCGCCTTCTCGGTGATCGACTTGCCGTCGGCGCCGGGTTTGCTCATGGCGACGAACCACTGGTCGGTGAGCATCGGCTCGATGACGACGCCGGTACGGTCGCCGCGGGGCACCTGCAGCTTGTGGGGCTTGGTGTCCACCAGCACGCCGGCGGCTTCGAGGTCGGCCACGATCGCCTTGCGGGCGTCGAAGCGGTCGAGGCCCTGGTATTTGGCGGGGGCGTGCTCGTTGATCTTCGCATCGAGCGTGAGGATGCTGATCTGCGGAAGATTGTGGCGCTGGCCGACGGCGTAGTCGTTGAAGTCGTGGGCCGGGGTGACCTTGACGACGCCGGTGCCAAACTCGCGATCCACGTAGTCGTCGGCGATGATCGGGATGTTGCGGTCGCACAGGGGCAGGCGGACGCTCTTGCCGATCAGGTGGGCGTAGCGCTCGTCTTCCGGGTGCACCATCACGGCCACGTCGCCGAGCATGGTTTCGGGACGGGTGGTGGCGACGGTGAGGCCGGTCAGATCACCGATCGGGCCATCCGCGAACGGATAGTTGATGTGCCACATGAAGCCATCTTCTTCTTCCTGGACGACTTCCAGGTCGGAGACGGCGGTGTGCAGCTTCGGATCCCAGTTGACCAGCCGCTTGCCGCGGTAGATCAGGCCTTCGTTGTACAGGCGGACGAAGGTTTCGGTGACGACCTTGTTGAGGCCGGCATCCATCGTGAAGCGCTCGCGCGACCAGTCGGGGCTGGTGCCCATGCGGCGCATCTGGCGGGTGATGGTGCCGCCGGAGTATTCCTTCCACTCCCACACCTTCTCGAGGAACTTCTCGCGGCCGAGGTCGTGGCGGGAGATGCCCTGGGCGTCCAGCTGGCGTTCGACGACGATCTGGGTGGCGATGCCGGCGTGGTCGGTGCCCGGCTGCCACAGGGTGTTCCAGCCGCGCATGCGATGGTAGCGGGTGAGCGCGTCCATGATCGTCTGGTTGAAACCGTGACCCATGTGCAGGGTGCCGGTGACGTTGGGCGGCGGCAGCAGGATGCAGAAGGATTGGTCGGCGGGCTTGCTACGGTCGAGGCCGGCGGCGAAGTAGCCGCTCGACTCCCAGTGCTCATACCAGCGGCGTTCGATCTCCGCCGGCTCGAAACTCTTGGCCAGTTCCATGGGGGCTGTCTTTGAAGGCAAAACGCGGATTATAGCGGATGCGGGCCGCTCGCCCGGCGGCACGACTTGGCGTGCGGAGAGGGATTACAACCCGGAATCGTTATCGAGGGTGTCGGCGATCTCGGCAGAGACGACGGGGAGCAGGGTGGCGCGCAGGTGGGCGGCGGCCTTGTCGCTGATGCGCGCGGCGAGCTCGTCGAGTTCGCGCGAAATGAGCTGGGGCAGCTCGGTGGCGACCCAGTTCTCGATGTGGCGGGCGATGGCGGTGTCGAGGGCGACCAGGCGTTCGGCGAGGTCGTCCGGGAGTGCCGTTTCGGCGGCAATGACCGGCGTCTCGTCGAGCATCTCCGGCTCGCCGATGGCGGGCTCATCGCTGGTGGGTTCAAGGATGATCGGGGCGGCGTCGCCGATGAAGGGCTCGACGCGCTCGTCCACCACGTCGGTGAGCACCGGCAGGTCGTCGTCCTCGGGAGCGACGAAGCTGTCGGGGCGGTGCATCAGGGCGGCCTTCTCGATCAGGACTTCGCCGTCCTCGTCGTCGAGGGGGATTTCGAGTTCGGTCTTGGGATGAGGGGTCATTCGCCGCTCCGTTGGTTCAGATCGTGGGCGCTGAGGGTGTGGCCCTGTTCCTTGTAGCGCCGGAAGCGCCCGCGCGCCGCCTGGCGTTCGGGGTCGCTGGGGCCGACAACCTCGATGACCAGCGAGAAGCGCTCGAAGCCGTCGGGCAGATCGTCGCCGAGGTTGATGAGCACGTCGTCGTCGGGCAGGGCGTCGAGGCGGCTGCCGATGACCACCGGGGTTTCCGCTGCCAGCGGCGAACCGGCCGGCACGTGCGGCACGAAGGCGAGGGGCTGGAAGCTCCACAGCATCTGATCGAAATGCCGGGTGATGTTGCCATCCGGCGCGAAGACCGACACCCGCCGCCCGCCGCCGCTCGCCTTGGCCGTGAGCACGCAGGCCACGCGCAGGCGGTCGGGGGCGTTGTGGTAGAAGCGGACGTCGGTCATGGGGGCTTACTGGCCGGCCCGGCCGATCAGGAACTGGGTGAGCAGCGGAACCGGACGGCCGGTGGCGCCCTTGTCGGCGCCGGATTTCCAGGCGGTGCCGGCGATGTCCAGGTGCGCCCACTTGTAGGCCTTGGTGAAGCGGGCCAGGAAGCACGCGGCGGTGATCGTGCCGGCGCCCTTGCTGCCGATGTTGGGGATGTCGGCGAAATTGCTCTTCAGCATGTCCTGGTATTCGTCCCACAGGGGCAGCTGCCAGGCCTTGTCGCCGGCGGCCTGACCGCTGGCCAGCAGCTCGGCGGCCAGATCGTCGTCGTTGGCGAGCAGGCCCGAGGTGAGGTTGCCCAGGGCGATGATGCAGGCGCCGGTGAGGGTGGCGACGTCGATCACCGCGACCGGATCGAAGCGCTCGGCGTAGGTGAGGGCGTCGCACAGGATCAGCCGGCCTTCGGCGTCAGTGTTGAGCACCTCGATGGTCTGGCCCGACATGGACGTGACGATGTCGCCGGGCTTGGTGGCCGAGCCGCCGGGCATGTTTTCGGTGGTCGGGATGAGGCCGACGACGTTGATCGGCAGCTCCATCTGAGCGATGGCCTTGAAGGTGCCCAGCACGCTGGCGGCGCCGCACATGTCGTACTTCATCTCGTCCATGCCTTCGCCCGGCTTGAGGGAGATGCCGCCGGTGTCGAAGGTGACGCCCTTGCCGACGAGCACGACCGGCTTGTCCTTGGCCTTGCCGCCCTTGTAGTTGAGGACGATGAACTTGGGCGGTTCGTGAGAACCACGGGCCACCGACAGCAGCGATCCCATGCCGAGCTTTTCCATGTCGCCTTTTTCGAGCACCTCGACCTTGATCTTGTGATCCTTGGCGAGCTTGCGGGCGGTGGTGGCAAGGTAGGTGGGCGTGCACACGTTGCCGGGCAGGTTGCCGAGGGTCTTGGCGAGGGCCATGCCTTCGGCGATGGCGGAGCCGCGGTGCAGGGCGGCTTCCAGCGGGGCGGTGTCCTTGGCCTTGGCGATGAAGACGATCTTCTTCACACCTTTCTTCGATTCCTCGCGCTTGGACTTGAGCTCGTCGCAGCGGTAGGTGCTGTCCTTGAGAATCTGCGCGGCCTGGGCGAGACGCCAGGCGAGATCGCGGTGGGGCAGTTCTGCTTCGGTGAGGGCGAACGCGGCGTCGGCGGCCACCGAGCCGGCGAGCTGCTTGGCAGCCGCGCCGACGGCATCGCGGTAGGATTTGTCGGTGAGCTCGTCGGCCTTGCCAAGGCTTACCAGCAGCACGCGGGGTGCGGCCACGCCGGGCAGGTCGTGGAGCATCAGCGTGGCGCCGGCCTTGTCGTCGAGTTCGCCGCGGGCGAGCAGGGCGGTGATGGCGCCGTCGGCAGCCTTGTCGAGGGCCTTGGCGGATGCGGTCAGATCGCTGCCGGCGTACACGCCGACAACGACGCAGTCGCTCTTGAGTTTTTCCGGCGATCCGGCCTTTATGGTAAATTCCACCCGCTTCTCCTTGGAAACACGCGTCATTGGGACATCGCGCCATTATGGCCGGCACCCTGGCGGACGTCAAAACGGCTGTCCGGCAACGCAAGACCCCTTCTCCGCATGATCTTTCTCCGAGCCGCCCAGCGCGAATTCACCCAGAACGCCGTCGCGGTTTTCGTGGCGCTGTTCGCCATCCTGATTTCCACCGTGCTCATCCGCCTGCTTGGTCAGGCCGCGGGTGGTCGCGTGCCGGCCGACGCCGTGCTGGCGCTGATCGGTTTCGGCGCGGTTGCGCAGATGCCGGTGGTGCTGTCGCTCACGATCTTCATCGCCGTGCTGATGACGCTTTCCCGCTGGTATCGGGATTCCGAAATGGTCGTGTGGTTCTCCAGCGGTCTGCCGCTCACCGCGTGGGTGCGGCCGGTGCTGCGCTTTGCGCTGCCGGTGGTCGTGCTGATCGCCGCGCTGTCGCTCTTCGTGGCGCCCTGGGCCCAGAAGAAGAGCGTGGAATATAAAGAGCAGCTCAGCAACCGCGACGATGTCTCGCGGGTTGCGCCAGGTCTGTTCCGCGAATCCTCTGGCGGTGAGCGGGTGTTTTTCGTCGAGGCGCTGTCGGGCGAGGAAGGCCGTGCCCGCAACGTGTTCGCCAGCAGCATGCAGAACGGCCGGCTCGGCGTGATGGTCGCGTCGGAAGGCCACACCGAAGTGGATGCGACCGGCAACCGCTATGTGGTGCTCGAGCGTGGCCGGCGCTACGAAGGCACGCCCGGCACGCCGAGTTATCGGGTGATGGAGTTCGAGCGGTATCAGATCCTGATGGAATCCAGGGAGGCGCAGTCGGCGCCCCGTCAGCCCAAGACCCTCGCCTTGCCGGCGCTCATCAAGAGCGCAGATGACCGCAGCCGCGGTGAACTGCTGGCTCGGATCAGCACGCCGGTACTGGCGATCATGCTGTCGCTGCTGGCGATCCCCCTTTCCTTCGTCAATCCCCGTGCCGGGCGGACCAACAACCTGATCCTCGCGGTGCTCGTCTATCTGATCTACAGCAACGCGGTGAGCGTCTGCCAGGCCTGGGTGGGGCAGGGGCGCCTGCGCTTCGATGTGGGGCTTTGGATTCCCCACCTGGCGATGCTGGGTGTGCTGGCCATCCTGTTCTACCGGCGGATCAGCGTATTTGCGCGCTGGCGGAGGCGCTGATGATTCCTGTTTATATCCGCTATCTGAGCCGCGAGATCTACGCGGCGGTGTTCCTTGTCCTGCTGGCGTTCCTCGGGCTGTTTGCGTTCTTCGATCTCGTCAACGAGCTCGACGAGATCGGCAAGGGCGGCTACATGCTTCATCACGCGGCGATTTACGTCGCGATGATCATGCCCGGTCGGGTCTATGAGCTGATGCCCATCGCGGTGCTGATCGGTACGCTCTACGCGCTGACGACCCTCGCCCGGCATTCCGAGATCACCGTGTTGCGGGCCTCTGGCCTGTCCACTCGGCGCTTCCTGCTTGGCCTGCTGTCGATTGGCAGTGTGTTCGTGGTGATCACCTTCATTTTTGGCGAGTACCTCGCTCCGCCGGCCGAGCGCGCGGCCCAGCAGTGGCGACTGGCGGCAACCCGCTCGATGGTCTCGCAGGAGCTGCGCACCGGCCTGTGGGTTCGCGACGGCCGACGCTTCGTCAACGTGCGCAACGTGCTGCCGGACACCACGCTGCAGGGTGTGCGTCTGTATGAATTCGACGACCGGGCGGTGCTGCTTTCGATCAGCGAGGCCGAGAAGGGTGTCTACGACGAAAGTACCGGCTGGAGTCTCACCAACGTGGCGCAGACCCGCTTCCTCCCTGATCGGACCGAAACCGGAAAGCTCGACAGTCTGCTCTGGAAATCCGAACTGACCCCGGATGTGCTGTCGGTGCTGATGGTGGTGCCGGAGCGGATGTCGGTCGAGACCTTGTATTCCTATATCCGTCACCTGGAAGAGAACAATCAGCGCACCACGCGCTACGAGATCGCCCTCTGGAAGAAACTCGCCTACCCGTTTGCAGCGCTGGTGATGATGGGGTTGGCGCTACCCTTCGGCTACATGCAGACGCGCATGGGCGGGGTGAGCCTGCGGGTGTTCTCGGGGATCATGATCGGGGTCGGTTTTCATCTGCTGAACGGCCTGTTCTCGAACCTGGGCGTGATCAACGGATGGGTGCCGGCCGTCGCGGCGCTGACGCCCAGCATCACTTTTCTGCTCGCTGCAGCGGTGATGATGTGGTGGGTGGAGCGCCGCTGAGCGCTCCGTTTATCCGAATTATTGCGGGGTTGTCAGCAGGACGATCCGGGTGCCGGCAAGGCGATCGTGCAGGAACTGGCGGTCCCGGTCGAGCAGCGCCCAGATCAGGCCTACGCCAAGAAAACACACCGATGGCCACGCCAGCACATAGCGCAGTGCAGCCTGGCCCGTGGTGACGGGCTTGCCATCCAGGTCGACGATCCTCAGTTTCCACGTCTGCATCGCCAGCGTCTGGCCGCCCCTGCGCCAGTACCACAGGTAATACCCACCCAGTACCACGAAGACGTACGCCCACAGGAAGCCGCCTTCCGGGGTGTAGTTGGTCCCAACCCCCAGGATGAGCAGCGGTACCATGAAGGTGAGCGCCAGCACGCCGAGGAGGAGCAGGCTTTCATAAAGCATGCTGGCTAGTCGGCGGCGAATGCCGGCCAGTTCGGCAGATTGCCGCGCAGACGGCCTGGCCGTAGGCTTTGTTTGCATTGGGGGCATTGGTTGGATCAGGGTTTTGCCGACGGGCCGACGGCCGGTGCGGCGGATGCGGTGACGGGGGTCTCGATGGCCGCAGGCACGGAGGAGGTGGGTGTCTCTGCAGCCGCCGGTGCGGCGGTTGCTGCGGTCGGCGCTTCGACGACCGGTTTCTTGATGACGATCCTGGGCACGGCCGGGCGTGGCGGCGGCGGAGCGGTCAGCGGCTTGATGGGAGGCGCGCCTATCTTTGGAATGGCTACCTTGGCTGGCGGCGTCTTGGCGGCTTCCTCAAAGCGCTGCTTCTCTTCGCTGGGCAGATCCTTGTAGGTGTTCCACTTCTGGCGCAGGGCTTCGCGCTGCTCCGGCGGGATCCGTTGCAGGTTGCGGTATTGGTCGCGGGCAACCGCCCGCTGTTCCGGCGTCAGCGAGAACCAGGTTTCCATCCGGCCCTGAAGGCGTGACTGCTCCTCCGGCGTGTAGCCGGGGAAACGCTCGGAAATACCCGCCCACTTGCGCTTGCGCTCGTCAGAGAGTGCGTTCCATTCCTTGGCGAGCGGTGCCAGCGTGCGTTGCTGGTCCGGGCTCAGCTCATTCCAGGACGGCGCCTTCAGGGGCGGGGATGCAAGGGCAGATGTGGAGCACGCAATCGCGAGGATTGCGGTTACTCGGGCGAGTCGTTTTGAACCCATGCGTCGAATCCGCGATCCAGGTAGGCGTCAATGGGAAGATCGTCTGCGAGGAGGGCACTGTCCAGTTCCTCCATCTCGGCAGTGCGCTGCAGCTCGCCAAGGAAGCCGCTACCCACGACAGCCAGAATGATCAGCAGCATCGCAAGGGCAGACCGGCCTTTCGGCGCGATGTAGTTCGAGAACAGGTTGCCGATGCCGGCGAGGCTCAAGCCGCCAACGGCGACCTTCTGCCGGTCGAGCGCTTTCTGGCGGGCCTTGTGAAGACGGCTGGTGATGTCCGGCGAGAGTTCACGCGTGGATGCGTTCAGGTGTTGCCGGATCCGGAACTGAAGGTCGTGTTGATTCATAACGTGATGCCCTTTGCTGCAAGCGCCGCTGCAAGGGTGTGCGTTGCCCGGGAGCAGTGCGTTTTCACGCTGCCCTCGGAGCACCCCATTGCCGCTGCGGTCTCGGCGATATCCATTTCCTCCCAGTAACGCATGAGGAAGGCTTCGCGTTGACGTGGCGGAAGCTTTTCGATTTCTTTTTCTATGACACCCAGGGTCTGGCGTTGTTCGAGTTGCGCCTGGGGCGATTCGCTCTTGTGCTCGCTGTCGGCGGACTCGATGGTTTCGAGCGGATCGTGCTCGTCATCCTCTGGTCCCGAGAAGGCGGACAGGAGAGTTGTCCACAGGCTGCGCACCTTCTGGCGGCGGTAGTAGTCGCGGATGACGTTCTGGAGGATGCGCTGGAAGAGCATCGGCAGCTCTTCGAGGGGCTTGTCGCCGTATTTTTCGGCGAGCTTCATCATCGCGTCCTGGACGATGTCGAGGGCCGATTCTTCGTTGCGCACGGCAAACAGGGCCTGCTTGAAAGCCCGTTTTTCGACGCTCGCGAGAAAATCCGATAGTTCGAGGCGGGAGGGCAGGAGAAAATCCTCTGGAGTCGGGAAAGCGCGCCGCCGGGGCGCAGCAACCGGTAGTGTGCACCGAGGGTGCGGACGCTGTGTTCATTCGTGGAGCACGATGGCGTGCCTTGACCAATTGCTGCCTCGGCGGTATGGTTCGACGTTTTACATTGCCGAGACAGCTTCGGGTGCATAGATGGTATTGACCGGTGCGGAAATTGTAATCAGGTGTCTCCAGGAAGAAAAGGTTGATTATCTTTTCGGTTATCCCGGTGGAGCCGTTCTCTACATCTACGACGAGTTGTTCAAGCAGGACAAGGTTCGCCATGTGCTCGTGCGTCACGAGCAGGCCGCGATCCACGCTGCCGACGGCTATGCCCGCTCCACCGAGAAGGTCGGTGTTGCGCTGGTGACGTCGGGGCCTGGTGCCACCAATGCCGTGACCGGCATTGCCACCGCCTACTGCGACTCGATCCCGCTGGTGATCATCTCCGGTCAGGTGCCCGTGGGCGCCATCGGCCAGGATGCCTTCCAGGAAGTGGATACGGTCGGGATCACCCGTCCGTGCGTGAAGCACAACTTCCTGGTGCGTGACGTGCGCGAGATCGCCGACACCATCAAGAAGGCGTTCTACCTCGCCAAGACCGGTCGCCCCGGCCCGGTGCTGGTCGATATCCCCAAGGACATCACCGCCCAGAAGTGCGAATTCGAATACCCGCAGACGGTCTCGATGCGCTCCTACAACCCCGTCGTCAAGGGGCACCAGGGGCAGATCAAGAAGGCCCTGCAGCTGCTGCTCGAAGCCAAGCGCCCGATGGTCTATGCCGGTGGTGGCGTGGTGCTCGGCAACGCGGCGGACAAGCTCACCGCGCTGGTGCGCAAGCTTGGCCTTCCCTGCACCAACACCCTGATGGGCCTCGGCGGCTATCCGGCCACCGACCGCCAGTATGTGGGCATGCTCGGGATGCACGGCAACTACGAAGCCAACATGGGCATGCACTACTGCGACGTGCTGCTCGCCGTGGGTGCCCGCTTCGACGACCGCGTGATCGGCAGCCCGGCGCACTTCGCGTCAGAGCCCCGCAGGATCATCCACATCGACATCGATCCGTCGTCCATCTCCAAGCGCGTGAAGGTGGATGTGCCCATCGTCGGCGACGTGGGCGAGGTGCTGGGCGAAATGCTCGCCATGCTCGACGCTGGTGCCGAGACCAACGATCAGGAGTCCCTGGGCGTGTGGTGGAAGCAGATCGAGGAGTGGCGTCGTCGCGACTGCCTGAAGTTCAATCAGGGTGAAGAACTCATCAAGCCGCAGTTCGTCATCCAGAAACTGTGGGAAGTCACCGGCGGCGACGCCTTCGTGACGTCCGACGTGGGTCAGCACCAGATGTGGGCTGCCCAGTACTACAAGTTCGACAAGCCGCGTCGCTGGATCAACTCCGGCGGCCTCGGCACCATGGGCTTCGGCCTGCCGGCCGCGATGGGCGTGCAGCTTGCCCATCCGGGCTCGCCCGTCGCCTGTGTGACCGGCGAGGCGTCGATCCAGATGAACATTCAGGAACTCTCGACCTGCAAGCAGTTCCGTCTGCCGATCAAGGTGGTGATGCTGAACAACCGGTATCTCGGGATGGTCCGCCAGTGGCAGGAGATCTTCCACGGCAACCGCTACTCCGAGTCCTACATGAACGCGCTGCCTGACTTCGCCCGACTGGCCGAAGCCTATGGGCACGTGGGCATCCGCGTGGACAAGCCGGGTGACGTGGAAGGCGCGCTGCGCGAGGCTTTCCAGCGCAAGACCGACCTCGTCTTCCTCGACATCCAGGTGGATCAGACCGAAAACGTGTATCCGATGGTCCAGGGCGGCAAGGGCCTGACCGACATGATCCTGTCGGCCGAGGATCTCTGATAACGGCGGGCCGGCCGTGGTGAAGACTTCACGCCACCGGCCCGATCCATCGACTCCGCTCGACGCCCAGTGGCTGCGCGGGCTGATGCAACTGCCTAACACCAAGACTATGCGACACGTCATCTCCCTTGTCATCGAGAATGAATCCGGTGCGCTTTCCCGCGTTTCCGGCCTGTTTTCCGCTCGGGGTTACAATATCGAATCCCTCACGGTGGCCCCCACCGAGGATGCTTCCCTCTCCCGCATGACGATCGTCACCTCCGGTTCGGACGACATCGTCGAGCAGATCACCAAGCAGCTCAACAAGCTGGTTGAAATCGTCAAGGTGGTGGACCTTTCCGAGTCCGCCCACATCGAACGTGAGCTGATGCTCATCAAGGTGCGGGCGACTGGCAAGGACCGGGAGGAAATGAAGCGGCTGGCGGACATCTTCCGCGGGCGCATCATCGACGTGACGGACGCCAGCTACGTCATCGAGCTGACCGGCACCCAGGCCAAGCTCGACTCCTTCGTCAGTGCGATCGAACCGGCCCTGATCCTCGAAACCGTGCGTTCCGGGATCTGCGGCGTCGGTCGTGGCGAGCGGGTATTGAAGGTTTAATGTTCGGGGCGCAGCGAATCCTCGCATCTCGCGTCGCCCCTTGATTTGCTCATCTTCTGTCAGAAAGGCAAGAAATGAAGGTTTTTTACGATAAGGACGCCGACCTCTCCCTGATCAAGGGCAAGCAGGTCACGATCGTTGGTTACGGCTCCCAGGGCCACGCCCACGCCCAGAACCTGAAGGAATCCGGCGTCAATGTGACCGTCGGTCTGCGCAAGGATGGCGCTTCCTGGAACAAGGCTGTGGCCGCTGGTCACAACGTTCAGGAAGTTGCCGAGGCCGTCAAGGTCGCCGACGTCGTCATGATCCTGCTGCCGGATGAATCCCAGCCGGACGTCTACAAGAACGACATCGCCCCGAACATCAAGCAGGGTGCCACCCTGGCCTTCGCCCACGGCTTCAACGTTCACTACAACCAGATCGTGCCGCGTGCCGACCTGGACGTGATCATGGTCGCCCCGAAGGGCCCGGGCCACACCGTCCGCTCCGAATACCTCAAGGGCGGCGGCGTGCCGACCCTGATCGCCGTCTACCAGGACAAGTCCGGCAAGGCCCGCGACATCGCCCTGTCCTACGCTGCTGCCAACGGCGGCACCAAGGGTGGCGTGATCGAGACCAACTTCCGTGAAGAAACCGAGACCGACCTCTTCGGCGAGCAGGCTGTCCTCTGCGGCGGCGCTGTCGAGCTGGTCAAGATGGGCTTCGAGACCCTGACCGAAGCCGGCTACGCTCCGGAAATGGCCTACTTCGAGTGCCTGCACGAGCTGAAGCTGATCGTTGACCTGATGTACGAAGGCGGCATCGCCAACATGAACTACTCCATCTCCAACAACGCGGAGTATGGCGAGTACGTGACCGGCACCGAAGTCATCAACGAGAAGTCCCGCGAAGCCATGCGCAACGCCCTGAAGCGCATCCAGACCGGCGAATACGCCAAGATGTTCATCCTGGAAGGCAAGACCAACTACCCGTCCATGACCGCCCGTCGTCGTCTCAACGCTGCTCACCCGATCGAAGTGGTCGGTGGCCAGCTGCGCGACATGATGCCGTGGATCAAGGCCAACAAGCTGGTCGACCAGTCCAAGAACTGATCTGAGCTGTCTTGATTGACGCGCGGGGGACGAAAGTCCCCCGTGTCGTTTCCGGAGTCCTCCCTGGATTGAAACCCTTTTGGGTGCCATTTCAGGTTCGGCGGATTCTCCTGCGTTACAATTCCGTCCGGTTCCATTCATCGCCCGAATCCATGGCCGATCTGCAATCCCGTAAGCCCTTGCTCAACCCCGAGCGGCGTCGCCGGGGCATCTACATCCTTCCCAACCTGTTCACGACCGCTGCGCTGTTCGCCGGCTTCTATGCCATCGTGCAGGCGATGAACGGGCTCTTCGAGCAGGCGGCGGTGGCGATCTTCATTGCCATGGTCCTGGACGGCCTCGATGGCCGTGTGGCGCGCCTCACCCGAACCCAGAGCGCCTTCGGCGCCGAGTACGACTCCCTTTCCGACATGGTTTCCTTCGGCGCGGCGCCAGCCCTGATCGTCTACGAATGGGCGCTCAAGGGCATGGGCAAGCTGGGCTGGATGGCGGCCTTCATCTACTGCGTCGGCGCGGCCCTGCGGCTAGCCCGCTTCAACACCAACATCGACGTGGTGGACAAGCGCTACTTTCAAGGTCTGCCCAGCCCGGCGGCGGCGGCCCTGGTGGCGGGCCTGGTGTGGGTGATGATCGACAACGGCATCGCCGGCCCCGACATCCGCTGGTACGCCTGCGCGCTGACGATCTTTGCCGGCATCTCGATGGTGAGCAACGTGCTCTTCTACAGCGGCAAGGAGATCAACCTGCGCAAGAGCGTGCCCTTCATCGTCATCATCGCCTTCGTGATCGGTCTGCTGCTGGTTTCCAGCTATCCGCCAGGGGTGCTGTTCGGCCTGTTCCTCTGCTACGCAGCCTCAGGCTACGTGCTCGGTGCCTGGAACCTCCTGAAGGGGCGCAAGCGCAGCGCCGCGGTGGCCGACAAGGCCGACCCCCAGCCCTGATCCGTCGGGATGCGGTGCGCGGCATGCGTGCTGCTCGCCCGACCGTTTTCATTCCAATCCGAATTCCGTCCGGCCCATTGAACGGCCGGGCCATTGCCCAATCAAATTACAGAGACTCGGCAGGAGCCCATCATGAACGACCAGTTGATCATTTTCGATACGACCCTCCGCGACGGCGAGCAGAGCCCTGGCGCGTCGATGACTCGGGATGAAAAGCTGCGGATCGCCCGCCAGCTCGAGCGCATGAAGGTCGACGTGATCGAGGCCGGTTTTGCCGCTGCGTCCAATGGCGACTTCGAAGCCGTCCGCGCGGTGGCCGAGGCGATCAAGGAATCGCGGATCTGTTCGCTGGCCCGGGCCAACGAGAACGACATCCGCCGCGCCGGCGAGGCCATCCGCCCGGCCGCCCAGAGCCGCATCCACACCTTCATCGCCACCAGCCCGATCCACATGGAGAAGAAGCTGCGCATGGCGCCTGACCAGGTGGTCGAGGCAGCAGTCAAGGCGATCAGCTGGGCGCGTGAATACACCGACGACGTGGAGTTCTCGGCCGAAGACGCCGGTCGCTCCGAGATCGACTTCCTGTGCCGCATCTTCGAGGAAGTCATCAAGGCTGGCGCCAAGACGATCAACGTGCCTGATACCGTCGGCTACAACATCCCCGAACAGTTCGCGGCGACCATCCGTACCCTGATCGAGCGCGTGCCGAACTCCGACAAGGTGGTGTGGTCGGTGCATTGCCACAATGACCTGGGTCTCGCGGTGGCCAATTCGCTGGCCGCCGTGCGTGCCGGTGCCCGTCAGGTGGAATGCACCATCAACGGTCTCGGCGAGCGTGCCGGCAATGCCTCTCTCGAAGAGGTGGTGATGGCCGTGCGCACCCGTCGCGACATCTATCAGTGCGACACCCGCATCGACACCACCCACATCGTGCCGGCCTCCAAGCTGGTGTCGGGGATCACCGGCTTCCCGGTGCAGCCGAACAAGGCCATCGTCGGCGCCAACGCCTTTGCCCACGAATCCGGCATCCATCAGGATGGCGTGCTCAAGCATCGCGAAACCTACGAGATCATGCGGGCCGAGGACGTGGGCTGGTCTGCCAACAAGCTGGTGATGGGCAAGCACTCCGGCCGCAATGCCTTCCGCTCCCGTCTGCAGGAGCTCGGCGTGGTGATCGAATCCGAAGAGCAGCTCAACCACGCCTTCGCCCGCTTCAAGGCCCTGGCCGACAAGAAGCACGAGATTTTCGACGAGGATCTGCAGGCGTTGATGAGCGACGAAAGCTCCGAGCCGAAAGAGCACTTCCGTCTGCTCTCCGCGGCCTTCCATTCCGAAACCGGCGAAGAGCCGAGCGCCCGCGTGACCCTGTCGGTGGGCAACAAGGAGGA
This sequence comes from Zoogloea sp. 1C4, assembly GCF_009469605.1. Taxonomy (GTDB): domain Bacteria; phylum Pseudomonadota; class Gammaproteobacteria; order Burkholderiales; family Rhodocyclaceae; genus Zoogloea; species Zoogloea oryzae. The sequence goes on along the minus strand of NZ_SSXU01000008.1, from coordinate 72,115 downwards.
GAACGTCCAGTCCTCGGGTTCCGGCCCGGTGGATGCGGCCTTCAAGGCGATCGAAGGGATCGCGAAGAGCGGCGCCCAGCTGCTGCTGTATTCGGTCAACGCGATCACCACTGGCACCGATGCCCAGGGCGAGGTGACCGTGCGCCTGTCGAAGGATGGTCGTGTCGTCAATGGTCAGGGCGCCGACACCGATATCATCGTCGCGTCGGCCAAGGCCTATCTCAACGCGCTCAACAAGCTGCAGAGCAACATCGAGCGGGTGAACCCGCAGGTCTGACCTGCGGGTTCGGGTTTCAGGCGTCGCGCTGCGGCGCCTGGGCCAGCCTGGAGGGCGCCGTGGCGCGGGCGTAGAGCATCGCGGCCATGAAGAAGATGACGCTCAGCGCAGCCTCGGCCAGCGCCAGCAGGTTGCCCGGCGGGGCGTCATTGGTGCGGATCACGCCTTCCGTCAGGTAGAGCAGGATCAGCATCGTGCTCCATTGGTAGGTGTAGCGGTTTCCGCGCAGGATGCCGAAGAGCGGCACCATCAGCGGCAGTACCTTGAGGGTCATCCATGAGCCGCCCGGTCGGAGCGGGGCGAGGATCGCTTCCCACGCCAGGCAAAGGGAAATCAGGGCCAGCAGCGAGATGATGGCGATCAGCGAGAGGGTCTTGGGTTTCATTGGGGTGCGAGCTTCAGGGCGGTTTCGGCCAGACGTTTGCCCAGGGCAAAGGCGAGGCGCTTTTCTTCTTCGGTGAGGCGGGTGTTTTCGTCTTTCCCGGCCACGTGGGTGGCGCCGTAGGGCGATCCCCCACTGGCGGTGCCGGTCAGGTCAGGCTCTGAAAAAGGCAGGCCGACGATCACCATGCCGTGGTGCAGAAGCGGTGTCATCATCGATAGCAGCGTGCTTTCCTGACCCCCGTGCTGGCTGGCTGACGAGGTGAATACGCAGGCCGGCTTGCCGGCCAGGGCGCCCGACAGCCACGGGCCCGCCGTGCCATCCAGAAAATACTTCATTGGCGCCGACATGTTGCCGAAGCGCGTGGGGCTGCCCAGCGCCAGACCGATGCATTCCTCCAGATCCGACATCTCCGCATACGGGGCGCCGCGCGCCGGGATGTCGGCCTCGGTGGCCTCACAGACCGCGGAGATGCGTGGTACGGTTCGCAGCCGGGCTGCGGCGCCGGGAACTGAGTCGATGCCGCGCCCGATCACTTCGGCAAGGGCACGCACGGAGCCGCGGTGGCTGTAATAGAGAACGAGGATTTCCTGCATGGTGAGGCCTGTAGAACGGAAGGGCATTATACGTAAATGAATTCCCCCGCTGACTCCCGGCCCGACCCTCAAGCGGAAGTCGCGCCCGCGGGCGACTCGCTTGTGCAGTCCGCGGCGCATCTGCTGCGCGTCATCTGGCAGCGCTTCCAGGATGGGCGCTGTGCGCAGGTGGCTGGCAGCCTTGCTTTCACCACGCTGCTCTCGCTGGTGCCCTTCATCACCCTGGTCGCGGTGGTGCTCAGCAAGTTTCCCCAGTCGGCGCAGCTGGATGCGGCGCTGCGGGGCTTTCTGCTCGACAATCTGCTACCCGAGAAAGCCGGCAAGGTGATCGCGACCTACGCATTCCAGTTCAGCCAGAAGGCCACCAATCTGACCATCGTTGGCGCACTGGTGTTGGTCATCACGGCGGTGATGCTCATGCGGACGATCGACACGGTCATCAACCAGATCTGGATGGTGCGCAGTCGCCGTCCGTGGGCGACGCGCCTCGCGGCTTACTGGGTGGCCCTGTCGTTCGGTCCCCTGCTGCTGGCGGGTGGGGTGTTTCTCGCAACGGCGATGCTGAGCATGTCCCTCGACCTCATGAACGAGCCGGTCTGGCTTGAAGCCGCGCGGCTGCGGGTGGTGTCGGTGACGATTCTTGGGTGCGTGTTCACTGCGCTCTACTACGTGGTGCCCCATTGCAGCGTCAGGTTTTCGGATGCTGCCCTGGCCGGTTTTCTGGCGGCGCTGGCTTTCGTGGTGATGCAGCGGCTCTTTGGTCTGTATCTGAGTCATTTTCCCAGTTACACGCTGGTGTATGGGGCGTTTGCGGTGGTGCCGATCTTCCTGCTGTGGCTCTACCTGTCGTGGATTGTGGTCCTGCTGGGAGCGGTAGTTGCCGCCGTGCTGCCCGAACGTGACGTGCTGCGACGACCACTGCCGGCGTTTCCGGGGCGGCGGGTCTATGTGGCCTTGTTGCTGCTGGTTGAGCTGGCGCTGGCCCAGCGCGCGGGGGCGAGTCGGGATGTGGCCCGGCTGTCGGTGGCCGGCCGGTGTGGTCACGGCGAGATCCAGGAATTGCTCGAGATGCTGGAGGTGGCGGGCATCGTGGCCCGACGCGAGCAGGGCGGATGGCTGCTTGCCCGGGCGGCAGAGGATGTTCGGGCGGGGGAGATCGGTCGCCTGTTTGGCTGGAACAGCCTGATTCAACCGCAGCCCGTCACCACCTCAGTCGGGGCTGCGGTCGATGCCTGCTGGCACGATGTGCTTGCCGCGCTGGACGCGTCGGCGTCCGTCACGCTTGCGACGCTGGCAGCCAGCGGCTGCGGGTGCACTGGGCCGGGTCAGAGCGGGTAGGGGTCGATCTCGTACTGGAACAGCTCGACAGCCGGGGTCTGGATGTCGAGGCTGAGAAGCCGCCCCTGGGCGATATAGAGTCGCTGGACGTCGGAAACAAGCATGAAGCGCCGTGCCGAATAGGTGCCCGCTGGCGCCAGGATCGCCTGCTGGCGCCCCAAGGCCGCCACGGGCGGAAGCACCAGCGCGGGGCGCATGGGGCGTAATTGCTCGGCGTTACGGAAGCCCACCGAAACCGGCTTGGCGGCGTTGCCGATGACCTGCAGGCCTAGCTCGATCTGTTCCGGCGTTTCGGCACGAATCCAGCGCACGATGCACAGCGACCAGGGTTCCTCATCGCTTCGCCGGATGGCAATGGCGATGCCCGGAGTCAGATTGTTGGCCGTCCCGGTCACCTGCATCACGGCATAGCCGGTCGGGCTTTCGTTAACGACCATCCATTCGGAGGCGTAGCGGTTCTGGCGGGCCGTCCCGGGTTCGCGAAGCATCTTCCAGATGGTCTCGAGGCCGCTGCAGACGCTGACGGCGTACTGATTGCGGCGCCGTGCGTGCTCGCGGTGCGGAGGCGATGCCCAGTATTCGCGAACGCGCCGGAGCAGCGTTGCCGTTGCCGAACGGGACAGGCCGGCGGGAAGGTTGGCGGGCTCGGGGCCTTCGCCTTCGAGTTGCTCGATCAGCGAAGTGGTGCGACGGGCGAGTTCTTCGGCCGTGAAATAGATGAGGCCGTCGACGGCCGGCGGGTCGCGGCGGTTGATTGAAACCGGCGGGGCGTCCTGATCGAGATCGATCCACAGCCAGCCGTGCCCTGGATCGCTCGGCACCGAGTGCCGGATCGTCACGTACTTGGCGTTGGCCGAGAGGAATTCGGAAAGCCAGCTGATTTCGGCGCTGGTCAGCCCTTCCGGTTGTGCTGCGACGAAAGCCAGCAGGTATTTGTAGGCCTTGAGGGTTGCCTCGGGAATGCCGCCTGCCTTGGCGTCGGCGGGTGATTCGGCACGACTGCCCTGGAAAAAGCCGTGGGCCCGCTGCCAGAACTCGAAAGGCGCACTGTTGCCGGCCAGGTGGGCGATGGTCAGTTGCTCGCCGAGGATTTCCAGCGCTTTGGCGCTGATGACTTCCGGATTGCGGCGCATCGTCCGGACGAGCCGGTGCTGCACTTCGGCAAGCACTTCGCCATAGCCTGAGGCGACCTTTCCGAGGGCGGCCACGAGCCGGGAGGCAGAGCGGTGGAGACTTACCGAGAGGGGCAGGGTGGCGACGGCAAAGCGCTCGCGATGCATCTTGCTGATCGCCAGCGCACGGGTGTGGAGCAGATCGAGACAGCGATGGAACTGGTTGCGGCTGATCTCCGGGCGACCGAGATCGTCGAGGTGACGGACGAGGGCCGCCAGCTCAAGGTCTGCATCGGCAGTGAGGTCGGTGGCCAGCCAATCGAGGATAGGGGCCGTGCGGTCGGATTTTGGGGAGTCGGCGGCGCTCATTGCCAAGGTTTTCTCGTAACCAGCTTGCTATTGTAATTAAGTTACCAGAAACATGTGGCTGGAATCCGCCTGTCTGCTTGCATTGGGTGCATTCCGCGAATCCGGCTGTCTGTTTCAGCGGGGCTGGCGTTGAGCGCCAAGCTTGTCTTGCGGTTTTTCGCTAGGTGCCTTAATATCCAACGTTTTTCCAATTTCCATCGGATCAGGGATAGTCATGGTTGTCATTCGTCTTGCCCGCAGCGGTTCCAAGAAGCGTCCTTTCTACAACATCGTCGCCGCTGATTCCCGCAATCGCCGCGATGGCCGTTTCATCGAGCGCGTTGGTTTCTACAACCCGGTTGCCTCGGGCGCTGAAAAGGGCCTCGTCGTGAACACCGAGCGCCTGGCCTACTGGCAAGGCAACGGTGCTCAGCTTTCCGACACCGTCGCCCGTCTCGTCAAGCAGTCCGCCAAGGCTGCTGCCTGAGCGTCGGTATCAAACCCAGCCTTCTGAGCGTCGATCAATGATTGTATTGGGGCGAATTGTCGCTCCCTTCGGTGTCAAGGGTTGGGTGCGGGTTCATCCTTTCGGGGATGATCCGCTGTCATGGAAGAAAATGCCCCAATGGTGGCTCGGTACCGATCCTGATGGTTCGGACTGGGTGCCGTACACGTTGACGGGCTGTAAGGAGCATGGCAAGGGCGATCTTGTGGCCGCCTTTGCCGAAGTGCCCGACCGCAACGCTTCGGAAGCCGTCGCGGGTTACTACATCGCAGCCCCGCGGGAGGCGATGCCAAAGCCCGACGAGGACGAATTCTACTGGGGCGATCTGATCGGCCTGGAAGTGCGCAACGCCGCTGGCGTCGTTCTTGGCAAGGTGACTGGCTTGCTGTCCACGGGCGCGCACGATGTGCTGCAGATTCAGGATGGCGATACCGAGCGCCTGATTCCCTTCGTCGCGAGCTATGTCGGCAAGGTGGATGTTGCTGCTGGCGTGATTTCGGTGGAGTGGGAAGCGGATTGGTGATGCCGGCTTCTGGTCGCAGGGCCTTTGACGTCATCACGCTGTTTCCTGAAATGTTTTCGGCGCTGTCCGGATTCGGGATCACCGGGCGTGCCCGGGAGCGTGGGCTCTACGAGCTCAACTGCTGGAATCCCCGGGATTTTGCCGAAGACCGTTACCGTACTGTGGATGATCGCCCTTATGGCGGTGGCCCCGGAATGGTGATGCTGCCCGGTCCGCTCGAGAAGGCGATCGTCGCCGCCAAGGCGCGTCAGCAGGCTTCGGTCGGCAGTGCAGGTCGGGTGATCTACCTGTCGCCCCAAGGGCGCCGTCTGGATCACGCGCGTGTGCTCGAGCTTGTGGCCGAGCCGGCCGTGGTGCTGTTGTGCGGCCGCTATGAAGGTGTTGATCAGCGTTTGATTGAACGCTGCGTCGACGAAGAGATTTCGCTGGGTGACTTCGTGCTTTCGGGCGGGGAGTTGCCGGCAATGGTATTGCTCGACTCGATGATCCGGCAATTGCCGGGCGCATTGAACGACGAGGATTCGGCGGTGGAGGATTCCTTCGTCGATGGTCTGCTGGATTGCCCGCACTACACCCGCCCGGTGCTCTACGAGGACATGGCGGTGCCGGACGTGCTGCTGTCTGGTAATCACGCCGAGATCCGGCGCTGGCGGCTCCAGCAGTCCCTCGGCCGCACCGAACAGCGGCGGCCGGATCTGCTGGAAGGTCGTGCGTTGAGCAAGGAAGAATTCCGTCTGCTGGAAGCTTTCCGGCGGGCAGAAGCGAAACCGGCGGATTAGTCTTCCGGTTTCATAAAAAAGGCGTGTACCAGGTGGCGACCTGCTCTGCACGAAGGGCCAAAGGCCTCATCATTGATTGGAGTTACGCATGAACCTCATTCAGCAACTGGAACAAGAAGAAATCACCCGCCTGACCCAGAGCAAGACCGTTCCCGATTTCGCCCCCGGCGACACCGTGATCGTTCAGGTGAAGGTCAAGGAAGGTAACCGTGAGCGTCTGCAGGCTTACGAAGGCGTCGTCATCGCCAAGCGTAACCGCGGCCTCAATTCCGCTTTCATCGTACGCAAGATTTCCTCCGGTGAAGGCGTGGAGCGTACGTTCCAGACCTACTCCCCGCTGGTCGCCAGCATCGAAGTGAAGCGTCGTGGTGACGTGCGTCGTGCCAAGCTGTACTACCTCCGCAGCCGCTCCGGCAAGTCCGCGCGGATCAAGGAAAAGCTCGATCACAAGTCCTTCGCTGCGAAGGCTGCTGCTGCCAAGGCTTCTGCCTGATCTTCAGCGGGACAAAAAACGGCACCTTCGGGTGCCGTTTTTTTTCGTCCTGCTCCGCCGTTGCCGGCAGAGGAGGGGGCGTTACTGTGCGCGCTTGTCGTGCTCGATGAGCGCGTAGGCCGAGTGATTGTGGATGGATTCGAAGTTCTCGGATTCGACCACGTAAGCATCGATGCGGGGCTCGCGGTTGAGGCAGCCGGCCACATCGCGCACCATGTCCTCAACGAACTTGGGGTTGTCGTAGGCGCGCTCGGTGACGTACTTCTCGTCGGGGCGCTTGAGCAGGCCGTAAAGCTCGCAGGAGGCCTGGCCTTCGACCAGCTGGACGAGTTCCTCGATCCACAGGTGATCGTTGGTGGTGGTGGTGACGGTGACGTGGGAGCGCTGGTTGTGGGCGCCGTACTCGGAGATCTTCTTCGAGCAGGGGCACAGGCTGGTCACCGGCACGACGATCTTCATCGTGAACTCATAGACGCCGCCTTCGCGGATCTCGCCGATGAAGGTGACTTCGTAGTCCATCAGACTCTGCACGCCGGAAACCGGGGCGGCCTTGTTGATGAAGTAAGGGAAGGTCATCTCCACGTGGCCGGTCTCGGCCTCGAGCTTGTGGACCATCTCGCGCAGCATGGGCTCGAAGGATTCGACCGAAATCTCCCGTTCGTGGCTGTTGAGGATCTCCACGAAGCGGGACATGTGGGTGCCCTTGAAGTTGTGGGGCAGGCCGACGTACATGTTGAACATCGCGATGGTGTGCTGCACGCCGCCGTTCTTGTCCATCACCTTGATGGGGTGAAGGATGGACTTGATGCCCACCTTGTTGATGGCGAGCTGGCGGGAATCCGCGGAGTTCTGGACGTCCGGGATGGCGGTTGGGGTCTGGGTCGTCATGGCTGTTCTCTATGGTCTCGCGGGAATCTGTGTTCCCAACGATTTGATCCTATCATTCCCGACAAAAGCACTCAACTATTCGGCTGATAGGCTTCTTCGATGCGTTTGAGGATGCCCGGCACATCCAGGCCGATCTCGGTGAAGAGCTGGGCGTGGTCGCCGTGGTCGATGAAGCGGTCGGGCAGGCCGATCTGCAGCACGCGGACTTGAACGCCGGCTTCGTGGAGGACACGGGTCACCTCGGAGCCAGCGCCGCCGATGGTGGCGTTTTCTTCGAGGGTGACCAGCAGTTCGTGCCCGGCGGCAAGCTGGAGGATGAGCTCGCGGTCGATGGGCTTCACGAAGCGCATGTTGGCGACGGTGGCGTCGATCTGGTCGGCGGCCTTGAGGGCATTGCCGAGCATGCTGCCGAAGGCCAGGAGGGCGGTGCGTTTGCCCTGGCGGCGGATCTCGCCCTTGCCTATGGGCATCAGGCTCATGTCGGCCATCGGCGTGACGCCCAGGCCGCTGCCGCGCGGGTAGCGCACGGCCGTGGGGCCGTCGTGCATGTAGGCGGTGTAGAGCATCTGCCGGCATTCGTTCTCGTCAGCCGGACAGAAGATGGTGAGATTGGGCATGCAGGCCAGGTACGAGAGATCGAACGCACCGTGGTGGGTGGCACCGTCGGCGCCGACGAGGCCGGCGCGGTCGATGGCCATCATCACCGGCAGGTTCTGCAGCGCCACGTCGTGGATGAACTGGTCGTAGGCGCGCTGCAGGAAGGTGGAGTAAATCGCCACCACCGGCTTGAAGCCTTCGCAGGCGAGGCCTGCGCCGAAGGTGAGGGCGTGCTGCTCGGCGATCCCCACGTCGTAGTAGCGGTCGGGGTATTCGTGGGCGAAGCGGACCATGCCGGAGCCTTCGCGCATCGCCGGGGTGATGGCCACCAGGCGCTTGTCGATGGCGGCCATGTCGCACAGCCAGTCGCCGAAGATCTGGGTGTAGGTGAGCTTGCCGCCGCCCTTGGAATCCTTGCCGGTGGCGATGCCTGCGGTGTGGTCGAACTTGGAGACGCCGTGGTAGAGGATCGGGTCGGCCTCGGCGAGCTTGTAGCCCTGGCCCTTGCGGGTGATCACGTGCAGGAATTGCGGGCCCTTGAGGGTGCGCAGGTTCTGCAGGGTGGGGAGCAGGGATTCTAGGTCGTGGCCGTCGATGGGGCCGATGTAGTTGAAGCCGAACTCCTCGAACATCGTGCCGGGCATGACCATGCCTTTGACGTGCTCCTCGGTGCGGCGGGCCAGCTCGAAGACCGGCGGCGGCAGGTTTTCGAGGAAGCGCTTGCCGATCTTGCGGGCGCCGTTGTAGATGCGGCCGGAGAGCAGGCGCGACAGGTGCTTGTTGAGGGCGCCCACCGGCGGCGAGATGGACATCTCGTTGTCGTTGAGGATGACCAGCAGGTTGGTGTCGTGGATGTCGCCGGCGTTGTTGAGGGCCTCGAAGGCCATGCCGGCCGACATGGCGCCGTCGCCGATCACCGCAATGGCGCGGCGGTCTTCACCGCGCAGGCGGGCCGCTTCGGCCATGCCGAGGGCGGCCGAGATCGAGGTGGACGAGTGGGCGGTGCCAAAGGTGTCGTAGTCGCTCTCACAGCGCCGCGGGAAGCCGGAGATGCCCTGGTACTGGCGCAGGCCCGCCATGGCCTCACGGCGGCCGGTGAGCACCTTGTGGGCGTAGGTCTGATGGCCCACGTCCCACACGATGCGGTCTTCGGGCGTGTTGAAGACGTAGTGCAGGGCGATGGTGAGTTCGACGGTGCCGAGGTTGGACGACAGGTGGCCGCCGGTACGGGAGACGGAATCGATCAGGAAATTGCGCAGTTCGTCGGCCAGGACGGGGAGTTCGCTGGCTTCGAGCTTGCGAAGATCCGCGGGTGAGGCGATCCGGTCCAGCAGGCTGGCGCGGGGAGAGGCGGGCTGCGTTGCGTGAGGCATTCCGGGTTACCGGGTCGTTAATGGGCGAAATTCGGTTGGCGGTGGCTCAGAACTGGCGGCGGATGATGAAGCGCGTCAGTTCGGCCAGGCGCTGGCTGCTGTCGCCGAAGGGCGCGAGGCGATCCAGGGCCTCCTGGCACATCTCTTCGGCGAGTTCGCGGGCGCGGGTGACGCCCAGCAGGCTCACGTAGGTCGGCTTGTCGTTGGCGGCGTCCTTGCCGGCAGTTTTGCCCAGCGTGGCGGTGTCGGCCTCGGCGTCGAGGATGTCGTCCACCACCTGGAACAGCAGGCCGATCACCTTGCCCACGTGGTCGAGGGAGGCCATCTGCGCTTCGTCGAGGCTGCGGCCGCATTGTACGCCAAGGTTGATCGAGGCCCGGATCAGGGCGCCCGTCTTGTGGATGTGCATGAACTCGAGTTCGGGCAGCGTGAGCTGCTGGCCGACCGAGCCCAGATCAATGGCCTGGCCGCCGCACATGCCGCGGGAGCCGCTGGCCTGGGCGAGCTGACGGATCATGGCGATCTGGCGTTGCGGGTCGTCGCAGACGGTGCCGTCGGCCAGATGCAGGAAGGCCTGGGTCTGCAGCGCGTCGCCCACGAGGAGTGCGGTGGCTTCGTCGTATTCGACGTGAACCGTGGGCTTGCCGCGGCGCAGCACGTCGTCGTCCATGCACGGCATGTCGTCGTGGACGAGGGAGTAGGCGTGGATCATCTCGATCGCACAGGCGACGCGGTCGAGGCGTTCGGGCGCGGCGCCGGTGAGCTGGCCGCCGGCGTGCACGAGCAGCGGACGGACCCGCTTGCCGCCGCCAAGGACGGCGTAGCGCATGGCGTCGTGGAGGCGGGTCGGGGCGATGTCGGCGCCGGGGAGGGCGCGATCAAGGGCGGATTCGGTGCGCTGCTGGATGTCGCCCATCCATTGGCTGAAGGTGGCGCTCATGGCTGGGTGTCTTCCGGCGTATTCTCGGTTTCGAGCACCCGGATGGTCTGCTCGGCCTTGGTCAGCTGCGCCTGGCACTGGCGCAGCAGCACGGTGCCGCGCTGGTAGGCGGCGAGGGCCTGATCCAGGGGGAGTTGCCCGTTTTCCATGTCCTGGACGATGGTTTCGAGTTCGGCGACGGCCGATTCGAAACTGGCGGGCTTGCTTGCGGATGATTTGACCATGCTGCCGGAACTGACTGGAGGCAAACCGTAAAAATAGCCTATCGTCGGGCTTCAGGTCAAACGCGTAATACTATACAATGGCGAGCTTTACGTTTCGGGCTTTCGCTTTCGACAAGGGGGTTCGGGATGTCTGATATCGCTTCTCAGGCACATCTATCGCCGGCTGTTTCCCAGTTGCCGGTATCGTGGTACTTCGACGAAAAAATCTTCGAGCTGGAGAAGCGTCTCCTCTTCGATGCCGGTCCGGGCTACGTCGGCCACGAGCTGATGGTGCCGGAAGTCAACCAGTACCGCTCGCTGGAGTGGCGCGACCACGCCAAGCTGCTGGTCAATCGCGACGACGGTTTCTACCAGATGTCCAACATCTGCCGTCACCGTCAGGCGATCATGCTGCAGGGCACCGGCACGGCCGAGCGGAACATCGTCTGTCCGATCCACCGCTGGACGTACAACCCCGACGGTCTGCTGATCGGTGCGCCGCATTTCCCGGAAAAACCGTGCCTCAACCTTCAGCGCGACAAGCTTGAGAACTGGCAGGGTCTGCTCTTCAAGGGGCCGCGCTCGGCGAACGCCGATCTTTCGGGAATGCAGGTGGCGGGCGAGCTGAAGTTCGACGGCTACAAGCTTGATCGGGTCGAAATCCACGAGTGCAACTACAACTGGAAGACCTTCATCGAGGTGTACCTCGAGGACTACCACGTGGTGCCCTATCACCCGGGGCTGGGCCAGTTCGTCACCTGTGACGATCTCACCTGGCAGTTCGGCGAGTGGTATTCGGTGCAGCGGGTGGGCATCACTTCGCTCAAGAAGCCCGGGTCGCCGGCCTACAAGCGCTGGCACGAGGCCGTGCTCAACTACAACGGCGGGGAAATGCCGAAACATGGGGCAATATGGTTGACCTATTTCCCCAACATCATGGTTGAGTGGTACCCCAACGTGTTGGTGGTGAGCACCCTGATCCCGACCGACGTAAACAAGACGACCAACGTCGTCGAGTTCTACTACCCGGAAGAGATCCTCGAATTCGAGCGCGATTTCGTCGAGGCCGAACAGGCCGCCTACATGGAAACCGCGATCGAGGACGATGATATCGGCGAGCGGATGGATCGTGGCCGTCTAGCGCTGATGAAGGAAGGCCGTTCTGAGGTCGGGCCCTACCAGTCGCCCTACGAAGACGGGATGCAGCACTTCCACGAGTTCTATCGCCGGATCATCCAGCCGCACCTGTAATGCCGCATCCGTGGCGCCCCTTGCTGGGTGTGTCACCCAAAACAAAGGGAGCCCACGTGGCTCCCTTTGTTTTTGTGCCCCGCGGGTGGCGGGGCGGGTGGGGCGATCAGCGGTTGGACTCGCGGATGATCTTCCACTGACCGTTTTCCAGCTGGTACTGGAGGGTCTTGTTCATCGCGTCGTTGAAGCCCTTCGAGCGGTACTGCTGGACGAAGCTGGCTTCGGCGGTGCTGGCCGAGACGCTGCGGACGTTCAGCTTGTCGATCTCGACGGCGATCTCGCCGGGCTTGGTGACGCGCTTTTCACGGGTTGCCATCCAGGCCTCGCGGGTGCCTTGGTCGGGCTTGAAGGCGCTGGAGTAGAACGACTTGTAGCGTGCCACATCCTTGGCCGACCAGGCGGCGGCCCATGACTTGACCAGCGGCTCGATCGCCTGCGCTGCGCTCGGTGCGGCCGGGGCGCTGGTGCTCGCCACGCTGGCGGCTACCGCCTCGGCCACGGGCAGCGGGGTGGCTGCCGGCGGCGTGCGGCCCTGCATGGCGCCCGCGGTGTCGAGGGGCGCGACCACAGGCAGGGTGGTGCTGCACAGCAGGGTCTCGTCTTCGCCGGGCTCGGTGACGCCGGCTTCTTCCGGGCCGGTGCGGGCGACGGGCGCCAGCTTCACGCTCGGGAGGATGGTGTGGGTCTGGGTGAGGACGCGCAGTTCGGCCTGGGTCAGGTCGAAGCGGGCGCGGGTGCTGGCGCGCTTGGCCTCGAACAGTTCGTTCTCGGTGTTGAGCACGTCGAGCAGGCTGCGCTGGCCGATGTCGAACTGCTGACGGTAGGCATCGCGGGCCTTCTCGGTGGAGAGCTGGTGCTGCTCGAGGTAGATCAGCTGTTCCTTGAGCTTCTTGACGTCGTTCCAGGCGATGGCGGTCTGCTGGCGGATGTCGCGGCAGGCCTTGTCGCGCAGGTCGGTGGCGTTGTAGAGCTGCTCGTGGGACTGGCGGATGCGGGCTTCGTCGGCGCCGCCCTTGAAGAGGTTCCAGTTCATCAGGACCTGCAGGGCGTTGGTGTTGGTTTCACCGGTCACGCCCAGGAGGTTCTTGTCCATGCCGGTGCTGGCGCGCACTTCGACGGTCGGCGAGTAGTTGGCGCGCTGCACGTCGATGTTGGCGCGGGAGGCGCGGATGTTGGCGACCGCGGCCTTGAAGCCGGGGTTGTCGGTGATGGCCTGGCGCAGCACGTCCTTTTCGGTGGGCAGCTTGTCGGTGAAGACTGGTGGCTTGTCGAGGGCGTCGGCCGGGGCCTCGCCGACGATGCGCTGGAAGCGCTGGGAGACGTCGTGGAGGTTGGAGCTTTCGGTGAGCCAGTTGGACTGGGCGAGGGCCAGACGGCCGAAGGCCTGTTCGAGGTCGACCCGGCGGCCGACGCCGGCCTTCACGCGACGCTCGATCTGATCGACGGTTTCCTTGTGGATGGCCCAGTTTTCCTGGGCGAGGCCGGCGAGTTCGCGGTAGCGCAGCACGTCGAGGTAGGCGCGGGCGGCTTCGAAGGCGGTGTCGTCGGTGGTGCCGAGGAGCTCGAAATAGCGGGTTGCGCGGGCAAAGCCCAGGCGCTTGACGTCGTTGCGCGTGGCGAAGCCGTCGAACACCAGCTGGCGCAGTTGCAGCTGGTAGCCGGGGCGGGAGTAGGTGTCGGGGCCGGTGGTGGGCGTCTCGCGGCGCTCGCGGCCGGTGTAACCCTGCAGGTCGACACGGGGGAAGTAGCCGCCGCGCACCACGTCACGTTCGGCATCGGCGGCCTGGTAGTTGTGCAGGCGGGCCAGCACTTCCGGATTGCGCAGGATCGCTTTTTCAATCGCGTCGCGCATCGTGCCCGGCGCCGCGTGGACAGGTGCCATGGAGAGCAGGGAGAGTGTCAGGCAGACGGAGAGCTTTGTTGCTTTGAACATTGTCGTCTCGTAGTTTCGAAATGTGCCGTGCTGGTGCGAAAGAATCCGGCAGATCGTTCGGGGCCGTTGATTTGAATGGGCTATCGCGATTGGATTCTACGGGCCACAAACTGTCGAAGGTGCGCAGTATTTGGAGTTTTGGTCTTTTGGCCCTTGAATATCACCTAACGGAAAACATTTTTCACAATTTATAGTGCCTGGGGGCGAAATTTAACTTTTCCAGGGCGAGGCCGTACACCTGGACTGCCGGCATGCCGCAAGGTGGCATCCGGCATGACACATTCCCCTACACCAGCGACAGCCTTACCGCTTCCCTTCGATGCGCTTCCTTCCCGTCTTGCGCCCAGGCCGTCCGGCGATGGTGTGCCGCCGTCTCGCGGCGGCCAGCGGCGCGGTGATCCTGTTGATCGCCGGCGGGGCACGGGGCGGCTTCGACATGGACCGGATGCGCCAGGTGGCGCAGCTGCGCTTTGGCGCCGCCGCCGCCGAGGCGGTGGATGGCTGGCGTAGCGCGGTGGTTAGCTGGCGGGATTTGCCCGAGGAGGTGCAGCTCCAGCGGGTCAATGAGTTCTTCAACCGGCGCGTCCGCTTTGCCGAGGACAGCCAGGTGTGGGGCCAGACCGATTACTGGGCGACGCCGCTGGAGGTGCTCGCCCGGGGCTCCGGCGACTGCGAGGACTATGTTTTCGCCAAGTATTTCACCCTGCGCGAGCTCGGGGTGGCGGAAGATCGTCTGCGGATGACTTACGTGCGGGCGCGGATCGGCGGCGCCGGCAGCAGCGTGACCCAGGCGCACATGGTGCTGAGCTACTACGCCACGCCCGACGCGGTGCCGCTGGTGCTCGACAACCTGGTCACCGGCATCCGGCCGGCGTCGGCGCGGCCCGATCTGGCGCCGGTTTTCAGTTTCAACATGCAGGGCATCTTCGTGGGTGGGGCGACCCAGGCGTCACAGCCGGTGGATCGCGTCTCCCGCTGGCGCGAGATGTTGCTGCGGATGAATGCAGAAGGTTTGAGGGATTAAGGTCATGTCACTGTTGAAGCGATTGTGGGTGAGTGTGGTGGTGGCGATGGGGCTGGTGCTGGTGGGCGCGTTCGCCGTCAGCCTGATGACGGCCCGCGGCTACTTCGAGCAACAGCTGCGGGCCCAGTCGAGCGATGGCGCGGTGTCGCTGGCCTTATCCATGTCCCAGCAGACGAAGGACGCGGCGACGATGGAGCTGCTGGTGACGGCGCTGTTCGACGGTGGCCATTACCGGTCGATCCGCTTCATCGACAGCAGCGGCAAGGTGAAGATCGAGCGCAGCCAGCCGGATCAGCCCGAGGACGTGCCGGGCTGGCTGGTCACCGTGCTGCCGATGGACGTGCGCCCGGGTCAGGCCCAGGTGAGCGACGGCTGGCGGCAGATCGGGCTGGTGTCGGTCGAGGCGGCCCGGGGCTACGCGTATCGCTCCCTGTGGAACGGTGTGCTCCAGCTGGGCAGCCTGATGCTGGCGATCGGCCTGTTCTGGGCGATGGGCGTTTCGGCGCTGCTGCGCTGGGTGCGGCAACCGCTGGCCGAGATGGCCGAGCAGGCGGCGGCGATCGGGACCGGGCAGTTCCGGGTGCTGGCCGAGCCCAAGGTGGTGGAACTGCGCAGCGTGGCGGCGGCGCTCAACCACATGTCGGAGCGGGTGCGGGCACTGTTTGCCGAGCAGGCGGCGCGGATCGAGGCACTGCGCGACGAGGGCAGCCGCGATCCAGGCACCGGGCTGCTCAATCGGGCGTGCTTCAGCGGCGAGCTGCGCCGGGTGCTGGCCGATTCCGATGCGCCGGCCGTGGGTTGCGTGGGCATGCTGCGGATCGCCGATCTGGCAACGCTCAACCAGCATCTGGGCCGGGCCCGCACCGACGAATGGCTGATGGCCGTGGGCAAGGCGATGCAGGCCAGCCTGGACGGCGTGGACGACGTGTCGCTGGCCCGGGTGGGCGGCGCCGACTTCGCGATTCTGCTGCCGGGCCAAGGGCTCGACGAGGGCCGGCGGGTTTTCGAGCGGGTGCAGAGCGCGATCGCCGCCCTCGACCTGCAGACCGGCGACGCGGGCGGCCTGAAGGCCCGCGCGGCGGTGATGGGCTACCGGCGCGGCGAGGCGGCGGGCACCGTGCTGGCGCGGGTCGATTCGGCGCTGATGCGGGCCGAGTCCATCGACGCGCTGGTGGTCAATGGCGAAGGCGTGGACATTCCGTCGCCGGCCCCGGGCGAAGGCGCCTGGCGGGAGTTGATCGAAGGCGCGCTGGCGCGGCGGGAGTTCACCCTGGTGGAGTATCCGGTGCTGGCCGGCGATGGCAGCCTGGTGCATCGGGAGTTCATGCTGCGCCTGCCGACGGCGGACGGCAGCGTGATGACCGCCGGCCAGTTCATGCCAGCGGCGGTGCGGGTGGGCCTGGCGTCGGCCTGCGACCTGGAGGCGGTGCGCCTTGGCATCGAGCGGCTGGTGAGATCAAACGATCCGGTGGCGATCAACGTGGCGCCCCGCTCACTCATCGAGCCGGGCTTCCTCGAGCAGCTGGATGTGCTGCTGGCCACCGCCGGCCCGGCCGCGTCGCGGATTGCGCTGGAGGTGAGCGAGCGCGGTCTGGATGCCAATCTGGCCGGGCTGGAGGCGCTGGCCGAGGTGCTGGCGCGTCACGGCGCGCAGCTGGGCATCGAGCACTTCGGGCGTCAGCTGGCGGCGCTGCCGCGGCTGTACGCGATCCGTCTGGCTTACCTCAAGCTGGACGGCAGCTTTGTGGCCAGCCTGCACGAAAACGTCGGCCACCAGCGGCTGGTGAAGGCCATCGTGGACGTGGCGCGGGGGCTGGGCGTGGTGGTTTACGCCGAGCAGGTGCACTCGTCCGAGGAATGGGCGACGGCGGCGTGGCTGGGGGTTGGCGGCATGACCGGGCCGGAGGCGTCGCGCCGGCTGGCCGCCCAGGGCTGAGATGGTTTGAGCAGCGCGGGCGGCGGCCCGCAGGCTTCAGATGTGCAAAAACGGCAACAATGAGTCGATCATTGTTGCCGTTTTTTGTGATGCCCGCTTTGGCGGTAGAAGGCGGTGTGGGTGAGGAGGCTAGGAGTAGGGAGGCCTTGGCCGATCCGCTTGCGCCTTTAATCGCCAGCGCACCGCGTTTCAGCCCCCGACCTCCTCACTCCTTACTCCTTTCTCCTCACGCCGCCCCGCCGCCGGGGCGGCCTCAGTCGGCGCTCAGTTTGCCCTTGGTGAGCAGGTCCTGAATGATCTGCGCATCGGTGCTGAGGGCGCCGCTGTTGGTCAGATCCACGCCCTGCAGGACGATCTTCTGGTCGGTGGCGCCGGCGACGAAGGTGCCGCCGGTGTAGCCGCCGTTGGTGCTGACGTGCACCACGGTGTCCGCGCCGGATTTCTCGAAGTGCAGGTAGTTGCCCAGGTTGCCGGTGGCGTTGCCAGTGTGGCTCTCGCCCTGCAGCAGGTCGCGCAGGTCGAGGATGTCGCCGCCACTGCTGGCGCTGCCGGTGACGCCCTTGTCGAAGTCGGTGATGGCATCGACCGCCGGTTTGGCGGTGGTGCCGGCGTCGCCGAGGCTCCACTTGAAGGTGTCGGAGCCGAGGCCACCGGTGAGGGTGTCGTTGCCGCTGCCGCCGCTGATGAGATCGGCGCCGGCGCCACCGCGGATGATGTCGTTGCCGGCACCGCCGGTGAGGATGTCGCGGCCGTCTGTGCCGGTGATGTCGTCGTTGCCGGTGGAGCCGTCGAGCTGGGCGCCGGTGCGGACGAGCCAGCGGCCGTTCTGGCTGGGATCCTCGATGATGTCCTGGAGTGCCGACAGGGTGGGTGCGCTGGTCGGGGTGAACAGTGCGAAGTCGTCGGTACCCAGGGTCTTGTAGGCGGTGTCGGCTTCGCTGGAGAGCTTGACCTCGACGCGCAGACGGGCGTTGCCGCCCTGTTCCCAGTACAGCAGCTCGATGGGCTGCAGGCCGCTGGCCAGGGACACGCCGCTGTACACGCGGGTGGTGGGCGACTGGATGTCGTCGAACATGGCCACCGTCTTGCCGGCGATGTTGAGCCGGAAGCCGTCGTCGGCGGTCACGCGGATGTCGTAGCTGCCGCCATCCAGGTTGACCAGGCCGACCATGCGCAGGCCGGAGTCGGTGGTGTAGCCGATGCCGGTGGTGGTCTTGAGCTCGGTGGTGTCGGCGCCGGTGGTGCCGCCGCGCAGGAAGTTGTACAGCGCGCCGGAGTTGATCGCCAGGTTGCTGCCAGGCTGCGTCGGGTTGTTGCCCAGGTTGCCATTGACCGCGCCGGCGGTGGTGATGCCGGTGGTGTAGCCGAAACCGTAGTCGAGCTTGTCGGCGCTGAAGGTGGCGTCCGCGCCGGCGGCGGTGGCGGCGTTGTAGGTGCCGACGATGGTCTGGCCACTGCGCCCGTCGATGATGCCGACCATGTCGGAGATGTGGTCGAGGTTGCCGTAGCGGGTGTCGTCGGCATGGACACGGGTGTTGGTGCTGCTGGTGGTGTCGTTGTAGCCGTAGAACTCGCCGGTTAGGCCGAGGTTGCCGGTGGCGATGGCCGAGGTGGTGGCGGTGGCCGTGAGCACGTTTTCGGCCGAGCGGCTGATGTTGAAATCGACCGTCGAGGCGGCGGTGTCGCCGTCCTTGTCGATCAGCGTGAACCCGAAGCCGTCGTGGATGGTGTTGCTGACGGTGGCGATCGGGGTGTAGGTGTAGCTGCCGCTGCTCATGTTCACCACCAGGGTGCCGCCGGCGGCGGTGGTGACGGAAAGCTGCTGGGTGGCGGTGTTGAAGGTGCCGTGGCTGGTGCCGCCGGTGACGGTGATGCTGCCGGAGGCGGAGTCGTTGTAGGTGTAGGTGACGCCATCGACGGTGATCGACTGGATGTGGCCGCCATCGGCACCGAAGGCGCTGGTGCCGCCCAGCAGGCCGCCCGAGAGGATCTCGCCAGCAGCTGGCGTGGGCACGGTGGCCTGCAGGGCGCTGGAGAGCTGGTTGAAGTCGCTGATCACCTGGCCGTCGAGGTTGGTCCTGGTGACGCCGTTGTAGGCGATCGGGTCGAGGTAGGACTGGATCGCGGCGACGCCCATGCCCAGCGCGAAGCTGGTGATCTGGTTGGTCTGCAGGTAGCTCTTCCAGCCGGTTTCGTCGGTGGTGCCGATCTCGGTGCCCAGGTTGGGCTGGCCGTCGGACAGGAAGTAGGCGATGTTCTGCCCGGAGGCGAGCTTGCCCGCGGTGGTGAAGGCGGCTTCGCCGGCGGCGATGGCGGAGTCGTAGTTGGTGCCGCCGGTGGCGGTGATCTTGGCGAGCTGGGCCTTGGCCTCGGCCACGGTGAACCAGGTGGAGCCGATTTCCCGGGCGGAGCTGTTGAAGGTCACCAGGCGGACGCGCACTTCGCCGAAGCTGTCGTAGCTGTCGAGCAGGGTGTTGAGGGCGCTGATGGCGCTGGACAGGCGGGTGGTGCCGCCGACGCCGTCCTTGAGGGTCATGCTCGCCGAGGTGTCGAGCATGATCAGCAGGTTGGTGTCGGCCGGGGCCACGGCGATGGCCTGGGTGGCGGCGGAGGCGATGGGAGCATCGTCTTCGACGTTGACCGTCAGGGTGCTGGTGGTGGTGGTGACGCCGTCGCTGACATTCACGCCGAAGTTGATGGTGCGGACGTCTTCGGTGGTCTTGTCGGGGTGGTCCACCGGGCCGGAGAGCTTGACGGTGTAGGTGCCGTCGGCGGCGATGGTGGCGCGGATGATCTCGACGCCGCCGGCGGAGCCGATGAGCGTGCCGGTGCCGGCGCCCGTCCAACTGATCGACATGCCACCGGAGGTGAGGTCGACCGGCGGCGGGGTGAGCGTGGCGGTGAGGGTGTTGCCGTCCACATCGCTGACGCTGATGACGCCGCCGGCGGTGGTGAGGTTGGTGGTGTCGCTGGTGCCAAAGTTGTCGGACGCGCCGTTGGTGAGGCCTTCTTCCGACACCGTGGCGGTGCCGGTGCCGACCACCGGGGCGTCGTTGGTGCCGGTGACGGTGATGGCGATCTCGCGGGTGGTGCCGTCGAGGGTGGTGACGTTGATGCGGTCGACCACCTGCTGGCCTTGCTTGAGGCCCTGCACGTTGGCGGCGCCGTTGTTGAGGGTGTAAGTCCAGTTGCCGCTGGCGTCGATGGTGAGCGAGCCGTAGGTACCGCCAATGGACTTGGCGACGAAGCCGGACTGGCCTGCGTCGGCGTCGGTGATGGTCAGCGTGCCGCTGGCGGTCTGGGTGCCGTCTTCGGTGACGTTGCCCAGGGCCGTGCCGCCGATCACCGGGGCGTCGTTGGTGCCGGTGACGTCGACGGTGAGCGTGGTGGTGGCGGTGCCGCCCTGGCCGTCGGAGACGGTGTAGCTGAAGACGTCGGTGGCGTGCTCGCCGGCCTGCAGGGTGTTGTCGGTGGCGGTGTAGGTGTAGCTGCCGTCGGTGTGGATCACCAGGGTGCCGTGGGCGCCGACGACGCTGGTGCCGGCGGCGGTGACTGCGGTGGCCGGGGTGCCGGTTCCGGTGCCGATGCGGGTGACGGTGAGGGTGTCGCCGTCCGGGTCGCTGTCGGCCCGGTCGCCGCCGATGCCGACGCCGGTGACGACGTTGCCGCCGGCGCTGAGGTTCTCGGAGACGGCGAGGGTGTCGGCCGCGGCCGTCGGGGCCGGGTTGGTGACGGTGAGCTGGAAGGTCTGGCTGACGCTCGCGCCGCTGCCGTCGGTGGCGGTGACGACGATGCTGTACGGGCCACCTTGGGAGGCGCCGGCGCCGAGGGTGCCGGTGATCACGCCGGTGGTCGGGTCGATGGTGAGGCCGGCCGGCAGGTTGGTGGCGGTGTAGTGCAGCACGTCGCCGCTATCCGGATCGCTGAAGCCGCTGGCGGTGGGGATGCTGACGCCGCTTGCATCCACGCCGCTGACGTTGGGCAGGGTGCCGACGGTGACCGGGGTGTCGTTGGTGCCGGTGACGGTGATGCGCAGTTCGGCGGTGTCGCTGAGGCTGCCGTCGCTCACGCGGTAGGTGAAGACGTCGGTGGCGGTGACACCGGCGGCCAGGGCCGCGGCCTTGTTGGCGATATAGACGTAGCTGCCGTCACCCTGCAGCGTGAGGGTGCCGTAGGTGCCGGCCAGCGCGGTGCCGATGGTGCCGGCGGTGCCCGTGGCGGCTTCGGCGCCGGTGCGGATCTGGGTGACGGTGAGGCTGGCGCTATCCACGTCGGTGTCGGTGCCGGCGGGGTTGGCGGTGCTGGTGATGAGGCCGTTGGCGGCGGTCACGGTGAGGGTGCCGTCTTCAAGCACGCTGCCCACGTCGTTGGCGGCAACCGGGGCGTCGTTCACCGCGGTGACGCCGATGCTGGCCGTGCCCTGGGTGGAGACGCCGCCGTTGTTGTCGGTGGCGGTGTAGTGGAAGCTGGTGTTGCCGTTCCAGTTGGCGTCGGGCTTGAAGTAGACGGTGCCGGTGGCGCCGCTGAGGGTGGCGCCGGCTGCGATCGGCTGGGTCATGGCCGCGTCGCGGTACAGGGTGCCGTGGGCGGGCAGGTCGGCGATGGTCAGCTGGGTGACGGTGCCATCCACGTCGGCGCCGCCAAGGCTGATGGCGATCGGCGCGGCCGGATCTTCGCTGCCGGTGGCGCTGGCGGCGGTGACGGCGGGACGCTCGTTGGTGCCGAGCACGTCGATGGTGATGGCGCGGGTGGTGCCATCCACCGTGCTGACGGTGAAGGTTTCGACGCGAGTGTCGCCTTCCTTCAGGGCCTGCACGTTGGGGGCGCTGTTGTTGAGGGTGTAGGTCCAGTCGCCCGCGGCGTTGATGCTGAAGCTGCCGTAGGTGCCGGTGACGGTGGCCGGGTTGAAGGCGGCCGGGTTATCCACGTCGGTCACGAACAGGGAGTTGCTGGCGACGAGCTGGCCGGCGGTGTCTTCCTTGACGGAGCCGGCGAGCGGCCCGTTGATCTGGGCCGCGTCGTTGGCGCCGGTGACGTTGATGGTGAGCGTGGCGGTGCTGGTGAGCGCGCCGTCGCTGGCCCGGTAGCTGAAGACGTCCTGCACCGTGGTGCCGGTGTTGAGGGCCTGCGCGGCGGCACCCGGGGTGTAGGTGTAGCTGCCGTCGGTGTGGATCACCAGGGTGCCGTAGGTGCCGGCCAGGGTGAGGCCGGCGCCGCTGACCGCGCTGAAGGTGCCCGTGGTGCCGACGAGGGCGCCGGTGACGGTGAGCGTCGGGCTGTCCGGGTCGGTGTCGTTGGCGAGCACGCCCGGCGCGGTGCTGGTGATCGGCGTGTCTTCGGTGGTGGTGTTGGTGTCGGCAAGCGCAACCGGGGCGTCGTTGACCGCCGCCACTAGGATGGTGGCGGTGGAGCTGCTGGTGCCACCGTGGCCGTCGCTGATGGTGTAGCTGATGACCACCTGGCCGCTGACGTTGGTCGCCGGGGTGAAGGTGAGGGTGCCGTCCGGATTGACGGTGACCGTGCCCTTGGCCGGGTCGACGCTGGCGCCGGTGACGACAAGGGTGTCGCCGTCCGGGTCGGTGTCGTTGCCGAGCACGGCGAAGGTGACGGGGACGTCCTCGCTGGTGCTGGCGGTGTTGGGGTTGGCCACCGGGCCGTCATTGGTGCCGACGACGTTGATGGTGACGGTGGTGGTCGTGCCGTCGATGCTCTGGACGGTGAAGGTTTCGGTCTTGGTCTCACCTTCCTTCAGGGCCTGGACGATGGGCTTGGTGTTGTCGACGGTGTAAGTCCAGGCGCCGGTGGTGGCGACGGAGAAGGTGCCGTAGGTGCCGGCGACGTTGGTCTGGGGCTGGAAGGCGGCCTGGCCGGCGTCGGGGTCGACGATGCTCAGGGTGCCGGTCGCGGTGGTCTGCGCGGGCGTGTCTTCCTTGACGGTGCCGGTGCCGGTGCCAAGTACGGCGTTGTCAGGCTGGGGCGCGACATTGACAGTGGCGGTGCCGGTGGTGGTGCCGCCGTGGCCATCGGAGATGGTGTAGGTGACGGTGACCGGGCCATTGACGTTGGCGGCCGGATTGAAGGTGAGGGTGCCGTCCGGGTTGACGGTGACGGTGCCCTTGGTCGGGTCGACAGTGGCGCCGGTGACGGTGACGGTGTCGCCATCCGGGTCCGAGTCATTGCCGAGGACGGCGAAGGTGACCGGGGTGTCTTCGTTGGTGGTTGCGGTGTCAGGCTGCGCCACCGGGCCGTCGTTGGTGCCCTTGACGGTGATGGTGACGGTGGTTTCGGTGCCGTCGGCGCTCTTGACGGTGAAGACTTCGAGCTTGCTGTCGGTTTCCTTCAGGGCCTGAACGGCCGGCAGGCTGTTGTCGATCGTGTAGATCCAGGCGCCGCCCGTGCCGACCGAGAACGTACCGTAGGTGCCGGCGACGTTGGTCTGGGGCTGGAATACGGCTTCGCCGGCGTCCGGATCGATTATCGTCAGCGTACCGGTGGCGGTGGTCTGGGCCGGGGTGTCTTCCTGCACGGTACCGGCGCCGGTGCCAAGGATGGCGGTGTCGGGCATCGGTTCGACCGTGACGGTGGCGATGGCCGTTGCGGTGCCGCCGTGGCCGTCGGAGATCGTGTACTGGATCTCGACCGGCCCGTTGTAGTCGATGGCCGGCTTGAAGGTGAGCGTGAGCGTGCCGTCCGGATTGACGACGACCGTGCCCAGGCTGGGATCGACGGTGGCACCGATGACGGTGAGGGTGTCGCCGTCGGGATCGCCATCGTTGCCGAGCACCGCAAAGGTGACAGGCGTGTCTTCCTTCGTCGTGGCGGTGTCGTTGTTGGCGACCGGACCATCGTTGGTGCCGACGACATTGATGGTGACGGTGGTTGGGGTGCCGTCGATGCTCTGGACGGTGAAGGTTTCGGTGCGGGTTTCACCTTCCTTCAGGGCCTGGACGACGGGCTTGGTGTTGTCGACGGTGTAGGTCCAGGCGCCGGTGGTGGCGACGCTGAAGGTGCCGTAAGTACCGGCGACGTTGGTTTGCGGCTGGAAGGCGGCCTGGCCGGCGTCGGGGTCGACGATGCTCAGGGTGCCGGAGGCGGTGGTCTGCGCGGGCGTGTCTTCCTTCACCGTGCCCGTGCCGGTGCCGAGGATCGCCGGATCGGCGATCGGGGCGATGTTCACCGTGGCGGTCGCGGTGGTGGTGCCGCCGTGGCCGTCGCTGATGGTGTAGGTGATGGTCACCGGGCCATTGACGTTGGCGGCCGGGTTGAAGGTGAGCGTGCCGTCCGGATTGACCGTGACAGTGCCCTTCGTCGGGTCGACGGTGGCGCCGGTGACGGTGAGGGAGTCGCCGTCAGGGTCCGAATCGTTGCCGAGGACGGCGAAGGTGACCGGCACGTCTTCGTTGGTGCTGGCGGTGTCGGGGTTAGCGACTGGGCCGTCGTTGGTGCCGACGACGTTGATGGTGACCGTGGTGGTCGTGCCGTCGATGCTCTGGACGGTGAAGGTTTCGGTGCGGGTTTCACCTTCCTTCAGGGCCTGGACGACGGGCTTGGTGTTGTCGACGGTGTAGGTCCAGGCGCCGGTGGTGGCGACGCTGAAGGTGCCGTAAGTACCGGCGACGTTGGTTTGCGGCTGGAAGGCGGCCTGGCCGGCGTCGGGGTCGACGATGCTGAGGGTGCCGGTTGCGGTGGTCTGGGCCGGGGTGTCTTCCTTCACCGTGCCGGTGCCGGTGCCGAGGATCGCCGGGTCGGCGATCGGGGCGATGTTCACCGTGGCGGTTGCGGTGGTGGTGCCGCCGTGGCCATCGGCAATGGTGTAGGTGATGGCGACCGGGCCATTGACGTTGGCGGCAGGGGTGAAGCTGAGGGTGCCGTCGGGATTGACCGAGACGGTGCCCTTCGTCGGATCGACGGTGGCGCCGGTGACGGTGAGGGTATCGCCGTCCGGGTCCGAGTCATTGCCGAGGACCGCGAAGGTGACCGGGACGTCTTCGTTGGTGCTGGCGGTGTCGGGGTTAGCGACCGGGCCATCGTTGGTGCCGACGACGTTGATGGTGACGGTGGTCGGGGTGCCGTCGATGCTCTGGACGGTGAAGGTTTCGGTCTTGGACTCGCCTTCCTTCAGGGCCTGGACGACGGGCTTGGTGTTGTCGACGGTGTAGGTCCAGGCGCCGGTGGTGGCGACCGAGAAGGTGCCGTAAGTACCGGCGACGTTGGTCTGGGGCTGGAAGGCGGCCTGGCCAGCGTCGGGGTCGATGATGCTGAGGGTGCCGGAGGCGGTGGTCTGGGCCGGAGTGTCTTCCTTGACGGTGCCCGTACCGGTGCCAAGGATTGCCGGATCGGCAATCGGGGCGATGTTCACCGTGGCGGTCGCGGTGGTGGTGCCGCCGTGGCCGTCGGCAATGGTGTAGGTGATGGTCACCGGGCCATTGACGTTGGCGGCCGGGGTGAAGCTCAGCGTGCCGTCCGGATTGACGGTGACGGTGCCCTTGGTGGGATCAACGGTGGCGCCGGTGACGGTGAGGGTATCGCCGTCGGGGTCCGAGTCATTGCCGAGGACGGCGAAGGTGACCGGCACGTCTTCGTTGGTGCTGGCGGTATCGGGGTTGGCGACCGGGCCATCGTTGGTACCGACGACGTTGATGGTGACGGTGGTCGGGGTGCCGTCGATGCTCTGGACGGTGAAGGTTTCGGTCTTGGTCTCACCTTCCTTCAGGGCCTGGACGACGGGCTTGGTGTTGTCGATGGCGTAAGTCCAGGCGCCGGAGGCGGCGACGCTGAAGCTGCCGTAGGTGCCGGCGGTGTTGGTCTGGGGCTGGAAGGCGGCCTGGCCGGCGTCGGGGTCGACGATGCTGAGGGTGCCGGAGGCGCTGGTCTGGGCCGGGGTGTCTTCCTTCACCGTGCCGGTGCCGGTGCCGAGGATCGCCGGGTCGGCGATCGGGGCGATGTTCACCGTGGCGGTCGCGGTGGTGGTGCCGCCGTGGCCATCGGCAATGGTGTAGGTGATGGCGACCGGGCCATTGACGTTGGCGGCAGGGTTGAACGTGAGCGTGCCGTCGGGATTGACGACGACGGTGCCCTTGGTCGGGTCGACGGTGGCGCCGGTGACGGTGACGGTATCGCCGTCCGGGTCCGAGTCATTGCCGAGGACCGCGAAGGTGACCGGCACGTCCTCATTGGTGGCGGCGGTGTCGGGCAGGGCGATCGGGCCGTCGTTGGTGCCCTGGATGGTGACCGTGACGGTGCTGGGCGTGCCGTCGAGGGTGGCGACGGGGAAGGTTTCGGTGAGGGTCTCGCCAACGCCGAGGGCCTGGACGGTCGGGTTCGCGTTGTTGAGGGTGTAGGTCCAGTTGCCGGCGGTGTCGAGGGCGAACACGCCGTACAGGCCGGCGACCACGGGCTGCGGCCGGAAGCCGGTTTCGCCGGCGTCCGCGTCGGTCATCACCAGCGTGCCGCCGGTGGTGAGCTGGGTGTCTTCGACCACGGTGCCGAGGCCCGGGGTGACGATGGCCGGGTCGTTGGTGCCGACGACGGTGATCGTGATGGTGCTGGTGGTGCCGTCGGACAGGGCGACCGGGAAGGTTTCGATGCGGGTCTGGCCGTCGCCGAGGCTCTGGACGAGGTTGGACGCGTTGTTGAGGGTGTAGGTCCAGCTGCCGTCCGGGTTGAGGGTGAGGCTGCCGTAGGTGCCCGGGGTGGCCGGTTGCGGCACGAAGCTGGCGCCGCCGCTGGCGGTGAGCTTGCCGTCGGCGGTAATCGGGTTGTCTTCCTTCACGACGCCGAGGCCCGGCGCGCCGATGACTTCGTTGGTGCCGAGGATGGTGACGACGACGGTGCTGGGGGTGCCATCGACGCCGCGGACGGTGAAGGTTTCGGTGCGGCTGTCGCCGGTGGCGAGGGCCTGGACGACGGGGTTGCCGTTGTCGAGGGTGTAGGTCCAGTTACCGCTGGCGTCGATGGAGAAGGCGCCGAAGGTACCCGGTGTGCCAGTCTGGGCCTGGAAGGCGGATTCGCCGGCGTCGGGGTCGGTGATGGTGAGCACACCCTTGGCGATCAGGGTGGTGTCTTCCTGCACGCTGCCGACGCCGCTGCTGATGGTGGCGGGGTCGTTGACCGGCGCCACGTTGATGGTGGCGGTGCCGGTGGTCGTGCCGCCGTGACCATCGGCGATGGTGTAGGTGACGGTCACCGGGCCATTGACGTTGTTGGCCGGGACGAAGCGCAGGGTGCCGTCGGGATTGACCGTGACGGTGCCCTTGGCGGGGTCGACGGTGGCGCCGGTGACGGTGAGGGTGTCGCCATCGGGGTCGGAATCATTGCCGAGCACGGCGAAGGTGACGGGGACGTCCTCGTTGGTGCTGGCGGTGTCGGGATTGGCGACCGGGCCGTCGTTGGTGCCGACGACGGTGATGGTCACCGTGGTCGGGGTGCCGTCGACGCTCTGGACGGTGAGGGTCTCGGTCCTGGTTTCGCCTTCCTTCAGGGCCTGGACAGTCGGCCTGGTGTTGTCGATGTCGTAGGTCCAGGCGCCGTTGGCGGCCACGCTGAAGGTGCCATAGGTGCCGGCGACGTTCGTCTGGGGCTGGAAGGCGGCTTCGCCAGCGTCCGGGTCGGTGATGGTGAGGGTGCCGGAGGCGGACGACTGGGCCGGGGTGTCTTCCTTGACGGTGCCGGTGCCGGCGCTCATCACCGCGTTGTCGGGCAGCGGGGTGACGTTGATGGTGGCGGTGCCGGTGGTGGTGCCGCCGTGGCCGTCGCTGATGGTGTAGGTGACGGTGACGGGGCCATTGACGTTGGCGGCCGGGCTGAAGCTGAGGGTGCCGTCCGGATTGACGGTGACGCTGCCCTTGGTCGGGTCGACGCTGGCGCCGGTGACGGTGAGCGGATCGCTGTCGGGGTCGGTGTCGTTGCCGAGGACCGCGAAGGTGACTGGCTTGTCTTCTTCGGTGGTGGCGGTGTCGGGCTGGGCGACCGGGCCATCGTTGGTGCCGACGACGGTGATGGTGACGGTCGTCGGGGTGCCATCAGCGCTCTGGACGGTGAAGGTTTCGGTCTTGGTTTCGCCTTCCTTCAGGGCCTGGACGTTCGGCCTGGTGTTGTCGATGTCGTAGGTCCAGGCGCCGTTGGTGGCGATGCTGAAGCTGCCGTAGGAGCCAGCGACACTGGTCTGGGGCTTGAAGGTGGATTCGCCGGCGTCCGGGTCGGTGATCGTGAGGGTGCCGGAGGCGCTGGACTGAGCCGGGGTGTCTTCCTTCACCGTGCCGCTGCCGGTGCCAAGGGTGGCGCTGTCGGGCTGCGGGGCGATGTTGACCGTGGCGGTGCCGGTGGTGGTGCCGCCCTTGCCGTCGGCGATGGTGTAGGTGATGGTCACCGGGCCATTGACGTTGGTGGCCGGGGTGAAGCTGAGGGTGCCGTCCGGATTGACGGTGACCGTGCCCTTGGTCGGATCGACGGTGGCCCCAGTGACGGTGAGCGCGTCGCCTTCGGGATCGGTGTCGTTGCCGAGCACGGCAAAGGTGACCGGCTTGTCTTCGTCGGTGCTGGCGGTGTCGGGGCTTGCGACGGGCGGGGTGTTGGCGCCGGCGATGTTGATCGTCAGCACGGCGTTGGCGCTGCCGCCGTGGCCGTCCTCGACGGTGTAGGCGAAGCTGTCCTGCAGCGTGGCGCCCGGGACCAGGCCGGTGACGGCCGGGTTGGTGGTGTCCTGGATGTAGCTGTACTGGCCGTCGGCCTGGATCGTCAGGGTGCCGAAGAGGCCGGTGATGACGGTGGCGCCGCTCACCGGTGCGCCGGCAACGGTGGTGACGGTGAGGGTGTCGCCGTCCACGTCGGTGTCGATGCCAGCCGGGTTGGTGATGACGTTGCCGGTGGCGGGCAGGCTGTCGGTCTTGACCAGACCATTCACGTCATTGCGGGCGAGCGGGTCGTCGTTGAGCGGGGCGATGTTGACCGTGGCGGTGGCCGTGGTCGTGCCGCCCTTGCCGTCGGTGATGGTGTAGGTGACGGTGACAGGGCCATTGACGTTGGCGGCCGGGGTGAAGCTGAGGGTGCCGTCCGGATTGACGACGACCGTGCCCTTGGTGGGATCGACGGTAGCACCGGTGACGGTGAGGGTGTCGCCGTCCGGGTCGGTGTCGTTGCCGAGGACAGCGAAGGTGACCGGAGTGTCTTCGTTGGTGCTGGCGGTGTCGGGGTTGGCGACGGGGCCGTCGTTAGTGCCGACGACGGTGATGGTGACTGTGGTCGGGGTGCCGTCGATGCTCTGGACGCTGAAGATTTCGGTGTGGGTTTCACCTTCCTTCAGGGCCTGGACGACCGGCTTGGTGTTGTCGATGGCGTAGGTCCACGCGCCGCTGGCAGCAACGTTGAAGCTGCCGTAGGCGCCGGCAACGTTGGTCTGGGGCTGGAAGGCAGCTTCGCCGGCGTCAGGATCAGTGATGGTGAGGGTGCCGCTGGCAGTGGTCTGGGCGGGGGTGTCTTCCTTCACGGTGCCGGCGCCGGTGCCGAGCACGGCGTTGTCGGGCTGGGGCGCGACATTGATGGTGGCGATGCCGGTGGTGGTGCCGCCCTTGCCGTCGGCGATGGTGTAGGTGACGGTGACAGGGCCATTGACGTTGGCGGCCGGGGTGAAGCTGAGGGTGCCGTCGGGATTGACGGTGACGGTGCCCTTGGCCGGGTCGACGGTGGCGCCGGTGACGGTGAGCGGATCGCCGTCAGGGTCGGTGTCGTTGCCGAGCACGGCAAAGGTGACCGGGGTGTCTTCGTTGGTGGCGGCGGTGTCGGGATTGGCGACGGGGCCGTCGTTGGTGCCGACGACGGTGATGGTCACCGTGGTCGGGGTGCCGTCGATGCTCTGGACGGTGAAGGTTTCGGTGTGGGTCTCGCCTTCCTTCAGGGCCTGGACGTTGGGCTTGGTGTTGTCGATGGCGTAGGACCACGCGCCGGTGGCAGCCACGCTGAAGCTGCCGTAGGTGCCGGCCACGTTGGTCTGCGGCTGGAAGGCGGCTTCGCCGGCGTCCGGATCAGTGATCGTGAGGGTGCCGCTGGCAGTGGTCTGGGCGGGCGTGTCTTCCTTGACGGTGCCGGCGCCGGTGCCGAGCACGGCGTTGTCGGGCTGGGGCGCGACATTGATGGTGGCGATGCCGGTGGTGCCGCCGCCCTTGCCGTCAGCGATGGTGTAGGTGATCGTCACCGGGCCATTGATGTTGGCGGCCGGGTTGAACGTGAGGGTGCCGTCCGGATTGACGGTGACGGTGCCCTTGGCCGGGTCGACGGTGGCGCCGGTAACGGTGAGCGGATCGCCGTCCGGGTCGGTGTCGTTGCCGAGGACGGCAAAGGTGATCGGGGTGTCTTCGTTGGTGGCGGCGGTGTCGGGGTTGGCGACGGGACCGTCGTTGGTGCCGACGACGCTGATGGTGACCGTGGTCGGGGTGCCGTCGATGCTCTGGACGGTGAAGGTTTCGGTGCGGGTTTCGCCTTCCTTCAGGGCCTGGACGTTCGGCTTGGTGTTGTCGAGGGTGTAGGACCACGCGCCATCGGCGGCAATCGTGAAGCTGCCGTAGGTGCCAGCGGTGTTGGTCTGGGGCTGGAAGGCGGCTTCGCCGGCGTCCGGATCAGTGATGGCGAGCGTGCCGGACGTCGTGGACTGGGCCGGGGTGTCTTCCTTGACGCTGCCGGCGCCCGCGGAGACGGTGGCCGGGTCATTCACCGGGGCGATATTGACGGTGGCGGTCGCGGTGGTCGTACCGCCCTTGCCGTCGTCGATGGTGTAGGTGATCGTGACCGGGCCATTGACGTTGGTGGCCGGGGTGAAGGTCAGGGTGCCGTCCGGATTCACGGTGACGCTGCCCTTGGCCGGATCGACGGTGGCGCCGGTGACGGTCAGGGTGTCGCCGTCCACGTCGGTGTCGTTGCCGAGCACGGCGACGGTGACGGGGGTGTCTTCGCGAGTGGTGGCGGTGTCGGCCACGGCCACCGGCGGATCGTTCACCGGCGCTACGTTGATGGTCACGGTGGTGGTGGCGGTGCCGCCCTTGCCGTCGCTGATGGTGTAGGTGACGGTGTCGGTGCCGTGGAAATCGGGGTTCGGCTTGTAGCTGAGGCTGCCGTCCGGATTGACGGTGACGGTGCCGTTGCTGGCGGTGGCGCCGGTGACGGTGAGCGGGTCGCCGTCGGCGTCGGTGTCATTGCCGAGCACCGGGAAGCTCACCGGGGTGTCTTCGGTGGCGCTGACGGCCGGGTCGGGGGTGGCCACCGGCGGGTTGTTGGCGATGGTCGTCGTCGTGGGCGTGGCGGCGCCGGCGTTGAGCGGCAGGAAGTCGATGCCGTCGCTGGTGGACGAGTACGCGAAAGCCAGCGGCGTGACTTCTTCAAGCACCCGCACGAGGCGCACGAAGTCGTGGGTCTGGTCGCCCAGGCCGCCACCGGCGAGGCCCGCGGCCGGGTCTTCGATGCCTTCAAACGGGTCCTTGCCGCTGTTCAGGGCCTGGATGATCTTGTCGGCCTCGGCGCCCTGGCTGGAGATGACGTTCTCGCTGCGCTCCGGCACGGTGGTGGCGAAGAAGTCATCGTTCAGCAGAAGCTCGCGATCAGCGCCGACGCTGACCTTGGCGCCGGTGGCGAGCTGGAGTTCGACGACAGAGTCCGGCCCCGTGACGATGACCTGGCCTTCCCCGACCGGATCGCCCGGCTTGATGGCGGTGAGCTTGCCTGCGGCGTCGCGCAGGAAGGCTTCGCCCTGCACGAAAACGACGGTGCCCTTGGCGGTGGCGTTGGTGGTGGCGTTGATCGGGGCGGACGGGGTGGCCATGACGGTCTCCGGAATTTGGGTTTTCAATCGATTTGCAATTTACGGCGGGGGGAGGGCGTTCTGTATTGTCCACGAGGACAGGTGGCGTGATGAATGCCACGCGGATGCGCAGGCAGCGCGAAGCTCGGATGGCTGAACGCATCGGTTCAGTCATCCAGCGATGGTTTGAGGCGGGAATCGGTGGGGGCACCGAACCGGGCGGTTCGGTGCAGGGCGCGATGGGGCCTGCGCTCAGCGTACGCCGTGGACGCGCAGGGCGAGCTGCAGGCGATCGGAGAGGTCGAGCTTTTCGAAGACGGCCTTGAGGTGGGCCTTGACGGTGCGCTCGGTGATGCCAAGGGCCAGGGCAATGGACAGGTTGCTGTCACCGACGGCAGCCAGCTGGGCGACTTCGCGCTCGCGCTCGGTGAGCGGCGTGGCCCAGTCGGCGAGGCCGGTGCGGGGCAGGCGCGTATCCACCAGCCGCAGCAGGCGCGAGAGCAGGGCGCGGCCGACCCACAGTTCGCCGCTGGCGATCACGTCGAGGGCCTGACGCAGGGTGTCGGCGGGTGCGTGGGAATGGCAGTAACCGCTGGCGCCGGCGTTGAGCACGGCGAGGCCTTCGTCGTCGTCGGGGGTCGACGAGGCGGCCAGAATGGCGAGCCCGCTGGCGTTGCGCTGCCAGGCCGGGCGCGTCCAGACGGGCGCGGTGCCGCCCCGGGCGCAGCCCAGGTCCACGAGCACCAGCCGGTGGCCGGCGGCACGCCAGGCGTCGAGCCCGTCGATGCCGCGGGCGCGTAGCGGGGATGGGGCGAGATCCTGCCAGCGCTGGGCGAGCAGGTCGTCATCGGTGATGAGGAGGAGCGGTTCGGCAGTCATGATCGGGGTGGTCAGGGTCTCAGCGCTCGGTGAGCGCGTTGGCCTTGGCCCGCAGGACAGGTTTCATCAGATAGCTGAGGAGCGATTTCTTGCCGGTGAGGATGTCCACCTCGGCCACCATGCCGGGGATGATGGGCATCTGCGCGTCGCCAATGGTGCTGCGGGTGGTGCGCACCCGCACGATGTAGAAGGCGTTGCCCTTTTCGTCGGTGATGGTGTCGGCACCAATCTGTTCGAGGGTTGCCTCGAGGCCGCCATAGATCGAGAAATCGTAGGCGGTGAACTTCACCAGCGCCGGCTGGCCAGGGCGCAGGAAGGCGATGTCCTTGGGCTGGACGCGGGCTTCGAGGAGCAGGGCGTCGTCGCTCGGGACGATCTCGATGATCT
Source organism: Zoogloea sp. 1C4 (assembly GCF_009469605.1). Lineage (GTDB taxonomy): Bacteria > Pseudomonadota > Gammaproteobacteria > Burkholderiales > Rhodocyclaceae > Zoogloea > Zoogloea oryzae. The sequence goes on along the minus strand of NZ_SSXU01000008.1, from coordinate 39,566 downwards.
CCTTGCCGGGCTGCACCACGCCGCCCACGGTGTTGGCGAAGAGCTGCTTCACGGTGCCGTTCATCGGTGCGCGAATCTCGGCCTGCTTGACCCGGTCGGCGAGGCCTTCGCTGCCGGCCGACAGCGCGGCCAGCTTGGCGTTGGTTTCGGAGAGCTCGCTGCGGGCCTGGTTACGCAGGTTGAGCTCGACTTCCTCGATCTTGCGCTGGGCTTCGGAGATGGCGGCCTGGATGCGCGGGATCTGGGCGCCGGCGGCGTCCCGCTCGCCCCGGTAGCGGGCCACGTCACGCTCGAGGCGCAGGAGCTCGACCTCGGACACCGCGCCGGTCTTGGCGAGCGGGCGGGTGACTTCGAGTTCTCTCGCGGTGAGGCTGTAGCTCTGGGTGGCCTGCTCGCGCTTGGCGGTGAGCTCGTTGAGCTCCTGACGGCGCTGGGAAAGCTGCTGGCGGGCCACGCCGACGGCGGCGTCGAGCTCGAGCCGCTTGTTTTCGTAGGCGCTGCGTTCCTGCTCGACGAGATCCGGCGCTTCCTTGATGAGTTCGGGCGGCGGCACGAAGGCCTTGCCGCTGGCCACCGCGGTGAGGCGCGCGGACTTGGCGAGGAGGGCGATGTACTGGGCGCGGTTCTCCCGCAGGGACGACACGAAGCGGGTCGGGTCCACCTTGAGGAGGAGCTGGCCGGTCTTCACCTGCTGGCCTTCCTTGACGAGGATTTCCGAGACGATGCCGCCGTCGAGGCTCTGCATCACCTGCACCTGACGCGACGGAATCACCTTGCCCTCGCCGCGGGTGACTTCGTCGAGCTGGGCGAAGGCGGCCCACACGATGAGGATGATGACGGCCGCGAAGGTGAGGATCACGGCGATGCGGCTGCCGCGCAGCTTTTGCTCGGACATGGCCCATTCGGCGTCGGCCATGTAGTCGGAGTCGTCGTGGATCTCTTTCTTCTCGACGCCGTCGAGGATGCGGTCGAAGGTGCGCGAGGCGCGTTGATAGAGCGCGTTGTAGGCGGGCTGGAAGAGGGCGGCGAGACGCAGGAAGAGGGTTTTCATGGTGTCACCCCGCCCGTCCGATGCGGCCCTGCTGCAGGGCTTCGACCACCTGGGCCTTGGGCCCGTCGGCGACGATCTGGCCCTGGTCGAGGACGATCAGCCGGTCGACCAGATCGAGCAGCGAGGTGCGGTGGGTGACGAGGACGATCGTCTTGCCGGCGGCAAAGCGGCGCAGGCGCTGCTTGAGGCCTTCCTCGCTCTGGTGGTCCATGCTGCTGGAGGGTTCGTCCAGCAGCAGCACCGGTGGGTCGTTGAGCACCGCGCGGGCGATGGCCACGGCCTGACGCTGGCCGCCGGAGAGGGATTCGCCCCGCTCGCCGATGGGCATCTCGAAGCCTTGGGGGTGGGTGTTGGCGAACTCGCGCACACCGGCCAGATCTGCCGCGGCGAGGATCGCGCTGTCGTCGGCAAAGGGCGCGCCCATCGCGATGTTCTGCTTGAGGGTGCCGTAGAAGAGGGTTACGTCCTGGGGCACGAAGCCGATGGCGCGGCGCAGCTCGGCGGGGTCGATCTGGCGGGAGTCGATGCCATCGACCAGCACCGCGCCCTCGGTGGGCTGGTAGAGGCCGAGGATCAGCTTTTCGATGGTGGTCTTGCCGGAACCGATGCGGCCGATGATGGCGACCTTCTCGCCGGCCTTGAGGCGGAAGCTGATCTTCTTGAGCACGGCCTGGTCGCGGCCGGGGTAGCAGAAGCTCACGTCCTTGAACTCGATGTCGCCGGTGAAGCTGGGGCGATGCACGAAGCTGGCGCCCTCGGGGCGTTCGACCGGCAGGTTCATGTGGGTGCCCACCGAGGCGAGGGAGGTGCGGGCGTTCTGGTACTGCATCATCAGCCCGGCCACCTGGCCCAGGGGGGCCATCGCGCGGCCGGAGAGCATCGACGCGGCGATGATACCGCCCATCGACATGTTGCCTTCCGAGAGCTCATACACCCCGACGATGATCACCGCGATGTTCACCAGCTGCTGCATGAGCTGGGCGAAGTTGACCGTGCCCGAGGAGAGCAGCTTGAGCCGGCCGCTGACCTGGGCGATGAACAGGGTGGCGCGTTCCCACTGGCGCTGGACGCTGCTTTCGGCGCCGAGGGTCTTGAGGGTTTCGAGGCCCACGAGGCTTTCGACCAGCGTGGCGTTGCGCTGGGCGCTGGCCCGGTAGGTGGTTTCGGTGAGTTCGTGCATCTTGTCCTGGGCGACCAGGGTGACGAACAGCACGGCGAGCATGCCCACCAGCGGTGGCACCAGCAGCCACGGGGAGATCCAGGTCATCACGACCAGGAAGAGCAGCACGAAGGGCAGATCGATCAGCGTGGTGACGGTGGCCGAGGCGATGAAGTCGCGCACGCCTTCGAAGGCGCGCAGGTTGGCGGCAAACGAGCCGACCGAGGCTGGACGTGCGTCCATCCGCAGGCCGAGCACGCGCTCCATGATGCGGGCCGACAGCTGCACGTCGATGCGCTTGCCGGCGGTGTCCACGATGTAGGCGCGCAGGGTGCGCAGGCAGAAATCGAAGCCGAGCACGAGGATCGCCCCGACGGCCAGCACCCACAGGGTTTCGACCGCGTGGTTGGGCACGACCCGGTCGTACACCGTCATCGAGAACATCGGGATGGCGAGCGCGAACAGGTTGACCACCAGCGCCGCCAGCAGCGTGTCGCGGTAGAGCCGCCAGTTCTCGAAGACGGTGCCCCAGAACCAGTGGGTCGAGCGCACGGCCTTGACCTGAGGTGCGCGGGCCTCGAAGCGGAAGCGCGGGCGGACGAAGCACACCAGCCCGGTGTAGAGGGCGGCGAGCTGTTCGCCGCTGAGGATGTCGGCGGATTCGCCGGCCTCGGGGAAACGCACCCGGGCGCGGCCATCCGGCAGGCGTTCGAGCAGGATGCAGGCGCGGCGGTCGTGGAGCAGCAGGATTGCCGGCAGCAGGCTGGGGGTGATCGCCTCGACGGGCTTGCGCACGATGCGGGCGGAGAGCCCGGCGCGGGCCGCAGCCCGGGGCAGCAGGGACGGCGTGAGGCAGTTATCGACCAGCGGCAGGCCGGCGGAGAGTGCTGCGCCGGTGAAGGGATTGCCGTGGATCTGGGTGAGGATGACCAGCGCGTCGAGCAGGGGGTCGTCGTGGGTGATCGTCACGCCCGGATGCCAGTCGGCATCGACGGGGGCAGGGCCGCCTGCTTGGGCGGCGGAAGAAGCGGAAGGTGCGGCGTCGGTCATCGGCACAATCGTAAATGGGGTCGTTTCTCGACCAGGCAAGGGGCTTGCCGTGCCTGGGCAGATCGCCGGGGATGCCGGCGGACGTCCGGATTGTAGGGATAACGGGCGAGGGCGGGGGAACTTGAGCCTTCAGGCGTCCGATGCCGGACGGTTTTGCGGGGCATGCCGGGTGGTGCTACCGGGCCCCTGGCGGGCCCGGCGGGGTGGGGCGTCAGATGATGTCGCTGGGCCCGAGGAGATCGAGACCCTGGCGCAGGCGCGCCCGGGCGCCCTTGCGGGCCAGCAGCTTGCGCTGGGCGTCGGGCGGTAGATCGGTGAGGCGCAACAGGCCTCGGTCGATCAGCACGTCCACCACGTCCTCGATGACGCGGATGAGGTCGGCATCGAGGCGGGCGAAATCGCCCGAGCCGGTGAGGGCGGCGGTGTCCGGGTGGCCGAGGGGGAGCTCTTCCTCGTGGCCGGGGCCGGCCTCGGTGAAGAGGGCAACGACCCGACCGGTGGCATCGCGTTGGACGTAGGGCATGGCGGCTCCGGGGTTGGAGGACGGACGGTCTCAGGCCGCGGGCGTCTGGAGTTCCTTGGGCAGCGGGAAGGTGATGCGCTCGGGCACGCCCTCGAGGGCGCGGACGGACGCGGCACCCAGCGCCTTGAGGCGGGCGATGACGGATTCGACCAGCACTTCCGGCGCCGACGCGCCGGCGGTGACGCCGATGCGGCGCTTGCCGACGATCCAGACCGGATCGATGGCCTCGGCGTTGTCGATGAGGTAGGCGGGCACGTTGAGGAGCTCGGCCACTTCACGCAGACGGTTGGAGTTGGAGCTGTTGACCGAGCCCACCACCAGCACCAGATCGGACTGGGGCGCCATGAACTTAACGGCGTCCTGGCGGTTTTGCGTGGCGTAGCAGATGTCGTCCTTCTTGGGGCCGACGATGTTCGGGAAGCGCTCGCGCAGGGCCGTGACGATGGCGCCGGCGTCGTCCACCGAGAGGGTGGTCTGGGTGACGTAGGCGAGCATGTCCGGATTGGCGACGACGAGGCCCGCCACGTCGGCGGCGTTCTCGACGAGGTGGATGCCGTCCTTCACCTGGCCCATGGTGCCTTCGACTTCCGGGTGGCCCTTGTGGCCGATCATGATGACTTCGCGGCCCTGGTCGCGCATGCGGCCGACTTCGAGGTGCACCTTGGTGACCAGCGGGCAGGTGGCATCGAACACGCGCAGGCCGCGGGCGTCGGCCTCGGCGCGCACCGACTGGGGCACGCCGTGGGCGCTGAAGATCACGGTGTTGCCGGCGGGCACGTCGGAGAGGTCTTCGATGAAGATGGCGCCCTTGGCGCGCAGGCCTTCGACGACGAAGCGGTTGTGGACGACTTCATGGCGCACGTAGATCGGTGCGCCAAACTGGGCCAGCGCCCGTTCGACGATCTCGATGGCACGTTCGACGCCGGCGCAGAAACCGCGGGGATTGGCGAGCAGGACTTCCATGGCTTTCCTCGTGTCGCTCAGTTGACGCCGATGATCTGGACTTCGAAGCGGATCGCCTTGCCGGCCAGCGGGTGGTTGAAGTCGATGGTGGCGTGGGTGTCGCCGACTTCGCGGATCAGGCCGGGGTAGCGGGTGCCATCGGGGGCGGTGAACTCCATGATGACCAGCGGTTCGACGGCGGCGCCATCGGGGAAGTCTTCGAGGCGGACCTTCTCGACGAGGTCGTCGCGATAGGCGCCGAAGGCTTCGTCGGGCTGCAGCAGGAAAGTGTGGTGTTCGCCCACGGCGGTGCCGGCGAGGCAGCGCTCGAGGGTCGGCAGCAGATCGCCGCGGCCCAGGTGCATGGTGGCCGGCGTGGTCTCGAAGGTGCTGATGAGCGACTGGCCGTTGTCGAGGGAGATCCGGTAGTGGAGGGTGACAAGGCTGTCGGGCTGGACGATCTGGGTCATGAAAGTTTCTCTTGGATGGGGGCGTGGCGGCTTTCGCGGAACTGGGCGACGAGCATCAGCGTGACACCCACGCAGATGGCCGAGTCCGCCACGTTGAATGCCGGCCATCCGTAGCGGCCGACGTGGAAATACAGGAAGTCGACCACCGCGCCGAACACGAAGCGGTCGATGACGTTGCCAATGGCGCCGCCGATGATGAGCGAAAAGGCCAGCGGCTGCAGGAACTCGTGCTGATGCCGGGCGAGGAGGCGCAGCAGCCAGCCGCAGATGACCGTGGCGAGGGCGACGAAGAACCAGCGCTGCCAGCCGGCCTGATCAGCCAGAAAGCTGAACGCGGCGCCCGGATTGAAGGCCAGCACCAGATCGAACCAGTCGGTGACGTGGATGACCTCGCCGGTGCGCAGCTCGCCGCGCACCAGATGCTTGGTCAGTTGATCCACGAGGACGACGATGGCCGACAGGCCGATCCAGTTGCCGAGGCGAAGTTTCAAGGGCGGGGCTCCAGGCTTTCGGGTTGTGGGGTCAGGCGGCGCTGCGGGCTTCGCCGGCACCGTGCAGATTGGACGTGCAGCGGCCGCAAAGTTCCGGATGCGCGGCATCGTGGCCGACATCGGCGCGGTAGTGCCAGCAGCGGTCGCACTTGGCGTGGGTGGACGGGGTGACGACGATGGCTTCGGCGGCTTCGTCGGCGGCCTTCACCAGGGTGGTCTTCGAGCAGATCAGCACGAAGCGCAGGTCGTCGTCGAGGCTGGCGAGCAGGTCGTAACGGCCGCCCGCGGCGCGGATCTCGACTTCGGCCTGCAGGGACGAGCCCACCTGGCCGGCAGCGCGCACGGCTTCGATTTCCTTCTGCACGTCGGCGCGGATGGCGCGGATGGCCGTCCATTTGTCGAGCAGGGTGTCTTCGCCTTCCTGGGCCGGCAGGGTGTGGAAGGTGTGCAGCATCACGCTGTCGTCGGCGTCCTTGCCCAGCAGCAGCCAGATTTCCTCAGCCGTGAAGGAGAGGATCGGCGCCATCAGTTTGACCACCGACTGGAGGATGTGCCACAGGGCGCTCTGGGCGGCGCGACGGGCGGTGGAGTTGGCCTGGGTGGTGTAGAGGCGATCCTTGAGGATGTCGAGATACACCGCGCCGAGGTCTTCAGAGGCGAAGTTCTGCAGCGCTTGGACGACACGATGGAACTCGAAGCGTCCGTAATCGGCCTCGGCCTGGGTCTGTAGTTTGCGGGTCAGCGCCAGCGCGTAGCGGTCGATCTCCAGCCACTCCTCCACCGGCAGCATGTCGGCCTGCGGGCTGAAGTCAGCGGTGTTGGCGAGCAGGAAGCGCAGGGTGTTGCGGATCCGCCGGTAGGATTCGACCACCCGGTCGAGAATCTCCTTGGACATGGCGAGCTCGCCCGAATAGTCCGTCGAGGCAACCCACAGGCGGAGGATTTCGGCTCCCATTTTTTCAGTGACTTCCTGGGGCAGGATGGTGTTGCCCAGGGACTTGCTCATCTTGCGGCCTTGCTGGTCGACGGTGAAACCGTGGGTCAGCAGCGCCTTGTAGGGCGGGTGGCCGTCGATGGCGCAGCCGGTGAGGAGCGACGAGTGGAACCAGCCGCGGTGCTGGTCGGAGCCTTCGAGGTACAGGTCGGCGCGCGGGCCGGTGGCGTGGCCGTCATTGTGGGAGCCACGCAGCACATGCCAGTGGGTAGTGCCGGAGTCGAACCACACGTCCAGCGTGTCGCTGATCTTTTCGTACAGGGCGGCTTCGTCACCCAGCAGCTCGGCGGCGTCGAGCTTGAACCAGGCGGCGATGCCTTCCTGCTCGATGCGCTTGGCGACTTCTTCCATCAGCTCGACGGTGCGCGGGTGGAGTTCGCCGGTCTCGCGGTGGAGGAAGAACGGGATCGGCACGCCCCAGTTACGCTGGCGCGAGATGCACCAGTCGGGACGGTTGGCGATCATGGCGTGCAGGCGGGCCTGGCCCCAGGACGGGAAGAACTGGGTGGCATCGACGCCGCCAAGGGCGAGCTCACGCAGGCTGGGGCCGCCGTTGGGCTTGATATCCATGCCTACGAACCACTGGGCGGTGGCGCGGTAGATCAGCGGCGTTTTGTGGCGCCAGCAGTGCATGTAGCTGTGGCTGATCTTTTCGTGGGAGAACAGCGCGCCCACTTCCTGCAGCTTTTCGACGATGACCGGGTTGGCCTTCCAGATGTGCAGGCCGCCGAAGAAGGGCAGGGATTCGGCATAGACGCCGTTGCTCTGCACCGGGTTGAGGATGTCGTCGTTGGTGAAGCCGTTGGCCTTGCAGGAGTTGAAGTCGTCCACGCCATAGGCCGGGGCCGAGTGGACGATGCCGGTACCGGCATCGAGGCCCACGTAGTCGGCCACGAAGACCGGCGAGACGCGGTCGTAGAACGGGTGGCGGAAGGTGATGTGGTCGAGCTTGTCGCCGTTGGTCCTGGCGACGACGGTGCCTTCGAGGCCGAAGCGCTTGAGGCTGGATTCGGTGAGCTCGGCCATCAGCACCAGCAGGCCGCGGGGGGTGTCCACCAGCGCGTATTCGTGCTCGGGATGCACGTTGAGCGCCTGGTTGGACGGGATCGTCCAGGGCGTGGTGGTCCAGATGACGGCGTAGGCGTCCTTGCCGGCGGGAAGGGCGGCGAGGCCGAAGGCGGCAGCGAGCTTTTCGGGCTCGGCGCACACGAAGCCCACGTCGATGGCGGGGCTCTGCTTGTCCTGGTATTCAACCTCGGCCTCGGCCAGCGCGGAGCCGCAGTCGAAACACCAGTTGACGGGCTTCAGGCCCTTGAAGACCCAGCCGCGCTTGACCATCTCGGCCAGCGCCCGCACTTCGCCGGCTTCGTTGGCGAAGTTCATGGTCAGGTAGGGGTTGTCCCAGTCTCCCAGCACACCGAGGCGGATGAATTCCTTCTTCTGAACTGCCACTTGTTCGGTGGCGTAGGCCCGGCACAGTTCGCGTACCTTATCGGCGGGCAGACCCTTGCCGTGGGTGACTTCGATCTTGTGCTCGATGGGCAGGCCGTGGCAATCCCAGCCGGGCACGTAAGGTGCGTCGAACCCGGCCAGTGTCTTGGACCGGACGATGATGTCCTTGAGGATCTTGTTGAGGGCATGGCCCAGGTGAAGGTTGCCGTTGGCGTACGGGGGGCCGTCGTGCAGGACGAACTTCGGGCGGCCGGCCGAGGCCTTGCGGATCTTCTGGTAGAGCTTCTTCTGCTGCCAGTCGGCGATCCAGCCCGGCTCGCGCTTGGCGAGATCGCCCCGCATGGGGAAGGGAGTGTCGGGCAGGTTGAGGTCGTTGCGCTTCTGGGACATGGTTCTATGCGGCCTGTGGAATTCAGAGAGGATTCTGGGCGAAGTAGGCGCGGGCCTCGTCGGCGTCGCGGGCGATCTGGGCGGTGAGGGCGTCGAGGCTGTCGTAGCGCTCCTCATCGCGCTGCTTGCGCAGGAAATTGACGCGCAGGTGGGCGTCGTAGCATTCGGTGTTCCAGTCGAAGAGATGCACTTCGAGGCTGGGCCGGCCGGCGTCGTTGATGGTGGGGCGCACGCCGACGCTGGCCACGCCGGGCCACGGCTTGTCGGCGAGGCCTTCGACGCTGACGGTGTAGATGCCCATCAGCGGCGGGCTGCGGTGCTTGAGCTGAATGTTGGCGGTGGGAAAGCCGATGGTGCGGCCGATCTTGTCGCCGTGGAGCACGCGCCCGCTGATGCTGTAGGGCCGGCCCAGGAGGCGGGCGGCGTGGGGCATGTCGCCTTCGGCCAGCGCCGCGCGCACCGCAGAGCTGGAAACTCGCTCGCCTTCGTGGTCGACGGTGTGCATGGCCTCGACGGTGAAGCCGACCTGTTCGCCCACGCTGCGGAGCATCTCGAAGTTGCCGGTGCGCCCCTTGCCGAAGCGGAAATCGTCGCCAATCAGCAGGTGACGTACGCCGAGACCCTGGATCAGCACGTCTTCGATGAAGGCCTCGGCGGTGAGGCCGGCGAAGCGCTGGTTGAAGCGGGCGATGTAGAGGCGGTCGACACCCCGGGCTTCGAGCAGCTGGATTTTCTCGCGCAGGGAGGTGAGGCGCCGGGGGCGGTTCTCGTGGGCGAAGTATTCCCGCGGGTGGGGCTCGAAGGTCATCACCGCAGCGGGCAGACCGGTGGCCAGCGCCTTGGCGGAGAGCTTCGCCAGCAGCGACTGATGGCCGCGGTGCACGCCATCGAAGTTGCCGATGGTCAGCACGCAGCCATGTTGGGCTCGCTCGGGGATTCCACGGAAGACCTGCATGGACGGATTTCGGGCAAAGGGGCGATTATAGCGGCAAGGCGCCGGCCGGCGAAGCCGGCGCCCGAGCGGGCGTCAGGCGCCCTGGCCGGCGCGCTCGCGGTGGAAGCGGGCGACGTAGTCGGTGAGAGTGCCGCTGGCGATGGCGTCGCGCAGGTCGCGCATCAGTTGCTGGTAGTAGTGCAGGTTGTGGATGGTGGCGAGCCGCGCGCCGAGGATCTCGTTGAGGCGGTTGAGGTGGTGCAGGTAGCCCCGCGAGAAGTTTCGGCAGGTGTAGCAGTCGCAGGTCTCGTCGAGCGGGCGGGTGTCGGACTTGTGGCGCGCGTTGCGGATCTTCACGTCGCCGTGGCGGGTGAACAGCCAGCCGTTGCGGGCGTTGCGGGTGGGCATCACGCAGTCGAACATGTCGATGCCGGCCTGCACCGCGAAGACGATGTCTTCCGGCGTGCCCACGCCCATCAGATAGCGGGGCTTGTCCTTAGGCAGGCGCGGCGCGGTGTGATGCAGGATGCGCTGCATGTCGTCCTTGGGCTCGCCCACCGACAGGCCGCCGATGGCGTAGCCGTGAAAACCGATCTCCTCGAGCCCGGCGAGGGATTCGTCGCGCAGGTTTTCAAACATGCCGCCCTGGACGATGCCGAAGAGCGCGTTGTTGTTCTCGAGGCGGTCGAACTCGTCCCGCGAACGACGCGCCCAGCGCAGCGACAGGCGCATGGAGTCGGCCGCCTGGGTGACGGTGGCGGGGTAGGGCGTGCATTCGTCGAAGATCATCACCACGTCGGAGTTGAGCACCTTCTGGATGCGCATGGATTCCTCGGGGGTGAGGAAGAGCTTGTCGCCATTGACCGGCGAACTGAAGCGCACGCCTTCCTCGGTGATCTTGCGCAGGGCGCCCAGCGAGAACACCTGGAAGCCGCCGGAGTCGGTGAGGATGGGGCCGTCCCAGGCCATGAACTGGTGCAGGCCGCCAAAGGCTTCCATCACCTCCAGGCCCGGGCGCAGCCACAGGTGGAAGGTGTTGCCCAGGCAGATCTGGGCGCCGATGTCGCGCAGGTCCTGCGGCGAGATGCCCTTCACCGAGCCATAGGTGCCCACCGGCATGAAGGCAGGCGTATCGACGGTGCCGTGGTTGAGGGTGAGGCGGCCCCGACGGGCGCCGCCGTCGGTGGCGAGGAGTTCGTATTTCATTCGGGGGTCCGGGTCAGGAACATGGCGTCGCCGTAGCTGAAGAAGCGGTAGCGCTCGGCGATGGCGTGGGCGTAGGCGCGGCGGATGGTGTCCATGCCGGCAAAGGCGGAGACCAGCATCAGCAGCGTGGATTTGGGCAGGTGGAAGTTGGTGATCAGCGCATCGGCCACGTTGAAGTGGTAGCCCGGCAGGATGAACAGGTCGCTCTCGGCCTCGCCGGCGACGGCCTGGCCACCCTTGGCGCAGGTTTCCAGTGCCCGCATGCTGGTGGTGCCGACGCACACCACGCGTTTGCCGGCGGCCTTGGTGGTGGCGATGGCGTCGACGGTGGCCTGGGGTACGAAGTAGGCCTCGGTGTGCATCTTGTGTTCGGACAGATCGTGGACGCGCACCGGCTGGAAGGTGCCGGCGCCCACGTTCAGCGTCACGAAGGCGCTATTCACGCCCATCTGGGCGAGGCGTGCGAGGAGTGGTTCGTCGAAGTGAAGGCCGGCGGTGGGTGCGGCGACCGAGCCCGGGTTCTTCGCGAAAACCGTCTGGTAGCGGGATTCGTCGGCATTGCCGGCGGCGCGCTCGATGTACGGTGGCAGGGGTAGGCGCCCGTGCCTTTCGAGCAGCACGACGAGATCCTCGCCAGCCGGGAAGCGCAGGTGGAAGAACTCGCCGGCGCGGCCGAGCACTTCGACTTCAAGCGCGCCTTCGAGCATCAGCCGGGTGCCCGGCTTGGGCGACTTGCTGGCGCGCACCTGGGCGAGGGCTTCGTGGGCGCCCAGCGGGCGCTCGATCATCACCTCGACCTGGCCGCCGGTGTCCTTGGTGCCGAACAGGCGGGCGTGGATCACCCGGGTGTCGTTGAAGACCAGCAGGTCACCCGGGGAAAGCAGGGCGGGAAGATCGGCAAAATGCAGGTCGGCCAGCTGCGGGCCAACCTGGAGCAGGCGGCTGTCGGTGCGGCGGTCGAGGGGAGCCTGGGCAATCAGTTCCTGAGGGAGCGGGTAATCGAAATCGTCTAGGGTCCAGGCCATGAGTCTTGGGCGAGTTGATGCAATAAGCAGATTCGTAGATAATGCGCGGCTTCCCATGCCGGGATGGCGGAATCGGTAGACGCAGCGGATTCAAAATCCGCCGCCGCAAGGTGTGTGGGTTCGAGTCCCACTCCCGGCACCAATAAAATCAATGGGTTAGAAAATTGTAGCAAAAAACGGGCTGGTTTTTCCGTTTTTGGTGCAAATTTGGCCCGATTGGTTTCTGCATGTCCTGATTTTCCCTTCTGTTGCTCCCGGATTAGCCGCCATGGCCCTCGACCCCCAAGCCCAGGCCCTGCTTGCCATGATTTACCGCGTCGGTGCGCCGCGTTTTCACGAGCTGGATACGCATCAGGCCCGACGTTCCTTCGAGAAGCTTCAAGGCACCTTTGGGCCCGAAGCCCGTGCCGTGTCGTCGGTGACCGAAGTGCCGATTCCAGCGACCCACGCGAAGGATGGCGTGATCATGGCGCGGCTTTACCGGCCGCTTTCGGCCGGTCCGGACGAGATCCTGCCGGTGGCTTTCTATTTTCACGGTGGGGGCTGGTGCATCGGCGACGTGGCGAGCTACGACGGCCTGTGCCGCGAGTTGGCCCATCTCAGTGGCGTGGCCGTGCTGTCGGTGGATTACCGGCTGGCGCCTGAACACCCTTTTCCGACCGCGGTTGAGGATGCGCTGCGTGCCGTGACCTGGAGCCTCGCCAACGCGGCCTTGCTGGGGATCGACCCGAGCCGTTTTGCGCTGGCCGGCGACAGTGCCGGTGGCACGCTGAGCGCCGTCACCGCCCTTCAGTTGCGTAACGCCAACGGCCCGCAGGCGGCGCTGCAGCTGCTGATCTACCCGTGCACCGACATCCTCAGCCAGCGCCCGTCCCGGCGCGAGTTTGCCAGCGGCTACTTCCTGGATACCGAGAGCCTCGCCTGGTTCTTTGAGCGCTACCTGCCGAATCAGGACGACTGGAATGATTGGCGTGCGTCGCCGATCAACGCCGGGCGTTTCGATGGCCTGCCACCGGCGACCTTCATCCTCGCCGAATGCGATCCGCTCACCGATGACGGCAAGGCCTACGCGGCGCTGCTGGGCGAGGCCGGCGTGCCAGTGGCAGTGCATGAGTTCGAAGGCATGGTCCACGGCTTCTTCTCGCTGGGAAAGTATTTTCCGCAGGCGGTGAAGGCGGTGGAGCGGGCAGGGGATGCGCTGAGGGCGGCGCTGCTGGGGTGAGGTTCTGGCTGGGCGGCGTGTCCTGCCTGCGTCAGCCTAGATGCAGACGAAGCTGACCACGTGGGGGCTGCTGGAGCAGCTGCGGCCGAGGGCAAACTGGCCGCGGCCCCGCAGGACGACTTCCTCGCGAGACAGCAGGAACTCCCGTTCGCCTTCGATCTGAACGAAGGTGCCGTTGCTGCTGCGGTCGATGAGCACGAACTTGTCGCCACGCAGTTCGATCTCCGCATGGCGCCGCGACGACTGGGTGTCGCCCACGACCAGATCGGCTGCCGGATCGCGCCCGATGCGGGCGCTCGGTCGGGTTGAATTGAGCACCAGAGATGTCGAATCGAGATAAAGGCGTAGCTCCGGCTCGGTGTCGAGCAGGAAGTGATCGCTCTGGACGATGGTGAGTTCGCCCACCGCTTCGCACATCAACTCACACAGCTCCACCGGGCGGGTCACGCCGCGAATCACCCGGGGCGGCAGGGCGTGCAGCACCGACCGCCATTCGGGCCCGAGCCGGCGGGCGGTTTCGCTCGAAGTGATGGCCTTGCCCGGCGACGCGAGTTCGGCCAGGCGGGCGGCGAAATTGACGGTGTCGCCAAACACGTCGGTCCCGCTGGCGACGACGGCCCCGAAGTGAAAACCGATGCGCACGGCCAGGCGTTGCTGCTCGGCGGTGCTGGGGAGTTCCTTCAGGGTCTGGTGGATCGCCAGGGTGGCGTCGGCAGCGCTGTCGGCATCGCTGAAGACGGCCATCAGGCCGTCGCCGGTGTGCTTGACGACGCGGCCACGCTTGGTTTCGACGGCGATCCGCATGGCGCGGATGCTGCGGTCGACAACCTCGAACGCCGAAGTGTCACCCACGCGCTGATATAGCTGTGTGCTGCCCACAAGATCGGCAAACAGTACAGCGCATTCCTTGGCGGGGTGAGAGGAGTCCGACATCTGATAGTGGTTGGCTAGCGAGCCGTGATTTTAGCGGACTACGTGACTTTTTCCGCACACCGGAAGGTAACAAATTTTGCCCCCATCTGTCGCGCCGCCTGTCGGTCTGAAGCGGGCGGCAGTCGGTTTTGAGGGTTGGATTGAATTTTCCTTGATCTAAACGGCCTCAAGGGGGGCTGTGAGGTGGGATAATGATGTGTTCGGCTACATATTTCGCTTGGCGATCGTCCTTGATGCGTCAGGTCTGTCTGGAAGGAGTTTCATGAAACGAGTTGATGATTTCCGTCTGCGCTTTGGCAAGCAGGAGCTGGTGCCCATCGTGGTTGGCGGGATGGGGGTGGATATCTCCACCGCTGACCTGGCGTTGGAAGTGGCGCGGCTGGGCGGAATAGGTCACATCTCGGATGCGATGGTCAAGACGGTAGCCGATCGCCGATTCAATACCAAATACGTCAAGGAAAAGCTCAAGCTCTACAAGTACAACGTCGAGAACCCCGACAAGTCGGTCGTCCAGTTCGATCTCGGCCAGCTTGCCGAGGCGACCCGCCTGCACGTGGGCAAGACGATGGAGGCCAAGAAGGGCCCCGGCATGATCTTCGTGAACTGCATGGAAAAGCTCACGATGAACGCCCCGAAGGAAACCCTCCGGGTGCGTCTGGCTACCGCGCTGGATGCCGGCGTCGATGGCATCACGCTGGCTGCCGGCCTGCACCTGGGTTCGTTCGCGCTGATCGAGGATCATCCCCGTTTCCGTGATGCCAAGCTGGGCATCATCGTGTCATCGCTGCGGGCGCTGCAGCTTTTCCTGCGCAAGAGCGCGCGCACCAACCGCCTCCCCGACTACGTGGTGGTCGAAGGCCCGCTTGCCGGTGGTCACCTGGGTTTCGGCATGGACTGGGCGCAGTACGACCTGGCCACCATCGTTGCCGAGATCCATGCCTGGCTGATCGCCGAGAAACTCGACATTCCGCTGATCCCGGCGGGCGGCATCTTTACCGGTAGCGACGCGGTGTCTTTCCTCGAAAACGGCGCTGCAGCCGTGCAGGTGGCGACTCGTTTCACGGTCACCACCGAATGTGGTCTGCCCGAGAAGGTGCAGCAGGAGTATTTCCGCGCCAGCGAAGAGAACATCGTCGTGAATCAGGTGTCGCCGACCGGCTACCCGATGCGGATGCTCACCAACAGCCCGGCCATCGGCTCCGGCATCCGCCCGAACTGCGAGGCCTATGGCTATCTGCTCGACGCCAACGGCAGCTGTGCCTACATCCAGGCCTACAACCGCGAAGTCGCGGCTCATCCGGGCGCCAAGCGGGTGTCGGTGATGGACAAGACCTGCCTGTGCACCCACATGCGCAACTTCGACTGCTGGACCTGCGGGCACTACACCTATCGCCTGAAGGACACCACCCGCAAGGCGGAAGACGGCAGCTACCAGATCCTCTCTGCCGAGCACGTCTTCAACGACTATCAGTTCAGCACCGACAACAAGATTGCGCTGCCTGATTGATCTGCGGTTTCCACAATAAAAAACCCGGCCTTGCGCCGGGTTTTTTATTGTCAGAAGAATCGCTTCAAGGCGTCACCCGGAATGTCCATTCCGGTGCTGCGGGCGCGCTTGAGGAGTTCCCAGTAATAACGGTAGGACGCCCGGTCGTGCAGTTTGCCGGCGTGCTGGATCGGACCCCAGTGCTTGTCCTGGGCAGCGATCAGGATGCTCGCCGCCTCTTCGACCTCGGTGAAGTCGGGGCGCATGGCTTCGACAATCGGGATGATCTGGTTCGGGTGAATGCTCCACATGCGCAGATAGCCGAACTCCTTTCGAGCGCGCTCGGCATCGCGGCGGATGTAGGCCAGATCCTTGAGTTCGGTGGTGACGTTGTGGGAGGGCACGACGCCGTTGGCGAGCGCTGCGGCGGTGATGTCGCACTTGGCGCGGATGATCAGCGGATGTTCAAACTGGCCCGGGCTGCGCATCGCGGCGCCGGGAATCGCACCGTGGTGGCCGCTGACGAAATCCATCAGGCCGAAATCGAGGGATTCCACGCGATCCAGCGCGGCGATTTCCCAGGCGTCTCGCAGGGCGCCGTGGGTTTCGATGAGCACATGAACCGGAATCTCCCGTTTGATGCCGTGACGTTCTTCGGCATTGCGGATCGCCTCGATCTGGCGGGCGGCATCGGCGACGCTGCGGGGCTTGGGGATGGTCAGGAAGGCGAGCCGCTCGCCGGCCTGGCCGACCAGGATGTCCACGTCCTGTTCCCAGTGGGCGTGGGTGATGTCGTGGATGCGGGCACCAACGCGGCCGAAGCGGTTGTCGCCGGACATGACGATCTCCGCTGCCATCGCCGCGTGCTCTGCCTCGGCGCCGGCGTGGGCGCCGTCCTCGCAGTCACAGGTGATGTCGAACACCGGCCCGAGCTCGTGCTGAAGGCCCAGGGCCTTACGCATCAGCTTCTCGCTGCCAGCGTAATGGTCGACGGCTGGGAGGATGGGGAAGGGCTTTTCGCCCTGGAAGAGCACGTGGTCGGGATGCGGCAAGGCGGACATGGCGGATACTCGAAGTGATCTGACAGGCGGAGGAGGGTAGCAAAAAACGGCGTGAACGAAAAACGCGGGAGCATTTCTGCCCCCGCGTTCTGACCGGCTGAGAACTGCGGCGATTAGGCCAGCAGATCCTTCACGCCGTCACGCTCTTCGAGCAGCTCGTTGAGGGTGTGGGTCATGCGCTCACGGGAGAACTCGTCGATTTCCAGGCCCTGGACGATCTTGTACTCGCCGTTTTCGGTGGTGACCGGGAAGCCGTAGATGATGCCTTCGGGGATGCCGTAGGAACCGTCGGACGGGATGCCCATGGTGACCCATTCGCCGTTGGAGCCGAGCACCCAGTCACGGATGTGGTCGATGGCGGCGTTGGCGGCCGAGGCAGCGGAGGACAGGCCGCGGGCTTCGATGATCGCAGCGCCACGCTTGCCGACGGTCGGCAGGAACACGTCGCGGTTCCAGGCGTCGTCGTTGATCAGGCCCTTGACGCTGTCGCCATTGGAGGTGACGGCGCGGTAGTCGGCGTACATCGTGGGTGAGTGGTTGCCCCAGACGACCAGGTTCTTCAGGCTGGAAACGTCACGGCCGGACTTGGTCGCCAGCTGGGACAGGGCGCGGTTGTGGTCCAGACGCAGCATGCCGGTGAAGTTCTTGGCATTGACGCGGCCGTACTTGACGGCGATTTCCTTGGCGATGTAGGCGTTGGTGTTGCAGGGGTTGCCCACAACCAGCACCTTGACGCTGGGGTCGGCGTACTGGCCGATGGCGGCGCCCTGAACGGTGAAGATCTTGGCGTTTTCGGTCAGCAGATCCTTGCGCTCCATGCCGGGGCCGCGCGGACGGGCGCCGACCAGCAGGCAGACCTGGGCATCCTTGAAGGCGACATTGGGGTCGTCGGTGGCAATCATGCCGGCCAGCAGCGGGAAGGCACAGTCTTCCAGTTCCATCATGACGCCCTTGACAGCCTTCTGGGCTTGCGGGAGATCGAGCAACTGGAGGATGACGGGCTGATCCTTGCCCAGCATTTCGCCACTGGCGATGCGGAACAGGAGGCTGTAACCGATCTGACCGGCGGCGCCGGTGACTGCGACACGAACGGGGGCTTTTGCCATTATTGAAACTCCCTCTACATAGAAAGTGTTATCGAAACTAATTCACTGCTGATTCGCGCCGCCAGCGAGTCGCCGCGATGCTGATCTTGGGTTGGCGCTGGCGCTGAGCCGGTCAACGTTCGAATCGTAGGAGCATTTGGAAAGGCTGTCAATTTCCTTGTCTTATATCTTATATAAGATATAAGACTGATTATAGACTGTCTTTCGAAAGTGTGTTCAAATACACGCATGCGACACGACTCGCCCACCTTCAGCCCCCTGTACCGTCAGATCAAGAATCTGATGCTTAATGCTTTGGAGTCCGGCGAGTGGCGTCCGGGGCAGGCGATTCCCAGCGAGCAGGAACTCGCCATCCGCTTCAGTGTAAGCCAGGGTACGGTGCGCAAGGCCATTGATGAAATGGCGGCCGAGAACCTCCTGGTCCGCAAGCAGGGCAAGGGCACCTACGTCGCTTCCCATAATGATCCCCGTGCGCTGTTCAGATTCCTCCGGCTGGTTCCCATGGATGGCGATCTCGCACATCCGCAAAGCGTACCGCTTGATTGCTGGAAGGCCAAGGCGGGGAATGAGGCTGCGCGCATGCTGGGCATCGAGCTCGGTGCGCCTGTCACCATCCTGCGGCGTCTGCTGCGTTTTGCCGGAAAGCCGGTCGTGGTGGATGAGATCTATCTGCCGGGTGAGATCTTCCAGGGCCTGACCATGGAGGTTCTGCAGGGCTCGCATGGTTCCCTATATAGTTTGTTCGAAAGCCGCTTCGGCGTGCGGATGATCCGTGCCGAAGAGCGGATTCGTGCGGTTGCGGCCGACCGGATGACCAGCGAAACCCTCAATGTCGCGGAAGGTACGCCGCTGCTGTCCGTCGAACGGGTAACCTACACCTATGGCGATCGGCCGGTTGAATGGCGTCGGGGGCTTTATCTGACGGCGGATCATTATTATCTTAACGAATTGAATTGACGGTTTTGAATTGATGGGAGGGCCCGGCCTGTCAGTTGATGGTAAGGGTATATACTTATAATTTTGTTTGTGTGGGAAATGAGCGACTTGCGAGTTGCTATTGTTAGAGGGAAATCTTATGACAGAGGTGATTTTGAAGAAACAGCGCCCGAAGCATCTGGCGCTGAACGAGATCAGGCTCCCGCTTGCCGGGAAGGTCTCGATTCTGCATCGGGTGAGCGGCGCTGGTCTGTTCCTCATGCTGCCGGTGCTGCTTGCGCTCTTCGGCGCCAGCGTGGGCTCTCCGGAATCCTATGCTGAATTCGCCAAGATTGTCGGGAATCCTTTTGTCAAACTCATCCTGAGTGGCCTGGTGTGGGCGTACCTGCACCACTTCTGTGCCGGCATCCGTTTCCTGCTGCTTGACTTGCACGTCGGCGTCGACAAGGAATCTTCGGTCAAGAGCGCCCGCATGGTGCTGATCGTCAGTCTCGTTCTCACTGCCCTTCTGGTGACCAAGCTATGGTAAAGCCCGTCATTGTTGGTGCCCACTACGGTTTCCGCGACTGGCTCGCCCAGCGCGTCACAGCTGTCGTGATGGCACTCTATACCGTCATTATTGCAATTTGCGTCCTGACCATGCCTGATGGCTCCTACGAGAGCTGGCGCGGTGTCTTCAGCGGCGGCTTCATGAAGTTCGCGACCTTCCTGTTCTTCATGTCGCTGTTCTTCCACGCCTGGATCGGCGTGCGTGACATCTTCATGGACTACATCAAGCCCACGGGTATCCGTCTTACCCTGCATTCGATCGTTGCCCTCGCGCTCATCGGCTACGCCGGTTGGGCTGCTCAGATTCTCTGGAGGCTGTAAGTGAAAGTCGCTAAGCATACTTTTGACGCGGTTATCGTCGGTGCCGGTGGCGCCGGCCTGCGGGCGGCGCTCCAGCTCTCCGAAGCCGGCCTCAAGACGGCCGTCCTGACCAAGGTCTTCCCGACCCGCTCCCACACTGTTGCCGCGCAGGGCGGTGTTGCCGCTTCCCTGGGCAACTCGACCGAAGACAACTGGCACTGGCACATGTACGACACCGTCAAGGGGTCGGACTGGCTGGGTGACCAGGACGCGATCGAGTTCATGGTCAAGAAGGCCAACGAAGTCGTCGTCGAACTCGAACACTACGGCATGCCGTTCGACCGTACCGACAACGGCAAGATCTACCAGCGTCCGTTCGGCGGGCACTCGCAGAATTACGGCCAGACCCCGGTGTCCCGCTCCTGTGCCGCGGCCGACCGTACCGGTCACGCGATGCTGCACGCGCTTTATCAGCGCAACGTGCGCGCCAACACCCAGTTCTTCGTCGAATGGATGGCGATGGACCTGATCCGCAACGCCGATGGCGATGTGCTGGGTGTGACCGCCATGGAAATGGAAACCGGTGAGGTTTCGATCTTCCACGCCAAGGCGACCATCTTCGCCACCGGCGGTGCCGGTCGTATCTACTACAGTTCCACCAATGCCTTCATCAACACCGGTGACGGTGTCGGTATGGCGGCTCGTGCCGGCATTCCGCTGGAAGACATGGAGTTCTGGCAGTTCCACCCGACGGGCGTGGCCGGCGCTGGTGTGCTGATCACCGAAGGGGTGCGTGGCGAAGGCGGCATCCTGCGTAACGCCGCCGGCGAGCGCTTCATGGAGCGCTATGCCCCGAACCTGAAGGATCTGGCCTCCCGTGACGTCGTGTCGCGTTCGATGGTCACCGAGATCAACGAAGGCCGTGGCTGTGGTTCCGAGAAGGATCACGTGCTCCTCGACATCACCCACCTGTCCCCCGAGACCATCATGAAGCGCCTGCCCGGCATTCGTGAAATCTCGATCCAGTTTGCTGGTGTCGATCCGATCAAGGCCCCGATCCCGGTCGTGCCGACCTGCCACTACCAGATGGGCGGTATTCCGACCAACTACAAGGGTCAGGTCATCGTTCCGAAGGATGGCAACCCGAACGTGCCGGTTTCCGGCTTCTACGCCGCCGGCGAATGTGCCTGCGCGTCGGTGCACGGTGCAAACCGTCTGGGCACCAACTCGCTGCTCGATCTGCTGGTGTTCGGCAAGTCCGCCGGCGAAACCGTGGTTGCCGACTTCAAGTCCGGCCAGCTCACGCTCAAGCCGCTGCCGGATGACGCTGCCGATGTCTCCCTGGCGCGTATCGCCCGCCTCGAAACCCAGACGAACGGCGTCGAAGTGAACGACGTGCGTCTGGACATGCAGCGCACCATGCAGAAGCACGCCGGCGTGTTCCGTTTCGCCGACATGCTGAAGGAAGGCGTCGAGAAGATCCTCGAAGTGGCCGAGCGCGCCAAGCACACCCAGATCAAGGACAAGTCCAAGGTCTGGAACACCGCCCGTACCGAAGCCCTCGAACTCGACAACCTGATCGAAGTCGCCAAGGCGACCATGATCTCCGCCGAGGCGCGCAAGGAATCCCGCGGCGCCCACGTGCGTGATGATGCACTCGATTGCGCCGAGACCCCCAACGGCCGTGACGACAAGAACTGGCTCAAGCACACGCTGTGGTACAGCGAGGGCAACCGCCTCGACTACAAGCCGGTCAATCTGCAGCCGATGTCCGCCGACGTCGAGCCGATCGCGCTGGCCAAGCGTACCTACTGAGCGTTCCGGAGATTAGAAGATGAGCAGCAAGCGAACCGTACAGTTCAAGATCTACCGCTACAATCCGGACAAGGACGACAAGCCCTACATGCAGGACATCTCTGTCGAACTCGAAGAGTCCGACAAGAAGCTCCTCGACGCGCTGGTCCGTCTGAAGGCCAAGGACGACACCCTGTCCTTCCGTCGCTCCTGCCGTGAAGGTGTGTGTGGCTCCGACGCCATGAACATCAACGGCAAGAACGGTCTGGCCTGTCTGACCAGCGTCGAAGAGCTGGCCCAGCCGATCACCATCCGCCCGCTGCCCGGCCTGCCGGTCATCCGCGACGTGATCGTCGACATGACCCAGTTCTTCAAGCAATACCACTCGATCAAGCCCTACCTGGTCAACAACGATCCGGCTCCGGAGCGCGAACGCCTCCAGAGCCCGGAAGACCGGGAAGAGCTCAATGGTCTCTACGAGTGCATCCTTTGCGCGTGCTGCTCCACGAGCTGCCCGTCGTTCTGGTGGAATCCGGACAAGTTTGTTGGTCCGGCCGGCCTGCTGGCGGCTTACCGCTTCCTCGCCGACACCCGCGACCAGGCGACCAGTGAGCGTCTCGACAACCTGGAAGATCCGTACCGCCTCTTCCGCTGTCACTCCATCATGAACTGCGTCGACGTCTGCCCGAAGGGTCTCAACCCGACCAAGGCGATCGGCAAGATCAAGGACATGATGGTCCGTCGCGCCGTATGACGCTCAATCGGGGGCGCGTGCGCTGGCAGTGCCGTCGGGCTCTTCTGGAGCTCGATCTGGTGTTCACGCGCTTCCTCGAAAGGCACTTCGATCGTCTCACAGACGATCAACTGGCGGATCTGGATGACCTGCTGCTCGTCGAAGACCATGACCTCTGGGCCATGGTCAACGGCAGCCAGCCTGTCACCAACGACCGCTGGAAGGAAATGATGGATCTGCTCCGGGCCGGCTGACGGGGCAGGGCATCGCTAGGGAGTTGTGGAGTTTCAACAGGGAAAAGGGACCAAAATATGACCACGCAACGTACTGCTACACTGACCGTAGATGGCAAGGCCGTAGAGTTTCCGATCATGTCGGGGACGCATGGCAATGATGTGATCGATATCCGCACCCTCGGCGGAAAGACCGGGTACTTCACGTACGACTCCGGTTTCCTGTCCACGGCCAGCTGCCAGTCCAAGGTCACCTACATTGACGGTGACAAGGGCGAACTGCTGTACCGCGGCTACCCGATCGAGCAACTGGCCGACAACTGCAACTTCCTCGAAGTCACCTACCTGTTGAAGAACGGCGAGCTGCCCAATGCCGCTCAGAAGTCCGACTTCGAGAACACCATCAAGAAGCACACGATGGTGCACGAGCAGCTGTCCAAGTTCTACTCCGGCTTCCGCCGTGACGCCCACCCGATGGCCGTCATGACCGGTGTGGTTGGCGCGCTGTCCGCGTTCTACCACGACGCCATGGACTTCTCCGACGTGGAGCACCGCAACGTCAGCTTCAACCGTCTGGTTGCCAAGCTGCCGACCATTGTTGCGATGGCCTACAAGTACAACACCGGCATGCCGTTCATGTACCCGGACAACGAGTTGGACTACACCGCCAACTTCATGCGCATGATGTTCGGCAACCCGTGCGAAAAGTACGTGCCGAACCCGGTGCTGGTCCGTGCGCTGGACGTGATCTTCACGCTGCACGCCGATCACGAGCAGAACGCCTCCACCTCCACGGTGCGTCTGGCCGGTTCGTCCGGTGCCAACCCGTTCGCCTGTATCGCTGCCGGCATCGCCTGCCTGTGGGGCCCGGCGCACGGTGGTGCGAACGAAGCCTGCCTGAACATGCTGGAAGAGATCGGTGACGTGTCCCGCGTCGGCGAGTACATCGCCCGCGCCAAGGACAAGAACGACAGCTTCAAGCTGATGGGCTTCGGTCACCGCGTCTACAAGAACTTCGACCCGCGCGCCAAGCTGATGCGCAAGGTCTGCCACGACGTGCTGGGCGAACTGGGCCTCGAGAACGACCGCCTGTTCAAGCTGGCGATGGAACTCGAAAAGATCGCTCTGGAAGACCAGTACTTCGTCGAGAAGAAGCTCTACCCGAACGTGGACTTCTACTCCGGCATCGTCCAGAAGGCGCTTGGCATCCCGACCGACATGTTCACCTGCATCTTCGCGCTGGCCCGTACCGTCGGCTGGATGACCCAGTGGGAAGAAATGATCACCGATCCGGAATACAAGATCGGTCGTCCGCGTCAGCTGTACATCGGCGCCGCCCGTCGCGACGTCGTGCCGCTGGCTCAACGCGGCTAAGCAATACGGAGGGGGAGGGGGAAACAGGGGAAACGAACGCGGGATGGTCGATCATTGGGCCATCCCGCTTCGTTTGTCCATAAGAACACAGAATCAGGGATTTCTCCCCACCGCATAAACACTCAGAAGACAAGACACAAGCCTGGTGGTCGCCCATGATGAAACAGCTTTTTGAGAGCTCCCAACTGTTCGGCAGCAATGCTCCGTTCATCGAGGAACTTTACGAGAACTATCTCGACAATCCGGATTCCGTCTCCGATGAATGGCGGACCTATTTCGACGCGCTGCAGAACACGCCGGGCAACGGCCGTGATGTAGCCCATTACCCGATCATCAACGCCTTTGCCGACATGGCGAAGCGCGGCCCGGTGCGCACCGTGGTGGCGAGCGGCGCCGACCAGAAGCAGGTCAGCGTCCTGCAACTGATCAACGCCCACCGTTTCCTGGGCACCCGCTGGGCGCAACTCGACCCGCTGAAGCGGACCGAGCGTCCCGAGATCCACGAACTCGAGCTGTCCCACTACGGCTTCACCGAGGCGGATCTCAACGAGACGTTCAACACCGGTTCGTTCCACGGCCTGCCGGGCGATCGCGCCACCCTGCGCGAGATCCTCGACGCCGTGCGTCAGACCTACTGCGGCTCCATCGGCGCCGAGTACATGTACATGACCGACATCGGTGAGAAGCGCTGGATCCAGGCGCGTCTCGAGCCGACCCGCGGCCGTCCGACCTTCGACAATCAGAAGCAGCGTCGCATCCTCGAGCGCCTCACCGCCGCCGAGACCATGGAGCGTTACCTGCACACCAAATACGTCGGTCAGAAGCGTTTCTCGCTGGAAGGTGGTGAGAGCACCATCGTCGCGATGGACGAACTGATCCGCGTCGCGGGTAGCAAGGGCGTCCAGGAAATCGTGATCGGCATGGCCCACCGTGGCCGCCTCAACGTGCTGGTGAACACCCTCGGCAAGTCCCCGAGCATGCTGTTCTCCGAGTTCGAAGGCAAGGCTGCTTCCGATCTGTCCGCGGGTGACGTGAAGTACCACATGGGCTTCTCCAGCGACGTGATGACCGCCGGTGGTCCGGTGCACCTCACGCTGGCGTTCAACCCGTCGCACCTGGAAATCGTCAATCCGGTGGTCGAGGGCTCGGTGTATGCCCGTCAGACCCGTCGTGGCGAGAACGGTAAGTCCGAAGTCGTGCCCGTCATCATCCACGGTGATGCGGCCGTTGCTGGTCAGGGCGTCAACCAGGAAATGCTCAACTTCGCGCAGACCCGCGGCTACGGCACGGGCGGCACGATCCACATCGTGGTGAACAACCAGATCGGTTTCACCACCTCGGATCCGCGCGATTACCGCTCCTCGCTGTACTGCACGGACATCTTCAAGATGGCCGAAGCGCCGATCTTCCACGTCAATGGCGACGATCCGGAAGCCGTCGCGTTCGTCATGGGCCTGGCTGTCGAGTACCGTCAGGAGTTCAAGAAGGACGTGGTTGTCGACATCGTCTGCTATCGCAAGCTCGGCCACAACGAAGCCGACGAGCCGATGGTGACCCAGCCGCTGATGTACAAGAAGATCGCCAAGCACCCCGGCACCCGCAAGCTGTACGCGGAAAAGCTGGTTGCCCAGGGCGTCTGCCAGGCCGACGAGCCGGAACAGTTCATCAAGGATTACCGCGCAGCCCTCGACAAGGGCGAGCTGCTGGCCAATCCGGTGCTGTCCGACTTCAAGCGCCAGTTCTCCCAGGACTGGGGCCCGTACGCCAACAAGAAGTACACCGACAAGTGCGACAGCAAGGTGCCGATGGCGGAACTCAAGCGGCTCTCCAAGGCCCTGACGACCACGCCGGAAGGCTTCGTGCTGCACCCCCGCGTCCAGAAGATCATCGACGATCGCAAGGCGATGGGCGAAGGCAAGTTGGCCCTCGACTGGGGCATGGGCGAAAACCTCGCCTACGCCAGCCTGGTGGTTCAGGGCTTCGGCATCCGCATCTCGGGTGAGGACGTCGGCCGTGGTACCTTCTTCCACCGTCACGCTGCGCTGCACGATCAGAACCGTGACCAGTGGCACGATGGCACCTACTACCCGCTGCAGAACATTCGCGACGGCCAGGCCCCGTTCTACTGCTACGACTCCGTGCTGTCCGAAGAAGCCGTGCTGGCCTTCGAATACGGCTACGCGTCGGCCGAGCCGAACCAGCTCGTGATCTGGGAAGCCCAGTTCGGCGACTTCGCCAACGGCGCCCAGGTGGTGATGGATCAGTTCATCAGCTCCGGTGAAGCCAAGTGGGGCCGTCAGTGCGGTCTCGTGATGATGCTGCCGCACGGCTACGAAGGTCAGGGCCCCGAGCACTCTTCCGCCCGTATCGAGCGCTACATGCAGCTGTGTGCCGAGATGAACATGGAAGTGTGCATCCCGTCCGGCCCGTCGCAGATCTTCCACCTGCTGCGTCGCCAGGCCCTGCGCAAGCTGCGCAAGCCGCTGGTGATCATCACGCCGAAGTCCCTGCTGCGTCACAAGGATGCCGTCTCCTCGCTGGAAGAGCTCTCCAAGGGCACCTTCCAGACCGTCATCGGCGAGATCGACGATCTCGATGCCAAGAAGGTCAAGCGCGTCCTGCTGTGCTCCGGCAAGATCTACTACGAACTGCTGGCTCACCGTCGTGCCCAGGGCATCGACGACATCGCCATCGTGCGCATGGAACAGCTCTATCCGTTCCCGGCCGAGGCCTTCGCGGCCGAGGTGAACAAGTACCCGAACGCCAAGGAAGTGGTGTGGGTGCAGGAAGAGCCGCGCAACCAGGGTGTCTGGTACTGGCTGGCCTCGCGCCACCACCTGGACAGCAACCTCGGTGAAGACCACAAGTTCCTGCTTGTGGCCCGTCCCGCGGCGGCTTCGCCGGCTGTCGGCTACTACGCCAAGCACAACGCGCAACAAAAGGCTGTCATCGAAAATGCATTCGGCGAAATCAAGGCCTGATGCAATCCATGCCGAACTGAACACAAGGGAGAAAACATGCTGATCGAAGTCAAAGTGCCGCAACTGTCCGAGTCCGTCTCCGAAGCCACGCTGGTTAGCTGGCACAAAAAGGAAGGCGACGCTGTTTCCCGCGACGAGAACCTGATCGACATCGAGACCGACAAGGTCGTGCTGGAAACCCCGGCACCGGCCGATGGCGTGCTCGTCAAGATCGTCAAGAACGGCGGCGACTCCGTGACCTCCGGTGAAGTCATCGCCACCATCGACACCGAAGCCAAGGCCGCTGCCGGCGCTCCGGCTGCCGCTGCCGCTCCGGCCGCTGCCCCGGCTGCTGCCGCTGCTGCGCCGGTTTCCGCCGCCAGCCCGTCCGCCCGCAAGATCCTCGACGAGAAGGGCATTGCTGCCGCCGACGTCGCCGGCTCCGGCCGTGGCGGTCGTGTGACCAAGGAAGATGCCGTTGCTGCCCAGGCCAAGCCTGCCGCCGCCGCTGCCGCCCCGGCGGTTGCCGTGGCCACCGGCGACCGTGCCGAGCAGCGCGTTCCGATGACCCGTCTGCGCGCCCGTATCGCCGAGCGCCTGATCCAGTCGAAGAACGAAAACGCCATCCTGACGACCTTCAACGAAGTCAACATGGCGCCGGTCATGGCCCTGCGCAAGCAGTACGCCGAGAAATTCGAGAAGGCTCACGGCGTGCGTCTGGGCTTCATGGGCTTCTTCGTCAAGGCCGCGGTTGCTGCCCTGAAGAAGTTCCCGATCCTGAACGCCTCGGTTGACGGCAACGACATCATCTACCACGGCTACATCGACATCGGTATCGCCGTCGGTTCGCCCCGTGGCCTGGTGGTGCCGATCCTGCGTGATGCCGACCAGATGTCCATCGCCGACATCGAGAAGAAGATCGCCGAATACGGCCAGAAGGCCAAGGACGGCAAGATCTCCATCGAAGAGCTCACCGGTGGCACCTTCTCCATCTCCAACGGTGGTGTGTTCGGTTCGATGATGTCCACCCCGATCATCAACCCGCCGCAGTCTGCGATCCTGGGCATCCACGCCACCAAGGACCGTGCCGTCGTCGAAAATGGTCAGGTCGTGGTCCGTCCGATCAACTACCTCGCCATGTCCTACGATCACCGGATCATCGACGGCCGCGAAGCCGTGCTGGGTCTCGTGACCATGAAGGAAGCGATGGAAGATCCGTCCCGTCTGCTGCTGGAAGTCTGATCTAACTGACCCGAGGCACGGCCGCGGCAGGATTCCTGTCGCTGCCGTGCCTTGTTTCAATCCGAACAAGGAAGAACACACATGGCGAAGCAATTCGATGTTCTGGTTATCGGCGGTGGCCCCGGCGGCTACGTGGCAGCGATCCGCGCCGCGCAACTCGGTTTCAACACGGCCTGCGCCGAATCCAATCCCTATGCCGACCCGAAGGGCGAACCGCGCCTGGGCGGCACCTGCCTCAACGTGGGCTGCATCCCGTCCAAGGCGCTGCTGCACACCTCGCACCTGTTTGAAGAAGCCGGTCACGCCTTCGAAGAGCAGGGCATCAGCGTTGGCACGCCGAAGATCGACGTGGCCAAGATGATCGGCCGCAAGTCCAAGATCGTCGAGCAGCTGACTGCCGGCATCAAGGGCCTGTTCAAGAAGAACAAGGTCACCTTCCTGGCTGGTCACGGTTCCTTCGTCGCCAAGACCGACGGCGGCTGGCAGGTCAAGGTCGGCGAGGAAGTCGTTGAGGCCAAGCAGGTCATCGTGGCGACCGGCTCCACCGCCCGTCACCTGCCGGGCATCCCGGTGGACAACAAGCTGGTGTGCGACAACATCGGCGCCCTCGACATCGATTCCGTGCCCAAGCGTCTCGGCCTGATCGGCTCCGGCGTGATCGGTCTGGAAATGGGCTCGGTCTGGAACCGTCTCGGCTCCGAAGTCACCATCCTCGAAGCCATGGATTCCTTCCTCGGCGCTGCCGACCAGGACGTGGCCAAGGAAGCCCTCAAGCTGTTCACCAAGCAGGGCCTCGACATCAAGCTGTCCGTCAAGGTCGGCAAGGTCACCGTCGGCAAGAAGTCGGTCACCGTCGAGTACGAAACCAAGGATGGCGCCCAGAAGGCCGAGTTCGACCGCCTGATCGTCTCCGTCGGTCGCGTGCCCAACACCGCCGGCCTCAACGCCGAAGCGGTCGGCCTCAAGATCGACGAGCGTGGCTTCATCGACGTGGACGGCCACAACCAGACCAACCTGCCTGGCGTCTGGGCGGTGGGCGACGTGGTGCGCGGCCCGATGCTGGCCCACAAGGCGATGGAAGAGGGCGTTGCCGTGGCCGAAACCATGGCCGGCCAGAAGGGCCACACCAACTTCGACACCATCCCCTGGGTCATCTACACCTCGCCGGAAATCGCCTGGGTCGGCAAGACCGAGCAACAGCTCAAGGCCGAAGGCGCCGCCTACAAGGTCGGCAAGATCCCGTTCATGGCCAACGGCCGTGCGCTGGGTGCCGGCACCCCGGCCGGTTTCGTGAAGATGATCGCCGATGCCAACACCGACCGTATCCTCGGCGTGCACATCATTGGTTCCAACGCGTCCGAGCTGATCGGCGAAGCCGTTGTGACCATGGAGTTCGCCGGCGCCTCGGAAGACCTCGCCCGCATCTGCCACGCCCACCCGACCCTGTCGGAAGTGGTGCACGAAGCAGCGCTGGCGGTGGACAAGCGTCCGCTGCACTTCTGATGAAGCGGCCGGCCTTCGGGTCGGCCAGTCTTCAGCCGGGGGCGGTCAGGCGGTAAAATGCCTGCCCGCCCCCGATCCCATTGGTTTTACCGAATCATCACCATGCCGCACCGAATCCTTAAAGTTGCCGAGAACGGCATGATCGAAGCCTACGAGTCGCTCCTCAAGGCGCGCGGCTTCAAGTCCGATCCCGCCCAGCGGGCGGCGGCCCAGCGTCTGCAGGGGCTGTATTCCGAACTCGTGGCCTTCAAGGCGGCGCGGCGCGGCACCATCCGCAAGCTGCTGTCCCGGCCCAAGCAGCCCCGCAGCGTGTATTTCTGGGGTGGCGTGGGGCGCGGCAAGAGCTTCCTGATGGACTGCTTCTTCGACTCGGTGCCCTATCAGCGCAAGCGCCGGGTGCACTTCCATGCCTTCATGCAGGAAGTCCAGAACGACCTCAAGAACCTCAACAACGAGCCCGATCCGCTGCAGAAGGTGGCCGACCGCATCGCCCGCCAGACGCGCCTCTTGTGCTTCGACGAGTTCCACGTGTCGGACATCGCCGACGCGATGATCCTCGGCCGGCTGCTCGACGCGCTGTTCGCCCGCGGCACCATCTTCGTGATGACCTCGAACTACCCGCCGGACGGCCTGTACCCCAACGGCCTGCAGCGGATCAACTTCCTGCCCACCATCGAGATGATCAAGCGCCGCTTCGACGTGGTCGAGGTGGATCACGGCACCGACTACCGCCTGCGCACCCTGGAGCAGATGGACGCCTTCCTGGTGCCGGCGGATGACGCCGCGGACAAGCATCTCGCCAAGGATTTCGAGCAGATCGCCGGCACCAAGGGCGAGCCCGGCGAGATCGAGGTGCTGGAGCGCAAGCTCAAGGTGGTGCGCCGCGCTGCTGGCGTGATCTGGTTCGATTTCGACACCCTGTGCGGCGGCAACCGCTCCCAGAACGACTACCTCGAGATCGCCCGCGAGCACCACACGCTGATCCTCTCCCGCGTGCCCAAGATGAGCGCGGCGATGGCCTCGGAGGCGCGCCGCTTCACGTGGCTGGTGGACGTGCTCTACGACCACCGGGTCAAGCTGCTGGTGAGCGCCGAATGCCAGGCCTACGACCTCTACGTGGAAGGCCGTCAGGCCAGCGAGTTCCACCGTACCGTAAGCCGCCTGATCGAGATGCGCTCCCGCGATTACCTCGCCGAAGCCCACCGGGTCGACTGACGCCCGATGCGCCGATCCGCCGTCTGCGTCCTCGTTGCGTGCGCCGTGCTGGCGCAGCCGGCAGCGGCTGACTACGGCCTCACGATCATTCCGCTGCGGCATCGCCCGGCGGAGCAGATCGTCCCCAGCCTGCGTCCGACGGTGGAGCAGGGCGGGGCGATCAGCAGCATGAACGACAAGATCCTGCTGCGGGTCTCGCCGGGCAACCTCGCCGAGCTCCGCGCGGCCATCACCGCCCTGGATACGCCGCTGCGCCGGCTGGTGGTGTCGGTGCGCCAGGGTGAGGTTCGCGAAGCGTCCGGCGGCGGCCTGGGCGTGGACGGCCGGCTGGCGCCCGGCAACAGCCGCGTCATCATCCGCGGTGGCGCCGGCAGCAGCGAGCAGCGCGACGACGTGAGCCAGCAGGTGCAGGTGGTCGAAGGGGGCAGGGCGCTGATCCAGGTCGGCCAGTCCCTGCCGCTGATGTTCCGCGAATGGCGCGCCGCGCCCGGCGGCGGGGTTCAGGTGGATTCGGTGCGCTACATGGATGTGGGCACCGGCTTTCTTGCCGCGCCGCAGGTGGTCGGCAACCAGGTGACGATCGAGATCAGCCCGTCGATGGAACGCATCGGCGAAGGTGGCGCGGTCGAATCGTCGCGCCTCGCCACCACCGTCAGCGGCGCCCTTGGCAGCTGGATTCCCCTCGGTGGCAGCGCCGTCACCGGCCAGACCACCCGCTACGGCACCGGCGGCTACGCCCAGGGTGCCCGCCGCGTCGATGGCCAGGTGTGGCTGCGCGTGGACGCCCTCGAATAGATTTCCCCGATGAACGTAGAACAAGCCTTTGCCGCCGACGGCCCCCTCGCCGCGGCGATCCCCGGTTTCTCCCCGCGCCCCCAGCAGCTGGAGATGGCCGCCCACATCGCCCACACCCTCAAGGAGAACGGCGTGCTGGTGGCCGAGGCCGGCACCGGCACCGGCAAGACCTACGCCTATCTGGTGCCCGCACTGCTCAACGGCGGCAAGGTCATCATCTCCACCGGCACCAAAACCCTCCAGGACCAGCTCTTCAACCGCGATCTGCCCACCATCCGCGCCGCCCTCAAGGTGCCGGTGGGCGTGGCGCTGCTCAAGGGCCGGGCCAACTACGTGTGCCACTACCACCTGGCCCGCAATCTGGTGGATGGCCGCTTCACCACTCCCGAGGACGCCGGGCACCTGCGCGCCATCGGCCGCTTCATGGAGATCACCCAGAGCGGCGACAAGGCCGAGTGCCCCGAGGTGCCCGAGGATGCCGCCGCCTGGATGTTCGCCACCTCGTCCCGGGACAACTGCCTGGGGCAGGAATGCCCCAACATCAAGGAATGCTTCGTCGCCGCCGCCCGCCGCGCCGCGATGGACGCCGACGTGGTGGTGGTCAATCACCACCTCTTCTTTGCCGACGTGATGCTCCGCGACGAAGGCATGGGCGAGCTGCTGCCCTCGTGCAACGCGGTGATCTTCGACGAAGCCCACCAGCTGCCCGAAACCGCCAGCCTGTTCTTCGGCGAGAGCGTGTCCACCGCCCAGCTGCTGGAGCTCGCCCGCGACACGCGCTCCGAGACGGTCGCCGCCGCCCGGGATTGCCTCGCCCTCATCGAAGCCACCCGCAAGCTCGAAAAAGCCGCGCGGGATCTGCGCCTGTCGGTGCAGGCCGAAAACGCCCGCTTCGGCTACGCCCAGCTCGCCGACAACAAGGAGTTCCACGAAGCCGTCGACGCGCTCGATGCCGAGCTCACCGATTTCTGCACGCTGGTGGAATCCCAGGCCGAGCGCTCCGAGGGCCTCGCCAACTGCCTGCGCCGTACCCAGGAGATCCAGCAGCGCCTGGCCCGCTGGCAGGTGCCGGAGGGCACCGACTGGGTGCGCTGGGTCGAGGTGTTCAGCCAGACCCTCGCCCTCAACGCCACGCCCCTGTCCATCGCCTCGATCTTCAAGCGCCAGATGGACGGCCACCCGCGGGCCTGGGTGTTCACGTCCGCCACCCTGGCGGTGGGGCGCGATTTTGGCCACTACTGCCGCGAGCTGGGCCTCAACTGGGTCGAGCCGCCCATCGAGACCGCGGTGTGGGGTTCGCCCTTCGACTACCCGGCCCAGGCGGTGCTGTACGCGCCCCAGAACATGCCCGAGCCCAACAGCCCGGATTACCCGGATGCGGTTGCCAAGGTGGCGATTCCCCTGATCCGCGCCGCCCAGGGCCGCACCTTCGTGCTGTGCACCTCGCTGCGCGCCATGCGGCGCATCCACGAGCTGATCGCCGATGCGCTGGAGCGGGACAAGCTCGACCTGCCTCTGCTGATCCAGGGCGAAGGCTCGCGCACCGAACTGCTGGAGCGCTTCCGCCGGCTCGGCAACGCCATCCTGGTGGCCAGCCAGAGCTTCTGGGAAGGTGTCGATGTGCCGGGCGATGCCCTGTCGGTGGTGGTCATCGACAAGCTGCCCTTCGCCCCGCCCGACGACCCGGTGCTCGCCGCGCGCATCGAGCACATGAACAAATCCGGCCGCAACCCCTTCATGGAATACCAGCTCCCGCGGGCGGTCATCAACGTCAAGCAGGGCGCCGGCCGGCTGATCCGCACCGAGCGCGACAAGGGCGTGCTCGCCATCTGCGACCCGCGCATGCTCACCAAGCCCTACGGCCGCCGGGTGTGGCAGAGCCTCCCGCCCATGACCCGCAGCAAGGTCGAATCCGAGGTGGTGGCCTTCCTCGAGGATCTGCCGCCGCCGGCCGCGCGGCAGGGTTGACCCACCCACGCGCTGTATTTGTTCGCGCGCAAGCAAAGCCGATTCGCGATCAAGGAAAATTTGCTTGGCCGCGAGTAAAACGGATTTGCGCGCAAGCCGCAGCCATTCGTGCGCAAGTGATTTTTGCTTGCGCGCAAACGGATTTCATTTGCTCACGAGCAAAAATCACTCGCGTGCAAGCGGCAACTGCTTGCGGTCGAATGTCCGCCGCTTGCGGGCAACGCTCCACGATTCGCGCGCAAGCGGCCACTGTTCGTGCACGAGTCTTTATTGCTTGCGGGGCTGGCCGGTCCATCCGGCGCGGCGCCGGCCCCCGCTGCTACAATCCCGCGCCTGACACCTTGCTCCGATGCCGTCCTTGACCGATCCGAACGCCAACGCGCTGTCGTCGCCCTCCGCCCTCATCGCCCGCCTGGCCGGTAACGCCGGGCACGACTGCGTCGACGCCGCCGAAGCCCTCAACGCCGGCTGCCAGTGCGTGTCGCTGGACCGTCAGGCGCTGGTGGCCGCGCTCGCCCGCGACCCGCGGGACGGGGCGCTGCAGGCGATGATCGCCGAGTCGCGCCCGCACCTGTTTGCCGAATCCATGGCCTTCGTGTCGGCCGCGCACGTGCAGCAGATGGCCGATCTGATTGCCGCCATCCACCGCGTGGTGCCCTTGCCCGGCTGGCAGGACGCGGTGCTGGCCCACGCGCCGGACTCCGCCCGCCACGCCACCCGCGCATCCGGCGTATTCCTCGGCTACGACTTCCATCTCTCGGATGCTGGCCCCCAGCTCATCGAGATCAACACCAACGCCGGCGGCGGGCTGCTCGCCGCCATCCTCGGCCGCGCCCAGCGCGCGTGCTGCGACGAGGTGGCCGAGGCCATGAGCGCCATGCAGGGCCACGCCTCGGGCGATCTGGAGCGGGTGTTCTTCGAGATGTTCCAGGCCGAATGGCGGGCGGAGCGGGGCGATGCGCCGCTCACCACGGTCGCCATCGTCGACGAGGCGCCCCAGGGCCAGTACCTGCTGCCCGAGTTCCTGCTCTTCCAGCGGCTGTTCGAGCGCCACGGCGTGGCCGCGTGGATCTGCGATCCGTCCGAGCTGGCGCACACCGCCGACGGGCTGATGCTGCATGGTCAACGGGTGGATCTGGTCTATAACCGCCTCACCGACTTCTCCTTCGACGCCCCCGCCAGCCGCGCGCTGCGGGAAGCCTGGCTGGTCGGCTCGGCGGTCATCACGCCGCACCCCCGCGCCCACGCCCTGTACGCCGACAAGCGCAACCTGGTGCTGCTCTCCAACCCCGACGCCCTGCGCCGGATGGGCGCGGCGGAAGCCGACATCGCGGTGATCACCGCCGGCGTGCCGCGCACCGAGGCCGTCACGGCCGGGCAGGCGGCGGATTTCTGGGCCCGTCGCCGCAGTCTGTTCTTCAAGCCGGCCAGCGGCTTTGGCAGCCGCGGCGCGTATCGGGGCGACAAGCTCACCCGTCGCGTCTTCGACGAAATCATCGCCGGCGACTACATCGCCCAGGCCCTCGTGCCGCCCTCCGAGCGGCGCCTGTCGGTGGGCGGCGAGGCCGTGGCGCTCAAGATGGACCTGCGCAACTACGTCTATCGGGGCGAGGTCCAACTGGTCACCGCACGGCTTTATCGCGGCCAGACCACCAATTTCCGCACCCCCGGCGGCGGCTTCGCCCCGGTGCTGGCGGTGCCCTGCGGCCACGAAGGAGCAGCATGAAGGTTTTCGGATTTGCCGGCTGGTCCGGCTCGGGCAAGACCACGCTGATCGAGCAGGTCATCCCCGAGATCACCCGCCGCGGCCTCAAGGTGTCGGTCATCAAGCACGCCCACCACGGCTTCGACATCGACAAGCCGGGCAAGGATTCGTGGCGCCACCGGGAGGCCGGTGCCAGCGAGATCCTGCTGATCTCCGACGAGCGCTGGGTGCTGATGCACGAACTGCGCGGCGAGCCCGAGCCTGATCTCGACGCCCAGCTGGCGCGTCTGTCGCCCTGCGATCTGGTGCTGGTCGAGGGTTTCAAGGCCGTGCAGATCCCCAAGCTCGAAGTCCATCGCCCGGCGGTGGGCAAGCCGCTGCAGTACCCCGACAACCCGGCCATAGTGGCGATCGCCACGGATGTGCCCCTCGACGCGCCGCTGCCGCGCCTAGACCTCAACGATCCGGCCGCCGTGGCCGATTTCATCCTCCAACACCAGGGCCTGATATGAGCAATCCCATGCGTCCCTTCGACGACGTGCGGGCGGCGCTGCTGGCTGCCGCCAAGCCCGTTTCCGCCATCGAACAGGTGCCCACCGCCGAAGCCCTCGGCCGTGTGCTGGCCGTCGATCAGGTGTCGTCCCTCAACGTGCCGCCCCTCGACAACTCGTCGATGGACGGCTACGCGGTGAACACCGCCGACGTGACCGCTCCCGGCGCGCGCCTCACCGTGGCCCAGCGCATCCCCGCCGGCAGCGTCGGCCACACCCTGGCCCGTGGTACCGCCGCGCGCATTTTCACCGGCGCCCCGGTGCCCCATGGCGCCGACGCCATCGTGATGCAGGAGCTGTGCACCGCCGACGGCAACAGCGTGACCATCGACCACGTACCCCGCGCGGGCGAGTGGGTCCGCCGCGCCGGCGAAGACATCGCGCTGGGTTCCACGGTGCTTTCCGCCGGCGTGCGCCTCACGCCCCAGATGCTGGGCCTTGCCGCGTCGGTGGGCTGCGCCACGCTGCCGGTGTTCCGGCGCCTCAAGGTGGCGCTGTTCTCCACCGGCGACGAGCTGGTGATGCCCGGCGAGCCGCTGCCGCCGGGCGCCATCTACAACTCCAACCGCTACGTGCTGCGCGGCCTCCTCGAAGCCCTCGGCTGCGAGGTGGAAGACCTGGGCATCGTGCCCGATACCCTGGATGCCACCCGCGCCGCCCTGCGGAGCGCCGCTGCGGCCAATGATCTGATCGTCACCAGCGGCGGCGTGTCCATGGGCGAAGAAGACCACGTGCGCCCGGCGGTGCAGGCCGAAGGCCGGCTCGACCTGTGGCTCGTCGCCATGAAGCCCGGCAAGCCGGTGGCCTTCGGTCAGGTGAACGATCCCGCCGGCGGCGAGGGCGCGGCCTTCATCGGCCTGCCTGGCAACCCCGTGTCGAGCTTCGTCACCTTCCTGCTGCTGGTGCGGCCCTTCGTGCTGCGTTCGATGGGCGTGGCCGACTGCCTGCCCCGGTCGATTCCGCTGCCGGCCGGCTTCAACTGGACCAAGCCGGACCGCCGCCGGGAGTTCCTGCGTGCGCGCATCGGTGTCGAAGGCAAGGTCGACCTCTTCCCCAACCAGGGCCCGGGCGTCCTCACCTCAACCGTGTGGGCCGATGGCCTCGTGGATAACCCGGCCGGCCAGCCGGTTGCCGCGGGCGATCTGGTCCGCTTCATTCCTTATTCCGAACTTCTTTCGTAAGCGCGTCATGAGCATCAAGGTTCTATATTTCGCCAGCCTCCGTGAAACCCTCGGCTACTCCCACGAGACGCTGACCCTGCCGGCCACCATCGCCACCCTGGGCGACCTGCGTGCCCACCTCGCCAAGCGCGGCGGCGCGTGGGAGGCGCTGGATGTGGGCCGCAACGTGCGGATGGCGATCAACCAGGAGATGGCCGGCGCCGACACCGCCGTGGCCGACCGGGACGAGATCGCCTTCTTCCCGCCCGTCACCGGCGGCTAATTCATCCATCCACCACCACCACCGAGGCCCACCATGAATTCCGTCAGCGTGCAGGAAGCCGACTTCGATGTCGGCGCAGAGATTGCCGCGCTCTCCGCCGGTCGTAACGACGTGGGCGCGGTGGCCAGCTTCGTCGGCCTCGTGCGGGCCGACAAGCTGGCGGGGGAGGGCAGCGAAGTGTCGGCCATGACCCTCGAGCACTACCCGGGCATGACCGAGAAATCACTGGAGGCCATCGTCTTGGATGCCGGCAGCCGCTGGCAGCTGCTCGGCACCCGGGTCATCCACCGCTTCGGCCGCCTCACGCCTGGCGAGCGCATCGTGTTCGTGGGCGTGGCCAGCAGCCACCGGGGCGACGCCTTCGCCGCCTGCGAGTTCATCATGGATTACCTGAAGACCCGCGCGCCCTTCTGGAAGAAGGAAGACACCCCGGAAGGCGGCCGCTGGGTGGATGCGCGGGAGGCTGACGATTCGGCCGCCGCCCGCTGGGAGGCGCCGGCCGGCTGAGCCCTCAGCCGCCCATCACCCACCCCGGCAAGCCCGTCGCCAGCCACGGCAGCGCCGAGATCGCCAGCGCACCCAGGAAGATCGCCGCCAGGGCTGGCAGCACCGACGCCGCCACTTCGCGGATCGGCTTGCCGAACATCGCCGACGCGAAAAAGATGTTCATCCCCGCCGGCGGGCACAGGAAGCCCATCTCCATCACCGCCAGGAAGATCACCCCGAAGTGCACCGGGTCGATGCCGTAGCTCACCGCCACCGGCAGGAGCAGCGGCACCAGCACCACGATGGCGGCGTAGATCTCCATCAGCGCACCGGCCGCAAACAAAAACACATTGAGCGCCACCAGGAAGGCGAAGCGGTTGGGCAGGGCGCCCTGGACCCATTCCACCGCCGCATCGGGAATGCCGGCATCCACCAGATAGTTGGTAAGGCCCAGCGCCATGCCGAGGATCAGCATCACGCCGCCGATCACCTGGGCGCAGTCGGCCAGGCAGCGGCGCAGCAGCGGCCCGTCGAGCTCCCGGTGGGCGATGGACTGGGTGAGGAGGGCGTAGGCGGCGGTGAGCGCCGCGCTTTCGGTGGGGGTGGCGAGGCCGCTGGCCAGCGAACCGATGGCCACCACCGGGGCGAGGATCTCCCAGCGGGCCGCCCAGGCCGCCTTGCGGGCGGCGGTGAAGTCGGCCTTCGGGCGCTCCACCTGGGCGATGCCGTCCCGGCGCAGGTAGCCGCCCACGGTGAGCAGGAAGAACACCATCACCAGCGCCGGCAGCACGCCGGCCAGGAACATGGTGTTGATGGGCACCCGGGCGATGATGGCGTACATGATGAGGGGCACCGACGGGGCCAGCAGCACGCCCAGGGCGCTAGCGCTGGTGACGAGGCTGATGCCGCGCTTCTCGGGCAGGCCGGCGTCCTTCAGCAGCGGCAGCAGCAGGCCGCCCAAGGCCAGGATGGTGACGCCGCTGCCGCCGGTGAAGGCGGTGAAGAACGAACACAACAGCGCCGCGGCAATCGACGAGCCGATGGCGCCGCCGCCAAAGCTGGCGGTAAACAACGCGCCCAACCGAACGGCGGCACCGCTGCGGGCAAAGATCAACCCGGCCAGGGTGAACAGCGGCAGCGCCGGCAGGGAGGGATTCACCGTGATCTGGTAGTGGGAGAGCGGCACCGACGCCAGCGGCTGGCCTTCGGACCAGAACAGCGCCAGGGCCAGCCCACCCAGCACCGCAAAGATCGGCGCCCCGGCCAGCAGGGCCAGCACCAGCCCGATGGCGAAGGGGGCGAGGGGCAACTCGGCCCCGTCGAAGTGCCGGGCAAAGGCGTAGCCGGCGGCGGTGAGGGCCACGCCCAGCACGATGCGCAGTGCCAGCCCGCTCGCGCAGCGGCTCCCCAGCTTGACCCCCAGCACCACGAAGCCCACGGGCATCAGGGCCTGGATCGTCCATACCGGCAGGCCGTAGGCCAGCAGCCGGCCGGCGTCCATCTCGCTGGCGACGAACTGCCAGCTCGCTTCGGCCAGCATCCCGCACAGCACCGCCGCGCTGCCCTTGGCGAAGAGGTTTGCGGCGTGCCGCACGGCCGGATTGCGGGCGCTGGCAAAGCTGTTGCCCAGGCTGGTGAGGTGGTTGCCCCGCTCGGCCAGCACCGCGCCGGCCATGGCGAGCACCAGCCCCAGGTGCTGGACGATCATCGGGGCGTTGGCGATGCCCATGTTGTGCAGCGGCCGCAGGGCGATCTCCACCAGCGGGATCAGGGTCATCAGCAGCAGCGCGGCGGAGGCGATGGCTTCGTCGAAGGGCAGTCGGCGCATGGGTGGGCTGTTCGGGCGGGGGGCGTGTTGAGGGTGGGTGAGGGGGCGGGATCGTGGGTTGATCCCGGACTTGAGCCCGCTCAAGTCAGACTTGAAATCGTTCAAGTCCGATTTGAGTGACTTCAAGTAGGACTTGAACCACTTCACCTTGTTGGTGCGTGACCGCAAGTCGGACTTAGGTGGGTTCAAGTCCGACTTGAACTTGTTCAAGTTTTACTTGGGACATCCCAGGTTTTTGTTGAACCGGTTCAAGTCCGACTTGAACGGTCGCAAGTTCGGGTTGAACCGATTCAAGTCGGACTTGAACCTGCTCAAGTTGTAGGTCGGACTGAACCGCCCCGGATTTGGTGGAGGCCCAATACTCTGAGAGGATTGAGCCATGACCAAATCGAACAAGTTTTCCCCTGAGGTGCGCGAGCGTGCGGTGCGCATGGTGCTGGAGCACCGCGGCGAGTA
>NZ_SSXU01000088.1:409-1681 GCF_009469605.1 Zoogloea sp. 1C4 | reverse complement strand
ATCGCGGATCCGACACTCCGCAGGAGCGGGCTCGACCGCGACCTGTGCGGTGCCGGTCATCTGCAGTCGCGGTCAAGCCCGCTTATATGGACGCCTCCCGGTTTGGCAAGTGAAGTTTGCATTTGACGCTTGAGGATCTGGCTGCAGTCTTATATCCGGCCTGTTGTGCAGACCCGATGTCTGCTGGCCCTGATGGAATTCGCTGGGGAAGGCCTCATCTCCTACGCGTCCTCGAAGGACAAGCGGGCTTGCAGGCTGATTTCCCCACGGTCCGACCTCTTACGCCATCATGCTTGCCTCAACCTGCGCAACCTTGGACGATCAACTCTGGGTTCGTGCTCCTGGCGCTGCTCGAGGTCACGCCAGTCCTTCTGCATAACGCCTTTTCTCGTAACACCGCCCGTAGGCCAGCAGGGCCCAGGCGGTGCGTGCCATCTTGTTGGCCAGGGCCACGACGACGGCGTTGATCGGTCTGCGTGCCAGCAGCCCGTCGATCCACGGATCGCGTTCCTTGGCGTGGGCGATGACCGCGCGTGCGCCATGGATCAGCAACTTGCGTAGGTACACGTCGCCCCGCTTGCTGATGCCCAGTAGCTTCACCCTGCCGCCGGTGCCGCTTTGTCGAGGCACCAGGCCGAGGAAGGCAGCGAACTCGCGCCCGCTGCTGAAGACCTTGGCATCGCCGATTGTGGCCACCGCGGCGGTGGCCGTGAGCACGCCCACACCGGGGATCTGCATCAGGCGCCGGGCGGCCTCGTCTTCCTTGCGCCACGCGGCCAGCTTGCGCTCGATCTCCTCGATGTCCCGGGTGAGCGTGTCGATGCGCGCCCGCTGCGCCTGGAGCGCCTCGAGCACCAGCGCCGGCAAGCTGTCTTCGAGTTGCGCCAGCGCTGGTGCCACCTCGGCCAGGCCCTTTTGCCGGCCGGCCGGCAAATTCACCCCGAACGCGTAGAGCAAGCCGCGCAACTGGTTGATCTGCATCGTGCGCATCTTCACCAACTGTTCGCGCATCCGGTGCAGCATCAGCACCGCCTGCTGCTGCTCGCTCTTGACCGCCACGAAGCGCCGCTCGGGGCGCTGCGCCGCTTCCCAGATCGCCTGGGCGTCGGCCGCGTCGGTCTTGTTGCTGCGCACGAACGGGCGCACGAACTTGGGCGCGATCAGTCGCACCTCGTGACCCAACCCGATCAGCCTGCGGGCCCAGTAATGCGCGCTGCCCCACGCCTCCATCGCAACCCCCGAGGCGCGGCGCCGAGCAAAACACGTCACGCT
>NZ_SSXU01000088.1:0-373 GCF_009469605.1 Zoogloea sp. 1C4 | reverse complement strand
ACCTCGCCCGTCTCGGCCTCCACCCAGTGCAACTGAAAAACGCGCTTTGCCAGATCCAGACCGAATGTCGTAACCTTCATCACGAGCCCTCCTTACCGTTTGTGGTCGTTTCGACACTTCCACTTTGGCACATCGATGCCGTCAGGTAACAGGAGGGCTCTTCTCATTGAAGAGCACTGCGGACCCATACCTGAGGCGGGAGGGAGGCGTCCATTACATCTCCTACATGGCCGTTCCATGCAACCGCTTGCAGCTCCAGCGGTCAACCTGCGAAGAACGTTCACTGGTGAGGCTCATATGGCACCGCTTGATCGCATCACCCAACAAGCAGAAGTCATGGGCGGCAAGGCGTGCATTCGAGGCATGCGCGTGA
>NZ_SSXU01000087.1 GCF_009469605.1 Zoogloea sp. 1C4 | reverse complement strand
ATATCTAAATAAATAAGGTTTATCTTTATTTAATGCGGGCTTGTTAGTAGACCAGCCTTCACTAGGAACAGATGTATTAGTTGAATTTGCAAAGTATTGTGTAATAGATGTTACTCTAGAATCAGAATATGTTAATAATACTTCAGGTATTGTTTTGGTAATAGTACCATCTGAATATGTTATCTTACTATAAGAGTATAATTTACCTTGATCGTATGTATTTGTAGGTACATTAGTAGACCAGTTAGTAGTATCATAAGATACACTTTGATCTGTTGAATATAAGTAATAATTAGTTACACTAGATACATCTTGACCTTTTATTGCATTTGATGCTTTATCATGATAGTATTGTACTCCAGATCTCCATTGACCTCTATCTCTCATGATGGTATAAGTTTCATCTATATCAGATACATCTCCATCAAATACTACTGGAACTTCAGCTGACCATACTTTATATTGACTAGTAGGACTTAACGAACTGTAATCGCTACTATCTGTAGTAAATCCAAACCAGAACTTTGTAGTAGATAATGATGAATTCCATGTGGAAGTAAACGTATTACCAGATGTACTGTTGATCTATTGCCATGAACCAGAACTGTTTAAATAATAGCTTTTCCAATATCCTGATACAGAACTAGTAGCACTATCATCAACTCTAACTTTTATGGCACTTAGTTTTACATTTGTAGTTTGTAGGAATCCCTTTGAAGACCTAATGGCAGAAGGACAACCATTAACGGTTATACTATAACCGTTAGATCCTGGCTTACCTGGTTCTCCAGGTTCACCTGGTTTACCATCTTGACCTGGCTTACCTGGCTCACCATCCTTAGACCATTTAGCCCATAGTGCTCCAGTTTTCCAAGCTTGCCATTTACTATTCTCTTTCTTTCTAGTCCAAACATATTCATAAGGTATAGATTCAGTAGGTCCAGTTGGGTTATCATCCCATCCACTAGGTACATAATCATCAGCTTGGTATTCACTAGAATCTACATTTGCTGGAGGGTAATCAGAACCACCTGGACCTAAACTATCTCCACCAACATAATTAGAGAATCTCTTATAGATGTATTCATATCCATCACCATCTTTACCTCTTTCTGAGTATCTAGACCATATACCAGGAGTTGACCAATCACCCCATTTCTAAGTAGACTTATCTAAGTATCTTTGAGATACCCATTCATACATTAATGATGCAGTTACACCCTCAGGATGATTAGACCAGCCACTAGGTATATGACCAGCTTGATTTACACTAGCAGGAGTAGAAGGTTGAGATCCATCTGCATTCCTAGTATAAATAAATTCAATACTATTACCATCTTTACCATCCTCACCATCAGCACCAGTAAGACGTATAAGATTAGACCATGCCGTTAAAGTACCATCTGGATTAGCAAATCGTTGAATCTACCATACGTACTCACCATCTCCTGGTACTAACTCACTATTAGTAGACCAACCTGAAGCAGCTGCATCTGTAGGAATAGATGGTTTAGTAGCAGATATCTTCCACCTATATTGATAATGACCACCTGATAAACCTTGTTCACCCCAATTAGACCATAGTGCTGGTGTACTAAAGTTAGACCATACTCCATCAGTACGTACACGTTTACAAGTCCACTCTGCCTTATAGTCCTCATTTACTCCTTTTGGATCATCGGACCAGTTATAGTCTTTAGAACCACCATT
>NZ_SSXU01000086.1 GCF_009469605.1 Zoogloea sp. 1C4 | reverse complement strand
CAAGATGAATAATTTAGAAGCTATTTGGTGGGAAACATAGGATATAGATGTAAATAAAAATCGTATCGGTAATCCTACTTTATACGTTCACTTCATACGTAAAAACGAAGAAGGTGTTACTCACGGAATCGTACACTCTAAAGAAGTTACACAAGGTCTTAATGTTGATACAATTAAGAATGAAATAATTAAAGAGATAGTAGAAGTTTTAGAAGAAGGTTATAGAAAAGTAGAAAAAGAATTATGGAACAGTTGAAATTTAAAAAGTTAGATTACTCAGTAAAGAAAGAAGACGGCACAGAAGAGATTAAAAAATCTGAAGGTAAGTTGCCTATTAGAGCTACTAGTAGCAGTGCGGGATTAGATCTATATACTACTCGTATTACTCAAGAAGTAGATAATAGTGGCAAGTTAGTACTAGTATATCACACTGATATTGCTGTAGAAATTCCTGAAGGATATGTTGGATTTATCTGTATGAAATCATCTATCTCTAAAAGATCTATTATTATGTGTAATGGTATTGGAGTGATTGATTCTGATTATCGTGGAGAGTTAATGGCTAAATTTAAAGTAACTACAGATGCTATTCCTACAGTATATACTACAGATGAACCATTTGCTCAGTTAGTCATTGTTCCTTGTTCTATATTAGAACCTACTTTGGTAGAAGAATTGAGTGAAACAGAAAGAGGAGAAAAAGGATTCGGAGAAGCTACAGCAGAACAAAATAATGAAATTAAAGAAGTAAAAGAATAATTATGGAAAATTTAAATATTACAATTACTCCAGTAAGTGCATCAGGGGTTGGAAGTTTTATAGAAGTGGTTATCGGTGATAGTAGATATAAGACCGATATTGTCCAAGGAGAATTCACAGAGGATGTAATGAAGGAGTTAATGAATAAATTAATCACTAATCAGATTCCTGCTGAACAACAAGAAGCGGTAGAATTGAAATTCTATCAACTATTAGACGCTATTACTAATACTAAAGCAGAAGAAGAATATAGAGCTCAGCATCCTGAAGAATTCATGCCAGAGAATTTTGAACCTAGTGTTGAAGAAGTAATTGAGTAATTATGAAGAAAGTTTTAATAAGTAATGA
Source organism: Zoogloea sp. 1C4 (assembly GCF_009469605.1). Classification (GTDB taxonomy): domain Bacteria; phylum Pseudomonadota; class Gammaproteobacteria; order Burkholderiales; family Rhodocyclaceae; genus Zoogloea; species Zoogloea oryzae. Next base: position 607 of record NZ_SSXU01000086.1, on the reverse strand, counting down.
ATGTTATCCTATTGAATTAGATAACAATTTGAATCCAGCACCATTGGGGTCTAACAGCCTTCTTAGAAATGCATATTGTATAAAAGAAGAGAGCGAAGTATATATTAATGGTGAACATAAATATACAGCTAAACCTGGAGATATAATAATCAGTTTTTATGGTATTGAAGATAGATACAATAAAACAGAATATTTTTTAGTACCGGGAAAATTATTTGAAGATTACTTTGTAAGACTAGAAAAATATGAAGCTAGTAAGCAAAGCGAAATTAATAACGAAGGATTATGCTATGATTGTTGTAAACCCATACGATGAAACTATTTGATATAAACGGTGGTAAAGTAGTAATACACCCTGATGCTTTAGGTCTCCCGTTCTTTAAAAAGTTGTGGGAGGCTGATAAGCCAGATAAACAACAAGCTACAAATGTAATAAGTTATATAGTACTTATGTGGTATTTTAAATCTCCATATGTACTTCAGCTAGAACCAGATATCAGAGAAAAGAAGCTTAAGCAGTTATACTTTGGTAATGAAGATTATAAGCTTACAGTAGAAGAGAAGTCCTGTGAAGATGATTATAAGAAGCTAATATACACTAGGAATC
>NZ_SSXU01000085.1 GCF_009469605.1 Zoogloea sp. 1C4 | reverse complement strand
CGAAGCCCCTGCGCATGCAGGACGGCCCGCAGGCGCCGGCTGCCATAGCAGCGTCCGGAGGCGGTGAAGGCGGCGCGCAGGTGGGTGCTCGTTGGGCAAACCCTGGCGGGTTCGCCCCTGCGTGAGCAGGCGGCGTAGAAGCCCGAACGACTCACGCCCAGCAACCGGCACAGCAATGCGGTGTTGTCGGCCTTCTCTTGCAACTGAGTGATGCACCGGTAGGTCATTTCAGTTCGCGGGCAAAGAAGGCCGACGCTTTTTTCAACAGGTCATTGTCCTGGCGAAGCTGCCGATTCTCCGCCTCGAGTTGGCGAATGCGTTGCTGTTCAGCCGTCAGCGGCTTGCCGATACCTGCCTGTCCGCTTTGCTCCGCATCGAGTTGCGCCAGCCAGCGCCGCACCGCGGTCTCTCCCAGACCCATGTCGCGGCATACTTGGCCGACGCTCAGGCCTTGGTCCCTGATCATCTGGACGACTTGCAGCTTGAAGCTCGCATCGAACGCCCGGCGTTTCTGTTTCATTAAGTTCTCCTCTACGGGTGGATGATCCACCTATCGAGGTGTCCGAGGAAATTAGACCACTACAGGGGATTGGGGAATGGGAAGGTGGGGAGTGGAAAATGGAGGACGAGGCGTGCGGCGGTTTTGCCGCGTCGTGGCCCGCCCCGTCCCGGAGCGGGCCACGGGCCCCTCCGGGGCCAAACCCCCGGTCACGCGTCCCGCGTGACCACCGCCTCCGGCGGGCGCTCCGCGCTACTTGTGGACCTCAGGGAGAAGCGGAAGCCCACTGAATTGTTGCGCATCCTAGCCGACCAACTGCCGCGGCTTGCAGCACGCAGCCTTTGCGGCTCGTTGTACCACGCTCCACCACGCAGAACAGGCCAACCCCAGTAGCCATCAGGACCATGCGGATCCACTTTCGGCGCGCCGTCGTAGTCCCGTTTACCGTCTGCACACCACTCATCCACATTGCCGTGCATCTGATACAAGCCCCAAGCGTTCGGGAGGTACATCTTTACCGGCACCGTTCCTTCCCGGTACTTGCCGGACCGGCCGTCGGTATAGCTGTACGCTACGCCGTAGTTTGCTTCGGATGGACTGATGACGTCACCCCAACTGAGCGCCGTATCCCTCCCCGCCCGGCACGCATACTCCCACTCCGCTTCCGTCGGCAAGTCCGCCTTCACTCCAGGCAAGCGTTTTTCCACTTCCCTCAAAAAGTCCTGCACATCGTGCCAGCTCACACACTCCACTGGGTTCCGCGGGTCTTCAGTGAAGTTGCTGGGGTTGCTACCCATCACCGCCTGCCACACCGACTGGCTGCACGCTGTTTCCGCAAGCCAGAAACCTTCCGTCAGACGAACCAAATGACGCGGACCTTCGTCCTTTCTTCGCCATGCCTCACCCCACGGCGAGCCCATCAAAAACTCACCCGGCTCGATCCAGCGGAAACAATTCGGCTTTCCGTCCAGCGAAACCTCCATCCACAACCCAAAACGATCATCCCCCCAAGCGCTGGCGCACGCCGGTGGAAAGACCGGCGGCCAGCGTTGGGGCTCGGGGGGCCAGGTGAGGTCGGGCGTCGCTTGCGGGGAGAGGATCATCTGCAGTTGTAGTGGTCTAATTTCCTCGGACACCTCGATAGGTGGATCATCCACCCGTAGAGGAGAACTTAATGAAACAGAAACGCCGGGCGTTCGATGCGAGCTTCAAGCTGCAAGTCGTCCAGATGATCA
>NZ_SSXU01000084.1 GCF_009469605.1 Zoogloea sp. 1C4 | reverse complement strand
AAATTCATTATGAGTTTCAAAAGTAGATGGTAAATTAAAAAGCAATTCATTTGCTTTCTTATGATTCTGAATATTTTCCTTAATCTTCTTAAGCATTTGTAAATCAGCAAAGCTAATTATCTTCTTATTATCATCTTTCTTACTCAAGTATTCTAAGTAATCTTGATAAATCATAATAAGACCTTCAGCTTCTTCAATACATTTCTCATCAGATTTCTTATTACTATAAGCTTTTTTATAAGCAGATAGTTTAAGCTTATCTTGAGATTCTAATGGATTTACTTGCATAAGTCTATGATACTCATCTAATAAATCCTTTTGCTGTTTTACTTTAGGTGTTGCAAAATCAAGAATAATATAATCTTTCCAGAATTCGTCTGGTTGAAGTAAATATTCATGAATCATAGTTCCTTTTTCAAGAAAAGAAAAGTTCATTCCCTCTTCTTTTCCATCAAGCATATCACGAAAATACCTAGGACCTCTTTTAATAAACCATCCTATTGCAGAATTACTTACTCTGCTATTATCTTCGTAATAAGGAATACTAATATCCATCTTATTCTTTAACATACTCTATAATTACTTTTTCTTCTATAGCTTGTATTTCTATAGTATCATCAATAACATTATTGAACATTGCTTCAATCACAATACGTTCATTATCTGTAACAATTCCTTCTACTTTCATATTTAATCCTCCATGTCGCTAATTACAGCTGACTCAGGAACTTCTGCCGAAGTATCCCAAACTACTTCATCTTCTTTATCTTGTTGTAGTTCAACTTCTTTAAATGTCTTAAGCCAATCTGCTACATTATTATTGTATGCTTGACTAATAAGTTTATCCAATAATGCTTGTTCTACCTGTTTCTTTTCTTTTTCTGTCATAATATCTAATACTACAAATTCATAATTCTTTTTAAAACTATAACAATTATTCAATCTAGAACAATTGTATCTTCCAGAATTTATATCACTAGATCCATCATGCCAATGTCCATATAAATGATATTTACTCTTTCCAAAGGAGAAAACATCTAGAGCTTCATTACAAAATGGATTATCATGTGTTAGTAGTATATCACATTGTGGTATATCTTCATAAGTATCAAATCTACTAAATGCCCATCTGTCCTCTTGAAATTCAATTGGTTTAATCCAAGGAGATCCGTAGAATTTAACACCTTCATATATATACATTTCATCTATAAGAAATACTAATTTACCTTTAGATAAAATTTGCATATTATCTTTAAAAGAACCCCATTCATTTAATTTATACTTATATTCTAAGTAAAAATCATGATTACCTGGTATAATAATTACCTTCTTACAAGGTAATTTATCTACCCACTTTATGAATTTTGTTTCCCACCAATGTTTAGATGCTTCAATATTTCTTTGAGCATTTAATGTTACTATATCACCACATATACATAGTACATCACACTCAGGTATATTCTCAATGAGATTACCATGTATATCACTTATACCGCATATTTTCATGTTTATATAAGTTAAAAGGCTAGAATATATCTAGCCTTATTTGTTCTCACGCTGCATTACAACATTCACAATCGTCATATACATCATTACATTCGTCACAGTCATCACATTCATCATCGTATTCTACAGTATCACTAACTTTAGTTGGTATGTTTTCAGTAGAGATATTCATAATGTTTATAATTTCCTGAAGGCTAATGTCTTCATCTTCTAGCATTTTGACTTCACTCATGAAAGAAACAATGTTATCCATAGAAAGCAGTTTAATATTTT
>NZ_SSXU01000083.1:473-1829 GCF_009469605.1 Zoogloea sp. 1C4 | reverse complement strand
TATTGCGTCTACGTAATAACAATTACTTATAGCAGGGTGTTAAAACGAGCATGGGCGTATTGTATTATCATAATTTCCAACGTGGAGCATGAGGGAGTCGAACCCTCGTCCAAACGATTCATCCAATGACCTAACAGTCAATATACTTTTATTTCTATAGGATTATCTCCAAAACACATATTTCTTTTATCAAATGGTACATAATGAGTATATAAGAATCCTGCATCATTAAATAGTTTAGCCGTACCTATTGGTACACTAATAGAATTATTATGTTTTGGATCTATCCACCAACTTCTTTTTGTTGTTTCATGAACATATCTAACAGGTTTATTATAGAATAGATGTTCACCCCACATATCTGCTGCAATATAGCTCATGATAAATAATTTTAAGTTGTAAATATAAAGAGTTTTGCACACCTCTGCGCCTTCATATCCTAGCAGACCGGATAACGCCTCAATTAGAGAGATATACATCATACACGAGTTTTCATATATCATTGGGTTGATATAATAGTGCAATATACTCTTTTAGTAGTATAGAGAGCGATCAAACTCTCTATACTTAATATGTAATTCTAAAGTAATAGTATACACTGTTGATTATGAGCATAAAAGCATTAAATCTAGTATATAATAGCATAAAGCCGCTATTACTTTAGAATTTATAGTCTTTGACAGAATACATATTATACCAAGTGCTCATCTAGCAAGCTAGAGACTCGATTGAAATATAGACATAAAAGTACTATATGTATATGTATTTTGATATACTTACTGTTTTTCGTCTATGAGACTATCCTTTATTTGTTAGCATAAAAGCATTTAAATAAAGAATGATCTATTTATAGCACATGATCAGTAGGCATAATATCCTATTACTAGCATAAAAGCATTGAATAGAACTGTCAATTCAGTTCATGTTGCCCCGAACTCCTCAATGCGACAATGCGACTTATATAGTTTGCAGGGTTCACATTTATTCTATTTAGCATAAAAGCATTTAGAATTTGGATGTTGATTAAAGATAGATATTTTCGTATCTTGAACCAAAGATTTCTTCTTTCGCTTTTGCGATAGCGTCATCTTTCTTATCTGTAAGTTCTGAATACTTTTTGTCCCAAGCTTTGTAATCACCTGTAGATTCAAATTCAGCTTGAGCTTTCTTCAGTCCTTCAGAAAAGTCTTTCATAATGTTCTTGTGTTTTGATGCAAAACGTCCGTATCTTTCTGCTCTAGAAACAGCTTTTTCACAATCCTGAATTCTACGTTTTACTTCACGAGATTCACGTTCAAGTTGTTCTTGTTGGATCTGTTTCTTTGCTTCAGTAACTGCTGATTCTTCAACTTTACC
>NZ_SSXU01000083.1:0-368 GCF_009469605.1 Zoogloea sp. 1C4 | reverse complement strand
CGCAATCCTGAATTCTACCCTTTGCTGCACGAGATTCACGTTCAAGTTGTTCTTGTTGGATCTGTTTCTTTGCTTCAGTAACTGCTGATGCTTCAACTTTACCATCTTTTTCTTCTTGATGTTTCATTCCAGCTTCAAAGTTATAACCTCCATCAGTTACTTTGTCACACAACATTGATGCACCTAACATAATTCCTACAAAATTCATAAAATTCTTCATAATTCTTTTGATTTTAATTGTTAATAATTGATTTATTTAAGTGAATGAATTAACCCCATAAAGTATCTGATAAATGTCTGCGATAGATTTCATCTCTTTCTTCTCGAATATCTATCTGCATTTTAATAATAATATTTATCAGTTCTTC
>NZ_SSXU01000082.1 GCF_009469605.1 Zoogloea sp. 1C4 | reverse complement strand
GTAGAGTTATTATATATAAACTTAGGAAGTAAAGTATATCTATGCTGTTCATATTCAGCTGATATACCTGCTTCCTTTAGTTTCTAATATGTATAAGCTTCTAACTTAGATCGAAATACTATTCCATCTATTTCTTGTTTAGTAGCATTACGCACTTTCTTGTTTAAGACTTGTTTTAGCATAATTAATATAATGTTGCATACTATCACTAGTTATTTTAAACGTTTCAACTCTTTCAGAGAAATTACCATTTTCATCCGTAAATCCTACTGAATGCAAGAAAGAATAATCTTTATTATGTTTAAAAGCTTTAAACATTTCTTTAATCGAATTTCCTATAAACTTGCATTTTTTATTCCATTCAATAAATTCTCCATGCAACAATACACTTACTAATTTGATTGGAATTAATAATAACTTTCCAAGTATCAGAGCTAAATCAAAAGGTAATGCTATTACTTTACCTATAGTTTTTAATAGTTTCATTTAACCAATTTTTTATTTCTTCAAAGCTATTTGCTTTAACAGCATCAGATACATCTTTAGCTTTGAATTTTTTGTTAATAAACATTGCTTCTAAGCCTGTTTCTCGGCTTAATTTGCGACTTCTTTTTACTCCAGCTACATCTCTATCAAAAAGTATTATAATACGCTTAAAACGCGTTTTAAGTTGCTCTAATACGTCTTTAGGTAGAAACGTACTCTCTGAAGATGGAGAAACTGCTGGTATACCCATCTCATGCAAACACATAACATCTTTCATGGACTTTGTGATAAATAATATATCACCTTTTTGAGGCAACTGCTCATAGCCTTGGATATCATAGTCTGTAAGATTGTTTCTCCACTTAGTATATTTATCTGCTAGTGGTCTATATATCTTAAAGTTATTATAGACCTTATATGCATACATTGGATTTTCTCGTTTATAAGTACCCTTTACTATTCCATTACATAAATAATATTTAATACTATTTACATTGAATTTCTTTAGAGTATTTATAGAAATATTGAACTGTTTCCAGTAATTGATATCTACATCAGTAAATTCCTGACGTACTACACCAATTACTGTTTCAGTTGGCAGTATATATTGCTTAGAGCTAACGAGTTTAGTGTTATTAGTAATGTTTAACTTATCTACTATATCTGATAGTATATCATTATATTCTGTTTTACCAGTAAATAATGATACAAATTTAATCACATTACCACATTCACCTGTTCCATGATCTTTAAAAAGTAGTTGTTTAGTACGTTTACTATAGTAAATACCAAAGGATGGATTTTTATCCTTCCTAAATGGACTATTGTATATCATACCTACTTTAAATTGACCTATATATTTTGCATATATATCATATTCTGTTACTTTAGAAAGTATCCAATCTAGAGTAATGTTATCTGGGAGTTTTGCTCGCTTTCTACTATACATATGCAATCTGTTTTAGTTTGCTACTAGTCGTGGAATCGAACCACGCCTATCCAGAGGTAGATTTTTATTTCTGCTGTGCAGGCTCACGCTTCCATAAATTATCTAATATCCTTAAATTGATAGTGCCATATAGGATTGTCACAGATCCTCCTAGTAGTTGAAACTATTCTTCTTTATCAAATAGTTTCGATATTCTCTTTATAGTTCGTTCTGCATCTTCATCAGTTAAAGCTTCACCTGTCTGAATGTAGATATCAGAAGTTGTTTCTTTCTTCATTGGTCTAACTGAATGTCCGTATCCCCAATTCATTTTAAATTTAGCATTCCAGAATTTAAACATCCAGTATCTAAAGAACCAAGGAGATATTGCTGTAAGTATTTGTCCTTTGATTAAAG
>NZ_SSXU01000081.1 GCF_009469605.1 Zoogloea sp. 1C4 | reverse complement strand
AGTGGAAAATAGCGTAGCTATTTGCAATTTGAAGTATTAACTGCGGATTACGTAGTTAAATGGATCAAACGAAGAATAGACAGTAAATCATCTCCTCACTTTACTATTGAAATTAAGAGTGACACTGAAGTAATATTTAAAGTTCATAAAAAAGTACAATTCAATCAATGAAAAAGTTAACGGAACAACAAAAATTTAGAAGGCAAATATTATTTAATATGCCTTATTTATTACTTACTTTTCTTATTAAAGAAAAAGTATTAGATAGCTTTTTAGACGGCAGTAGTAAATATGTTCACGATAATAAAATAAACATAGAACCATTTTATACAAAATTAAGAGTTCCTGATATGGCAATTGAATGTACACTTATATGGATACATACAAAAGAAGGACATATTTTTTGGAAAAAACTTAATGATAAGTATAAAAGTATATGGGAAATGAACGATTCTGGCGCATTGTTATTACTATCAGATTATTAATATACTTGTTAATATTATTAGCAATAGTAACGACAATAGTATTTGTAGCAAATAGTATTTAATCAATAAATAATTATTATGCAAAAATTAATGTATTTTTTATTTGGACTCATAACTGCATTATTTGCAGCTGTGATGATTATTGAACATCAAGGAATATATTTCTTTGATGAAGAAGTGTATGGACTGTTATATACCGATTATTGGAATTATTGGTATTACTCTAAAGTAGTGATAATCGCACTATTTATATTCTGCGTATTATCTTTTGTATATACACTTGGCAGTGGATATAAAGATAAAGACAATGGATACAAAGAAATCAAACCAAGCTGATTTAGCAGATATATGGTGGGATAAATTTGAAAACTGGTATGAAACACATCCAGTAACAAGAGTATTAATTGTAATAGATGCAATATTAATAGCATTTATATACTTAGTATTAACTTAAAACATTATCAAAATGAGTGAATTTTTATTATTACATGACAATGAATCAGGAGGAAAGCCAGCCACTGTAAGAAAAAGTATTATTTCTTCAGTTCTTCCATCAGAAGATTATTCAGAAGGATCAGCTATCTTTACTAAACTTGATGATGGAGAAACTATGATTCTCGAAGCAAAAGAATCAGTAGAAGAGATTTATAACATGTTAAAAGATTAAACAACATTTATCAAAAATGAAATTTAAGTATGTATTTTGGCTAATTGCAGCAATAGTAGCATTAGCAATTTTTATCAGTTGTGCAAGACCTCGTAGTCCTAAAGAAAAACAAATCCCTGAAACGGACACAATTGAACAAGTAGTAGCACCAACAGTACAAGAAGTGCTACAATGGCGTGAAAATATGAGATTAGACAAGTATGTAGATAGTGTGTTCTTGGTTATGCCAGAACAAGTACTAACTCAAATACTTGTTACTAAAGGTACAGATTTATCAAATCATGAAATTGTTTCTATTTATATTAGTAACAAAGACTTTTATGATAAATTAATAAAGAGGAGTATGGATATACAAAAAGAATATATACCAGATAGTATGCCAAGGTCCTCATTACCACAAATTAATAGTGATACAATTCACCAAGCCATTAATTATTAGAGTAAAAAGAGAAGGTTACTTTAGTCTGTGAAGATAGAAGTAGCCGTCTTTACTGTGAGAATCAGTGACAAACATGTGGGGCTTATATCTAATCATTTTAGAGGGCAGTATTACTGTCGTCTGAAGGTAGGTGGAGGAGATTAGTATTAGTGCAGACGTTAAAACCATGTACTCCAATAAGATTAGTTTGACAGCTATATCTGCTTATGAGTTAAAAATAAGTGAGAGTCATTTTAATTAGTATTTCAATTAAGCT
>NZ_SSXU01000080.1 GCF_009469605.1 Zoogloea sp. 1C4 | reverse complement strand
AAAGACTCCAATCTTCAATTAAAGAAACTACTTATGAATCGTGGTCGGCATAAAAAGAGTAAAGAAAAAGAATTTGATACTCAAGCAGAAATCTTAGATACTATACGAAAAGAACTTTGGATATTATTAGCAATATATGAAGATCAATCAACATATAATATGAAAGATTATTTTGCAAAAGCGTGGATTAGTAGTAATGATGGAAGAAACTATCATAGTATAGTTGGATGGTATATTAATAGTACGTATTATCTTGATGATTTTATATGTAAAGTTAAAATAACACTTGATGGAGCAACTATTAAAAATAGTATCTATCTAATTAAATTTGAATTTGGAAGTAATTCAAAAATATTTAAATATAAACATGAATAAAAAAGGCTTAAGAGGTTTTATTAGGAATAAATTGCCTAAGACTTGGGAAATTGTTCTTACAAGAGAACGTAAACTTACTGCGTTCATTGAGTATGTATATGAATCAACTCCATCAGTAATGAAGGGAGGTAGAGGTTGGCGACGTGGTGTACATAACATTACAGTCGGATACAATAGATGCAAAATCTATGAAATGTTTCAAGCTGAAAAGAGTAAAGAAGGCTTGATATATTGGGTAGGCATCTATAATAAAATTAAAGATCTTGAACATCAAATGAATTAACATGGAAATTGTTCAATATGTTCGCTGGACTGAACCAGGAGAGCGAGAAAGACTACAAGAAGTAATGCAGCAATGCAGTGGAGAAATGGAATTTAGAAAGAAAGTAGCTTCTGAATTCAACATTAGTCCAATGGATGCAGCAGTTGTAGTAAAGAGATTCAAAAATGAATTTATCAAAATACTTAAAACAAAAGGATTATGTTAAAAGCAGGTATGTGGATCGCACAAGGTCCAGAAACTAATGTATTGCTCCTTTTAAGCGGAGTAGAACCATTATTAGAAGTAGTAGGTGCAATTGATCTTAATTACTTTAAACAGAATGGTAAAGCTAAAGATCTTACTAAAGACAGTCCTGAAGTGGTAGATATTATGATGTATCCTGAAAAGTATACATTTGCATTACCATCTATTACTGAAGTAGTTGATAATGTAGGTATTGGTGATTTACAGACTCTAGAAGGCTTAGGAGAAGATTCTAGAAAAGATAAAATCATCGAAGAAGGTATTGCTTACTATAAATCAACTTTACCATTATATGGTATAGAACAAGCTAAAGTAAGAACTAGACTGCATTTAAAGAAGAAATACAGCCTAAAAATGTCTCAAGCTAACTATGTATTTACTGTAATTTGTAAAGCACTTAACAGAGAACCATAATGAGCGATTTTAAGAGACTTATTGAAGCACTCAATGCTGAATTAGAGGAACCTTATAGGTTTACTTTAGACAAGATTGTATCTTCTGCTAATTTTGATACTAAAGTATTAGGATATGCAGATAGTGTATTAGATGATTGGGCAAATATACCACCTGATTTAAAATCTAAGATAGTTACTAGTAACACTTGTCTAAGTATCAATAAGTGGATAAATAGAAGACTATGGATGGATATTCTTAATAATCTATTAGAAGATAAAATATTAAGTCTTCAAACAAGATTAGTAAGAGTAAGGATTGCTATTAATATGTCATTGAAAATGGCATATCCTCTCAATGAAGAAGAGAAAGAAGAATGGAGAGAACATATCTCAGATGTATTCTATAAAAGATGTCTAGCAGTAAATAATTATTACTGTAAAGAAATCATAAAACTTCCCTTCTGAATTTAAGGATTGTAGTTATTGGGTTAACTACAATCCACTAAAGTTTAGCTATATGACACAAGAAATAATAGATCTAGTAGAGCAAGCTAAACAAGGTTCTCAGAAAGCATTTAGTAAATTATACT
>NZ_SSXU01000079.1 GCF_009469605.1 Zoogloea sp. 1C4 | reverse complement strand
TTCATTACTTACAGTTTTGCTTGTGTCAATATGTCAAAGATCTTCTTGCCTAAAAGGCATAGTGGAGATTGTGGAGTTGAACCATTTTGCTTGAGCCATCCCTATATATTATATAATGTATAAGGAATCCCAGTCTCCTGTATTTAATTAAACAGATGGTGCGTACAAGAAGAGAAGCGAACTTTTAAGTCTTGTTCCTAAATCTTCATAGGAAATTCGTCTCTCCAGAAAGGAGGTGTTCCAGCCGCACCTTCCGGTACGGCTACCTTGTTACGACTTAGCCCCAATTACCAGTTTCGCCCTAGGCCGCTCCTTACGGTCACGGACTTTAGGCGCCCCCGGCTTTCATGGCTTGACGGGCGGTGTGTACAAGGCCCGGGAACGTATTCACCGCGCCATGGCTGATGCGCGATTACTAGCGAATCCAGCTTCGTGGGGTCGGGTTGCAGACCCCAGTCCGAACTGAGACAGGCTTTAAGGATTAGATGCGCTTTGCAGAACACCATCTCTCTGTACCTGCCATTGTAACACGTGTGTAGCCCCGGACGTAAGGGCCGTGCTGATTTGACGTCATCCCCACCTTCCTCACACCTTACGGTGGCAGTGTCCCCAGAGTGCCCAGCTTGACCTGATGGCAACTAAGGAGAGGGGTTGCGCTCGTTATGGCACTTAAGCCGACACCTCACGGCACGAGCTGACGACAACCATGCAGCACCTTCACAGAGGCCCCGAAGGGCGTCATTGTCTCCAAATCCTTCCTCTGCAATTCAAGCCCGGGTAAGGTTCCTCGCGTATCATCGAATTAAACCACATGTTCCTCCGCTTGTGCGGGCCCCCGTCAATTCCTTTGAGTTTCACCGTTGCCGGCGTACTCCCCAGGTGGGATGCTTAATGCTTTCGCTTGGCCGCTGACCTATTCAGACCAACAGCGGGCATCCATCGTTTACCGTGCGGACTACCAGGGTATCTAATCCTGTTCGATACCCGCACTTTCGAGCTTCAGCGTCAGTTGCGCTCCAGTGAGCTGCCTTCGCAATCGGAGTTCTTCGTGATATCTAAGCATTTCACCGCTACACCACGAATTCCGCCCACTTTGTGCGTACTCAAGGAAACCAGTTCGCGCTGCAGTGCAGACGTTGAGCGTCTACATTTCACAACACGCTTAATCTCCGGCCTACGCTCCCTTTAAACCCAATAAATCCGGATAACGCCCGGACCTTCCGTATTACCGCGGCTGCTGGCACGGAATTAGCCGGTCCTTATTCATAAGGTACATGCAAAAAGTCTCACGAGACTCACTTTATTCCCTTATAAAAGCAGTTTACAACCCATAGGGCCGTCATCCTGCACGCTACTTGGCTGGTTCAGGCTCTCGCCCATTGACCAATATTCCTCACTGCTGCCTCCCGTAGGAGTTTGGACCGTGTCTCAGTTCCAATGTGGGGGACCTTCCTCTCAGAACCCCTACTGATCGTCGCCTTGGTGGGCCGTTACCCCGCCAACAAGCTAATCAGACGCATCCCCATCCATCACCGATAAATCTTTAATCTCTTTCAGATGTCTTCTAGAGACGTCATTGGGTATTAGTCTTACTTTCGCAAGGTTATCCCCAAGTGATGGGCAGGTTGGATACGCGTTACTCACCCGTGCGCCGGTCGACGCCTAGAAAAAGCAAGCTTTCTCTATCGTTTCCCCTCGACTTGCATGTGTTAAGCCTGTAGCTAGCGTTCATCCTGAGCCAGGATCAAACTCTCCATTGTAAAATATCATTTTTACTTCATCTCTTCCGAAGAAGAAATTCGGCGTTTGTTGTCTGTACTTAGGACGAATATCCTTTCGTTTATTGAAGCTTAGTAAACCTGACTTGTCAATTTCTTGACGGTTCGT
>NZ_SSXU01000007.1 GCF_009469605.1 Zoogloea sp. 1C4 | reverse complement strand
CGTTCAATCTGAGCCAGGATCAAACTCTTAAGTTCAATCCAAAAACTCCAGAAACCTGACGTTTCTGCAGATACTTCAATTTCTTGTGGCACTCTGGTATAAACCAGAACACCGCCTCGAAACCGAGTACCCACACCTATCGGTTGTTCGAATTTTTAAAGAACCGCTGCGCGCTGCAGCGAAGAGGTGCGCATTATACAGAGCTTTTTAGCTCCGTCAAGCACTGCGCGAAATCTTTTTAAACTTCGCTGCAAACACCTGACTGCGCCAGAACAACCCAACACCACCGGGCCACCCCCCCTCAACACCGCGCTGAACAACTGCGCTGCGAAGAGGGCCGAATTATAAAGAACTATCAGAAGACGTCAAGAGGTTTCTTTCGACAATGCATTTTGACGTCGCCAAGGTGAAGCACACACACCCTGATCCCGCGGACGTCTTCGGAGCGCATTCGATCCGCGACGCCTCGCTACACCGCAGCGGCCACACATATACATGTATTTCTGGCCGACAACGAAGACACCGCAAACAAGACTAGCCCAGACCTGCCCGCCAAATTACAATGCGAGCCTCTCGCGGACGTGGCGGAATTGGTAGACGCACCAGATTTAGGTTCTGGCGCCTTTGGTGTGAGAGTTCGAGTCTCTCCGTCCGCACCAGCATCTCAAGCCTCAATCGAGGCATCTTCAAGCGCGCAGCTGCACCCCACTACGGGTTTGCTGCGGCTTCCAGCCTGACTTCCAAGGCGAACTCAGACTTCCTCGCAACAACGCCAACGCCGTCCCCAGGGGTGGCGCTCCAGCACTTCAGGCAACGCACGCGCGATCAGGAGCGGGCGGCCCCTTCCTCCTCCGGCTCGTCACGGAAACTCGTCGCGATTTCCGCAAACTTGCCAGCGACCTGCTCCAGCGCATCGACGATATCCGGATCAAAGTGGCGGCCACGTTCGGCTAGCATCATGAGGACCGCCTGCTCGTGGGGAAACGGCGGCTTGTAAACCCGTCTTGAAATAAGTGCATCGTAGACATCCGCCACCGCCATCAGTCGGGCCGACAGCGGGATCGCATCGCCCGCGATACCCTGAGGATAGCCGCTTCCGTCCCAGCGCTCATGATGGCCGTAGGCAATCTCGGCGGCGTAATGGAGGAAAGGTGCGTCACTCAGGCCGCCGAGGGCGTCCTCGGCCTGCTGGATCGCATCGCGGCCGGATTCGCAATGCCGCTGCATGATCACCCACTCTTCCGGCGTGAGCTTGCCTGGCTTGAGGAGGATCGCATCCGGCGTGGCGACCTTGCCCACATCGTGGAGCGGCGCCGACTTGAAGAGTTGCTGGATCACGTCGTCGTTGAGATCGCCGGAGAAGCGGGGATGGTCACGCAACGCCTCGGCAAGGATCCGAACGTAATGCTGGGTCCGACGGATGTGATTGCCGGTTTCGTTGTCGCGCGCCTCGGCCAGGGCACAGAAGGCGGTGATGGTGGCGGCCTGGGCTGCGATCACTTCCTGCTTGCTGGCAACGAGCCTGCGGGCCTGCTCGCTGATCTCGGCGGTGCGCTCGGCGACCATCAACTCCAGATCGGCATTGCGGCGCTGGAGCGCCCGGGTTGCCTTCGACAACGCCAGATGCGTTCTGACACGAGCCAGCACCACGGGCGGCGACACCGGCTTGTGGATGAAGTCTTCCGCCCCTAGCGAGAACCCCAGTTCTTCGTCTTCAGGGCGATCGAGACTGGTCAGGAACATCACCGGGATGGACCGAGTCGATTCGCTGGCCTTGAGACGCCGGCAGACTTCAAAGCCATCGAGCTCAGGCATCATCACATCGAGCAGGATCAGATCGGCTGAGCCGCCTGCCTCGAGAAAGCCGAGGGCTTCGACGCCGTTGTTGGCCGGATGCACATCGTAGTGCTCGGACAACACGTCCTCTAGAATCAGGAGGTTGTCGGCCTGATCGTCGACCACCAGCACATGAGCACGCTGTTTCATTCCCCGCCCCCGGGATTCGGACATATCGGTTGCAATCATTGATGCTTCACCACGCAAGCCAGCTTGGCGTGCGGTACAAAACCATTTCCATGAGCCTGATCTTCAGTTTTCCGCCAGTCTCGGCACCATCGGCCACGACCCTGATCTTGGGTAGCATGCCCGGCGAAGCCTCGCTCCGCGCCCAGGAATATTACGCCCATCCACGAAACCTATTCTGGAAGATCCTCGGCGAACTGATCGGCGCCAACCCGGATCTCCCCTACCCCGCCCGACTCCAGAAACTGACTGGCGCCGGGCTGGCCCTGTGGGACGTGCTGCAAAGCTGCAAACGTGAGGGCAGCCTGGATGGCGACATCGATCCGCACTCGATCGTCCCCAACGATTTCGCCACCTTCTTTGCCTCGCATCCCCACATCGAACAAGTGTTCTTCAATGGCGCCATGGCAGAGACAAGCTTCCGGCGCCATGTACTCAACCAACTCCCGGCGGATACAACCCGGTCGATGCGCTTCACGCGCTTGCCATCCACCAGCCCGGCCAACGCCGGCTTCAGCTACGCCCGGCGCCTCGAAGCCTGGCGGCAGATCATCACCGCCAACAAGGCAGTTCAGGGCTCCTTTACGTAGACCCCAGGCGCGTCAGCAAGTGCCGGGAACGCATCGTTCGCCACGGGCCTCGCCGCCACCAGTTCGCCGCTCTGCGGCTTGAGCCACGCCATCCAGTCTTCCCACCAGCTGCCCGGCTGGGCTTCGTGGGCGGCGTGCCAGTCCTCGGCCTTGTCCGTGCGGCGCGCCGGGCCCACCCGGTAGCTGCGCTTGGGCGGTTTGACCGGCGGATTGACGATGCCGAGGATGTGGCCGGAACTCGACAGCACGTAGCGCTTCGGGCCGCTCACGTAGTTCATGGTGCGGAAAGTCTGGCGCCACGGGGCGATGTGATCGTCCTCAGCCGAGACCGCATACACCGGCTGGGTGATCGCGCCCAGGTCGATGGGTTCGCCGGCCACCACCAGGGCGTCCTTCTCGATCAGCTTGTTGTGCAGGTAGAGCTCGCGCAGATACCAGGCGTGCATTGCGTAAGGCATGCGCGTGGTGTCCATGTTCCAGTAGAGCACGTCGAAGGGCGGCGGCGTTTCGCCATACAACCAGCCGTGCACCACGTAATGCCAGATCAGGCTGTTGGAACGCAGCAGGCGGAAGGCGGACGCCATCTCGGCGCCATCCAGGTAGCCCTTGCGCGCCATGTTCTGGGTGAGGAAGCGGATGCTACCCTCGTCAACAAAGACCTCGATGTCGCCCGGCTTGTGGAAATCCACCAGCGTGGTGAATAAGGTCCAGTGGGCCACGGGCATGTCTTCGGGTTTGAAGTGGCGGTTAGCCCAGGCCATGTAGGTGGACAGCGCCGTACCGCCGATGCAGTAGCCCACCGCATGCACCTTGGCCGCGCCGGTCAGGCCGCGGGCGGTGTCGATGAGGGGCTGGATGCCCTCGACGAGGTAGTCGTCGAAACGCACGTCACGCATGTCCTCGCCGGGGTTCTTCCAGCTGGTGATGAACACGTCGAAGCCCTGGTCGACCAGGTAGCGGATCATGCTCTTCTTGGGATTAAGGTCGAGGATGTAGAACTTGTTGATCCACGGGGTCACGATGACGATTGGCGTCTCGTGCACCTTGGCCTTGGTGGGCGTGTAGTGGATGACCTCCAGCAGCCGGTTGCGGAACACCACCTTGCCCGGCGTCGTCGCGAGGTTCTCGCCGACCTTGAAATCGCCCGGGTCGGTCATCCGGATGTTGCCGGCCGACAGATCATCGAGAAAATTGCGGAAACCCTGAACGAGGCTCTCGCCATTGGTTTCAATGGCCTTGCGCATCGCCACCGGGTTGGTCAGCAGGAAGTTCGACGGCGCCATCGCGTTGAGGGCGTTCCGCCACCAGAACGCGGCCCGCCGACGATCCTTCTGCGAGAGCCCCGGCGTCTCGTAGAGCATGTCCTGGAAGTGCCGGGTCATCAGCAGATACCACTCCTTGACCAGATCCCAGGTCGGCGATTCGGCCCACACAGGATCGACGAAACGGCTGTCGTCATCCACCGGCCGGACGGGATCGGCGCTGGGCAGGCCGACGAGCCGGCGCATCGAATGCCACTGGAGCGCCCACAGGCTGCTCGACATGCGCCCGAGCGCCTCGGCAAGCTCCTGGGGATGGGCCATCCAGGCCAGCTGGGCATGCACCAGCGGCGCAGCCATGCCCAGCGGGTCGACGGACGACTCCACCGAATCGTGCAGCTGGCGCAGCGACTTGCGTGCGACATCGATGGGAGGGACGGGATCGTGACGGGGCATGGTGACAACTCCTTCATGTTTTTTGGCCCGGAATCCGGACCTGAACGGCATGTCTGCCGTCAGACAAAATCGTGATCCAAGCAGGTTTCAGTTCGATTGACATTCGTCAATCCGGTTGCGAACATGGGTCGCCATATAATTAGAAAGCCCACCCCGAAGGCCCACCCTCACCAAGGAGTGACAGCATGTTCCGCAACATTCTCGTACCCACCGACGGCTCCGAACTTTCCGCATCCACCGTCGCGCGTGCCATCGACTTCGCCAAGGAAGCCGGCGCGAAGCTCACCTTCTTCTACGCCCAGCCCGATTTCCCGACGCCGATCTACGGTGAAGGCGCGCTGTTCGACCCGACAACCCCGGAGCAGTTCAGTCGCGCCGCGGCAGCCGAAGCCGAAAAGATCCTCGGCCTCGCCAAAGCCGCTGCCGACGCAGCCGGCGTGAGTTCGATCGGTGACACCGTCATCAGCGAGGTGCCGTTTGAAGCCATCATCGCCTCGGCCGAGCGCAACCGCTGCGACCTGATCTTCATGGCCTCCCACGGCCGTCGTGGCCTCAGCGGCCTCCTGCTCGGAAGCGAGACCCAGAAGGTCCTCACCCACAGCAAGATCCCGGTGCTCGTGTACCGCTGATACGCCCCGCTCCACTCACCGCAGTCCGATCCGCCCGGTCGGCGCCCCACGGCGTCACCGGGCGTTGTATTTGGTGGGTTGGATGCCGTCAGGCGACGGCAAAAAAGAAAAAGGTCAACCATGTTGACCTTTTGTAATCCCTCGCCACGCCGTCGCTTCAATCCCCCTGCTGCCGGATCCACGCCTCAAGCGACGCCGCGTTCATCGGCTTGCCGTAGAGAAAGCCCTGCATCTCCTTGCAGCCCATGTCCTGCAGCAGCTGCGCCTGGCTCTCGGTTTCCACGCCCTCGGCGGTCACTTCCAGCCCGAGGCTCCGGGCCAGCTTCACGATCATCGTGGCGATGCAATCCTCGGCGGTTTCCGGGGTCAGCTCACGCACGAAGGCGCGGTCGATCTTCACCCGGTCGAAGGGCAACCGGTTGAGGCTGCCGAGGGATGAGAAGCCACAGCCGAAGTCATCCACCGCCACGCGCAGCCCCAAGGCCTTCAGCTCGCGCAGTTGCCGGGCGACGGACTCCGGGTCTTCCATCGCCACCGATTCGGTGATCTCCAGCTCCAGCCGCTTCGGGCTCACGCCAGTGGAGGCGATCACCCCGGCGATCTTGGCCACAAAATCCGGCTCGCGGAACTGGGCCGCCGAGATGTTGATGCCCACCCGGAACGGCGGCAGGCCTTCGCGATCCCAGCGCACGATCTGGCGACAGGCCTCGGCAAACACCCAGTCGCCGATGTCGACGATCAACCCAGTGTACTCGGCCAGCGGGATGAACACCTCCGGCGACACCGCCGCGCCATTGGGCTTGACCCAGCGGATCAGCGCCTCGCAGCCCACCACCTGGCCGCGGGTGGGCGACACCTGCGGCTGGTAGTGCAGCTCCAGCCCACGCCCCAGGTTGAGGTCGGAGCGCAGCTCGTTGAGCAACTGGACGCGGTTCTGGGTGTTGGCTTCCATCTCGGTCGAGAAGAAACGCCAGTGCTGATCGCCTTCCTGCTTGGCATGGCTGAGGGCCAGATTGGCACGCTTGAGCAGTTCCACCGCCCCGCCCTGCACCGACGCCACATCCACAAAGCCGGCCCGCGCCCGCATCGGAATCGAGTGGCTGCGCACATGGAAAGGCGCGGCAAACACTTCGAGGATTGCCCCGGCGCCCCGCGCGTCCGGTTGCCAGCACACGCCAAAGGCGTCGCCCGCAACCCGCGCCACCAGCGCCCCCTCACCCACGTGGGCCTGCAGCCGGCGGGTTACCTCCACCAGCAGCAGATCGCCGCTGCGATGGCCCAGGGCATCGTTGAGTTCGGAGAAACGCACGATGTCGATGATCCCCAGCGTCCACCCAGCCGGCGCCAGGCTGGGCAGGCGTTCGTCGAGCCGGTCGAGGAAGCGCGTGCGGTTGGGCAGGCGGGTGAGTTGATCGAAATACGCGAAGAAATTGAGCCGCTCGAAGAGCACCACGTTTTCGAAGCCGATGCGCAGATTGACGCACAGCACCTCGATCACCTGGCGGATCAACGCGCTGGACACCGGCGGCAGGTCGAGGTGGATCAGCGCCTCCTTGCCGTAGCTTCGGCCAAGGTAAAGGCAGCACGCCTCACCTTCGAAGACATGCCCGCGGCGGGCCAGCCCCTGGCGGAACGACGCCCGGAGCGGCGTATCGCCCAGCGCCAGCGTCGGCTGCCCGACCAGACCGCCGTAGCGCCCGCTGGCCGCCAGCACGCCCAGCGATTCCTGGTCGCCCTCCCCCTCCCGCCAGTCGATCGGGCCGATGAAGGCTGCATCCACCTGCGCGCCCAGGAGGGCCGTCAGGTGACCTAGGGCCGCATCGGCAAACGAGCGCACATCCCGCGGAGTGAACAGCTGATTGCCGGCCTGGATCAGGAACTCGAGGCCCTTGCGGCTGGCGTGGAGCTCGCACAACTGCTCGTAGGAGCGGATCGCCGCGGTGAGCGTCGTGACAAGCCTGGTGTGGGTGAGCTCGGCCTTGGTGCGGTAGTCGTTGATGTCGTATTCGCGGATCACGCTCAGTTCGGGCGCGTAGCCCGGCTGGCCGGTGCGCAGGATGATCCGCACGTCGGACAGACGCAGTTCCTCGCGGATCACCCGGACGAGATCCAGCCCGGCATCGTGGCGTTCCATCACCACGTCGAGGAGGATCACCGCCACGTCGCCGACCCGCCCGAGCGTCTCGCGGGCCTCGGCGGCGGAATAGGCGTGCAGCAGTTCGAGACTGCGCCCGCAGAACACCGCGCCCTGGAGCGCGAACTCGGTGGCCTGATGCACTTCCGCATCGTCGTCAACCACCAGCACCTTCCAGCAATCGGGGCTGAAAGCCGATGGCGCCGGGCTCTCGTCGTCGAGAAACTCAACCAGCTCGTCAGTGCAGGGCGAAGCGGAGATATTCATTTCCAGTAAATCCGGGCGCCGCGTGCCGTCGGCACTCTTACGGTCAATGTACCGGTAACGGCACAGGAACGACCCGGCTTTAACCCTAAGTGGAAGTACGCTGTCCGGTCTTCCGGCCCTCGCCGAATCGGCGCAGAATCTTGCGGAAAGGCGCATTGCGCGCGCATACCACCACTTTACGGAGGCCTCCCATGAGCACCCTGGAACGGCTTGGCAGCCTGGACATGACCTGGCTGCAGATCGAGCAGCGCACCAACCTGATGCAGGTCGTCGGCGTGCTGGTGCTCGCCACGCCCCTCGACCGCGCAGCCCTCGTCGACTGCCTCGCCACGCGCCTGCTGCCGATGGAGCGCTTCCGCCAGCTCGTGCTGCGCGACACCGCCGGCGCCATCTGGGAAAGCGCGCCGGTCGATCTCGACGCCCACATCACCACCGTCAACCTGCCGGCGGACGACCACGCCGCCGGCCTGAGGGCGCTGATCGGCGAACTCGCCGCCACGCCCCTCGACCCCGCCCGGCCCCTGTGGCACCTGCACCTCGTGCCCGACTACCAGGGCGGCAGCGCGCTGATCGCCCGGGTGCACCAGTGCATCGCCGACAGCATCGCGCTGATCCGCGTCCTCCAGTCCCTCACCGACGCCAGCCCCACCGCCGAACCGCCCCTGCCGCCCGAGGCGCCCAATTTCTTCGACCGGCTGTGCGCCCCGCTCACCGACGCGGTGATCGACGGCATCAAGCTCTCCGGCGCGATCTGGGCCCGCTACCTGAGCCTGCTCTTCAACCCCACCCAGGTGTTCGACTACGCCCGCGCCAGCACGGCCCTCGCGCTGGAGATCGGCAAGCTCGCCGGGCTGCATGACGACAGCCACACCTTCCTGAAGGGCGAGCCGAAGGGCATCAAGCACGTGAGCTGGAGCGTGCCGATCGCCGAGTCCACCGTGGCAGCCATCGCCCAGGCGCGGGAGACAACCCCCAACGCCGTGCTGCTGGCGGCCCTCAGCGGCGCGCTGCACGGATACCTCAGCCGCCAGGGCGAACGGACCACCGGCACCGAGCTGCGCACCCTGATGCCGGTCAACCTGCGCAGTGAAGACACGCCGGACGTGCTGGGCAACCGTTGGGGATTCATGCCGCTGGAGCTGCCCGTAGGCATCGCCGACCCGCTCGACCGGCTGGCCGAAACCCACCGCCGCGTCGCCCACTTCACCGAAACCTACGACGCCCAGCGGGCGCTGGGCATCTTCAGCCTGATCGGCCAGACCCCACGGGCGGTGCAGCTGCAGGCGCTCAAGCTGCTGGCGACCAAGAGCACCGCACTGCTGTGCCACGTGCCCGGCGCCCACGAGCCGCGCTTCCTGGCCGGTGCGCGGATTGTCGAACAGATGTTCTGGAGCCCCCCGTCGGGCGACCTGGGCCTCGCGGTGAGCATCGTGAGCTACAACGGCAGCTACCAGGTGGGGCTGCTGGCCGACACCGCGATGGTGCCCGCCCCTGCCGCCATCACCGACCAGATCCAGGCCCAGCTCGACGCCCTCGGCGCCAAGGCCCCGCGCCGGCGCAAGGCCCCGGCCTGACGGCGCTCAGCTGCGGCGCGGATCGAAGGCGTCGCGCACCACGTCGGCAAACAGGTTGGCGGCCAGCACCAGCACGAACATGAAGATGAAGGCCGCCACCAGGCTCCACCACACCATGGGCTCCCGAGCGAGCTCCATCCGGGCGGCGTTGATCATCGTGCCGAAGCTCACCGTGCCCGGATCGACGCCGATGCCCACGTAAGACAGCACCGCCTCGGCCAGCACCAGGCCCGAGAAATCCATCACCAGCGCGATCAGCACAAGGTGCATCAGGTTAGGCAGCACATGGCGGGCCAGGATGCGGGTGGTGGACACGCCAAACGCCCGCGCCGCCTGCACGTATTCCAGCTCCCGCAGCTTCAGGGTCTCGCCCCGCAGGAGCCGGCACAGGCCCGTCCAGCTGGTCATCCCGAGGATCACGCACAGGGCCAGCAGGCGCGCATCGGCCCGCTCGGCCGCCGTCTCGAACCACTGAGGATGGGTGTCGATCACCACCTGCATCATCAGCACCGCCGCGGCGATCAGCAGCACGCCGGGGATCGAGTTGAGCACGGTATAGAGATACTGGATCACGTCATCCACCCAGCCGCCCAGATAGCCCGCCATGATGCCCAGCGCCACCGCCAGCGGCAGGGTGACGAGGGTCGTGAGGGTGCCGATGACCAGCGCCGTGCGGATGCTCTTGAGGGTCAGGAAGAGGACGTCCTGCCCGACCTTGTCGGTGCCGAACACGTGATATTCGACCGCCAGCGCCGCCAACGGGCCGGCCAGCAGGGCCACCACGCCCACCGTGGCCAGCACCGAGCGCCACGCCAGCCCGCCCTTGCCGCGCCAGATCGCCCGCCACGCCGCGCCAACCGGCACCCGCCGCGACCGGGCCACGCCCGCCACCAGCACGCCCGCCAGCGCCACCCAGCCCACGGCCGCCGACGCGAGGCCGATGCCGATGCGCCCGAGGATGTCGCCGGTCTGGTCGACTTCGGGATACTTGAGGCTGCTGCCGCCGAACTTCAGGCGGGGGAATTCCCGGCGCTGGGTGCCGTCCGGCCCTTCCAGCGTCTGCTTGGCGAAGAGCTGGTAGGCCAGCGGCGCCGAGTAGGTCTTCTCGACCCGCGTGCGCAGCGGCGCGGCCACCGCATCGAGGGCGCTGCGCACCTCGGTGGATAGCTGCGCCTTGTCGCCCGACCCGCCGGCCGGCGCGAGGCGCTCCCGGTAGTGCAGGCTATCCACCACGCCCACCAGCAGGAACAGCGCCAGCACGGTGAGCGAAGCCATGCCCACGCTGCTCTCCCCCACCCGACGCCAGGCGTCGCGCATGGGTTCGCTGCGCCGGGCGCTCCACGCCGCAAGCAGCACGCAGGCGATGAGGCCGAAAAGCAGCAGATCGGTCCACAGGACCACAGGCTGGAATCCCATCAATCCAATTCTCCATTGCGCCGCACGCCACCCGTGACGTATGACGCCAGAGGCACGGACGAGGCCGGCTGCGCGCGGCCGCTCCGAAGCGGCCGGCCTGCCCCCCAGTGGGGGGAGGCGCCGCAGGCGCGTCGGGGGGCGTCCATCACTCTAGCCTCACCCGCGGATCGACCAGCGTGTACGACAGGTCGGTAAGGATCAGCCCCGCGATGTAGAGCAGCGATCCGATGAACACCATCGCCCGCACCACCGGAAAATCCTGGGCGTTGATGGCGTCGATGGTGTAGCTGCCGAGGCCGGGAATGCCGAAGAAGGATTCGGAGATCAGGCTGCCCATGAAGAGCGACGGGATCACCACCACCACGCCGGTGAGGATGGGGATCATGGCGTTCTTCAGCACATGGCGGAACAGCGCCTGGAGTTCCGACAGGCCCTTGGCCCGGGCGGTGCGCACGTAATCCTTGCCGGCCTCTTCAAGAAAGATGGTGCGATACCAGCGGGCGCTGCCGCCGATGCCCGAGATCACTCCGATCACCACCGGCAGGATCAGGAAGCGCCACGAATCCAGCCCGCCGCCATAGCCCGAGATGGGCACCAGATGCCACACCTTCGACACCAGCCACTGGCCGCCGATGATGTAGAACAGCCCCGAGATCGACATCATCGCCACGCACAGCACCACCCCCGCAAAATCCAGATAGCTCGTCCGGAAGAACACCAGCAGCAGCGCCAGCGACACCGTGACGAACAGCCCCAGCACGAAGGTCGGCAGCGCGATGGCCAGCGACGGGCCCATGCGGGTCTGGATCTCGGTGGCGATGTCCCGCCCGTCGTCGGCCCGGCCGAAATCGAAGGCGAACATCTTGAGGGACTTCTCGAAGAAGATCGTGTTGGTGAGCTTGTCGGCGCCGTCGGCCTGGGCGTTGAAGAGCAGCGGCTTGTCGTAGCCCCGCTCCACCTTCCAGCGCTCGATGGCCTCGGGCGTCACGCGCTTGGCGCCAAGCTGCATCCGCGCCATGTCGTCGGGCGTGTTGACCACGAAGAACAGGGCGAAGGTGAGGAGATTCACGCCGATGAGGATCAGCGGCGCGTAAAGCAGGCGTCGGACGATGTAGGCAAACATGGCGCAATCCTACATGGCCCGGCGCGGATGACGAAGCCCCGAAGCCCGCGCGCGCCTTCTATCCTGCAGGTCGGACTTCAGTCCGACATCGTGCGCTGACCTGACCGCGGGTTGTCGGACTGAAGTCCGACCTACAGGACGCGCATCCTCAGCGCTTGCCCACGAAGAGCCCGCGCACCGCCTCCTGCAGATCGGCCGGCAGCACCACCACCTTGGCGTTGTCGGTGCTGCCCATGCGCTCCAGCGACGCGATGTACTTCTCGCCCAGCATGTAGAGCATCGGCGTGGTGTCGGTGCCCACCGCCGCAGCCACCCGGCGGATCGCCTCGGCGGAGGCTTCGGCCAGCATCACGCGGGCGTTGGCGTCGCGCTTCGACGACTCCAGCCGGGCCTCGGCCTCGAGGATCGCCGCCTGCTTGGCGCCTTCGGCCTTGGTCACTGCGGCCTTGCGCTCCCGCTCGGCGGAGGCCTGCTGCTCCATCGCCTTCTGCATCGACGGCGACGGCTTGATGTCCTGAATCTCGACCGACTTCACCGTCAGGCCCCAATCCACCGCCTCGTCGGCGATGCTCTCGCGCAGCCGCGCCTTGATCTTGTCGCGGCTGGAGAGCGCCTCGTCCAGCTCCATCTCGCCGATGATCGAGCGCAGGGTGGTCATGATCATGTTGCGGATCGCCTCGGAGAAATCCGTCACTCCATACACCGCCTTCACCGGGTCGGTCACCTTGAGGAAGGCGATGGCGTTGGTGAGGATCACCGCGTTGTCGCGGGTGATCACCTCCTGCTCCTGCACGTCGAGGATGATGTCCTTGGTCACCAGCTTGTAGGCCACCTTGTCCAGGTAGGGAATGATGATGTTGAGGCCCGGCTTGAGGGTGCCGAAGTACTTGCCCAGCCGCTCGACGATCCACTCCTCGCCCTGGGGCACGATGCGCACCCCCTTGGCGATCGTCACCACCACGAACACCAGAATCGCCAGCACCACCACCATTGCATTGCTCATCGCCTGCTCCTCAAACCTTCACAACCTTCAGAAAACTGCCTTCCACCGCCACCACCCGCACCCGCTCGCCGGCGGCGATGGGTTCATCCACCATGCACTCCCACTCCTCGGCGCCGAGGAGCGGCTTCTGGAAACGGACCCGACCACGTACAAAGGGTTCGGCAGCCTTCGCCATCAACCCGATCTCGCCGATGGAATCGCCATCGGACTGCCCCGCCCGCGTCCGGCTCTGCAGGTATTCGCCGCGCTTGAAGACCTTGAACCACAGCACCACCATTGCCAGCGACGCCGCCACCCACAGGCCCACCTGCGCCGTCTCCGAGATCGGCAGCACCAGCACCGCCAGCCCCACCACCAGCGCCCCCAGGCCAAACCAGATGATGAAGAAGGCCGGCACGGCGAGTTCTGCCACCACCAGCGCAATGCCCAGCACGATCCAGTGCCACCATTCGAGACTCATGCAACCCCCTTGCCTTTGCCTGCGGCGCCGATTCTGCGCCGCCGCTGCCAACTTAGCATTTATTTAGGCCTTGCCGAGCAAAGTCTTAGGAAACACGAACGGCGGCCAAACCTATCCTTCGGTCATCCCAACCCGATACGGAGCCGCATCATGACCGCCCAGCATTACACCGCCGCCCTCGCCCTCGCCCTTCTTGCCATCGCCCCGGCCGCCATCGGCGCCGGGCCGGATGCCGCGCGCGGCCGTTATCTCGTCGCCATCAGCGGCTGCAACGACTGCCACACCCCAGGCTATGCCCAGCAGGGCGAGCGCATCCCCGAGGCCGAGCGGCTTACTGGCATGGGGGTCGGCTTCAGCGGCCCGTGGGGCGTGAGCTATCCGGCCAACCTGCGCCTGGGCGCGAGCCAGCTCGGCGAAGGGGACTGGATGGCCATGGCCCGCCGAAACGGCCTGCCGCCCATGCCCTGGACGGCCATGCAGGCCATGAGCGACAACGACCTGCGCAGCATCTACCGCTACCTGCGCGGCCTGGGCGCGGCCGGCCAGCCGGTGCCCGCCGCCCTCGCCCCGGGGCAGGCCATCAATACGCCGCACTTCGTCTTCGTGCCCCAGATGCCCGGCGCAAAATGACCCCCTCAGCCCGGCCGCGGGGCACCTTCCGCCACCAGGATCGTCTCCCGGTCCACCGCCAGCCGGAAGCGGCCGCGGCCGGTCTTCTCGATGCGCAGCCAGTCGCAGCGGTCCTGCAGGCGCCGCTGCAGCAGGATCAGCCGCGCGTCCAGGTTGTCGACGACCTCCGGCAGGTGCAGCGCCGGATCGAGGCGCAGCGCCCGGGTCGAGAACTCGCAGCGCCCGTCCCGCTGCCGGTCGCCCAGCAGCTTCCAGAGGATCGCCCCCGCCACGCCCTTGATCAGGTAGTCGTCGTCGAGGAACACGCTGTCGTCCCGGGCAAAGTGGCGCACCCGCACCGGCGGCCCGGCGCCGCCCGCAGCGGCAGGCGCGGGCTGGGCGATGTCGGCCTCGTCGGCCGCGTCCGGGCAGCGCAGCACCAGCATCATCAGCCCCAGCGCCGCGCCCAGGGCCACCAGTGCGTCCTCCAGGTCGTAGCCGAAGGTGCATTCCTGGCGGCTTTCCACGTAGGCCACCGCCAGCAGGCGCCCGCCGGCCATCACCGGCACCGCCAGCTGGCTTGCGGGCTCGGCGAGGCCCGGCAGGGGAATCTCGTTATCCAGCCGATCCACCAGCCCCGACTGCGCCGCCTGCTCCCGCAGCACGCGCCCGTAGGCGTATTCGCTCGCGGGGAACATGATGCGGATCGGCACCTTCTCCCGCGCCGCCACGCCGATCACCCCCATGCCCACCGGGATCTCGGCCCCCACGCCGGAGCGCTCGTAGCCCCGGCTCGCCACGATGTAGAGCCGCCCGGCGGCCTCGTCGGCCATCAGCAGCATCTGGTGGGCGATGTCGAACTCCCGCTCGAGGCACGCACAGAAGCGGTCGATCAGCCCGTCGAGCCCGGTGCAGCGGTTGAGCTCATCCACGCTGCGCCTGAGCGCAGGCAGCAGCGCCGGCCCATGCGCGATGCGCGGCAACTCGCGCCCCGGCACCGCCTCGATGGCCTGCACCCGATACACGTCCGCCCCCAGCAGCTTGAACACGCCCTCCATGCCCGTGTGCGAGGCGATCCCCGCCAGCTTGGCGCGCATCCGCTCGAACAGCGGCCCGGCCGTTTCGGTGCGCAGGTAGCGCACGGTGAGCCGGTAGCGGGCGGCGGTGTCCGGGTCCATCGTCAGCACCGTCGCCACCGGGTTGGCGAGGATGTTCTCGCGGGTCTTGTTGAAGAACTGGAAGGACAGGGCCACGTGCTGCGGGTCCACGTACATCAGCTGCGACACGTAGGTGACGTTGGGCATGCCCTCGGCGTCGCAGGTGGCGATGCCCGCCGGCACGATGCCCTCCAGGCAGCCGCGTAGCTCGTCGAGGCCCGGCCCGGTGCTCATGGCTTGCCATCCACCAGGGGCATGCCGGCCCGCGGGCCCGGCGTCTGGCCAAAGCCCTGGCTCGGGGTGAAGCTCACCGCCACCAGATCGTCCGGGCTGGCGCTCAGCAGCGCCCGGGCAAAGACCTCGGGCACCCGGAAGGGCGCCAGCCGCGCCGCCATCGCCGCCGCGTAGGGCTGCAGGCTCGCCTCGTCCCCGGCCGTCACCGCCTCCACGCGGGCATCGACGCCCTTGAGCTGCACCGTGCGATGGGTCTCCGGCTCGCTGAACACCACCGCCACCCGCCCATTGGCTTCGATGGCCGCCAGCACCGGCAGGGCCTGGGAGCGTGGCATCAGCACCGTCACCGTGCCGAGATCGTCCGACACCCGACAACCCAGCCCGCGCACCAGCGTCGCCGGCCCACGCCCATCGCAAGCCGCGATCTGCACCGAGATGCGGCTGGTGATGAAGGCGGCCAGCGCCGGGTCGAGCAGGCCGGAACACTGGGCAGGCATCGGACGAATAGCCTCCATGCAATCGGGCGGCGCAAACCGCCACGGACCAACCCCCCCCGCCGCCAGCCCTGGGCCATGCTCCGGCAAGCCAGCGCGCACATTTCTGGAGAGGTCTCCTGAAAATCATAGCAGCGCCCGCAGGGCATATCGCCCGGCGATGCGCGTGAACGCGACATCGGCGCCTCAAAGGCCAGTGCAGCCCGCAGCGATCAACCGGAAGCCACGCCAGATCATCGATCCACGTGGCGAGATGAGCATCAGACGCCGCCCCATCGCCATCGGAACGCGCTAGATCGTTGATGTGATAGTAAAAACCCTTGATAAAACACTTTCCATTAAGGGTTTGGGCTATCACATCGATGATCTAGCGGTGTAGATCGACGATCGACTGGCGTAGATGCTTGTCTCGATAGTTTCCAGCATCAATGGAAAGGCGCCCATCGAGTATCTTTCCTATCGTGTGGAAGGTATGAAGCCGCAACTGGCTTCCATCGGCAACAGGAATTGCGCCCCCACAAAACAAAACCGGCCCGTCTTTCGACGGGCCGGCTTCATTTACAACGGGTCAGCTTTGAGGCTCGATCACTCGCCCTTGCCGTGGGCGGCCAGCTTCAGCCAGGTGTCGATCACGGTGTCCGGGTTGAGGGAGATGGTCTGGATGCCTTCGTCCATCAGCCATTCGGCCAGATCGGGGTGATCCGAGGGGCCCTGGCCGCAGATGCCGACATACTTGCCGAGCTTGTTGGCGCCCTGGATGGCCATCGACAGGAGTTGCTTGACCGCGGGGTCGCGCTCGTCGAAGGAGTGGGCGACCAGGCCGGAGTCGCGGTCCAGGCCCAGGGTGAGCTGGGTCAGGTCGTTGGAGCCGATGGAGAAGCCGTCGAAGTACTGCAGGAACTGCTCGGCCAGCAGGGCGTTGGACGGGATCTCGCACATCATGATGAGCTTGAGGTCGTTCTCGCCCTGCTTGAGGCCGTGCTCGGCCAGCAGGTCGACCACGCCCTTGGCTTCGTCGAGGTTACGCACGAAGGGCACCATCAGCTGCACGTTGGTGAGACCCAGCTCGTTGCGCACCTTCTTCATCGCGGCGCATTCCATCTCGAAGCAGTCGCGGAAGCTGTGGGCGATGTAGCGGGACGCGCCACGGAAGCCCAGCATGGGGTTTTCTTCTTCCGGCTCGTAGATCTCGCCGCCCAGCAGCTTGCGGTATTCGTTCGACTTGAAGTCCGACAGGCGCACGATGACGGGCTTCGGATAGAAGGCGGCGGCGATGGTGGCGACGCCTTCAACCAGCTTCTCGATGAAGAACTGCTTGGGCGTGGCGTAGCCGCGAGAGCGGCGCAGGATCTCGCTGCGCAGGCTGGCCGGCACCTGGTTGATCTCGAGGATCGCCTTGGGGTGGATGCCGATCATGTTGTTGATGACGAACTCCAGGCGGGCAAGGCCCACGCCCCCGTTCGGGATCTGGGCGAACTCGAAGGCCAGCTCCGGGTTGCCGACGTTCATCATGATCTTGACGGGGATGTCGGGCAGGTTGCCGGTGTCGGTGGTGACCACTTCGAAATCCAGCTTGCCGCGATACACGTAGCCGGTGTCGCCTTCGGCGCACGAGACGGTGACTTCGTCGTTCTCGTCGAGCACTTCGGTGGCGTTGCCGCAGCCGACGATGGCCGGGATGCCCAGCTCACGGGCGATGATCGCCGCGTGGCAGGTACGGCCGCCGCGGTTGGTGACGATGGCGGAGGCGCGCTTCATCACCGGCTCCCAGTTCGGGTCGGTCATGTCGGTGACGAGCACGTCGCCGGCCTTCACGCGGTCCATCTCGGAGGCGTCCTTGACGATGCGGACGTTGCCGGCGCCGATCTTCTGGCCGATGGCGCGACCGTGGGTGAGGGACTTGCCGTACTGCTTGAGGCGGTACTTCTCCATCACGTGGCCGGACTGCTGGCTCTTCACGGTTTCCGGGCGGGCCTGGAGGATGTAGAGCTTGCCGTCGTCGCCGCTCTTGCCCCACTCGATGTCCATCGGGCGGCCGTAGTGCTGCTCGATGATCATGGCGTAGCGGCCCAGCTCGAGCACGTCGGCGTCGGTCAGGGAGTAAACATTGCGGTCGGCTTCGGGCACGTCGATGGTGCGGGTGGACTTGCCGGCTTCCTTCTTGTCGGCAAACACCATCTTGATGAGCTTGGAGCCCAGGTTGCGGCGGATGACCGCGGGCTTGCCCTGGGCCAGGGTGGCCTTGTGCACGTAGAACTCATCGGGGTTCACCGCGCCCTGCACGACGGTTTCGCCCAGGCCGTAGGAGGCGGTGATGAACACCACGCCGTCGAAGCCGGATTCGGTATCCATCGTGAACATCACGCCGGAGGCGCCGATGTCGGAGCGGACCATGCGCTGCACGCCGGCCGAGAGGGCGACTTCAGCGTGGGTGAAGCCCTTGTGCACGCGGTAAGCGATGGCGCGGTCGTTGTACAGCGACGCGAACACTTCCTTGATGGCGTGCAGGATGTTCTCGTAGCCGTGGATGTTCAGGAAGGATTCCTGCTGGCCGGCGAAGGACGCATCGGGCAGATCCTCGGCGGTGGCGGAGGAGCGCACGGCGAAGCTGCCATCACCTTCGGCGGTGAGCAGCTCGTAGGCGGCCTTGATCTCGGCTTCGAGTTCCGGCGGGAAGGGGGTGTCGACGATCCACTGGCGGATCTGGGCGCCGTTCTTGGCGAGGGCCACGACGTCATCCACGTCCAGGGTCGCCAGGGCGGCGCTGATGCGGTCGGCCAGGCCCTGATGGGACAGGAACTTGCGATAGGCGTCGGCGGTGGTGGCAAAGCCGCCGGGCACGCGCACGCTGGCGGGCAGCTGGCTGATCATCTCGCCGAGGGAGGCGTTCTTGCCGCCAACCTGCTCGACGTCGGTCATGCGGAGTTCTTGGAACGGAATGACGTTACGGGCCATGAAAAATCTTCCTGGGAGAAATTGAAAACAGATTTGGAATGCTTTTCTGCTGCGCATTGTATGAGGTTTGCTGCTGCGCCACATTGAGGGTTTATCCCAATGCGTGCAGCCTGCCACGCACCGATCCGGGGCGACTTCGCCGGCTTGCGGGGGCTGGAATGGGATAAGATGCTCCATTGCCCGGCACAGGCCGCGCGCGCGATTCCGTACATTTCTGCTGCCACATCCATGAGCCAGACCCGCCACGTTTTCTTCATCTCCGACGGCACCGGCATCACGGCCGAAACCCTCGGCCACAGCCTGCTTGCCCAGTTTCCCGACACCCGCTTCCGGAACCACCGCCTGCCCTTCATCGACAGCACCGACAAGGCCCGCGACTGCGTGCAGCGGATCAAGGACGCGGCCATCGAAAGCGGCATCCGCCCGATCGTCTTCAACACCCTGGTCGATCCGAGCGCCGTCGCCGCGCTGCGTGAGGCCGACGCCCTGTTCCTCGACCTGTTCGAGAAGTTCATCGAACCCCTCGAGAACGAGCTGGGCCAGCGCTCCACCCACGCCGCCGGCCGCTTCCACGGCATCGCCGACAGCCAGGATTACAAGAAACGCATCGAGGCGATCAACTTCACCCTCGCCCACGACGACGGCGTCTCCCACGCCGATCTGGCCGAGGCCGACGTGATTCTGGTCGGCGTGTCCCGCTCCGGCAAGACGCCCACCAGCCTCTATCTGGCGATGCAGTTCGGCATCAAGGCCGCCAACTACCCGCTGATCCCCGAAGACTTCGAGCGCAACCGCCTGCCGGTCGAGCTCACCCGCTACCGTGGCAAGCTGTTCGGCCTCACCATCGGGCCGGATCGCCTCTCGCAGATCCGCCAGGAACGCCGGCCCAACAGCCGCTACGCGTCCCTCGAAAACTGTCTGCACGAGATCGAATCCGCCCAGCGCATGATGAAGCGCGAAGGCATCAAGTGGCTCGACTCCACCGCCAAGTCCATCGAAGAAATCTCCACCATCATCCTGCAGGAAGTCCGACTCGACCCGCAGTCCTACTAAAAGGAAAGACCGCCGCGCGGCCCGCCCGGCCTGCCCGATGGCAGCCGGGGATCGTGGCGCCCGCGGCGCGGTCAAACCTCTGAATCAACAAGGAGAGCCCGATGAAACGTAACCGACTCGGTCGCCGTGGCGGACTGCCCCGCGACGCAGAACAACTCCTGTGGCTCGCCAACGGCCTGGCCGAATCCAGCAGCCGTGCCGAAGACCACTTCTGGGACCAGCGCCTCGCCGGTGCCGTGGATGCCCTGCTCCGCGCCGAGGACGAAGACGCCCTCAACACCGCGCTCGACCACCTCTCCACCGCCAGCGCCCACGCCTACGACGAGCTCGCCGACATGATCGAGTCCCGGGCCGAAGGCGCGCTGAAGTCCGACGACCAGCACGACGTGCTCCTCATCGCCTGCCCGGTGATGGCCTGGAGCCGCTACCGCATCCCCGCCACGCCCATCGCCGCCGCGGTGATGGCCAACCTGCGGGTGCATCTCAAGGCCCACATCCTGGCCAAGGACGTGAAGCTGGCGCTGGCCGACTTCCTGTTCAGCCCGGATCAGCTACCCCAGGGCTACTGCGCCACCGCCGACTTCGCCACCCACCTGGGCAAGGCCGCCGGCACCGACACCGACCTGCACATCAAGACCGACAACCTGCCCGAGACGGCCCAGTTCCTGTCCGACAACCGCTACCTGCTGGGCGCGGTGATCGTGCCCAAGGGTGCGCCGATCTTCCGGTGGCAGGAAGAAGACTGCACCCGCGAGCAGGCGCTGGACCAGTGGCGTGCCCAGGGCGGCGCATGCGTCGCCCCGCTGCTCACCGGCTGCGCCTTCGAGGTCGTGCTGCCCAACGCCTACTTCGCCGCCAGCCGCGAGGCCGACAAGGCTTCTCGCCCGTACTCGATCCAGGCCTCGGTGGCCTTCCTGTCCACCACGCTGGATACGCCGGCGGCTGGGCTGCGGGCGGTGGTCGCCCCGTTCTTCGAGCGCCAGGTCGAGGAGTTCCGCATCGGCTTCACCCGCCGCGGCGGCAACGACGTGGTGCATGGCGTGGTGTGGCCGCTGCTGGGCGCCGAGGACGAGAGCAGCGAGACCCTCGCCGAGATCGAATCGACCCTGCGCAGCTGCGGCATCGCCGACATCCTGGTGCTCGACAACGAGTTTCCGATGGAGTACTGTGACGACTGCGGCGCGCCCATGTACCCCTCGCCCGAGGGCGAAGCGGTGCACGCCGAGCTGCCCGAAGAGCAGGCCGAGCAGATGCCCAAGCACCTGCACTGAGCATCAGCGGGCCGGCTTCAACCGGCCCGTTTCGTTTTCCCCCAACCCGAGAGACTGCCATGAGCCGAAAGATCGAAAAGACCGACGCCGAATGGCGCGCCCAGCTGAGCCCCGAGGAATTCGAAGTCACCCGCAAGAAGGGCACCGAGCGGGCCTTCACCGGCCGCTACTGGGATTGCCACGAACAAGGCCAGTACCGCTGCGTGTGCTGCGGCGCCGACCTGTTCTCGTCCGAGCACAAGTTTGACTCGGGCTGCGGTTGGCCCAGCTTCTACGCCCCGGCCGCGCCGGAAAACGTCGAGGAAGCCGAAGACCGCAGCCACTTCATGCTGCGCACCGAGGTGCTGTGCCACGACTGCGGCGCCCATCTGGGCCACGTCTTCGAGGACGGCCCTGCCCCCACCGGGCTGCGCTACTGCATCAACTCGGCAGCGGTGAAGCTGGAGCAGGACGGCGACAAGTAAATAATCGAAGCCCAGAAAACAGAACAGCCCGCTGAGGGCTGTTCTGTTTTTCAGATGCGCATCGCGTCCAGTGTCTTCGAGCGGAAATCCCGCCGGTACAGCACCAGCACGATGCAGCTGGTAGTGGCAAAGAACAGCCACGGCTGAACGAACCACGATACCGCCGCCAGCCCGAAGTAATACGCCCGGATGCCCCGGTTGAACTCGTCGCCGGAGAGCGAGTTGATGCGGGCAAAGCGCTGGGCGAACTCCTCCGTGCCCTCCCCCGGCGGCGGCGCCGCGCCGATCAGGATCGACAGCATGTTGAACTGGCGCAGCGACCACGTGAACTTGAAGTACGCCACGATGAAGATCGTCAGCAGCAGGAGCAGCTTCACCTCCCACACGTCCCGCGACACGTGGCGGGCAAAGGGCAGGTCGGCCGCCGCATCGATGAGCTTGTCCATCGCCCCGAGCAGCGCCAGCAGGCCGGCGATCACGTAGATGGTGGTGTTGGCGTAGAACGACACGCTCTGCATCAGGTTGCCGATCAGTGCCGAATCGGCCACCCGCACCTCGCGCCGCAGCATCTGACGGCCCCACTCGAGGCGGAAATGGTGGCTCGCACCGAGCAGCCCCCGGGTGCTGCCGCCCTTCCCGTGCTCCACCACCCAGCCGTAGCCGATCCAGCACATCAGGAACCAGCCCAGCGCGATCCAGTCGGGCAACGAGAAGGCCGCGACCCAGCCACCGCTCATGCGTGCCCCGCCAGCAGGAAATCGCGGATCGGCGCGATCTGTGCCGGGTCCATCAGCGTGGGGGCGTGGCCGA
The DNA here is from genome assembly GCF_009469605.1 of Zoogloea sp. 1C4. Lineage (GTDB taxonomy): Bacteria > Pseudomonadota > Gammaproteobacteria > Burkholderiales > Rhodocyclaceae > Zoogloea > Zoogloea oryzae. Next base: position 256,650 of record NZ_SSXU01000007.1, on the reverse strand, counting down.
CATCCGGCACCTCGACGAGGCTCGCCTTCGGCCCGCGGGTGCTCATCTGGCGGGCCGTATCGGCCAGCAGCAGATCGGATTCAGCCCCGCGCACCACCAGCGTCGGGCAGCTGATTGCTTCGTACACCGGCCACAGATCCACGTCCGCGAGCAACGGCGTCTTGCGGAAGGGCTCGCCGATGCCCGGGTCGTAGCGCATCGCCCAGCCACCCTCCACCTGCTTCACCGAGGTTTCCGAGAGATGCCGCCACTGGGCGTCGGTCAGCCGGCCAAACGGCGCGCTCACCTCGCGGATGTAGGCCTCCGCCGCATCAAAGCTGGGGAACACCGGCGCGTTGCCCACGTACTGACCGATGCGGCGCAGGGAGCTGACGGTGATCACCGGGCCCACGTCGTTGAGCACCAGCCGGCGGATCGGGTTCTCGGGCATGCTGGCGACGAGCATGCCAATCAGCCCGCCCATCGAGGTGCCCACCCAATGCACCGTCTCCACGTTCAGGCGGGCGACGAGGGTGATCATGTCGGCCACGTAGGTGGGCAGCTGATAGTCGTCCTTCACCGCCAGCCAGCCGCTCTGGCCGCGCCCCACCACATCGGGGCAGACCACCCGGTAATACGGCGCCATCGCCCGGGCCAGGTCGTCAAAATCCCGCCCGTTGCGGGTGAGGCCATGGACGCACATCAGCACCCGCGGATTGGCTGGGTCGCCCCACTCGGTGTAGGCCATGCGATGAAAGCCGTGGGCGCCGATGCACTGCACGCTCCGCTGACGCGGCTCGAACCAGGTTGGCGCAGGCGGCTGGGAGGTGGGTTCGATGGGCGCGGGTGGCGCCGGCTGAGCACTGAAAAGCTGGCGGAGGGCGGCGAGGAGGCTCATGGTCACTGAAGCAGATTCGAGACCACCAAGCATAGCACCTGCCGGCGGCGCGCCGGTTTCAGCGCCCGTGCCAGTAGCGCGGCGCAAGCGCCCGGGCGCCCACGGGTTGCGGCTCGGCTTCGCCCAGGGTGAACAGGATCGCGCCCCCTGCGTCGGTGCGCAGCATGCCCGCCCCCGACGCCGCCCACCGCGCCCACACTTCGCCGTTGGGATGGCGGAAGCGGTTGAGGTAGCCCACCGGAAAGATCGCCCAGCGCGGCCGGGTCGCCGCCACGAAGGCCGCGGTCGACGAAGTGCGGCTGCCGTGATGGGGCACCACCACCACGTCGCTGGCGAGGGCGTCGGCATCCCGGGCGAGCAGCGCGGCCTCGGAAACCGCCTCGATGTCGGAGGTGAGCAGCAACTTGCGACCGCCCGCCTCCACCTGCAGCACGCAGGCGATGTCGTTGGTCTTCCTGGGCACTGCGTCGCTGGCCTCGGCCGGGTGGAGCACCGTGAAGCGCACGCCATCCCAGTCCCAGCCCTGGCCGGCCGCGCAGGGCACATCCCGCGGGCCGGCGATCACCCGCGCCGGGTGGTTGGGCGGCAGCGAGCTGCGCACCTCACCCACCGGCAGGCCGGTAAGCACCGCCTCGGCGCCGCCGGCGTGGTCGTTATCCTGATGGGTGACCACCAGCGTGTCGAGCCGGCGCACGCCGATCGCCCGAAGGTAGGGCAGCAGGATGCGTTCGCCACTGTTGGCGTCGGCCGAAAAAGCCGGGCCGGTGTCGAAGATCAGATCATGCCCGGCCGTCTGCACATGCACCGCCAGCCCCTGGCCCACATCCAGCACCGCCACCTTTGCCTCGCCCGACGCGGGACGGGCTGGCGACCACAGTAGCAGCGGGACCAATGGCACCAGCCCCACCCAGCGGGCCGGCGTGCCCCGGGGCAGCAGCGCCCACAGGCAGCCGAGCGCGGCCAGCACCGCCAGCGCCGGCGGTGGCGCCGCCTGCTGCCAGGCCGCCCAGGGCAGCTCGGCCAGCCAGCGCACCGGCACCATCGTCAGCGCGAAGGCGCCATGGGCCAGGTCGGCGAACATCTGCAGCGGAAACACCGCATACACCAGCGCCAGGGGCGTGACGACGAAGCTCACCAGCGGAATCGCGATCGCGTTGGCGAGCGGCGACACCACCGAAAACTGCTGGAAGAGCAGCAGCAAGGCCGGCAGCAGCCCCAGGGTGATCGCCCACTGGGCGCGCAGGGCGCCAAGGATGCGGCCGTCCTGCCCCAGCCGCCCGCTGCTCACCAGAAACAGCAGCGCCACCGCGCCGAACGACAGCCAGAAACCCGCTGCCAGGACCGCCCACGGGTCGATCACCAGCACCACGCCAAGGGCCACCGCCAGCACCCGGCCGGGCGCCGTCTCGCGCCGCAGGCCGATCGCCAGCGCCACGCAGCCGAGCATGTAGAGCGTGCGCTGGGCCGGCACGCCCCAGCCGGCGAGCAGGCAATAGCCCAGCGCCGCGACGAAGCCCGCCGTCACCGCGGCCTGCTGGGCCGGCCAGCGCAGGGCCAGGGCCGGCGTACGGCGCCAGATCGCCCCGACTCCGGCGGCAAACAGCGCCGCCACCATCGTCACGTGCAGCCCGCTGATCGCCACCAGATGGGAGATGCCGGTCGTCGCAAACACCTTCCATAACGCCGGCGGAATCGCGCGCTGATCGCCCACCGCCAGCGCCACCAGCACGCCGGCGTAGGGCGCATCCGGCAACGCGGCCTGGAAGCGCGCCCGGATGCCTTCGCGCAGGCGCTCGACACCATTCATCAGGCCCGGCACGAAGGCATCCACCCGCCGGTTGGTCTCGGCCGGGCGCACGCTGCCGGTGGCCCGGATGCCCTGCTGGAGCAGCCAGCCCTCGTAGTCGAAACCGTGGGGATTGACGTTGCCGTGGGGCCGCTTGAGGCGCACCGTGAGCTGCCAGCGCTCGCCGGCGTGGATCTCGGGCAGGCTGTGCAGCTCGTCATCCCGATAGCCCTTGTACCAGGCCAGCGAGATCCGCCGCGGCACCGGCGCCGCGCTCTCCTCCACCTCGAAGACAAAGCGCAGGCCACGCTCGAAATCCTGGGGCAGACTGGCGATCACGCCGGTCACCTGCACGTCGCGGCCTTCCAGTTCGCCGGGCAGCGCGTCGGCAAGCCGCAGCTCGGCCCGCCAGCCGGCATAGCTCCAGCCGATCGCCGCGCCCGCCATCGCCAGCAACAGCCCACGAACGACGCCGCGCGCCGAAAGGCGCCACGCCAGCGCGCCCAAAAGCAGTCCCGCGCCCAGCGCGCTGCCCATCTCAAGCGGCGACGGCAGCGCCGCCCCGAGCTGGCACGCCAGAATGCCAGCCGCAAATGCCACAACGATAATTCCCATAACCCGGAATCTAGCCGAAAACGGGCGTTCCGTGCGGCCGACGCCAACTCGGGGCGAGTCGGTTAGAATCCCTGATGGAGACAAGGTCATCATCGTTCGGCGATGACCACACAGACATGCGACGACTGCTCAAGCGCTACTTGCCGGACCACGAGACGCTCGCCGCCAACCGCTGGCTTGCGCCCTTTGGATCGACCCTGTTCCACCCCCGCCTGTGGCACCTCAACCGCCACTCTGCGGCCGGAGCGGTGGCGGTCGGCATGTTCTGCGGGCTGATTCCCGGCCCCTTCCAGATGCTCGGCGCGGCGCTGTGCTGCATGGTTTTTCGCGTCAATCTTCCGCTGGCGCTCTTCACAACCCTCTACACGAATCCGTTTACCATCCTGCCCCTTTACGTGGCGGCCTTTGCCATCGGCGAATGGATTCTCGGGCCCGGTGCCGGCCACTTCACCGCGCCGCCCGAATGGGGCGCAGGCAGCCTGGCCAGCTGGCTCGACGCACTGCTGGCGTGGGTCGCCGGGCTCGGCAAGCCGCTCTTTCTCGGGCTGGTGGTGCTGGCCTCGGGGCTGTCGCTCGCCGGCTACCTCCTGACCCGCGTCGCATGGCGCAGTTATCTCATCCACCAGTGGCGAAAACGCCGGAACAGCCTGTCTTGAAGATCGCCTATCTCATCGCCCTGCTGCGCCGCCTGCTGCACCTCCGGCGGCGCCCGAAGGCCGTTGCAGTCACGCCCAACGGCCGGCGCACCAGCCAGCTGCCGCGCATCCTGCTGCGCATCTACTTCGCCGCCGGCTTCCTGGTCGCGCTGATGGCCGTCGGCACCGCCGGCTTCTATTACGCTGGCGGCGACAATGCGAGCTTCTCCGACGCCTTCTACATGACGATCATCACCGTCACCACGGTGGGCTATGGCGAAGTCGTGCAGATCGACGGCTTTGCCGAACGCCTTTTCGCCGGCCTCATCGCCCTGGCCGGCTTTGGCGCCGTGACCTTCCTCTTTACCAGCCTGACCGTTTTCTTCCTCGAAAGCGACCTCGATTACACCCTGCGGAGACGACGCATGGAAAAGCAGATTCGCAAGCTCCACGGCCACTACATCATCTGCGGTTTCGGCCGGGTCGGCCGCAACGTGGCCAACGAGCTCACCACCACCCACCGCCACTACGTGGCCATCGACGCCGACGAGGCGGCCATGGAAGCCCAGAGGGAACGTCTGCCCGGCCTGGTTTATCTGGGTGGCGACGCCAGCGACGACGATCTGCTGATATCGGCCGGCATCATGGATGCCCAGGGCGTATTTGCCGTCACCGGCGACGACAGCCGCAACCTGATGATCGTGTTCACCGCCAAGCAGCTCAACCCCAGCATCCGGATCGTTGCCCGCTGCCACGAGGTGCGCAACGCCGAGAAGCTCCGCAAGGCCGGCGCCGATAGCGTGATCTCGCCGGATTTCACCGGCGGCATGCGGATCGCTTCCAGCATGATCCGCCCCCACGTGGTGTCCTTCCTGGACGAAATGCTGCGCTCCGAACTCAAGCTGCGCCTGGAAGAGATCCGCGTGCCCGACAACTTCGAGCCCCGCGCGCTGGATACCCTGCGCCTGCGCAGCCCCAACTACGTGCTGCTGGCGGTGCGCAAGGATGGCGAAGTGGTCTTCAATCCGACCAAGGAATTCATGCTGGCTCCAGGCCAGCTGGTCATCGCGATGGCCTCACCGCTGGGCCGGCAGGAACTCGAAAGCGCGCTGCTGCCCGACTGAACCGGCCCCACAAACAGAAACGCCCCGGCATGCAGCGTCGCACACCGGGGCGTTTCCGTTTCGGGCCGAAGCCCGGCGATCAGATCTGGAAGTGGGACACCTCGGCCCGCAACTGCTGGGCCAGCCCTTCCAGACGATGGGCGGTGTTGGCGGTATCGCGCACCGCGGCGCTGTTCTGCTCGGCCATCTGGGCGATGCGCTCCACATTGCGGGCGATCTCGGTGCTCGCGGCCCCCTGCTCCCGCAGCGCGGCGGAGATATCGGCGACCGCGCCGACCACCTGGGTGGCGCCGGCGTGGATCTGGTTCATCGCGTTACCGGCCTGACCGGCCAGCACGACGCCATCCTGCACCCGGGTCACGCCGTCCTGCATGGTCGCCACGGCTTTTTCGGTGCCGTTCTGGATCGACACCACCATGCCGGTGATCTCGCCAGTGGCCTTGGCGGTACGCTCGGCCAGCTTGCGCACCTCGTCGGCCACGACCGCAAAGCCGCGCCCGCTCTCACCGGCCCGGGCCGCCTCGATGGCGGCGTTGAGGGCCAGCAGGTTGGTCTGGTCGGCGATCTCCTTGATCGAATTGACGATGGCCGAGATCTGGGTGGATTGATCGCCGAGCTGCTGGATCACCTGGGCCGAATCGCGCACCGAACTGGCGATGCGCTCCATCTCGGTCACCGTCCGGGCAACCACCGCGCCGCCTTCCGACGACAGCCGGCCCGACGACGACGAGATGCCTTCGGCCTCGGATGCGCTGCTGGCGATCTCCTCGATCCCCACCGTCATCTCCTCGACCGCCGCCGCCATGCTGGAGGCCGCGCTGCTCTGCTGCTCGGAGCCCGACGAAACCTGCGACGCCGAATGGGCCAGCACCTCGGCGGCCTTCGCCACATCGTTGGCGCCGCCCTGCACCTTGCCGATCACCACAGCCACCGCCTGGGCCATTTCGTTGAACTGGTCGGCCACCAGACGCAGTTCGTCCTGCGCGGAGAACTCGATGCGCGAGCGCAGATCGCAGTTGGCGAGCGCCTGGGCGCCGGACTTGAGCTCATTGACCGACTGCAACACCGCCACACAGAAGCCGGCGGACAGATAAAGCAGCAGCAGCAGGGCCGCCCCCGCGATGACCGCGTCAATGGTGAAGGAACGCTGGTGGGCGACAATACGCGCCTTCAGCAGCGCATCCACCGACGGAATGAGCTCATCGTAGGTCTTGGCGTAGGTCATGTCGATGGCCTGGGTGACGAGATCGAAATACGCCTTGGGCGCCATTTCGAAATCGCCCTTCAGGATGCGCTCCTGCAGCGCATTGATGACCTACGAGGAGACGGCGTTGAACTCCTTGCCGAGCTTCTCGAGGGAGCCGCGGAGCGCCGGATTGGCCACCGCCGCCCGATCGAGGTTCTCGTTGAAATCCGCCAGGGTCATGTTCAGCTCACCCAGCTGGGTGCTGATGTCGAAGCGCCGCTGATCGTCCAGGGCCTTCGCGGCGAGCACGCCGGTCCCCATCGCGCGCAGGCGGCCGAGGCGTTCCGAAACATCCGGCACCCGGCGGACCACGTTGTCGATCAGGTAGTAGGTGTCGGCCGACGGGTCGAGGGTCAGGTTGCCGTCGTCGCCCAGGTCATGCAGCGTGAGCATGACCTTGCGGATCAGGGCGGTGTGGGCAAGCAGGTTGTCCCGCGGCTTCATCTGCAGGCCGCCCGATTCCAGGGCCGACCAGTCCTTGCGCGCATCCGGCCAGCGTTTGACGGCCGATCGGGCCGACATGCCGGCAAAGGCTTCGTCTGCAGCCTTGAAGGCGGCCGCCACGTCGGCGGTCTTCTTCTGCAGCGGCGCGCGCATGTCTTCGTTGCCATTGAGCAGGCCGGAGGACAGCCCCCGGTGCTGCTGGCTCGTCTGAATCACCTTGAGCAGACGCGGTACCACTCCCAGCGCCTCGACCTCCCTCTCGGCGAAGTCGATGTTCTCGCGAAGGGTCAGGGCAAGCTGGGCCAGCAGGGTTCCAATCACCAGCAGCGCGATCACCCCGAGCAGGGCAAATTTCTTGGGGTAGCGCATGCGGTTGAGCAGAGCAACCGCGGGGGCGAATAGTGCGTTCATGGTGTCTCCGGTAAATCGCCGCCGGGACCACCACGGGCCCGGGTGCGCATATATAGACACCCCCGCCCGTAAACTTAAGAAACCCTAATTAAATAATGGTTATCTGAAAAACCATGCGCAGCCAGCCGGCGGGCTATCACGATTTCCACCTCGCATCCGACTGTCTCACCGGTCACGCACCGTATTCGAGCACCCCGTCCTGCAGACGCAGCACGCGGCTCGCCCGGGCAGCCAGTTGCGGATCATGGGTGACGATCACGAAGCCCGTGCCCTGCTGTTCGGCGAGCTCCAGCATCAGCGCAAACACCTTCTCGGCGGTCTGGCGATCCAGGTTGCCGGTGGGCTCGTCGGCCAGCACGCAGGCCGGCTTGGTCACCAGCGCCCGGGCGATGGCCGCCCGCTGGCGTTCGCCACCGGAGAGCTCACCCGGCGTGTGATCCAGCCGATGCCCCAGGCCCACCGCCTTGAGGGTTTCGGCGGCCCGGTCCAGGGCCTCGTCCTTGGGCATGCGCCGCACGAAGAGCGGCATCGCCACGTTCTCGACGGCCGAGAACTCGGCCAGCAGGTGATGGAACTGGTAGATGAAGCCCAGCGACTCGTTGCGCAGGCGGCCCCGCTCGGCGTCCGAGATCGTCGAGAAATCCCGACCCAGCAGCTTCACCTCACCCTCCGACGGCACGTCCAGCCCGCCCAGCAGGTGGAGCAGCGTGCTCTTGCCGGAGCCCGACGAACCCACCACCGCCACCCGCTCACCCGGCGCCACCGACATGGTCACGCCGCGCAGCACCTCGACCGCATCCGCCCCTTCGCGGAAGGACTTCGACAGCCCGCGGCATTCGATCACGGCATCACTCATAGCGCAGGGCCTCCGCCGGGTTGAGACGCGACGCCCGCCAGCTCGGGTAGAGCGTCGCCACGAGGGTCAGCACGAAGGACACCACGGTGATCGCGATCACGTCGGACCACAGCAGCTCGGACGGCAGGTCGGAGATGTAATACACATCCTTGGCCAGGAACTGCACGCCAAAGAACTGCTCGATGGCCGGCACCACCACGTCGATGTTGAGCGCCAGCGCCACGCCAGCCGCCACACCCAGACCGAGCCCGATGAAGCCGATCAGCGCGCCCTGGATCACGAAGATGCCCATGATCGAGCCCGGGCTCGCCCCCAGGGTGCGCAGGATGGCGATGTCGGCCTGCTTGTCCTGCACCGCCATCACCAGCGTCGACACGATGTTGAAGGCCGCCACCGCGACGATCAGCAGCAGGATGATGAACATCACGTTCTTCTCGATCTGCACCGCGCGGAAGAAGTTGGCGTGACTGCGCGTCCAGTCCGACACCATCGTGTCGGCATCCAGATAGCGCGGTAGCTCCCGCGCCACCCGCGGTGCCTCGAAGAGATCGTCGAGCTTGAGGCGCACGCCGCTCACCCGGTCTTCCATCCGGTACAGCGTCTGGGCGTCCTGCAGGTGCACCAGTGCCAGGCTGGAGTCGTATTCGTACATCCCCACTTCAAAGATACCCACCACCCTGAACTGCTTGAGCCGCGGCAGGATCGCCGCCGGCGTCACCAGCCCCTGGGGCGCGATCAGCGTCACCTTCTCACCCGTGGACACCCGCAGCGCCCGGGCCAGATCCGCCCCCAGCACGATGCCGAACTCCCCGGCGCGCAGGTCGTCGAGCTGGCCGAAGCGCATGTGCTTGGCAAACTCCGCCACCTTGTCCTCGGCGTCGGGCAGGATGCCGCGCACCAGCGTGCCGCGCACGGTCTGGTCGAAGGACAGCATGCCCTGGGCCTGCACGAAAGGCGCCACCGCCCGCACGCGCGGGTGCTTCGCCGCCTCGTCGGCGATGCGCTGCCAGTTGGCAAGCTCGCCGTCATAGCCGCTCACCTGGACGTGAGAAGCCACGCCCAGGATGCGCGTGCGCAGCTCGCGCTGAAAGCCGTTCATCACCGACAGCACGACGATCAGCGCCGCCACGCCCAGCGCAATGCCCAGCATCGAGACCAGCGAAATGAAGGAGATAAATCGATTGCGGCCCTGCGCCCGCCGCTTGGAGCGGGTGTAGCGCAGGCCGACCAGGAATTCATAAGACATCGGCAATGGAACCAGAAACGCCGGCGCCCGGCGCAGGGGCGCATTGTGCCGCAGATATCCGATTTGAACGAGAGGCGCCATCCGCCCCGCCACCGTGACGCCGTGCGCTGCCGCCTACCGGTCGCTTTTGCCAAGCCCTCGCCGACTGCCGTAAGCTCCCGTCAGCCCAACATCATCGGCCAGCCGTCATGCGCCTCAGCAAGCCCGCGATCTTCCTGTCCCTGTGTCTGGCCTCGATGGCGGGCCTTGCCGCCGACACGGCCACCCTCACCGCGCCCGAAAAGCTCCGCGCCGATCCAACCCCCTACGCGGCGGTCGTGGGCGCCGTCCATCGCCTTGCCACGGTGCGCATCGTCGACGAGCGCCGCGACTGGTATCGGGTCGAAGCCGACGGCGGCCGCAGCGGCTGGCTGCCCCGCCAGAGCCTGCAGCTCGACACGCCTGCGCCGGCCGCCGCCAGAGCCAGTCAGCCCAGCCCCGGCAGCGACGCCCGCCTCGTGCCCCGCAGCACACCCCGCGCCTCCAATCACGCCCTGCTCCTCAGCCTCGATCCCGCCCGCGCCAGGGCCGACGGCGAAGCCGCCGCCGCCATCGCCCGCCTGATGGGCGTGCCGGACGCCAACCTCCAGCAGCCACCCGCCGCGCAGCTCGACGCCGACGGCCTGCGCCGCGCCCTGGCCGCCCTCGACGCACGCCTCGGCACCGACGACCGGGCCTTCATCCACCTCTCCGGCGCCGGCGGCAACCCGCCCTGCGCCGACGCCATCCCTACCGCCGGGGGCGGCGCCCTGCCCCTGCCGGAATTCACCGGATTCTTGAAGAGCCTCGCCCGCAAGGCCGACAAGCTGGTGGTGGTGGCCGACGCCGGCGACGGCCGCTGCCCGGCGCCTTCAATATCGGCCGGCGGCGCCGGCAACACCCTGACGCTCTCCGGCCCCCGCGGCAGCACCCAGGCGCTGCGCGACTGCCTCGACGGCCGCACACCGCTCACCGCCAGCGGCGGCATCGCCACCGGCGAAGACTGGCGCCACTGCGCCCAGGCCGCCCTCGGCGCCGGACGCATCACCCTCGGCGGCAACCCCTCCATCGCCCCCGCACCGGGCCTTGCCGTCACCACGCAAACCTCGCCCCGCAAGCTACTGCAGGCGATCCACGCCCAGCGCAGCGAGCGCCGCAACGTCATCGTCGGCGGCATGCGCGGCAGCTATCGCGCCAGCGAGACGATCCGCGTTTCGGTGAGCGGCCCCCAGAGCGGGCAGCTCTACCTGCTTGCAGCCCGGGACGACGGCTTCGCGCTGCTCCATCCCTCGCCCGCCGCCCCCGCCGAGCGCTTCACCGGCAGCCAGAGCGTGAGCCTTGCCGCCCGCGACATGGGCAGCGGCAACGTCCGCCTGCTGGCGCTGGTCACTGACAGCCCGCGCAACTTCATGCGGGCCGGTTTCAGCGGCTCCGGCAACGTGGCGACGGCGCCGGCCGACGCCCGCAGCCTGCGCGACCTGCCCCTCGAAATCCTCGGCGGCGACACCAGCCTCACCTGCCAGCGGGCCGAAACCCGCAACCTCGGCGCAGCCCAGGCCCGCCAGTGCTCCACGGCCTTCGGCTCGGCCATCGCCGACCTCAGCATCAGCCCTTGAGCCACCCCAGGGCCGCGCCACTCCCAGCCCGCTTCCCGAGGCGGCCCGACGCGTCCTTGAGCACGGCGCGGCCGGCGGGCGGCCCGTGCTAGACTCGGCACCCGAATTTACATTCCCCGACCGGGCTCGCCAGCCCGGCCGCCACGCCGTCGCATCCATGCAGTTTCACCTTGTCCTGCCCGGCCTCGCCTGGCCCCGCAGCGGTGCCAGTCACGCCGCCGGAGACCTGTCGCTGCCTGCGCTTTCCGCGCTGCTGGGCCACGCCCAGGCCAGCTGGCAGCCCGCCGTCGCGCCCGAAACCTGGCTCGCCGCCCGCTTCGGCGCGGCCGATGCCCGCCTGCCCTACGCCGCCCTGCGCCGCGCTGGCGAAGCCCCGCCCGCGGCCGACGCCCACTGGCTGTGCTGCGACCCGGTGCACCTGCACTTCTCCCGCGACAAGCTCCTGCTGGCCGACGCCTCGGGCCTCGGCATCACCGCCGACGAAACCGCCACGCTCATCGCCGGCCTCAACGACACCTTCGCCGACATCGGCCGCTTCGAGGCGCCCGCGCCCGACCGCTGGTACGTCGCCCTCGCCGACGAGCCGCGCCCGTTTTTTCACCCGCTTCCCGATGTCAATGGCCGGCCAGTGCAGCTGTTCATGCCCGAAGGCGAGGACATCGCCCGCTGGGCGCGCCTGTCGAACGAGCTGGAGGTGTGGCTCTACAACCACCCGGTCAACGCCGCCCGCGAAGCCGCCGGTCAGCGCGTGATCAACGGCGTGTGGCTGTGGGGCGCCGGCCCCGCGGATGTCCGCCTGCAGGCCCCCGCCCCGCGCATCCAGGCCGACGCGCCCTTCGCCCGCGGCCTCGCCCGCTTCGCCGGGGTCGATCCCGAGCCCACCGAGCGCTACCTCGACGGCACCGGCTTCGCGGTGGTGAGCAGCCTCCAGCGCCCGGCCCTGCATCTGGATGCAGCCGCCTGGCAGGCGGCCCTGCAGCAGCTCGAGCAGCACTGGTTCGCGCCGCTCCTCGCCGCCCTCAAGGCCAAGCGCATCCGCACGCTCACCATCAGCGCCCCCAGCGACAAGCACTGCCTGGAGCTCGAAGTCTCGGCCGGCAGCCTGTGGAAGTTCTGGCGCAAGCCCCAAACCCTCGCCGCCGTGCTCGCCACGGCGCCGCAACCCGCCTCCACCACGCCATGACCCGCATCCTGCCCCGCCCGGCCCCGGCCCGCGCCGTCACCCGTCTGATCGAAGCCGGCACGCACCCGCTGCTCGCCCGCATCTACGCCGCCCGCGGCATCCAGAGCAAGGACGAGCTGGACTACAGCCTCAAGGCCATGCTCCCGCCGGCCCAGCTCAAGGGCGTGCGCGAGGCCGCCGAGCTCCTCGCCGACGCCATCGAGGCCGGCGCGCGGATGCTCATCGTGGCCGACTACGACTGCGACGGCGCCACCGCCTGCGCCGTGGGCATCCGGGCGCTGCGCATGTTCGGGGCCGAGGTCGGCTATCTGGTACCCAACCGCTTCGAATACGGCTACGGCCTCACCCCGGCCATCGTCGAACTCGCCGCGCCGATGGCGCCGGACGTGCTCATCACCGTGGATAACGGCATCGCCAGCGTCGACGGCGTCGCCGCCGCCCGCGAGCACGGCATCGCCACCGTCATCACCGACCACCACCTGCCCGGCGACGAGCTCCCCGAGGCCGACGTGATCGTCAATCCCAACCAGCCCGGCTGCGAGTTCCCCAGCAAGAGCCTGGCCGGCGTGGGCGTGATGTTCTACACCATGCTCGCGCTGCGAGCCGAGCTGCGCGACCGGGGCGCCTTCGAGGGCAAGGCCGAGCCGAACCTGGCCGATCTCCTCGACCTCGTCGCCCTCGGCACCGTCGCCGACGTGGTCAAGCTCGACCACAACAACCGCATCCTGGTCGCCCAGGGCCTCCAGCGCATCCGCGCCGACCGCATGCAGCCGGGCATCCGCGCGCTGTTTGCCGCCGCCGGCCGCGACGCTGCCCGCGCCACCACTTTCGACATGGGCTTCGCCCTCGGCCCGCGCCTCAACGCCGCCGGCCGGCTGGCCGACATGTCGCTGGGCATCGAGTGCCTCATCACCGATGACATGGGCCGCGCCCTCAACATCGCCCAGGAGCTCGACAAGCTCAACCGCGAGCGCCGCGCCATCGAGGCCGAGATGCAGGAAGGCGCGATGGCCAACCTCGACGCCATCGACCCGGGCGCCCGCTCCAGCCTCGTGCTCTTCGAGCCCGACTGGCACCAGGGCGTGATCGGCATCCTCGCCGGGCGCATCAAGGAGAAATTCCACCGCCCGACCATCGCCTTCGCCCGGGGCAACCCCGGCGAGCTCAAGGGCTCCGGCCGCTCGATCCCCGGCCTGCACCTGCGCGACGCGCTGGACCTCGTCACCAAGCAGGCGCCGGGGCTGGTGCTCAAGTTCGGTGGCCACGCGATGGCCGCCGGCCTCACCATCCGCGAAGACGACCTGCCGCGCTTCGAGCAGCTCTTCGAGGGCATCGTGACCAGCCTCATCGACCCGGCCAACCTCACCCGCAGCCTCGAGACCGACGGCGCGCTGGAAGACAGCCTCTACAACCTCGAAACCGCCCGCCTGCTGGAGCGCGAGATCTGGGGCCAGGGCTTCGCCGCGCCGGTCTTCGACGACGTCTTCCGGGTCGAGAACCAGCGCGTGCTGAAGGACAAGCACCTCAAGCTGCAGCTCAAGAAGGGCAACACCCGGCTCGAGGCGATCCAGTTCAACCACGCCGACGCCGCCGCGCCGTCGATCCACGCGGCCTTCCGGCTGGCGGTGAATGAATACAACGGGGTGTCGAGCATCCAGCTGATGCTCGAGCATTTCGAGGCCGCGTAAATCATGGCCGCGTAAACGCACAAAACCCCGCCGGAGCGGGGTTTGTTGATTGTTCGATCAGCCGATCGAAGCGACCTGATCAGTAACGGCCACCGCCGCCACCGCCATAGCCACCACCACCGGGGCCACGACGGCCACCGCCGCCAGGACCACCGCTGCCCGGACCACGCCGCGGACCGCCGAAGCCGCCGGTACGGGGCTCCTGCGGGCGGGCTTCATTGACGGTCAGATTGCGGCCGTCGATGTTCTTGCCGTTCAGACCGGAAATCGCGCCCTGGGCTTCCTGATCCGACCCCATCTCAATGAAACCAAAGCCTTTTGAGCGGCCGGTTTCACGATCCATGATCACCTGAGCAGAGGTCACGTTGCCGTACTCGCCAAACAGTTCTTCGAGACGGGCCTTGTCGACGCTGTAAGGCAGATTGCCTACGTAAAGCTTGGTACCCAATTGACGCGCTCCATGAGAGAAAGGCGGCCCGGAAGATGGTCGCTCACTCACACAATAGCAAGGCATTCCAGTCGCGTCGAATATTTTTGTAATGCTGCAACAAGGCCTGACGCGCAGCTCAGGCGAGGCTGCCGGCAAGCAGGATCAACGCCGGCACCACCACGAAGTACAGCCGCATCACCAGACGCAGCCGCGAGCCGACCTCGGTGAGCCCCATGTAGTGACGGATCACCAGCAGGCCCTTCACCGCCACGATGCCGGCCACCACCGCGGCCAGCACCATCGCCGAGGCCGCACTCTCGCCCAGCCAGGCGCTGCCGAGGGTCAGCGCCACCAGGCCCAGCCACACCCACGTGGCCTGCCGTTCGGGGGACGTACGTGTCGTCATCGCCATCACCTCAGCACATAGAGCAGCGGAAAGATCACGATCCACGCCAGATCGGTGGCGTGCCAGTACAGCGTCGCCGCCTCCAGGCCTTCGTGGTCATCGGGGCTGTAGGCGCCGAAACGGCAGCGCAGGATCGCCCAGATCAGCCCGAGGCAGCCCCACACCACATGCACCAGATGGTTGAAGGTGAGGTAGTAGTACATCGCCACGAAGCTGTTGCCGGTGCCCACCACGCCGTGCTCGATGTTCCAGTGGAACTCCCACGCCTTGATGAGCAGGAAGCCGATGCCACCCACGAGCGTGCCGATCAGCCAGTTGCTGGCCGCGCGGGATTCGCCCCGGCGGATCGCCAGCAGCGCGCGCACCGCAAAATAGCCGCTGGTGAGCATCACCACCGTGTTGGCGATGCCGGCGCCGGTGAGGAGCATCGCCGAGCCGGCGCGAAAATCCTCCGGATGGTTGAACCGGAACCACGCCCAGGCCACGAACATCAGCGCAAACTCGGTGAGTTCGCACAGGATGCCCACCCAGATGCCCCGGTTGCCCGGCACCGAGCCCGCCAGCATCGACCGCCCGGCCGGGGGTGCTACTGCGAGTTCCATCGACTGCTCCCAAGAAGATTCCGGGCCCCACTGTATCCCGCTGCGAGCGGGCCCGACCGGCACAGTTTTGCACCGATCCGGGCGGATCAGTTTTTATTTTTCCCTTGCGTTTCATCAATGAAAACGGGCCATCCGCAGCGCTGCGGATGGCCCGTCGGCAAGCCGGAAAGCCGGCTCGGCTACTGCTTGAGATGCGGGTTGAGAAAGCCCCGCATCAGCTTGGTGAGGCGCGGCATCACCACCCAGGTCATGGTCGCCACGATCAGCCCGGTGAGCAGCGCAACCTTGGGCAGGAAGGGCAGATACGGGCGCACCAGCGGCTCGATCAGCCACAGCACCAGCGACACCGTCGGGAAGATGCCCATCCACGTGACCAGCGCCATGCGCGCCCGGGGCGGATGCATCGAGGCCGGCACCACCGCCGGGGCGAACCACGCCTCGAGGCCCGACAGGCTACGGTAGTCCGGCTCTGCGTCGGCCACCTCGCGCAGGCGCCGGTGCATCTCGGCCCGGCCCGGGCAGGCGTCCCAGCCGGCCAGGGCGGCCTCGGAGGCAAAATGAACCACCACCTGATACTCCTCGCCGGGCGTGTGGGGCGGGATCATCTCGGCGCCCAGGAAGCCCGGGGTCTTCTGCATGTACTGGAACATCTCGCGGACGATGGTCTCGTACTCGCGCTCCTTGCCCGGCTGGGCGCGGCGGCGGGCGATGCGGGTGACGTGGCCGGGCTGGGCGGCGGCGGGGGTTCTGGCGTCCATGGCTGTCTCTGGGTCAGGCGTTGAGAATCGACACCGCGCGGGTGTTGAGATAGGGCTCGAGGGCTTCACTGCCGCCTTCAGAACCATAGCCTGAATCCTTCAGGCCGCCAAAAGGCATCTCGACCCACGGGGCCGCCGGCTGGTTGATCCACAACATGCCCACCTCGACCCGCCGGGCGAGCTGGTGCGCATGCTTGAGAGACGTGGTGAAGGCGTAACCGGCGAGGCCGTAGGGCAGCCGGTTGGCCTCCAGGATGGCTTCGTCGAGGGTGTTGAAGCCGCGCACCGCCGCCACCGGGCCGAAAGGCTCATCGTTGAAGACCTTGGCGTCCAGCGGCACGTCGGCCAGCACGGTCGGGGCGAAGAAGTTGCCGGTCTCGCCGATCCGCGCGCCGCCCGCAGCGACGGTGACGCCCCGGGCCACCGCGTCGCCGATGAAGTCGGCCATCGCCGCCACCCGGCGTGGGTTGGCCAGCGGCCCCATCTGGGTGCCTTCGGTGAGGCCGTCGCCCACCTTGAGCGACGCCGCGTGGGCGGCCAGCCGGGTGGTGAATTCGGCGCGCACGCTCTCGTGCACCAGGAAGCGCGTCGGCGAGATGCACACCTGGCCAGCGTTGCGGAACTTGGCGCCGCCAGCGACGGTGACCGCCAGATCGAGGTCGGCGTCGTCGGCGACGATCACCGGCGCGTGGCCGCCCAGTTCCATCGTCACCCGCTTCATGTGCTGGCCGGCGAGCGCCGCCAGCTGCTTGCCGACCACGGTCGAGCCGGTGAAGCTGATCTTGCGGATCACCGGATGAGGTATCAGGTAGCCCGATATCTCGGCGGGGTTGCCATAGACCAACCCGATGACACCCGCCGGCACGCCCGCATCCACGAAAGCGCGGATCAGCTCGGCCGGCGCGGCCGGGGTTTCCTCGGCGGCCTTGACGATGATCGAGCAGCCGGTGGCGAGCGCCGCCGACACCTTGCGCACCGCCTGGTTGATCGGGAAGTTCCACGGCGTGAAGGCCGCCACCGGGCCGACCGGGTCCTTCAGCACCAGCTGGCGCACCGCCAGGTTGCGGGCAGGCACCACGCGGCCGTACACGCGCATCCCCTCGTCGGCGAACCACTCGATGATGTCGGCGGCGGCGAGGGTCTCGATCTTCGCCTCGGCCAGCGGCTTGCCGTTCTCCAGGGTGAGGATCGTGGCGATGGCGTCGGCCCGCTCGCGCAGCAGCACGGCGGCGCGGCGCATGGTCTTCTGGCGTTCGTTGGCGGGCACGTCGCGCCACAGTTCGAAGCCCTTCTGGGCGGCGGCGAGGGCGCGGTCCAGGTCAGCGATGCCGGCGTGGGCGACGCGGCCTATCTCGGCGCCGGTGGCGGGGTTTGCCACGGGCAGCGTGCGGCCGTCGGCGGCGTCCTGCCACTGGCCGTCGATCAGCAGGCGGGTGTCGGGGTAGCGCATGGAGGTTCCTCGTCGTAAGCGCGGCGGGTCAGGCCGCCAGGCGCGGGTGGGTTTCGATGTAGCGGGCTTCGGCCTTCGCGGCCTCGGCTAGTGCCTGCTGCAGACTGGCGATGATCTCGGCCAGTTCCCGGTGGCGGGCATGCCAGATCGGCGCGCCGGCCATGGCGATGTCGGCGCAGGCCATCGCCGTGCGCAGGATCTCGTTTTCGGCGCGCAGGCGTTCGATCTCGTGGGCTGCCTGGTCGTGCAGGTCACGGTTCGCGGGGATCGCCCGCAGGGTTTCGACGATGTCCATCTGGCACTCCTTTCGATGCTGCCCGGGGCAGCGGATGAGTTGCAGTGTAGGGGCCGGGGACATATATTTGAAATCGATTGTTGATATTCGACCCATAACCGTAGCCGATACCTCCGAGCCGACAACCCGATGGACCTGCGCCAGATCGACCTGAACCTCCTCGTGTCCCTCGACGCGCTCCTCGCCGAGTGCAACGTGACCCGCGCCGCTCGCCGCCTGCACATGAGCCAGCCGTCCCTGTCGGCGCATCTGGCGCGGCTGCGCCAGCTGTTCGGCGATCCGCTGCTGCTGCCCGCCGAGACCGGCCGCGGCATGACGCCCACCGCGCGGGCGCTGGCCCTGGGCCCGGCGCTGCATTCGGCGCTGAAGGATCTGGAATCGGTGGTGAGCCACCAGCCCAGCTTCGATCCGAAAAAGGACGAGCGCACCTTCCAGATCGCCGCCAACGACACGGCGATGGTGGTGCTGGGCCTGCCGCTGATCGAACGCATCTCGGCGCTGGCCGGGCCCGGGCTGAAGCTCACCTTCCGCAACCCCGACGTGGGGCTGATCGCGCCCCAGATGGAGCGCGGCGAGGTGGATCTGCTGCTGGCGTCCGACCGCCTGCTGCCGCCGTCGATGAAGACCCGCCCGCTGCTCCACGGGCGCTTCGTGATGGCCCAGCGCAAGGCCCACCCGCGGGGCATCGGGCCGGTGGATCTGGACGCCTACTGCCAGCTTTCGCACGTGCTGGTCACCGAGATCGGCGGCAGCATGCGGGGCTATGTGGACGAGACGCTCGCCGCGCTCGGCCGCAGGCGCAGCGTGGTGTTGTCGGTGGAGAAGTTCATGCTGGTGCCCGAGATCCTGCGCTACTCGGATTACGTGTGCACCCTGCCGTCGATGCTGATGAGCCGCTTTGCCAACGTGCTCGACATGTTCGAGCTGCCCTTCGACGACGGCGGCTTTGGCCTGCGCATGGCATGGCATCCGCGCAACCACGTGGACCCGGCGGTCAGCTGGCTGCGCGAGCAGGTGGTCGGGCTGGTTCCCGGTCAGCCAGCTTAGTCGGCCAGGCCTTCCAGCAGCAGCGCCCCGCAGGCGGCGATGTTGTCGATATGCGAGCGGCGCATCTCGTCGAGCATCGACCGCGCCAGATCGTCCGGCACCATCGGCAGCACCTCCTCGATCTTGCGCACCACCCAGGCCTGGCCCTTGTTCACAAACTGCAGCCGCGCCGCGAGCCCGTCGATGGCCAGCGTCTTCTGGACGAAGGCGCCGGTGTCATGGGACGCCACGCCGCCCAGGCGCTGGATGGTCTTGTAGAGCGCCACCGCGTTGGCGCCCTCGTCCTTCTGCAGGCGCTCCAGCACCCCACGGACGGGGCTGCGGCTGTCGAGCCCGTCGCGCAGGATGGCCAGCACCCGGGCGCCGGCACGCTCCGCTTCGAGCAGCGCGTTGAGGCGTTCGATGGTTTCGGGATCGGGCCCCTCGGCGGTCTCGCCGAAGTAGCCGGGAAACTCCGCCGCGTAACACGGCGGCGAGGATTGGGCCGGGGTTTCGGGCTCGTCGGGGCGGCGGGGGCGGTCACTCATCGCGGGCTCCTTGTCACTCGGCCGGGCGGATCACGAACACCGCCGGATCGTCGCCGTGATCCAGCAGCACGCTGCGCACCCGGGCCTGCCACAGGCCGCGGAAGTCCTGCGCCTCATCCGGGCTGGCCACGCCCGACAGGCAGCGCTGCATCAGCGGCGCCATCCGGGGGTCGGCTGGCACCTGACGCAGGTGGGCCTCGGCATCCACCGTGCGGCCGGTATCGACCCGGGTGAAGCGCAGGCCGAGGGGCTGGCTGACATCAAAGGCCATCAGGTTGCGGCGGTCGAAGCGCCCGGCGAGGCCCTTGAAGCCGCTGTCGGTGGTGCTGCCGGTGAGCATCGTCACCACATTGGCGATCACGCCGGTGACGCCTTCGCTGCGCCCTTCCCGGAAGCTGACCTTCACGGCGCCACGTTCGGGCACGGCGTCGCCGTACAGGGCCATCAGCGCCTGGCGGGTCAGCCAGTAGGCGCTCGCCACCGTCGGGCACGAATGCCCGGCCAGTTTGACGGCGTCCAGGTAGCCGTATTCGACGAAACCGCCGTCGAAGGCGCCGAGAAAGTCGGCCAGGGGGTCGCGCAGGCGCAGACGGGGTACGAGATCGAAAAACGGCGGGTAAGGCATTGCGACGCTCCACTCAAAACGGGAATCGCCGGCCGGAAACCAGCGCGGCGATTCAGGCTAGCGTCACCCGCCGGGGCTCGCCTTGACCGATGACAGGCCGACTCAAAAAGCCTTGGGCACCCGATCGCCCACCGTGAGCGGCGCAAAGAGCGGCAGGCCGAGGGTCGAACAGCCGGCGAACGGCAGATCGCGGCGGTAACGGGCTGCGTCCCGCTCGGCGCGGGTCCATTTTTCAAGGGCGAACTCGTAGTCGGGCAGCGACAGGCCCAGGGTCTTGTCGGCCATCGCGGCCGGGATCGGGTGGGCCGCCTGATGGCACAACAGCGCGGCGAAGCGCGGGCTGCCCGCCCCTTCGGCGCGCACCTTGTCCAGCTCGCCGGTGGCGATCGCGGTGTAGTGGCGGCCCAGCTCCCGGTAGGCGCCCACCAGATCGGCGTAGGAGTTGATGGTCATCGACACCGTGGAGTCCTGCGGGAAGATCGGCGTGAGGAGGTTGTCGTCGATGGCCCCCTTGCCGGCGAGCAGGCGCGCCAGAAAGGCGGACGACTCACAGGGCAGCGTGTCGTCCTCGCCGCATCGCGTCAGCACCCGGTCGTCGGCGCTGCGCTCCGCGGTCTGGCGCCGCCGCCAGTCGGGGTAATCGAAGGCCGGCTTGATGATCCACAGGCGGGTCCGGGGCGCGGTCAGACAGCTGTCGGGGCTCGCGTCGTGACTCACGCAGCCGGCCAGGAAGGGATAAGGCCAGCCCCAGATCGGGTATGAACGGACCCGCGGCTCCCCGTGGGCGTCCATCGCGTCGCCCACCCCCTCCAGCGCGGCCTGGGCATCTCTGGCGGCCTGGGTGGTGCCGGCCATGCGGCGGCTGGAGCGGCGCAGCACCAGATCGTCGTAGCAGCCGCGCGGCCAGCCGGCGAGGCCCGGCACGTGCAGGTGCAGGCCTTTGCGGATCAGCAGCTCGTTGCGCAGCAGGCACAGGTCGCCCATCGAACCGCCTTTGTCCTCGGCGTGATCGGAGACGATCACGTCCTTCACGCCCTCGACGATGGGGGCGTAGGCGCCCAGGTTGTCGGACGAGCCACCATCCACCAGGCGCACGTAGACCGGATCGTGGTCGGTCACGTAAGCCGCATAGGATTCGCCCAGGTAGAGCGGCGCCGGCAGGGCCAGGTGAATGGCCCGGCGGGCGTCGCTGGCCTTGGGCACGCCGGCCTCGTCGATGTTGCGCAGGTCGAGCCCCCAGTTGAGGTTGAGGACGTGCTGCGCCAGCGCCGCGCTGAAGCGCACGAACGACCGGCCATACACCCGCTGGTTGGCATCGAAAAACGCGGCCGAGGCATTGACCGCAGTGAGCAACGAAGCATTGCGACGCCCTTTTTCAAAGCTGCGGTCGTGGTTCTCGAGATCGGGCAGCGCAGCGTCCACGTTGATCGCCCCCACGCCGCCAGCGCACTGCTGATCGGCGGTCATGTGGAAGATGTCACGGTCGAAGTTGGTGTCATTGCGACCGAACCAACCGAGGATCGAGCGGCTCGGCGCCGCGGTGGCGTTGATGACCCAGCGCGGTGGCGACTGGCGTCCGTCGGCGTAGAGGCTGGCGAGCCCGGCAAAAGTCATCCGCGCCGGATCGGGGCGGATCCGGACGTCGTCGCCACGATCAAGCAGCCCGGCTTCGGCACTGTCGCGGGGCGTGTGGTTGGCAAAGCTCGTCTCGCCCCGCTCCGCGCCCTGGTCGATCACGAAGTGTCTGACCGCCCCCACCTGCGCAGCCTCGCTGATGTCCCGCTCCAGGGCGCGGGCGTCGACCGGTTCCAGGCCGTAGCTGATGCCGATGCCTTCGCGATAGACGATGCGCGGCGGCGAGAGGTTGATCGGCCAGTCGAAAATGGTATTGGCCACCCACGCCATCGGTAACGACGACAACCACACGCCCGCTAGGGCACCGTAAGTCGTGTTGCTGCGGATGCGGGCGCCGACGGAGTTGCCGAATTCGCAGCGCTGCCAGGTGAGGATGTCGGCGTGGCAGCGGACGAACTGCTGGTGCACGGTGTCGCGCCGCAGCCCCTCCCCGTTCCAGTAGGCGCGGGCGGCCGCCAGGGCCTCGGGATCGGTGCGGCTGCCCGCGCCGACCGGCGTCGGGCAGAACAGGTCCTGTTCCGGCATGCCGCGGCGGGCGGCTTCGGCGGTGATCAGCTCCGGTGAGAAACGCGACTGCAGGCCGGCCGGAATGCAGTCGCGAAAATAGCGCTGCAGATTCTTGTCGGCGGGCTGCGGCGCACCGGCCTCGGGCCGGTTGCGGATCAGCCGCGAGTAGGCGTAGAACGCCGCGTAGCTTCCGCCCGACACCGACGACACCGCATCGGACTGCCAGAACAGGGAGCCGTCGAAGCGGGTGGGATCGCGGCTCAGATCAAGCTGGCTGGTGACCGACGCCGCCAGCACCCCCATCGCAAACGACGAGGCCTTGGTGCCACCGCCGGCCAGGGTGATCGCGATGCCCGCATCCGCATCGTGGGGCACGACCGGGCGACAGGCCTGATCCTCGGCGCCCGGCGGCGTCATCGCAGCGACGACGGGGGATAGCGCAAATGCGGCGGCGCCCAGCCAACCGCCCAGATTGGGGTAACGCATGATCCTCTCCTCGTCTGCCCGCCACCGCAAATGCGGACCAGATTATGACAAGTTAGACCATCGCGCCCCGCGACTCAATGCTCCTTCCCGTCGATGCGCGGGCTCAGCAGCCGCGGCAGCATCCGCCCACCGAGGATCGCGAAGCACAGGAACCAGCACGTCGCCGCCAGATGCACCCACGCCATGTAGGCGCCGGGCGCCAGCTGGGGCAGCACCACGCGCACCACCAGCCCCGTCAGCATGATCCAGATCAGCAGCTTGTCGCCGGCATCGAAGGCCACCTTGCGGCCGGTGTGGCCCTTGGAGATGCGCACCAGCATCGGCGGGATGATCAGCCCCATCACCCCGAAGGTGAACAGGTGGATCGACACGCTGCCGGTCCAGCCGTGGGCGCCGAGGAGCCCGGCCAGTTCGACCAGCAGCTGGAGGGTAATGGCCAGGTAGCCGAGGTACATCACCGCCAGGTCGATGCGGGTCATCGCCAGGCCCGGCTTCCAGCGGGTGAAGCGCGCGAGCAGCAGGCTTGCGCAGATCGCGAGCAGCCCGCCCGCCAGCGAGACAGGCAGCCAGGGCTGGAAGACCAGCGCCAGCGCCGAGAACTTGATCGCCCCGTCGAGGCGCGGGCTCCGCAGGATCTCCACCTGGAACACGCCCTTCATGAACTGGGTGAGCGTGCGCTCCAGCATCACCAGAAAAGCCACCCGGAACAGCCCCACCGCCATCGTCGCACCGGCCTGGAAGTGCGCCTCATCCAGCACCAGCAGCTTGGCCGCGAGGAAGGTGGGCAGGATGAGGAGGAAGAAATAATTGTCGCGGAAGCTGTCCTGCTGGCGATGGCGTAGCAGCGTGGCGAGCAGCATGCCGACAATGGTGCCGAGGAAGGCCAGGTTCGACAGCCAGAACAGCCATGCCGGCCAGCCGCCGCCAAAAGCCATGCCGACCCGCTCGAAGCACCACGCCGCCACCAGCACCACGAGCGGCGCGCCGTGGTAGCCGCGCACCTGCACCCAGTTCTTGGTGGCGGTGAGCAGGAAGCCGCCCATCACCGCCCAGCCAAAGCCGAAGAACATCTCGTGGGCGTGCCATTGAACCGGCGCGACAGGCGCCGCCGGCAGCGCCAGATGACCGGTGAAGACGAGCGCCCACAGCACCGGCAGGGCCAGGCCGGCCAGGCAGGCGAGGAGGAAGAACGGCCGGAAGCCGACGAGCCAGAGGGGTTGGGTGGCGAGTTTCATGGGCGCAGCAGGAAAAGAGGTTCGACCCTGAAGGCCGGAGCCCCAACGCTATCCCGCACCGCCCGCCGACGCCTTGATCAGGAACAGGCTGGATCAGTCACGGCCGCGGCCATGCCCATGACCGTGCCCCTGCCCGCCTCGCTCGTCGAAACGCTCGGCGCGCCGGTCATCGCGGCGATCCTCACGACGGTCTCGGCGGTCGTCAAAGCGGTCGTCGCGGCGATCCCGGCGATCATCGAAACGATCGTCCCGGCGCTCGTCGCGGCGGTCGTAATGGCCACCATATTCGGCCCGGTAGCGCGGGGCATAGACGTTGCGATACCAGCCGTCCTGCACGAAATAGACCGGCACGCCGCAGGCGTCGTAGCGCCTGCAGTGACGCCGCCAGTCGCGGGCATGGCCGGGGGGCACGCGCAGGTAGAGGGGCGCGGCGGCATACGGCGCCGGCCTGATCACCACCGGATTGGGATACATCAGCACCGGCCGGGGAAAATTGCCGATGTCGATGCGCCCGTAGAAGTTGGGATCGCCGATGCCGATCGACACGCCGACATCGGTGGCCATCGCGCCCTGGGCTGCCGCGGCGAGGAGCGCCGCGCTCAAGATTCGCTTCATGGAAGACATGCGTGGGGTTCCTGTTCGTTCTTGCACGTCGGGCAAGGATCGGCCGGAAACCTGCAAGGCAATACCGGCCACCGCGCCCACTGTAGAAGCGCAAGAACGGCAAGGCAGTAAGAAACTGTAAGGGTATGCGACGGGCGTCTCAGTCTTCGCCAAACACCGTCACCCGATTGCGGCCCCCGTGCTTGGCGGCGTACATGGCGCCATCGGCGTGGAGCAGCAGGCTCACGTCGTCGGCGCCGTGCTCGGGATACACGGCGATGCCGATGCTGGACGACACATCGAGCCGCAGGCCGTCGATCTGGAAGGATTCGGCGAGGGCCACGCGGATCTTCTCGGCCACCAGTCCGGCGTCGTGGATGGAATCGATGTGGGGCAGGAGCACCACGAACTCGTCGCCACCAAAGCGCCCGACGGTGTCGGATTCACGCACGCACAGGCGCATCCGCACCGCTGCCTCGCGCAGCAGCTGATCGCCCACCGCGTGGCCGTAGGCGTCGTTCACCGGCTTGAAGCGGTCCAGGTCGATGTACAGCAGCGCCACCCGGTGCCGGTTGCGACGGGCGGCCGCCAGCGCCTGGCGCAGACGGTCGGTGACCAGCGTGCGGTTGGGCAGATCGGTGAGCATGTCGTGCTCGGCCATATAAGCGATGCGCGCCTGGCTGGCCCGCCGTTCGGAGATGTCGCGGCTCACCCCGTGCAGCTCGACCTTGTCTGTACGCGGGTTGCGGCAGTAGGTGGTGACCACCTCGATCCACACCGTGCTGCCGTCCTTGCGGGGCTGCTCCACCTCGTCGGTGTAGAAGCGCGGCTGGCCGTCGGGGTTGTCGAGGAAGCTGCGCGCCCGCTGGCGCACCAGGGCGCGCATCTCGTCGGCGTCGCGGGGCAGGAAAGTGGCCTCGAAGGGCATCGCGAGGGCCTCGTCGGCGGTGTAGCCGCGCAGGCGCTCGACCGACGGGCTCACGTAGATGAAGCGCAGGGTGTCGGTGTCCACCGTCCACACCACGTCCTTCATCGTCTCGGTGAGGAGCCGGTATTTCTCTTCGCTGGCTTCCAGCCGTTCGGCCGCCCGGCGGGTTTCGGCCACGCTGCGGTGCAGGCGCCGGTTGATGTGGTGGATGTAGGCCGCCACCAGGGTGATCAGCCCGATGACGCCCAGCGCCGCGCCCAGGTAGGTGCGCAGGCCGTTGAGGTCATCCCGCACGGGCTCGTAGAGAAACCCCTTGAAGTCGAAACCCCGGGGCAGCATGCCGATCTCGGCATAAACCTCGGCGATGTGCTTCCAGCGCCCGGTGCTCATGTAGCCCACATCCACCAGATCAGGCCGCACCAGCGGAATCGTCTGGTGCGCCTCGAAGAGGAAGAACTCGAGGGGCAGCTTGCTCTCGTAGCGGGTGTGGATCAGCCGGGCGATCTCGTCCGGATGGTCGAGGGCGTAGCGCCAGCCGCGCAGGCTCGCCTCGCGAAAGGCCTGGACGGTCTCGGGGCTGCGGCGGAGCAGGCCTTCGGTGGTGAACAGGTTGTCGCCGTAGAAGTCGATCCCCGCCGATCGGGGCGTGTAGACCTGATAGTCGATCCCCGCCGCCTCAAGGAAATACGGCTCGTTGGAGGAATAGGCGCTGATCGCGTCCACCTCGCCGTTGATGAGCGACTGGGGGTTGAAGGTGTGCTCCACGAACTTGAGCCGCTCGACCGGGATGCGCTCCTTGCGCAGGTAGGCGAGCAGCTCGTCGGCGCCGGGCTCCAGCATCACCCGCCTGCCGATCAGATCATGGACGGACGGCACCCCCTGCTCCCGGCGGGTCAGCAGCACCAGCGGCGAATGTTGGAAGATCGTGGCCAGCACCACCACCGGCTTGCCGGCCAGGCGGTCGATCAGCAGGCCGCTGTTGCCGATGCCAAAATCGGCTCGCCCGGACACCACCTCGTCCACCACGTCCAGCCCCGGCCGCGCATCCTTGAGCTGCACCGCCAGCCCGGCCTCCTTGTAGTAGCCCTTCTCGACCGCCGCGTAATAGCCCGCAAACTGGAAGGCGTGATGCCAGCGCAGCTGCACGGTCACGGAGGTCTGCGCCCACACTGCCTGCCCGCAGCCCAGCAACAGCCACAGCATCGCGACGCGAAACGCGGCGGCGCGGCGGGCGGCGTTCAAGGTCCGGCAAAGCGGAGGCATGGCTTATGTCGTTAACATGGATTCGACGAAGTATAGCGAGCACCACCCGGCACCGTCTGTTACAGGGTGCCCATATCACGATTTTCATGATGCGCGCCGGTCGCCGGCACGCTATGTTTCGCAAAAAAGCCACAGTCGCCCACGGAGACACCGAATGCCCCCCGTTTCACCCTCGCCCCCATCGCCCTCGCCCTGACTTCCGCCCTTGCCGGCATCGCCCACGCAGCCGACGACAGCACGTCGCTCGTCCTCAACCCGGTGGTCGTAACCGGCAGCCGCGCTGAAGCAGCCAGCTTCGACATGCCGGCCGCCATCGACGTGCTCGACCGCGACCAGATCACCGCCGGCCAGCCGCGCATCAACGCATCCGAAGCCCTCGTGGCCGTGCCCGGCGTTATCGCCAACAACCGCCAGAACTACGCCCAGGATCTGCAGATCTCCACCCGCGGCTTCGGCGCCCGCTCGGCCTTCGGCGTGCGCGGCGTGAAGCTCATCGCCGATGGCATCCCCGCCTCGATGCCCGACGGCCAGGGCCAGGCCGCCACCTTCAACCTCGACATGGCCGAGCGCATGGAAGTGCTGCGCGGCCCCTACTCGGCGATCTACGGCAACCACTCCGGCGGCGTGATCCAGCTGTTCACCCGCGAACCCACCGGCCGGCCCAGCATTGAAGGCGGCTTTGCCGCTGGCAGCTACGGCACCACCAAGGCCGAGATCAACGCCCAGGGCCAGCTCGAAGGCCTCGGCTACGTGATCGACGCCACCCGCCTCAAGACCGACGGCTACCGCGACCACAGCGCCGCCACCCGCGAGCAGGCCTTCGCCAAGATCACCACCAAGCCGGACGACGTGAGCAAGCTCACCTTCGTCGTCAATGGCTTCTGGCAGCGGGCGGACGATCCGCTGGGCGTCACCTGGGCGAGCTACAAGAACAACCCCCGTGCCATCGACCCGGGCACCGGGACCAGCCCGACCCCGGCCACCACCTACAACACCCGCAAGAGCATCGACCACCTGCAGGGCGGCGTCACCTACGAGCGCCGCTTCGGCCCCGACACCCTGCAGCTCTCGGCGTACAGCGGCCAGCGCAGCGTGATCCAGTACCAGGCCATCGCCCCGTCGTCTCCCTCCGCCATCACCCGCGGCTCTGGCGGCGTGGTGGACTTCGACCGCGACTTTTACGGCGTCGGCGGCCGCTGGATCGCCGTGCGCCAGGCCGGCGGTGGCAAGCTGACCACCACCTTCGGCACCGACTACGACGTGAGCAAGGACAACCGCAGCGGCTACGACAACCGCAGCGGCGTGAAGAGCACCCTGCGCCGCAAGGAAGTGGACAACGTCGAGAGCACCGGCACCTACATCCAGAGCGAGTGGCAGCGTGGCGACTGGATCGTGAGCGGCGGCCTGCGCTACAGCGCCGTCAAGTTCTCGGTGGACGACAAGTACATCGTCGGCATCAACGGCGACGACAGCGGCAGCCGCAACTACAGCAAGACCACGCCGGTGCTGGGCGTGGTCTACAAGCTCAACCCCGCGGTCAATCTCTACGCCAGCGCCGCCCGCGGCTTCGAGACGCCGACGCTGAACGAAATGTTCTACGCGACGCCCACCACCGGCTTCAACTTCGGCCTCAGCCCGGCCAGAAGCGAGCACCTGGAAACCGGCGTGAAGGCCCTGGTCGGCAACAGCAGCCGGGTCAATCTCGCCCTCTTCCAGGTCAAGACCGACGACGAACTGGTCGTCCTCGCCTCCAGCGGTGGCCGCACCAGCTACCAGAACGCCGGCAAGACCCTGCGTCAGGGCGTCGAGCTGGCCTTCGACACCGCCTGGCGTCGCGACCTCACCAGCCGCTTCGCCTTCACCATGCTGCGGGCGATCTACGACGAAGGCTTTGCCAGCACCACCCCGGTGGATGCCGGCAACACCATGCCCGGCATCCCGCGCACCTCGGCCTTCGGCGATCTGGCCTGGAAGCCCGCGCCCGGCGTCACCGCCGCCATCGAAGGCATCTACCGCAGCCGCACCTACGTGAACGATGCCAACACCGCCACCCCGGCGCCGTCCTACGCAATCGCCAACGTGCGCGTGAGCGCCGAGCAGAAGGCCGGCCCGTGGCGCTTCACCGAGTTCGCCCGCATCGACAACCTGTTCGACCGCAACTACATCGGCTCGGTGATCGTCGGTGACGGCAACGGCCGCTACTACGAGCCCGCCCCGGGCCGTAACGGCATGGTCGGGGTGAACGCCCGCTACACCTGGTAAGCCGGCCGGCAGCGCCCGCCGCCTGACTGCAAGCCAGCCCTGACGGGGGTGATGCACGCGCATCGCCCCCGTCTGCCGTTTACGCCCGCCGTACGCCACATCGCCCGCGGCTTTCACCAGCGCCGCGCGGCAAGCGGCACTTTTCACTTCCTTGCGCCAGATTCTTTATTGCGAATCATTCGTATTTGCAATACCATTGTTACCAGATCTTTCGGGCAAGCCAGCCGTTGCCGCTTCGCGCGCTTCCAACTCCTAGCCAGCCAGCCTCAGGTCATGAACCCCAACGCCCTTCCTGGGCGCTTCATCTCCGGAGGCCGACATGGCTAACAAAAAAATCCGCCGCCCCGCGCCGGCACCCCGACCGCAGTCTTCCCCCAACACCAATCCGGCCACCCTGCCCCTGGGCGCGCTGATGTTTGCTGCCTCGATGAGCGGCTGGGCCCAGGGCGCGCCCGCGGCGGCCGACGACGACGCCAAGACCCTCAAGCCGGTGGTCGTGAAAGCCGCCGCCGAAGCCGAGCCCCAGGGCAAGGACAGCCTGCGCACCACCACCACCCGCATCGGCAAGGGCAAGCAGGAACTGCGCGACATTCCCCAGTCCATCACCGTGGTCACCGAAAAGCTGATGGACGACCGCAAGATCGACACCATCAAGGAAGCCCTCAAGATGACGTCCGGCGTCACCTTCCTGGCGGCCGAAGGCGGCGAGGAAGACATCCGCCTGCGTGGTTTCCCGCTCAACACCACGGGCGACATCTTCATCGACGGCATGCGCGACCCGGGCTTCTACGACCGCGACACCTTCAACATGGAGCGCGTCGAAGTGCTGCGCGGCTCCGCGTCGATGCTGTTCGGCCGCGGCTCCACCGGCGGCGCGGTCAACCAGGTCAACAAGCAGGCCCGGCTGATCGACGAGAACCAGATCGACGTGACCGTGGGCAGCCACAGCTACCACCGCGTGGTGGCCGACATCAACATCAAGACCGACGACGACGCCGCGCTGCGCATCAACGCCATGCGCACCAAGGCCGACAACAACGGCGCCGGCACCAGCCTCGACAAGCAGGGCGTGGCCGCCGACTACCGCTGGGGCATCGGCGGGCGCGACGAGTTCGAGGTCGGCCTGTTCCGCCTCGAGAACAACAACGGCATCAACTACGGCCTGCCCTGGATCCGCAAGTACGCCGGCGCTCCGGTCTCCCAGACCACCATGCTGCCGGTGGACCCGAAAAACTATTACGGCATGGCCAGCGACCGCAACTACGGCACCGCCACCTACGGCACGCTGACCCACACCCACCGCTTCTCCAACGACACCGAGCTCGTCACCAAGGTGCGCAAGGGCGATTTCACCCGCGACCAGCGCGCCAGCACCGTGCGCCTGGGCGCCGCCAGCCTGCAGCCGGGCGGCGTGGCCGCCACGCTCGACACCTTCAGCGACGCCACCGTGCTCACCCGTGGCTTCCAGCCCAAGATGCAGAGCTACGAAAACCTGCTGGCCCAGAGCGATCTGTCCAGCAAGTTCGAAGCCTGGGGCATGAAGCACAACGCCCAGGCTGGCGTCGACTTCGCGTGGGAGAAGAAGCGAGTATTCGGCGCCCGCACCGCCGCCCAGGGCGGCATCAACATTACCAAGCCCACCACCACCGTTGGCACCCCCGACGACGGCGTGGGCGTGCCCGAAAGCCTGCGCGTGCCGGGCAAGACCTCCGAGTTCGAGAGCTTCGCCGGCGGCATCTACGCCCAGGATCTGATCGAATTCATCCCCCACTGGAAGTTCCTCGCCGGCCTGCGCTACGACGCCATGTCGGGCCAGTTCGACCAGTTCAACCTCACCACCGGCGCCGTCACCCACTACCAGCAGGCCATCTACAAGCCCAGCCAGCGCGTGGGCCTGCTCTACCAGCCGAGCGAGCGCGAGTCCTACCACCTCTCCTACGCCACCTCCTTCAACACCTCGGGCGACACCTACTCGTACAGCGCCTCGACGGTGGACGTGCCGCCGGAGAAGGCCATCAACATGGAACTGGGCGGCCGCATCGAGAACGCCAGCCGCACCATGAGCACCCGCATGGCGCTGTTCCGTGGCGTCAAGCTCAACGAGCGCAACACCGACCCGCTGGTGCCCAGCATCATCACCCTGTCGGGCAAGCGCCACGCCACCGGCCTCGACATGGACGTGGCCGGCAAGATCACCCCGCGCTGGGAGATCTTCGGTTCCTACACCTGGATCTGGGACGCCGAGATCGACGTGAAGAGCCCCACCAACAACGACGAGAACCAGGGCCAGCGCCCGTCGCTGATCCCCAAGCACCAAGGCACCCTATGGAACAGCTACCAGTTCACCGAGAAGCTGCGCGCCGGCGTGGGCATCAACGCCCGCACCAAGCTCACGCCCAACCGCAACCCGGGCTTCTACTCCCAGGGCTACGTGACGGCTGACCTGATGGCCGAATACGAAGCCATCGCCGACAAGCTGATGCTCAAGGCCAACCTCAACAACGTGACCAACAAGCTGTACGCCGACGCCTTCTACACCGGCCACTACGTGCCGGGCTTCGGCCGCACCTTCTACCTCACCGCCAACCTGAAGTTCTGACGGCGCCGGCAGGGGCCGTGGGCCCCTGCCCCCCAACTACCCACTACCCATTTCCCAATCCCCACCTCCCCCAACGCCGATGCTCCTGCAGATTCCCGACCTCCTCACCACCGACGAAGTCCGCGAAGCCCGCCGCCTGCTCGCCGATGCCCCCTGGGCTGACGGCCGCGAGAGCGCCGGCACCCAGGCCCGCACGGTCAAGCTCAACCAGCAGCTGCCCCACGACTGCCTGGCCGCACGCAGCATCCGCGCCACGGTGCTCGGCGCCATCGAGCGCAACCCCCTGGTCCTCACCGCCGCCCTGCCCAAGAAGATCTTCACCCCGCGGGTCAACCGCTACGGCGGCGACACGCCCTTCTACGGCGAGCACGTGGATAACGCGATCCGCTTCAGCGGCGACGGCGTGCGGGTACGCACCGATGTCTCGTGCACGGTCTTCCTGGCCGATCCGGACGAATACGAAGGCGGCGAGCTGATGGTGCAGGACACCTACGGCAACCGCGGCGTCAAGCTGCCCGCCGGCCACGCGGTGCTCTACCCCGGCACCAGCATCCACCAGGTCACCCCGGTGACGCGGGGATACCGGCTGGCGTGCTTCCTGTGGATCGAGAGCATGGTGCGCAGCGACGAACAGCGCCGCCTGCTGTTCGACCTGGACATGGCCCTGATGCGCCTGCGCGAAGCCCATGGCGAAAGCGACGAAACCGTCGCCCTCACCGGCACCTATCACAACCTGCTGCGCATGTGGGCCGACACCTGAGCCCGCCCTTCCCGGAAAGCACCTCGATGCCCGCCCCGATCTCCCTCGACGACCACGAAGCCCTCGCCCGCACGGTGCTGGACGACAACGCCTGGGCCTACTTTGCCGGCGGCGCCGCGGACGAGATCTGCATGGCCGCGAACCGGCAGGCCTGGAACGCCCTGCGCCTGCTGCCCCGCGTGCTGCGCCCCACCGCCGGCGGCCACACCCGGGTCGAGCTCCTCGGGCGCACCCTCGCCCATCCCATCCTCCTCGCCCCGGTGGCCTACCAGCGCATGGCCCACCCGGACGGCGAGCTCGCTACCGCGGTCGCCGCCTCGGCGCAAGAGGCGGGCTTCGTGCTCAGCACCCAGTCCAGCCTGCTCCTCGAAACCGTTGCCCGCGCCGTGCGCGACGACGCCGACCGGGGCCCCATGTGGATGCAGCTCTACCTGCAGCACGACGCCGGCTTCAACCGCGAGCTCGTCCAGCGCGCCGAAGCCGCCGGCTACGAAGCCCTCGTGCTCACCGTCGACGCCCCCTGCCACGGCGCCCGCGACCGGGAGCGCCGGGCCGATTTCCACCTGCCGCCCGGCATCTCGGCCGTCAACCTGGCCACCCTTCCGCCGCGCCCGGACATCGCCTTGCAGCCCGGCCAGAGCGCCCTCTTCGACGACCTCCTCCACATCGCCCCCACCTGGGACGACATCGCCCGGCTGCAGGCCCAGACCCGCCTGCCTGTGATCCTCAAGGGCATCCTTCACCCGGACGACGCCCGCCAGGCGGCGCACCTGCAGGTGGGCGGCATCATCGTCTCCAACCACGGCGGGCGCACCCTCGACAGCGCCCCGGCCACCGCCGAGCTCCTGCCACGCATCGCCGACGTCCTCGCCGGCCACCTGCCCATGCTGGTGGACGGCGGCATCCGCCGCGGCACCGACGTGCTCAAGGCGATGGCCCTCGGCGCCAGCGCCGTGCTCGTCGGCCGGCCCTACATCTTCGGACTCGCCAACGCCGGTGCCCAGGGTGTCGCCCATGTGATCCGCCTGCTGCGGGACGAGCTGGAGATCGCCATGGCCCTGTGCGGCGTCACCACCCTGGACGACCTTCCGGACGACCTCCTGATCTGACCACCCGGCGCAAAGCCGCCGCCAGCCAGCCAGAAAAAAGGGCCCGCATCTGCGGGCCCTTTCTCGTCCGATCCGGCTGCGCGATCAATCACGCCCGGCGCCGCTGCGCCGAAGGCGGATTGCCGACCCCCGCATCCGGGCTGGCCGCCGGGCCAGGCAGCAGCTTGAAGCGCTCCACGATCTGCGTCAGCCCCTGGGCCTGCCGCTCCAGGCTCTCCGCCGCGGCGGAGGCTTCCTCCACCAGGGCCGCGTTGTGCTGGGTCACTTCATCCATCTTGCTGATGGCCTGCGCCACCTGGCTGATGCCGGCGCTCTGTTCGCGGCTGGCGCCGCTGATCTCGGTCACCAGCTTGGCCACCTGCCCGAAGGCGGCGACCACCTCTTCCATCGCGGCGCCCGCCTCATCCACCTGGGCAGCGCCCCCTTCCACCTTATCCACCGACATCGCGATGAGCTCCTTGATCTCCCGGGCGGCCACGGCGCTGCGCTGGGCCAGCGCCCGCACCTCGTTGGCCACCACCGCAAAACCGCGCCCCTGCTCGCCAGCCCGCGCCGCCTCGACGGCAGCGTTGAGGGCCAGGATGTTGGTCTGGAAGGCGATGCCGTCGATCACACCGATGATCTCGGCGATCTTGCGCGAGCTGTCGCGGATGTCGGCCATGGTCGTCACCACCCGATTCACGGCCGCGCCGCCCTGCAGCACCGCCTCGTTGGACTGGCTGGCCAGCACGCTGGTGCGCTGGGCGTTGTCGGCGTTCTGCTGGACGGTGGAGTTGAGCTCATCCATCGAGCTGGCGGTCTCTTCGAGGCTGGCCGCCTGCTGCTCGGTGCGCCGCGACAGGTCGGCGTTGCCGGTGGCGATCTCGAGGGCTGCGCTGTTGATGGCCGTCGCGCTGCGCTGCAGCCCGCCGATCACCTCGCGCAGCTGCGCCACGGTGGTGTTCGTGCTGTCCCGCAGCTGGGCGAAGGCACCCTGGAAATCCCCTTCGATCTGCTGGGTGAGATCACCCGTGGCGAGGGCGTCGAGCACCCTCGATACCTCGCCAAGCCCCAGGTCGCTCACCGTCATCAGCCGGTTGAGGCCCTCGATCATCCGCCGGAACTCATGCTGGAAGGCGTCCGCGTCGCCCCGGGCATGGAAGTCGCCGCTCGCCGCCGCATCCACCAGCGACTGGATCTGGGTATTCACGCGCAGCATCGACGCCTTGACACCATCCACCGCCGCCGTGATCTGGGCCTGCTGGCCGGGCAGACGCTCCATGTCCAACGTCAGGTCGCCCACCGCGTAGTGCTCGACCACGTCGACCACCCGCTGACTCACCGCGATGTGGGTGCGCACCAGCGCGTTGATCGAGGCAGCCATCTTTCCGTACACACCAGGGAAACGGTCGGCGTCGATCCGGTGTTCGATCATCCCCTTGCCATGCTGCTCGGCGTTTTCCGCCTGGGCGTCGGCAAAGCCGCGGAAGGTGTCGACCATGCGCTTCATGGCGGTGAGTAGCTGGCCCGTCTCGTCGTTGCTGGTCACCTCGATCTGCTCGGGCAGGTTGCCCCGCGCCACCGCCTGGCTGATCTCGACGGCCTGGGCCAGCGGCCGGCTCACGCTGCGGCTGATCATCCACGCCGCCAGGGCGCCGGCCAGCAGCATCACCAGGGTGACGACGGCGACCTCCTCGACGGTCCGCTTGACGCTGGCGTCGAAGGCCTCCTGGGCCGCGTGGGATTCGGCCGACTGGCGCTCCAGCAGCCGCGCAAAGGCCGCACCGATGGGCTTGTCGGCGCCGCTGATGGCCTTGTCGATCTCGTTGATGCTGGCCCCGTTGCCGCGCATCTCCACCACCTGGGCAATCACCGACCGGTATTTACGGCTGCCCGCGGCAATGTCCTCCAGCGCCTGAGCGGCATCCGGATGGACGTCGCCGAGGGCGCGGTAGTCTTCGACGACTCGGTCGATGGCGTCCATGCTCGCAGCAAACTTGCCCGGGTAGTCGCCCCCGCGCAGCACCGTGTTCTTGAAATAGTGAATGCCGTTGCCCAGCGCCACCTGGCCCCGGTAAGCGAGCCGCTCCCGCGCCACGATCCGGCTCTCGAACTCGCCAAACTGCTGGCGCAGCTCGACGAGGTTGTAGATTGCCACCGCGACAACGAACAGCCCCAGCGCCAGCACAAACCCAAACCCAAACGCAAGACGCCTGCCGATCGTCATTTGATTCATTGCTCACACCCCAGCTGGTTCTAACAATCACGCCAGCCCGCCGGCAGCGTGAAGATGGACGGTGCGCATCGGCGCACCGTCAGAGGGGGTGTTTACGGTAATCACGACAAAAAACTAAACCGCAGCGCTCCAACGCCCTGGGCGGGCGGCCTCCTGTCGGTTTTCCCGCATCGACGTGAGTGGCCGGATGGCTATCATCGGTCACCCGTCCTGCCGGTATCGCCAACCATGCTGCTTCATGTTCTGCCCGCCCTCGTCGTGGGCGCCGGCCTGGGTTTCTTTGGCGGCCTGTTCGGGATCGGCGGCGGGATCATCGCGGTGCCGCTGTTCGTGATCGGCTACGGCATGGCACAGCCCATGGCCCAGGGCACCGCGCTGGTGCTGATGGTGCCCAACCTGCTGGTGGGCTGGTGGCGCTACAACCAGCGCCACCCGGTGCCCGCCCGCCAGGCGCTGACCATCGGCGTGATCTCGATGGCTGCCACCTGGGGTGTGGCGCACTTTGCCAACGCCCTCAACCCGGCCGTCCTGAAGGTGGTCTTCAGCGTCTTCCTGCTGGGGGTGGCGCTACGCATGCTGGCCCGCCGCAAGGGCGCGGCCGAATCAAAACCGAAGATCGCGCCCCGCTACCTGCCGCTGGTGGGCGTGGTGGGCGGCAGCTGCATGGGTCTGCTGGGCGTGGGTGGCGGGCTGGTAGCCACGCCGCTCATCACTGGCTTCTTCGGGCAGAAGCAGACGGTGGCCCAGAGCCTGTCCCTGGCGCTGGTGGCGCCCAGCTCGGTGGTGGCACTGGCGGTGTATGCCGGCGCCGGGCAGGTGGATTGGAAGATCGGCCTGCCCATGGCGGCGAGCGGGCTGCTCACGGTGTCGGCCGGGGTCAGCCTGGCCCATCGCCTGCCCGAGAAGCAGATGCGCACGGCCTTCGCGGCGATGCTGCTGCTCACCGCCCTGTGGCTGCTTGTAAGTCCGCTGGTGATGGCCCGGCTGAAGTAGATCAGGAAAACACCTCGGCCAGATCCACCGTGCCCCGCTGCCCCACGTAGCGGCGCTGGGTGCGGATCCACCGGGCAGCCCGGGCCCGGCCCAGGTCGCGCAGATCGTGCAAAAACGCCCGGGCGGCGTTCATCTTGCTGCCCTTGCCGGCTTCCAGCAGCTCTTCCGCCTCGATGAGATGGAAGCGCAGGTTCATCAGCTTGCGTTCGAAGCGCCCCAGGGGCATCCAGCTGCGGCTCTCGTCGATGTAGCTGCGGGCGTGGGCGATCATCCGCATCTCACGCAGAAAGGTGGTCGAGAAGCCCAGTTCCATGGTGCGGGCCGCAATCTCGTCGGCCGTGCGCGGCGGCTCGGGCCGCGAGAGCGGGTTGAGGATCACCAGCAGGATGTCCGGGGTGGAACACTCGTAGATCAGCGGGTAAATCCCCGGGTTGGCGGTGAAGCCGCCGTCCCAGTAGTCCTCGCCGTCGATCTCGACCGCGTGGTGGAGCGTGGGCAGACAGGCCGAAGCGAGCACCGCCTCCTCGGTGAGTTCGTCAGTGCGGAACAGGCGCACCTTGCCGGTCTTCACCCGGGTGGCAGCGATGAACAGCTTGAGCCGGCAATCCTTGCGGATGCGCTCGAAGTCGAACTGGGCGCGCACCACGTCGCGCAGGGGGTTGAGTTCGTAGGGGTTGAACTCGTAGGGCGAAAAGAGATGGGTGAGGCCCAGCATCATGCTCATCGGCCCGGGCAGCGAGCCCATGCCGGCGGGGTTGAGGCTGTGGAGCAGGTCGAGCTCCCGCGGCGCGCTGTCGGCCACCGCTTCCCAGAAGGCGGAGAGGCTCTCCCGTGCACCTTCGGCGCCACCGGTCGTCCAGCCCTGGGCCAGGGCCACCGCGTTCATCGCCCCCGCGCTGGTGCCGCTGATGCCTTCCAGCGCCAAGCCGTCTTCCAGCAGCCGGTCGAGCACGCCCCAGGTGTAGGCACCGTGGGCGCCACCGCCCTGCAAGGCCAGACTCAGGCCCGGCGCAGCACTGCTTTCACCCTTCCACCATCGCTTTCGGAACATGCTCGACTCCTTCATTCTTCGTGCAGACACTGGATTGTGCACTGCACCATACTCTAAGTATGGATGAAGGAAAGTGACGAAAGTTCAAGTCATTACCTTCGCCACGAGGCAATTCACGGAATTTTTGGCGCGCTCACGCTCCCGCCGGCGTTCTTCGCCAGCAGCACCGCGGCCACCAGCCGACGGGCGGCGAGGTCGTTGGCGGTGCGGCGGGCGGCGAGATGGGTGGCCTGGGCGGTGACGACGTTGAGGTAGCTCACGGTGCCGGCGCGGTACTGGTTCTCGGCGATGGTCTCCGCCTCGGCAGCGGCGGCCACGGCGGCGGCCTGTTCGGCGGCAGCGGCTTCGAGGTAGCGGGCGGCGGCGAGGTTGTCCTCGACCTCCTGGAAGGCCACCAGCACGGTCTGGCGGTAGGTGGCGACGGCCTGTTCCCAGCTGGCCTGGGCCTGGCCGACGGCGGCCTTCTTGGCGCCGGCGTCGAAGATCGTCGCGGCCAGCGTAGGGCCGAGGGACCAATATCGGCTGGGGGCGGTGATGAGGTCGGCGATGTCGGAGCGGCGGAAGCCCGCCGACGCGGTGAGGCCCAGCACCGGGAAGCGCGCGGCCTGGGCGGCGCCGATGGCGGCGTTGGCGGCAGCGACGCGGCGCTCGGCCGCGGCGATGTCGGGTCGGCGCTCCAGCAGCGTCGACGGCAGCGTGACCGGCACGCTGGCCGTGGGCAGCGGGCCATCCACCGGGGCGATGGCGAAATCCGCCGGGGCCTTGCCCACCAGCACCGCGATGGCGTGTTCAAACTGGCTGCGCGACAGGGCCGCGTCCAGCGCCGAGGCGCGGGCGCTGCGGAGCGTGCTTTCGGCCTGGACCACGTCGGCTTTGCCCGCCACGCCGGCGGCGTAGCGGTTCTGGGTGAGCTTGAGGGAGCGCTCGTAGGCGGTCACGGCCGCGTCGAGGAGCTGCTTCTGGCGGTCCGCCGCGCGCAGCTGGAAGTAGCTCTGGGCGAGGCTGGCATGGGCCGACAGGCGCGCGGCGGCGAGGTCGGCCTCGCTGGCGGTGGCGCGCAGGTCGGCGGCCTCGACGTTGCGGGCGATACGGCCCCACACGTCGGCCTCCCAGCTGGCGGTGGCACCGAGGTTGAAGCTGTTGCGGGGCGGCGCGCTGCCGGCGGCGTCGGTGGCCGCCGAGGTGGCCGAGCGGGTCGCGCCGGCAGTGGCGTTGATGGTCGGGAACCAGCTCGCCCGGGCCGCGTCGGCCA
Organism: Zoogloea sp. 1C4; assembly: GCF_009469605.1. Lineage (GTDB taxonomy): Bacteria > Pseudomonadota > Gammaproteobacteria > Burkholderiales > Rhodocyclaceae > Zoogloea > Zoogloea oryzae. The sequence goes on along the minus strand of NZ_SSXU01000007.1, from coordinate 217,867 downwards.
GGGCCTGGGCCTGGCGGAACTGGGCTTCAGCGGCGCGCAGATTCTGATTGGAGACCTCCACCTGGGCCTGCAGCGCATCGAGCACCGGATCGCCGAAGGCGGTCCACCAGGTGTCGCCGCTGGCCGGGCTCTGGGGCGTGGCGGGCTTCCAGTCGCCGGCTTCCTTGAAGGCGGCGGGGGTGTCGACGGTCGGGCGGACATAGTCGGGGCCGATGGTGCAGGCCGACAGGCACATCGTAGCAGCGATAGCCAGCGCCTTCTGTAGGTTGACCTGTAGGTCGGACTTCAGTCCGACAACACCGCCTGATCGACCCGCGCATGTCGGACTAAAGTCCGACCTACAGGTTGACCTGCCGGGGCTGGGGGGACATTCGACAACCAGGTGTTTCATGTTCAGCGTGCTCCATCCAGCGCGGGCTGTGCCACGGCGCCGGTTTCGTATTTTTTCGTTCCCCGGGCGAACCGGCTCAGCGCCACGAACACCACCGGCGTGGTGTACAGGGTGAGGATCTGGCTCAGGATCAGGCCGCCGACGATGGCGATGCCCAGGGGCTGACGCAGCTCGGCGCCATCGCCCGCACCGATGGCCAGCGGGATCGCCCCGAACAGCGCGGCCAGGGTGGTCATCAGGATCGGCCGGAAGCGCAGCACGCAGGCCCGGTGGATGGCGTTGCGGGCGCTGGCGCCTTCTCGGCGCATCAGCTCGATGGCCACGTCGATCATCATGATGGCGTTCTTCTTGACGATGCCGATGAGCAGGATCACCCCGATCATCGCGATGAGGCTGAACTCCATGTCCACCGCCATCAGCGCCAGCAGCGCGCCAACGCCTGCCGAGGGCAGGGTCGACAGAATGGTGATCGGATGGATCAGGCTCTCGTACAAAATGCCCAGCACGATGTAGATGGTGACGAGGGCGGCGAGGATCAGCAGCGGCTGGGTGCTCATGGATTTCTGGAAGGCGCCGGCCGAGCCCTCGAAGCTGGTGCGGATGCCCACCGGCACGCCGATCCTGGCCAGCGCGTCGTTGATCGCCGCCGTGGCGGTGCCGATGGAGCCGCCCTCGGGCAGCGAGAAGCTGATCGTCGAGGCCGCCGAGCCGCCCTGGTGATTGACCGACAGGGGCGCCAGGGTGGTCTCGAAGCGGGCGATGGCCGACAGGGGCACCAGCCCGCCGGTGGGCGAAACCAGGGTGAGCTGGGCGAGGGAGTCCGGCCCCTGCAGGTAGCTCGGCATCGCCTCCATCACCACCCGGTACTGGTTGAGCGGGTTGTAGATGGTGGACACCTGGCGCTGGCCGTAGGCGTTGTTGAGGGCCGTGGTGACGGCGCGCATGGTCAGCCCCTGGCGGGCCACGGCGTCCCGGTCGATGACCACGCTGGTCTGGGGGCCGGCGTCCTGCTGGTCGGTGGACACATCCACGATCTCGTCGAGCCGGCTCATGGCGTTGCGGATGCGCGGCTCCCAGATGCGCAGCTCGTCGAGGCTGTCGGACTGCAGGGTGAATTGATAGGCCGAGTTGCTGGAGCGCCCGCCGATCCGGATGTCCTGCACCGGGCTCAGGTAGAGGTTGGCGCCGGGCACCTTGGCGAGCTTCTTGCGCAGCCGGCCCACCACCGCGTCGGCCGATTCCTTGCGCTCGCCGATGGGCTTGAGGGTGATGAACATCGAACCGTAGTTGCGCTGGCTGCCGCCGGTGAAGCCGGTGACGTTATCCACCGCCGGATCGGCGCCGACGATGGCGAGGAAGCTGTCCATCTTGGCCTTCATGGCCTGGAAGGAGATCGCCTGGTCAGCCTCGACGAAGCCCCGCAGGCGGCCGGTGTCCTGTTGCGGAAAGAAGCCCTTGGGGATGGTGTTGTAGAGGTAAACGTTGAAGCCGATGGTGGCGGCAAGCACCAGCAGCACCGGCCAGCGATGATCCAGCGCCCAGCCGAGCGTGCGCCGGTAGCCCGCCACCAGCGCATCGAGCACGCCGCCGACGACGCGGTCGAAGCGGCTGCGGGGCGCGTCCTCGGCCGGGCGCGGACGCAGCAGGCGGGCGCACATCATCGGTGTGGCGGTGAGCGACACCACCATCGACACCAGGATCGCCGCCGACAGCGTCACCGCAAACTCCCGGAACAGCCGCCCCACCAGCCCGCCCATGGCGAGGATGGGGATGAAGGCGGCGATCAGCGACAGGCTCATGGACACCACCGTGAAGCCGATTTCCCGCGCCCCCTTGAGCGCCGCCCGGCGAGGCGACATGCCCTCGTCCACGTGGCGGGCGATGTTCTCCAGCACCACGATGGCGTCGTCCACCACAAAGCCGGTGGCGATGGTGAGCGCCATCAGCGACAGGTTGTCGAGGCTGTAGCCGGCCAGGTACATCACCGCGAAGGTGCCGATCAGCGACACCGGCACCACCACGCTGGGGATCACCGTGGCGCGGGCGCTGCGCAGGAACAGGAAGACCACCATCACCACCAGCGCCACCGAGATCGCCAGGGTGCGCTCCACCTCCTTCAGCGAGCCGCGGATGGTGGGCGTGCGGTCCATCACCACGGTGAGGTCGATGGCCGGCGAGATGCTGGCCGACAGGCGCGGCAGCAACTCATTGACCCGATCCACCGTCTCGATGATGTTGGCGCCGGGCTGGCGGTTGATCATCAGCAGCACCGCCGGGCGGCCGTTGGCGTAGCCGTAGTTGCGGTCGTTCTCGACCCCGTCGCGCACCCGCGCCACGTCGGCGAGGCGCACCGCGGCGCCGTTCTTCCACGAAACGATGAGGGGCTTGTAATCCTCGGCGGTGCGCGCCTGATCGTTGGCGCCCACCTGCCAGGCATGACGCTCGTCCTCCAGCACACCCTTGGGCCGGTTGGCGTTGGCACCGACGATGGCGGTGCGCACGTCATCCAGGTTGAGCCCGTTGCCGGCGAGGCGATCCGGGTCGAGCTCGACACGCACCGCCGGCAGCGAACTGCCGCCGATGCTCACCTGCCCCACACCGTCTACCTGCGCCAGCCGCTGGGCCAGCACGGTGGACGCCGCATCGTAGAGCTGCCCTTGCGACATGGTGGCCGACGTGAGCGCCAGGATGATGATCGGCGTGTCGGCCGGGTTCACCTTGCGATAGGTGGGGTTGCTGGGCAGGCTGGTGGGCAGCTGGCTGCGCGCCGCGTTGATGGCGGCCTGCACCTCCCGGGCGGCGCCGTCGATGCTGCGGGAGAGGTCGAACTGCAGCGTCACCCGGGTGGAGCCGAGGGTGCTGGTGGAGGTCATCTCCGTCACCCCGGCGATCTGCCCGAAGATCCGCTCCAGCGGCCCGGCCACGGTGGACGCCATCACCTCCGGACTCGCCCCGGGCAGGCTGGCAGAGACCGAGATGGTCGGGTATTCCACCTGCGGCAGCGGCGCCACCGGCAGCAGGCGGAAGGCGATCGCACCCGCCAGCGCGATGGCCAGCGTGAGCAGCGTGGTGGCGACGGGGCGGAAGATGAAAAGGCGGGAGAGGTTCATGGGGTGGTCCCCATTGTTGCCCCCCGGCGGGCGGGCCCGCTGACCTGTAGGTCGGACTTTAGTCCGACACGCCACGCCATCCCCCACGACGGATGTCGGACTGAAGTCCGACCTACAGGGAGTGCCTTCGGTTGGCAGGGATTGGCATCGGGTGGTCGACGGCTGCCGGCTGACGTTTGTCTGTGATGCTTCACCCAGCAGGGATTGGCCGGGGAATTCGCCCCCGGCGGGCGACTTACTTCTTTGCTTCGCCAAAGAAGTAAGCAAGAAAGGCGACCCGGCTTCACCGGTCGTCCGCGTTGCGGACGACTCCCCTGCGCTGCTCGCAACGGGCGGCCGGCGCAGAACTCGCCCTGCGGGCTCAAACAGCTGCGCCGGACTTCCCCGCCCGTTGCTGTGCGGATCAAAGGTTCAGACGGGCCATTGCCGGGCACCGTGCCTTTACGGAGGCGATCGTTGCGATCGAACGCACGGGAACGACGTGCTTTTCTCCACCCGTTCAATTCCGACGACAGCCCCAGCCAAGGCTCGGTGATTCCGAAAAGCCCGTCTGATCCGCCGAGCAGCACAGCAGCAGGCGGGGCTTTCCGGGGTCGCTGTTTGAGCCCGAAGGGCGAGTTCGCGACACCGGCCGCCTGTTGCGAGCAGCGCAGGGGAGTCGGCCGAAGGCCGACCGGTGAAGCCGGGTCGCCTTCTTTGCCTACTTTCTTGGCGAAGCAAGAAAGTAGGTCGCCCGCCGGGGCGAGTCCCGGCCGAACCCTACTGAAACAACCACCAAAAGCAAACGCCAGCGACCCGCAATCGATCAGGCGCGGCGCATCACTGCACTCAAAACGCAGCAACGGGCCGCGATGTCGGACTGAAGTCCGACCTACAAGGGCATCGCCCTCCCTAATGCAGTCATTCACTCCATCAACGCACCAAACAACTCCACCACCGCTGCTTTTAGCAGCAACGATGCAGTTCTCTCCTCCACTCACGCACCTGATAAGTGCATGAATGCTGCTATTTGCAGCAAAGGCCGAGTTATTTTCTGCATCGATGCAGTTCCGAACTCCGCGATTGATGCTTTTTGCAGCAACATCGCACAAAAAAGCATCAATCGCGGAGCGCAGAACTGCATCACGCCAGCCCGAAGCTCCGCTCACGCTGCGCCCTCCCCCTTCACCCGCCGCGCGAGGCGGTCGAAGGCCAGGTAGATCACCGGCGTGGTGAATAACGTCAACACCTGGCTCACCAGCAGCCCGCCGACCAGGGTGATGCCCAGGGGCTGGCGGAGTTCGGAGCCGACGCCGTTGCCCAGCATCAGCGGCAGCGCGCCCAGGAGCGCCGCGAGGGTCGTCATCAGGATCGGCCGGAAGCGCAGCAGGCAGGCCTGGAAGATCGCCTCGCGGGGGCCGAGGCCGCTGCTCCGCTGCGCATCCAGTGCAAAGTCGATCATCATGATCGCGTTCTTCTTGACGATGCCGATGAGGAGCACGATGCCGATGATCCCCACGATGCCCAGCTCGGTGCGGGCCACCAGCAGGGCCAGCAAGGCGCCGACACCGGCCGAGGGCAGCGTGGAAAGAATCGTCACCGGGTGGATGTAGCTCTCGTAGAGCACACCCAGCACGATGTACATGGTCACCACCGCGGCGAGGATCAACAGCAGCGTGCTGGTGAGGGACGACTGGAAGGCCAGCGCGGCGCCCTGGAAGTGGGTCTCGATGCTCACCGGCATCCCCAGCCCGGCCTCGGCGGCGCGGATCGCGTCCACCGCGTCACCCAGCGCGGCGCCGGGGGCGAGGTTGAACGACAGCGTTGCCGCCGGGAACTGCCCCAGGTGATTCACCGCCAGGGTGGCCGGGCGCTCGCTCACCTTGACCACCGACGACAAGGGCACCTGCACGCCGCCGGTGCCGGCCACGTAGAGCTTGGCGATGGCGTCCGGCGTGCCGCGGAACTCGGGCTTCACCTCCAGCACCACCCGGTACTGGGTGGTCTGGGTGAAGATCGTCGACACCAGCCGCTGGCCGTAGGCGTTGTAGAGAGCGTTGTCGATGGCGGCGGTGCTCACCCCCAGCCGGGCGGCGCTGGCCCGGTCGATCTCGATCCACGCCTGCAGGCCGTTGTCCTGCAGGTCCGAGGCCACGTCGGCGAGCTGGGGCAGGTCGCGCATGCGTTCGAGCAGCTTCGGCACCCATTCGGAGAGCAGCGCGGCATCCGGCGCCATCATCGAGAACTGGTACTGGGTGCGGCTCACCCGATCCTCGATGGACAGATCCTGCACCGGCTGCATGTAGAGGGTGATGCCGGCGACCTTCTGCAGCGCCGGCTGCAGGCGGCGGATCACCGCGCTGGCGCTGGCGTCGCGCTCGCCGCGGGGCTTGAGGCTGATGAGCAGGCGCCCGCTGTTGAGGGTGGCGTTGGTGCCATCCACGCCGATGAAGGACGACAGGCCGGCCACCGCCGGGTCTTTCAGCACCACCTCGGCCACCGCCTGCTGGCGCTCGGCCATGGCGCCGAAGGAGATCGACTGGTCGGCCTCGGTGATGCCCTGGATCGCGCCGGTGTCCTGCACCGGAAAGAAGCCTTTGGGCACCAGGACGTAGAGCAGCACGGTGAGCGCCAGGGTGCCCACCGCGACGATCAAGGTGAGCCCCTGCCGCGCCAGCACCCATTCGAGCATCACTCCGTAGCGGGCGATCACCCGGTCGAAGAAGTCGCCCATCGTCTTGTAGAACCAGCCCTGCTCGCCCTCGGGCACGTGGCGCAGCAGCCGCGCGCACATCATCGGCGTGAGGGTGAGGGACACTACCGCCGAGATGAGGATGGCGATGGCCATGGTGATGGCGAACTCCCGGAACAGCCGGCCCACCACATCCGCCATGAAGAGCAGCGGGATGAGCACCGCGATCAGCGAGAAGGTGAGCGAGATGATGGTGAAGCCGATCTGCTTCGCGCCCTTCAGCGCCGCTTCCATCGGCGATTCGCCCTCCTCCACGTAGCGGGCGATGTTCTCGATCATCACGATGGCGTCGTCCACCACGAAGCCGGTGGAGATGGTGAGCGCCATCAGGGTGAGGTTGTTGAGGCTGAAGCCGGCGAGGTACATCACCCCGAAGGTGCCGACGATGGACAGGGGCACCGCCACGCTGGGGATGATGGTGGCCGGCACGCTGCGCAGGAACAGGAAGATCACCATCACCACCAGCGCCACCGCCAGCACCAGCTCGATCTGCACGTCGTGCACCGAGGCGCGGATGGTGGTGGTGCGGTCGTTGATGACCCGCACGTCCAGCGACGCAGGCAGGCTGGCGGTCATCTGCGGCAGCAGCGCCGTCACCTTGTCGGCCACCTCGATCACGTTGGCGCCGGGCTGGCGCTGCACGTTGATGATCACCGCGTCCTGGCGGTCGGCCCAGGCGGCGAGGCGCAGGTTCTCGGCGCCATCGACGAGGGTGGCCACGTCGGAAAGGCGGATCGGGTTGCCGTTTTTGTAGGCGACGATCAGCTTCGCGTATTCATCCGCCGAGCGCAGCTGGTCGTTGGCGTCGATGGTGGAGGCGCGCTGGGGGCCGTCGAAGCTGCCCTTGGCCTGGGTGACGTTGGCGTTGGCGATGGCCGTGCGGATGTCCTCCAGCCCCAGCCCGTAGGCCGCGGCGGCGGTCGGATTGACCTGCACCCGCACCGCCGGGCGGCGTCCGCCGGCGATGCTCACCAGGCCCACGCCGGGCACCTGGGCGATCTTCTGGGCGAGGCGGCTTTCCACCAGATCATGGATGCGGGTGATCGGCAGACTGGGCGAACTCACCGCCAGGGTGAGGATGGGCGCGTCGGCCGGATTGACCTTGCTATAGGTGGGCGGCGCGGGCAGATCGGTGGGCAGCAGGTTCGAGGCCGCGTTGATCGCCGCCTGTACCTGCTGCTCGGCCACGTCCAGCCCCATCGACAGGGTGAAGCGCAGGGTGATGACCGACGCCCCGCCCGAGCTGCTGGACGACATCTCGTCCAGCCCCGGCATCTGCCCAAACTGGCGTTCCAGCGGCGCGGTGATGGCCGAGGTCATCACATCCGGGCTGGCGCCGGGGTACAGCGTCTTGACCTGGATGGTGGGGTAATCCACCTCGGGCAGCGCCGAGATCGGCAGCAGCCGGTAGGCCACCAGGCCCGCCAGCAGGATCGCCACCATCAGCAGCGACGTGGCCACCGGGCGCAGGATGAAGAGACGGGAGGGGTTCATGTCTCGCGCCCCCGCTCAGCGCCGTCACACCGAAAAACATCAAGGCCCTGTAGGTCGGACTTCAGTCCGACACACCCTGCCTGACCAACCCGTGATGTCGGACTGAAGTCCGACCTACAGGACGGGGACGGACGACGGAAGCTACCCCAGCAGGCCACCGGGCGCAGGATGAAGAGGCGGGAGGGGTTCATGCCGCGCCCCCACTCGGCGCCGTCACACCGAAAAACATCAAGGCCCTGTAGGTCGGACTTCAGTCCGACAAACCCTGCCCGATCAACCCGCGTTGTCGGACTGAAGTCCGACCTACAGGACGGGGACGGGCGACGGAGGCCGCCCTGGCAGGCCATCGCCGTGTCGATCTGGCTGACCATCCGCTCAATGCCCCGGCCGGCCGCCGCCATTGCCGCGCTTTTTCTCGCGGCCCGGCGCATCCACCACCTTCGGGTCGATGGCTTCCACCATCGCGCCGTCCTTCAGCTTGTCGAGGCCATCCACCACCACCTTGTCGCCGGCAGCGAGGCCATCTTCAACCACCGCCACGCCGGCATCGGTGGCGCCGAGCTTGACCGGCACCGCGGCCACCTTGCCGCCTTCGCCCAGGCGATACACGAAGCGCCCCTTGGCGCCCTGCTGGAGCGCGGCGGTGGGCACCGCCACCACGCCAGTGAGCGTGTCGAGCAGCAGGCGCACGTTGACGAACTGGTTGGGGAACAGGCTGCCGTCCTTGTTGGCGAACTCGGCCTTCAGCTTGACGGTGCCGGTGGTGGTGTCGATGAGGCTATCCACCGCCAGCAGTTTGCCTTCGGCGAGGCGCTGTTTCATGTCCCGGTCCCACGCTTCCACCCCCAGCCCGGCGCCGGACTTCACCCGCGCCATGATGGCCGGCAGGCGGTCTTCCGGCACCGCAAAGACGGCGGTGATCGGGGTGACCTGGGCGATGGTGACGAGGCCGTTGGTGTCGGAGGCCTTGACCATGTTGCCCGGGTCGACCGTTCGCAGGCCCGCGCGCCCGGCGATCGGCGCCTTGATGGTGGTGTAGGAGAGCTGCAGCTCGGCGCTCTTCACCGCGGCTTCATCGGCCTGCACGGTGCCCTGGTACTGGCGCACCAGCGCCTCCTGGGTATCCACCTGCTGCTTGGCGATGGAATCCTGGGCGAGCAGGCCGCGGTAGCGGTCGAGGTCGATCTTGGCGTTCTTCAGCAGTGCGGCGTCCCGGGCGAGGGTGCCACGGGCCTGCTCCAGCGCGGCCTTGAAGGGCTCCGGGTCGATCAGGGCGAGCACCTCGCCGGCCTTCACCGGCTGGCCTTCGGTAAATTTGACCGCCAGCAGCGGGCCATCCACCCGCGCGCGCACCACCACCTGGTTGCGCGGCACCACGCTGCCCAGCGCCGGCACCACCACGCGCACGTCGCGGGTGGTGATGGTCTCCAGCGTCACCGGGATCGGCCTGTCACCGCGCCCGCCGGGGCCCCCACGACGGGCTTCCGAAGGCTTGCCGCCGCCCTCCCCTTCGGGCGCGGGCCGGTGGGTGGCATACCACCCGCCGGCCGCGATCACGGCCAGCCCCACGAGGTAGGGCCAGATCCGACGTTTCCGGGGGGGCGATACGGATGACGAAGAAGGAGACGAAGCGTTTGAAGGGCTGGACATGGAGACTTTTTCCGGAACGCGCCCGGCCAACTGGAAACCGCCGGGAAGACCCGGCAGGGGCCGGGCAATAGCAGCAGGCAATGCTACACGATGCGACTGTTAAAGCACGTCAAGGCTGGCGTGGGTAGTGGGTAGTGGGTAGTGGGTAGTGGGTAGTGGGTAGTGGGTAGTGGGTAGTGGGTAGTGGGTAGTGGGAGACTGTCATTGTTTGGCGGGGGTTCCGGGGGTGGCGCTTGAAAGCGGGCGCTGGCGCGCTACCATTGGGCTGAATGGCTCTCGCCGGCGCCGCTTCGCGCGTGGTGGGCCCTTCGCTCAGGAGATCACCATGAAAACCCTCAAGCACAGCCTTGCGCTGGCCGCCGCCAGCCTGTTGATGAGCAGCATCGCCTGGGCCCAGCCCGGACCGGGAATGGGTGGTGGGATGGGCGGCGGAATGGGCCCGGGCGCCGGCCCGGCCAATCGCCCCTGCGCTGCCGCCGGGCAGGCCCAGGGCTCGCCCCAGTGCAACTGGCGAGCCAACCGTCGCAACACCCCGGGGATGGCGCTGATGACGCCCGAGGAGCGCAGCGCCCACCGGGATCGCATGCGCGGCATGCAGTCCCGCGAGGAATGCCTCGCATACGTCGCCGAACACCACGCCCAGATGATGGAGCGGGCCAAGGCCAAGGGCCAGACCCTGCCCGAACCGCGCAACCGGATGTGCGAGCGCCTTCCGTCCGCCCGCTGACTTCGCCCACCCCGCCCGTACGCCGTTGACCACAAACACCTTCGACCACGCCCGGGCGGCCTTCCTCGCCGCCGGGCAGACCCTGCGCAACGAGCGCCGGGATTTTCCCGAATGGCACCTGGGCCGCCCGCACTACGCCCTGTGGGCGGTGGACGTGGACCTGCCCGACGTACGCCAGGCCGTGGCCGGGGCCGAGGCCCATCTGGATGGGCTGCTCCTCGACGGCTACCGCCGCCAGCCCCACATCACCCTGGCCCTGTGCGGCTTTCCGACGGCTGAACCGCGGCACCCGGACGACTACAGCCCCGCTCGCCTCGCGGCCCAGGTGGCCGCGCTGACCGCCGGCGCACCGGCGCCCTTCGCGCTGACCATCGGCGCGCTGGCGAGCTTCAGCTCGGCGCCCTTCCTGTCGGTAGCCGACCCCGCCGGCGGCATCCGCCACCTGCGCCGCGCCCTGGCCGGCGACCAGGACGAGCCCGGCGGCCCCTACACGCCCCATGTCACCGTAGGCCTCTACGCCGGCACCTGGCCGACCGCCCACATTCTGCCCCGGCTCGATGCCTTTGCCGCGCCCGCCCTCGTCTGCCGTGTCGAGCGCATCAGCCTGATGCACTACGCGGCGCCCGAGATCGGCGGCGCGTTCGCCACCCTGGCGAGCTACGACCTCACCCGGCGCCAGCTCGACTGGCACCAGCGCCCCACCGGCTGGCCCGACACCGACTGAAATCTGGCGAGGCGCTGTAAGAATCCAGCGCCGGCTCCGACCAATCCGACATGCACGCCCGCATGTCACCCGGAGCCCGCCATGAACCGCCTCACCCACCTCCCCCGCTTCGTTACCGCCCTCGCCTGCCTGCTGGCGCCGCTGGCCGCCCAAGCCCTGGAGATCCAGCCCTACTCGGCCGACGCCCTCGCCGCCGCCCAATCGGCCGGCAAGCCGGTGGCCGTGCACTTCCACGCCCCGTGGTGCCCCACCTGTCGCGCCCAGGCCAAGGTTTTTGACGGCCTCAAGCCGGACGCGAGCCTGCCTCTGCCGCTGCTGGTGGCCGACTACGACAGCGAGCGCGCCCTCCGGCAAAAACTCGGCGTGCGCACCCAATCCACCTTGATCGTCTGGCGCGGTGCGAAGGAAACGGCAAGGCTGGCCGGCGAGACCGATGCCGACCGCCTGCGCGCCGCCCTGCGCTCGGCCGTCTCCCCGGCCCAGTGAGGGCGCGATGATGGACGCCGCCCTCTCCCTGCCCCAGCTGGGGCTCAGCCTCCTCGCCGGCAGCCTGACGACCCTCTCGCCCTGCGTCTTTCCGGTGTTGCCCCTGGTGGTCGGCGGCGCGATGCAGGCCAACCGGCTGGCGCCGCTGGCGATGGGGGCCGGCATGGCCGCATCGTTTGCCGCGATCGGCCTCGTGGTCGGTGCCCTGGGCCCGGCACTGGGGATTGATCCCGACAGCGTGCGGACCTTTGGCGCCGTGCTGCTGATCGCCTTTGCGCTGGTGATGCTGGTGCCGGCCCTGGGCGAACGCTTCAGCCAGCTGCTGTTGCCCGTGGCCTCGTCGGCCAATGCGGCGTCGAGCCGGCTCGACGGCGGTTCCCTCGGCGGCGCGCTGCTGCTGGGCGGCGTGCTCGGGCTGGTGTGGAGCCCCTGCTCCGGCCCGCTGCTGGCCTCGGCGCTGACGCTGGTGGCGAGCGAAGGCGGCGCCGGCCGCGGGGCGCTGATCCTCGGGGTGTTCGGCCTTGGGGCGGCCACGCCGCTGGTGGCAGTGGCCTACGCGTCCCGGGCCAGCCTCGCCCGCGCCCGGGGCTGGGTGCTCACCCGAGGCGACGGCATGAAGAAGGCCTTCGGCGTGCTGATCGGCCTCGCCGGCGTCGCCATCCTCACCGGCGCCGACAAATGGCTGGAAGCTCGGGTGATCGACGTGTTGCCGGAAGGCTGGCTGCGCCTCACCACGCTGTTCTGAGCAGTGCCGGGTCGCGCCTGCAGGCGGGGCTGGCCTACAATGGCTGATTACCTGCAACACCAGAGAATCAGGACTTCGCGATGACCCGAATCGCCCGCCGCATGGCCGACATCCAGCCCTTCCACGTGATGGAGATCCTCAAGCGCGCCCACGCCCTGGCCGCCGAAGGCCGCGACATCATCCACCTGGAGGTCGGCGAGCCGGACTTTCCCAGCCCGGCCCCGATCGTCGAGGCCGGCCGCCGCTTTCTGACCAGCGGCCACGTGCATTACACGCCGGCCCTGGGCCTCACCGCGCTCCGCGAAGCCATCGCCCGCTTCTACCACGACCGCCTCGGGGCCGACGTGGCGCCCGAGCGCATCATCGTCACCCCCGGCGCCTCCGGCGCGCTGATGCTGGCCCTGGGCGTGCTCACCGATCCGGGCGACGAATGGCTGCTGCCCGACCCGGGCTACCCGTCCAACCGCCATCTGGTGCGCAGCTTTGAAGGCAAGCCGGTGGCACTGCCGGTGGATGCGACGACCCGCTTCCAGCCCACGCCGGCCCACGTCGCCGCAGCCTGGACGCCCAATACCCGCGGGCTGATGGTGGCCTCGCCGGCCAACCCCACCGGCACGCTGCTGGAGCTGGACGAGATCGTCGCCCTGCGCGACACCGTGGCGGCCCGCGGTGGCGTGCTGATCGTGGACGAGATCTATCAGGGCCTGAACTACGGCGTCGAGGCGAGCACCGCCCTCAGCCGGGCTGATGACGTGTTCGTGGTGAACAGCTTTTCGAAGTATTTCGGGATGACCGGCTGGCGGCTTGGCTGGATGGTGGTGCCCGAAGGCTACGTGCGGGACATCGAGAAACTCGCCCAGCACTTCTTCATCTCGCCGTCGACACCGGCCCAGCACGCCGCGCTGGCGGCATTCGAGCCGGGCACGCTGGAGATCCTGGAAGCCCGTCGCCATGCCTTTGCCGACCGCCGCAATGCGCTGTTGCCTGCGCTACGGGAGATCGGTTTCAGATTTGCGACGGAGCCCCAGGGTGCCTTCTATCTCTACGCCGACATCTCCGACATCGCCGCCAGCAGCGAGGAACTCGCCCAGCGGCTCATCGAGGAAGCCGGCGTGGCCACCACCCCGGGCATCGACTTTGGGGACAACGCGCCAGAGCGTCACCTGCGCATTGCCTACACCACCGACGAAGCCCGGCTGGTAGAAGCCGCCGAACGCATCCGCCGCGTGCTGTAGGCAGCGGCGGGCACATCACCCCTCCGGCGCCTGTTGCGGGGGCGCGGAGGGGGATCGGCAGAAAGGAAGAGACACGCGCCTGCCTGACGGCAGGCTGCAAAACAACGGATCAGACGCCGAAGAACTTGCCGCCACGGGCGGCCTGGCTCAGGGCGGCCTTCACCGCCATCACCTTGTTGGCGTAGGGCGCGGTGGGATCGCTGGATCCGTTGTACTGCTGGAGGGCCCGCTCAACCGAGCCCGTGCTCTGGATGTACTCCTTGAGCACCAGGGCGCCGACGCGGATGTTGGTATCCGGATCGAACATCGCGCTCTTGTCGGACTTGACGTCGATCTTGTCCGGATGCCACTTGGGGATGACCTGCATCAGGCCCTGAGCCCCCATCGGGCTTTCGGCAAAGGGGTTGAAGCGCGACTCGATGGCCATCACGGCCACCAGCAACAGCGGGTCGACACCCACACTACGGCCGGTCTGCTGGGCCGAGGCCAGCAGCGGCTCGACGGCAACCGCGGAGACCTGATAGCGCTTGGCGATGTAGGTCTTGACGCGCTGCAGATCGGGGCTGAGCTTGGGCGACGTGGTGTCTGCGACTTCCACGACTTCCGGCTCGATCTCTTCAACGGCGGCCACGGTGGCAGGACCACCGGTAAGACTGCCGAGGGAAAGACCCTGAACGCCATGATTGGCGATCCGCGAGGCGACAAAAAGAGTGACGATAAGGCCAGCGACGAGCAAACCGCCGTGGGCGAAGTGAAGCATGAATGAAGCCGCGTGACGTGCGTACTTCGCGATACGAGTTGCGAACATGGGCTCTCCTTTCTGTGGCCACAGTCAGGCAAGCGCACACGAAAGATCGATCCCGAAAAAACCGGGAAGCGATGCTCCGCTTGTATCACCCGACAGCCCTCGAAAAGCAGGGCCGGGTTCAACTCGTCAGCCAAAAAACCGGCCGACGGCACTCGAAAGACTAGGTCGCCAGGGGTTGATCCAAACACGCTGGTGCAACCAGGCAGCGTGCCAAAAATGACGCTGAAACCAGACCAGGGTTCTGGTCAGTGACCGGCTTGGGATGCCCGGCCATGCGGCGGTTTCGGCGCCGACGTTTAACAAAAAACGACTCAAAAAAATGTGTGCTGCATTGCACACACAACGCATTGTATTGATTCGACTGGGTTTTGTCAATCCCGGGGTATTCACACTGTTCTGGAGAGCATTCCAAAAGCATCATCCGGATCGCAGCGTCCATGCGCCTTTCGCCCACCGGACCCGGGAAAAACCAGTCACCGGGCGGGTTTCGGGAAGCCCCCCGAAACCCTCAGCCTGGCCGCATGGAGAGCGGGAAAGGCCAGCTCATCAGCGTCCCGTCGTCAGCCTCGGCGGACCCTTCCGGCTCGATCAGGGCGACGATGTCCGGACGTCCGCGGGCGGCGATTTCCCGGCGCAGACGACCCCACGAGAACCACGGCCCGGGGTCGGTCTTGCGGCCCGGGGCGATGTCCGAATGGCCGGTCACGCCCTCCACCGGAAAGCGGCCGCACAGATCGGCAAGCAGCCCGGCGAGGGCCGCGTACTGCGCCGGCTCGAAGGGCAGCGTGTCGCAGCCCTCCAGCTCGATGCCCACCGAGAAATCGTTGCAGCGCTCCCGCCCCCGCCAGCTCGACACCCCCGCATGCCAGGCCCGCGCCTCCGGCGGCACGAACTCGATCAGCTCGCCGGTACGGCGGATGAAGTAATGGGCCGATACCCGCAGGTGGTGGATGCCCGCGTAGTACGGGTGCGCAGCCGGGTCGAGGTGGTTGGTGAACAGCGCCTCGACCCCGCTGCCGCCGAAGCGGTCCGGCGGCAGGCTGATGGCGTGGATCACCACCAGCGTCACCGCCTCGCCGGGGGCGCGGGCGTCGTGGTTGGGGGATGGCACCCGACGCATCATTGCCGGGCCTCCAGGGTCTTCTTCATCGCGGCCACCTTGCCGTACTGCCGCAGGACGGCAATGTTGAACTGGTAGGACTTCCCGCCGTCGAGCATGTTGCCCTTGGGCGTCGCGTACTCGAGATACATGTTCTCGTCGGTGGACGCCCACTCCTCCGGATCGCCCCAGTTGGAGAGGAAGAGATCGACGCCATCGGTCTCCAGCAGCAGTTCCGGGCTCACCCGGACGTTGTGGCCGAACAGCCGCGACACGAAGGCATCCACCTCGGCGCTGGCCCCGCCGTCCTGGCCGCGCAGGCGCTCGTCCGGCGCATCCGACGCGACGATCATCCCTTGCCCGCCCAGCTGGAACAGCTTCACGTTACGGAACTCGGTGCGCACCGACGCCAGGATGGCGAGCAGATCCCGCTGAGTGATGTGGTGGAGCTGTACCCACTGCTGGAGCACGCCGCTGTCGCCCAGGCGCGATTTGACCAGCTGGTAGAACTCCCGGTTGTAGCTCGCCGCCGCCCCGGCAAACCAGATCGAGGTGAGCTCCACGGTGATCAGGTCGTAGCTGCGCCGCTGGAGCAGCAGGAAGTTGCGCCCGTCGGCGATGTGCATCCGGGTGACGTCGGCCCGGGACACGCCCTCGTTGAGCTGCGGGAAGTGACGATCGGCCAGCTCGACGATATCCCGGCTCAGGTCGACGATGTCCAGATGGGTGAAGCCCGCGTGCCGCAGCAGGTTGGCGGTCATGCCGGTGCCGTAGCCGATCACCAGCGCGGAATCCCGGTGGGTCACGAACCGCAGCGGCACCATCGCGAAGCCGGCCTGGGCCTCCATCTCGCCGGAATCGTTGCCCTGGAACTTGCCGTTGGTCGTCAGGGTCTTGAACACCCGGCCGTCGGCGCCGGGGCTCTCGTGCACCGCGGTCAGGCCGCCGTCGGAGCTCTCGGCGCGGTCGATGACCGGGCCGAAGCGCTGGTCCGCAAAATACACGTTGGCACCCGAGGCCACGCGGCCGTAATCCAGCTCGGCGGGCGCCGTCACCACCGCCAGGCCGGCCACCAGCGCCCCGGCCTTGAGACGCAGGCCCGGCAGCCCCGAGGCCTGCCCCAGCACCATCGCCAGCAGGATGGCGAAGGCCGCGAGGATCTGCACCCCGCCCACGCCCCCCACCCACGGCAGCAGGACATACGCGCCCACGAACACCCCCAGGATGTTGCCGAGGGTATTCACCGCCACGCCCAGGCCCAGCATCCGCCCGCCGCCGTGCCGCCCCATGTGGTCCATCGCCAGGGGGAAGAAGGCACCGAGCAGGAAGGCCGGCGGAAACAGCACCAGCACGCACACCGCGCCCCGCACCAGCTCGCGCCCGGCAAAGGAGAACGGCAGCGGATAGCCCTGGAAGCGCGCGAAGTAGTCGCTCATCGCTTCCCACTGCCACATCCCGAAGCGCAGCGTCAGCGCCAGCAGCAGGAGCACCACGCACATGGCCAGCACCGGCCGCCCGAAGACGCCGGGCACCCGCCGCCACACCACCGCGCCCCCGCCCAGCCCCACCAGGAAGGCGAACAGCATCAGCGAGAAGGCGTAGGTGCTGTTGCCGGCCACGATGGCCAGCATGTGGATGTACAGCGTCTCCAGCGCCAGACAGATCAGGCCGACGCCCCCGAGCGCCAGCAGGACGGCCCACCGGGGCGCCTGCGCCGGCCGTGCCGGCTGCACTGGCGCCGCGACGGCAGGTGCTTCAGCAGCAGCCGCATCCGAGCGGCGCAGCCCCAGGGCCGACAGGGCCACCAGGAGGTTGATGATCACCGCCACCAGGTTGGTCGCCGTGAGCCCCAGCATCGGAATGATCAGATAGCCCGCCAGCAACGCCCCCAGGGCCGCTCCCAGGGTGTTGGCCCCGTAAAGCCTGGAGACGGTGACGCCCAGCACGTCCTGGCGCCGGTCGAGGCGCGCGATGAGGATGGGCAGGGTCATGCCCATCAGCACCGTCGGCACCGAGAGCACCAGCGCCCCGAGGGCAAAGCGCAGGCCCACCACCCAGGTCGCATCCACCGGCGCGTCGGCAGCCAGATGCGTGTAGATGGACAGCGCCCCGTCGAACAGGAAGGGCGTGACGAGGCAATACACCGCGATGCCCAGCTCGCACTGCACATAGCGCTCGACCAGCTGCCGGCGGGTCTGGGCGATGCAGCCGCCCAGCCACGCCCCCAGTGCCATCCCGCCCATGTAGGTGGCGAGCACCGTGTAGGTGGCCAGCGACGAGCTGCCGAACACCACCGCCAGTCGCTTGGCAAACAGCACTTCATAAATGAGCGCAGCTAGCCCCGAGAGGAAGAACAGCACCACATAGCCGCCGCCTTCCCGCACCGCGCGCCGCGGCGCCGCCACAGCCCCCCCGGCCACTGCCGACAGCCCGGCCACGACGCCAAGCAGGGTCCGCAGCGCCCAGGCCGACGCAACCAGCGTCACCACCGCCATCACCGGAACCAGCCCGGGCACCCGCGCCAGCCACAGGTAACCCGCCAGCAGGAACCACATCCAGAAGACGTACAGCCCGCCCATCGCGGCAAACACCACCCGCCGCGGCGGGCTCCACACCGGCTCGCCCCGCACCAGCAGCGCCATCACCCCGATCACGAAGGGAAGCGCCACCACCAGGTCGAGCAGATAGTGCTCGCCCAGGCCCAGCGTCGCCGGCACCATCGACAGCATCAACACGCCCGAGCCCCATTTCAGCCAGCGGTTCTTCAGGCTCAGGGCGACGATCCACGCCGCCAGACTCCACCCGAAATGCAGCGACGGCACGCCGTTGCGCATCGCCGGCGCCACCGGCATGAGGTCCAGCGGCACCTTGTCCATGCCGGGCATGGCGCCGGGGAAGGCCTCGGGAAACGCATACAGCGGGCCGCACACCGGCATCAGGTGATAAGCCACCATCCCGATCATGCTGATGACGAACCACACCTCCACCCCGTGCCAGCCCCGCTGGCGCCAGCCCTCCCGAGCCTGCACGCCCAGAACGAAGAGGAACACCGCATACATGTACTGATAAGCCACCTGGAGCACCGCCTTGACGCCCTCGTGGGCGCCCACGAAGGTGGCGGTGGCCACGCTCGGCTGCCAGCCCAGCAGCGAATCGAGGAACAGCAAGCGACCATCGAAGGTGCGCGGGTGGAAGATCACCGTCGCCGCCAGGAAGGTGCCCGAAAAGAGCGCATAGAGGAGCGCGAACGCCACCGCCCCGAGGAGATAGCGCAACGGCTCTGCCGCCTCGGACGCCCTCATCTGCCGGCCGGCCCGGGCATGAATGGAGAGCATGCCGGCCAGCCCGGCAAAATGGCCGAACAGGATGAGCGGCGGATGGGCCGCGTCGGCCGGCAGCACCGTCGTCAGGCCAAAGGCCCAGGCGCAACCCAGCGCAGCTGCGCCACCTGCAGCGAGCACGATCAGCACGTCCCGCAGGGACGGCCGGGAGAACGCGAACAGCACCAGCCCGATCAGGCCGAAGGCCCTGAAGGTGTTGTTGCGGAAGGCCGCCGAACTCCACCCGATGAAGGGTGACGGCAGCTCAGACAGCAATCCCATCAGGCAAGCGACCGCGAAGGCCACCAGGCAGACCGGAAAGATCCACGAGAAAGGGGAAGCGGCAGCGACGGCCCCCAGAGGAGCCAGACTACGGCGGATCACGCGGGATGTGGCGGCAAGAGGCGAGACGGACATCGAAACCCACTAGGACAGGTCTGAAGCGAAGGATACGGGTCAACGACAAAAAAAAAGACCGCGTGACGCGGTCTTTTTTTCAGGCAGTGCGGACTATCAGCAGATGCCGGCGCTCTTGCAGGTACCGGAGATGGTCCAGGTCAGGGCGTTGGCAACAGTGGCGGAGGCGGAAGCCGCGGCCGGGGTCAGGATGTAGGTTTCGCCGCTCAGGCCGTTGGAGGAGACGGCAGTGGCGGTGATGACGCCGCTGGCAGCGGTCGCAACGGAATTAACGAAGCCGGCAGCACCGGTGGTGTTGGCGGGGATGTCGGGGCTGGTGCCGGCAACACAGTTGGTCAGCGTGTTGGCGTTGTTCTGGTAGCACAGCTCAACACCCAGCTTGTACGGTTGGGTCGCCTGGACGACTTCCGAGAACTTGGCCTTCTTGGTGTAGGTCTGGTACTGGGGCACAGCGATCGCAGCCAGGATGCCGATGATGGCCACGACGATCATGAGTTCGATAAGGGTGAAACCGGCTTGCTTCTTCATGTGCGTATCTCCAGGAAATTATGGGTGTTCGAAACGGGCCCGAAGCCCGACAGCGTCGTCATATGCAAGGCTCGTGCCAATTTTCGACAACCCACTTCAATTCCATACGGATCAGGCAGATACCGGAAACCGCCCGCTTCGGATGCGCCCCCGCGGCATCGCCTGAGGCCCCGAGTGTGACATTTTTCGTCACCCCGCTGCCGCAATGCGTCAGTCATCACGCCCGGCGGCGCGCACGGCCGGAACGAACCGCCCCGGGCGCTGTCCCTTCAGCAGGGACCACGCCTTCCACCGGAGGAGCCGTCATGGACACCGTCGCCGATCCGAACGCCCGCAGCACCACCGCCACCATCCTGTGGATGCGCCGCTGGAGCCCGCGGCTGCTGTCCTTCCGGCTCAATCGCGAGCCGGGTTTCCGCTTCGTGCCGGGGCAGTTTGCGCGGCTAGGTCTATATAAGGAGAACGGTGCGCCGGTGTGGCGGGCCTATTCGATGACCTCCGCCACCTGGGACGAGCACCTGGAGTTCTACTCCATCGTGGTGCCCGATGGCGCCTTCACCTCGCAGCTCGAAAAGCTGGGGGTGGGCGACACGCTGATGATCGAGCGGGCGGCCAACGGTTTCTTCACCACCAACCGCTTTGCAGACGGTCGCGATCTGTGGATGCTTGGCACTGGCACCGGCCTCGCGCCCTATCTCTCGATCCTGCAGGACGAGACCACCTGGCAGCGCTTCGAGCGCCTGATCCTCGTCCACTGCGCCCGCGTGGCCGAAGACCTGGCCTACCAGACCGAGATCGCCGCGCTGCGCCAGCACCCCCTGTGGGCCGAGCACGGCCACAAGCTCGTCTATCAGCCGGTCGTCACCCGCGAGTCGGCGCCCGGCGCCCTTCATGCGCGTATCCCGGATCTGATCCGCAGCGGCCAGCTAGAAGCCGCCGTCGGCCTGCCTTTCACCGATGCCGACTCCCGTTTCATGATCTGCGGCAGCCCCGATATGGTGCGCGACACTCACAAAGCCCTGATGGAACGGGGTTTTCGTCTCAGCCGACTGGCCGCCCCCGGCCACATCGCAGTCGAGAACGCCTGGTAAACGCACGGTTTCGGGGTTCAATGCACGACGTTTGCGCCTGATTTTGGTGCAGACGGACGCAAAGCGCACGGTTTAAGTGCGACAACTTCGTGCAAGCTTCATGTCAAGTTTATGAATTGATTGAAATTTTTGATAAATCAAAACTGGCACAGCACCTGCTTGGTGCTCCGCTTCGATTTTGGAGCCCAAAATGGAGCAATCAAGCAACGCCAGTAATGTTCTCTTCGTGCTGCTCGGCGCCATCATGGTGCTTGCGATGCACGCAGGTTTCGCTTTCCTCGAGGTCGGCACCGTCCGCAAGAAGAACCAGGTCAACGCGCTGGTCAAGATCCTGACCGACTTCTGCGTGTCGGCCATCGCCTACTTCTTCATCGGCTACACCGTGGCCTACGGGGTCAATTTCTTCTCCGGCGCCGAAGTGCTGGCCCAGAAGAGCGGCTACGAGATGGTGAAGTTCTTCTTCCTGCTCACCTTCGCGGCGGCCATCCCGGCGATCATCTCCGGCGGCATCGCCGAGCGGGCCAAGTTCCACCCCCAGAGCATCGCCACCTTCCTGCTGGTCGGCTTTGTGTATCCCTTCTTTGAAGGCATCGCCTGGAACGACAACTTCGGCATCCAGCCCTGGCTCGAAGCCGTCACCGGCGCCAAGTTCCACGACTTCGCCGGCTCGGTGGTGGTGCATGCCGTGGGTGGCTGGATCGCGCTGCCCGCGGTGCTGCTGCTGGGCGCCCGCCGCGGCCGCTACACCAAGGATGGCAACGTGGCCGCCCACCCGCCTTCCAACATCCCCTTCCTGGCCCTCGGCGCGTGGATCCTCACCGTGGGCTGGTTCGGCTTCAACGTGATGTCCGCCCAGACCCTCGACAAGGTGAGCGGCCTCGTGGCCCTCAACTCGCTGATGGCGATGGTTGGCGGCACCCTGGCGGCAATGGTGCTGGGCAAGAACGACCCGGGCTTCATCCACAACGGCCCCCTGGCCGGCCTGGTGGCCGTGTGTGCCGGCTCCGACCTGATGCACCCGATCGGCGCGCTGGCCACCGGCACCGTCGCCGGCGTGCTGTTCGTGCAGCTCTTCACCGTCACCCAGAACCGCTGGAAGATTGACGACGTGCTCGGCGTGTGGCCGCTGCACGGCCTGTGCGGCGCCTGGGGCGGCATCGCTGCGGGCATCTTCGGCACCACGGCGCTGGGTGGCCTTGGTGGGGTGAGCGTCGTGGCCCAGCTGGCCGGCACCCTGGCCGGCATTGTCATCGCGCTGGCGGGCGGCACCATCGTGTATGGCACGCTGAAGACCCTCATCGGCATCCGCCTCGATCCGGAAGAGGAATTCGAAGGCGCCGACCTGACGATCCACAAGATCACCGCCATGCCGGACCGGGAAACCCACTGGTAAGCCCGCGCTGCAGCGATCCTCCCCAGCAAGGCCCGGTTTCGACCGGGCCTTGTGCATTTCAGGGCCGGTTTTCCGGGCGCAACCCAGCCGTCAGGATGCACGCATGCTCGCGCCCGACATCGCCCAATCGGAATGAGTATGAGAATCCTAATCGATTACGCTTCAGACAGGCGCCAAAAGCGGCCATCCGTCACACCCTCGTGCATCCGAAACGCAGGCCAGCTCAAGATTTCCGCCGAGCGGCCGTAGCAGGATCACCTATTACTTTAGTAATAAATCGAGGACGCCCATCGACGGCGTGGGGGAGCACGATGAAATCGATCAACCGGATGTCCCTGAGTCACCAGTTCGTGGGTGCATCCATTCTGCTGGGCGGGCTGGTCATACTCGGACTGGCGCTGTTTGTCTCGTCCTACACCTACCGCCTTGGCCTGGAGCACGCCGAGCGGGAGGTGAAGGGCCACATCCACGGCCTGCGCCAGCTGGTGGACACCACCCACGAGATCAGCGTGGGCCTGACCGACAAGGTGTCGGCGATCTTCCTCTCCCACTTTCCCGAACCCTTCGTGCTACACCCGGAACGCTCGATCCCGGTGGGCGCGGTCGATACACCGCTGCTCGAATATCAGGGCAAGCCAGTCAACCTCGACTTCACCAGCGTCGACGCGTTCGCGCGCAGCTCGGGCGGCGTTGCGACGGTGTTCGTGCGCAAGGGCGACGACTTCGTGCGGGTGAGCACCTCGCTCAAGACCGAATCCGGCGAGCGGGCCGTCGGCACCGCGCTCGCCGCCGACCATCCCGCCAAGGCCAAGCTCATCGCCGGGGAAACCTATCTGGGCGTCGCCAAGCTCTTCGGCCGCCAGTACATGACCAAGTACTCCCCCGCCCGCGACAAGGACGGCAAGGTGGTGGGCGCGCTTTTCGTCGGTTTCGACCTCACCGGCGCCTTCGGCAGCCTGAAGACGGCGCTGGAGAGCCTCAAGTTCGGCAATAGTGGTTATGCCTTCCTGGTGCGCGCCAAGGGCAACGAGAAGGGCTTGATGATTTTCCATCCGGTACTGGCGGGCAAGAACGCCACCGAGATCCACGACGCCGAAGGCGGCCAACCGCTTGAACGAATGCTGACGGGCGGCGGCGGCAGCATCACCTATCCCTGGAAGGACCGGGACGGCGCATCCCGGACCAAGATCGCCTACTACGAGCACACCGACAGCCTGGGCGGCCTGGTGGTGGCTGGCGGCGGTTACATGGAGGACTTCACCGCCGAGAGCACGGCCCTGCGCAACATCATCCTGATCGCCGCATCGGTGGCGGCGCTGGTGCTGTCGCTGCTGCTCTACACCTTCATCACCCACCAGATGCGACCGGTGAAGGCCATCGTCGAGGTGCTCGGGCGCATCGGTGCAGGCGATCTGCAGGCGCGCATCCGCCGCGAGCCCCACGAGGAAGGCACCCGCAACGAGCTGCACATCATCGCCAACAACATCGACGCCACCGCCCAGAACGTCGGCGCACTGATCGCCGAGCTGCGCCAGCAGGCGACCGAGATCGAGGAGACCGCGGCCACCCTCTCCCGCACCTCGGAAGCCCTGGCCGGCGCGGCGGCGACCCAGAATGACGCCTCCCATGCCATGGCCAGCGGCGTGGGCCAGATGGCGGCGAGCATCCGGATGGTGAGCGACAACGCCCGCAGCGCCGACGCCCACACCCGCGAGACCCGCCAGCAGGCGGCCCGCGGGCAGGAGGCCACCCGCGACGTGATCGCCCAGATGGCGAGCATCGAGCAGGCCGTCTCGGCCGCCGCCGAGCGCATCCAGCACCTGGGTGAAGCGTCGGAGCACATCTCGACCGTGGTGAGCGTGATCCGCGAGGTGGCCGATCAGACCAATCTGCTGGCCCTCAACGCCGCCATCGAAGCCGCCCGCGCCGGCGAACAGGGCCGCGGCTTTGCGGTGGTGGCCGACGAGGTGCGCAAGCTGGCCGAACGCACCGCGGCCTCCACCCAGGAGATCGCCCGGGTCGTCGAATCCATCCAGACTGGAACCAGCGACGCGATCCAGGGCATGGCCTCCGCACGCCAGCAGGTGGCAACGGGGGTGGAGAAGGTGGAAGCCTCCGGCCGCACCATGAGCGTGATCGAAGCCGGCGCCGAAGAGGTGGCCACCATCGCCGCCGAGATGTCGGCCAGCCTGCGTCAGCAGGCCGCCGCCAGCAGCGGCATCGGCGAAGAGGTGGCACGGATCAGCCGGATCTCCGGCCAGAACGACGCCTCGGCCCGGGAAGCGCTGGGCGCGGCGAGCACCCTCGCCCGCCTCTCGCGGCGCATGTCGGAGGCGGTGGACCGCTTCCGGGTAGCGCACTGAGGCAGCACAAACAAAACGGCCCGGGTTCAACCGGGCCGTCTTGCTTTGGGGCGCGTTTCAGCGCTCGTCGAAACTCACCAGCAGCCGCCCGCTGGTGGGGCGCGCCTGGCAGCTGAGCACGAAGCCCTGATCCATCTCGGCGGCTTCCAGCGTGAAATTCTTGTCCATCTCCACGCTGCCCTCCATCACCTTGGCGCGGCAGGTGCAGCACACCCCGGCCTTGCACGAGAAGGGCAGATCCAGCCCCGCGTTGAGGGCCACGTCTAGCACGTGCTCGTGGGGCGCCATCGCCATCTCGTGCTCCTTGCCGTCGAGGATCACGGTGAGGGCCACCGACTTGGCCGCCTCGCTCGCCGGGTCGCGGGTGCCGGTGGGCACCTTGCCTGCGGGCAGCGGGGTGTTGGCGGTGAAGCGCTCGGTGTAGATGCGATCCGGGCGCACGCCGACTTCCAGCAGCGCCTGCTGGGTGGCGTCGATCATCGCCTCGGGGCCGCAGATGAAGACTTCATCCATGCTCGCCGCCGGCAGCAGCGAGGCCACCACGGCCTTCACCTTGTCGGCGTCGATGCGGCCCTGGAGCAGATCGACTTCCTGGGCCTGACGGGACAGGATGTGGATCAGCGTGAGGCGGTCGCGGTAGCGATCCTTCAGATCCTGCAGGGCTTCGTTGAACATCACCGACGACATGCGGCGGTTACCGTAGACCAGCGTGAACTTGGATTCGGGCTGCTCTTCGAGCGTGGTGGCGGCGATGGACAGGATCGGCGTGATGCCCGAACCGGCGGCAAAGCCCACCCGGTGGATGGCGCGCTGCTTCTTCACCGTAAAGCGGCCGTCCGGTGGCATCACCTGGATGGTGTCGCCGGCCTTGACCGACTGGGCCGCCCAGTTGGAAAACACGCCGCCGTCGACGGGGCGGATGCCCACTTCCAGCTCGCCGGCCTTGGCGAGCCGGCTGCGCGGGCAGCTGATGGAGTAGCTGCGGCGCACGTCCTGGCCGTTGATGGTGGCACGCAGGGTCAGGAACTGGCCCGGCTCGAAGGCGAATCGCTCGCGGGCGTCGTCGGGGATGGCAAAGGTGATCGCCACCGCGCCAGCCGCTTCGGGGCTGACGCGCTTGACGGTGAGGTCGTGGAAACGGGGGGCTGACATGGGGGGCTCCTGGGGGAGTGGGTAGTAGGGAACAGGAAGTGGGGAGTGGGGGACCGTGCCTACTCCCTATTTCCCACTACCCATTCCCCACCCCCGCCTCAATACGGTTTGAAATAGTCGAACGGCTCGCGGCAGTCGAGGCAGCGGTACAGCGCCTTGCAGGCGGTGGAGCCGAACTGGGACGTGAGCGTGGTGTTGGTGGAGCCGCACTGGGGGCAGGCCACGGTTTCCGCCGCCGGCTTCCGCATGAAGCGCACCACGCCCACCTCCGGCGCCGGCAGGCGGTGGGGCGGCGCGATGCCGTAGGCGCGGAGCTTCTCCTTGGCGGCCTCGCTCATCCAGTCGGTGGTCCACGCCGGCGACAGGCGCGTCACCACCCGCGCGGCGATGCCGATGCCGGCGAGCGTGGCACGCACGTCGTCTTCGATCTGCCCCATCGCCGGGCAACCGCTGTAGGTGGGCGTGATGACCACCTCCAGGCCCTCGTCGGTCATCCGCACGTCGCGCAGGATCCCCAGCTCGCGCAGGGTGACGACCGGGATCTCCGGGTCGGTGAGGCTGTCGAGGGCGGTCAGCACCCGGTCGATGAGCTCGTCCGGGGCCTGCGCTGGCATCGGCATCGCGCTCATGGCATCACCACGTCGCGCCGGGATGCGCCCGGGCGAGGCTCTGCATCTCGGTGAGCAGGAAGCCCAGGTGCTCGGAATGCACGCCCACCTTGCCCTCGGTCACATACCCGCGGAAAGCCGGGCGGGTCACCGTGGCTTCGGCGAAGGCGTCATTCACCAGCGCGTCCCAGCCGGCGCGCAGGCTGCGCACGTCCACACCCACGCCGGCGGCCGCCGCGGCGCTTTCGGCCGGGCTGGGGGTCCAGAACTCCTCGGTGTAGGGCATCAGGTGGTCCACCGCGGCCTGCACCCGGGCGTGGGATTCGTCGGTGCCGTCGCCCAGCCGCACCAGCCAGTCGCGGGCGTGGTGCAGGTGGTAACTGGCTTCCTTGAGCGACTTGGCGGCGATGGCGGCGAGCTCGCTGTCGGACGACTTCGTGAGCCCCTCCCACAGCTGGACCATCAGCGCGGAGTACAGAAAGTTGCGGACGATGGTGGTGGCGTAGTCCCGGTCCGAGGCGGCATAGCCGACCAGCGGGCCGTGGTGCGGCAGCTCCAGCAGCGTGTAGTTGCGAAACTCGGCGGCGTCGCGGAAATAGGCCAGGCTGTCTTCGGTGGCGTCACCGCCCAGCAGCGTGGCGGCGCGCTGGTAGAGCAGCCGGGCCTGGCCGATCAGGTCGAGGCTGACGTTGGCGAGCGCCAGGTCTTCCTCGAGGATCGGGCCATGGCCGCACCATTCGGCGTTGCGCTGGCCCAGCACCACGGCGTTGTCGGCCAGGTGAAGAATGTAGTCGGCGATTGCGCTCATCACATGTGCCCCACTTCTTCCGGGATCTCGTAGAAGGTCGGGTGGCGGTAGATCTTGTCGGCGGCCGGGTCGAACAGCTCGCCCTTGTCATCCGGGTTGCTGGCGGTGATGGCGGCGGATGGCACGACCCAGATGCTCACGCCTTCCTGGCGGCGGGTGTAAACATCACGCGCCATGTGCAGCGCCTGGGACGCATCAGCGGCGTGCAGGCTGCCGCAGTGCTTGTGCTCGAGGCCCTGCTTGCTGCGGACGAAAACTTCCCAGAGGGGCCATTCCTTGAGTGCGGGGGTGGTGGATGAACTACCTCCGCCCTGGCGGGCTTCGGTGCGAGCACCTTCAAACGGTTGTGCGTTGCTCATGCTGCCTCCTTCTTAGCGCGTTCTTGTTGTTTGCGGGCGTAGGCCAGGGCCGCTTCGCGCACCCACTGGCCGTCGTTGTGGGCCTTGACCCGGGTGGACAGGCGTTCCTTGTTGCAGGGGCCGTTGCCTTCGACGGTGTCCCAGAACTCCTGCCAGTCGATCTGGCCGTAGTCGTGGTGCTGGCGCTCCTCGTTCCACTTGAGGTCCGGGTCGGGCAGCGTCACGCCGAGCACCTGGGCCTGGGGCACGGTGGCGTCGATGAACTTCTGGCGCAGGTCGTCGTTGCTGATGCGCTTGATGCCCCAGCGCATGCCCTGGGCGCTGTTGGGGCTGTCGGCATCCGGCGGCCCGAACATGGCGAGGCACTTCCACCACCAGCGGTCCACCGCGTCCTGCACCATCGCCTTCTGCGCGTCGGTGCCCTTCATCATCACCAGCAGGGCTTCGTAGCCCTGGCGCTGGTGGAAGGATTCCTCCTTGCACACGCGCACCATGGCGCGGGCGTAGGGGCCGTAGGAGCAGCGGCACAGGGGGATCTGGTTCATGATCGCGGCGCCGTCCACCAGCCAGCCGATCACGCCCACGTCGGCCCAGTTGAGGGTCGGGTAGTTGAAGATCGAGCTGTACTTGGCGCGGCCGGAGTGCAGGCCTTCGAGCATCTGGTCGCGGCTGGTGCCCAGCGTTTCGGCGGCGGAATAGAGGTACAGGCCGTGGCCGCCCTCATCCTGCACCTTGGCGATCAGGATGGCCTTGCGCTTGAGGCTGGGCGCGCGGGAGATCCAGTTGCCTTCGGGCAGCATGCCGACGATCTCGCTGTGGGCGTGCTGACTGATCTGGCGGACCAGGGTGCGGCGGTAGGCCTCGGGCATCCAGTCCTGGGGTTCGATGCGGCCGTCGGCGTCGATGCGCGCATCGAAGCGGGCCATCAGTTCCGGGTCTTCGGTGGACGGGGTCCTGGCCGCCGTCTTCTGGCCTGCGTTGTCCGGCACGCTGAAGCTTTGGGTGTACATGTGTGTTCTCCTGCTGGGTTATTCGGGGGCTGACGCGTTCAGCGCAGCCAGGCCGGGGCGCGCTTTTCGAGGAAGGCGGCGATGCCGTCCCTGGCCTCGTCGGTGGCACGCCGACGGGCGATGCGCTGGGCGGTTTCCTCGCTCACCGCATCGTCGATGGGGCGGGCGTTGATCGCGGCGATCAGGTCCTTGGCGGCCTTCTGGGCCTGGGGGGCGCAGCCGACCAGCGTTTCGGCCAGCTTTGCCACCGCGGCATCCAGTTGATCCAGCGCCACCACCTCGCCCACCAACCCGATGGCGAGCGCCCGCTGGGCGTCGATCTTCTCGGCGCTCTGGAACAGGCGCAGCGCGTGGCGCGGCCCGACCGCGCGCAGCACGTAGGGGCTGATGACCGCGGGGATGATTCCGAACTTCACTTCCGAGGTGGAAAAGCTGGCGTCGGACGCCGCGATCGCCATGTCACAGGCCGCCGCAAGGCCGGTGCCGCCACCGAGGGCCGCGCCCTGCACCCGGGCAATGGTCGGCTTGGACATCTCGGACAGGCCGCGCAGCATGGCGCTGAAGCGGCGGGCGTCGTCGAGGTTCTCGGCTTCGCTGTAGCCGGATGCGCGGCGCATCCAGTTGAGGTCGGCGCCGGCAGAAAAATGCCGCCCGCGGCCGCCCAGCACCACCACGCGCACGCTGGCGTCGGCGTCGAGCTCGATGCACGCGTCGCGCAGGTCGGCGATCAGCGCCTCGTCGAAGGCGTTGAACACCTCCGGACGGTTCATCCAGATCGTCGCCACGCGGCCAGCGAGTTCGATTTCCAGGGTTGAGTAGGTCGTCATGATTGTTGGTGGCTCAGGGGAGCGGGAGGTGGGAAGTTGGAAGTGGGAAGTGGGAAGTGGGGGGGACCTAGCCTGAATTGCCCGGCTCTCACCCTCGTCAGCGCACCCGGCAAAACCCCACTCCCCATTACCAATTACCTATTACCCACTTCCCACTACCCGCCTCTCCTCACTTCGAGATGGTCCAGTCGCCGCCCTTGACTTCGAGCATGCGGAAGGCCGACAGGTCGAGGCCCATGTGGTCGGTGGGCGACATGTTGAAGGTGCCGCTGGTGCCCACGAAGCCCTTGGTGGCTTCGATGGCGTCGCGGACCTTGGCCTTGTCGGTGGAGCCGGCACGCTTGATGGCATCGACGGCGATCATCAGGCCGTCGTAGGCGTAGCCGCCAAAGGTGGACACGTCCTGCTTGTAGCGCTCCTTGTAGGCCTTGTCGTAGGCGGTCACGACGGGCTTCTGCGGGTCGCCGGCGGGCAGCTTCTCGGGAATCAGCTGGGCCGGGGACGGCAGGCGCACGCCTTCGGCAGCCGGGCCGGCGAGCTTCAGGAACTCATCCGACGCCACGCCGTGGGACTGGTAAAGGGGCAGCGTGATGCCCAGCTGCTTGTAGTTCTTGGTGACGATGGCCGGGCCCTGACCAAGGCCGAACACGAACACGGCCTGCACGCCGGCGGTGTTCTTGATCTTGGTGAGCTGCGGGCTCATGTCGGTGTCCTTCGGCCCGTAGGTTTCGCTGGCCACCAGGGTCACGCCGTACTTGGCGGCGACGGCCTCGGTCTCCTTCTTGCCGGACTGGCCGAAACCGCTGGTCTCGGAGAGCAGCGCCACCTTGCTGATGCCACGCTTCTTCATGTCCTCGAAGACCTTCTCGGCGGCCATGCGGTCGGTGTGCGGGGTCTTGAAGACGAACTTCTTGACCGGCTCGACGATCACCACGGCGCCCGCCAGGGAGATGAAGGGCACGCCGGCCTTCTCGACCAGCGGCACGGTGGACATGGTGGAGCCAGTGGTGGTGCCACCGACGATCAGGTCCACCTTGTCGTCATCGATCAGGCGCTTGGCAAAGCCGTTGGCCTTGTTGGCGTCGCTGCCGTCGTCGTAGTGCACCAGCTGGATCTGGCGACCGAGCACGCCGCCCTTCTTGTTGATGTCCTCCACGTAGAGCTGGAGGGTCTTCAGCTCCGGGTCGCCCAGGAAGGCGGCCGGGCCGGTGACGGACAGGATCGAACCGATCTTGATCGGCTCGTTGGCAATCGCGGCGAAGCTGCCAAGGGCAAGCACGGTGCCGGCGAAAAGGGTCTTCAGGGTGGTTCTTTTGTTCATGGTTTTTGTCTCCTCTTTGGTCCTTATTCGGGTCCGAGGTAGTGGGGAGTGGGATCGGGCTTGGGACAGGTGCGCTCACGATCGCCAGCGCACCCGCGTCCAGCCCGCCCCCTACTCCCTACTTCCCATTACCCAATTCCCCTTACTGCCTTTCAATCACCATCGCGATGCCCTGCCCCACGCCGATGCACATGGTGCACAGCGCGTAGCGGCCGCCGCGGCGGTGGAGTTCGTACATGGCGGTGGTGACGAGCCGGGCGCCGCTCGCGCCGAGCGGGTGGCCCATGGCGATGGCGCCGCCGTTGGGATTGACCCGTGCCTCGTCGTCGGCGAGGCCCAGGTCACGCACCACGGCCAGGGCCTGGGCGGCGAAGGCTTCGTTGAGCTCGATCACGTCCATCTGGTCGAGCGTGAGGCCGGTCTGGGCCAGCACCTTACGCACGGCCGGCGCCGGGCCGAAACCCATGATCCGCGGCAGCAGGCCGGCAGTAGCCATGCCCACCACGCGGGCCTTCGGGGTGAGGCCGTACTTGCCAGCGGCCGCTTCGGAGGCCAGCAGCAGCGCGCACGAGCCGTCATTCACGCCGGATGCGTTGCCGGCGGTCACCGTCATCTCCGGGCCATTGACGCCCTTCAGCTTCGCCAGCATCTCCAGCGTGGTCTCGGGGCGCGGATGCTCGTCGGTGTCGAAGACGATCGGGTCGCCCTTCTTGCGGGCGATCTCCACCGGCACCAGCTCGTCGGCAAAGCGGCCGGCGGCGTGGGCGGCGGCCCAGCGTTGCTGGGAGCGCAGGGCGAAGGCGTCCTGGTCGGCGCGGTTGATGGCGAACTCTTCGGCCACGTTGTCCGCGGTCTGCGGCATCGAGTGGGTCTCGTAGAGCTTCTTCATCGCCGGGTTGATGAAGCGCCAGCCGATGGTGGTATCAAAAATCGCGGCGTTGCGCGAGAACGCGGACTCGGCCTTGCACATCACGAAGGGCGCGCGGGACATGCTCTCGACGCCGCCGGCGATCATCAGCCCGGTCTCGCCAGACTTGATGGCCCGGGCGGCGATGCCGATGGCGTCCATGCCCGAACCGCACAGGCGGTTGACCGTGGTGCCCGGCACATCCACCGGCAGCCCGGCCAGCAGGCCCGACATGCGGGCGACGTTGCGGTTGTCCTCGCCGGCCTGGTTGGCGCAGCCGTAGATGATGTCCTCGACGGCAGACCAGTCCACCTGAGGGTTGCGGGCCATCAGGGCCTTGAGCGGAACGGCGCCCAGGTCGTCGGCGCGCACGCTGGCGAGGGTGCCGCCGTAGCGCCCGATGGGCGTGCGGATGGCGTCGCAGATGAAGGCGTTGTTCATCGACCGGTTCTCCTTAAAGCTGCTTGGGGCGTTCGTCGATCACGCGACGGGCCTTGCCGGTCTGGGTGCGCGGGATGCTGTCGAAGTCCATCACCCGAACCTTGGTGGAGATGCCGATGATGGTCTTGATGTGGTGCTGCAGACCCCGGCTGATCTCCTCGACGGCTGCTCGGCTGAGCTTGCCCGAGAGCTCGCGCTGGACTTCACAGCGCACTTCCACGTCGTCCATGTGGCCGTCGCGGGTCAGCACGATCTGGTAGTTGCCCGACAGGCGCTGGTCGCGCAGGATCTGCTCCTCGATCTGGGTCGGGAAGACATTCACGCCGCGGATGATGAGCATGTCGTCCGAGCGGCCGGTGATGCGGTCCATCCGGCGGAACGAGCGCGAGGTGGGCGGCAGCAGGCGGGTGAGGTCGCGGGTGCGGTAGCGGATCACAGGGAAGGCTTCCTTGGTGAGGGAGGTGAACACCAGCTCGCCCTCCTCGCCGTCGGCCACCACTTCGCCGGTGTCGGGGTTGATGATCTCGGGGTAGAAGTGGTCTTCCCAGATCACCGGGCCGTCCTTGCTCTCGATGCACTCGCAGGCAACGCCCGGGCCCATCACTTCGGTCAGGCCGTAGATGTCGATGGCGTCGATGCCCAGCTTGCGCTCGATCTCGGCGCGCATGCCCTGCCCCCACGGCTCGGCGCCGAAGATGCCGACCTTGAGCGAGATCTCGTCGGGCTTGATGCCCAGGCGCTCGAACTCCTCGGCGATCACCAGCGAGTACGACGGGGTGACCATGATGACGTCCGGACGGAAGTCCATGATCTGCTGAACCTGCTTCTCGGTCTGGCCGCCGGACATGGGCACCACGGTACAGCCCAGGCGCTCGGCGCCGGCATGGGCGCCGAGGCCGCCGGTGAACATCCCGCAGCCGTAGGCCACGTGCACCATGTCGCCCGGCAGGCCGCCGGCGGCGCGGATGGAGCGGGCCACCACGTTGGCCCAGTTGTCCAGGTCGTTCTTGGTGTAGCCGACCACCACCGACTTACCGGTGGTGCCGCTGGAAGCATGCAGGCGCGCGACCTTGTTGCGCGGCACGGCGAAGAGGCCGAAGGGGTAGTTGTCCCGCAGGTCGGTCTTGGTCATGAACGGGAACTTGGCCAGGTCGGCCAGCTGCTTCAGGTCGTCCGGATGGACGCCCTTTTCCTGGCAGCGCTTGCGGTAGGGCTCGACGTTGTCGTAGCTGTGGCGGACCGACCACTTGAGGCGTTCGAGCTGCAGGGCCGAGATCTCGTCGCGGCTGGCCTTCTCGATCGGCTCCAGATCGGCGGCCTCGGGGCGCTTTGTGGGCATGGTTGTCTCCTCTCTTTGTATGTTCTTGACGGGTTCGGGCGGCCCTCAGGCCACCGACTCGTCCGCCAGCCCGGCGATGACTTCGCCGTTGATCCGGTAACTCTTGCCCCGGAACAGGGCGATGGTCTTGCCGCTCTGACGACTCTTCACGGTCACGTCATAGACCCCGGTGCGGCCGGACTGGGAACGCTCGACCGCCTCGGCGTCGAGGGTGTCGTTCTCCATTCCCGGCGCCAGAAAGTCGATGTGACAGGCCGAGGCCACGGTGTTCCGGTTATAGCTGTTGCAGGCGTAGGCAAAGGCGGTGTCGGCCAGCGAGAAGATCAGCCCGCCGTGGCAGATGTGGTGGCCATTCACCATGTCGCCGCGCACCGGCATCGACAGGTGCGACACGCCCGGCCCGACGCTCTCGATCCTGATCCCCAGCGCATTGGCGGCGCGGTCCCGCGACCACATGGCCTCGGCAACGGCTTCGGCCAGCGCCTGGGCCTCGGTGGGGTTGGAATGCTTAGTAGTCATGGATGCCCTTTCCGGCAAAGACCGACTGCTGGATCAGCGGCGAGACGCGATAGCGCGGGTCGCCGTAGAAATCGCCGAGGTGGCGGAGCACCTGGCAGATGGTGGCGACGCCCACGGCGTCGGCCCAGGCCAGCGGCCCCTTGGGGTAATTGACGCCCAGCTGCATCGCCGAATCGGCGCCACGGGCATCGCACACGCCCTGGTTCACCGCGTCGGCGGCCTCGTTGGCGAGCATCGCCACGGTGCGCATCACCGCCAGGCCCGGCACGTCGCCAAAGCGCGACACCGCAAAGCCCGCGGCCTGCAGCAGCCCGGTGGCAGACGCCGCGGCCGGCGCCCAGCAGCTGTGGGCAACGCTCACCGCCAGCCGGGTGGCCTTGGTGTAATCGAGCGCCAGATCGATCAGCACCGTGTTGGCGATGCCCGTCTCCGCGGCCCGCTGGGTTGCGGTGCGGCCGTCGGTGACGAAGATCACCGCGTCGCCCACCTCGGCGATGCGGCCATCTTCCGCCTCGCCCCAGGTGTAGGCCACGCCGTGTTCAAAAAGCCGGTCGGCGATGGCTTCGACGGCGGCGGTGCGGCCGTGGAGCACGATGTCGGCCGGCGCCGGCTGGGCGACGCAGGTCTTGGGCGCGGGGCGCTCGGCGCCTTCCCGGTAGTCGTAAAAGCCACGCCCGGACTTGCGGCCGAAGAAGCCGGCATCCACCAGTTCCTGCTGGATCAGCGAGGGCTGGAAGCGCGGGTCGTTGTAATAGGCATTCCACACCGAGCGGCTCACCGCAAAGTTCACGTCGTGGCCGATCATGTCGGTGAGTTCGAACGGGCCCATCTTGAAGCCGCCCGCCTCGCGCATCACCGCGTCGATGGTGGCCACGTCGGCGGCGCCTTCGGTGGCGATGCGCATGGCTTCGCCGTAGTACGGCCGGGCCACGCGATTGACGATGAAACCCGGGGTTGAACGGGTGTGCACCGGCGTCTTGCCCCAGGCCGCCGCGGTGGCGAACAGGGTGTCGGCCACCGCCTTGTCGGTGGCGAGGCCGGAGACGATCTCCACCAGCGCCATCAGCGGCGCCGGGTTGAAGAAGTGCAGGCCGGCCAGCCGCTCGGGCCGGCTGAGGGCCGAGCCGATGGCGGTGACGGAGATCGACGAAGTGTTGGTGCCGAAGATGCAGTCGGCGCCGACGATGGATTCGAGATCGCGGTAGAGGGTCTGCTTGGCCTCGAGGCGCTCGACGATGGCCTCGACCACCAGCGCGGCGTCGGCCAGATCTTCCAGGCGTTCGACCGGGCGCAGCCGCGCACCGGCCGCCTCGGCGGCGTCGGCGGCCATGCGGCCCTTCTCCACCAGCTTGCCAAACTGCGCGCGGATGCCGGCCGCCGCCTTGGCCGCGGCCTCGGGCCGGGTGTCGAGCAGCTTGACCACGTGGCCCGCCGCCGCCGCGACCTGGGCGATGCCGGCGCCCATCGCGCCGGTACCGACCACCGCGACGATGGCGGAGGTGTTGAGGGCGTGGTTGGAAAGTTCGGCCACGCTCATTCCCCCGTGAACTTCGGCGCGCGCTTTTCCATGAAGGCGGCGACGCCTTCGGCGTAGTCCGGGCTCCAGCCCAGCTCGCGCATGAAGCTGCCTTCAAACGACAGCTGCTGCTCCAGCGTGTGGCCCGGCGCGGCGTGCATGGCCTGGCGGGTGCGCACCAGCGCCTTGGTGGGCATGGCGGCAAGCTGGGTGGCCAGCGCGTCGACGCGGGCGGCGAAGGCGTCGTCGGCCACGGCTTCCCAGATCAGGCCCCACTCGGCGGCCTTCTCGGCGGGCAGCTTGTCGGCCAGCAGCGCCAGGCCCATCGCCCGGGCCATGCCCACGCGCTGGGGCAGGAACCACGTGCCGCCGGTGTCCGGCACCAGGCCGATCTTGCTGAAGGCCTGGAGGAAGGACGCCGACTTGCTGGCCACCACCAGATCGCAGGCCAGCGCCACGCTGGCGCCGGCGCCGGCGGCGATGCCGTTCACCGCCGCGATGGTCGGGACGCGCAGGTTCTGCAGGCGCAGCACCAGCGGCTTGTAGTTGGCTTCGACCACGTTACCGATGTCCGGCATCTTGCCGTCGATCTTCTGCATGTCCGGGTCGGCCAGATCCTGGCCGGCACAGAAGGCCCGCCCCGCGCCGGTGAGCACCAGCACGCGCACGGACTTGTCGGCCTGGATCGAGTCGAGCGCAGCGCGCAGCTCGGCGTGCATCTCGCCGGTGAAGCTGTTGAGCTTGTCCGGGCGGTTGAGGGTGAGGCGCGCGACGCCGGCTTCAACCGTGAAGAGGATGTTGTTGAATTCCATCGCGACCTCCTCAGACGTGATAACGACGCTGAACCACGCGGAAGCGGTTGGCGACGAAGGCCGAATCCGCGTAGGACGCGTTGGCCGCCGGGTTGCCGCCGGTGCCGTGGTAGTCAGAGTACGCCGCCGACTGATTGACGAACACGCCGCCGGTGAGGTTGATCGACAGGGCGACCTTGCTGCGCCAGGTGGCTTCGGTCATCGCGTCGATGACGTCCTGCTTCGTGGAGTAGATGCCGGCGGTCAGCGCGCCGTGGGTGCTCACCACGCGCTCGGAGAGGGCGATGGCGGCGGCAGTGTCGGCCACCTTGACGATGAAGCTGATCGGGCCGAAGCGCTCCTCCATGTACAAGCGCTCGTCGGCGGCGTCGCAGGCGATGAGCACCGGGGTGCGCACTTCGGCACCCGGGAAGTCCGGGTTGTCGAGCTTGCTGGACGCCAGCACCACCTTGCCCAGCTCGCCGCTGTTGGCGAGCTTGATGCGCTCAAGGGTGTCGGCGGACTGGATCGCGCCGAGCACGGCGTGGGCCACTTCGGGCTTGCCGAGGAAACGCTCGACGGCCTTGGCCAGATCGGCGCACACCTCGTCGTAGCTCTTGGGGCCGTCTTCGGTCTCGATGCCGGCGGCCGGCACGAAGATGGCCTGGGAGGTGGTGCACATCTGGCCGGAGTACAGCGACAGGGTGAAAGCCAGGTTGCCCAGCATCGCCTTGTAGGCGTTGGTGGAGTCGATGACGATGTTGTTCACGCCCGCCAGCTCGGCATACACCTGGGCCTGGCGGCAGTTGTCGATCAGCCACTGGCCGAACACGTTGCCGCCGGTGAAGTCGATGGACTTGACCGCCGGATGCGTGGCGAGGCCCTTGGTGGTGGCGCGCTTGTCGGTGACGCACAGGCTGACCAGGTTGGGGTCGATGCCGTTTTCAGCCAGCACGGCGCGGATGGTGCGCACGGTGATGGCCGCCGGCAGGATGGCGTTGCTGTGAGGCTTCACGATCACCGGGTTGCCGGTGGCCAGCGTGGCGAACAGGCCGGGGTAGGTGTTCCAGGTGGGGAAGGTGCCGCAGCCGATCACCAGTCCGACGCCGCGGCCGACGATCTCGAAGTGCTTCTTCATGACCAGCGGCGGGTTCTTGCCCTGGGGCTTTTCCCACACGGTTTCGGCGGGCACGAAGCGCTGCTCGCGCCAGGCGTAGGCGACGGCCTCGAGGCCGCGGTCTTGGGCGTGGGGCGCGCCGGCCTGGAAGGCCATCATCCAGCCCTGGCCGGTGGTCATCATCACCGCGTGGGCGAGCTCGAAGCTCTGCTTGTTGAGGCGGTCGAGGATCTCCAGGCAGATGCCGGTGCGGCCGTCGGCGCCCAGCGCCTGCCAGCCCTTCATGGCGGCCTGGCCGGCGGCGATCAGCGCTTCCGGATCACACACCGGGTATTGCACGTCCAGCGCGATGCCGTAGGGCGACTTCTCGCCCGCCAGCCAGCCGCTCTGGCCCGGCTGGCCCAGTTCGAAAGCCTTGCCCAGGTGGGCCTCGAAGGCCTTCTTGCCCTCTTCCGCCGCGTTTTCGCCGTAGGCCTTGGGGCTCGGCATCTCGGGGTAGGCAGACCAGTAGGCGCGGGAGGCGATTGCGGCAACGGCGCCTTCCAGCGTGGCCTGGTGCTTTTCGAAGAGGGGGTGAGTCATTCGGCTGTCTCCTGTCTGGTTTTTGGGTTGCTGAGTTAAACAGTACAAATCAATCTGATCAAAGTCAATGTTTGGTATCGCATTTTTGTGGCAGTGCGTTCCATTGTTCCGTACTTCAAAACCACTTCCATAAAAGAAAATCTGTTTATATTCAATCTATTAAAAAGAATTTTTGCCGGATTTTGGCCGAAATGCGCATTTGTAACAGCCAAGTCGATTTTCCGCCCCTCGATCTTTTTGATACATTTTTGTTGACGTTTATTTTGTTTTTGTATCATGATTAACCACACCAGCCCAAGGGACATGGGCGCGGTGACAAACGGTTCATCACACACCTATGAGGAGGCACCATGGCCAGCAACAAGGAACGCTTTGCAGACAAGATGGAATT
Source organism: Zoogloea sp. 1C4 (assembly GCF_009469605.1). Lineage (GTDB taxonomy): Bacteria > Pseudomonadota > Gammaproteobacteria > Burkholderiales > Rhodocyclaceae > Zoogloea > Zoogloea oryzae. The sequence goes on along the minus strand of NZ_SSXU01000007.1, from coordinate 179,867 downwards.
CCCGCCGGAAATCCAGCAGCCCAACATCTATCCGCTGTCGTGGAACAGCAAGACCAAAAAGCTGCAGGAAGTCTGGCAGGCGGCCCTGCGTGAAAACTGGGATCCGGAAAAGCTGCCCTGGGACACCCTGGATGTGGACAGCTACAGCTGGGAAGAGCGCGAATCCATCGCCTACTGGTGGAGCCTGCTGTCGGTATTCGACGCCTCGGCGCCCCCGGTGTTTGCCGAAGCGCTGATCAAGACCTACGAGGTCCACGAGGAAGACCCGGTGAGGAAGTGCTTCTTCTCCGTCACCCGCGACGAGCAGAACCACGAAATCATGTGTGGCCTGGCCATCACCAAGATGCTCGGCCACCCGGACCCGATCACCTACCAGCCCAAGACCGAGCTGGGCAAGCGCCTGCAGAAGAACGTGCAGTGGCTGTATTTCAATGGCTCGCGCTACTGGAACGGCTACAAGCAGGCCGTGCCCAAGTACGACCTGGCCGTGCTGTTCAGCTCCTTCCTGATGGGCGAGATCGCCGCCGCCACCATCTTCAAGCAGATGTTCGACAACTCCCGCGAGCCGGTCTTCAAGGAAGGCTTCAAGAACATCGGCCGTGACGAAGGCCGCCACATGGCGATCTGCATGGCGGTGATGGAGCGCGACTACCCGGGCCTGAAGGAAGAGACCAAATCCATCGTCACCAAGCAGATCCGCGCCGGCTATCTCTTCCTGTCGGCCGTGCTGTTCGAGCCGCCGATGGAATTCTGGGATCTGCCCGCCGATTTCATCGACAACCAGCGCGAGGCCGAGGAAGTGGCCCGCGGCGCCGGCTTCGGCATCCCGACCTACGAGATGAAGCTGCAGAACTGGAAGAACGCGATGATCAACCTGAAGGGCGTGCTCGACCGCTACAACATCCCCTTCCCGGCGATCCCCGAAGTGGGCATCACCGGCCAGGAAATCAGCGACATCGACATGGAAGACATCATTCCCGTCTTCTGACGGGAATGAGTGAGGAGTCAGGAGGGAGGAGTAAGGAGACCGCCCCCTGACACCTCGCTACTAACTCCTCGCTCCTCACTCCTTACCCCTCACTGAGAAAAAACCATGTCCCGCATCATCATGCAACCCTCGGGCAAGTCGGTGGAATGCGCCTACGGCGACACCGTGCTGATGGCCCTCGAAAAGGCAGGCTACGCGCTGCCCAACAACTGTCGCGCCGGCGCCTGCGGCGAGTGCAAGGTGAAGGTCACCGCCGGTCAGTTCGACCAGGGCATGGTGCTCGACATGGCGCTGTCGCAGGAAGAACGCCGCCAGGGCTACGGCCTGATGTGCATGGCCAAGCCGATCTCCGACGAGCTGACCATCGAATGGGGCACCGAGGACGCCAAGCCCAAGCTCTTCCCGCCGCGGGAGGACGCCCTCTTCGTGGTCACCGACAAGCGCCCGCTGGCCGACCGGGTGGTCGAGCTGCGCCTGCGGCCGGTGGGTCAGCCGATCCGCTACTGGCCCGGCCAGTACGTCACCCTCGGGAACCCGCGCGCCGACATCCCGCCCCGCGCCTATTCCATCTCCAACGCCCCGCGTCCCGACGGCGAGCTGGTGCTGCAGGTGGCCCGCGCCGACGGCGGCACTACCAGCAACTGGGTTCACGACAAGCTCAACATCGGCGAGAGCGTCAAGCTCTCCGGCGCCTACGGCACCTTCATCGGCGACCCTGGCGTGGATACGCCCGTGCTGTGCCTCGCCGCCGGCACCGGCCTCGCGCCAATCCTGGCCCTCACCGAAGCCGCCCTGCGGCGCGGCTTCAGGAAGCCCGTCACCCTGCTCTTCTCGGCCCGCACCCAGGCCGACGTCTACAGCCAGGGCCTGATGGCCTGGTGGCGCACCAAGCACCGGGCCTTCGACTACAAGATCACCCTCACCCGCGAGGAGCGCGAAGGCCACCTGACCGGGCGCGTGGATGCGGTGCTGCCCGGGCTGTTCCCGGATCTGTCGAAGCACACCATCTTCGTCGCCGGCAGCCCGGAGTTCGTCGAGACCTGCGCAACGACGGTGAAAGCCCTCGGCGCAAAGACCGAGCACATCCACACCGAAGGCTTCTTCGCCCAGCAGCAGCCGGAAATCCCCGATGCGGCCCACCTGCTGAGCTTCTAGATTGCAAGGTGAAGGCGTGTCGCCTGTTCAGCACCGGGGGGAGCCGCTAAAATAGCAATCTTTGTGCCCATCCACGGGCAACACTCGGCCAGATCGTGCTCCCCCCAGCCCAGCAACGTCTCGAAGACTTCCGCCAGCAAGACCGCGTCCAGGCGGGCTCGCTCATCATCTCGGTCTTTGGGGATGCCGTGCTGCCGCGGGGCAGCCGCATCTGGCTGGGCAGCCTGATCGAACTGCTCGAACCCCTCGGGCTCAACGAGCGCCTGGTGCGCACCTCGGTGTTCCGGCTGGTGAAGGAAGAATGGCTGCGCACCGAGCCCTCCGGCCGGCGCACCGACTACCTGCTCACCCCGTCCGGCCAGCGCCGCTTCGAGGAAGCCTCCCGCCACATCTACGCCTCCAGCGCCCCCCTGTGGGACCGCCGCTGGCGGCTCATCGTCACCGTCGGCGAGCTCGCCCCGAAAGAGCGTGAAGGCCTGCGCCGGGCGCTGTTCTGGCAGGGTTTCGGGGTGCTCGGCGGCGACTGCTTCGTACATCCCAGCGCCGATCTCACCGCCGCCTTCGACGCCCTCCACGCCGAAGGGCTGTCGGGCATCCTCGGCCGGCTCAAACCGCTGCTGGCGGCCGATGCCCAGTTCGGCACCGCGGCCAACGATGTGGACATGGTCAATGGCGCGTGGAATCTCGAACGTCTCGCCGGCGTGTATGCCGATTTCGTCGACCGCTACCAGCCGGTGCTCGACCAGCTGCGCACCGACGCCAACAACGAGATCGACGACCAGAGCGCCTTCCTGCTGCGCATCCTGCTGATCCACGACTACCGGCGCCTGCTGCTGCGCGACCCGGAGCTCCCCGACGTGCTGCTGCCGTCCGACTGGCCCGGCCAGAAGGCACGCCTGCTGTGCAAGGAGCTCTACCGACGCCTGCTGGCCCCGTCCGAGCGCCACCTGGACGCCCACTTTCAGCTTGCCAGCGGCCAGACGCCGCCGGCCTCCCGACTCATCCACGAACGCTTCCGCGAAGACGACCCCCTGGCCGAACTGGCCTGATCCCACATCAGGCATCGCTTGCCCTTGTCCTCATGGGCAGAGGCGCGTCTAATACGCCGCTTTTTTCCGATTGAACCGGGAGCTGCGGATGTACACCTCCACCTTCGTTTTCAAGGCCGGGGCCTTCGACGACGCGTTCCACCGCCTCGACCAAGCGATCGCTGCTGCTCGCTCGATTCCCGGCTACCTGGGTGAAACCAGCTGGGAGAACCCCCAGTCTGGCCAGATCGCCAACGTGTATTACTGGGACAGCCTCGAAGCCCTCAAGGCCCTGGTTGACCACCCGCTGCACCGGGAAGCCAAGGCCCGCCAGGCCGATTGGCTCGACGGCTATCACGTCACCATCTCCCAGGTGCTGCGCACCTACGGCGACGGCAAGCTGGGGCCGATCCCCGGTGCTGCGTCCGAGGCCGTCCAGTCATGACGGCGCAGGCCGTGTCCATCCGCCTCGCCGGCACCGAAGATGCAGCGGCCATCGCGCCGCTGTTCGATGCCTACCGCCAGTTCTACGACCAGCCAGCCGACCCGGCCGGCGCCGGGCGCTTCGTGCTCGAGCGCCTCGCCCGGCAGGAGTCGGAAATCCTCATCGCCTGCGACGCGGATGGCTGGATCCTCGGCTTCTGTCAGCTCTACCCCACCTTCTGCTCGGTGGAGGCGAAGCCCATCTTCAGCCGCTACGATCTGTTCGTGCTGCCCGCCCACCGCCGCGCCGGCGTGGGCCGCTGTCTGCTGCAGGCGGCCGAGACGCTGGCCCGGCAGCGGGGCAAGGCGCGAATGGACCTCACCACCGCGCGCAGCAACCACGCCGCCCAGGCCCTGTACGAATCGCTCGGCTGGAAGCGGGATGACGTGTTCCTCGCCTATTCCCGCAGCCTCGGCGACTGATGCTCAGGCGTCCTTCTTCCTGAGCGCCACCAGCGGCACCACGTCCGGCATCTCGAAGCGCTTGCGGCCGGGTTCCATCTCGGTGAGCGGGTCAGTCTCGACCATCGTCGCCAGGCAGCGTCGGGTCAGATCCTGATACGTGCGCGTGCCGTCGGTCTTCCAGACGATCTCCTCGTCGGTGAGTTCGCGCAGCACCTTGGCCGGCATCCCAGCCACCAGCGAGCGCGGCGGAATCTCCACCCCGGCCTTCACGAAGGCCATCGCCGCCACGATGGACGCCTCGCCGATCACCGCGTTGTCCATGATCACCGCGTTCATCCCCACCAGCGCGTTGCGGCCGATGCGGCAGCCGTGCAGCACCGCCCCGTGGCCGATGTGGCCATCTTCCTCGATCACCGTGTCGGTGCCCGGAAAGCCGTGCATCACGCAGGTGTCCTGCACATTCACGCCCCGCTCCAGGATCAGCCGCCCGAAATCCCCACGCAGGCTGGCGCACGGGCCCACATAGCAGTCGGGGCCGACGATCACGTCACCGATCAACACGGCAGAAGGATGAACGTAAGCGGACGGATGGACGACGGGCACGATGCCGTCGATGGCGAAAACACGAAGCTGGGTCATGGCTGAATCTCCTGGTCTGCGGAAGAGTGTCGGGGACGCAGCGACGACGCCTTCGGGGTCACATGCGCCGCCAATCGCCAGCGCACAAGCCCCAACCAAGGCCTCCTCACTCCTCCCTCCTTACTCCTCACTTGGGAATTATGATTACTTTTTCTAAAATCAATTTACCATTACGTAACACGTTCAACCAACCACCGGATACAGAAACATGAGCGAAGAGCTGGAAGGAAAACACGGCGTCCAGTCCCTCGAAGTGGGCATGGGCATCCTCAAGGCGATGGTGTTCGGCAAGCGCTCGATGATGCTCAAGGACATCGCCGCCGCCGCCGACATGCCGCCTTCCAAGGCCCACCGCTACCTCGTCAGCCTGATCCGTAGCGGCCTCGTCGAGCAGGATCCGCTCACCTCGCGCTACAACCTCGGGCCCTTCGCGCTCAACATCGGCCTCGTCGCAATCGACCGGCTCGACCGCATCCGGCTCGGCCTCACGGCAATCTCCGAGCTGCGCGACGCCGTCAATGAAACCACCGCCCTGGCCGTGTGGGGCGATAACGGCCCGGTGATCGTGCGCTGGGAACGCCCGCGCCGGCCGATCACCGTCAACGTAGTCACCGGCACCACCCTCGGCCTGCTCAGCTCCGCCGTCGGCCGGGTGTTCGGCGCCTGGCTGCCGCCAGCCCAGACCAAGGCGATCCTCCGCCGCGAGCTCGACGCCCGCAAGAACCTGCCCCCCGGCGTCGAGACGCCGGAAGACGCCGAGGCCCTGCTGGCCGACGTGCGCAACCGAGGCGTGGCGGCCATCTCCGGCAACTACATGTTCCGCGGCGTCGAGGCGGTGGCCGCGCCCGTATTCAACTTCAAGAACGAACTCACCATGTCCATCGTGCTGGTGGGCGTCGAGGGCTCCATCGACATGAGCGCCGAGAGCCCGGTGATCGCCCGCCTCAAGGACGCCGCCCACTCCCTCTCCCAGCGCCTCGGCTCCACTCGCGAAGCCCCCGGCCCCCGCTGAACACTCCGTATTCGCCCGCCCCCGCATCGGCAGCCGGGGTGGGCATCGATCACGCCGATTTGATTTGATACACAAATTTAGCTTGACTAGCTTTTTTGTATCATTTCTAATAAACAGAACCGATTACAAAATATAGAATCTCGGCCGCCGAGCCACCCTGGTCCCCGGCGCCGGATCGGCCCACTCGATCGAGAGGAGACACGATGACTCATCGACCCCACCACGCACCGACGGGAGGTGCGTGATGCTCGCCCAGCTGCTTCAATTCCTGTTCTCCGGCCTCACCGTCGGCGCCACCTATGCGCTGGCGGCCCTCGGCTTCACGCTGATCTACAACGCCAGCAACGTGATCAACTTCGCCCAGGGCGAGTTCATCATGCTGGGCGGCATGCTGGCGGTGTTCTTCACCCAGGCCGGGCTGCCCCTGCCGGCGGCGCTGGCACTGGCGATCCTGGTGCCGGCGGTGGTCGGCATCCTCATCGAGAAGCTGGCCATCGAGCCCGTGAAGGGCGCCGAGACGGTGACCCTCATCATCATCACCATCGGCGCATCGCTGGTGATCCGCGGGCTGGTGCAGGTCTTCCTCGGCAAGAACACCCATAGCCTGCCGGCCTTCTCGGGCGATACGCCCATCGAGATCCTCGGCGCCACCCTGATGCCCCAGAGCCTGTGGGTGATGGGTGTCACCGCCATCGTGGTGGTGGTGCTGTGGTACTTCTTCAACCGCACCCTCACCGGCAAGGCGATGCTCGCCACCTCCTACAACCGCCTCGCGGCGGAGCTGGTCGGCATCAACACCAACGGCGTGCTGTTCATGAGCTTCGCCATGTCGGCGGCCCTGGGCGCGCTCGGCGGCATCCTGATCACCCCGATCACCCTCACCTCCTACGACGTTGGGATCATGCTGGGCCTCAAGGGCTTCGTCGCGGCGGTGCTGGGCGGGCTCGGCAACGGCCTGGGCGCGGTGGTGGGCGGCCTGCTGGTGGGCATCCTCGAAGCCATGGGCGCCGGCTATCTGTCGTCGGCCTACAAGGACCCGATCCCCTTCGTGCTGATCCTCTTCATCCTCTTCTTCATGCCGCGCGGCCTGTTCGGCGCGAAGGTGACCGACCGGGTGTGACCATGCAAAAACGCGCCTACTTCGGCCTCTACATCCTCATCGCAGTGCTGGCGGTGCTGCCCTTCGTGCTGCCCAACAGCTTCTATCTGGATCTGGCGATCCGCATGGCGATCAACGCGATCATCGTGCTCGGACTCAACCTGCTGATCGGCTTCGCCGGCCAGATCAGCTTGGGCCACGCCGGTTTCCTGGGCCTGGGCGCTTACGCCTCGGCGGTGCTGCCCACCCACTTCGGCTGGCACCCGGTGCTGGCGATGATCGCCGGCGCCGTCGCCACCGGCATCCTCGCCGCGCTGGTCGCCCGACCGATCTTCAAGCTGAAGGGCAACTACCTGGCGATGGCCACCCTGGGCCTCGGCATCATCATCAACATCGCGGTGCGCAACGAGGCCCAATGGACCGGCGGCCCCGACGGCATGCCGGTGCCCGCCTTCGGCCTGGCCGGCTTCGAGCTTTCCAGCGACAAGCAGTGGTACTGGGTGGTCGCCGCGCTGCTGGCGGTGAGCGTGTGGGCGTCCCTCAACCTCATCGACTCGCCCTTCGGCCGCGCCCTGCGTGCGCTGCACGGCTCCGAGGTCGCCTCCCGCGTGGTGGGCGTGGATGTGGTGCGCTACAAGGTCGCCATCTTCGTGATGTCCGCGGTGTTTGCCAGCCTGATGGGCAGCGTCACCGCCCATTACGTGGGCTTCGTCACCCCCAACCTGGCGGATTTCTTCCACTCGATCGAGCTCGTCACGATGGTCGTCATCGGCGGCATGGCCTCCGTGTATGGCTCGGTGATCGGCGCGGTGCTGCTCACCGCCCTGCCCCAGGCACTGGCCACCTTCGAAGGCTGGGAGACCGTCGCCTTCGGCGCCATCCTGATGATCTGCATGATCTTCCTGCCCAAGGGCCTGGTGCCCACGCTGGCCAGCAAGTTTGGAAAGGCTGAATAAAGATGCCCCCACGCTCTCTTCGTTCGCTGCCCCCCAAGGGGGCGCAGGCCTCCCTCGGGGCGGCCCTTCAGGAGTCCTGAGATGCCCGCCCTCCTCGACGTCTCCAACCTCTCCATCCACTTCGGCGGCGTGAAGGCCGTGCAGGATGTGAGCTTCTCCATCGACGCCGGCATCGTCTATTCGGTGATCGGCCCCAACGGCGCCGGCAAGACCACCCTGTTCAACCTCATCACCGGCGTCTACAAGCCCACCGCCGGCGAGATCCGCCTGGATGGCGAATCCATCGGCGGCAAGTCGCCGGACGAGCTGGCCCGCCGCGGCGTGGCGCGCACCTTCCAGAACCTCCAGATCTGCATGAACATGAGCGCCATCGAGAACGTGATGGTCGGCGCTCACCTGCGGCTGGACCGCAACCTCATCAAGGCCGCGCTGCGCCTGCCGGGCCTCACCCGCCGCGACGCCGAACTGCGCGAGGAAGCCTTCGAGCTGATGCGCTTCGTCGGCCTCGAGAAATACCGCGACGCCCGCGCCGATTCGATGCCCTACGGCGCCCTCAAGCGCCTCGAGATCGCCCGCGCGCTGGCCATGAAGCCGCGCCTGATCTTCCTCGACGAACCCGCCGCCGGCCTCAACCCCAAGGAGACCATCGAGGTGGACCACCTCGTCCGCAAGGTGGCCGACTCGGGCATCACCGTGGTGCTCGTCGAGCACGACATGAAGATGGTGATGAACCTCTCCGACCGCATCCTGGTGCTCGACTACGGCAAGAAGCTCGCCGAAGGCACCGGCGAGGAAGTGCGCCGCAACCCGGACGTGATCGCCGCCTACCTGGGCGCCCACGCGTGAATCGAGGAACCCCCATGGAAGCCCTCAGCATCATCAAGGACGAGCACCGCAATCTGTGGCGCATCGCCATCACCGTCGAGCAGGTCATCGCCGAAATGGAGCGCGACCGCAAGGTGGAGGAAGCCTTCCTCTCCTCGGTGCTCGACTACTTCGAACACTTCATGGACGGCTGCCACCACCGCAAGGAGGACGAGCACCTGTTCCGCGTGCTGCGCCAGCGCGCTGACGCCGCCGCCCCGCTCCTCGACCGCCTGCAGGCCGAGCACCGCAACGGCCCCCGAAACCTCCTCGCCCTGCGCCAGCAACTGGCCGACACCGTAGCCGGCCGCAGCACCATCGGCGGCCTGGCCGAAGCCTTCCGGCTCTACCTCAACGACCAGAAGGCTCACATCAAGAGGGAGGAGCGCGACATCTACGGCCTCGCCAGCGAGGTGCTCACCCCCGCCGACTGGGCCGAGATCGACGCCGCCTTCCTCGACAACGACGACCCGGTGTTCGGCAGCGCCGCCCGGGCCGAATTCCGCGAGCTGTTCCACAAGGTTGCCAGCCTCGCGCCAGTGTCGGTGGGCCTGGGCGCCAGCAGCGCCGGCGAGCTGCAATCCGCCGCCAGTCAGCCGGACGTGCTGCTGTCGGTGTCCAACCTCGAAAGCAGCTACGGCCGCATCAAGGCGCTCAAGGGCATCACCCTCGAAGTGCGACGCGGCGAAACCGTCGCCCTGGTGGGCGCCAACGGCGCCGGCAAGACCACCTTCCTGCGCAGCCTGTCGGGCGTGCAGCCCATGAGCGGGCGCATCGTCTTCGACGGCGAGGACATCTCCAAGCTGCGCGCCGACATGCGCATGCGCCGGGGCATCTGCCAGAGCCCGGAAGGCCGCCAGGTGTTCGGCCCGCTGTCCATCGAGGACAACCTGCGCCTGGGCGCCTACACCCAGCCCAGGACGCAGGTGGAAGGCGATCTGGAGAAGATCTACACCATGTTCCCGATCCTCAAGGAGAAGCGGAAGCTCCCCGCCGGCACGCTCTCCGGCGGGCAGCAGCAGATGCTCGCCATCGGCCGCGCGCTGATGGGCCGGCCCAAGCTGCTGCTGCTCGACGAACCCTCGATGGGCCTCGCCCCGCTGCTGGTGGAGGAAGTCTTCAACGTGGTGAAGGCCCTCAAGGCCCAGGGCATGTCGATCATCCTCGCCGAGCAGAACGCGTTCTCCGCGCTGGCGCTGGCCGACCGCGGCTACGTGCTCGAAACCGGCTCGGTCACCCTCACCGGCACCGGCCGCGAGCTGATCGAGGACGAGCAGGTGCGCGCCGCCTATCTGGGCATGTAGAAAACGCGCCTTCGGCAGCGCAGCGTGATTCCCCGGCCGGGCTGCGGCATCATCCGGAATGATGAATGCCTGCGCCCCGCCGGGCGTTCGCCCAACCCGACCAGGATGACCCGATGATCGACTTCAAATGGGATGACCCCCTCCTCCTCGACCAGCAACTGACCGCCGACGAACGCCAGATCCGCGACGCCGCCAACGCCTACTGCCAGGGCAAGCTCGCGCCCCGCGTGGTGGAAGCCTTCCGCCACGAGCACACGGATCTCGCAATCTTCCGCGAGATGGGCGAGCTGGGCCTGCTCGGCCCGACCATCCCCGAGCAATACGGCGGCGCCGGCCTCAGCTACGTGAGCTACGGCCTGATCGCCCGGGAAGTCGAACGTGTCGACTCCGGCTACCGCTCGATGATGAGCGTGCAGAGCTCGCTGGTGATGGTGCCGATCTTCGAATTCGGCACTGAGGCCACGCGGCAGAAATACCTCCCCGGCCTCGCCCGCGGCGAGCTGATCGGCTGCTTCGGCCTCACCGAACCCAACCACGGCTCCGACCCGGGCAGCATGATCACCCGCGCCCGCAAGGTGGACGGCGGCTACAGCCTCAGCGGCAGCAAGATGTGGATCACCAACAGCCCGGTGGCGGACGTGTTCGTGGTGTGGGCCAAGGACGACGCCGGCAAGATCCGCGGCTTCGTGCTGGAAAAAGGCTGGAAGGGCCTGTCAGCCCCGGCGATCCACGGCAAGGTCGGCCTGCGCGCCTCGATCACCGGCGAGATCGTGATGGACGAGGTGTTCTGCCCTGAGGAAAACGCCTTCCCGGACGTGCGCGGCCTGAAGGGCCCCTTCACGTGCCTCAACTCTGCCCGCTACGGCATCGCGTGGGGCGCGCTGGGGGCCGCGGAAGACTGCTGGCATCGCGCCCGCCAGTACGTGCTCGACCGCAAGCAGTTCGGCCGGCCGCTGGCTGCCAACCAGCTCATCCAGAAGAAGCTCGCTGACATGCAGACCGAGATCACCCTGGGCCTGCAGGGCTGCCTGCGGTTGGGGCGGATGAAGGACGAGGGGACGGACTCTGCCGAGATCACCTCGATCATGAAGCGCAACTCGTGCGGCAAGGCGCTGGACATTGCCCGCGTGGCACGGGACATGCTCGGCGGCAACGGGATCTCGGACGAGTTCGGGATCGTCCGCCACATGGTGAACCTGGAAGTGGTGAACACCTACGAAGGCACCCACGACATCCACGCCCTGATCCTAGGCCGCGCTCAGACGGGCATCGCCGCCTTCTGAAGCGCCCCGGCGGAGCGACGGCTGGCTGAGGCCAGCCGTTTTTGTTTGGAGCGCCGGAAGCTCAGCCGGCCGCCGCCGGAGCGGTGTCGCCGGCGTAGGGCCATTGCGCGAAATGCGCTTCAGCAACCGGCTCGGCCGGCACGCACACCCGCTGATCGGCACCGAAATCCGGCACGAACAGCAACCCCTGCCAGTCGTCGTCCAGAATGAAGGCTTCCACGTCCGACCCGAAGAGGCGGCGCAGGATCTGCCGGATGCCCGTTTCAAGAATTGATTGCATGCCTGTCCCCAATCGGCGGATGAGGTATCGCGCCGTTCGTGACGATTCTGGGCAGGCGAGATGACAGGCTGAAAACAGGCGTCTTGCAGACAGGCTACAGCGACAGGACAAAACAAAAACGGGGAAAACGATTCATCGTTTTCCCCGTCTGTTCTGGAGCGGCAGAAGAGTCTCGAACTCTCGACCTCAACCTTGGCAAGGTTGCGCTCTACCAACTGAGCTACTGCCGCTTTGTTCTAGCCTGGAGGCGCGAGCCGGAGTCGAACCGACCTACACGGATTTGCAATCCGGTGCATAACCGCTTTGCTATCGCGCCGTGTACCTCACAGAGAAGCATCCAAAAACTGCTTCCCTTCAAAATTTCTTGGAGCGGCAGAAGAGTCTCGAACTCTCGACCTCAACCTTGGCAAGGTTGCGCTCTACCAACTGAGCTACTGCCGCCCTGAAAGAGCCGCCATTATAGACACTGTAACTGCGGCGTCAAGCACTTTCGGAAGATTTTGTAGAGCCCGCCTTAGCGGCTGCGCTTGGCGAGCTCCGGCCACGCACAGCGCATGTAGTAGCCCATCGACCACAGGGTGAGCACCGCCGCCACGTAGATCAGCACGGTGCCCAGCCCGATGCTGTCGAAGCCCAGCACCGGGGCTTCGTAGAGCAACAGCGGGATCGCCGACATCTGGGCCGCCGTCTTGAGCTTGCCCACGAAGGCCACCGCCACGCTGCCGGCGGCGCCGACCTTGGCCATCCATTCGCGCAGCGCCGAGATGGTGATCTCGCGCCCGATGATGACCAGCGCGATCAGCGAATCGACCCGCCCCAGGTGCACCAGCACGATGAGCGCGGCGGCCACCATCAGCTTGTCGGCCACCGGATCGAGGAAGGCGCCGAAGGCCGAGGTCTGGCCCAGGGAGCGCGCCAGGTAGCCGTCGAACCAGTCGGTCACCGCGGCCACGATGAAGGTGAGCGTCGCCGCGAAGTTCTTGTCCTCAGGGGAGATCACGTTGTCCGGGAAGTAATAAATGCCGACGAAAAACGGGATCAGCGCAATGCGCGCCCAGGTGAGGGTATTGGGGATGTTAAGAGGCATGTCGGCGTTCGCTTGCTATCGCAAGGAAGTATATATCTGTTCGGCAAGATGCCGGTTGATGCCTTCCACGCGACACAGATCTTCGACCGTGGCGTTGCGCACACCATCGATGCCGCCGAAGGCCGCCAGCAGCTTGCGGCGACGGGTGGGGCCGACGCCGGCGATGTCTTCGAGGCGGGAGGTGTTGCGGGTCTTGGCGCGGCGGGCGCGGTGGCCGGTGATGGCGAAACGGTGGGCTTCGTCGCGGATTTCCTGGATCAGGTGCAGGGCCGGCGCGTCCGGGCGCAGATGCACCGGCTCTCGGCCGTCGGGGAAGACCAGCTCTTCGAGGCCCGGCTTGCGGCTCTCGCCCTTGGCCACGCCGAACATGGTGATGGATTCGAGCCCCAGCTCGGCGAGCACTTCCTTCGCCACGCCCATCTGGCCCTTGCCGCCGTCGATGAGGATCACGTCGGGCCGCACGCCCTCGCCCGCCGCCACCTTCTCGTAACGCCGGGTGAGCGCCTGACGCATCGCGGCGTAGTCGTCGCCAGCGGTGATGCCGGTGATGTTGTAGCGGCGGTACTCGGATTTCTTCATGGCCTTGCCGTCCCACACCACACAGGACGCCACGGTGGCCTCGCCCATGGTGTGGGAGATGTCGAAGCATTCGATGCGGCTGGGCACGTCGCCAAGGCCGATGGCGTCGCGCAGGGCTTCGAGGCGCTGTTCGCCCCGGCTGGACTCCTGCTCCCGCGCCAGCAGCGCGAGGCTGGCGTTGTTCTCGGCCATGCCGATCCAGGCGCGCTCGTTCTCGTAGCGGGCGGCGACGACCGTCACCTTGCCTTCGATGACTTCGTCCAGCGCCTCCTTCACCACGGCCGGATCGCCGTTGACGAGGATGCGCCCGGGCAGCGGATGATCGAGGTAGTGCTGCTCGACGAAGGCCACCAGCGCATCCAGCGGCGCGACGCCCTGGGCGTTGCTGGGGAACAGCGGCCGGTCGCCCAGGTGGCGTCCGCCGCGGATCATCGCCAGATTGACGCACACCATGCCGCCCCGCTCCAGCGCAGCGATCACGTCCACGTCCTCGTCCTTGGCGCTCTCGACAAACTGCTTGTGGAGCACCGCCTGCAGGTTGCGGATCTGGTCGCGATAGACGACCGCCTTCTCGAAGGCGAGCTCGTCGGACGCCGCCTGCATCCGCCGGGACAGATCATCCACCACGTCACCGTGGCGGCCGTTGAGGAACAGGCTGGCAAGACGCACGTCGCCTGCGTAGGCCTCCTTGTCGATCAGCCCCACGCACGGCCCGGTGCAGCGGTTGATCTGGTGCAGCAGGCAAGGCCGCGAGCGGTTGGAGAAGGTGGTGTCCTCGCAGGTGCGCAGGCGAAAGATCTTCTGCATCAGATGCAGGGTCTCCCGCACCGCCCAGCTGTTGGGGAAAGGCCCGAAGTAGCGCTCGCCCTTCCGGAAGCCACCGCGGTGGTAGTAGATCTGCGGAAACTCGCCGGCCGACAGCGCGATGTACGGGTACGACTTGTCGTCCCGGAAGAGGATGTTGTACTTGGGCCCGAGGCTCTTGATGAGGTTGTTTTCGAGGATCAGCGCCTCGGCCTCGGAGCGGGTCGCGGTGGTATCGACGCGCACCACCTGCCCCACCATGATCGCGATGCGCGGCGACAGCTGGGTGCGCTGGAAGTAGGACGACACCCGCCGCTTGAGGTTCTTGGCCTTGCCGACGTAGAGCACCGCGTCGCCCTCGCCGATCATCCGGTACACGCCGGGCTCCTCGGTGAGGGTGCGCAGGAAGGCCTTCGCGTCGAAGCTCATGGCGCGGGCGGATCAGGCCAGGGCGAGCACGCTGTCGCGGGCAGCCACGTAGGGCGCCCAGCCAGCCAGGGTTTCCGGATCAGCCGGCATCGTGCCGGGGCGCGGGCGCAGGGCGGCGACGCGGGCGGCGCTGTCGGCGCTCACCTCCGGGCGCCAGCGGTCGATGAGCTGCACTGCCAGATCGGGCCGGTTGCACACCAGCACCATGTCACAGCCGGCGCTGTGGGCGGCGCTGGCGCGGGCCACGATGTCACCCGCCACGCTGGCGCCTTCCATGGTCAGGTCGTCGGAGAAGATCACCCCGCCAAAACCGAGCCGGCCGCGCAGCACCTCCTGCAGCCAGAAGGGCGAGAAGCCCGCCGGGCGCGGATCGATGTTTTCGAAGATCACGTGGGCGGGCATCACGCCGCCCAGTTCCAACGCCAGGTTGCGGAAGGGCTGGATGTCGTCGGCCCACACCGCATCGAAGCTGCGGCCATCCATGGGAATCGCCACGTGGGAATCGGCCTCGACCGCGCCGTGACCAGGAAAATGCTTGCCCACCGCGCGCATGCCAGCGTCCGCCAGCCCGGCGATCACCGCCCGGGCGAGCTCGGTGGCGGCCTGGGGATCGCGGTGGAAGGCCCGATCGCCGATCACGCTGCTGACGCCGTAGTCCAGATCGAGCACCGGCGCGTAGCTGAGATCGACGCCATGGGCGCGCAGTTCGGCGGCCAGCACGAAGCCCGCGTGGCGTGCCGCGGCGGTGGCAGCGGCGGGATCGTCATTCCACACGGCGCCGAAGCGACGCATCGCCGGCAGACGGGTGAAACCGTCGCGGAAACGCTGGACGCGGCCGCCTTCGTGGTCGACGGAGATCACCAGCTCCGGCCGCACCGCGCGGATGGCGGCGGTGAGCGCGCGCAGCTGCTCGGGCTCGGCGTAGTTGCGGGCGAACAGGATCACCCCGCCCACCAGCGGGTGCTGCAGGATTTCGCGCTCTTCGGCGGTGACCTCGTGGGCGGCCACGTCGAGCATAATCGGGCCGGGCTGGGCGTGGGAAGGCTTCATGGTTTTTCGATGACGGCAAAGGCGACGACGTATTCGGCTTCGTCGGAAAGGCTCAGGTGGGCCGTGAGGCCCCGCTCGCGCATGTGGTCTGCGAGCGCAGGGGAATACTCGAACAGGGGCTTGCCCAGAGCATCGTGCCCAACCCGCACCGCGTGGAGCGTGGCCGGCACGGCGACCCCGGTGCCGAGCGCCTTGCCGAAGGCTTCCTTGGCGGCGAAGCGCTTGGCAAGGAGGCGCTCGGGGTGAGCGGCGGCCTCGAACGCCGGCATCTCGGTGGCATCCAGCACGCGCGCCGCAAAGCGCGCGCCGTGGCGCGTCAGGGCCTCGGCGATGCGCGCGACCCGGACGATGTCGGTGCCGATGCCGTGGATCACGCTTGACGGCCGAGGGCGGCGCCTTCGCGCATCAGGCGCTTCATCTCGCGCACCGCCTCACGCATGCCCGAGAACACCGAGCGGCTGACGATGGAGTGGCCGATGTGCAGCTCGCGGATGCCCGGCAGGCGCGCGATCGGCTGGACGTTGTAGTAGTTGAGCGCGTGGCCGGCGTTGAAGCGCAGGCCAAGGCCGCGGATCGCCTCGCCGGCGCGGGCGATCTTGTCGATCTCGGCCAGCACGGCGGGGCTTTCGGCGTCGCGCCCAGCGGCGTGGAAGGCGTGCGCGTAGGGGCCGGTGTGGATCTCGCAGACCTTGGCGCCGATGCGCGCGGCGGCTTCGACCTGGGCCGGCTCGGCGTCGATGAAGACGCTGACGATGATGCCGGCGTCAGCCAGGCGGGAGACCGCATCTTTCAGGCGCGATTCCTGGGACACGATGTCGAGGCCGCCTTCGGTGGTCACCTCGTGGCGGCCTTCGGGCACGAACATCGCCATCTCGGGCTTGATGCCGCAGGCGATGCCGACCATCTCGTCGGTGGCGGCCATCTCGAGGTTGAGCTTGATCTGGGTGAGGTCGCGCAGGCGGCGCACGTCCTCGTCCTGGATGTGGCGGCGGTCTTCGCGCAGGTGCACGGTGATGCCGTCGGCCCCGCCCAGGTGGGCTTCGACGGCCGCCCACACGGGGTCGGGTTCCCAGGTGCGACGGGCCTGGCGGAGGGTGGCCACGTGGTCGATGTTGACGCCGAGTTCGATCAAGAGAGGTCTCCGGGAAAGGCAAAGAGTTCGGTGAATACGCGGCGGGACTGGAGCTGCTGCCCGCCGAGGTAATGCTGGATGAGCCGGCGCATCAGGGCCTTGCTCTGGGCCAGGGTTTCCGGATCGCGGAAATCGCCGGCGGCCATGTCGAGCAGGGTCTTGCCGGTGACGGTGGCGAATTCGTCGCCGGCCGCATCGAAGCCCTCCAGCGAGATCGGACCGCGCTCGATTATATAGGCGTAGCGGGTATCGCCCCGGACCGGCGCGTCGTCCGCATCGGTTTCGAGGAGCAGGCCGTAGCCGAGTTCCTGCAGCAGGGCGAGCTCGAAGCGGCGCAGGACGACTTCCTGGGAATCCCCCGCCGCCAGCGCCCGCAGGGCTTCGCCGTAGGCGGCGTAAAGCCGGGGATGGGCGTCTTCGCGGGGCATGAGGCGCATGAGGAGTTCGTTGGCGTAATACGCGCAGAGCAGCGCCTGACCACCAAGCAGTGGCTGACCGCCCTGCCATTCGGCGCGTATCAGGGTCTTCATCTCGCCGCCGCCGCTCCAGTCGATGAACAGCGGCTGGAAGGCCATCAGCACACCACGCAGCTGCGAGGCCGGGCGCCGCGCGCCCTTGGCCACCAGGCCGACGCGGCCGTGATCGCGGCTGAACACCTCGACGATGAGGCTGGTCTCGCGATACGGGTAGCTGTGCAGCACGAAGCCCGGCTGCTGGTCGACGCGCTGCTTGGCGCTCACGGCAGGCTGCCCCGGGCCGGCTTATTCGTAGCCGAGGCTCTTGAGCGCGCGCTCGTCGTCGGCCCAGCCGCTCTTGACCTTCACCCACACCTCCAGGAAGACCTTGGATTCGAAGAGCTTCTCGAGCTCGACGCGGGCTTCGGACGCAATGCGCTTGAGGCGTTCGCCGCCCTTGCCGATCACCATCGCCTTGTGGGCGTCGCGGTCGACGATGATGGCGGCGTTGATGCGGCGCATGCCCGCTTCGGCCTCGAACTTCTCGATCTCGACGGTCATGCCGTAGGGCAGCTCCTCGCCGAGCTGGCGGAACAGCTTCTCGCGGAGGAATTCGGCCGCCAGGAAGCGTTCGCTACGGTCGGTGATGTCGTCCTCGCCGAAGATCCACTCGCCTTCGGGCAAGTAGGGCTCGGCGGCCTTCAGGAGCTGGGCGGTGTTGTGGCCCTTCTCGGCAGACACCGGCACGATCTCGGCGAAGGGATAGACCGCGCTCATCTTCTGGAGGAAGGGCAGCACCTTGGACTTGTCCTCGAGCATGTCCATCTTGTTGACCACCAGGATCACCTTGGCGCCCTCGGGCAGCAGCTTGACCACCTGCTCGTCGGCGGGGCCGAAGCGGCCGCTTTCGATCACGAAGAGCACCAGATCCACATCCGCCAGCACCTGGGTGACGGTGCGGTTCATCGCCCGGTTGAGGGCGTTCTTGTGACGGGTCTGGAAGCCCGGGGTGTCTACGAAGATGTACTGCGCCTGGCCTTCGGTCAGCACGCCGGTCACGCGGTGACGGGTGGTCTGGGCCTTGCGGGAGACGATGCTGATCTTCTGGCCGATGAGCCTATTCAGCAGCGTCGACTTGCCCACGTTGGGGCGGCCGACGATGGCGACGAAGCCGGTACGCATCGGCTGCCCGCCCGCGGCGGTGGTGTTGGATTCGGTCATTTCTGGGGTAGGAGTTCCAGCGCCCGCTGGGCGGACTGCTGTTCGGCAGCGCGGCGACTCACGCCGATGCCGCGGGTCTTGAGGCCAAGGCCGGCGATCTCGCACTCGACCTCGAATTCCTGCTGGTGGGCTTCGCCGCGGGTATCGGCGAGCGAGTATTTGGGCAGCGGCATCCGCCTGCCCTGCAGCCATTCCTGCAGCGCCGTCTTGGGATCTTTCAGGGCGCGGGCCGGATCGAGCGCAGCCAGGGATTTTTCGTAGAGGCGATCGACCACCCCTTTGGCTGCCTCGAAGCCGGCATCCAGAAACACCGCCGCGATGATGGCTTCGAGGGCGTCGGCGAGGATCGACGGGCGGCGATGACCGCCGCTCTTCAGTTCGCCCTCGCCCAGGCGCAGGTATTCGCCGAGCCTGAGCCCGTCGGCCAGCTTGTGCAGGGCTTCCTGGCGCACCAGGTTGGCCCGCAGGCGCGACATGTCGCCTTCGCGCAGGTTGTCGAAGCGCCCGAAAAGGGCGACGGCGGTCACGCAGTTGAGCACGCTGTCGCCGAGAAACTCGAGCCGCTCGTTGTTGGGCGATCCGAAGCTGCGATGGGTGACCGCCTGCTCCAGGAGCGCCGGCCGGGAAAAACGATGGCCGATGGCCTGCTGCAGGGCGTCCAACTTCATGGGGTGAGGCTCAGTTTGCGTCGGACGACGCGGAGAATTCGATCAGCAGGCTCACCTTGCCATAGAGCGGCACCTTGCGGGCGTAGTCGACCGACATGACGATGCGGCCGTTTTCCTTGGTGATGTCGATATCGGCCGGGGTGACGCTGGTGATGTCATCCACGGTGACGCGCTTCGAGAAGGCGTTGCGCAGCTCGGAAACTGTCGCGCTCTGGGGGTTGGAGGCGCTTACCACCGCGGCCAGCGCACGCTTGATCCCGAAGTACTCATTGACCACCGGGATGAGCTTGAGGCCCAACACCACGAGTGCAGCCATCGTGCCGCCGACCAGCAGCACGCTGACAAGACTCAGGCCCGATTGACTTTTTCGCGTCATGATCACTGGAAGCTGCCTATCCGTTTCAGGTCGCTGGAATTGAACCAGATGTAGAAAGCCTTGCCAACAATGTTCTTTTCCGGGACGAAACCCCAACCGCGGCTGTCGAAACTGCCGTCGCGGTTATCACCCATCATGAAGTAGTGGCCCGCGGGAACGGTGCAGGAAAGGCCGCGGTTAGTATAGGTGCAGTTTTCCTGGAACGGATACTTGGTGACCTGGGAAACGTATGCCGGCGCGGCATTTTCCACGATGATCCGGTGCTCGACGTTGCCCAGCTTCTCGACGAAGCTCGGCGAATAGTAGAGCCTATCGGTGTGCAGGTAGTCGCCGGCGGCGTTTTGCGGCACCGGCTGGCCGTTGATCGTGAGCTTCTTGTCTAGATACTCGACCTTGTCGCCGGGCAGGCCGACCACGCGCTTGATGTAGTCGAGGGACGGATCGCCCGGAAAGCGGAACACCATCACATCGCCCCGCTGCGGCTCGTTCACGTCGATGATCTTCTTGTTGATCACCGGCAGGCGGATGCCGTAAGTCCACTTGTTCACGAGGATGAAATCGCCCACCAGCAGGGTCGGGATCATCGAGCCGGACGGGATCCGGAAAGGTTCGACGACGAACGAGCGCAGGCAGAAGACCACCAGGATCACCGGGAAGAAGCTCGCACCGTACTCGACCCACCACGGCGTCTTGGCGCCCACGCTGCGCCGCTTGCTGGCGACGAAACGGTCCAGCGCCCACAGCACGCCGCTCACCAGCAACAGCAGGAAAAGAATCAGGGCGAAATTCACGTATCAGCTCCAGTCAGCAGGCTCATTTACCTTCATCCACCCGCAGCACGGCCAGGAAGGCTTCCTGCGGAATCTCCACGTTGCCCACCTGTTTCATGCGCTTCTTGCCCTCTTTCTGCTTCTCGAGGAGCTTCTTCTTACGGGTGATGTCACCGCCGTAGCACTTGGCCAGCACGTTCTTGCGCAGGGCCTTGATGGTCTCACGGGCGACGATATTGGAGCCGATCGCCGCCTGGATGGCCACGTCGAACATCTGGCGCGGGATCAGCTCACGCAGCTTGGCCACCAGCTCGCGACCCCGGTACTGGGAGTTGGCGCGGTGCACGATGATCGACAGGGCATCCACCTTCTCGGAGGACACCAGCACGTCGAGCTTGACCAGATCGGCGGCGCGGTATTCCTTGAACTCGTAGTCGAGGGAGGCGTAGCCACGGGACACCGACTTCAGCTTGTCGAAGAAGTCCATGACCACTTCGTTCATCGGCATGTCGTAGATCAGCTGCACCTGACGGCCGTGGTAGAGCATGTCCACCTGGGCGCCGCGCTTCTGGTTGCACAGGGTGATCACCGGGCCGACGTATTCCTGGGGCAGGAAGATCACCGCCTTGATGATCGGCTCGCGCACCTCTTCGACCTTGGACAGATCCGGCAGCTTGGACGGGTTGGACACCTGCTCGACGGTCCCGTCCTTCATCAGCACTTCATACACCACGGTCGGCGCCGTGGTGATGAGGTTCATGTCGAACTCGCGCTCCAGACGCTCCTGCACGATCTCCATGTGCAGCAGGCCGAGGAAGCCGCAGCGGAAGCCGAAGCCCAGCGCCTGGGAGACTTCCGGCTCGAACTGCAGCGAGGCGTCGTTGAGGCGCAGCTTTTCGAGGGATTCGCGCAGCTGATCGTACTCGTTGGATTCGACCGGATAGAGGCCGGCGAACACCTGCGGCTTGATCTCCTTGAAACCGGCCAGCGGCTGTTCGGCCTTGCGGCCGGCCAGGGTGATTGTGTCACCCACCTTGGCGGATTTCAGTTCCTTGATGCCGGCGATGATGAAGCCCACCTGCCCCGCAGAGAGGGATTCCCGCTGCTGCGACTTGGGGGTGAACACGCCCACCTGCTCGCACAGGTGCTGGGCGCCGTTGGACATGAACAGGATCTTGTCCTTGGGCTTGAGGGTGCCATCCACCACGCGGACCAGCATCACCACACCCACGTAGTTGTCGAACCAGGAGTCGATGATCAGCGCCTTCAGCGGCGCGTCCGGATCGCCCTTGGGGGCCGGAACGCGGGCGATCACGGCCTCCAGGATGTCCTCGACGCCCATGCCGGTCTTGGCCGAACAGGGAACCGCGTCGCTCGCATCGATGCCGATCACGTCCTCGATTTCCTGCTTCGCGCCATCCGGGTTGGCCTGGGGCAGGTCCATCTTGTTGAGGACCGGCACCACCTCGACGCCCTGGTCGAGCGCGGTGTAGCAGTTGGCCACCGTCTGGGCCTCGACGCCCTGGGAGGCATCCACCACCAGCAGGCCGCCTTCGCAAGCTGCCAGGGAGCGGGAGACTTCGTAGGAGAAGTCCACGTGCCCCGGGGTGTCGATGAGGTTGAGGTTATAGACCTGGCCGTCGCGGGCGCGATAGCTCAGCGCCGCGGTCTGGGCCTTGATGGTGATGCCCCGCTCACGTTCGATGTCCATCGAGTCCAGCACCTGGGCTTCCATCTCCCGGTCGGACAGGCCGCCGCAAAGATGGATGATCCGGTCGGCCAGGGTGGACTTGCCGTGGTCGATATGGGCGATGATCGAAAAGTTTCTGATGTGTTGCATGGGCCACGAAAAAGGGTGCCGTTGGGCACCCTTGAAAAAATTGTTTGCCTGACAAAGGGTTGGATTTTAACCGATACGCCGGAAATGAGCACGGACTGCGGATTCGTCAAGAAAGTAGTGACATAGTTCCACATCCCCGTCGAGCAGCACCGGCACTTTCTCACCCCAGACTTCCTCGAGTTCGGGGGCGTCCGTGTCGAGGTCCACGACCCGAACCGAAAACCCCAGTTCATCCTGGAGCGGGGCGAGCGCGGCGAGCAGATCATGGCACAGATGGCACCACATCCGGCTCAGCACGATGAGCTGGCGATCAGCGCTCAAGGGTTCGCAGCGGAACAAAGGTCTGGGTTTCGCCACGCAGCACCAGCAGCGTGACTGTCTGACCGAGGTCGAGGGCACCCACCACCCGGTTGAACTGCTCCACCGAGCGGATGTCGGTGCGAACGCCCTTGCTCACCAGCGCCAGGATGCCGTCGCCAGCCTGGATCTCGGAAGCCCGTGCCGACGCACTGCGCAGCGCATCCACCACCACGCCGCCAGCGGGGAAACGCCCGTCGCGACGCTGTTCGGCGGTGGGCTCGACGACAACGATGCCGAGCCGGTTCGGCGCCACGTCCTGCCGCGGCGCCTTGAGCGCAACCTTGCGGGCTTTGTCCTCCGGCAGCTCCGCCACCATCACCACCAGATCCCGCACCGTGCCCTTGCGCCACACCTGCACCGGCGCCTTGCTGCCCGGCCGCGTGCTGCCCACGAGGCGCGGCAGATCACCCGACACGCCCACCGTCCGGTTGTCAAAGCGCAGGACGATGTCGCCCTGCTCGATGCCGGCTTTATCGGCCGGACTGCCCTTCTCCACCGAACTCACCAGCGCGCCCACCGGCTTGCCGAGATTGAAGCTGTCGGCGAGTTCGCGAGAGACCTCCTGGATCACCACGCCGATGCGCCCACGCTGCACCCGGCCACTGGCGCGCAGCTGGGACTGAACATCCATTGCCACATCGATCGGGATCGCGAACGACAGGCCCATGAACCCACCTGTGCGGCTATAAATCTGCGAGTTGATGCCGACCACCTCGCCCTTCATGTTGAACAGCGGCCCACCGGAGTTGCCCGGATTGATGGCCACATCGGTCTGGATGAAAGGCACGAAATTCTCTTGCGGCAGCGAGCGGCCCTTGGCGCTGACGATCCCTGCCGTCACCGAATTCTCGAAGCCAAACGGCGCGCCGATCGCCACCACCCAGTCGCCCACCCGCAGCTTGCCCGGATCGCCGAAGCTGACCTTGGGCAGGCCTGTGGCGTCGATCTTGAGCAGCGCCACATCGGTGCGCGGGTCGGTGCCGATCAGGCGGGCGCGGAACTCACGCTTGTCGGTGAGCTTGACGACGATCTCGTCGGCGCCATCGACCACATGGGCGTTGGTGAGCACGTAACCATCGGGCGAGACGATGAAGCCGGACCCGAGGGATCGATTGTCCGGGTCCATCCGCGGCGCCGACGGCCCGCGCGGAATGAAACGCCGGAAGAGATCGAACATCGGATCGTCCTCGTCCAGGCTAGGCACACCCGGGCGCGCCTGGCGCAGCGCCTGGGTGGTGCTGATGTTCACCACCGCCGCCCCCTGGCGCTCGGCCAGATCAGCAAAATCGGGCAGCTCCTTGGCCAGCGCAATACGGCCGGAGAGCAGCATGGCAGCCACCACCAGCCAGACAAATACCCGATGGAAAGACAGACCGACGCTCATCGTCCGCACACCTCCGACGACGAGCTACCACGCTCAAGCCGCAGCGGGGCCGCACCCCGCGTCCAGGCAGATCGCCCTCGGGCCAGCAGAAACGCCATCACGCCCCCCGCCACCGCACCGATGCCGGCCGACAGATCCACACTGCCACCGACCGGCGCCACCGCTGTGCCGGCAACTGCACCGAGCAGCACGCCAACCACCGGCAAGGCATAGGCCAGCAGGGCCGCACGCAGGGGAACCCCATCCTCGACAACCACGCCAACCTCGTCACCCGGCCGCGCGTCGATGCCGTTGGGCACCCGCACAGCCTGACTGGACGACGCCAGCGGCCTAGCGATATTGACGCCACCGCAGCCGCCGGGCTCATTGCAACGACCGCAGCCCTGGGCCACGCTCACATCCACCCACGCGTAACCGGATTCGACCCGCGACACCACCCCCTTGACCCGCATTACCGCTTACGAACCTCCACGCCATCTGCGATTCGCACCAGCGCAGCCTGGGGGACTTCGCCCAGTGCGGTGATCTGGTGATCGGCTACCGTGCGCCGGAATATATTGACGGCGCCGTTGGCGCTCATGCCACTCTGGTGCCCCGGTTTGGAGGGCAGCGGCTCGATGAACACCGAGATCGCCGCCAGCCCGTCCGAAAACACCACGTGATAAGCCTCGGCCCGATCCTTGCGCGCCGGCCGCGTGACCGACACGACCTGCCTGAAACCCGGAATCGAGTTGCGGAAGATCCAGCCGGTATCCTCGACCTTCACGTCATTGCCCCGGGCCTGCGCCACCTTCCAATCCGGCCCCCGCACGAAACGAGGCTTGACCTTCTCCTTGTCGAAGGGCACACCGATCTGAACCTCGCTGAAGGCAAACTGTTCGATGCTCTCGCCCTTCTCGCCGATCAGGCGGGCGCGGAGCAGCAGGCCAGAGTTCACATCCGCCCAGAACTGGTGCCCGAAGCGCATGTCGTCCTTGGGTTCGAGAATGATCTGCTGGCTTTCGAGCCCGGCGATCCGCACGACCTCGCCCTTCCGGATCCGGTAGTTCTCGGCCAGGGCGCTCGGCGACGACGGCAGCCGCGCCGGAAACCCGCGCCGGGCCGCCGACTGATCGACGATCACCAGCTTCTGGTCGGGCAGAAAGCACTGCACCTCTTCGTTGTTGCGCACAACCTCCCGCGGGCTGCCGTCCAGCGCCTCGAGCTTTTCAAACTCGGCGCCGCCATCTACCAGATGGGCGATCCGCGAGGTCTCGACGTTCTTGCCGCTCTGATAGCTGAAGGTGCCCGTGTAATTGAGCTTGTGCGCAGCGCTGGAAATCCGGCCAAGCCAACTGAGGGGATCGGTCGACGCATCCGCGCCGGCTGCCACTCCCGCCGTCAGACACGCTGCCAGAAGTACGACGAATCGCTTCATCGCTGCCCTACCGCGCGGCTGTCGGAAACGGTCCGCACGTAAAGCGCCACGCCCGGCATGGCCGCCGAGGGCGCCATCGCCTGATGGGCGAACAGGTATTCGCGCTCGGACGACTCGGCCGTCGCGCCAGTGGCGCGGGCTGCGGTGTCGGCCGGTGCGCTCACCAGCGCCACCGGCTGCTGCACCTTGGCAGCAGCGATACGCTCCGCCGCCGGGCCGTCGCTGTTGAGGGTGATTGCCACCCAGCCAACGGCCGCCACACCCATGACCGACGCGGCGATCGGCATCAGATGCCTGACCAGGCCGCTGCCGACTTCACGCCGATGGGGCGCAACGATGGCCGGCTCATCCTCGATGCAGCGCATCACGTTTCGCGCGAAATCCGGCGAGAGTCCACGCTCATCCCGCAGCACGTCCCCGATCAGGCAGAAGTTTTCCCATTCCCGTCGAAGCGCCCCATCCCGCTTGAGCGATTCGAACATTCGGGATGAAGCCTCATCGTCGAGGGCGCCATCCAGCAGGGCAGAAACCTTTTCTTTCATCGTCTTACCACCTCTTGTTCGGAGCCGTGTCGAGCAACGGCCTGAGCTTTTCTGAAATTGCTTCCCGGGCGCGGAAGATCCGCGACCGGACGGTGCCGATTGGGCATTCCATGATCGAGGCGATCTCTTCGTAACTCAAACCTTCGATCTCCCGTAAAACGATCGCCGTTCTCAATTCCTCAGGCAAGGCCTCCATCGCCACATTGACGGTATCCCCGATCTGCTTGGTCATCAGCAGCCGCTCCGGCGTGTTGATATCGCGCAACTGATCCCCATCCTCGAAGGTTTCAGCTTCGTCGGAATCGAAATCGGTTGAGGTTGGAGCGCGGCGGCCTTGCGAAACGAGGAAGTTCTTGGCGGTGTTGATCCCGATACGATACAGCCAGGTATAAAAAGCGCTGTCTCCCCGGAAGGACGGCAAGGCGCGATACGCCTTGATGAACGTTTCCTGGGCGACATCCTCCACTTCGGCGGGATCTCGGATCAATCTCGACAACAGCCGGGCGAGCTTGCGCTGATACTTGGTGACCAGCAGGCCGAAAGCCTGTTTGTCACCGCGTTGGACGCGCTCGACCAGCAGTTGGTCAATTTCGCGATCACTCATGGTCGGGAAAGGGCTACCTCGTAAGGCGTGACCCGGTCGGTCACAGCCCCGCAGTATACCTTGTGCGTCCTGCTTCCCCGCCAAAGTACTGAGGTTGACCGCATCGTCTGGCGCATAGTTCAGTCGCCCAAAGGGTTTTGTTGGCGTCTGCAGGGCAGATTGCACGTGCTATAGTCGGCCATCCGAACTATCGCCCCCCGCGGAATTCCGAAGTGACCGCTTTTGACGTGCTCATTCTGGGCAGCGGCCTCGCCGGCCAATCACTCGCCCTTCGTCTCGCAGACACCCTGAAGGTCGCCCTCGTCACCAAACGCACGCTCGAAGACAGCGCCAGCGCCTGGGCGCAAGGCGGCATCGCCGCGGTGCTCGACCCCACCGACAGCACGGAAGCCCACATCGCCGACACCCACACGGCCGGGGCGGGGCTGTGTTCCAAGAAGGCCACCCGCTTCGTCGTCGAGAACGGCCCCCGCGCCATTCAATGGCTGATCGACCACGGCGTACCCTTCACCTCCGATTCCAGCTCGCCGATCGGCTATCACCTCACCCGCGAAGGCGGACACGGCCACCGCCGCGTCATCCACGTGGCCGACGCCACCGGCGCCGCGGTGCAGGCCACGCTGACCGAACAGGTCCGCGCCCATCCGAACATCCAGATCTTCGAGCAGCACATCGCCGTCGACCTCATCATCGGCCACAAGATCGGCCGCCCCGAGGCCGGCTGCCTTGGCGCCTACGTCCTCGACATCGCCAACGACGAAGTGCGCACATTTGCGGCACGTCACACGGTGCTCGCCACCGGTGGCGCGGGCAAGGTCTACCTCTACACCACCAACCCCGACACCGCCACCGGCGACGGGGTTGCCATGGCCTGGCGGGCCGGCTGCCGGGTGTCGAACATGGAGTTCATCCAGTTCCACCCCACCTGCCTGTACCACCCGCAAGCCAAGTCCTTCCTGATCTCCGAAGCCGTCCGCGGCGAAGGCGGCCTGCTGCGCCGCCCCGACGGCAGCCGCTTCATGCCCGAGCACGACAGCCGGGAAGAACTGGCCCCCCGCGACATCGTGGCCCGCGCCATCGATTTCGAGATGAAGAAGCACGGCCTCGACTGCGTCTTCCTGGACATCAGCCACAAGCCGGCCGACTTCCTGCGTGAACACTTCCCCAACATCTTGGCCCGCTGCGCCGAACTGGGCATCGACATCACCCAGCAGCCGATCCCGGTCGTACCGGCCGCGCACTACTCGTGCGGTGGCATCGTCACCGACCTGCGCGCCCGCACCGACGTACCCGGCCTTTACGCGGTCGGCGAAACGGCCTGCACCGGTCTGCACGGCGCCAACCGGCTGGCCAGCAACTCGCTGCTCGAATGCCTGGTGTACGGCGAGGCTGCCGCGAATGACATCCTCGCCAACCCGCGCCCCCACGCGGCAGAGCTCCCCCAGTGGGACGAAAGCCGCGTGACCGACGCCGACGAATCCATCGTGATCTCCCACAACTGGGAGGAGCTGCGGCGTTTCATGTGGGACTACGTGGGCATCGTCCGCACCAACAAGCGGCTCCAGCGGGCCCAGCACCGCATTCGCTTGCTCGCACGGGAGATCGACGAGTTCTACAGCAACTTCCGGGTCAGCAACGATCTCATCGAGTTGCGCAACCTGGTGGTCACGGCCGATCTCATCGTCCGCAGCGCCCTCAAGCGCAAGGAAAGCCGTGGCCTGCACTGCAGCCGCGACTACCCCACCACCCTGCCCGCGGCCCGCGACACCATCATCCGCCCCAGCCGCAGCAAGACCAGCTAGGCGTTCTCGACGCCACGCCCCGCAACAGGCCCGGCTCTCAGCCGGGCCCATATCTGCAGCCGACGCCACGCCTCGGGCGTGGTCTGGTCGCGCATCACGAGCAGCGTACCGCCACGGCCACCACCCTGCCGTGGCCAGACCAGCCAGACTGCAAAAGGCGTCACCGTTGTTTCAGACCCCAGCCTCAGACGGCGCTCGGCAGCACCATCAGGGTCGATCAGCAGATCACCTTCCGATGCCAGCCCCAGGCGCGTCCCCGCCTTCCGCCACTGCGTCCAGAACCGGACACACGAGCCGACAATCACGGCCAGCCCGCACAACCACACCATCGGCTCGACGCTGAACCCCAATGAAAAAGCCGCCACGACATGCATCCCCGTCACAAGAACGAGGAGCAGCCGGGACGGCTTGATTTCAATGACTGTCACGATGCACGGGAATCCGTGCCGCGAACTCAGACCTTGCGGAACACCAGCGTGCCGTTGGTGCCGCCAAAGCCGAAGTTGTTCTTCACGGCAATGTCGATCTTCATGTCGCGCGCCACGTTGGCACAGTAGTCGAGATCACACTCCGGATCCTGCTCGAAGATGTTGATCGTCGGCGGCGAGATCTGGTTATAGACCGCCAGCGTGGTGATCACCGATTCGAGACCACCAGCGCCACCCAGGAGGTGACCGGTCATCGACTTGGTGGAATTAACCACCAGCTTCTTGGCAACATCCGCACCGAAGGCGAGCTTGATCGCTTCGGTTTCGTTCTTGTCGCCGAGGGGCGTCGAGGTGCCGTGGGCGTTGAGATACTGCACTTCGTCGACGTTGATGTCGGCGTTTTGCAGCGCATTCACCATGCTGCGGCGCGGACCATCAGTATCCGGTGCGGTCATGTGATAGGCATCGCCGCTCATGCCGAAACCGGCAATCTCGGCGTAGATGCGGGCGCCGCGCTTGACGGCATGCTCGTATTCCTCAAGCACCAGCACGCCTGCGCCTTCACCGAGGACGAAGCCATCCCGATCCTTGTCCCACGGACGGCTTGCCGTCGCGGGATCGTCATTGCGGGTGGACAGCGCCTTCGCCGACGCAAAGCCACCGACGGCCAGCGGGGTCACCGTCGATTCGGCGCCACCGCAGACCATCACGTCCGCATCACCGTACTCGATCATGCGCGCGCTCATGCCGATCGCGTGCAGACCGGTGGTACAGGCCGTGACGACAGCAAGATTGGGGCCCTTCATCCCGAACATGATCGACAGGTTGCCGGAGATCATGTTGATGATGGTGCCGGGAATGAAGAACGGAGAAATTTTGCGAGGACCACCGCCGAGGAAATCGTCGTGGGTGTCCTCGATCATCGGCAAGCCGCCGATGCCGGAACCGATATTGACACCAATGCGGTGAGCATTGGCGTCGGTTACCTCGATGCCCGAATCGCGGATGGCCTGGATGCCCGCCGCAAGACCGTAATGGATGAAGATATCCATACGGCGCGCTTCCTTCGGGGAAAGATAGGCGCTGACATCGAAGCCCTTGACCTCGCCGGCAATCTTCGCCGAAAAGGCAGAGGTGTCGAAACGGGTAATCTGAGCGATGCCGGAACGGCCATTGACAATGGCGTCCCAGGTTTCAGGTACGGTATTACCGACCGGCGTGATGGCGCCAAGGCCGGTGACGACAACTCTGCGTCGGGTCAAGGCAGGCTCCTGCGAATCTTACTTCTTCAGGTGGGCGGAGACGTAGTCGATCGCCTGCTGAACGCTGGTGATCTTCTCGGCTTCTTCGTCGGGGATTTCGCACTCGAATTCTTCTTCGAGGGCCATCACCAGCTCGACGGTGTCGAGGGAGTCGGCACCCAGATCGTCAACGAAGGACGATTCGTTCTTGATTTCGGCTTCGTTGACACCGAGTTGTTCGGCGACGATCTTCTTGACACGAGCTTCGATATTTTCCATGTAGCAACTCCTTCGCTGATTGAGCGGGGTGAATTCAAAACCCCCGCATTCTACCAAAAACGCGCACCCTCGCCAGTCCGGCGAGGATTACGCCATGTACATGCCGCCATTGACGTGCAGGGTGGCCCCCGTCACGTACGATGCGGCGGGCGACGCCAGGAAGCCGACCACCGAGGCGATCTCCTCCGGCTTGCCGAGACGACCGAGGGCAATCTTGCCCTGCAGGGCCTCGCGCTGGGCGTCGGGCAGTTCCTTGGTCATGTCGGTGTCGATGAACCCCGGCGCGACGCAATTGACGGTGATGTTGCGGCTGCCGAGCTCCTGGGCCAGCGCGCGGCCCATGCCGGCCACGCCCGCCTTGGCGGCCGCGTAGTTGGCCTGGCCGGGGTTGCCGGAGCTGCCGACCACCGAGGTGATGTTGATGATGCGGCCGTTACGGGCCTTCATCATGCCACGCATGACGAGGCGGGACATTCGGAACACCGACTTGAGGTTGGTGTCGAGCACCGCATCCCATTCGGCATCCTTCATGCGCATCGCCAGGTTGTCGCGGGTGATGCCGGCGTTATTGACCAGCACGAGCACCGGACCGAGGCTCTTCTCGATCTCCGAGATGGCCGCCTCGCAGGCCGCCGCGTCGGTCACGTCGAGGGCCAGACCGCGACCGGGGATGCCCGCCGCCTCGAGCCCGGCCTGGATGTCGGCAGCGCCGGCCTCGGACGTGGCCGTACCGACCACCGTCGCACCAAGGCGGCCCAGTTCGAGGGCGATGGCCCGGCCAATACCGCGGGAAGCGCCGGTGACCAGCGCCACCTGCCCTTGCAGAACCTGACTCATGCTGCCTCCGTCGTCTGGAGAATCTCTGCGAGGCTGGCCGCATCGGCGATCGCGCCGCCCTGCAGACTGCCTTCAATGCGCTTGGTCATGCCGGCCAGGACCTTGCCCGGGCCGCACTCGAAAACGTGGGTCGCGCCACGGCGGGCGATGTCCTGCACAGTCTCGATCCAGCGCACAGGCGAATAGGCCTGACGCACCAGCGCATCCTTGATGCGGGCCGGGTCGGTCTCGACGGCCACATCCACGTTGTTAAGCACGGCGATGGCCGGCACCTTGATCTCGATCTCGGCCAGACGCAACGCCAGTCGCTCGGCGGCCGGCTTCATCAGCGCGCAGTGGAAGGGCGCGCTCACCGGCAGAAGCACGGCACGCTTGGCACCCTTGGTCTTGGCAACCGCCATGGCGCGCTCGACGGCAGCGCGGGCGCCAGCGATGACGATCTGACCGGGGGAATTGAGGTTGGCGGCGGAGACGACCTCGCCCTGGGCGGCTTCGGCACAGGCCTCGGCGGCGGCGGGTTCGTCGAGGCCGAGCAGCGCAGCCATCGCGCCCTCACCGGCCGGGACGGCTTCCTGCATGGCCTGGGCGCGCAGGCGCACCAGCTTGACGGCCTCCTGGAAATCCAGCGCACCGGCAGCAACCAGCGCGGAATATTCACCGAGGCTGTGACCGGCAACGAGGCTAGGCGTGGCGCCGCCACGGGCGATCCACTCGCGATACACGGCCACGCCGGCGGTGAGCATCAGCGGCTGGGTATTGACGGTCTGGGCCAGCACTTCGGCGGGGCCGTCGGCGACCATCTGCCACAGATCCTCGCCAAGGGCGGCGGAGGCTTCGGCGAAGGTGTCGCGGATCACCGCGGAATCACCGTAAGCCGCCATCATGCCGACCGACTGGGAGCCCTGCCCCGGAAAAACGAAAGCGAAATTCATCATCCCATCCTTGAATGACAATGCTGCTTAGAACTCGAGGAGCGCGGCGCCCCAGGTGAAGCCGCCGCCCACGCCTTCGAGGAGAATCTTCTGGCCGCGCTGGATACGGCCGTCGCGCACGGCAAGGTCGAGCGCCAGCGGAATCGACGCCGCCGAGGTGTTGCCATGCTCGCTGACCGTGGCGATGACCTTCTCGGTCGACACACCCAGTCGCTTGGCCGTGGCCTGCATGATGCGGATGTTGGCCTGGTGGGGGATCAGCCAGTCCACGTCGTCGATGGTGAGGCCGGCTTGATCGACCACCTCGCGGGCCACGTCGCTCAGCACCTTGACGGCAAACTTGAACACCGCCTGACCATCCATGCGCAGGAAAGGATCGCCGGTGATGCCGCCGCGATTAACCTGACCCGGCACGCAAAGGATGCCGTTGTGGCTGCCATCGGCGTGCAGCGCGGTCGCGAGGATGCCCGGCTTGTCGGACGCCTCCAGCACCACGGCGCCGGCGCCGTCACCGAACAGCACGCAGGTGCCACGGTCGTTCCAGTCGAGGATGCGCGAGAAGATTTCGGCTCCCACGACCAGCGCACGCTTGTGGCTGCCGGAGCGGATGAACTTTTCGGCGGTCGACAGGGCGTAGGCGAAACCGGTGCACACCGCCTGCAGGTCGAACGCTGCGCCGCCGTTGGTGATGCCCAGCTTCGACTGCAGCAGCGCGGCGGAGCTCGGGAAAATGTAGTCCGGCGTGGAGGTGGCGACGATGATCAGGTCAATGTCGGCCGGCTGACAGCCCGCGGCAGCAATCGCCCGGGTGCTCGCCTCATAGGCCAGCTGGCTCGCCGTGACATCGGGCTCGGCCAGGTGACGCCGGCAGATGCCGGTGCGTTCGACAATCCATTCGTCCGAAGTATCAATACCCCGGGCCACCAGATCGTTGTTGCTGACGGGCGCACCAGGCAGAAAGCTGCCGGTTCCGATCACTCGCGCATGAATCATGCCGCAGGCCTTTCACGTTCCATTCGTTCGCTGATCCGCTCGATGAGCCTGTTGCGCGCCGCTTCCGCCGCCCGCCAGAGCGCCTGCTCGAAGGCGAAGGCATCGGCCGAGCCGTGACTCTTCACCACCACACCGCGCAGCCCCAGCAGGGCCGCGCCGTTGTAGCGGCGGGAATCCACCTTGTGCTTGAACCCCTTGAGGGCCGACATCGCAAAGAATGCCGCCAGCTTGGTGATCCAGTTGCGGGAGAACTGTTCGCGCAGGAAGGTCGCCATCATGTGGGCGAGGCCTTCGGAGGTCTTGAGCGCCACGTTGCCGACAAAGCCGTCGCAGACGACCACATCGACCGTACCCTTGTAGATGTCGTTGCCTTCGACGTTGCCGTAGAAGTTGAGCCCGCTGTTGCGCAGGAGCTCACCGGCCTGCTTGACGATCTCGTTGCCCTTGATGTCTTCTTCGCCGATGTTGAGCAGGCCGACGCTCGGCCGCTCGTTGTGCTCGACCGCCGCCACCAGCATCGCGCCCATGATGCCGAACTGGAGCAGGTGCTCGGCCGAGCAATCGACGTTGGCGCCCAGATCGAGCATGTGGGTGAGGCCGCGCATGCTCGGCAGCGTGCTGCAGATCGCCGGGCGATCGATGCCGGGAAGGGTCTTGAGGACGAACCGGGAGATCGCCATCAGCGCACCGGTATTGCCGGCGGACACGGCCGCCTGGGCATCGCCCGACTTGACCAGATCCACCGACACGCGCATCGATGAATCCTTCTTGTTGCGCATGGCGAGCGCCGGCGGCTCGTCCATTCCGACGACTTCCGATGCCGGATGCACGCGCAGGCGCTCACCGAATTCCTGCAGCGCGCCGCCCAGATGAGGCTCAATGGCCTCCGGGCGACCGACCAGGAGAATTCGGGCGTCGCGATCAGCGCGCAAAAAATGCAGCGCGGCCGGAACCGTTACCGAAGGGCCGTGATCGCCCCCCATGCAGTCAATGGCCAGGGTGACAGTCATTCGGCGCTAAACGGAGAGAAATGGGTGGACAAGTTGTGAAAACGGCGCGACCGCCCGAAGGCGTCGCGCCGTCTGGCAACCAGGAGAATTACTCGCCCTTGGCCTTGGCAACCTTCTTGCCACGATAGACGCCGGACGGCGAAACGTGGTGGCGCAGGTGGACTTCGCCGGTGGTCGGCTCGACGGCCAGCGGGGGCGCAACCAGGAAATCGTGGGAACGATGCATACCGCGCTTGGACGGGGACTTCTTGTTCTGTTGAACGGCCATGAAAAACTCCTTGAGGAATACTTAAACCTTGCCGCGCAACTGACGCAGAACGGCGAAGGGCGAAATCTCTTCATCAACACCGGCCTTGACCGGCGGATCGCAATCATCGTGACGCGGCACCAGGGGCAAGGCCAGCAACACCTCGTCCTCAACCAGCGCCAGGAGGTCCGTGAGCGGTTCAACCTCGAGGGCGTCTTCCGCATCGTTTTCGAGCTCATCTTCCGGCGGCGCTTCGCCGGGGCGGAGGAGCAGAAGACGATTTTCCACTTCACAGGGCCACTGCAGGGCCTCAAGACAGCGCTGACACTGAAGAACCAGACATCCCCGGATCCACAGATCGACGTGGAGCTTGCCCTCGTCGTCACGCTCGCCCTGAAACCCGAAAGCCACCGTTCCGGCGGGTTCCAGCACAGACTCGGCAACACGGCCGAGCCGGGATACCGGCACCTCGCCCTCAAGGCGGCGCCCATCTCTGGCCAACGCCCGAAGGTCGATCACGAAGCTTTCTTGCGACATAAGAGCGGCATGATATTATTTTCGGCTCCCTGTGTCAAAACTCTGCAAAGCGGCCGACGGCACTTTTCACGCCGCAGCACCCCGATCGATGAAACTCGTCCTTGCTTCCACCTCGGCGTATCGCCGCGAACTCCTCCAGCGTTTCAACCTGCCCTTCGAAGTTGCCCGCCCCGACATCGACGAGAGCCCGCTGCCCGGCGAACACCCCCGCAGCACCGCCGAGCGCCTCGCCATCGAAAAGGCCCGCGCCGTGGCCGGCAACTTTGCCGACGCGCTGATCATCGGCAGCGACCAGGTGGCCGCGATGGGCGACATCCGCTTCGGCAAGCCCGGCACCGTCGAGCGCGCCGTGGCGCAGCTCAAGCAGATGAGCGGCCAGACCGTGATCTTCCACACCGCGCTGGCGCTCCTCAACACGACAACGGGCGAAGCGCAGATCGACGTCGTGCCGACCGAGGTGCGCTTTCGCACTCTCAGCGACGACGAGATCGTCCGCTATGTAGAAAAGGAGCGCCCCCTCGACTGCGCCGGCAGCGCCAAGTCGGAAGGCCTGGGCATCACCCTCCTCGACGCCCTTTCCGGCGACGACCCCAACGCCCTCGTCGGCCTGCCGCTGATCGCTCTGGCCCGGATGCTGCGCCACGAAGGCGTCGCCCTGCCGTGACGACCGCCGCCGGCAAGCTCTATCTGATTCCGGTCAGCCTGGGCGAGGCGCCCCTCGCCCTCACCACGCCGGCCGAAGTCGGCATGCGCGCCCGCAGCCTCGATTACTTCGTCGTCGAGAACGCCAAGACCGCCCGCGCCGACCTCAAACGCTTCGAGCACCCCAGGCCGCTACGCGACCTCGACATCCGCGAGCTACCCGAAAACCCGGGCCCGGCCGATCTTGATGGCCTGCTGGCGCCGATCAGGAACGGGCTCGACTGCGGATTGATGTCCGAAGCCGGCTGCCCGGCCGTGGCCGACCCCGGCGCACTGCTGGTCCGCCGCGCCCACGAGGCCGGCATCCAGGTGGTGCCGATGGTCGGGCCGTCATCCTTGCTGCTGAGCCTGATGGCCTCCGGCCTCAACGGCCAGAGCTTCGCCTTCCACGGCTACCTGCCCATCGACGAGGAAGCCCGCAAGCGCCGCCTGCGCGAGCTCGAGGCCGAATCTGCCCGCTTCTCGCGCACCCAGCTGTTCATCGAGACACCCTACCGCAACGACCGGATGTTCGAGGCGCTCAAGCAGGCCTGCGGCCCCGAGACCCGCCTGTGCATCGCCCGGGATCTCACCACAGCAGATGAATGGATCGCCACCCGGCGGATCGCCGACTGGAAGAAAACCCCCGCACCAGATCTGGCCAAGCGCCCCACAGTGTTCCTGCTACTGGCCGGCTAGCCGCAGCGCTCAGTCAGACCGGGCGAGAAACACCCCGCCATCCCGCTCCACCACCGGCAGCATCTCCAGCCGACCGCCCCGGCACGGCCCTTCGACGCACGCGCCGCTCTCGGGCCGGTACAGGGCGCCGTGGGTGGCGCAGATCAGATACAGCCCATTGCTGTCGAAAAAACGCCCGGGCTGCCAGTCCAGCTCAACCGCCACGTGGGCGCAGCGGTTGATGTAAGCGTAGACCTTGCCGCGATAGCGCACCGCAAAGGCCGCCACGTCCTGGCCGCCCCGCTGCACCACGAAGCGCACGCCGTCGCCGCCATCGACGAGATCGGCCGACGCGCAGATCACCCGTTGACCTCCAGCCACGCCCGCAGCCCGGCCGGCGTGTCGATGCACGCCACCGGCGACTCGGCCACCAGCTGATCGACCGGATGGGCGCCGAAGCTCACGGCTAGCCCATCCACACCGGCGTTCTTCGCCATCAAGAGGTCGTGGGTCGTGTCGCCGATCATCAGGCTGGTTTCGGCCATCACGCCCAGCTCGTCCATCAGCTCGAACAGCATCGCCGGATGGGGCTTCGAGAAGCACTCGTCGGCGCAGCGCGTGGCGTGGAAATACTTGCCCAAGCCCGTAAAACCCAACGCCCGGTCGAGCCCCTTGCGGCTCTTGCCGGTCGCCACCGCCAGCAGATGACCGCGGGCGTGGAGATCGGCGATCAGCGCCTGGGTGCCATCAAACAGCGTCAGCTCGTGATCGCTGGACAGATAGTGATGGCGATAGCGCTCCACCATCTTCGGGTAGTCGGATTCAGGCAGCTCCGGCACCGCGTGGTGCAGCGCGTCCTGCAGGCCAAGGCCGATCACGTGACGCGCCCGGGCATCAGAAGGCGGCGGCAGGCCCAGATCGGCGCTGGCAGCCTGGATCGCCTGGACGATGGCAGCAGCCGAATCCATCAGCGTGCCGTCCCAGTCGAAGACGATCAGTTCGTAGCGTTGCGGTCTAGCCATATTCCCGCTCCCGGGTTTGTTCGACAACGGCGAGAAAGCCATCCAGTTCGGCAGGCAAGGGCGCCGCAAGTTCGATCGGCTGATCGGTAAGCGGATGCCGGAAGGCCAGCTTCGCCGCGTGCAGAAACATCCGCCCCAGCCCTTCCTTCTCGAGCTGTTTGTTGAGGGCGAAATCGCCGTACTTGTCGTCGCCACACAAGGGAAAGCCGGCGTGGGTGAGATGGACCCGGATCTGGTGGGTGCGCCCGGTCTTCAGCTCGACTTCCAGCAGACTGTAGCCCGCCCAGCGCCGCACCAGCCGCACGATGCTGTGGGCCGGCTTGCCTTCGCGATTCACGCTCACCCGCCGCTCCCCGTTCTCCAGCAGATACTTGAGGAGCGGCTGCTTGATGTGCTGCTGGGCGTTCAGCCAGCGCCCCGTCACCAGCGTCAGATAACGCTTCTGCACCTTGCCGTCGCGCATCATGTCGTGGAGCACCGTCAGCGCGCTGCGCTTCTTGGCGACGATCAACAGGCCCGAGGTCTCGCGGTCGAGGCGATGCACCAGCTCGAGGAACTTCGCCTCCGGCCGCTGGCGCCGCAGCTGCTCGATCAGGCCGAAGCTCACCCCGCTGCCGCCATGCACCGCCAGCCCGGCCGGCTTGTCGAGCACCAGCAGCGCATCGTCCTCGTAGGCAATGTCGAAGGGTTTGCCCATGGGCACCGGCGCGGCATTCTCCTTCTCGGCAATGCGGATCGGCGGGATGCGCACTTCGTCCCCGATCTGCACGCGGTAGGTCTGATCCACCCGACGGCTATTGACCCGCACCTCGCCGCTTCTCAGGATGCGGTAGATGTGACTCTTCGGCACGCCCTTGCAGACGCGCACCAGAAAATTGTCGATGCGCTGACCGGCGCTCGCGTCGTCGACGCGCTCGTGGCGCACTGCGGGAGCTTTACTCAAGGCCATCGTTTTGAAATATACTGTTGAGCGGTTTTTTCGGTCCTGATGCGTCGCGCCCGCCAGAAGCGTGTTGTCATGTGAATCAACACCGGCCCGCGCCGCCCCAGAGCGACTCTGTGCAGAGGACTCCAAGCCGAGTTATCCGGCACCCTCACCGCTCCCGAAAAACCAAAGGAAGGTCCGTCGCCGGACAAAAAGAGGGCGATGGTACTTTATTCGACAATAAACTTGTACCAATTGCGCGCAGGCGCACACGCAGATTGACGGCCCTGAACCGGGGCCGCGAAGCATTCCCTGCAAGCCGGCCCGAGGTCGCAACGCCATACGCCGTCGTACCCGATCGTACGCACGCCGTTCCAGCCTTGCGAGACCAGGCGAAGCTGCAGGCACTTCGCAGCCCCCGGGGCGCATGAACGAATCGTGCCGGACAGACCGGCGCCCGTGCTGAGGATCGGCAGCGCACTGAGAGTGCGTTGCGCTCCGGAAGCCCGGGCCCGACGAATCCCGCTAAAACGTTCCGGCGCCCTCAGCACGAGATGCGGTTCAGGGTGCGATAGACGAATCCCGCCACCCACTTTAGTTTGATTTCCCCTTGATGAAGGATCGGCTCGATCACGCCAAACTAAGTCACCGCAACTGAGCGGTGGTGCGGTTCGTCCTGCCCGTGTGCCACGCGGGAGAAGAAGACGAATGAAGCGAATGCTCTTCAATGCAACGCAGGCCGAGGAACTCCGCGTTGCCATTGTCGATGGTCAGAAACTCATTGACCTCGACATTGAATCGGCCGCCAAGGAACAACGCAAAAGCAACATCTACAAAGCCGTCATCACGCGCATCGAGCCCAGCCTCGAAGCCGCGTTTGTCGACTATGGTGCCGAGCGCCACGGCTTTCTGCCGTTCAAGGAAATCTCCCGCGCCTACTTCCAGCCTGGTGTCGAAGCCAGCCGTGCGTCCATCAAGGAAGCCTTGAAGGAAGGCCAGGAGCTGATCGTCCAGGTCGAGAAAGACGAGCGCGGCAACAAGGGCGCCGCTCTCACCACCTTCGTCTCGCTGGCCGGCCGCTACCTCGTGCTGATGCCCAACAACCCCCGCGGCGGTGGCGTTTCGCGCCGCGTCGAGGGTGACGAGCGCGCCGAGCTGCGCGACGTGATGGACCAGCTCGAAGTGCCCGGCGGCATGAGCCTGATCGCCCGCACCGCCGCCATCGGCCGCACCGCCGAAGAGCTGCAATGGGACTTGAACTACCTCCTGCAACTGTGGCGCGCCATCGACGGCGCCGCCCAGGCCCAGGAAGG
Organism: Zoogloea sp. 1C4; assembly: GCF_009469605.1. GTDB lineage: Bacteria > Pseudomonadota > Gammaproteobacteria > Burkholderiales > Rhodocyclaceae > Zoogloea > Zoogloea oryzae. Next base: position 140,728 of record NZ_SSXU01000007.1, on the reverse strand, counting down.
CGCCTTCCTGATCTACCAGGAAGGCAGCCTCGTGATCCGCGCGATCCGTGACTACTTCCAGCCCGACATCGGCGAGATCCTGATCGACACCGACGACGTCTATGAGCAGGCGCGCCAGTTCATGGCCCACGTCATGCCGCAGAACGTCGGCCGCGTGAAGCGCTACCACGACGACGTGCCGCTGTTCTCGCGCTTCCAGATCGAACACCAGATCGAATCGGCCTACTCGCGTCAGGTGAGCCTGCCCTCCGGCGGCGCCATCGTGATCGACCACACCGAAGCCCTGGTGTCCGTGGACGTGAACTCCGGCCGCGCCACCCGCGGTGCCGACATCGAGGAAACCGCGTTCAAGACCAACTGCGAAGCCGCCGACGAAGTGGCCCGCCAGCTGCGTCTGCGCGACCTCGGCGGCCTCATCGTCATCGACTTCATCGACATGGAGTCGCAGAAGAACCAGCGCGAAGTCGAGAACCGCCTGCGCGACGCCCTGCGCTACGACCGCGCCCGCGTCCAGACCGGCAAGATCAGCCGCTTCGGCCTGCTCGAGCTGTCCCGCCAGCGTCTGCGCCCGGCCCTCGCCGAGACCAGCTACATCCCTTGCCCGCGCTGTAACGGCACCGGCCACATCCGCAGCACCGAGTCGTCCGCGCTGCACATCCTGCGCATCCTCGAAGAAGAGGCCATGAAGGACAACACCGGCGCCCTGCACTGCCAGGTTCCGGTGGATGTCGCCACCTTCCTCCTCAACGAGAAGCGCGACGACATCGCCAAGATCGAGATCCGTCACAAGGTCAGCCTGGTGCTGATCCCCAACCGCCATCTCGAAACCCCGCAGCACGAGATCGTCCGCCTGCGCCACGACCAGCTCAACCTGGAAGAGAGCGCCGTCCCGAGCTATCGCATGGCCACCAAGCCGGCCGACGAGACCTACACCCCGCCGTCGGCCAACACCGACCGCCCGGCCCGCCAGGAAGCCGCCGTCAAGGGCATCACCCCTGACCAGCCGGCCCCGGTGGTTGAAGCCAAGGTCGCCGCGCCGGCTCCGGCGCCCGTGCCGGAAAGCCAGCCGGGCCTGCTCGCCCGCATCTTCGCCTTCTTCCGTGGCGAGAAGCCCGCCGCTGCGCCGGCCCCGGTGGTTGCCCAGCCGGAACCCCAGCGTCGCGAATCCCGCGGCCGCAACGAACGCAATGGTCGCCGTGACGGTGGCCGTGGCCGCCGTGACGGTCAGCGCGAAGAGCGTGGCGAACGGGGTGAGCGCGCCGAACGTGGCGAGCGCGAAGGTCGCGACACCAACCGCAACGCTGCCGCCCCCGAAGCCCAGGCCGAGGCCCGCGAAAAGCCCCAGCGCCAACGTGGCGAACGCCAGGAACGCGGTGAGCGTCAGGAACGTGGCGAGCGCCCCGAGCGCGAAGGCCGTAGCGGCGAGCGTGCAGAACGTGGTGAGCGCGGCGAACGCGGCCGCAACCGTAACGGCCAGGCCGCCAAGCCTGCCGCCGAAGCCGAAGGCATCGTCGCCAGCGCCGAGCAGCTGACCGCCGTCGCCGCTGTGGCTGCCGTCACCGCCCCCGAAGCGGGCGCCCCGGCTGCCGTCGATGGCGAAGCCGGCGCCGAACGCAGCCGCCGCGGTCGTCGTGGCCGTCGCGGCGGTCGTCGCAACGAGGAAGGCACCGGCACCGAAGCCGCCGCCCAGGGCGAACTGGAAATCGGCGATCAGGCCCAGCCCGCCGCCGAAGCCATCCAGGCCGAAACCGCACCTGCCGTGACCGAAGCCGCTCCGGCCGAAGCCACCGAGGCGCCGGTCGTCGCCGAAGCCCGCGCCGTGGTCGAGGCCGCTCCGGCCGCCGAAGCCGCCCCGGTTGCCGAAGTGACCGAAGCCGCCGTCGAAGCTGCGCCTGCCGAAGTGGCCGTGGCCGAAACCCCGGTTGTCGAGACCGTCGTCGAAGCCGCCCAGCCGGTGGTTGCCGAAGTGCAGGCCGAAGTCGCGCCGGCGCCAGTGGCTGAAGCTGCCAGCCTGATCGAACAGGTTGCCGCCGCCGCCCGTGAAGCCGAAACCACCCCGGTGGTTGAAGCGCCGGTCGAAGTGGTCGCCGAACCGGTGGCTGTCGAAGCCGAGCCGGTGGTTGTCGAAACCTTCGCCGCGCCGGTCGAGGCCGTTGTCGAACCCGTCGCTGCAACCGAGCCCGTCGCCGCCCCGGCGCCGAGCGCACCGGCGGATCTGTCCGTCGCCCTTGAAGAGAGCGGCCTGGTGCTGATCGAAACCCGTTCGGATGCGACGAAGTCCTTCCAGCCGGAACAGGCCCCTGCGCAGCCCCTCGGCCGTCGCCGCCGTGCCCCGGCCGTCGTGGCTGAAGAGCCGCTGGTCCAGGTGGAAACCGGGCCGAAGTAATCCCGGCACCACTGTCCCGTCCTGCTATAGCTTGACAGCCTTCGGCGTGCCGTTTCGCCGATCAGCTTGAGATTTGAGACGCCCGATGGACTTCATCGGGCGTCTTGTATTTTAAGGACAGGTGGGGCCGTTCAGCGTTGTAGATGCGTACCGACTGGGCCACCATCTGGCTTGCCTGCGCGAGGTTGGCAGGACGTTGCAGCAGGAACTCGTTCTTGAGAATGCCATTGACGCGCTCTGCCAGCGCATTCTGATAGCAGTCATAGCCGTCAGTCATGGAGCAGCGCAGTCCATGTTTGCGGTGGATCTCCTGGTAGTGGGCCGAGCAATACTGGCTTCCCCGGTCCGAATGGTGGACCAGCGAGAGCGGCGAGCGGCGTGTCCTGAGCGCCATCCTGAACGCTTGACTGACGGACTCCGCCTGCAGCGTGTCATGCACGTGATAGCCCACGATCTTGCGCGAGTACGCATCGGTCACCAGGCTCAGGTAGGCCACCCGCTCCGTGGTGGGCAGGTAGGTGATGTCGGCGACCCAGACCTGCTCCGGCCCGGTGGGAACGATTTGCCCAGGCCCCTCCTTCAGCAGATTGGGATGGCGGTAGAAGCGGTGATGGCTATCGGTGGTCTTGTGATACGCCCGCCTGGGCGCTACCAGCAGGCGCGCCCGGCGCAGGACGTCAAACAAGCCGTCACGCCCCATCTTGATACCCGCCGCCTTGAGTGGGCAGGCCAACAGGTGGTGCAGCTTGCGTGTCCCGATCCGGGGCTGGCGTAAGCGGACGTCGAGCACGAGACGCTGAATCTGGGCGTCGCGTTCGGCGCTGCGCTGCTGCGCCCCCAGCCGCTGGTAGTACGCCTGACGGCTGATGCCGATGTAACGGCAGGCCTTGCACACGCTCAATCCCGGGACGAGCGCTTGTGCGAGGACCTGCCCAAAGGCTTTTTTAGTGGATCGACCCCGGTGTTCTTCTTCACCTGCTCGATGATGGCTTCAAACAGTTGCGCTTTCTGGGTGGCCTCACGCAGCTGGGCTTCCAGCGCCTTGATGCGCTGTTCGGGCGTTTGGGGCTTGCTTGTCTTGTCGGGCATGGTCGCTGCGTCTCCTGCACGGGAGGCGGGTACATCCCAATCCTGCAAGCCGTGCTTGCGCAACCATACCAGCACCGTCGAGCGCCCTTGAATCCCGTAGCGGCGCTGCGCCTCTTTGTACGTCAGCTCGCCTTGTTCAACCTGCTCGACAACCGAGAGCTTAAAAGCCAGGCTGTAATCCCGCTGGGTCCGCTTGTGCTTTGATTCCATTGACGCTTCCTTGCTGCGGCAAAAAAGTGTCAAGCTATTTCAGGACGGGTCACACCCAGCAAAAAGGCCAACCCCTCGGGGTTGGCCTTTTTGTTTGTAGCTTCCGCGCCGGACAGCTCCGCGCTGCGAGTGGTCAGACTGCCGACTGGCGGCGGCGCTCCACTTCCGGGCGGATCTCCTCGATCAGCCCCTGCACGGCGTCCTCGCACATGTCGAGCACCGCATCAAAGCCGGTGAGGCCGCCGTAGTACGGGTCCGGCACATCATCGCGGCGATGACGCTGGGCAAAACTCATGAACATCCGCACCTTGTGCTTGCAGCCCTCCGGGGCGCGGTCGCGCAGATAGTGGAAATGATCCCGGTCCATCGCCAGCAGCAGATCGAACTCGGCGTAGTCCTTGGGCTGGACCTTGCGGGCGCGCAGCCGGGAAAGATCGTAGCCTCGCCTCAGGGCCGCCGTCTGGGTGCGGGGATCGGGCGCCTCGCCCGCGTGATAGCCCTGGATGCCCGCCGAATCGACGCCGACCGCGCTATCCATCCCGGCCATCGCCAACCAGCGACGTGCAACGCCCTCTGCAGTCGGCGACCGGCAGATATTGCCGGTGCAGACGAATAGTATTTTCATTATGGGTGTCCCTCCTGCCGGCAATTTAAACAGCCGGCGGGCGGAACGTACAAGAGCAAGCACCAATTTTCGAATCTCTCAGCCTGTGGCGTTCGGTCGGGACCCGCCTGGCAGATCGTGGGCGTCAGCCCCGAATGCCTGCTGGCGCAACCGGAAGAGCTTGTCGCGGGCGGCCGCGGCTTTCTCGAACTCCAGGTTGCGGGCGTGTTCCTGCATTTCCTTCTCGAGCTGGCGGATGGTCTTCGCCAGTGCTTTCTCGTCAAGGGCCGCGTAGTCGCTCCGGGCCTCCCCGGCGGACGTCGCATCGGCCTCCGATCCTGCATCATAGACACCGTCGATGATGTCTTTGATGCGTTTTGTCACGGACTTGGGCGTAATTCCGTTCGCCTCGTTGAAGGCGATCTGCCGGGCACGGCGGCGCTCGGTTTCGCCGATGGCGGCCTTCATCGAATCGGTGATCCGGTCGGCGTAGAGGATCGCCGTGCCATGCAGGTGGCGGGCGGCGCGGCCGATGGTCTGGATCAGCGAGCGCTCGGAGCGCAGGAAGCCCTCCTTGTCCGCGTCGAGGATCGCTACCAGCGACACCTCGGGGATGTCCAGGCCTTCCCGCAGCAGGTTGATGCCCACCAGCACGTCGAACTCGCCCAGACGCAGGTCGCGGATGATCTCGACCCGCTCGACGGTATCGATGTCGGAGTGCAGGTAGCGCACCCGGATGCCGTTCTCGGCCAGGTATTCGGTGAGATCCTCGGCCATGCGCTTGGTCAGCACGGTGACGAGAATGCGCTCCTTCACATCGAGGCGCTTCTTGATCTCGCCCAGCAGATCATCCACCTGGGTGGACGCGGGCCGCACGATGATGATCGGGTCGACAAGGCCGGTCGGGCGCACCACCTGCTCCACCACCTGGCCCTGATGCTCCTTCTCGTAGGCCGCCGGCGTGGCCGAGACGAACACCGTCTGGGGCAGCAGGCGCTCGAACTCCTCGAACTTGAGCGGCCGGTTGTCCAGCGCCGAAGGCAGCCGGAAGCCATATTCGACGAGGTTCTCCTTGCGCGAGCGGTCGCCCTTGTACATCGCGCCCACCTGGCCGATGGACACGTGGGATTCGTCGATGAACATCAGGCCGTCGGCCGGCAGGTAGTCGATCAGGGTCGGCGGCGCCGCGCCGGGCTCGCGGCCCGACAGATGGCGCGAGTAGTTCTCGATGCCCTTGCAGAAGCCCAGCTCGTTGAGCATCTCCAGATCGAAGCGGGTGCGCTGCTCGATGCGCTGGGCCTCGACCAGCTTGCCCGCCTTCTGGAACTGGGCGATGCGCTCGCGCAGCTCGTCCTTGATCGCCTCGATGGCGCGCAGCACCGTGGCCCGCGGCGTCACGTAGTGGCTGGACGGATACACCGTAAAGCGCACGATCTTCTGCTTGAGGTGGCCGGTGAGCGGATCGAACAGCGTGAGGTGCTCGATCTCGTCGTCGAACATCTCGACGCGCAGCGCGTACTCGGCGTTTTCCGCCGGGAAGATGTCGATCACGTCGCCCCGCACCCGGAAGGTGCCGCGCCGGAAATCCACGTCGGCCCGGTCGTACTGCATCGCCACCAGGCGCTGCACCAGATCCCGGTGGGCCATCTGCTCGCCTTCGCGCAGGTGCAGCACCATCGCGTGGTAATCGCCCGGATCGCCGATACCGTAGATGCACGACACCGACGCCACGATCACCACATCGCGCCGCTCCATCAGGCTCTTGGTGGCCGACAGGCGCATCTGCTCGATGTGCTCGTTGATCGACGAGTCCTTCTCGATGAACAGATCGCGGGACGGCACGTAGGCTTCCGGCTGGTAGTAGTCGTAGTAGCTGACGAAGTACTCCACCGCGTTCTCGGGAAAGAACTCGCGGAACTCCGAATACAGCTGCGCCGCCAGCGTCTTGTTGTGGGCCAGCACCAGCGCGGGCCGCCCGCAGCGGGCGATGACATTGGCCATCGTGTAGGTCTTGCCGGAGCCCGTCACGCCCAGCAGCGTCTGGAACATCAGGCCATCGCCGATGCCCTCGACGAGCTTCCGGATTGCCTCCGGCTGGTCGCCACCGGGCGCAAAGGGCTGGTGAAGCCGGAACGGGCTCCCCTCGAAAACCACCACGCTCCCGCTACCTGATTGATCGGCCATGATAAAATTTCTGTCTTGAGTCAAACGGTGGCGCCCGCAAACCCCGCGGGCAACTCCGCATTATCACCCAGCGAGCGCCACAAAGTGCCCGCACCCTTCGCCCCTTCTGGAGAACCCATGAGCTCTTCGATCTTTGCTGCAGTCGAACTGGCCCCCCGCGATCCGATCCTCGGCCTCAACGAAGCCTTCAACGCGGACACCCGCAGCACCAAGGTCAACCTCGGCGTTGGCGTCTACTTTGACGACAACGGCAAGATCCCCCTCCTCGGCGCCGTCAAGACCGCCGAGAAGGCCCGCCTCGAAGCTGCCCCGCCCCGTGGCTACCAGCCCATCGAAGGCCCGGCCGCCTACAACAACGCCGTGCAGACCCTGCTGTTCGGTGCCGACAGCGCCATCATCCGTGACGGCCGCGTCGTCACTGCCCAGGCCCTCGGCGGCACCGGCGCCCTGAAGATCGGCGGCGACCTGCTCAAGCGCATCGTCCCCGACGCCACCGTCTACATCTCCGATCCGTCCTGGGAAAACCACCGCGCGCTGTTCGAAGCCGCCGGCTTCCCGGTCGAGAACTACCCCTACTACAACCCGGAAACCCGCGGCGCCAACGCCGAGGCCATGATCGCCAAGCTGAACAGCCTGCCTGCCGGCTCGGTCATCGTGCTGCACGCCTGCTGCCACAACCCCACCGGCGCCGACCTCACCGAAGCCCAGTGGGCCGAAGTGGTCAAGGCCTGTGCCAACCGCGGCCTGGTTCCCTTCCTCGACATGGCCTACCAGGGCTTCGCCGACGGCATCGAGCCGGACGCCGTCGCGGTCAACCTGTTCTCGGCCTCCGGCCTGTCGTTCTTCGTGTCCAGCTCCTTCTCCAAGAGCTTCTCGCTGTACGGCGAGCGCGTCGGCGCCCTGTCCATCGTCACCCAGAACAAGGACGAATCCACCCGCGTGCTGTCCCAGCTCAAGCGCGTGATCCGCACCAACTACTCCAACCCGCCGATCCACGGTGGCGCCATCGTCGCCGCGGTGCTGTCCACCCCCGCCCTGCGCGCCGAGTGGGAAGCCGAGCTGGCCGGCATGCGTGACCGCATCCGCGCCATGCGCACCGGCCTCGTCGAGCAACTCGCCGCCCGCAAGGTCGACCAGGACTTCTCCTTCGTCATCAAGCAGCGCGGCATGTTCTCCTATACCGGCCTCACCGCCGCCCAGGTCGAGCGCATGAAGGATGAGTTCGGCATCTACGCCGTGGGCACCGGCCGCATCTGCCTGGCCGCCCTCAACAGCAAGAACCTCGACTACGTCGCCGACGCCATCGCCGCCGTCATCAAGGCCTAAGTAGTACAGCTTCACCGCCCCCGGCTCGCCGGGGGCAAAAAAACGCGCAAAAGGCCTTGACGTAACGAAGGCCGGCTTCTAAAATGCGCGCCTCTGTTCCTCGATAGCTCAGTCGGTAGAGCGCCGGACTGTTAATCCGTAGGTCCCTGGTTCGAGCCCAGGTCGAGGAGCCAGAACAATTTGCGGTAATGTGTTTGTTCGTTGAACACATGACCAACCCGTCAGATCCTCGATAGCTCAGTCGGTAGAGCGCCGGACTGTTAATCCGTAGGTCCCTGGTTCGAGCCCAGGTCGAGGAGCCAAGACAAGCAAAAAGCCAATCCGCGAGGGTTGGCTTTTTGCTTTTGACCCGCCCCTCTTCACGGTGGTCCTTCCCCTCCGCCCGCCCCTATGGGCACCATCGCCAAATGCAATTGGTGAGCGTGGTGCCAAAACCTTAGAGTGTCTGTGACGGTCAACGATTGACCGGACTTACAACACGCCGAGGAGATCGCCATGTCCACCGAATCCAAATGCCCGTTCGCGGGCGATGTCCGCAAACACACCGTTGCGGGTGCCCCATCGAATGCCGACTGGTGGCCCAACCAACTGAAGATCGGCATTCTCCACCAGCACTCCGCCAAGTCCGACCCGATGGGCGCGGACTTCAACTACGCCGAAGCCTTCAAGCAGCTCGACCTGGACGCCCTCATCAAGGATCTCCACGCCCTGATGACCGACTCGCAGGATTGGTGGCCCGCCGACTTCGGCCACTACGGACCGCTCTTCGTGCGGATGGCCTGGCACAGCGCCGGCACCTACCGGGTGAGCGACGGCCGCGGCGGCGCGGGCACCGGCAACCAGCGCTTCGCGCCCCTCAACAGCTGGCCCGACAACGTCAACCTCGACAAGGCGCGCCGCCTGTTGTGGCCAATAAAGCAGAAGTACGGCCGCTACATCTCGTGGGCCGACCTGATGATCCTCACCGGCAACGTGGCCCTCGAATCCATGGGCTTCAAGACCTTCGGCTTCGCCGGCGGCCGCGAGGACATCTGGGAACCCGAAGAGGACGTCTACTGGGGCGCCGAGCGCAAGTGGCTCGACGACCAGCGCTACACCGGCGACCGCGACCTGGAGAACCCCCTCGCCGCGGTGCAGATGGGCCTCATCTACGTGAATCCGGAAGGCCCCAACGGCAACCCCGACCCGCTCGCCGCAGCGCGCGATATCCGCGAAACCTTCGCCCGCATGGCAATGGACGACGAGGAAACCGTGGCCCTCATCGCCGGCGGCCACACCTTCGGCAAGACCCACGGCGCGGGCGACGCAGCCCACGTGGGGGTCGAGCCCGAAGCGGCCGGCGTCGAGCAGCAGGGTTTCGGCTGGGCCAGCACCTACGGCAGCGGCAAGGGCGGTGACACCATCGGCAGCGGGCTCGAAGTCACCTGGACGACCACGCCCACCCGCTGGAGCAACAACTTCTTCTGGAACCTCTTCGGCTACGAGTGGGAGCTGACCAAGAGCCCGGCCGGCGCCCATCAATGGACACCCAAGCATGGCATGGGCGCGGGCACCGTTCCCGACGCCCACGACCCGAGCAAGCGCCACGCCCCGGCGATGCTCACCACCGACCTCGCCCTGCGCTTCGATCCGGCCTACGAGAAGATCGCCCGGCGCTTCCTCGAGAACCCCGACCAGTTCGCCGACGCCTTCGCCCGCGCCTGGTTCAAGCTCACCCACCGCGACATGGGCCCGCTGTCGCGCTACCTCGGCCCGCTGGTGCCGAAGGAACAACTGATCTGGCAGGACCCGGTGCCAGCCGTCGATCACCCGCTGGTCGATGAGCAGGACATCACCGCCCTCAAGGCCAGACTGCGCGCCTCGGGGCTGTCGATCTCCCAGCTGGTCACCACCGCCTGGGCGTCGGCCTCCACCTTCCGTGGCAGCGACAAGCGCGGTGGCGCCAACGGCGCACGCATCCGCCTTGCCCCGCAGAAGGACTGGGCGGTCAATCAGCCCGCCGAACTGGCCTCGGTGCTCGCCACGCTCGAAGCCATCCAGGCGGAGTTCAACGCGGCCCAGGCGACCGGCAAGAGGATTTCCCTGGCCGACCTGATCGTGCTGGGCGGCAGCGCCGCCATCGAAGCCGCCGCCGGGAAGGCCGGCGTGAGCGTGACCGTGCCCTTCGCGCCGGGCAGGACGGACGCCTCCCAGGCACAGACCGACGTGGCCTCCTTCGCGGTGCTCGAACCCGCCGCCGACGGCTTCCGCAACTACGCCCGACAGGGCCTGGAAGGCGCCGCCGCCGAGTTGCTCATCGACAAGGCCCAGCTCCTCACCCTGACCGCGCCCGAGATGACGGTGCTGATCGGCGGCATGCGTGCCCTCGGCACCAATTTCGACCACTCGACCCACGGCGTCTTCACCAGCCGGCCCGAAACGCTCTCCAACGATTTCTTCGTGAATCTGCTCGACATGGGCACCCGCTGGCAGAAATCCGCCACCACCGAAGGCGTGCTGGAAGGCCGCGACCGAACCACCGGCGAGCTCAAATGGACCGGCACCGTCGCCGACCTGGTGTTCGGCTCCAACTCGCAGCTGCGCTCCGTGGCCGAGGTCTACGCCAGCGACGACGCGAAGGCGCGCTTTGTGCGTGACTTCGTGGCCGCCTGGACCAAGGTGATGAACCTCGACCGCTTCGACCTCGCCTGATTCTCGCGGGGTAAACGCAGAGGGGGCGCCCCGGCCGGGGTGCCCCCTCTTTTTTTATCCGCGGGATGGTCGCGGCTGGACGCTCAGCGGAACTCGAACAGCTCCCGACGAAAGCCCGCCGGCTTGAGCAGGCCGGCTGTGGTGAGGTGCTCGGCGAGGCTTTCGCCCCACGCGGCCGGGCCGCAGAACCATACCGTGCGGCTGGGCTTGAGGCAGGCGGCCACCTCGTCGGCGGGCAGCGGGCCGTGTAGCTGGGTGTGGCGGCGGTGCAGGCGCACCCCGGCGGCGGCGCACAGGGCCGGCAGGTCTGGCGGAAAGCCGGGCCGGGCACCTGCGGTGCTGTAGAAGAAATCCACCGGCGCCCGGGTACCGCCCCGCGCGGCCAGCTCACGCAGCCGGGCCAAGAATGGCGTGACACCGATACCGCCGGCCACCCACACCTGGCTGGCTTCACCACGCGCTGCGTCGAAGGTGAAACCGCCGTAGGGCCCTTCGAGGCGGATCGTCTGGCCGGCCGCCACCCGTTCGGGCAGGCGGCGGGTGTAGTCGCCCAGGGCCTTGATGGCGAGGGTGAGGCGGCCATCGGCGGGGTTCCAGGCGCTGGCGATGGTGAAGGGATGGGCGCCCTCGCCCACCGGGCCGAAATCCGCCAGCACGCATTGGCCAGACTGGTGACCGGGCCACGCGGCAGCGGGTCGACAGGCAATTTCCAGCACCCCGTCCGGATGGCGGGTGACCGCCTCGATCGTCGCCTCGACCCGCCGGCGTGCGCCGATGCGCCCGGTGAGCGCCATCACCGCCGGCACCACGCCGAGGGTAGCCATGAAAGCGGTGAGCCAGCCCAGCGGTTGCAGCCAGAAGGCGGCCGGCATCAGCATCAGACCGTGGAAGGCACCGGCGAGAAAGACCAGCGGAAGCAGCCTGTGCACCCAGCGGAAATAGCGGTACGGGATGCGCCGCACCAGCGCGATGACCACCATCGCCAGCAGGATGTAGCCGGCCCATTCGCCCACGTCTTTGGCGATGTCGATCCAGAAATCCTCCGGCCCCTTGGGCGGACGCGGGCCCCGCGCCGGGCGGGCAATCCACCCGGCCTTGGCGAGGTTTTTGGGTAGCCATTCGAGCATCCAGTGGGTGAACACGATCACCCCGGCGCCGATGCCCACGTGCTTGTGCAGGCGGTACAGGCGATCGAGCCCGCCGAAAAACTGCTCGACCCGCGGCAGCCGCGCAGCCAGCACCATGCCGGCGCTCATCCACCACAGGGCGAGCACGCCCGAGGCGGGGATGAGGGCATGGCGCCAGTCCCACGGCCCCTTGGCCGAGGCGATGACCTCCGGCATCACGAAGATGCCCCACAGCAGCAGCGGGATGGCGGCGAGGAGGGCGAGCGGGCGTTTCATTTCAGCAACTCCGGCAAAAGACAGTCCAGCCGGCGAGGGTAAGGCCGGTGGGGAAGAAAGATTGTGTCGAGGATCAAGGGGGCTGCACGCTACACCGGGACGGACTTTCCGGGGTACGGGAATGGCACGTTCAAGCCCGGGATGAACCGGCTCCCCGCTGGGGGCAGCGTGTTTGTCCGGGACTTGAACCTGTCTGCCTCGGACTTGAACGGGTTCATGTCCGACTTGAACGTGTTCAGCGCAAACCTGAACTGGTTCGGCCCGGGCTTGAACTCGTTCAACTGAAAGATGAACCGGTTCAAGTCCGGGCCGAACACGTTTGAGTCGACCTTGAAGCGGTTCAAGTTCAGGGTGAAGTTGTTCAAGTCAAAGATGAACTCGTTCAAGTCCGGGTTGAGCCGGTTCAAGTCCGGGTTGAACCCTGCCCACCCCCGAAGATCCAGCTGGCAGTTTGGTCTGCGCCACCTGCTCCCCGCCCCCATTCGCGTCATCCACGGCATGCACCACGGCGCGAATCGCCCCGGTGCGGGCGGCGGTTTCAGGTGCCGCTTGCCCTGCGTCGTTTCGCCGCCGATAATTTTCTGGCGGAACACCCGAGCCTTGCCCCACGACAAGGCGGCTGCACGCGCGCCGCGCTACAAACGCGGCACGCGTTGCCAACCCCCTGCGAGACGATGAATCAGCGAGTCATTCCCCTGGTCGACGAGCGCCTGCTCGGCCAACAGCCCCAGATCCCCGCCCACCTGCCGGCCCCCACCGGCCAGTTGCTGGACAGCCGCGGCCGTGCGGTGAAGGATCTGCGCATCTCGGTCACCGACCGCTGCAACTTCCGCTGCGTGTACTGCATGCCCAAGGAAGTGTTCGACAAGGACTACGCCTTCCTCCCGCGGCAATCCCTCCTCAGCTTCGAGGAGATCACCCGCATCGCCCGGCTGTTTGCGGCCCACGGCGTCACCAAGATCCGCCTCACCGGCGGCGAGCCGCTGCTGCGTCGCAACCTCGAACGTCTGGTCGCCCAGCTGGCGGCCATCCCGGGGATGGAGGTCACCCTCACCACCAACGGCGTGCTGCTCCCCAAGAAGGCCGCGGCCCTCAAGGCCGCCGGGCTGTCGCGGGTCACGGTGAGCCTCGATTCCCTCGACGACACCGTCTTCAAGGCCATGAACGACATGGACGTGCCGGTTTCAGACGTGCTGGCCGGCATCGACGCCGCGGCCGCCGCCGGCCTCGGCCCGGTCAAGATCAACATGGTGGTCAAGCGCGGCATGAACGACCAGGAGATCGTCCCCCTCGCCCGCCACTTCCGCGGCAGCGGCCACATCCTGCGCTTCATCGAGTTCATGGACGTGGGCAGCTCCAACGGCTGGCGGATGGACGACGTGATCCCCTCGGCCGAGGTCATCCGGCGCATCGGCGAACACTTCCCCCTCGAAGCCATCGACCCCAACTACACCGGCGAAGTAGCCGAGCGCTGGCGCTATGTGGATGGCGGCGGCGAGATCGGGGTGATCTCGTCGGTCACCCAGGCCTTCTGCTCCACCTGTACCCGGGCCCGCCTGTCCACCGAAGGCCGGCTCTACACCTGCCTGTTCGCCCAGAGCGGCCACGACCTGCGCAGCCTGATGCGCGACAATCGCAGCGACGCCGAACTCTCCGCGGCAATCGGCAGCATCTGGCAGCAGCGCGGCGACCGCTATTCCGAGATCCGCACCGCCGCCACCGCGCCGCTCCGGAAGATCGAAATGTCCTATATCGGTGGCTGAGATGATCCCCGCCAGCCCGGAAAACATCACCGGCCTGATCCTCGCCGGCGGCCGCGGCAGCCGCATGGGCGGCGTCGACAAGGGCCTCGCCCTCCTCGACGGCCGGCCGATGGTCAGCCACGTGCTGGACCGCCTCGCCCCCCAGGTCGGGCCCATCCTCATCAGCGCCAACCGCAGCACCGAGCATTACGCGATGTTCGGCCGCCCGGTGATCCCCGACCGCCTCGAAGGCTTTGCCGGCCCCCTGGCCGGGCTCGAGGCCGGGCTCGCCGCATGCACCACGCCCTACCTCGCCACCGCCCCCTGCGACAGCCCCTTCCTGCCGCCCGATCTGGTGCCGCGCCTCGCCGAAGCCCTGTGCGCCGAGCGCGCCAGCGTGGCCGTCGCCCGCACCGGCGACCAGCTCCAGCCAGTGTTCGCGCTGATGCGCAGCTTCGCCCTGCCCGACCTGCAGGCCTTCACCCGCGCCGGCGGACGCAAGATGGAGCTCTGGCTGCGCCGCCTCAAGTGGGTCGCCTGCCCCTTCGACGACGCGCCCGACGCCTTCGCCAACATCAACACGCCGGACGAACTCCGCGCACACCAAGCTGGAGATTTCCCCCGGTGACCTCCCTCGCCCGGCAGTTCAGCTGCCACGACGCCTACGACCCGACCGCGCTCAATGCCGATCTCGGCCGCCAGTTGATCCTCGACGCGGTGAGCCCGATCAGCGGCATCGAGCACATCCCCCTGCGCGACGCCCTCGGCCGGGTGCTGGCCCAGCCGGTCATCTCGCCCATCGACGTGCCCGCCCACGACAACTCGGCCATGGACGGCTACGGCCTGCGCGGCGATGACCTCTCCGCCGACGGCGACACCGTGCTCGACATCATCGGCAGCGCCTTTGCCGGCCAGGGCTTCGACGGCAGCGTCGGCCCCGGCCAGGCGGTGCGCATCATGACCGGCGCGCCCCTGCCCGCCGGCGTCGACACCGTGGTGATGCAGGAAGTCACCCGCGCCGCCGACGGCAAGGTGACGATCCCCGCCGGCCAGCGCCGTGGCCAGAACGTCCGCCGCGCCGGTGAAGACCTGCGCGCCGGCCTCCCGGCCCTGCCCGCCGGGCGCCTCATCCGCCCCGCCGAGCTGGGCCTCGTGGCCTCGCTGGGCATCGGCGAGGTGGCCGTGCGCCGCCGCCTACGCGTAGCCTTCTTCTCCACCGGCAACGAGATCGCCACCATCGGCACCCCGGCCGCCCCGGGCCAGATCTACGACAGCAACCGCTACACGATCTTCGGCATGCTGAGCCGCCTGGGCTTCGACATCATCGACATCGGCGTCATCCGCGACGACCCCGACGCCCTCGAAACCACCCTGCGCGAAGCCGCCGGCATTGCCGACGCGGTCATCACCAGCGGCGGCGTGTCGGTGGGCGAGGCGGATTTCACCCGCGAGGTGATGGCCCGCCTGGGCGAAGTGCTGTTCTGGAAGATCGCCATGAAACCCGGCCGGCCGATGGCCTTCGGGCGCATCGGCGGCAACGATGGCGCCGCCTGGCTGTTCGGCCTGCCCGGCAACCCGGTGGCGGTGATGGTCACCTTCTACCAGTTCGCCCGCCCCGCGCTGATGCGTCTCGCGGGCATCGACCCGATCCCCGAACCGCCCCTGCTGCCGGTGCCCTGCGTCACCCCGATCCGCAAGCAGCCCGGCCGCACCGAATTCATCCGCGGCGTGCTGTTCCAGGGCGACACCGGCTGGCAGGTGAAGAGCACCCCGGCCCAGGGCTCGGGCATCCTCAGCTCGATGGCCGACGCCAACTGCTTCATCGTCCTCGGCCCCGCCCAGGGCAACGTGGCCGAAGGCGACACCGTGCAGGTCCAGGTGCTCGACGGACTGGTCTGAGCCTGCCACGTTGTCATAGCGCGCCTGCCACCTTGGCAGGCCCGTGAAATTCTCGCGCCAGAGCGCCAGCAGACGCCGATTCTGGTGCAGAATTTCAAATTCCCGTAATCGAAATGCAGCCAACAACGAACCATGGACGACGACATTCCGGAAGGCTCCCGCCTGGTCATCGACGGTAGGGAACGCGTCTTCTATTCCGGCTATTGGGTCAAGACCTACGCCGTTCCCGAAGACACGCTCCAGGCCAAGCGCAAGCTCATCGGCGCGCTGACCCGGCGACTCTTCAACCATGTCGAGCACGGGCTCAACATCCCTGGCAGCCGCCTCAACGAAGCCCGCAAGAGCTACGAGGACGAACCCGACACCGACCGCCGCCGCGTGAAAGGCGCCATGCTCGCCGGTGCGCTGTTCAACCGCGCGGCCGACATCTTCACCAAGCTCGTCGAGCTGCAGAGCGTCGGCATCGAGATCCAGTCCGACAACGCCCTGATGCGCGAATGCGGCCGATGTCTGCAGGAAGCCCTCGGCCTCGGCCGGCTGGTGCTGCACCGCTCCGGCGAAGAGGGCATCGACGAGCTGTGGGGCGAGCCCTTCAAGGCCTTCTCGATCCCCCTCGAAGATTTCTACGAGAGCCGTTACGTCAAGATCGCCCTCACCCTGCGCGACATCGACCTGATCGCCAACGCCATGGTCGAATACTTCGACCCGCTGCCCTGTTTCCGGGGCATCGCCCCCCACGTGCGCACCTTCGCCAAGGCTGCCCACATCAAGACCGAAACCCTGCGTACCGACCCGGACATCTTCGACATCTGGACCAGCTTCGTGACCGCCGGCGAGCGCCTCTGCGCCCACTTCAACGCCGCCGAGATGCCCAGCAACAGTGAGGACCAGCACCTCGTGACCGACGGCCGCCTGCTCGTCCAGCAGGGCCGCGACCTGGTGAGCTACATCACCCGTGCCCGCACCCCGATGCCCAAGAGCACCGCAGACTATATCGAGCGCTGCGGCAACTACGCCGCGCGCTGCGCAGAACGGACACAAACGGAGAAAAAGGAAGCGTAAATGACTGAAAAAACAAACGCCAAGACCACCTCGCGCCCTGCCCGCCCCGCCCCGCGCCGTGCCGCAACCGGCGATGTGGCCCCGAAGGAAACCGCGGCCGCCATCGAGCAGTTCGTGATCGATGAAGCCGTGGATGCCGCCCGTGACGCCAAGGCCACCGCCGTTGCCGACATCGTCGCCACCCTCGCCAAGCACGACACCCACAGCATCGCCGAGACCCTCCAGGCCATCATGGCCGGCGCCTCGCCCGACGACGCCGAAGTCCTGCGCAAGGCCCTCCTGGCCGAAGACGAAGCGGTCTACAAGAAGCTGCCGTCCCACCCCGACGAAGAGCTCGCCGATGGCTGGCGCGAAGGCGCCTACCCCTACAAGAACCTGATGTCCCGCAAGGCGTACGAGAAGCAGAAGTACCGCCTGCAGGTCGAGCTCCTCAAGCTCCAGGCCTGGGTCAAGGAAACCGGCCAGCGCGTCGTGATCCTCTTCGAAGGCCGCGACGCCGCCGGCAAGGGCGGCACCATCAAGCGCTTCATGGAACACCTCAACCCCCGCGGCGCGAAGGTCGTGGCGCTTGAAAAGCCCAGCGACACCGAACGCGGCCAGTGGTACTTCCAGCGCTACATCCAGCACCTGCCCACCGCCGGCGAGATCGCCCTGTTCGACCGCTCCTGGTACAACCGGGCCGGCGTCGAGCGCGTGATGGGCTTCTGCTCGCCCGACGAATACCTCGAATTCATGCGCCAGACGCCCGAGTTCGAACGTCACCTGGTGCGTAGCGGCGTGCATCTCATCAAGTTCTGGTTCTCGGTGAGCCGCGAAGAGCAGCGTCGGCGCTTCAAGGAACGCGAAGCCCACCCGCTCAAGCAGTGGAAGCTCAGCCCCATCGATCTGGCGTCCCTCGACAAGTGGGAGGACTACACCAAGGCCAAGGAGGCGATGTTCTTCCACACCGACACCGCCGACGCCCCCTGGACGGTCATCAAGTCGGACTGCAAGAAGCGCGCACGTCTCAACGCCATGCGCTACATCCTCCACAAGCTGCCCTACGCCAACAAAGACATCGACCACATCGGGCCCCTCGACCCGCTCCTCGTCGGCCGTGCCCACGTGGTGTACGAACGCGGCGAACACTCCGGCAGCCCGCTGCTGTGAGCAACCCCGCCCGGCCAGTGCTTCATGGCGGGCGGTTCTTTCTCTGACGCCTCCCGACCATGCCGCTCACCAACGGCGGGTCGGGGCCACCCTGACCAGGCTGGCCTCCGCGCACGCCTGCCACTTCGGCATCATCCTCGATGACACCGAGGCCCAGGCCGCCCAGCTGCGCGACGCCGAATTCCAGCCCTTCTTCTACGCCAACCGCTGACGAGCGGGTAAACTCCGCGGCGATGCCGCACCACCCCGACTCCGCGCCCGCCTTCGCCCTCTTCGACGACAACCTCGACGCCAGCTCCGCCGGCGCGTGGCTGCTCACCGGCCTCGTCGAGGAAATCCGCTGCACTGATCCCGACGCCTGGCCCGGCGCCCTCGCCCGCCTCGAAAAGGCCGCCAAGGATGGCGCCTGGGTCGCCCTCGCCGCCCGCTACGAACTCGGCTACGCCATCGAACCCCGCCTTCGCCCGCTGCTGCCCGCCGGCGATGAAGCCCTCGTCACCGGCTGGATCTTCGCCCACGGCGAATGGCTCTCCGACGCCGCAGTCGATGCCTGGCTCGCCAAAATGGCCGGGGACGCACCCGGCGGCGTCGGCACGCTCACCCCCGGCATCACCGAGGCCGATTACCTCGCCCGCACCGAACGCATCCGCGACTACATCGCCGCCGGCGACTGCTATCAGGTCAACTTCACCTTCCCGCTCACCGGACCCGCCTTCGGCCACCCCGCCGCCCTCTACCGGGCCCTGCGCGCGGCCCAGCCGGTGCGCTACGGCGCCTTCATCGCCCACGCCGACGGCGCGATCCTGTCCCGCTCGCCCGAGCTCTTCCTCGAACGCCACGGCAGCACCCTCGCCAGCCGGCCGATGAAGGGCACCGCCCCGCGGAACACCGACCCCGCCGCCCTCGCCGCCTCCGCCAAGGACCGCGCCGAGAACGTGATGATCGTGGACCTCATCCGCAACGACATGGGCCGCCTTGCACCGCCCGGCGGCGTGCGGGTCGAGGACCTGTGCCGCATCGAGCCCTATCCCACCGTCTGGCAGATGACCTCCCGCGTCGTCGCCGAGCCCGTGGACGCCGACCTGCCCGCCATCTTCCGGGCGCTCTTCCCCTGCGGGTCGATCACCGGCGCCCCCAAGATCCGCGCCATGGAGATCATCCGCGAGCTGGAAACCGCGCCCCGCGGCCTGTACTGCGGCGCTCTGGGCTGGATTCGCCCCGGCGGCGACTTCCGCTTCAGCGTGCCGATCCGCACCCTGCGGCTGAACAACGGCGAAGCGCGCCTCGACGTCGGCAGCGGCGTGGTGTTCGACTCCCGGCCGGCCGCCGAGTGGGCCGAATGCCACCTCAAGGCGCGCTTCCTCACCGGGCTGCCCAAGGGCTTGCGCCTCATCGAAACCCTGCGCTTCGAACCGGGCGCGGGCTTCCCCCTCCTGCCTGAACACCTCGAACGCCTCACCGCCTCTGCCGCCGAGCTGGGCTTCGCCTTCGACCCCGACGCCTTCCGGCAGTTGCTCGCGGGCGTCGAAGCCGACACGCCCCGGCGCATCCGCGTCACCCTCGGCCAGCAGGGCGACTTCACGCTGGAGCAGGCACCCCTCAGCGCTGGCGCCCCGTCGGCCGACGCCACCGTGGTGCTGTCGCCCCACTCCATCGCCAGCGACGACCTGCTGCTGCGTCACAAGACCACCGCCCGCGCCCTGTACGACCAGGAACTCGCCCGGGTGATGGCCGCTGGCCACTTCGACGCGCTCTTCCTCAACGAACGCGGCGAGCTGGCTGAAGGCGCCCGCAGCAACCTCTTCGTCGAACGGGACGGCGTACTGCTCACCCCGCCCGCCAGCGCCGGCCTCCTCAACGGCACCCTGCGCCGCCGCCTGCTGCGGGAAGGCCGGGCGCAGGAGGCGACGCTCCGCCCGGACGACCTGCAACGCGCCGAGGCGATCTACGCCGGCAACGGCCTGCGCGGGTTGGTGCGGGTCCGGCTTGTGGTGGACGAGGCCCGTTAACGCAAAAACGGCAACAATGGATCGTCCATTGTTGCCGTTTTTGAAACAATCCAGCGCAGGTTTACTTCGCGCCCTTGCCCTTCGGCACCACCACCAGGCCCTCGACCAGCGCCTTGGTGCTCGCCGTGGATTCCTTCAGCAGCAGCTGCACACCGGCCCGCAGCAGCTCGGACTTGGTGCAGATGCGGCCAGCCTTGGCCAGCGTCTCGCGCAGCGCCTTGAGCTGGGCGTGCTCGCTCTTGGGCATCGAGAAGGAATCACGCACGACCTTCTCGCGCACCACCTTGGTGGGCTTTTCAGCCTTGGCCTTGGGCTGCTTGGCGGGCTTTTCCGCCTTCTCGACCTTCTCCGCCTTCACGGGCTTCGGCTTGGCCGGCTTGACGACTTTCTTGGCCACGACGGGTGCCGGCGTTGCCGCGGGCGCCGGAGCAGCTTCGACCGGTGCCGCGGCTTCGGCCGGCTTGGCGGCCTTCGCAGGCGCCTTCACGGCTTTCGGCGCAGCCTTCGCGGCGGGCTTGGGCGCGGGCTTGGCGGGGGCCTTCGGCTTCTCGGCCTTGACCGGCGCCTCGGCGACCGGAGCGGGCTCGACCACCGGTGCCGGCTCGGACGCCACGGCGTCCACCGCCGGCGTCACCTCGACAGCCTCAGCCGGAGCCGGAGCCGCTACCGGCGCCTCGGCGGGCGTCGGGTCAGGCAGACGGGTTTCGAGCGCTTCGCTCTCCTGCTGCAAAGTCGAACGCAGCGCCGACCGGGTTTTGGTGTTCATGTTTTATCTCCTGTCAGTTTCAAGACTTCCACAACCAGTTTGTCCACTTCACGCGCAGCCTCGCTGCCGGCCCGGCCCAGCTGATAAACCGTGCCGCCGACCACCGCGCTCTGCGCGAAAGCATTACGTTGGGAGAGGGCCGCGCCCAGCACCGGGAGGGTGAAATCCCGCATCACCTCGAGCACGTCCCAGGCGAGGTTGGTGCGCAGCACCCGGTTGGGCACCAGCGCCGCCTTCAGGCCCTTGCGGCTCGCCTGAACCTGCAGGATCAGCCGCTCGACGCCCTTGGTGGACCACAGATCCGCCGGGCTCGGCACCACCGGCACCAGGGCCACGTCCGCCACCTGCAGCGACGCCAGCGTGGCGGCGTGTTCGATGGACGGCGGGCAATCCAGTAGGATCACGTCGGCCTCCCGCCCCGCCGCCTTGATCGTCTGGGCCAGGGCATCGGCCCCAGCTGCCAGCTGCATCACCACCGCCGGGAAAGGCACGCCCGCGGCGGCCGCGTGGGCCCAGCGCGAGGCAGTTTCCTGGGGATCGAGATCGATGATCGCCACGCGCTTGCCCCGTCGGGCAAGACCACCGGCCAGTTGCATCGTCAGCGTCGACTTGCCCGCGCCGCCCTTCTGGGACAGCACGGTAACCACCTTCGGCTTTGCCACTTCGCCCCCTATTGCGTAATACCGTATTATTTTCACCCCGATCAGGTACCGCTGGCAAGAGGTGTCTTCTCGCAGGTTCATCTCGAAACACGCACAATGGAACTCAGGCAAGCTTCTGCCGGCGGCCCGGGAGCATCAGGATGAACGACGGACGGATTTTGGTGAAAGTCGGAGACATCACACTACAGAAAGTGGACGCCATCGTGAATGCCGCCAACAGCAGCCTGCTGGGCGGGGGTGGCGTGGATGGCGCGATCCACCGGGCGGGCGGGCCGGAACTCACCGCCCACTGCGCCACCCTGGGCGGCTGCCCGACGGGCGAGGCGCGCATCACGCCGGGTTTCCGGCTGCCCGCACGCTACGTGATCCACACCGTCGGCCCCCTGTGGCGCGGTGGCAGTCATGGCGAGGCCGAACTCCTGGCGGCCTGCTACCGCAACAGCCTGAAGCTCGCCGCCGCGCACGGCGTACGGACGATCGCCTTCCCCGCGATCAGTTGCGGTATCTACGGTTACCCGGCAGAAGAAGCGATGCGGATCGCGGTGGCCACCTGCCGCGCGGTGCAGGTCGAGCAGGAACTCCCGGGGGAAATCCTGCTGATGGCCTTCGATCAGCGCATGAACTCGCTTCTGAGCGAAATCTTGCGGGGCGGTGACTGAATGACGATGCGCCGGGGGCCGTCGGCACGACGGGCCGGTTTGCCAAGACCGTCACAGGTGCGCAGCCCGGCGGTGCCGAGACGCATGCACTGCACGCCTCCACAACCGCAGCCGGCCGGCAGCTCGGACGGCTCGCCCTCTTCCATGTGATCGATGCGCAGCAGGTCGAGGAAGCGCGAGGCCGATTCACGGCAACCGAATACGGTCAGGCGACCGTCATTGGCGCACAGCCAGCGTTCATCCACGGTAATGCCGACACAGCCCTCCCCGCCACCCTGCAGCGGATGCACCCGGACCCGGGTCTGGCCAAGGCGCCACAGCGGCGCGACGGCGAGCTCGAGCCAGGTCGCATTGCGTCCTTTGAGTTCCATCTTGTCCCCTCACTTATTATTGTGTTCCGCTGCCGTTTGCCCCAGATAAGGACGAATGGCGCGCAACTTTGCGTATTATCGCGACTTGCCAAGGATTATGTACCCGGCAGTTCCCGGAACAAGCCGCGGGAAAACCCGGATGCGGCAATTAGCCACACTTTTCACCTTCGTCTGCAGAAAACAAACGGGAGACCCATCAAGATGAAACTCGAAACCCTTGCCGTGCACGGTGGCTACAGCCCGGATCCGACCACCAAGGCGGTGGCCGTACCGATCTACCAGACCACCTCCTACGCCTTCGACGACACCCAGCACGGTGCCGATCTGTTCGACCTGAAGGTGGCCGGCAACATCTATACCCGCATCATGAACCCCACCCAGGCCGTGCTCGAAGCCCGGGTGGCGGCGATGGAAGGCGGCATCGCGGGCCTGGCGCTGGCCTCCGGCATGGCCGCCATCACCTACGCGATCCAGACCATCGCCGAAGCCGGCGACAACATCGTCTCGGCCTCCACACTCTACGGCGGCACCTACAACCTGTTCGCCCACACCCTGCCGCAGATCGGCATCCAGGTGCGCTTTGCCGATTACCGCGACCCGGCCTCCTTCGCCCCGCTGATCGACGCCCGCACCAAGGCCATCTACTGCGAATCCGTCGGCAACCCGCTGGGCAACATCACCGACTTCGAGGCCCTGGCCGCCATCGCCCACGCCCACGGCATTCCGCTGATCGTGGATAACACGGTGCCCTCGCCCTACCTGTGCCGCCCGATCGAGCACGGCGCCGACATCGTGGTGCATTCGCTCACCAAATACCTGGGCGGCCACGGCACCTCCATTGGCGGCATCATCGTCGATAGCGGCAAGTTCCCGTGGGCCGAGCACAAGGAGCGCTTCCGCCGCCTGAACGAGCCGGACGTCTCCTACCACGGCGTGGTCTACACCGAAGCCCTCGGCCCGGCAGCCTTCATCGGCCGCGCCCGCGTGGTACCCCTGCGCAATATGGGCGCCGCGATCAGCCCGTTCAACGCCTTCCTGATCCTCCAGGGCGTCGAAACCCTGGCCCTGCGCATGGACCGCATCTGCGAGAACACCCTCAAGGTGGCCGAATTCCTCAAGGGCCACGACAAGGTGGCGTGGGTGAATTACGCCGGCCTGCCGGATCACGCCGACAACGCCCTCGTCCAGAAGTACATGGGCGGCCGCGCGTCGGGCATCCTCAACTTCGGCGTGAAGAGCGCCGATGGCGACGGCAAGGCCGCTGGCGGCCGCTTCCAGGACGCGCTCAAGCTGGTCACCCGCCTGGTGAACATCGGCGACAGCAAGAGCCTGGCCTGCCACCCGGCCTCCACCACCCACCGTCAGCTGTCGCCCGAAGAGATGAAGAAGGCTGGCGTGTCCGAAGACATGGTCCGCCTGTCCATCGGCATCGAGCACATCGACGACATCCTGGCCGATCTGGACCAGTCCCTCGCGGCGGTCTGATCGACTCAGCATCACCCAAGAAAAACGCCGGGCTCACACCCGGCGTTTTTCATTTCAGACCACGGTTGAATCCGCCAAGTCAGGCAGCGCAGCCTTCCGCATCCTCCGCGACCGCCGACACCTGCGCCCCGGCGCGGTTGGCCGCGCTGATGATCGCCCGTACCGATGCCGTCACGGTGTTGCGGTGCATGCCCGCCCCGAAGCGGCTGCCGGCAACGCCTTCCGTCGCCACCTCGACGATGCACATGGCTGCCGCGTCGGCACCCTCGCCCATCGAGCGCTCCTCGAAGCTCTGCACGCGGATCGGCGCGCCGATGGCCGCCACGGCCGCTTCCACCGGGCCGTTGCCCTCGCCAACGAACTCCACCACCCGGCCATTCACCTCGGCCTCGATGCGAATGCCCTGACGGCTGCCGGCCTCGAAGAGGTGATGGGCCACGTAGCTGATCGGTGCGTCGGCTTCGAGGTATTCACGGCCGAAGAGCGTCCACAACTGATGGGCGTCCACTTCCTGGCCGGTCTCGTCGGTGAGGCGCTGCACGGCGGCGCTGAACTCCACCTGCATCCGCCGCGGCATCACGAGGCCGTAGTGGGCCTGGAGCAAATGCGCCACGCCGCCCTTGCCCGACTGGCTGTTAACGCGGATCACCGAATCGTAGGTGCGGCCCACGTCATGGGGGTCGATGGGCATGTACGGCACCGTCCATTGGGCGCCCGGCTGCTGCACCTCGAGCCCCTTCTTGATCGCGTCCTGGTGCGAACCCGAGAAAGCCGTGAAGACGAGATCGCCCACGTACGGGTGGCGCGGGTGGATCGGCAACTGGGTGCATTCCTCGGCAACGCGGGCGATGTCGTTGATGTCAGAGAAATCGAGGCCCGGATGGATGCCCTGGGTGTACATGTTGAGGGCGAGGGTCACGAGATCCACGTTGCCGGTGCGCTCGCCGTTGCCGAAGAGGCAGCCCTCCACACGGTCGGCGCCGGCAAGCTGGGCAAGCTCGGCGGCCGCCACCGCGGTGCCGCGGTCGTTGTGGGGATGTACGCTGAGGATGATCTGCTCGCGGCGGGCGAGATTGCGGTGCATCCACTCGATCTGGTCGGCGTAGAAGTTGGGCGAGCCGACCTCCACGGTGGACGGGAGGTTGATGATCACCTTCTCGCCCGGCTTCGGATCCCAGGCGGCAACCACGGCGTCGCAGACTTCCTTCGCAAAGTCGAGTTCGGTGGCGGTGAAGGTTTCCGGGCTGTACTCGAGGACGAACTCGGTCTCCGGCTGCTCGGCAGCGAGCTGCTTGACGAGGGTGACGCTCTCGACGGCAAGCGCCTTGACCTCACCCTTGCTCATCCCGAACAC
Organism: Zoogloea sp. 1C4; assembly: GCF_009469605.1. Classification (GTDB taxonomy): domain Bacteria; phylum Pseudomonadota; class Gammaproteobacteria; order Burkholderiales; family Rhodocyclaceae; genus Zoogloea; species Zoogloea oryzae. The sequence goes on along the minus strand of NZ_SSXU01000007.1, from coordinate 115,677 downwards.
CGTCTCGCGGAACACCGGCGAGGTGGCGTTGTAGATGTGGACGATGGCCCGGCGGGCACCCTTGAGGGATTCCATCGTGCGGCGGATGAGGTGCTCGCGGGCCTGGCTCAAGACCTCGATGGTCACGTCGCCGGGAATCTCGCCCTGCTCGATGAGCTGGCGGACGAAGTCGAAATCGGTCTGGGAGGCGGAAGGGAAAGCGACTTCGATTTCCTTGAAGCCGATCGCCACGAGTTTGCGGAACATCTGCAACTTGCGGGCGGCATTCATCGGTTCGAAGAGGGCCTGATTGCCGTCACGGAGATCGGTGCTCATCCAGATCGGCGGATGAGTGATCGTGCGGCTGGGCCACTGGCGGTCGGCGAGGGCGACCGGGGGGAAGGCGGAGTACTTGGTTTGCGGATTCTTCAACATGATGGTCTTGTCCTTTGCTTTCGTCGGAAACGGTTCGGGTGTTCGGATGCGGGCATGGGGCTGCCAGACTGCCGCGGGCTCGTGGCCTGGCAACCGGGGCGCAGTCGTAGGGACAGCAGGGACAGATCGAGGGTGGACATGGTGAAACTCCGTTCAAAACGCGTGCGAAGACGCAATTCGCCTGTTAAAGGGCGACGGGGTACGACAACAGGAAGGGGGAGAAAAGATGTGCCCGTTAGGGCAGCAGCAGACCCAGCCCGGAGAGGGCCAGTAGGGAGAAGAGATTGGTCTGTTGCGCGGAGGTCATGGACGATAACTTAACAGCCGCGCCGGCGGCCGTCAAACATCCTGATCCAATTCATTCGATAGCCTGTTGCTATGTCGACGTCAGGCAACATTGCAGCTGACGATCTGGTAGCCCGGACCGCTGACCAGCACCGTGCCCGGCTGCAGCTTGACCGTACGCCCCGCCACCTTGGCGAACACCGGCCGCGGCGAGCGCATGGCGCCAGGCTCGCAGACGATGCGCACCGCACGGCCGCGCACCACCGGATCGCACAGGATACCGCTCCAGCTTCGGGCCCCGTCATCGAGCAGCGCCGGATAAGGCTCGCTGGAGATGGTCTGCAGCCCAACCGCCGCGCCGCCTTCGATGTCGGATCGGACACGGCGCACCAGCGCCAGCACCCAGCGCCCTGTTTCGCCCACATGGGCGCCCACCAGCGCGCCCACCCGGCACACGTCGGGGTCGAAGGCCCCGGAGATCACCCCGAAACCATTGCGGCTGGCGTCCCGCAGCGCCCAGGCTGCCGCCGGCCGCATCTGGGCTTCGCCGGAGATCTGCGAGCGGATGAAACCCAGCCCGGTGGCCAGCGCCAGCGCACCGCGCACCGGGTGGCGGCGATACTGGCGCATGGGCGGCACCGGCCCCCACTGACGCGAAAGATGGCGGATCGCCCCGCTCACCGACGGCACACCGATGCCCGCAAAAAGCGGCCCGAGCCCCCCGTCGGCGACCGTCTGGCGTAGCTCGCCGAGCATCACCACCGCGTCGGCGGGGCGGAAATAGCGGATCGTGGAAGGCACGTCCTCGGGCACCGCGAGGCAGCGCTGGGGGGCCGAGAGACTTTCCAGATCGAGGAAGAACTGGCCGCCGCCGCGCGGCTCGCTGGTCAGCGCCAGGGAATGCTGGAGATAACGCACCAGCTTGTCGGTCGCCTCGATGCGGTCGGGCGAGAGCTGGTCGAGGCTGGCGCACTGCATCGCCACCAGCCGGATGAATTCGCGGCTCACCGTCGAGCGCGTCTCGCGCCCTTCGCGGACGTTGATCGGCGTGTTGAGCGCACCGTACTGGCCGGCCGCGCGGTAGGCGACGATGGCCCGCTGCCAGACTTCCGGGGCGAGTTCCTGGTAATCGAAGGCGACCCACTTCATCTCGCCGGCGGCAGCGCGCACCGCCCGCAGCAACACCTCGACCCGCATCGGATCGGCGTCGTCGATGGTGAAATCGGTGGCGAGGCCGTTCAGGACGAGATCGTAGGCGCGCCCAAGGCTGGCGTAGAAATCCCGCCCCAACGCCTTGTAGCGCACGCTGCGCGAGCCGAACACATTGGAAAGGTACAGCCCGGAGGCCTGGCGCAGCTGGGGCTGGGCGGCCTCGTCGAGAATGGCGACAAGGCGCGCAAGCTGGTTGAGGGGGACTTCACCCTCGAAATGGAAGGAATCCAGCCAGCGGATCAGCTCGACAATGGCCGTGGGCGCGGCACTGGTGGCAACGTCGTTCAGAATCCGGCTCAGCGTGTCCTGCTGCATGAGCGGATGGGAGTGTTGAACCGCTGAACCGATTGCCATGTGGGTGTCTCTGCGCCTCTTCGGACCAATGATCCGAAACGTTTTTTCACGATCAACCATGTTAGCACAAAGGTGTTTTTCGTCACGCTTGCCGACGAAACCCCGGCGGGCAAGTACGGATACGCGGGCACGCCCTAAACCGGTAAAATCGCGTCCTCTCGATTCAGCCTCCAGCCTTCATGCGCCAGTACCTCGAACTCATGCGCCACGTGGCGGAACGCGGCCACCGCAAGGACGACCGCACCGGCACCGGCACCCTTTCGGTCTTCGGCTGGCAGATGCGTTTCGATCTCGCCGAAGGCTTTCCGCTGCTCACCACCAAGAAGCTCCACACCCGTTCGATCATCCACGAGCTGCTGTGGTTCCTGCGCGGCGACACCAACATCCAGTACCTGAAGGACAACAAGGTCTCGATCTGGGACGAGTGGGCCGACGAGAACGGCGAGCTCGGCCCGGTGTACGGCAAGCAGTGGCGCCGTTGGGAAACCGCGGACGGGCGCAGCATCGACCAGATCGCCCAGCTCATCGAGGCCCTCAAGAAGAACCCGGACTCACGCCGCCACATCGTGTCGGCCTGGAACCCGGGCGAAATCGAGGGCATGGCCCTGCCGCCCTGCCACGCGCTGTTCCAGTTCTACGTGGCCGGCGGCAAGCTGAGCTGCCAGCTCTACCAGCGCAGCGCCGACATCTTCCTGGGCGTGCCCTTCAACATCGCCAGCTATGCGCTGCTCACGATGATGGTGGCGCAGGTGTGCGGCTACGAGCTGGGCGATTTCGTATGGACCGGCGGTGACTGCCATCTCTACGTGAATCACCTGGAGCAGACCCAACTCCAGCTCTCCCGCGAGCCCCGCGCCCTGCCAACAATGCGCATCAACCCGGACGTGAAGGACATCTTCGCCTTCACGATCGACGACTTTGTCCTCGAAGGCTACGACCCGCACCCCCACATTTCCGCACCGGTGGCCGTATGAGCACTTCCGCCCGGCCGCCCGAAGGAAGTGCTCACTCCTCCCCTGGGGAGGATGCCGCGCAGCGGCAGGAAGGTCGTCCAGTGAGCAAACCCGTTCTCGCCCTGATCGCCGCCCACGCCCGTGACCGCGTGATCGGCATCGACAACCGCATGCCCTGGCACCTGCCGGAAGACATGAAGTTCTTCCGCGAGACCACCCGCGGCAAGCCGGTCATCATGGGCCGCAAGACCTGGGAATCCCTGCCCGACGCCTTCCGCCCCCTGCCCGGGCGGGTGAACATCGTGGTGAGCCGCAACGCGGCCTACCCGGCCGATGGCGCCACCGTGGTGGGCAGCCTGCCCGACGCGCTCACAGCCGCCGGAGACACCGACATCGTCTTCGTGATGGGCGGCGCCGAGCTCTACCGCCAGGCCTTGCCCATCGCCGACCGGCTCTACCTCACCGAGATCGATGCGGATTTTGCCGGCGATGCGTTTTTTCCGGAATTGGCCACGGACGACTGGCGCGAAGCTCAGCGCAACCCGCAGGTCGCCGCGTCGGGCCTCAAGTTTGCGTTTGTGACCTACGAACGCAGATAGATCCTGCGTGGCCCGGGGTTCAACAAAAAACGCCGCGAAATCCGCGGCGTTTTTTGTTTTGACGGCGAGGATGCTCAGTCCCGCACGCAATCCACGTAGTAGTAGATGCGCCCATCCTTCACTTCCTTCACGAGGCCGTGCACGTCGGTCTCGAAGCCCGGGAAGCGTTCGTTGAACTCGCGGGCGAACTGCAGGTAGCGCACCACCGTCTTGTTGAAGCGCTCGCCCGGGATCAGCAGGGGGATGCCCGGCGGATAGGGCGTGAGCAGCACGCTGGTGACACGACCCTCGAGCTCGTCGATGGCGACGCGCTCGATGTTGCGGTGGGCCATCTTGGCGAAGGCGTCCGCCGGCTTCATGGCCGGGATCATGTCCGACAGGTACATCTCGGTGGTCAGGCGGGCGACGTCGTTGGCGCGATACACCGCGTGAATGTCGCGGCACAGGTCGCGCAGGCCGACGCGCTCGTAGCGTGGGTTCTTCTGGACGAACTCGGGCAGCACCTTCCAGAGGGGCTGGTTCTTGTCGTAGTCGTCCTTGAACTGCTGCAGCTCGGTCACCATGCTGTTCCAGCGGCCCTTGGTGATGCCGATGGTGAACATGATGAAGAAGGAGTACAGGCCGCACTTCTCGACGATCACGCCGTGCTCGGCCAGATACTTGGTGACGATGGCCGCCGGGATGCCGCGCTCGGCGAACTCGCCGTCCACGTCGAGGCCCGGGGTGATGATCGTAGCCTTGATCGGGTCGAGCATGTTGAAGCCTTCGGCGAGGTTGCCGAAGCCGTGCCAGCGGTCGCCCGGGTTGAGCATCCAGGCTTCGCGCTCTTCGATGCCTTCTTCCGACAGGTCGTCCGGGCCCCACACCTTGAACCACCAGTCGGCGCCCCATTCTTCATCCACCTTGCGCATGGCGCGGCGGAAGTCGAGGGCTTCGGCGATCGACTCCTCGACCAGCGCGGTGCCGCCGGGCTCTTCCATCATCGCCGCAGCCACGTCGCAGGACGCGATGATCGCGTACTGGGGGCTGGTGGAGGTGTGCATGAGGTAAGCCTCGTTGAACACATCCCGGTCGAGGTGGCTGTTCTCGGCGTCCTGCACGAGGATCTGCGACGCCTGCGACAGGCCTGCCAGCAGCTTGTGGGTCGACTGGGTCGAGAAGATCATCGACTCCTTGCAGCGCGGGCGATCGGCGCCGATGGCGTGGTAGTCGCCGTAGAAGTCGTGAAAAGCCGCGTGGGGCAGCCAGGCTTCGTCGAAGTGCAGGGTGTCGATCTTGCCGTCCAGCTCGTCCTTGATGGCCTCGACGTTGTAGAGCACGCCGTCGTAGGTGGACTGGGTGATGGTGAGCACCCGCGGCTTGGCGGTCTTGTCGGCAATGAAGGGGTTGGCGTCGATCTTCTTCTGGATGCTTTCCCAGTTGAACTCGGAGCGCGGGATCGGGCCGATGATGCCGAAGTTGTTGCGGGTCGGCATCAGGAAGACCGGGATCGCGCCGGTCATCATGATCGCGTGGAGCACCGACTTGTGGCAGTTGCGGTCCACCACCACGATGTCACCCGGCGCCACGGTGGAGTGCCAGACGATCTTGTTGGACGTGGACGTGCCGTTGGTGACGAAGTACAGGTGATCGCAGTTGAAGATGCGCGCGGCGTTGCGCTCGGAAGCCGCCACCGGGCCGGTGTGGTCGAGCAGCTGGCCGAGTTCTTCCACCGCGTTGCACACGTCGGCGCGCAGCATGTTCTCGCCGAAGAACTGGTGGAACATCTGGCCGACGGGCGACTTGAGGAAGGCCACACCGCCGGAGTGACCCGGGCAGTGCCACGAGTACGAGCCATCCGACGCGTAGTGGGTGAGCGCGCGGAAGAATGGCGGCGGCAGGGATTCGAGGTAGGCCTTGGCTTCGCGCACCACGTTGCGGGCGATGAACTCCGGCGTGTCCTCGTACATGTGGATGAAGCCGTGGAGCTCGCGCAGCACGTCGTTGGGGATGTGGCGCGAGGTGCGGGTCTCGCCGTGCAGGAAGATCGGGATGTCGGCGTTGCGCATCCGGATCTCGCTCACGAAGGCGCGCAGATCGGCGATGGCCTTTTCGGCCGCCTCGGGCGAGGAAAACTCTTCGTCGTCGATCGACAGGATGAAGGCCGAGCCGCGGCTCTGCTGCTGGGCGAAGGACGACATGTCGCCGTAGCTGGTGACGCCCAGCACCTGCAGGCCTTCCTTCTCGATGGCTTCCGCCAGGGCGCGGATGCCCAGCCCGGACGTGTTTTCCGAACGGAAGTCCTCGTCGATGACGATGACCGGAAAATTGAAGCGCATGCTCGACTCCTCGGTGCCCGGTTTGAGCCCGGGCAGATCAACAAAAAGTTTTGGGCGGACCCGCGTGCCTGCGCATGGTCCGCCCGATGTTCAAAGTGTAGCTGACAAGTATTTCAGATTTTCGGCAGGGTGACGCCAGTCTGACCCAGATATTTACCGCCGCGATCCTTGTAGGAGGTGGCGCAGGTTTCGTCAGACTCGAAGAACAGCATCTGGGCCACGCCTTCGTTGGCGTAAATCTTGGCCGGCAGCGGCGTGGTGTTGGAGAACTCCAGCGTCACGTGGCCTTCCCACTCGGGCTCGAGGGGCGTCACATTGACGATGATCCCGCAGCGCGCGTAGGTGGATTTGCCCAGGCACACAGTGAGCACGCTGCGCGGGATGCGGAAGTATTCAACCGTGCGGGCCAGCGCGAAGGAGTTCGGCGGGATGATGCACACGTCACCGGTGAAATCCACGAAGTTGCGCTCGTCGAAGTTTTTCGGATCGACGATCGTGGAGTTGATGTTGGTGAAGATCTTGAATTCGTTGGCCACGCGAACATCGTAGCCGTAGCTCGAGGTGCCGTAGGAGACGATCTTGCCACCTTCGTTCTGGCGCACCAGCTCGGGGGCAAAGGGTTCGATCATCTTCGCATCGCCTTCCGCCATGCGGCGAATCCACTTGTCCGACTTGATGCTCACGCTGGCTGTCCCTGCACAAAAATGCGCATTCTACATCCACGCGCACGAAATTTCGGCCAAATGCGTGACGGCGGCCATCAGACCGCCGTCACCCCGAAAGCCCCCGGAAGAAGCGCCCGCTCAGTTGGGCTACTTGTCCTTCGGCTCGTCGTCCTTCACGACGTCGTAGATGCCCTTGCCGACCTTGAAGGGCACCTTCACGACTTCGACGCCCACATCCACGGCGGTGCCGACCACGGTACCCACCACACAGCCGGACAGGCTGGTGGCAAGCGCGGCCACCAGGGCTGCGCGCATCACGACATTGAATTTGTTCACGTATTCTGCACCACGATGTTCGGGAACTTGTGGCTCATGTCCTTCGCCCGTTCGGCGATGGTGATGGCCACCTTGCGGGCGATGCCCTTGTAGATTTCGGCCACCCGGCCATTCGGGTCGGCCACCACGGTCGGCACGCCGCTATCCACTTCCTGACGGATCTGGATGTCCAGCGGCAGCGCGCCCAAGAAAGGCACGCCGTAGTCCTTGCACATGGTTTCGCCACCACCGGTGCCGAAGATGTGCTCTTCGTGACCGCACTTCGAACAGATGTGGATGCTCATGTTTTCCACGATGCCGATGATGGGCACGCCGACCTTCTCGAACATCTTGAGGCCCTTGCGGGCGTCGAGCAAGGCAATATCCTGGGGCGTCGTGACGATTACCGCACCGGTCACCGGCACGGTCTGCGAGAGCGTCAGCTGGATGTCGCCGGTGCCCGGCGGCATGTCGATCACGAGGTAATCCAGATCACGCCAGTTGGTTTCCTTGAGGAGCTGGTTGAGGGCCTGGGTGGCCATCGGGCCACGCCACACCATCGGGGTCTCCACATCCACCAGGAAGCCGATCGACATCACCTGCAGGCCGTGGGCCTCGAGGGGCTCCATGGTCTTGCCGTCGTGGGATTCGGGGCGCTCGCCACCGATGCCCAGCATCTGGGGCTGCGACGGGCCGTAGATGTCGGCATCCAGCATGCCCACCTTGGCACCCTCGGCCACCAGCGCCAGGGCCAGGTTGACCGCCGTGGTGCTCTTGCCCACGCCGCCCTTGCCGGACGCCACCGCGATGATGTTCTTCACGCCCGGCAGCAGCTTCACGCCCTGCTGCACCGCGTGGGCCACGATCCGGCTGAACACGTTGGCGCTCACGTTGCCCACGCCCGGCACCGATTTCACCTGGGCGATCACCGCCTGGCGGATGGTGTCGATCTGGGTCTGGGCCGGGTAGCCCAGTTCGATGTCGAAGGACACGTCGGCACCGCTGACGCGCAGGTTCTTCACGGCACGGCTCGAAACGTAATCCTTGCCGGTATTGGGGTCGGCATACTGCCGGAGGCTGTCGAGGACGCTTTGATCGGTGAGGCTCATGGTGTCAGGGGCCGGCGAACGGCGAAAAAAGGAGAACATGGTGCAATGAAAGCAGGAAAGACGCCAGACGGCGCATTCAAACCCGAGTAATTTACTCCAGTAATTGAGTTTACTTGAAACGCCGCTCTACGGTAAGGGCGCGGGCCTGCCGTGCCGCAGGCGCCGGAGCCGGCCGTGGGGCCTCCGCCTTTGCTAAAATGCGGGGTTCACAACAATTATGTTCCAGGCCCACCCATGAGCTCCCCGCGCAAGATCCTCGTCACCAACGCCCTGCCCTACGCCAACGGCGACATCCACCTCGGCCATCTGGTGGGCTACATCCAGGCCGACATCTGGGTGCGCTACCAGCGCATGCGTGGCAACACGGTGCATTACGTCTGCGCGGACGACACCCACGGCACGCCGGTCATGCTGCGCGCCGAAAAGGAAGGCCTGACGCCCGAGCAGCTCATCAACCGCGTGCATGGCGAGCATAGCCGGGATTTCCGCGATTTCGGCGTGGCCTTCGACAACTACCACTCCACCCACAGCGACGAAAACCGCTGGTACGCGGAAGACATCTACACCCGCCTGCGCGACGGCGCCAAGCTCATCGACACCCGCGCCATCGAGCAGTTCTACGATCCGGTGAAGGAAATGTTCCTGCCGGACCGCTTCATCAAGGGCGAGTGCCCCAAGTGCGGCGCGGCCGATCAGTACGGCGACAACTGTGAGGCCTGCGGCGCCGCCTACGCGCCCACCGAGCTCAAGAACCCCTACTCCGCCGTCTCCGGCGCCAAGCCGGTGCTGAAGACCTCCGAGCACTACTTCTTCCGTCTCTCCGACCCGAAGGCCGTCGAGTTCCTGCGTGACTGGACCCAGGGCACCACGCCCGACGGCGCCCGCCGCCTGCAGTCCGAGGCTGCCAACAAGATGAAGGAATGGCTCGGCGAAGCCGGCGAGAACAAGCTCTCCGACTGGGACATCTCCCGCGACGCGCCCTACTTCGGCTTCGAGATCCCCGGCGCGCCGGGCAAGTACTTCTACGTCTGGCTGGACGCGCCGATCGGCTACTTCGCCAGCTTCAGGAACCTCGCCGCCCGCAACGCCGACATCGACGTGGCCGCCTTCACCGAAGCCGGCCCGGCTGCCGCCACCGGCACCGAGATGATCCACTTCATCGGCAAGGACATCCTGTACTTCCACGCGCTCTTCTGGCCCGCGATGCTGCACTTCGCCGGCTACCGCACGCCCACCCAGCTGTGCGTCAACGGCTTCCTCACCGTCGACGGCGCCAAGATGAGCAAGAGCCGCGGCACCTTCATCACCGCCCGCAGCTACACCGAACAGAAGCTCAACCCCGAGTGGCTGCGCTACTACTTCGCCGGCAAGTCCAACGGCACGATGGAAGACGTGGATCTCAACCTCGACGACATGATCGCCAAGGTCAATTCCGATCTGGTCGGCAAGTTCGTCAACATCGCCAGCCGCTGCGCCGGCTTCATCGCCAAGCGCTTCGACGGCAAGCTCGCCGCCCACGACGAGGCCCTCGCCCTCGACTGGAACATCGACGAAGTCACCGCCGCGTTCGAAACCCGCGACTACAGCCGCGCCCTGCGCAAGATCATGGAGTTCGCCGATCTCGCCAACGGCTACGTCAACGACAACAAACCGTGGGAGCTCGCCAAGCAGGAAGGCCAGGACGCCCGCCTGCACGTGGTGTGCACCACCGCCATCAACATCTTCAAGGCCCTCACCGGCCTGCTCAAGCCCGTGCTGCCGACCCTCGCCGGCCAGGTCGAGACCTTCCTCAACATCGAAGCGCTCACCTGGAACAACCTGCTCGCCCCGCTGCCTGCCGGCCACACCATCAACGCCTACAGCCACCTCATGACCCGCATCGAGCGCAAGCAGGTGGACGCCCTGCTCGAAGCCAACCGCGAATCCCTCGCCCCCGCCGCCGACACCAAGCCGGCCGCCGAAGCCAAGGACGCCAAGGCCAAACACTCCGAGCAGCGCCACGCCCAGCACCAGGCCCACACCGCCGCCACCGAAGCCGCCAGCGCCGACGCGTTCGAGCCCTTCATCTCCATCGACGACTTCGGCAAGGTCGACCTGCGCATCGCCAAGATCGTCTCCGCCGAGCACGTCGAAGGCGCCGCCAAGCTGCTGCGCCTGCAGCTGGACATCGGCGAGGAGAAACCCCGTCAGGTGTTTGCCGGCATCAAGAGCGCCTACGACCCGGCCACCCTGGTCGGCCGCCTCACGGTGATGGTCGCCAACCTCGCGCCGCGCAAGATGAAGTTCGGCATGTCCGAAGGCATGGTGCTGGCCGCCTCCGACACCACCGGCGACGCCCCGGGCCTGTTCATCCTGTCCCCCGACGCCGGCGCCCAGCCCGGCATGCGGGTCAAGTGACAGCCCGACGTAAGCCGCCTGTCAGCCAGCACTTCTAAATTTTTGTATCCATGCAAGCCAACCGTTCTCCGCTTCCGCGCCTTACCCTCGCCTTCTGGGGCTGGGCGCTGCTCGACCTCATCGGCGTGCTGATCCTCGCCATCGGCGCCGCCTGGCTGATGGAAGGGCGCGCCACGATCCTGCCGGGCTTTCCCGCCAGCGCGATGCACGCCTGGGCGTGCGTCCTGATCGGTGGCGCGCTGCTGTTCGTCGCGGCGGTCAAGATGCTGGTGGAGGTCATGCACGCGACCTCCCGCCAGAACCAGGCCGCCAACGACGCCAAGTACTCCTGACCCCATGCCCGCCAGGACAACCACGGATCCTTCCAACGTTCTCCTGGCGGCCGCCCACGGCCAGTCCGCCAGCCGTCCCGACGGCACCCTGAGCGCCCGCAAGCGCTGGATCATCCAGCACCGTACCGGCCCGGGCTCACCGCCTCCGCAAACTGCGTGCACCAACGCATCCCGTCTCACCCCTCAATTGCGGAGGCCCCATGAAGATTTCCTTCCACCCCAAGCTCCTCGACACCCTGCCGGGCTACGACAAGGCCCAGTTCGGCCGTGACGTCTCCGCCGGCCTGACCGTCGGCGTCCTCGCCCTGCCCCTGGCCATGGCCTTCGCCATCGCCTCCGGCATGACCCCCACCGCCGGCATCTGGACGGCCATCGTCGCCGGCTTCCTCATCTCCGCCCTGGGCGGCTCCCGGGTGCAGATCGGCGGCCCCACCGGCGCCTTCATCCCGATCATCTACGGCATCGTCGTCGAATACGGGGTGCAGAACCTCCTCGTCGCCACCATGCTGGCCGGCGCCATGCTGGTGGCGATGGGCGCCTTCCGTCTGGGCAGCCTGATCCGCTTCATCCCCAAAACCGTGGTGGTCGGCTTCACCAACGGCATCGCGGTGGTGATCTTCCTCGCCCAGATCAAGGATTTCCTGGGCCTCAAGATCGACCATCTGCCCGGCGAATTCTTCGGCAAGATGAAGGCGCTCATCACCCACCTGGACACCGTCGACATCCCCACCGTCTCCCTGTCGGTCGCCTCGATCATCGTACTGCTGTCGTGGAACGGCCTCGCCCGGCGCTTCAAGCCCCTGGCCCGGCTGCCGGGGCCGCTGGGCGTCCTGGTGCTTGCCACCGTCGCCAACGCCCTGTTCCAGTTTCCGGTCGAGACCATCGGCAGCCGCTTCAACGGGATTCCCCAGCAACTGCCCGGCTTTGCGCTACCGGCGCTGTCCCTCGAAACCCTCGGCAAGCTGATCTCCCCGGCGCTCACCATCGCGCTCCTTGGCGCCATCGAATCCCTGCTGTCGGCCCGGGTGGCCGACGCCACCATCGAGGATCGCCACGACCCCAACCAGGAACTCATCGCCCAGGGCATCGCCAACCTGGCCGCGCCGCTGTTCGGCGGATTTGCCGCCACCGGCGCCATCGCCCGCACCGCCACCAACGTGCGCACCGGCGGACGCAGCCCTATCGCCGGGATGGTCCACGCCCTGGTGCTGCTGGCGGTGGTGCTGGTGCTCGCGCCCTTCGCCACCGACATTCCGCTGGCCACCCTCTCGGCCATCGTCGTGGTGGTCGCCGTCAACATGGGCGAATGGCACGAGTTCCGCGGCCTGCGCCGTTTCTCGCTCACCTACCGCACCACGCTGCTCACCACCTTCTTCACCACGGTGCTGTTCGATCTCACCCTGGCGGTCGAGCTGGGCATGGTGCTGGCCGCCCTGTTCTTCATCTACCGGATGTCCAACCTCACCCGCATCGAGCGCCTGCCGCTGGCCGAGCTGTCGATGCTGCCGGGCTTCCTGTACCCGGACGGCTCGCCCCGGGTCGTGGCCTACTCGATCTACGGCACGCTGTTCTTCGGCGCCATCAACAAGCTCGAAACCCTGCTCGACCCCAAACAGCGCCATCCGGAGGTGGTGATCCTCGAACTCAACCACCTGGTCAGCCTCGACACCACCGGCCTGGAGGGGCTCGAGAGCCTCAGCAAGAACCTCCACAAGCGCGGTTGCGCGCTGCTCCTGTGCAACCTCAACCCCCAGCCGGAATCCCTCATCACCCGTTCGGGCTTTGTGGACGAGATCGGCCCCAACAACATCTGCGGCGACATCTACAGCGCCCTTGCCCGCTCGCGCGACCTGCTGCCGCGGTTCATCGATGAAGACAACCTCTGAGCCCACCGCCCTCCTCCTGCGCATCCACGGCGTGGTGCAGGGCGTGGGCTACCGCAATGCCCTGCAGGCGCAGGCCACCCGGCTGGGGCTCACCGGCTGGGTGCGCAACCGCAGCGATGGCACCGTCGAGGCCCTCGTCGCCGGTCCGGCCGACGCAGTCGAGGCGCTCATCGAATGGTCGCGCCGGGGCCCGCCGGCGGCGCGGGTCAGCCACGTGGACGACACGCCAGCCGCCCCACCGACCCACACCACTTTCATACGGGAAACAACGTACTAAAGCCTGGCCGTCTCGTGCCGAAATGGTTCTAGAATGCAGATGGCAAGTATTCGCCCTTTTGCTCGACGAACCCTATCGACACCGTACAGACCGTGCCCACGCCCTTGCTCACTCAACCGGCAGTCAACCGGGACAACTCCATGTCCCTGTTCGACCACCTGCCCGCGCTGATCTGGCGATCCGGCCTGAACGCAAAGTGCAACTACTTCAACCAGACCTGGCTCAATTTCACCGGCCGCAGCTTTGAACAGGAGTTCGGCGACGGCTGGACCACCGGCGTCCACCCCGAGGATTTCGACCGCTGCGTCAGCACCTATCTCGAGCACTTCGCGGTCCGCACGCCCTTCGAGATGGAATACCGCCTGCGCCGCCACGACGGCGAATACCGCTGGATCATCGACACCGGCCGGCCGATCTTCGACGCCGACGGCGAATTCGTCGGCTACATCGGCTCCTGCCTCGACATCACCGACCGGCGCAACACCGAAGCCGAACTGCGCGAGCGGGAAACCCGCCTGGGCACCCTCCTCGCGTCGATGGGCGAAGGCGTGGTCATGCGCGATGCCAGCGGAAGGCTCCTCGCCCACAACGTCGCCGCCTGCGAGATCCTGGGCCTGTCCTCCGACCAGCTCCACGACTGGAGCGCCTTGGAGACGCTCATCACCTACCTCGACGAGGACGGCACGCCGCTCGAGCCCAACAACACCCCGTCGGCCCGCGCCCTGCGCTCGGGCCTGCCCCAGGCCGGCATACTCGGCATCGACCGCTCCGACGGCAGCCGGCGCTGGCTGTGGAGCAACGCGGTGCCGCTCTTCGAGGACGATGATCCCGCCGCCCCGGTACGCGGCGTGGTGACCACCATCGCCGACATCACCGTGCGCCGTACCCACGAAGAACAATCGCGCCTCGCCTGGACGGTGTTCCAGAACAGCGTCGAGGCGATCATCGTCACCGACGCCGACGAGCGCATCCTGTCCGTCAACCGGGCCTTCACCGACGTCACCGGCTACACCGCGGAGGAAGCCATCGGCCAGACGCCCCACCTGCTGTGCTCCGGCCACCACGACAAGGCCTTCTACGAAGCCATGTGGCGGGACATCAACATCATGGGCTTCTGGCAGGGCGAGATCCACGACCGGCGCAAGAACGGCACCTTCTATCCCTCGTCCCTGTCGATCAGCGCCGTTCGCAACAAGACCGGACGGGTCACCCACTACGTGGCGGTGCTGTCCGACATCACCGAGCGCAAGGCCTCGGAAGCGCGCATCGCCTTCCTGGCCCAGCACGACCCGCTCACCGGCCTGCCCAACCGAACTCTGCTGCGCGACCGCCTCGATCAGGCCCTGGCCAGCGCCACCCGTCACGGCAAGCGCATCGCGCTGATGTTCCTCGATCTCGACCGCTTCAAGACGATCAACGACTCCCTCGGCCACATGATCGGGGACCGCCTGCTGCAGGGTGTCGCCCAGCGCCTCACCAGCTGCGTGCGCGAGACCGACACGGTGAGCCGCCAGGGGGGCGACGAGTTCCTGATCGTGCTCACCGACGTGGACGTGCCCGACGACGCGGCGCGGGTGGCCGAGAAGATCCTCGACCTGCTCGGCCCGCCATTCGACGTGGACGGGCAGCAGCTCGGCACCTCGTTCTCCATCGGCATCGCCCTCTACCCCGAGGATGGCAACAGCGTCGAGCTGCTGATGAAGAACGCCGACACCGCCATGTACCACGCCAAGGAGAGCGGCCGGAACACCTACCGCTTCTTCGACGAGGCGATGAACGTCAACGCCCTGGAGCGCCTGCACCTCGAAAATGGCCTGCGCCACGCCCTGGCCCAGGAGGAATTCCAGCTCTTCTACCAGCCGCAGGTTGACCTGATGAGCGGCCGGATCATCGGCGTGGAGGCGCTGCTGCGCTGGTTCAGCGGCGTGATGGGGGGCATCTCGCCGGCACGTTTCATCCCCCTGGCCGAAGAATGCGGGCTGATCGTGCCGATCGGCGAATGGGTGCTCGGCACCGCCTGCCGCCAGGCCGTCGCCTGGCAGGATGCAGGCTTTCCGCCGATGCCGGTGGCGGTGAATCTGTCGGCGCTGCAGTTCCGCCGCAGCGACATCGTGGCGAGCGTGGCCGCCGCGCTAGCTGCAAGCGGGCTCGACGGCCGCTGGCTCGAACTGGAGCTCACCGAATCCCTGCTGATGCAGTCCGGCCCGGATGTATCCGCCACCCTCGCGCGGCTCAAGGCGCTGGGGGTGCGCCTGTCGATCGACGACTTCGGCACCGGCTATTCGAGTCTGGCCTATCTCAAGCGCTTCCCGGTGGACCGGCTGAAGGTGGACCAGAGCTTCGTGCGGGATCTGACCGACGACCCGGAAGACGCCACCATCGTGCGGGCGATCATCCAGCTCGGCCATAGCCTGCACCTGGAGGTGATCGCCGAAGGCACGGAAACCCCCGAGCAGATGGCCTTCCTGCTCCGCGAAGGCTGCTCCGCCGCCCAGGGCTATCTGTTCAGCCCGCCCCTGCCGGCCGACGCGGTGACGGGGCTGCTTGAGGCCGGCAGCCTGCCGGCCACGCCGATCAGACCGCTGTAAAGGCGCGCTTCATCTCGGCCAGGTAGCCGGCAACGCCCGGCTCGCCCTCGGCCGGCGCCCACTGGCCCCATTCGGCCGCCACCGGCACCGCGTAGGGGCCGGCCTTGATCTCGATGAACACCGTGCCGCTCTCCAGCGCCACGATGCTGTGGAACACCCCGGCCGGCACGTGAAAGCCGAACGCGCCGGCCTCTGGCGCGATCACCCGCGCCTCCAGCACCTTGCCCTCCCCATCGAACACCAGCGCCCCGAGCCGCCCGCGCAGCGGGATGATGGTCTCGGACTTGTTGGGATCGAGGTGACAATGGGGCCGCACGTACGAATCCGGCTCGATCGCCACCAGCAGGCGGTGGGCCGGCTCGGTGGATTCGAGGTGGAGGTTGTGGTGGCTGCGCAGGCGCGGCACCGAACGGGCCTTGGCGACCAGCTCGTCAAGGAGGCTGGCGTCGAGAAAACAGTTGCTCATGAGTAGATCACTTCAACGGAATCAGGGGGTAGCCATTCGCGCAGGCTTTCCAGCAGGCTGTCGTCGGGGCGCACGCGCCAGCCCGGGCCGAGGGGGAAGTCGGCCTCGGCCTCGGCGTTGCGGTAGCGCACGCGGATCGGGCACTCGCCTTCGCGGAAGGGGGTGAGCATCGTCTGCAGGCGCTCGGCTGCGGCGGTAGCGCCACCCGCCTCACCGACTTCGCCGTTGAGCTTGAGCTGCAGGGCGCGGGCAAAGCGGCCGCGGGCCTCGCCAAGGGTCATCAGGCGGTCGGCGACGATGCGCAGGCCACCGGGGCCGGAGAAATCATCGGGGCTCACCTTGGCGTCGACGATCAGCACCTCGTCCACCACGATGCGCTCCCGGTTGTTGTCGAAGGTCTCCGAGAACACCGACACCTCCCGGGGCGTGGTGCCGTCGTCCAGCAGCACGAAGGCGATCTTGCCGCGGGCGGTCATCTTGGCGCGCACTTCCATCACCACGCCGGCCAGGGTGACGAGATCCTTCGACGGCTCCACGTGGGCCAGGGTGCGCCGCACGAAGCGCCGCACTTCGGGCTTGAAGGCGTTGAAGGGATGGCCGGAGAGGAAGAAGCCGATCGCCAGCTTTTCTTCCTTCAGGCGCTCGCGCTCGCCCCACGGCCGCACCTTGACGTAGTCGGCCATCGGCGGGGCTTCCATGCCGGGCATGTCGAACAGGCCGCTCTGCATGGCGTTGGCGGCGATCTGCTCGGCGGCTTCCATGGCGATGCCCACCGAAGCCAGCAGCTTGGCCCGGTCGGCCGGCTGCACGGGGTCGAGGGTGTCAAAGGCGCCGGCGCGGATCAGGGCTTCGATCACGCGGCGGTTGGCCATCCGCTTGTCCACCCGGCAGGCGAAGTCGAACAGATCCTTGAACGGCCCGGCTTCCCGCGCAGCGAGGATGGCCCGCACCGCCGGCTCGCCCACGCCCTTCACCGCCCCCAGGCCGTAGCGGATGGTCTTCGAGTCGGTGGGCACGAAGCGGTAGTCCGACTGGTTCACGTCCGGCGGCAGCACCTTGATGCCGTTGGCGAGCGTGTCCTCGTAGAAGATCTTGATCGTGTCGGTGTTGTCCAGATCGGCGGACATGGTGGCCGCCATGAACGCCGAGCAGTGATAGGCCTTGAGCCACGCGGTGTGGTAGGTGACCACCGCGTAGGCTGCCGTGTGCGACTTGTTGAAGCCGTACTCGGCAAACTTGGTCATCAGGTCGAAGAGCTGCTCGGCCAGCGCCGGGTCGTAGCCCTTCTGGCGAGCCCCCGCGGCGATGGTCTCCCGGTGCTTGGCCATCTCCTCGGGCTTCTTCTTGCCCATTGCCCGACGCAGCATGTCGGCGCCGCCCAGGGTGTAGCCCCCGATGATCTGGGAGATCTGCATCACCTGCTCCTGATACACGATCACCCCGTAGGTGGGCGACAGGCAGGCGGTGAGATCCGGGTGGAAGTAGTCGATGGCCTGCTGGCCCTTCTTCCGGAGGATGAAGTCGTCCACCATCCCCGAGCCCAGCGGGCCCGGACGGTAGAGCGCCAGCACGGCGATGATGTCTTCGAAGCGGTCGGGCGCGAGCTTTTTCAGGAGCTTCTTCATGCCTTCCGATTCCACCTGGAAGATCGCCGTGGTGTTGGCGTCCCGGAGGATCTGGTAGGCGGCCTGGTCTTCGAAGCCCAGGCTCATGAGGTCGGGCTTAGAGCCGGTGAGACGCTCGACGTAATCGAGCGCCAGCTCGATGATGGTGAGGTTTCGCAGGCCCAGGAAGTCGAACTTCACGAGGCCGACGGCTTCCACGTCGTCCTTGTCGAACTGGGACACCGGCGTGGCGTCCTCGCCGTCGGCGATGTAGAGCGGACAGAAATCGGTGAGCTTGCCCGGCGCGATCAGCACACCCCCGGCGTGCATGCCGACGCCGCGGGTGAGGCCTTCGAGCGGCTCGGCGAGGCTCCAGAGTTCCTGGATCGACTCGCCGTCGTTACCGTCGGCCATCAGCTCGTTGATCTGCGGCTCCTGGGCGCGGGCGTCGGCCAGCGAAAGCGGCTTGTTCTGCACCACCGGGATCAGCTTGGAGAGGCGGTCGCACAGGCCGTAGGGCAGATCCAGCACGCGGCCCACGTCGCGCACCACGGCCTTCGAGGCCATCGTGCCGAAGGTGGCGATCTGGCTCACCGCGTCCTTGCCGTAGCGCTCGCGCACGTACTCGATCACGCGGTAGCGGTTGTCCTGGCAGAAGTCGATGTCGAAGTCGGGCATCGACACCCGCTCGGGGTTGAGGAAGCGCTCGAACAGCAGCGCGTAGGCGAGCGGATCAAGGTCGGTGATCTTGAGGGAGTAAGCCACCAGCGAGCCCGCACCCGACCCCCGCCCCGGCCCCACCGGCACGCCGTTGTTCTTGGCCCACTGGATGAAGTCCGCCACGATCAGGAAGTAGCCCGGGAAGCCCATCTGGACGATGGTGTCGGTCTCGAACTTGAGACGGTCTTCGTAGCGCTGGCGCTGGGCCTCGCGCTCCTCGGGGTGCGGATAGAGCTGGGCGAGACGTTCCTCGAGGCCGGCCTTGGCTTCCTGTACAAGGAAGTCGTCGAGGCTCATGCCGTCGGGCGTCGGGAACAGCGGCAGGAAGTTCTTGCCCAGCTGCACCGTGAGCGAGCAGCGGCGGGCGATCTCGACGCTGTTCTCGAGCGCCTCGGGAATGTCGGCAAAGAGCGCCGCCATCTCGTCCTGGGTCTTGAAGTACTGCTGCTCGGTGAAATCCTTGGGCCGGCGCTTGTCGGCCAGCACGTAGCCTTCGGCGATGCACACCCGCGCCTCGTGGGCCTTGAAGTCCTCGGGCCGGATGAACTGGATCGGGTGGGTGGCGACCACCGGCAGGTTGAGCCGCGAGGCGAGCTGGACGGCCTCGCGGATGTAGGTTTCAGTGCCCGGATGCCCAGCGCGCTGCAGCTCGATGTAGAACGAATCCGGGAAGCGCCGGGCCCAGTCGGCGGCCAGGCTCTCGGCCATCTGCATGTTGCCGTTGGCCAGCGCGTGCCCCACGTCGCCGTCCTTGGCACCCGACAGGCAGATGAGATCGGACGCGGCTTCGGCGGTCAGCCATTCACGGCGGATCTCGGCGCGGCCGCGATACTTGTTCTCCATGAAGGCCAGGGTCAGCAGCTCGCACAGCTGGCCGTAGCCCTTGCGGTTCTTGCAGATCAGGAGGACGCGGGACGGCTTGTCGCGATCGACCGCGTTGGTGATCCAGACGTCGCAGCCGATCACCGGCTTGAGGCCCTTGCCGCGGGCGCCCTTGTAGAACTTGACCATCCCGAACAGGTTGGCCAGATCGGAGATGCCCAGCGCCGGCATGCCGTCGGCGACGGCGCGGGCAATGGCGGAATCCACCTGCGCGATCCCGTCGGAGATCGAATACTCGGTGTGAAGGCGCAGATGGATGAAACGGGGGGAGTGGGATTCAGGCATCCCGGGATTTTACCTTCCGGCCGGCCGCCGGTTGACCCCCGTGGCGAGATTTCCCGACTAGCGGCCGGCGGCCTCCACCGACTTGCGCAGGCGCATCTGCAGCAGGATGTTGTCGGCCTGCACCTGCAGGGTGCGCGAACGCTCGATCCACACCGCCTGATGGGTTTCGATGGCCTGGGCCAGCGCCTTCAGGGCGTCGCGGCGGGTGGTGGCGTAATGCACCAGCTCGTCCCGCTGCCATTCGTAGTCGTCCGGCGCCTCGCGCCACGACAGGGCGGTGATGGCCCGGTCCCAGCGGGGGATGAAGTCGTGCTCCAGCTTGTCGAGGGCCGCCGCTTCGGTGATCCGCTTCTGGCGCATGGCGTCCATCAGCGCGGCCTGCTCGCGCAGGAGCTCCTGCTCTTCGAGGGCAAACTGGCGGATCGTCTGCTGGTAGGCCGAACCGATCTCGAAATTGCGCACCACCTGGGGCGACTCCTTCCACAGCCAGCTGCCCAGCGCCGCCGCCAGCAGCAGCCCGCCCAGCACCTGGGGCGCAAGCCAGCGCACCGGCTTCGGCGACACCAGCGGCTCGGCAAAGGCCGCGCCCAGCAGCAGCCCGCCCACCAGGCCGCCCAGGTGGGCGGCGTTGTCGATGCCCGGAATCGAGAAGCCGGCAAACAGCGAATAACCGATGAAGCCCAGGGTACCCGAGCGCATCTCGCGGAACACCTCGGTGGGCACCGACCCCCGCTGACGCAGCAGGTAGGCCAGCAGCGCACCATACACGCCGAAGATCGCCCCGGACGCGCCGACGCTCACCGGGCCCGGCTTCCACCACAGGCTGGCCGCATTGCCCAGCAGGCCGGCGATCACGTAGATGGTCAGGAAGCCCCACCGCCCGAACAGCCGCTCGACCACCTGCCCGGCCTGGTGCAGCGCCAGCATGTTGAGCCCCACGTGGAGCAGCCCGCCGTGCAGGAAGAGCGCGGTGAAGAAGCGCCACCCCTCACCCTGCTGGACCAGCGGGGCGAAGTTGCCGCCAAACCGGATCAGCAGATCGGGCGGGATCTGCATGGGATTCACCGCCGCGATTGCCAGCGCCGCAAAGACGACCGAATTGATCACCACCAGCGCACGGGTCACGTCGGCCCGGGGCACCCGGGAGAACAGAACGTTGATGAAAGTGTCGTAGTTCAAGAGGGAAGGAAATTGCAGAGGGAAGCCCGGATTATACGCAGCCGGGCGACGACGCAATCCCGACTTCTCGGCGCGACCGCCCGTGGCCCTGCAGCCGCCCTGCGGCATCCAGGCTCCGCTGCACTGCCAAGTACAGGTAGAATCGCGAAAATGTGACCACAAAAAGCCAATAATGTCGCACCGGGCACCATGATCCACGTCCTCAAGCACGTCGAATCCATCACCCAACATCGAGACAGGGCCTTGCTTGAGCTAGGCGTCGCGTCAGCGTTGTTCGAGCTGGTCAAGGCCCGCGAGGTCAATCTTCACAAGATCGTCGGGGATGGCGATGCCCGCGCCCTCGAACAGGTCACCCACGTAGGCAGCGACGGGGTTCGCTACGCGACCGAAGCCGAGATCGACGACCCCCAGCCCATCGGCACCCGGCCGGAGATCCTCGCCTGCGTCGAGAACTCGCAGATCGTGCGACGGGAGCTCAAGGAAACCGGCGCCTACATCCACTGTTTTCCGATCAGCGTCGACCGGCGCGTGCTGGGCGTGCTCGAAGTCTCCTGCGACCGCCCGCTCTCGGAAGACGACCTGGGCACCGCCGAAGGTTTCCTGGGGCTCTACCGCAACTACCTGAGCCTGCTGGACTACAGCGAGCGGGACACCCTCACCGGGATGCTCAACCGCAAGACCTTCGACGAGAGCCTGTCGAAGATCCTCGCCGGCATGGCCGCGATGCAGGCCGCCGAAAACGATCCGGCCGCCGTCCGTCGCCGGCGCCAGCAGGAAGACGGCAACCACTGGCTGGCGGTGGTCGACGTAGACCACTTCAAGCGCATCAACGATCACTTCGGCCACCTGTACGGCGACGAGGTGCTGATCCTCCTCGCCCGCATCATGCGTGAGAGCTTCCGTCACCAGGACAAGCTGTTCCGTTTTGGCGGCGAGGAGTTCGTCGTCACCCTGCGCGCGATGTCGGAAGACGAGGTGCGCACAGCCCTCGAACGCTTCCGCACCGCCGTCGAGAACTACGTTTTCCCGCAGGTCGGGCAGGTCACGGTGAGCGCCGGCTACACCCACATCAGCGCATCCGACACCATCCCGGAGATCGTCGGCCGGGCCGACGAGGCGCTGTACGTGGCCAAGGAAAACGGCCGCAACCAGATCGCCAGCTACGAAGCGGCCCTCCGCGCGGGCAAGGTCGCCGTGCGCGACAAGCCCGACAACGACATCGAGCTGTTCTGAGCGGGCCGGGCGGCCCGCGTCCCTTTCAGCGGCCCGCCGCCTGGGCCGGCAGATCCTTCAGCGCCTGCTTGCGCTCGCCCTCGGCGGCGAAGATCAGCGCCTGCTGCTCATCGGTGAGCGGCGCCTTCAGGTCACGTTCCAGCGAGTTGTAGATCCGCGCCAGACGGTCGGTGAGGCGGCCCTTGGCGGGGATCGCGCGCACCACCTGATCGTGGCTGGCGCCGGTGATGCTCATCACCTTCTGGATGAAGGCCTCCTCGATGCGCCGGGTTTCGGCCTGCATGAAGGCCACCTGGCCCGGCGTCAGCACCGCGGCGGTCGGCGGAGCCGGCGGCGCAGCGCTGGCCGGAGCCAGCGGAAGGGACAGGAACAGGGCCAGGACGGCAGAAGCAGAAAGCGGAATTGCGGATTTCATGATCACGGAAGCAGGACGGTCGAGCCGGTGGTGCGCCGGGCCTCGAGTTCGCGGTGGGCGACGGCGGCATCCTTGAGCGGATAGCGCTGGTTGATCGACAGGCGGACCTGACCGGAGGCCACCACGTCGAACAGTTCATCGGACATCGCCAGCAGATCCTCGCGCCGGGCGATGTAGTGGAACAGGGTCGGACGCGTCAGGAACAGGGAGCCCATCCTGGCGAGCAGCGCGGGCTCGAAAGCCGGCACCGGGCCCGAGGCATTGCCGAAGGTGACCATCACCCCCAGCGGCCGCAGGCAGGCCAGGGAATCCATGAACGTGTCCTTGCCGATGGAATCGTAAACCACCGGCACGCCTTCGCCCGCGGTAATTTCACGGACGCGGCCCGAAACCGATTCGCGGGTGTAAATAATCGTGTGATCGCAGCCATGCTGCCGGGCGATCTCGGCCTTGGCGTCCGAGCTTACGGTGCCGATCACCGTGGCGCCCAGGGCCTTGGCCCACTGGCAGACGATCAGCCCCACTCCACCCGCGGCGGCGTGGATCAGGATGGTATCGCCGGGCTGGACCCGGTAGGTGCGACGCAGCAGGTACTGGGCGGTGAGCCCCTGCATCATCATCGCCGCGCCCTGCTCGAAGCTCAGGCTGTCGGGCAGATTGACCAGCAGGCTGGCCGCGATGTTGCGGCTTTCGGAATACGCCCCGAGGGGGCCGCCCACGTAGGCAACCCGGTCGCCGGGCACGAACTCCACCACACCCTCGCCGACGGCTTCGACGACGCCCGCCGCTTCCTGGCCGAGGCCGGACGGCAGCGTCAGCGGGTAAAGCCCGGAGCGGTGATAGGTATCGATGTAATTGACGCCGACCGCCTCGTGGCGGATGCGGACTTCGCCGGCAGCTGGCGGCGGCAGGTCGGCCTCGACCCATTGCAGGACGTCGGGGCCGCCGATGCGGTCGAAACGGATCAGATGAGTCATGGCGTCACCTCGCAGGACATCGTGGGCCACGATTGTACCGGAGGTGAGCGTCCGCCGCCCCCGGCGGGCATGCGCAAAAGGCCATGCCCGCCGGGGGACGGAGCGCGCGGGATCAGTTGCCTTCGCGCTGCTCCATGGCGTCCACCACCGCCAGGGCGGTGATGTTCACCAGCCGGCGCACGGACGCCGACGGGGTCAGGATGTGCACCGCGCGGGCGCTACCAAGGAGGATCGGCCCCACCGACACGCCGTCGCCGTGGGCAACCTTGAGCAGGTTGAAGGCGATGTTGGCGGCATCCAGATTGGGCATCACCAGCAGGTTGGCTTCGCCGTGGAGGGTCGAATCCGGGTGCAGACGCTCGCGGATCTCGTGGGACAGGGCCGAGTCGCCGTGCATCTCGCCGTCGCACTGCAGGTCCGGCGCCTTGACGCGCAGGATGTCGCGGGCTTCGCGCATGCGGCGGGACGAGGTGGACCGGGCGCTGCCGAAGTTGGAGTGGGACAGCAGGGCCACCTTCGGCTCGATGCCGAAACGCTTCAGCTCGTCGGCCGCCATCACGGCGATCTCGGCGGCGTCCTCGGCGCTCGGCATCTCGTTCACGTAAGTGTCGGTGATGGCCAGCACGCGCTGGGGCAGCAGCAGGATGTTCATCGCCGCGTACAGGCTGGCGCCGTTCTTCAGGCCGATCAGGTTCTGGACGTGCTCGAAGTGGTGGTCGTAGGAGCCGGTGGTGCCGCACACCAGGGCGTCGGCGTCGCCGCGACGCAGCAGCATGCAGCCGATCAGGGTGGTGTCGGAGCGCAGGGCTTCGCGGGCGGAATCCGGCGTGACGCCGTCGCGGCCCATCAGGCGGTAGTACTCCTGCCACAGCTCGCGGTAGCGGCTGTCGGATTCCACATTCACCACATCGAAGTCGCGGCCGGACTTGAGGTTGAGGCCGAACTTCTCGATGCGCATGTCGATGACCGCCGGACGGCCGATGAGGATCGGACGGGCCAGGTTTTCATCGACCACCGCACGCACGGCGCGCAGCACGCGCTCGCTCTCGCCTTCCGCGTAGAGCACGCGCTTCTTGTCGGCGGGGATGCGCTTGGCGGTGGAGAACACCGGCTTCATGATGATGCCGGACTGGTACACGAACTCGGTCAGGCTCTGGACGTAGGCGTCCATGTCGACCTTGCGCGTGGCCACGCCGGAATCGATGGCGGCCTGGGCCACGGCCGGGGCGATCTTGACGATCAGGCGCGGGTCGAAGGGCTTGGGGATCAGGTAGTTCGGGCCGAAGGAAAGATCGGCGCCGCCGTAGGCCTGGGCCACCACGTCGGACTGCTCGGCTTCGGCCAGCTCGGCGATGGCCTTCACGCAGGCGAGCTTCATCTCTTCGTTGATCGTCGTGGCGCCGGCATCGAGGGCACCGCGGAAGATGAACGGGAAGCACAGCACGTTGTTCACCTGGTTCGGGTAATCCGAACGGCCGGTGGCAATGATGGCGTCGGGGCGGACTTCCTTGGCCAGCTCCGGCATGATTTCCGGGGTCGGGTTGGCCAGCGCGAAGATCAGCGGCTTGTCGGCCATGCCCTTGACCATCTCGGGCTTGAGCACGCCGGCGGTGGACAGGCCGAGGAACACGTCGGCACCGACCATCGCGTCGGCGAGGGTGCGGAATTCGGTGTTCTGGGCGTAACGGGCCTTGGTCGGCTCCATCTTCTCGTCACGGCCCACGTAGATCACGCCCTTCGAGTCGCACACGAAGACGTTCTCGCGCTTGATGCCGAGGCCGCACCACAGCTCAAGACAGGCGATCGCCGCGGCGCCGGCGCCGGAACACACCACCTTCACTTCGTCGATCTTCTTGCCGACCACCTTGAGGCCGTTGAGCATCGCGGCGGCGGAGATGATGGCGGTGCCGTGCTGGTCGTCGTGGAAGACCGGGATCTTCATCCGCTCGCGCAGCTTCTGCTCGATGTAGAAGCACTCGGGCGCCTTGATGTCCTCGAGGTTGATGCCGCCGAGGGTGGGCTCGAGGGCGGCGATCATGTCGATCAGCTTGTCCGGGTCGTTCTCGGCGAGTTCGATGTCGAACACGTCGATGTTGGCGAACTTCTTGAAGAGGCAGCCCTTGCCTTCCATCACCGGCTTGGCGGCCAGCGGGCCGATGTTGCCCAGGCCCAGCACCGCGGTGCCGTTGGTGACCACGGCCACCAGGTTGCCGCGGGAGGTGTATTCCTGCGCGTCGGCCGGATCGGCCACGATGGCGTCACAGGCGGCGGCCACGCCAGGGGAGTAGGCCAGCGCCAGGTCGCGCTGGTTGGTCAGGCCCTTGGTCGGCACCACCGAAATCTTGCCGCGGGTCGGGCTACGGTGGTACTCGAGGGCGGCGGCGATGAAATCCTTGTCCATGTTCTATCTCTACCAAAAAAAATGGTCCGACCCCTCCCCGCAAGGCAAACGGCCAAGCGGGCAAGGAGCGCTAACCCTGCTGCACACGGAAGTCTGTAAGCGTCTTGGATGCCCCGAAGTGGGCATTTGCATGGTCTGACGGCCGGGTGCGATTGACGCCTGCGCCTGGCCGGAGTTCCGCCGCCGGGAGGGGGCGACGAAGACTGCAGATTATTCTTGTCGGGCGAGTTTAACCGACGAGGCGCATTTTCGCACCCCTCGTAATTAGGGCGGACCCGCATTGCGTGGCACAATCGCGCCCAGTCATAACACTGGCACCAAAGATCAGAGGGAAGAGACGATGCGACGAGTGGTGTTCAACCAGAAGGGCGGCGTGGGCAAATCCACCATCACCTGCAACCTCGCGGCGATCAGCGCCGCCAACGGCCTGCGCACGCTGGTGGTGGATCTGGACCCGCAGGGCAACTCCACCCACTATCTGCTCGGCAACGGCGCCGAGAACGCCGACGACACCATCGCCGGGCTCTTCGAGCAAACGTTGAACTTCAAGTTCAACCCCAAGAAGACCGCCGAGTTCGTCCAGCCGACGCCCTTCGCCAACCTGTCGATCCTGCCGTCCCACCCGGATCTCGAAGAGCTCCAGGGCAAGCTCGAATCCCGCTACAAGATCTTCAAGCTGCGCGACGCGCTCGATGAGCTCGCCGACGACTTCGACGCGGTGTTCATCGACACCCCGCCGGCCCTCAACTTCTTCACCCGCTCGGCGCTCATCGCCACCCGGCTGTGCCTGATCCCCTTCGACTGCGACGACTTCTCGCGCCGGGCGCTCTACGCGCTGCTCGAGAACGTTCAGGAGATCAAGGCCGACCACAACCGCGATCTGGAAGTTGAAGGCATCGTCGTCAATCAGTTCCAGCCCCGCGCCAGCCTGCCGCAAAAGCTGGTGCAGGAGCTCATCGACGAAGGCCTGCCGATCTTCAAGACCTACCTGTCCAGCTCGATCAAGATCCGCGAAAGCCACGAGCAGGCCAAGCCGATGATCCACCTCGACCCGAAGCACAAGCTGGCCCAGGAATTCAGCGCCCTGCACGCCGAGCTGCGCCGGTGATTTCACGGCGCCGGCACCCGGCGCCGTGACATATCTTTCACCCCGCAACCTTCCGCCACAGCGCGGGGCACTCAAAGCGGATAAGCTGCGCCCGGTCGACTCAAGGGCGCGGCACCGCCCCCCACGCACGCATGCTGTTCAATTCGTATTCCTTCCTGCTGGCCTACCTGCCGGTCACGCTGCTCGGCTTCTTCATTCTGGGCCGCATCGGCAAACAGGCCGGCGCGGCCTGGCTGGCCGCCAGCTCGCTGTTCTTCTACGCCTGGTGGGATTACCGCTACCTGGCCCTGCTGCTCGCCTCGATCTGCGCCAACTACCTGGCCGGCGGCTACATCGCCCGCCGCGCCGGCACCGCCGAGGGGCGCCGGGTGCTCACCCTGGCGGTGATCGTCAATCTGGTGCTGCTGGGCTACTACAAGTACGCCGACTTCTTCCTCTCCAGCGCCAACGCCCTGCTGGGCACCGACTGGCCGATCCTCGGGATCATCCTGCCCATCGGGATCTCGTTCTTCACCTTCACCCAGATCGCCTTCCTCGCCGACGCCTACGCCGGCAAGGTCACCGAATACCGCTTCATCTACTACGTGCTGTTCGTCACCTACTTCCCGCACCTCATCGCGGGCCCGGTGCTGCACCACAAGGAGATGATGCCGCAGTTCGACGAGGACCGTAATTACCGCCCTCACGCCGCCAACTTCGCCATCGGCCTCACCATCTTCGCCATCGGCCTCGCCAAGAAGGTGCTGATCGCCGACAGCCTCGCCGACTACGCCGCCCCTGTCTTCGCCCCGAATGCCGACGCCCTCACCCTGTTCAATGCCTGGGGCGGCGCGCTGGCCTACACCTTCCAGCTGTACTTCGACTTCTCGGGTTATTCCGACATGGCCATCGGCCTGTCGCGGATGTTCGGCGTGCGCCTGCCGCTCAACTTCAACTCGCCCTACAAGTCGCGCAACATCACCGAGTTCTGGCGCCGCTGGCACATGACGCTCTCGCGCTTCCTGCGCGACTACCTTTACATTCCCCTGGGAGGCAACCGCCACGGGCGCTTCCGCCGCCATTTCAACCTGCTCACCACCATGGTGCTGGGCGGCCTGTGGCACGGCGCTGGCTGGAACTTCGTGATCTGGGGCGCGCTCCACGGCGGCTTCCTGGTGGTCAATCATGCCTGGCAGGACGTCTGCCGCCGGGTGCCGGTGCATCTGCCGGCCGGCCTGGGGCGTTTTCTGGGGGTTGCCCTCACCTTCCTGTGCGTGGTGTTTGCGTGGGTTTACTTCCGCGCGCCGGATCTGGCCACCGCCAACAAGCTCATCGCCGGCATGCTCGGCCAGTTTGGCGCCAGCCTGCCCGAGCCCATCCTGTCCCGCCTCGGCCCGCTCAAGGGCGTGGTGGATGGCCTCGGCATCGGCGTGAGCCTCGGTGGCGGCGCGGCCTTCGTCGAGACCTGGGCCTGGGTGATCGTCGGCGCGCTGGTGGCCTTCTTCGCTCCCAACACGCAAGAGATCATGGGCCGCTTCGACCCCGCCCTGCCCGAAGACAGCCGCCACGCCCAACCCGTGGCCCGTCGCCTGGCCTGGCAGCCCAGCCGGCGCAGCGCGCTCGCCATCGGCCTGCTGTTCGCGCTGGGCGTGCTGGCCCTGTCCCGCCCCACCGAATTCCTGTACTTCCAGTTCTGATGGCTTCCCCGACGACTCCCTTCTCCTGGGCCAGCTACCTGCGCTGGATGCTGGCAACCCTCGTCGCCTGCGTCGCGCTGGTGGGCGCCATCAATGTCTTCATCGACCCGCTGGGCATCTTCGGGTCGCCGCGGATCGCCGGCCTCAGCGCCACCAAGCCCTATCTCGACCACCACCGGGAGCTCACCCGCTGGCAGGCCGCCCGCCGGCTGTGCCCCAGCGCCGGCATCTTCGGCAATTCCCGCGCCGAGATCGGCTTCGATCCCGAGCACCCGGCCTTTGCCGCCCAGGGCCTGTCGGCCTTCAACCATTCCATCCCCGGCTCGGCGGTGAGCATGGCGCAGCGCCAGTTTGGCTGGCTGCAGGCCGCCGGCTGCACGCCCAAGGTCGCCCTCATCGGCGTCGAGTTCTACGACTTCCTCGGCTCCACCAAGGCCGCCCCGCTGCCGCCCCTCGACACCCCACCGCAGATCGACGGCAAGGTGCTGGCCGAAACCGTGTTCTCCATCACCGGCCTGCGGGATTCCGCCAAGACGGCCGCCCTGCAGCGCGCCCGCTACGCCGCCACCCTCACCGAGCGCGGCTTCAACCCGCTGGACAACTACATCGCCGAGGTGGACAACAGCGGCCACTACATCCTGTTCCGCCAGCGCGCCGACGAGAACGCCCGCAACTGGGGCCGCAAGGCCAAGGCCATCCAGCCCGCCGAGGGGCAATCCATCGACCAGCAGGCCCTCGACGCCCTCCTCGCCGGCATCCAGACGAGCGGCGGCAAGGCCCGGCTGGTGATCTACCCCTACCACGCCGAAATCCGCCTGATGCAGGCCAGGCTCGGCCTCGCCGATCTCTTCAACGACTGGAAGCGCATGGTCGTCGCCATCGCCGCCCGCCATCCGGGCGTCGAGGTATGGGATTTCAGCGGCATCGGCCCCGAAACCCTCGAAGCCATCCCCGCCCCGGGCGACCGCAAGACCCACCTCCAGTATTTCTGGGAAGCCGGCCACTTCAAGCGCGCCCTGGGCGACAAGGTGATCGCCCGGGTGATGGGCGCACCCGACGCCGATGGCAGGTTCGGCATCCAGCTCACCCCGGACAACATCGAAAACGTGATCGCCGCCGACCGCAAGCAGCTCGACACCCTCCTCACCACCCCGTCGCCGCTCCTCACCGAAGTGGACGACGTGGTCGGCAAGCGCCGCTAAGCCAGTTCATGTCGGACTAAAGTCCGACCTACAGATCGGTGGGGCTGCAACCCACAAACCCGCGAAACCCCTGTAGGTCGGACTTCAGTCCGACAGCACGGCCCAATCAAGCACCCGGTGTCGGACTAAAGTCCGACCTACAGATCGGTGAGGCTTCAACCCACACACCCGCGAAACCCCTGTAGGTCGGACTTCAGTCCGACAGCACGGCCCAATCAAGCTCCCGGTGTCGGACTAAAGTCCGACCTACAGATCGGTGAGGCTTCAACCCACACACCCGCGAAACCCCTGTAGGTCGGACTTCAGTCCGACAGCGCGGCCCAAATCACACACCCGGTGTCGGACTAAAGTCCGACCTACAGATCGGTGGGGCTGCAACCCACACACCCGCGAAGCCCCTGTAGGTCGGACTTCAGTCCGACAGCGCGGCCCAAATCAAGCACCCGGTGTCGGACTAAAGTCCGACCTACAGATCGGTGAGGCTGCAACCCACATACCCGCGACGCCCCTGTAGGTCGGACTTCAGTCCGACAGCACGGCCCAAATCAAGCACCCCGTACCAGACCCAAACGCCCCCTCACAGCCAGACCGCATCCCACAACGGATAATCCCCCACCCGATCGACAATCCCCGCGCGGACGGGGTTGGCGACGAGGTAACGGGCGGCGGCGCGTACATCGTCCTCCCGCCGCAGGGCGCGGTCGTGGTAGGCCGGCGCCCACACCCTGCCCCCGCCCGTGCCGTCATTGAGCGCCAGCGCGCTGCGCCCCTTGAGGCGCCGCATCAATGAGCCCAGAGTCAGCCCTTCCGGGAGCTGCACCAGCCAGTGCACGTGATCCGGCATCACCACCCACGCCAGCGACAGGCCCGGATACCCCAAAGCCAGATCGTGAATCACCCTCGCCACCGCACACCCGGCCCGGAAATCCCCAAACCACGGGCGGCGGTCATGGGTGACGGTCGTCAGCAGATAGACCTGCCCCACCACCGAAACCCGGCCCTTGCGAAGATCG
The DNA here is from genome assembly GCF_009469605.1 of Zoogloea sp. 1C4. Classification (GTDB taxonomy): domain Bacteria; phylum Pseudomonadota; class Gammaproteobacteria; order Burkholderiales; family Rhodocyclaceae; genus Zoogloea; species Zoogloea oryzae. The sequence goes on along the minus strand of NZ_SSXU01000007.1, from coordinate 84,812 downwards.
GAATAAGACATACGCCCGGTTGAGATTGCCCGTCCTGCGATTCAATACGGCCTGCTGGTGTGTTCTGTCGGACTAAAGTCCGACCTACAGATCGGTGAGGCTTCAACCCGCATACCCGCAAAACCCCTGTAGGTCGGACTTCAGTCCGACAGCACGGCCCAAATCAAGCACCCGGTGTCGGACTAAAGTCCGACCTACAGATCGGTGGGGCTTCAACCCACATACCCGCGAAACCCCTGTAGGTCGGACTTCAGTCCGACAGCACGGCCCAAATCAAGCACCCGGTGTCGGACTAAAGTCCGACCTACAGATCGGTGGGCCTTCAACCCGCACACCCGCAAAACCCCTGTAGGTCGGACTTCAGTCCGACAGCACGGCCCAATCAAGCACCTGGTGTCGGACTGAAGTCCGACCTACAGGGCTTCTTCTCCGCCGTTCGACACCTTCACCTGCCCCGCGGTGGCGGATTCGATGGCGTGGCGCAGGGCAGCACGGGCCTCGTCGTCGCCGTGGATCAGGCGGACCTCCTTCGGCCAGTGGCGCATGCCGGTGACGAAGCGCACCAGCCCGGCCTGATCCGCGTGGGCGGAATAGCCGGAGACGGAATGGATGCCGGCGCGGATGTCGATGCGCTCGCCGTCGATATCCACATAACCGCCCTTCGGCCCCCAGGTCTGGATCGCGTGGCCTGGCGTGCCGCGGGCCTGGTAGCCCACGAACAGCACGTCGTGACGCGCATCGTGGAGCATGGCCTTGAGATAACCCATCACCCGCCCACCGGCGCACATGCCGCTGGCGGCGATCACGATGGCGGGCTCGCCGCTGCGGGCAAGCCTGCGCACGTTGGCTTCGTGGTCGGCATGCTCGTCGATGGCCACCAGCTGGTCGAAGGCCAGCGGCTTGCGCCCAGCCCGCACCCGGGCCAGGGCCTCGTCGTTCCAGTAGGGTTGCAGCTCACGGTAGAGCCGGGTGAAACGCCCGGCGAGGGGTGAATCCAGATAGATCGGCAGCTTTGCCCAGCGCCCGGCATGGGGCCCGGGCTGGCGCTGTTCGCGGTAGAGGATGTCCTCGAATTCATACAACAGCTCTTGCGTGCGGCCGATGCTGAAGGCCGGCACGATCACCGTGCCGCCGTTATCCAGCGCCTTCTCGACCACTCGCTGGAGGCGCTCCCGGCGGGCCTTGCGGTCTTCATGGAGGCGATCGCCATAGGTGCTCTCCAGCACCACCACATCCGCCGTCAATGGCGAGCGCGGCGCCGGCAGCATCGGTGCGTGGGGCGCCCCCAGATCCCCCGAGAACACCACCCGGGTCCGCCGCGCCCCGGGGCGCACGAGATCGCACTCCACATAGGCCGACCCGAGAATGTGCCCGGCCCGCTGCAGGCGAATGCCACAACTGCCATCCGGCCCCTCGAAAACCGTCTGCCATGTATTCCAGGGCACCGGGCGGATGCGCGCCTCCACCATCCGCAGGTAACGCTCCACCAGCCGGGCGTCCCGCGTCACCCCCACCGCAAAGGCATCGGCCAGCACCACCGGCAGCAGCCGCGCCGAAGGCTCGCTGCAATAGATCGGCCCCTTGAACCCCGCCGCCAGCAGCCACGGAATCCGCCCCACGTGATCGATGTGCACATGGGTGACCACCAGCGCCCGCACGGCATCCACCGGAAACGGAATCTCCAGCCTGTCGCTGGCCGAACCGCCATCGGGCGAAGTCTCGGCCCCCTGGAACAGCCCGCAGTCGATCAGCAGGCTGTGGGTGTCGTCGATGAAGAGCTGATGACAAGAGCCGGTGACCCCATGCAGGGCGCCGTGATGAATGATGTTCGCATGCATGGCCGGGGATTCTATACCGCTGTACGGATCAACGGGAAGAGCAGACGAAAAAATCATCTCAGCTATGCTGTTTACGTATACATCATTTCAACTTCCACTTATCATCGCCGCCAATTTATAGCGAGTCGATCAGCTCGAGCACGCTGCGGCACAGCGACCAATGGTCGCAGCCAACGCCAGCCGAAGCACGCAGACGATGGTTCAGACCTTCCACCACAAGCCGCAGCGTTCCCATCCGCTCCCGCCCAAACCGCCGCACGTGCCGCCGTGCTGGCCGCGCGCCCGGCAATCATTGCAGGACATCCTGCAGCCTTTGCAGGACGTCCTGCAGCAATCCACGGACATCCGGCAATTCTCCACGGACATCCCGCCAGCGCTGCCGGACGTCCGGCAAGCGCTCACGGACATCCGGCCATCCTTGCAGCACATCCGGCAGCCGCAGCCGGACATCCGGCCATCACTCATGGACGTCCGGCTGCAGCCCAAGGACATCCGGCCAAAGCAGCAGGACGTCCTGCAATCATTCCAGGTCGTCCTGCAATCATTGCCGGACGCCTCTCCCAAAACCCGCAAATTACTGCAAAGCCTTTACTGGCGCGGGTTTTCAGCGGTTTTCGGCCTTCCGGCCGCGTAGCAATCACCCACCCACCCACAAGCAATCGGAGGAGAAGCACCATGCCCAAGAACTACTACCTGCCCAACGATGACGCCGGCCGCGCAGCGCTGCTCGAACACCTCGCCGCCCACTTGCCGGCCCTGGCTAACACTCTCGAACTCGGCGAATCACACATCAAGCAACTTGAAGCCGACGCCGCCTCATTCAGCTATACCCTGTCGTCGCTTGAATCTGTACAGGCCACCGCCAAGCGCTGGACCGCTTACAAGAACCTGCAGCGCGACGGCGGCGAGGGCACCGCCGCGTATCCGCACGTGGCAAACCTGCCCCCAGCGGCCCCGGCCGTCCCCCACGGCATCATCCCGCGCCTCACCAGCCTGGTGGCCCGCATCAAGGCCGCCAAGAACTACTCCGACGACATCGGCAGGGAGCTCAACATCATCGGCGCCGCACAGATCGTCGATACCGACGGCGCCAAACCCATCCTCGACATCTCCAAAAAAGCCGGCCAGCCCAGCATCCAGTGGCCCAAGGGCGACGCCGACGCCATCGAGATCTGGGTGGATCGCAGCGATGAAAAGGGCTTCGGTTTCCTCACCATCGCCAACTCCACCCGCGTACCCGACAACGCCCCCCTTCCCGCCACACCGGTCACGTGGCAATACAAGGCCATCTACCGAGTGAAAGACAACCGGGTTGGCGAATGGAGCGACGTGGTGAGCATCACCGCAGGCGGCTGATCCGACGGCCAAGGTAGAACGAATGTCGGACTGAAGTCCGACCTACAGATCGGAAGGGCACCAACCACACCCCCGCGACACCCTGTAGGTCGGACTTCAGTCCGACACCATCGCCACGGAACATCCACGCAGACCGGCCCGGCGCCCCAAAAGAAAAACGGGCAGCCAAAGCCGCCCGCCAAGCTAACCGCCCCATCCCTGCTCGTCGAACTCCATTCCAACGGCACGGCCCAGATCACGCTCCGCGTGTCGGACTGAAGTCCGACCTACAGATCGGAAGGGCACCAACCCGCACACCCGCGATGCCCTGTAGGTCGGACTTCAGTCCGACACCATCGCCACGGAACACACACGCAGACCTGCCCGGTGCCCCAAAAGGAAAACGTGCAGCCAAAGCCGCCCGCCATGCCAACCGTCCCATCCCTGCTCGTCGAACTCCATTCCAACAGCACCGCCCAGATCACGCTCCGCGTGTCGGACTGAAGTCCGGCCTACAGATCGGAAGGGCGCCAACCCACACCCCCGCGACACCCTGTAGGTCGGACTTCAGTCCGACAAACCCTGCCTGGGATGACCGCCTTCGAAACGCCCCCAAAAGGCAGGGCGCGCGTACTTGCGATTCACGCCGTGAGGCAACCGTTGCCTCACGAACTCAACCAATTCGTGCCAGTTCCAAAAAGCAGAAAGGCAGCCCACAGGCTGCCCTTCTGCACCCTTAGAACATCATTACAACCGCCAAACCGTAGCGCCAGCAGCGGCGATCTCGGCCGGGTCGTAGAAGCTCTTCACGTCGGTGAACACGCCGTTCGGCACCAGCTTGTCGCACAGCTTGGCCACGCCCATCTCGGCGTATTCCTTGTGGGCGACGGCGGCGACGATGGCACCGGCCTTCGGGAGCTTGTCCCAGGCGGTGAGGCTCACGCCGTACTCGTGCTCGGCCTCGGCGGATTCGGCCACCGGGTCGTGCACGTGCACCTTGACGCCGTAGCTCTGCAGCTCACGGATCACGTCGATGACCTTGCTGTTGCGCAGGTCCGGGCAGTTTTCCTTGAAGGTGAGGCCCAGCACGATCACGTCGGCGCCCTTGATGTTGAGGCCGTTCTGGATCATGGTCTTGACGGTTTCTTCGGCGACGTACTTGCCCATGCTGTCGTTGATGCGACGGCCGGCGAGGATGACCTGCGGGTGGTAGCCCAGCATGTCGGCCTTGTGGGTGAGGTAGTACGGATCGACGCCGATGCAGTGGCCGCCGACCAGGCCCGGACGGAAGGGCAGGAAGTTCCACTTGGTGCCGGCGGCCTTGAGCACTTCGAGGGTGTCGATGCCGATCTTGTGGAAGATCACGGAGAGTTCGTTCATCAGGGCGATGTTGAGGTCGCGCTGGGTGTTCTCGATGACCTTGGCGGCTTCGGCGACCTTGATGGAGCTGGCCGGGTAGACGCCGGCGGTGATCACCGAGGCGTAGGTGTCGGCGACGATCTTGAGGGTTTCAGGCGTATCGCCGGAGACGACCTTCATGATCTTGGTGACGGTGCGTTCCTTGTCGCCCGGGTTGATGCGCTCGGGGGAGTAGCCGACGTTGAAGTCCTGCTTCCACTTCAGGCCCGAGAACTTCTCGAGGATGGGGATGCACACTTCTTCGGTGGCGCCGGGATACACGGTGGATTCGTAGACGACGATCGCGCCCTTCTTCATGTACTTGCCGACGCTCTCGGACGACTTGACCAGCGGGGTGAAGTCCGGCTGGTGGGCGTCATCCACCGGGGTGGGCACGGCGACGATGATGAAGTCGGCTTCGGAGATCACCTTCGGGTCGGTGCTGCAGGTGAGATGCACCGCGGCCTTGAGGTCTTCGGTGGCGACTTCGCCAGTCGGGTCCACGTGGCGGGCGTAGGCGTCCACCTTCTCCTGGTGGAGGTCGAAACCGACGGTTTTCACTTTCTTGCCGAATTCAACGGCGAGGGGCAGGCCAACGTAGCCGAGGCCGATAACTGCAATGGTGGTCATGCGTAAAACTCCAGAGATACAAAAAAGTAATTAAAAGGCCCTCAATGCAGCTGCGATCTGCTGAACAGCGGCCTTCGATGAATAGAGACGGTCTGACAATGCACGCGCACGGACCGCCATTTCATCCTTGTCCTGCGCGTCACAGACTGCAACCGCGGCAGAGCAAAAATCATCAAGTGAACTACCAACGTAGGCTTGCCCCACCCGCTCCTCAGAGATGAGCTTGGCCAAGTCGTTACCTTCATTGATCCGGGCAAGAACTGGCAAACCAGCTTGCATGTAGGTAATGAACTTTCCCGGCACGTTATGCGTCTTGTGCCTTGGATCGAGCATTACCAAACCCACATGCACTTGAGCAAGCAGGCCTGGTATTTCCTTCGGATCAATCTCATCATGAAAAGCAACGTTATCGAGTGCTTGCTCGGCGGCAAGTGCTTTCAGGCGTGCGACGTCACTCCCCCGACCCACAAGCACAAATCCAATGTCTTTCCTGTGCTTGAGCCTCGAAGCAAGGCTGACGACCATATCCATTCCTTGTGCGACCCCCATATTCCCAGCGTACGCAACAATGCGCCTGCCCGCCAGAGGTCCGTCGTTAACAGAAATGGAACACCCCACATCGCTGGCGGGCGCAAGCCAGTTCTGCAGTACTTCAAGACGCCGCCCCGGATGCTGGGCCCACTCAGCGAGATACCCCAAGTTTGAAGACGACTGAACGCCAATAACATCCGCCACGGAATACTGCAAGCGCTCAAAGAACTTGAAGAAGCTGTATATGAGGCCTTTCTTAAGAAGCCCCATGTCTACAGCCCATTCAGGGAATACATCACGCAGGATCAGATAGCTTCTGGCCCCGCTCTGCCGCTTTAAAGCACCTACAAGCTGCCCCAAGAAAATCGTAGGCGAATACCAGACAACAGCGTCCCAGACGACGTTAGCCAAAGGGCTTCTGCGGAGGCCCCGAAGCATCATTGTCGAAAGCATCACCTCGCCAAGGGTTCTCCGCACGTAGCCGATATCTTTGGTCGGGAGCGCTGCCACGCGGAGCACCTGCACCCCATCGAGATCTTCAAGCGCCCAACTTGTCTGCAGGTCAGATGACGGCACAAGAACACTTACATCATGCCCCTGCCGCTTGAACTCCTGCGACAGATCTCGAAGTTGAACGGCACCCGAAGTACGGAGCGGCGGATAAGAATCCGCAACCAATGCTATTCGCACAAAGACCTCACTTGGACCAGACAGTGCGGTTGATGTAGTCAACGTAACTCAAGACAATCCGCACAATTTGGGTCGACACATGCGGATTCTCATAATCTGCCACCGGCAGCACAGAAGGTTGCCCCTCGGCAAACTGAGTGACCACTGTATTCACAGCCTGCAGGACGCGCTCACGCTTCAGGCCACTCATGACGAGAGTGCCGACGTCCATGCCCTCAGGGCGTTCGTGAGCATTACGGATAGTAACAGCCGGCAGATTGAGTAACGACGCCTCTTCCGTGATGGTTCCGCTATCGGACAACACACAGCAGGCTTTCATCTGAAGGTAGATGTAGTCGTGAAAACCGAAAGGCTTACTGAAAACGATTTTGTCGCTGAGTGTCGTATCCACGATATCTGCGAGCCTATTCCGAGTTCTCGGGTGAGTCGAAACGATAACCGGAAAGCCGTATTCTTCCACCAAGGCGTTCAGTGAATCGAGCAAATCGCCAAGAGCCTCCGGCGAGTCAACATTTTCTTCCCGGTGTGCGCTAACGATGAAATACTCACCCGCCTTCAAGCCAAGCCTCGACAACACATCCGACTCGAGAATCCTCGGCATGTAATGATCGAGGACCTCCCGCATATGAGAGCCCGTTTTGATAATCGTCTCAGGCCGGATCCCCTCGGCGAGCAGATAGCGCCGAGCGTGCTCGGTGAGCACCATGTTGATATCCGAGAGATGATCCAGAACCTTTCGATTCAGTTCTTCAGGCACGCGCTGGTCGAAACAACGATTCCCAGCCTCCATATGAAAGACCGGAATCTTGCGGCGTTTCGCCGAGAGAATCGCCAGACACGAATTGGTATCCCCATAAAGCATGACGGCATCAGGCCTCTCCTCCTCGAAGAGTTCGTCGCTCTTGGCGACGACTTGTGCAATCGTCTGGGCAGCATTAAAGCCCGCAGCCTCCAAAAAATAATCCGGCTTGCGGATACCGAGATCTTCGAAAAAAACCTGATTAAGTTCGTAATCGTAGTTCTGCCCGGTGTGCACCACGAGATGCTCCGTGTGACGGTCAAGTTCTGCAATCACGCGGCTCATTTTGATCAGCTCGGGACGCGTACCGACGATCGTCATGACCTTAAGCATCGAGCTCCTCCCGGATGTAAGCCAGCGTCAACAGGAGCTTCTTCACACCATCGACATCAAGCCGTTCGGTGTTGTGAGAGGTGTAATCATCGAACTCCGAGATCTTGGTTTCGCCCTCGACGAAGTACTTGTTGTAGTTGAGATCCCGATTATCGGCCGGGATCCGGTAATAACGCCCCATGTCTTCAGCTTTGGCCATTTCCTCACGGGAAACAAGTGATTCGTAGAGCTTTTCGCCGTGGCGAGTACCAATGATCTTGACCGGGGCTTCGCTGCCGAAAAGCCCATTCAACGCTTTTGCTAAGTCCTCAACTGTCGATGCCGGCGCCTTCTGAATGAAGATATCACCTTGCGTTGCATGCTCGAAAGCATGCAGCACCAGATCCACGGAGTCCTCAAGCGACATGAGGAAGCGGGTCATCGTCGGGTCGGTGACCGTAAGAGGCTTGCCATCCTTGATCTGCGAGATGAACAGGGGGATAACTGAACCGCGGGATGCCATCACGTTCCCGTAGCGCGTCGCGCACATTACCGTCTCACCCTCGCCCCGCATGCGGGACTTGGCAACCATCAACTTCTCCATCATTGCCTTGGACAATCCCATGGCATTGATCGGGTAAACGGCTTTGTCTGTACTCAGCACAACAACACGCTTCACGCAATTTGCCACCGCAGCATTCAATACGTTCTCGGCACCCAAGACATTTGTGCGCACCGCCTCCATTGGGTAAAACTCGCAAGAAGGCACCTGCTTCAAAGCTGCTGCGTGGAAAATATAATCCACCCCCTTGGTCGCCTCAAAAATACTATCGTAGTTGCGAACATCTCCAATATAAAACTTCAACTTCGGATTATTGTAGGCAATCCGCATATCTTCCTGCTTCTTCTCATCACGGCTGAAGATGCGAATCTCACGAACGTCCGTCTTAAGGAAGCGGTTAAGCACCGCACTACCAAATGAGCCGGTACCACCGGTGATCATCAAAACTTTACCGTTAAACATGAAAACCTCCCGACCACTGTCTTTCATACATATTTTTAATTAATACAGACCAATCCGGTGCAACATAACCAGTAATCGCCTTAAACTTATCCGCACTCAATGAGCGATCGACCTTTACATCCGAGTTAGGAACAATTTCCACACTCAATTTAAAAACATCTGCAACAAGCTTCAAAAGCGTATATTTGTCGATTGGCTTCGCAGCGACATGAAATAAACCGCGCAAATCAGCCCTAGGGAGTACAACATCACGAATCACCCTCGCCAACTCATCCGTAGGCAAACCTGAAAAAACTGCCTCTGTGTACCCATTAACCCGGCCTTTTTGAGACAAAAACCAACACAAAAGGCTACGGCTTCCTGAAAGCTCCCGACCGATTATCGAAGTGCGTAATGTAATTGCATTGGGATAATCAACCTCTCCCAAAAACTTAGTACGCCCATAAACATCATTCGCATCAGGAAAGTCAGTTTCGCAATACGAACCAGCCGCGCCGGAAAAAACACAGTCGGTACTGATATGAACAAGCCGTGCACCAACCATAGAACACAAACGCGCCAACTGATGCGGCAACAAGGCATTAAGTGGAACTGCCGTCAGAACATCCTCTGATGCGTCAAGCTGTTTGACAAGCCCAATACAGTTGATAACCACTGTCGGCTTAGCCACATCGAAAGCACGGCAAATATCATCAAACTTACTGACATCAATGCTCGTTATAATATAATTCCTAAGATCTGCATCTAAAAACGACGAAACTCGATCTGACCGCGAGGTTCCAAAAACAACACAGCCACTTAACTCAGAAAAACAACGTAAAACCGCATTTCCGAGCATGCCCGTGGCACCAAGAACAAGTACCCTAATACCCTTAGTCATCATCAACCTTTATTCCCACGTGATTCGGTTACTTTACATAAAAATTGAAAAGTACGTTTGGCGCAAAGCTCCCATGAATACCGTTTAGAGTCCTGATAACTCGACTTGGCCTTCTCGGCTCTCAATTCAGCGTCACACAGATATGTGCGTAGGCACGATGTAATATCAGAAATATTCTCTGGATCGAAATAAAGCCCCGAATCACCCAAGATCTCTCGCATCGGCCCCCTGTTCGAGCAGGCGACAGGCAATCCTGAAGCCATTGTTTCAACGAGAATATTTGGCATGTTTTCACAACTTGAAGCAAAGACACCCAAATCCGCATTCGCATAAAATTGATTCAACTCATTATAATCAACGGCACCGTGATACTTAACCCACTCACCCGCCGGATCTAATTCTTCAATTACCCTATTAAGTTTCTGAAGCGACGGACTATAAGCTGGCCCAACGAGATCGAGGAATACGGGGATTCCTTCTTGCCGTATTCTTGCCACAGCCTCCACCACATTCCATTGATGCTTATAAGGCTCTACAATCGAAACATAGATAATTTTATATGGACTTCTATCAGAATAGTTTTCAACATTAAATTGAGATTTCGGCGAAAAATCAAACCGTGAATTCATCCCGTGAGGAATAATTTCCACCATTCCATCCATCGATTTCACTACAGCACCAACAGTTTTGCGAGCATATTCGGTCAAAAAGATTACTCCATTCGCCTTCCGAATACTCCTAGACTGTAAAAGACGTAGCAACAGCAACTTAACAGCCATCCACGAAACACCATAACGGCTAAGCTCTCGAAACTCGAATGGCAGCAAGTTTCTACTCATAGTTACGACTGGACTGAATGACGTAGAAAAAACGCCCCCAGGAACAAAAAGAACATTACAGCCAGCTTTCTTCACTGATTTTGACAGTTGTGTTTTCTGCCAAATAAGTCGATGCAGAAAACCTCTATCGAGCGCAGCCGGAGTTATTATGTCAATCCAATTGTTGGTCGGCAATTTCTTGGCTAACTGGCTACCGCAAAATACAACGACTTTGTTAACACCTGAAGGCTTTCCATCCAGAGCAGATAACAGCTCGACAATATGGGTAACTCCCCCACCCCGTCTAAGATTGGTGGCATCAACACCAACATTGATAGATTTCAAGTCCATTCAAATCTTTCTAGAAAACGATGATAATAACTAAATAAGCGCTTTCATCCCAAAAAGCGGACAGCAAATTTCAGATCAAATTAAAATGATCTATGACAAATTACCTCCGACTAACCTCTCAGAGTTGAATTTGTCTTCTTTAGAGCCATTGAAACTGGGGAAGCAAGAAGAAGATTAAGCAGAACCCACAACGGTATTATCCGCGCCTGTAAATGAACGGGCATACCGACTCCAGCGATTAGGAATGCAATAGACAAACCCAAAAAAGGACGCGAAAACGGACTTCCCGTTCTGATAGACAAATAATTTAAATATGTGATGTAGACACAAAATCCATAAAACAGCATCAACAACCCCGCTCCACCCACCAGCAATATCTGCCGATATTCGAAATCCGCATATTTGTAATCAAATGCTTGATCACCGAATCCAAGAACCCACGTCGAGAATTGACTTGTTACATCAACTACATTATCAAAATAGCCTGTAGTGTCAGACGCACCAAATCGACTAGAAAAAATGTCAGAAACACCGTGCCCGCTGTCGCCAAAAAGGAGCAAGAACGGTCTTGACACCATCGGCAGGTCTTCGGCTAGAAATATGACTAAAAAAGCGGCTGCGCCAATGACAAGAAAAGCATACAAATGAAATTTTGTAAGCTTCAAACCAACAGTTGCAAAATTAATTATCAAAATAATTAGTGCGCCAAAATAGTATGTTTTGCTCGTCGAAAGAACACCGCCAACAATGGAAAGTGCCAACGCGAAGGTGACGATATAAAAATGACGCGGAAATTCTTTTTTTGATACGGCAGCTCCGACGCAAACCGACAAGGTAAGTAGATTGTAAATACCCAAGGAATGCATGCCCGAAAAAATTGACGTAAACCTCCCTCCACCTCGAACACTCAATTCTGCTAGCGTTCTGAAATCCTCATAGCGCCCCTCTTCTTTACCGCCATAATAATCAAAGACTAGAGTGACAAATGGCGAATCAGTGTCTGCAAACTGATAAATTGCATACGCGTTGATAAAAATAGAGACCAACAAGAAAGCAATAACGAACGAACGCCATTCAATAGACAGATAAACCCGATGAAAATAATAAAGGGCGCAGCCGAATACAATTAATGAAAACTGGTTAGCCAATTGCAAGGCTCCACTTAGATTTGATAGATCAACGAATATTCTGAACAAAACAAACAAAAGCATTCCAACACCTAAAGCAAAGACTTTAGTCTCGTACTGTCTTTCAATTCTAAATACACCACCCGCAAATAGTGGAAGTACGAATAATGCACAAATATAAATCCAACCGATGATCTGATCGAGACGAAAGCTCGTACCAGGGTAGTATGGTCCAAAAAAACTCAACAAGAGAAAAAACAGAACAAACGGCTTCACGGATCTTGAGTCGGCATTCATTTTCAGTACCTACCCAGTTATATCAGGTGCTAACTTTTGAAAGAAGTTCTTCGTATCTTTTACCAACTTCGGGAGCGCTGAGCATGGCCACATCTTTTTTTGCATTATCTACTATAGATACATTATGTGTTGTATCTTGCAGTGCCGCGTGAAGTGCAGCCGACATCCCTATAACATCATCACAGTCAAAGAAATAACCTGATTTTGGACCGAGAATTTCGCGATGGGCATCAATATCGGAAAGGCAGATTCTGCAACCAACAGCGGCCGCTTCAATAAGTGAGTTCGGCATTCCTTCGTACCTGCTAGGCATTACAAGAACATCAGCAGACTTCATCCATCCATATGCGTTACTCACATAGCCCAAGAAACGAACGCGCTCGAAAATTTTCAAATCTTTCGCTAAAGACTCTAGTGCGGGCTTTTCCGGCCCTTCACCACACAAGATCAAAACACTGTTGTCTTGTTCTAGCACACGCGAAAACGCCGTCAGCAGGTTATGTAGATTCTTTGAAGGGATAAGTCTTCCAACATATAAAATCAATTTACAATCATCCGACCGACGGAACAAGCCGTCGTCTTCTGGAGGCGCCTCTTCGATCTTGTCGAACGGTATTGCATTCGGAATTACCTTACACCGCTCAACCAGCCTAGGGACAACATTCCAATAGGCAATGCCACCACTGGAGTTTGCTACGATTGCATTCGCAAAGCGACCCAAAATTCGCCTTACAAAAATCCGGGCATTACTCTTCGAATATGCGCTTTGCGATGTCCGCTCAGTGAGAATCCATGGTCGACGAGTTGTCAGTGCCGCAATGCCTCCTGCGATATCCATTAATGGCAGCCAGGTCTGCACTACATCAGCATTGACATCTAATATGATCTTCCGAATTCTACTTACCATCGACAAATCATAGTTACTGGACACAATCAGCCTATGGAGCGTCACGTGTTCCCGATCAAGACTCGCAAGATTCTGCCCATACTCAAGCACAACGAGGTGCACTGTCCACCCCAATTTGGCAAGCTCATTGCAAAGAATTACGACCTGCCGTTCAGCGCCTCCTCCACCCAAGCTGGCAATACACTGAACGACTGTCTTGTTCTTACGATTAATGCTATTCATCTCTGACAATAACCCTATTGGACGAACTCACGACCGTAGATTTGGGCTTTATTATTTTGTTAGCAAGAGTAACGCCTGCCCCAATCCTTGAATCATCGCCAACCTCAACCATACCAATAATAGAAGTATTGCAGCCAATAAAAACTATATTACCAATCACCGGCGCCTTACTAGTATTAGATCGACCATCGATCGGAACATCAGACCCAATGGTTACGTGATGCAATATGATACAATCGTCTCCAATAACCGCGGATTGAGATATAAAGATACCATGCAAAGAGTGCACAAAATTAACTCGATTACCGATAGTGGCTTTGTAGGGCAAGAAAGCTCCATACAAGATTTTTGCCAAAGATCCATAGAAAAATAGAGCATGAAAATTATCACTCTTAGGACTTTTCGGCAGATCACACTATCGGCATGAATTTTGTCTAGATGCCTACAGAGCCGATAGCAAAATATGATATGTTTGCAGTAAATAGACATATACAACCAACCGCTCTTTTACTATTTCGTTTCTAGATGGCTGATGAAATCATCTACGATAAAAGCCTCTGGATTAACAGGCAAATCGTGCCACTCAAGATCTCTGGTCCAGAACCCTTGACACGAATAGTAGACATCAGCCGTAAAGCCATAGCTCGTCTCGATCAGCAACGGAACACCATCTCTATAGACATAATCTAGAGCGAGCGACTGTGACTGAATTGCGTCCGCGACACTAAACGCGGATCTAATCATTTCAGCCGGAAAAATCTCTTTGTCGAATTGTACTAACCCACTGCCTGAGGCACGGAAATCGCCAGGACGACAATGTCGACGGATACAAAAGCAGCGGTTGCCGATCACGACCGCTCTATCGTCATACGCCGCATTAGGAACAAAATCCTGAAAATACGCGTACCCCAGCTGCCGGGGCAGTAGTCTTTCGCGCTTAGAGCGAATCCACAACCTAGGCGTTCTCTTTGCCACTAACCATAATGCGTCTAAGGACCGATCTCGACGCCAGCGCCATATCGCATCTTTAAGTGACTCGACTCGATCTAAAAGCGGAAAACCTCTCGAGAAGCAACGCTTAATCAGTGCAGATGATTCATGGAGATTTTTAACTACTTTCACATTCAGTGAGCCAGCTCCTCCTCTCAACTTGAACACTTTTGGGTAGTCCGTGTTACGAGCCCACTCGATGGCTTTATCAAAATCAACGAACACGTAACTTGGTACAAGGGGAGCCCCAATGGCTTCCAGCAAATACTTCTGCGCAAGCTTGTCATCAAAGTAGAGCGACGTCTCGATTCTTGGATAAACCTTCTTACCCGCTCGCCCCAACGCGTCTAGCAGGGGTTTTGCAATCAAATGATCTCGATAGTCCCCCTGGTGCCAGTGCCATAAAAAGCCATCGAAGTTCTGCAGTTTCGAAATTACGTCATTATCGTAAGCGCTAACATAATCAAAATCGACTCCCAACTCCCTCAGCCGATGCACCCAGCCTCGACTAAAACTGCCTTCCCGTTGGTGAATAGCAACTCTCATTCTGCTTTCCTCGAGCAAATAAGCACTAGGACAATCAAAAAACAATTAATCAAACATCCGATCCCTGAGAGAAAAGCCACTATCTGCACAGAGGTTAGCCCTAACGTGCGCCCTGACAACAAAACTAGAACTCGAAGCAGGAGACCTATCAGCTCAATAAAAAGAAAGTGCTTGTGCAAATTTAATGCGGGAATTGCTCTCATGGCAGCCACATTCATCAAACCACACCAACACCATAAAGCGAGCCAACGTGCGTATTCTCCGCCCTGTACCCAGAAAGGACCAAACACAAACTCGAAAATACTCTCACCAAAGATAACAATCAGTCCGTAAGGTACTGAGCCGGCCAGGCCTAGGGCTATCGTAAGAGTTGTAATAAGTCGGGTTGCATCCCGCTTTTCTAATATTGCTTTAGAAATTTTCGGATAAAAAACTGGACCTACGGCTTGACCTATCACGGTCGAGGGCACGGCGAGTACGCGCATGGCCAGTCCATAATATCCAACGGCCTCAACTCCATACTGGTAGCCTAAAAACAGTATCGGAATATTTGCGGCCACCGCGTTAATAATTTCCTGAGGCGCTCGGTATAAAAGAAACCCTTTATGTTCTCGCGCTACACTCCTCAATGAAGGAACCTCTCCATCTAACGCCAACGCTGAACAGACGCCATCTTTAGCCTTACTAAGAAAGTAATACCGACCTACGTGAGAGAGAACATTCGCTAGGATTAATGCCTGAGCGGACCCAAGTGCGAGACCAGCAAGCACGGAAAAAAAACCATTAAATAATGACTGCAGAACTGTTGCAATCGACGAAGCTCTAAATGCTCCCTTGACAATGAGCAAGGCATTACTCGCATTGCATTCCGCAATGATATATATGGCTACAGGTAAAGCCCAGTAGTCCTGAAATCGTCCTGAAAATCCTGAAAACGCGCCTTGAAAAAAAAAAGCAAACACAAGGATCATCGCGCTGAGAAGTGAGAAAACCTGAGCCCCTCTCTGGCACAACTTAACCAATGCCAACATCTCACCATCGCTTTTTGCCAAGGGCACCGCATTATGGTAAGAAAGTGTTCCAATCTGCCCGCCAAGTGCCGTTAATGAAACGAAGAGGCTAAGGGCTCCCATTTCATCAGGTCCGAACATGCGAGTAAGGATCGGGGAAAATAATAGCGCAATGGCTTGAGCGCCAATGCCCCCCATACCAACTATCGCTACACTTCGAACAAAGGCACTGCCTAATAATTTCTGAAATGAGTTATACATCGCGCTCAGATACTGCAAACCGCCCGTTTAAACAAGTCACCATCACTAGAATCAATATGATTTTTTATCATCCAACCAAGCTCAGGGGTTGAAATAAAAGTAACATCGGGCCATTTTTTCTTAATCGCCAAAAGCAGCCTTAAAAGTGACTGCCTATTTTTTTTGGCGTACTCTTGGCTAATCGATCCTACATAGTTAACACGGTGTGAGCAAATTACTGCTGGGCGCCTGAAAAAAAAAGCGCGCTTGATTTGTGCCAAGCACATTTCAACAGGATCTTTCCCCATGCCTCCGTCTGCCGGCTCAAACCAACAATTCCTCATGAGATATGTTTGACCGTTCGAATTAACCTCACCTAAATAATGTGAAGCCTTATAAACTGTCTCACCTTGAGGAACAAGTTGAACTCGCGCACCTTGAATGTATTCAATCCCGCAACGATGCCAAGCTCTCTCTATTAAAGGCGACCACGTGTAATTTGGTGCAATAGCGCTTTGGGAAACATAACCAAATATTCTTTGAAATGCGTGGGCGCCATCTAGAACAGATTTTTCAAGATCAATTCCTTTTAGCGCCGCTACCGCGGGATCAATGTAAACGTGTCGATAGAAGGAAAGTTTTTCCTGGGATGCAGCATGGGGGACGCCGCACATGCCAAACGAAAACGTTTCTAGCGCTTCTTTAGACCCTGAATTAAGCGCATCCATCCACTCCCACCATCTGACATGCTCTTTTGCATGGAATTGCGGAATGAACGACATCTGGTTGTAGCTTGGAGCCCATCGCGTTATGACCTCTTCTGATCCATCCCTACGCATCAATGTTTCAATAACACTCTCTGAATAATATCTCTGATATTCAGCTAAGCGAATCTTATTAAAATCGGGATTCTCTAGAACCATGTTGGCGGTCATACACGCTGGACGGCCCGTCAAGTCACGAACACTGTGCAAAACCTCGTACAGCCGGTCTAAATCGTCTCGTGTTTCTAGCGCGTCAAAACAATAAGGCGAGGCGTCCATTTGATAGCCTAGGCTTTTCAAACTCGCATGCGCATTGGCACTTGACGTTCGAATGCTTCCCCAGTCGTCGCTTTCAATAACGATGAATTTCTTTGTTGTTCGCCACCCCCTGGTTGCAGCGTTAGCAATAGAAAAAATCGACGCCAAAGATGAGTGAAGCATTTTATTCACTTGTCAGCCTCCGCGATCACCGCCAACAATTATTTGAGATTATCGACGTACCAGCGCATCGCGGTTTTTAAACCTTCACGCAAAGTATGTGAAGGCTTGTACTCCAAGCATCGCTCAGCTCGCTCGATACTCGCCAGTGAGTGGCGAACATCTCCCTCACGGAAATCTCGATAGACAGGCTCCTGATCTGAAAAACTTTGTCCAAGATCTCGTAGCGAACTCGCGATCTCTCGATACAATTCGTTCAAAGTTGTCCGCTGGCCGACGGCAACATTAAAGACTCGCTCCGAAAATTTATTTACATCCGCCAAAGCCGCACGAATATTAGCCTGAACAACGTTATCGATATAACAAAAGTCCCTACTTGTCTCGCCATCACCATTAATATAAATGGACTGCCCCTTAATCATGGCGGCCGCCCACTTAGGAATAACAGCGGCGTAGACGCCGTCCGGATCTTGACGTGGTCCAAAAACATTGAAGTAACGCAAACCTATGGATTTCACGCCGTAGCACCGCTCAAAGACGTGCGCATAAAGTTCATTCACATATTTCGTCACAGCGTAGGGCGATAACGGCATGCCAATTCGCTCTTCAACCTTCGGCAGAGCGGGGTGATCTCCGTAAGTAGAACTGCTCGCCGCATAAACAAAACGCTTTACATCCGCGTCTTTTGCTGCGACCAACATATTCAAGTATCCGGATACATTTGATTCATTTGAAGTGATCGGATCAGCTATAGAGCGCGGCACGCTCCCTAAAGCAGCTTGGTGAAGTATGAAATCTGCTCCTCTGCAGACCCGTCTACAAACTTCCGAATCACGTATATCACCTTCAATGAATGCATACCTGCTCCATTGCTCCGCGGTCACTAAAGACTTGATCTGCTCTAGATTGGTCTTGTGACCTGTTGAAAAGTTATCCAAGCCAATTACATACTGATTAGCCCCAAGAAGGGACTTCACAAGATTGCTGCCAATAAAGCCAGCCGCGCCGGTTACGACCCATTTATACTCTTTCCCCGCCAAAAGGGAACAAACAATATCACTCATAAAAATTCCGATCGAAAGTTTCTGCTCTAAGGTCAATTAGTTGCGGTAGGAATATCGGTAGACATAACCTTTATACCCGTATCTATAGCGCTGGCGATCGGTGTTCAGATCGTTGAACACGAAGCCTTTGACCTGAACACCGGCATGGTTAAGGCGCTTTACCGCTTGCTCAAGCTCTGCAACCGGGTGGCAGCCGGACCGCGCTACCATCAATGTTGCGCCTGCGTGCCGTCCTATGATTGCAGCATCCGAAACAGCAAGAATCGGAGGCGCATCGATAATCAGCGTATCAAACTGCTCCCCCAATTGCGCTAGCATTTGCTCGAATCGAAGATGCATCAGCAACTCAGAAGGATTGGGGGGAATCTGCCCGGTCGTAACGACCCACAGGTTGGGCACCGAAGTCGGTTTGACAATGTCTTCGAGCACGGCAGTTCCAGCCACATATTCAGAAACCCCCACCTCGCGGCGTAGACCAAACTCTTTGTTGATATGCCCCCTACGCAAGTCAGCGTCGATGATGACAATCCTTGACCCCGCTTGCGCCAGCACGGCACCCAGGTTCTTGGAAAGGAAACTCTTGCCAAGACCAGGGCTAGAGCCTGTGATCAGGATTGAATTGTGGGTGGCATCCATCATCGCAAAATGGATCGTGGTGCGCAGACCGCGCAAGCTCTCAATGGCGTCGTCTTCAGGTTTCATCACGGCCAAAAGTTCGCTAGCACCCTTTGCCTTTCGGGCGTGAGAGAAAATCTTCACCTCATCTTCGCTGTGCGGGACCGTGGCGTAAACAGGTAGACCCAGCTTTGCTTCGATAACCTCTGGGTCTTCAATCACCACACGGAGGGAGCGCTTCGCCCAGATACTGATGAGGCTAATGATGAATCCGAGCAAAGCTGTGATAGCAAGTTTAGCTGGGGTTTGGATACCTACTGGTTGCCTAAATACTGCTGCCGCATCGATGACCCGCACATCACCCACTGTACCTGCCTTGGAAACCTTGAGCTGCTGAGCGGTATTGACGAGATTGGTGTAGAGAGTAGTGGAAACTTCGACATCCCGGGCAAGACGCAGCACCTTCTGCTGGGTATCGGGCAGTTTGTTAACGTCGGCGTCGAATTGATTTCGGCGCTCGCGGAGCCGTTGAAGCCGCTGGTCCACTGCTTGGACACGGGGATGTTCGGCGGTGAAGCTCTGGCGCAGTTCGTCACGCTCCTGCTTTAGGGCGACAATCTGGTTATCGACCTCAACGAGGGATTGCAACACGCTTTGGGTTTCTAGATTCAGGTCCAGGGAACCTCTGCTCTGTCGATAGGCGTTATAAGCAACCTCGGCGGCATCCATTTCACGCTTAAGAGCTGGAAGCTGGGTCTCAAGGAATTTGAGGGTATTTTCCGCTTCGGCGGAGCGGCGCTCCACGTTCTGGCGCACATACGTTTTAAGTATGTCATCAAGGATGACACCGATCCTGTCCTTGTCCGAACCGGTGAGGCCCACCTCAAGGATGCCTGATTTCTTTCCGCGCTCTTTAACCGTAAACTCTTTGCGAAGTCGATCAACTGCGGACTCCATAGATCTTCTGATTAGCACGAACCGGGTGCCCGGACGCGCGCTCATTTTTGACACGAAGATCGAGAATTTTCCGGCAGTCGCGCGGATACCAACCTTCCCTTTGACAATACTGCCCTCCCCCTCATCGAAAAGCTCGAAGCCGTCATTTTCTTCGGCGGTAAGGATCAGCGGTTTATCTTCGGAGCTAGAAGGAACGTCGAGTGCGTCCACTTGCAGCGCTTCCCCGCCCCAAGCGTAACTGGATAGACCAAACAGCGGACTGTTGGGGTCGTCACCTTTATAACGTCGGGCAATGACAGAGCCGATGAGCGGTAAATGCGTGGGCTGGACCTCGATATCCAGCTTAAGGCGATGAATGACCCGGCCCAGCACCATGCGGGAGGTAAGAATTTCCTGCTCAGCCGCAACAGTGGTGTTATCACCCAGTAGAGGTTCGAGATCCTTGAGGGCAGCCGACATGCCTCCGCCACCCTTTTCTTCGACCTGCAACAAGGCATCGGCCTTATATACGGGTTTAGAGACCATCGTCCAGGCGACACCCATGAGGACAGCAATGGAAGTCACGATAGCGATAAGCCATCGATGCTCCATGACCACGGCGACGATTTCGCCGATGGCAAGACCTTGCTCTTCTTCAGCTCCAGTAGCTATTTGCTGACCGGGCACGGGGGCCTTGGGTTTTAGGGATTCGTTTTCCATGGTCGAGTGGGTATGGGCTAATGCGGGTCAGGGTCGGGATTTGTGCGAGTACCGGGGCTTGCTTGAGCTGCGGCAACTTCCTCCTCGGCCCTCCCCTTGTCAAGGGAGGGAGCGTGGGGGGCTTGGACTAGAGTCGGCAAATCCATGATTTACCCCCTGCGAGGGGAGTAAAGAACAGTAAAGTTTGCGGGGGTGCGGCGGTCATACTCTTACGGTTGGCGGCCGCCGAAGAGCGGGTAGCGAGCCGCACTCGTCTGGTTAAGCGTCTGCGCCGTGGGCAGAACGTTGGTGATAACGCGGTTCCAGCGCACCACATCGGCAGCGTCGACGTAAACGATGTCGCGCGGCTTGAGGGTGAAGCGGTCGGCCAGCAGCATCGCGTCGGGAGAGCTGCCGTCCAGATGGAAGAGCTCTGGTGTGTCACTGCCGCCGCGCATCACGTAGATCCACTTGGGATTGGCTTGCTCTTGGGCGATGTAGCCCGAATCGGCCAACGCCTCGGCCAGGGTGGAGCGCTTCTTGGTCATGACCAGTGAACCCGGCTTCTGCACTGCACCCAGCACAAAGATCTTGTTGAAGCTACGATCCTGCACATTGAGGATGTCGCCGGTCTCGAGCAGAGCGTTCTGCTCGGTGGCGCCGTTTTCGTACATGGCCTGGATATCCACGCGGTACGTCGTCCCCTTGCGAGTAAGAAGCACGCGGCTGTGATCGGCCTCAGGGCCAAAGCCGCCGGCCTGGTTGACGGCCTCCAGCACAGTCATGGGTACATCGGTGATGGGCAGCAAGCCGGGCTTGGTCACTTCGCCAACGACGTAAACGCGCTGGCTGCGGAAGGCTGCAACCCGCACATCTAGCTGGACTTTTTCAATGTACTTGGCAAGGCTACGAACCAGCATGTCGCGGATCTGGCGGGTGGTCTTGCCAGTCACCTGCAGCGTACCCACATAAGGGTAGTAAATGGTGCCATCTTCGTTGACTACCGTGCCGGCTTGGTCAGCCGCACGATATTGGCCGGCAGGGGTGGTGAGCTCAGGGTGATCCCAAACGATGATAGTGAGCACATCGCCCGGAGCCACCTTGTAGTCGGGCGCGGGGGGCATCACACTACCCTTGGGGGCGCGGCCGTTCATATTTGTGGAGGTGGCCGTCGGGCGTTCAGCGGCGGCGAGCTTCATTTGCTCGATGATCAGCTCAGCCGTGATGGGCTTAATGCTGACGTTCTCGGGCGCAGGCTCGGCGGCTTCTGATTGCCGCACCGGGAGCTTGATGGACGATTGCTGGTCACGCAGGCCATAGGCCTTGTCACCGGGAACAACGGCACATGCGCCCAGACTCGCGCACACAACAGCCAGCAGCAGGCTGCTGGCAATACGCGACTTGGCAGGCATGGAGGGAGCGAATGCTCCATCAGGAATAGTGATCATGGATGCCCTGACTGATTGTGTTTGAACAGTACCCCGAATGATAGTTGAGCCCTGTTAACGTCATAGGGCACAAGACACACATTGGACACGATAGTTGAGATTGGCCTTACAGTCGCCGGGACCATTCGGTCACGCCACGGTCGATGAGGCCTACAGCCTCATCCCATACGGTCTGGGCCCGCCTGTAAGGGTCGGGGATTTCAAACTTGCCCCAGTGCCCCAGCAGGAAGGTCTTGCCGCGAACAGCGGGATCGATGTCGGTGAGCGCCTCACGATGGTGGCTTTCCATCACCAGCACGAGCTCGGCCCAGCGGCACAGAGCCACATCGGCCTGCTGCGCCCGGTGCGGCGCAAGATCAATGCCCCTGGCGGCCATCATGGCGGTTGCGGTTTCGTGGGCAGGATCACCCACCAGCGCACCAACGCCGGCCGAAGCCACTTCTGGCTTGCGGCCGGAACGCAAAAGGGCATCGCGAAGCAGATATTCAGCTACGGGGCTACGGCAGATGTTGCCCGTGCATACAACTAGGATGCGGTCGTACAAGACTATCTACCCCTCACCCGTGCGCGACAACGCTGGGCTCGCCCGCCGCGCTGTCAAGACGATAGATCAGCGCGGCGTTGCCGGTAGAGCGGCGGTCGCCCGCCCGGCGTTCGCTGCGCCGATACTTTGCGCCGACGCGGCGGTCGTGGGTTTCCTTCCGGTCTACAAACTGGCGGACCTTCACGCCGGGTTCGCGCCCGACTTCTCGGCGCAGCACGGCAATGATGCGGCTGATGTGAGCCTGAGTGAGATCCTGGTCGTCACCAAGGAGCTGGATCACGCCATAGCAGGCGGGGCCTGCGTTACCCTCGGTGTGGTAGGCGCGGAAACGGAAATCCACATGGGGGCCGATGCAGCGGTTGAGCATATCGGCAAACGAACCCAGCTTGTGCTCCGGCAGGCCGGCCACATGCACACCCACGGCATGGACGGACGTCATGCCGAGCGACCGGTGGATGCGCCGCAGCAGCGGCACCAGCCGCCACGGGCGCAGCACGATGAAGAAGCACACCGCAAACACGACCAGGAAGGCCGCCAGCATCACCAGCTCGTCTACGCCGGCATACATGCCCAGCAGGCCGATAGCCCCAAAGCAGAATTGCACCAGCGCCAGCACCAGCACGGCATCCTGCACCCGGAAACCGGCCCGCAGGAAGAGGTGATGCAGATGGTTGCGGTCGGCATGGAAGGGGGAGCGCCCCATCCACATGCGTCGCAGCATGACGCACAGGGTATCAATCAGCGGCACCGCAAACAGCCACAGGGTGGTGATGGGGGTGATGGCACGAACGCTCTCGTTTGACTGGGAAAGATCGGAGAGGAGCCAGGCAAACACGAAGCCAAGCTGCATGCTGCCGTTGTCACCCATGAAGCATCGTGCGCGACGCCAGCCCAGGTAACGCAGGTTGAAGCACAGAAAGCCCGCCACCCCGCCGGCGATGATCACGATCAACGAAAAGTAGGCCGGATCGCCCGAGATATAAACGGCCAGAGCAATCAGCAGAAGACTGACGATGGACAGGGAACCGGAAAGCCCGTCGATCCCATCGATCATGTTGAGGGCGTTGATGGCGCCGATGGTGGCCAGCAGGGTGATCGGGACAGCGAGATAACCCAGGGAGAGGAGATCACCCGAGAGCAGCTGCCCGAGATCGGAAATCTCGACCCCCCCCAGAAACACCATGGCCAGACCCACGGCAGCCTGGATGCCGAAGCGGATCTTGTAGTTGAGCTGCAGGATGTCGTCGGCAAAACCCGTGATGAACAGAACGAGCACGCCACCAAGCAACACGTAGATCCGATCTCCGAAGGACGGGAAATACTGGCTGACAACGTAGCCGCCCGTGAGCATGGCCGCGAGGATGCCCACCCCACCCACAAAAGGCGTCACGGTGTCGTGCGCCTTGTGACCACCGGGCTGATCGACAACCCCGAAGCGATGGGAGGCCTGGATGCTGTAGTAAACCGCCACAGCGGAAACAATCAGACCCAGCAGGAACAACGACATCGATAACATTCGAATCAGCCTTTTATTGGCAGGCGCTTACGCCCACGCAAACTTGATTGCACACCACGGAACGTCGTACGCCACCGCCACAGCACCGACTTGAACAACAGGGAGCATACAGATGCAACCCGACCAACATATTTCAGTATTTTACAAAGCCCGCCGTCGACGGACAGGTAATTTCACACAACAACGTTAAAACAATGCCAAACGCGACCCGTGTTTGACGACTCTTCACACAATTGCAAAATCATGTCGCACCGCAATGCTTAAGCAATAATCAGGCCAAAATCAAAACCCAGTTAAATCAGTGGATTAAAATATGCATTTTTCACTATTTTACAATGTGTGTAAAATTTTCCGACACTTCACCATTCCGAAGCGGCAGTGCAGCCACGCCGTACGCTGAAGGCTACACAGCAGCGATCAGCCGAGTACAGCACTGCGAAGGCCAAAGGTCAGCACCACCCGACCTCCGCGAAAATGATTTGGCATACCTCACAAACAATGAGATTCCCGGGCACACTTGCCGCCCAGACACCCCAGCCCAGCCTGAACAGGCACACGCCAGCGCCACTAGCAAAGGAATGGGCACAGCGGCACACAACGGAAACAAGGGGAGGGAGAAGCCGACAACCACAGGCCACTAAACTCAGGAAACCAACGCAAAAAAGCCTCGCAGGATCTGCGAGGCTTTTGAAATGACTGGCGGAGTGGACGGGACTCGAACCCGCGACCCCCGGCGTGACAGGCCGGTATTCTAACCGACTGAACTACCACTCCGCGCTTTGACTGCTGTCACAGCCGGGCTTGGCTGCAACTGCCTGCATTGCTGCAGGACGCTTGATCCTGGCGTCCCCACGGGGATTCGAACCCCGGTTATCGCCGTGAAAGGGCGGTGTCCTAGGCCTCTAGACGATGGGGACCTGTGTATTCGGTTGTTTGGTGGAGGTAAGCGGGATCGAACCGCTGACCTCTTGCATGCCATGCAAGCGCTCTCCCAGCTGAGCTATACCCCCACAACACAACAACTACTAGCTTGACCACTCCTGGCGAAAGTGGCGTCCCCACGGGGATTCGAACCCCGGTTATCGCCGTGAAAGGGCGGTGTCCTAGGCCTCTAGACGATGGGGACTGCTATTACAGCCCAAAGAAAGCAGAGCCTTCTTCGTTTCTGTTGGTGGCGGAGTGGACGGGACTCGAACCCGCGACCCCCGGCGTGACAGGCCGGTATTCTAACCGACTGAACTACCACTCCGCACTTTAACTGCCGTCACAACCCGGTCTTGGTTGCGACTGCCTGCATTGCTGCAGGACGTTTGATCCTGGCGTCCCCACGGGGATTCGAACCCCGGTTATCGCCGTGAAAGGGCGGTGTCCTAGGCCTCTAGACGATGGGGACCCTATTTACTGCAAGTCGTTTGGTGGAGGTAAGCGGGATCGAACCGCTGACCTCTTGCATGCCATGCAAGCGCTCTCCCAGCTGAGCTATACCCCCGTGCAACGAGAAGCGCATTATAGACATGCTTCAGGAGGCTGTAAACCCTTTTCTGCATTTTGCTAAAAAAAACACCCATCCAGCCCGCCCAGCCCCACATAAAGCACAAACGGCAACCTGACGGTTGCCGTTTGATCACGCATACCGCACCGGACAAGCCGGTGCAGCGAAGCGGCTTACTTGCGGCGACGCACGGCAGCCAGACCAGCCATGCCGAGGCCCAGCAGCGCCATCGAGGCGGGTTCCGGAACGGCGTAAAGCACGCCATTGGTGGCGAAGGTGCCGTCGATGATGCCATTGCGGTCACCAGCACCCTTGCCCGGGATGGTGCCGGCAGGCATGTTGTCCAGCACCAGCAGCGCGTTTTCGAAGCTGCCGCCAACCAGGTTGGTCTCGTCGATGGCGAAGTCGATACGGTCTTGATAGACCTGATAGAGGATATCGACGGTGCCGGAGACTGCGCCGCCCAGGAAGCCGCCCAGGCCCAGCAGGGTGCCGAACAGGGAGGTCGCAGCAGCACCGGTGACGGTGAGGCTGCCGGTGGTGTACGGAATCGCCTGGCTCACGCCGTCCAGCTTGAGCGTGGTGGCGTTGGTGCCATTGAAGTTGAACTCGAGCAGGCTGGTGCTGACGCCGGTGACGGCCAGCGGGCCCGTGCCGATCTTGGTGTTTGCAGCATAAGCCACGCCCAGGTCGGGACCGACCACGCCGTCGAAATCGATGACGGAACTGGAGCCAGCCTTGGCGTAGATGTCGTAGATGCCGGCAACCGGGACTTCGATGGTGACCTTGCCGTTGACGTTGGTCAGCGACACATTGAAGGTGTGATCCGCATCCGGCAGCGTGGGGGTGGCGCCCGGCATGTCGGTGCCGAAGTTGTTGATGAGGAAGTTGCCGTTGAGGCCTTCAAAGGTGGTGGAGTACACCGCGGCGTTGGCGCCAGCGCTGAGAGCACCCAGCGCAACGGCGACGAGCAGAGCCGATTTCTTCATGAGTTGAATCTCCTTGTAATGAACCTTAGGTTCAGATTGCTGGGGCTGGCCGCGTCTTGAACGCACGGCGAACTGGCGCCACATCAAAATCTGTTTCCAGCTCAAAAAGAAGCAGGTTACGTGCCAGACAGTTAATTTTTTTTAAATTCATGAGCTTAAAAAAAACGCGGGTGGCGCTTTTCAGGATGTGTCAAAAATTCCGACAAATACGCCAATGCCCATTTTGAGCCTAGAAATATCAATGAGATATCGCTCACATATCGCCCGTGCACTGCGTCACATCAGAGTAATTTTCCCGGATTCATGCGCCCTTCCGGATCGAAGGCGCGCTTGAGGATCTTCATCATCTCAAGCTCGATCGGGGGCTTGTAGAACATGAGAATATCGCGCTTCAACTGGCCGATGCCATGCTCGGCAGAAATCGACCCGCCCAGCTCGGCTGCGAGGCCGTGGACGATCCGATTGACCTCGGCGGTGCGCTCGATGAAGGCGCCGTTCTCGCCCTTCAATGGCCGCGACTGGTTGTAGTGCAGGTTGCCATCGCCCAGATGGCCGAAGCACACGATGCGCAGGCCCGGGTAGGCGGCTTCGAGACGTTCTCCGGCGAGGGCGATGAAGCGGGGAATTTCGCTGACCGGCACCGAGATGTCGTGCTTGATGCTCACGCCTTCGCGCTTCTGGGCTTCGGAGATGTTCTCGCGCAGGGCCCACAGAGCGGCGGCCTGGGTGGCGCTGGCGGCAATGGTACCGTCGAGGATCAGCCCCGCATCGACGCCCTGCCCCACCTCTTCTTCAAGCAGCGCCTCAAGGCCCGCGTCGATGCGGGTGTCGGTCAGCTCGACGAGCACATACCAGGGATACGCATCGGCGAGCGGATCGCGCGCACCGGGGATGTGCTGGAGCACCAGATCCAGCGACTGCCGGCTGACCAGCTCAAAGGCGGTGACGCGATCGCCGGCCACCGCACGCAGCCGGCCGAGCAGGTCGACCGCCGCGGCCGGATCGGCGATCGCCAGCCAGGCCGTGGCGGACGCCCGCAGACGCGGGAAGAGCTTGAGGCTCGCCGCGGTGACGATGCCTAGCGTACCTTCCGCACCGATGAAAAGCTGCTTGAGGTCGTAGCCCGTGTTGTCCTTGCGCAGCGACCGAAGGCCGTCCCAGATCTGCCCGTCTGGGAGCACCACCTCCAGCCCGAGCACCAGCTCGCGGGCGTTGCCGTAGCGCAGCACCTGCACGCCACCGGCGTTGGTGGAGATGAACCCACCCACCTCGCAGCTGCCTTCGCTGGCCAGGGAGAGCGGAAACAGCCGGTCGGCGTCTTCCGCCGCGGCCTGCACGGCCGCCAGGGTGACGCCGGCCTCGACGACAATGGCGTTGTTGGCTGGATCAACCCGCCGCACCCGGCGCAGCCGTGAGAGATTGACCACCACCGCCGCACTGCCAGCCAGCGGCGTGGCGCCGCCGCACAGGCCGGTGTTGCCGCCCTGGGGCACGATGGCGCAGCCGGCGTCGGCGCAGGCACGCACCACGGCGGACACCTCGGCCGTATCGGCAGGCAGGGCGACGGCCGACGCGGTGCCGGTGTAGCGGCCGCGCCAGTCGGTGAGATAGGGGGCTTTGTCGGCGTCCGCCACCAGGCAATGGGGCTCGCCGACGATCGCACGCAGGGTTTCGATCAGGACATTCATGGAACGCCTCCCGGCGAAGGACGGATTTCAGCGCCCGAGGGCGCGGCGGATGGACGGCAGGGCAAGCTCGACGGCGGCTTCGCCTTCGGCGATCGCCTCACACCCCCGGTGATAGTCCATCAGGCCAAGCTGGGCAAGGCGCGGGGAGATGAGCACGTCGGCGGGCTCGCCGGCCAGACGGCTGCGGGCGATGCGCACCGACATGATGGAGATGCTGCTCTGCATCACGGTGAGCATGGAAGGCGTGCCTTCCGGCTCCTCCTCCGGCTCGTCGGTAGGCGGCGTGTTGTTGCGCCCGAAGCGGGACAGCAGGCGCTTCGACCAGCCGTTAGCGGTGGTTTCGGTATTGCGTTCGGGTTCGGCGCGGTTGCGCCAGGCGGCGCCGACCACATCGGAATTGAGATCGACGGCGATGACGATATCGGCGCCCATCGCCCGGGCCAGCGACACGGGTACCGGATTGACGAGTCCGCCATCCACCAGCAGCCGGCCATCCTGCCATGACGGCGTGAGCAGGCCGGGCAGGGCGATGGAGGCGCGCACGGCCGCCGAGACGCTGCCTTCGCGCAGCCAGACTTCGTGCCCGCTCTGCAGATCAGTGGCGACGCAGCCGAAGCTGTGGCTGAGGGAGATGAAATCCCGGTCGACGAAGTTGCGTTCGAAGAAGGTGATCAGCCGATCACCCTTGATGAGACCGCCGCGCAGGCCCATGTCCATCAGGCCGACGACGTCCTGCCAGCCGAGGGTCTCGACCCAGCTGCCGAGCTTCTCCAGATCCCCTGCCGCCGCCACGGCGCCGACGAAGGCGCCGATGGAGCAACCGGCGATGATCTGCGGCTCGATGCCCTCGCGGGCCAGCGCCCGCAACACGCCGATATGCGCCCAGCCCCGGGCGGAGCCGCTGCCGAGGGCGATGCCGATGCGGGGGGTGCGTTTCATGGGTGTCCGGGTGACGAAACGGTTGGCGATTCCCTGTAGGTCGGACTTCAGTCCGACATCGTGCTCATATCGGACAGTGTTGTCGGACTGAAGTCCGACCTACAGTCCGACCTACAGGGGTCCGAGGGTCAGATCGGCTCGGCGTACAGGTCGTGGACGTCGCAGTCGGTGATGCGGACGCGGGCGAACTCGCCGGGCTCGAGGTTCTCGCCAGCCGGGATGATGACCAGGCCGTCGATGTCGGGGGCATCGCCCGGCGAACGGGCCAGCGCGCCCTCCTCGTCGATCTCGTCCACCAGGACGGTCATCTCGCGGCCGATGAAGCGCTCGAGGCGCTCGGTGGAGATGTCTTCCTGGAATTCCATCAGCTGGATGCGGCGCTCTTCGCGGATTTCTTCCGGCACCGGATCGGCCAGCTCATTGGCGGCGGCGCCTTCGACCGGCGAGTAAGCAAAGGCACCCACGCGGTCGAGCTTGGCTTCTTCGAGGAACTGCAGCAGCTCCTCAAAATCGGCATCGGTTTCGCCGGGGAAGCCGGTGATGAAGGTGGAGCGGATGGTGAGATCGGGGCAGATCTCGCGCCAGCGGCGGATGCGCTCGAGGTTGTTCTCGGAGCTGGCCGGGCGCTTCATGGCCTTCAGGATGCGCGGGCTGGCGTGCTGGAAGGGCACGTCGAGGTACGGCAGGATCTTGCCCTCGGCCATCAGCGGGATGATGTCGTCCACGCTGGGGTACGGGTAAACGTAGTGCAGGCGCACCCATACGCCCAGGTCGCCCAGGGCGTTGCACAGGTCGTAGAGCTTGGTGCGCATGGGCTTGCCGCCCCAGAAGCCGGTGCGGTACTTCACGTCGACGCCGTAGGCGGAGGTGTCCTGGGAGACGACCAGCAGCTCCTTCACGCCGGCATTGACGAGGTTCTCGGCCTCGCGCATCACGTCGCCGATCGGGCGGCTGACGAGATCGCCGCGCAGCGACGGGATGATGCAGAAGGTGCAGCGGTGGTTGCAGCCTTCGGAAATCTTGAGGTACGCGTAGTGATTGGGCGTGAGCTTGACGCCCTGGGGCGGCAGCAGGTCGATGAACGGATCGTGGGGCTTGGGCAGGTGCTTGTGCACTTCCTGCATGACCTGTTCGGTGGCGTGGGGGCCGGTGACCGCCAGCACTTGCGGGTGGGCAGCCATCACCACGTCCTCCTTGGCGCCGAGGCAGCCGGTAACGATGACCTTGCCGTTCTCGTTGAGGGCTTCGCCGATGGCGTCGAGGGATTCCTCTACCGCGGCGTCGATGAAGCCGCAGGTGTTGATGACCACCAGATCGGAGCCTTCATACGACGGCGAGATCTCGTAGCCCTCGGCCCGCAGACGGGTGAGGATGTGTTCGGAATCGACCAGGGCCTTGGGGCAGCCAAGGGAAACGAAGCCGACTTTCGGGGCGGCGCCCTGCTTGCTGGATTGGGTCATGCGTCAGGAAAAACCGGTGGATAAAACACAAGGGCCGCGACGAGTGCGCGGCCCGGGACATCACTTCTTGGTGGCGTCGCTGGGATCACCGCCGGAACCCGGCGCCTCACCCTTCTCCGGGTTGAAGCCCGGCGCACCGAAGGTCGGAAACTGGAAGCCGGAGAACAGGTTGCGCGTCTGGCTGTCGAGTTGCTCCTGCATCTGGGCGTACATCTTCTTGGATTGCTCCATGTAGGCGCCCATCATGCTTTGCATGGCAGGACCCTGGAAGTTCAGGAACTGCGCCCACAGATCCTGGCTCACAGTGGCGTTTTCACCATACACGGAGCGGACCTGATCCTGGAGCTTGGCCTGCATGTCGGTGAAGGCCTTGATGTTGTTTTCCAGGTACTTGCCCATCATCCCCTGCATGGCATTGCCATAGAAGCGGATCATCTGGGACAGCAGATCGCTGGTGAACATCGGCGCCCCGCCGGCTTCCTCTTCGAGGATGATCTGCAGGAGGATGTTGCGGGTCAGGTCTTCGCCGGTCTTGGCGTCGACAACCTGGAAAATGCCATGGTCAAGAACGAGT
Source organism: Zoogloea sp. 1C4 (assembly GCF_009469605.1). Taxonomy (GTDB): domain Bacteria; phylum Pseudomonadota; class Gammaproteobacteria; order Burkholderiales; family Rhodocyclaceae; genus Zoogloea; species Zoogloea oryzae. Next base: position 53,701 of record NZ_SSXU01000007.1, on the reverse strand, counting down.
TCCTTCACGTCTGCGAGCGTGATGTAGGAACTGGTTTGCGTGTCGTAAAGGCGGCGGTTTGGGTACTTTTTTATCAGGCGAATCTGATCGGCCATCTGTGTTTTCTCCTCGGTGGCGATAGTTTCGCCTTCCGAGATTATACTGCGGTGCGCAAAAAAAAGCCCCGCCATGCGGCGGGGCCTCGTGACGCTTGTTGCAGCCTATTACTGGTAGTACAGGCCGCCATTCACGTTCAGGGTGGCACCGGTGACGTAGCCAGCCAGCTCGGAAGCCAGGTAGACCACGGCAGCGCCGATTTCTTCCGGCTTGCCAAGACGCTTGACCGGCACGGTGTCGATGATGGCGTTGCGGACTTCTTCCTTGATCGCCATGACCATGTCGGTGCCGATGTAGCCCGGGGCGATGGCGTTGCAGGTCACACCCTTGGTGGCCAGCTCAGCAGCCAGCGCCTTGGAGAAACCGATCACGCCAGCCTTGGCGGCGGAGTAGTTGGTCTGACCAGCCTGACCCTTGACGCCGTTCACCGAGGAGATGTTGATGATGCGGCCCCAGCCACGTTCCGCCATCTTCGGGGAAATGGTGTGGGTCACGTTGAAGAGGCTGGTGAGGTTGGTCGCGATGACCGCATCCCACTGGCCCTTTTCCATCTTCGGGAAGAACTTGTCGCGGGTGATGCCGGCGTTGTTCACCAGGATGTCGATCGGGCCGACTTCGTTGGTGATCGCCTCAACGGCCGCCTTGCACTGCTCGTAGTCGGAGACGTCGAAACCGTACAGCGGGATATCGAGGCCTTCCGCCTTGCGAGCTTCAACCCAGGCGTCCTTGGCGGGATCGCCAGGGAAGAAATTCCCGACCACGCGGACGCCCGCAGCGGCAAGGGATTTACAGATAGCGGTGCCAAGGCCACCGACGGCACCAGTTACAAGGGCGATGCGTTGAGACATTTTTACTTTCCTTCTTTTGTTGCGGTGCGAAAAGCTTATTAGAACATATGCTGCCCGCCGTTGATAGAGATGTTGGCACCGGTCACGAATGCCGCTTCATCTGAGGCGAGATAGGCAATCAGCCCCGCGATTTCTTCCGGCTTGCCGAGACGGCTCATCGGGATCTGGGGCAGGATCTTGGTTTCGAGGACTTCCTGCGGGATCGCCAGAACCATCTTGGTACCGATGTAACCCGGGGAGATGGTGTTGACGGTCACGCCGGACTTGGCGGTTTCGAGGGCCAGGGACTTGGTGAAACCATGCATGCCGGCCTTGGCCGCAGCGTAGTTGGTCTGACCGAAAGCGCCCTTGATGCCGTTGAGCGAGGAGACGTTGATGACGCGGCCCCACTTGCGCTCGACCATGCCGTCCATGACCTGCTTGGTCATGTTGAAGACGCTGTCGAGGTTGGTGTGGATGACGGCATCCCAGTCGGCCTTGGTCATGCGCTTGAAGGTCATGTCGCGGGTGATGCCGGCGTTGTTGACCAGCACATCCACGGGGCCGATGTCGGCGGTGATCTGCTCGACGCAGGCCTTGCACGAGTCGAAATCGGCGACATCGCAGGGGTAGGCCTTGAAGCCGTAGCCCATGTTGTTCATCGTCTGCAGCCATTCGGCCGCCTTGGCGTTGCCCGGCGAGTGGGTGGTGACGACCTTGTATCCGAGCGCGGCCAGCTTGATGCAGATCGATTCGCCCAGACCGCCCATACCGCCAGTAACCAGTGCTACACGTGCCATGTCTCTCTCCCTCAAAGTGTGAGTGCGGGGGTAAGCTGAAATCGGCAACGCCCCCCGTTATTCCTCTCGCTGCCGACCTTTTTTTTGATTTTCTCCCCCGGGGATCAAGCCCCGAGGGGGTGCTGCAGTGTGATCAGACGGTTTCCTTGACGTAACGCCCGGGCGCCGCTTCGATCACCTTGTATTTCGTGTTGCCCGGCTTGTTGCGGGCAGCGATCATCTCGCCGCTGCGCTGCTTGAGCCATTCGGCCCAGTGCAGCCACCAGCTGCCCTTTTGTTCGGCAGCGGTTTCGAGCCATTCTTCCGGCACCGAAGCGGTGGAATCGCTGGTCCAGTAGCTGCGGCGGTTCTTCGAAGCCGGGTTGATGGCGCCGGCGATGTGGCCGCTGGCGCCCAGCACGAAGGTGGTCTCGCCGCCGAGGATCTGGCGCACCAGGTAGGCGCTGGTCCAGGGCACGATGTGGTCTTCGCGGGTGGCGAGCAGGTAGGCCGGCAGATCGACCTTGCCCATGTCCACCTTGACGCCCAGCATCTCGAGCTTGCCCGGCACGCGCAGGTTGTTCTCGAGGTACATGTTGCGCAGGTACCAGGCGATGAACGGGCCGGAGAGGTTGGTGCTGTCGGAGTTCCAGTACAGCAGATCGAAGGCCTCGGGCGTCTTGCCCTTGAGGTAGTTGCCGACCACGTACTGCCAGATCAGATCGTTGGCACGCAGGCTGGAGAACACCTGGGCGAGTTCGCGGCCGGAGAACACGCCACCGCGGCCGATGGAGGCCTCGCGGGCGGCCACCGACGCTTCGTCCACCAGGCAGCCGATCTCGCCGGCGTCGGAAAAATCGAGCAGGGTGGTCATCAGCGTGAGGCTCTCGGCCGGGTCTTCACCCTTGCCGCGCAGCACTGCCAGCGAGGACGACAGGATGGTGCCGCCGACACAGAAGCCGAGCACGTTGGGCTTGTCCACCTTGGTGACGTCGCGCACGACCTGCAGGGCGGTGATCGGGCCCTTCTCGAGGTAGTCGTCCCAGCCGAAGTGGGCTTCGGACTCCTTGGTGTTCTTCCAGGACACCAGGAACACCGTGAAGCCCTGCTCCACGATGAAGCGCACCAGCGAATTGGCCGGCTGCAGATCCATGATGTAGAACTTGTTGATGCACGGCGGCACGATCAGCAGCGGCGTTTTATAGACCTGTTCGGTCAGGGGCGCGTACTGGATGAGCTGGATCAGCTCGTTCTCGTAGATCACCGAACCCGGCGTGGTGGCCAGGTTGCGGCCGATCTCGAAGGCCGAGTCGTCGGTCATCGAGATGCGGCCCTTCTCCATGTCGCCGATCAGGTTCTTGATGCCCTGGGTGATGCTCTCGCCCTTGGTCTCAAGCGCCGACTGGATGAACTCGGGGTTGGTGGCCGCAAAATTGGACGGGGCCATCGCGTCGATGTACTGACGGGTGAGGTACTGCATCCGGGCCTTGGTGCGGCCGTCAGCCACCGGCAGCGCGTCGGCCACCTTGGCGAGGTAATCGGCGTTGAGCAGATAAGCCTGGCGGATGTAATCGTAGACCGGACTGGACGACCACTCGGGCGCGTTGAAGCGGCGGTCACCGGCGGGCGGCTTGACCAGCGGCTCGGCGGGCTCACCCGGCTTGACCTGGGACATGTGGGCCCACAGGCGGGCGTGGGATTCGGCGAGTTCCTTCTGGAGCCGGGCGAGTTCCTCGGCCTCGGGCAGCGGCAGCTGCGGCACCTGGGCGGGGGCAACCTGCTGGAACGCGGCGCCCTGCTTGGAGAGGAAATCGAAAAAATTCGCAGCCATCGACTGGCCGAACTTGAACATGCCTTGCAACGCTTCGGCAGACTGCTCGGGTGTAACGGACATCCAGCTCTCCTCGTTGTGTCGTCGGACGCGCGCCCGACTCATCGTCAGCCGGCGGAATCACCCCGTTTGCCGGGGTGCGTTCGCACCAAGCCGCACTTCACCCCGGCCTCGTCGCGCCGAGTAGAATTCGGGTATGTATATCGTTGCTATCGCCTGGCTTTACGTCGCGCTGCTTGCTACCGCAGCGGAGACCACCATCGTGGGTGGGGTGCTGACTTTTTTCTTCTATGGCCTTGCGCCGCTCTCCCTGTTTCTCTGGCTGTTTGGTACGCCTGCCCGCCGCCGAAGATCAGCCGAGCGCGCTCTCCGCGAGGGGGTGAGCGAGGACGATCGAGGCAATGCCGGCGGCGATCAATAATACCTGCTGTGCGGTGGCGCGCAATTCCGTTCGTTTGTGCAGGCCTGGAATGAGATCGGCTACCGCGACGTAGATCATACTCGCGGCGGCCAGCGCGAGAAACACCGGCACCAGTGATTGCATGTGGGATAGCGCCACATAGGCCAGGATGCCCCCCACCAGTGTGGCCAGGCTCGACAGCAGGTTGAACACCAGCGCGCGAGTCTTGCTGTAGCCGGAGTGCAGCAGGATCACGAAATCGCCGACTTCCTGGGGAATCTCGTGGGCGATGATCGCCAGCGCGGTGACGATCCCGAGGGGCGTGCTCTCGACGAAGGCTGCGGCGATCAACACGCCATCGACGAAGTTGTGGAAGGTGTCGCCGATCAGGATGAGCAGGCCGCTGCGGCCGTGGTCGTGTTCATGGCCGCCGTGGCCATGGTGATCATGGGGCTCGTGCCCCTGGCAGCCTTCGTCATGACAGTGGCGCCACAGCACCAGTTTTTCGAGCACGAAGAACAGCATGATCCCGGCCAGCACGTTCATCGCGGCCTTCTCGGGGCTTTCGGCGGCCTCGATGGCATGGGGCAGCACTTCGAGAAAGGCTGCGCCGAGCAGCGCGCCGATGGCATAGCTGATCAGCACCGGCACCCAGGTAGGTCGGGCCGTGAAGGCGAGAACGGATGCCACCGCCACGCTCAACAGCCCGCCGGCAAAACTCATTACGACAATCCAGGCGAGGGGCGTCATGGTCATTCGAATCAAAAAGGGCCGGGAAGTATACCGCCAGTCACGGCGGGCGACGGCTCAGGCAAGCCAGACGAGCGAGGCCATGCGTCCGGTGACGCCATCCCGACGATAGGAGAAGAAGCGCCGCGACTCGGAAACCGTGCAGCAATCGCCACCGTAAACCGCCGTGACGCCCAGCGCCGCCAGCCGCTGACGAGCCAGCAGATAGATGTCGGCGAGCCACTTTCCAGGCTGGCCGGCCGGCTTGAAGGCAGCGTCGGCAATGGCATCGGTAGCCACGAAAGCCGCCCGCACCTCATCGCCCACCTCGAAGGCCGTCGGGCCGATGGCCGGGCCAAGCCAGGCGATCACATCCGCCGGCGCCACCTGCATCGCCGCAACGGTGGCCTCGATCACCCCGCCATGGAGCCCGCGCCAGCCGGCATGGGCCGCGCCCACCACGCTACCGGCCCGGTCGCACAGCAGCACGGGCAGGCAGTCGGCGGTCATCACCACACACACCGCGCCGGGCGTGCGGCTCACCGACGCGTCGGCGTCCGGCACGCCATCCACCGCCGCGGCGTCGACCACCGCCGTGCCATGCACCTGATTGAGCCACGCAGGCTCGGACGGCACGATGCGCCGGACTTGCGCCCGGTTGGCGGCCACGTTTGCCGGATCGTCGCCCACGTGGGTGCCGAGGTTGAGGCTGTCGTAAGGCGCCACGCTCACGCCGCCGGCGCGGGTGGTCGAGAGGGCCCGCACCCCGGCAGGCGCAGGCCAGTCGGGGACGATCCAGGCGTCGCTCATGGCTTGGCGTTTCCACGCAGGGTTTCAAGCAGCCCGTCGAAATCCGCCGGCAGCGGTGTCTGCCAGCGGCAGGCTTCACCGGTTTTCGGGTGGATCAGGCCGAGCTGCCACGCGTGCAACGCCTGACGCGGAAAGGCGTCGAGCCGCGGATCGGCGCTCTTCGCCTTGCCGTAGGTGGCGTCGCCCACCAGCGGGTGGCCGATGTGGGCCATGTGGACGCGGATCTGGTGAGTGCGGCCGGTGGCGAGTTCGCATTCGACCAGGGTGGCGCGGGCGAAACGTTCGATCACGCGGTAACGGGTGAGCGCCTCGCGGCCACCGGGCACGACCGCCATCTTGGTGCGCTGCACCGGATGGCGGCCGATGGGCGCATTGACCTCGCCGGAAGGCTGCGGCTCGCCGTGCACTAGCGCCAGATAGTGGCGCTTGACGGTGCGGGCCTGGAGCTGGCGCACCAGATCGGTCTGAGCTTCGAGCGTCTTGGCGACCACCAGCAGGCCGCTGGTGTCCTTGTCGAGACGATGGACGATGCCCGCCCGGGGCAGATCCCGGAAACCAGCGCCGTGATGCAGCAGCGCATTGAGCAGGGTGCCGGACCAGTTTCCGCTGCCCGGATGGACGACCAGCCCCACCGGCTTGTCGATGACGATCACGGTGTCGTCCTCGAAGATCACCTGCAGCGGGATGTCCTCGGCCTGCTCGGCGAGCATCGCCTCGGAGGGCTCGGGGCTCACCGCCACGGTTTCGCCGCCCCAGACCTTGGTCTTGGAGTCGGGCGAGGCGCCGTTGATGGTGATCCGGCCGGACTTCAGCCAGGACTGCAGGCGGCTTCGGGAATGCTCGGGAAAAAGCCGGGCAAGGGCCTGGTCGACGCGCATTCCCGCGCAATCATCGGGGATCGATTCGCGCAGTGGGACGGGGCTCGCGGACGAGGGGGAATGGGAAGGATCGACTGGGCTATAATCGAGCCAGTCTTCTTCCAATGAGTTTTCGATGGCGCATTTCACCCTGCGTAGTTTAACGCTTGTCGGCGTGCTGCTGCTCGCCGGCTGCGGCCTCCCCGACCAGGTCGACGAAACCGTCGGCTGGAACGCCCAAAAGCTCTATTCCGAAGCCAAGGATTCCATGAACGATGGCGCCTGGGAGCGCGCCATCAAGATGTTCGAGAAGCTCGAGGCACGCTACCCCTACGGTCGCTACGCCCAGCAATCCCAGCTCGAGGTGGCCTACGCCTACTACAAGTCGGGCGAGCAGGTCTCTGCCGTCGCCGCCTGCGACCGCTTCATCAAGCTGCACCCCAACCACGCCAACGTTGATTACGCCTACTACCTGAAGGGCCTCGCCTACTTCAACGAAGACCTGGGCATGCTGGGCACCCTCGCCAACCAGGATCTGTCCGAGCGCGACCCGAAGGCGACCCGCGAAGCCTTCGCCACCTTCAAGGAACTCAGCCAGCGCTTCCCGGACAGCAAATACACGCCGGACGCCCAGCTGCGCATGCGCTATCTGGTCAATGCGCTGGCCAACCATGAAGTGCACGTGGCGCGCTATTACTACAAGCGCGGCGCCTACGTGGCGGCGGCCAACCGGGCCCAGGCGACGATCAAGGATTTCCCCCAGTCACCGGCCGTTGAAGAGGCGCTGTTCCTGCTGGTGCAGAGCTACGACGCCCTCAACATGCCGGATCTACGCAAGGACGCCGAGCGGGTGATGCGCCAGAACTTCCCGAACAGCCGTTATTTCACCGGCAAGGGCACGGAAGCCGAGCCCCAGGCCTGGTGGAAGCTCTGGTAACAGTCGCGGAGCGACACCATGGATGAAGCCGTCCGGCAGGCCCTCGCCAAGTGGCCCAACGTGCCGTCGTGCACCGGCTGGCTGCGGCTGTCGCGCCGCGGCGAATGGTGCGTGCCCGAAGGCCCGATCCGCCATCCGGGCCTGCGCGGCTTCATCAATCGCAACTTCGAAGCCACCGCCGACGGCCGCTGGTTCTTCCAGAACGGGCCGCAGCAGGTTTTCGTGAATCTGGATTACACCCCGACGATCCTGCACCTCGCGGCGCCGGATCGCCTCGAAACCCACACCGGCAAGCCGGTCGCGGCGGTTTCTGGGGCATGGTTCGACGAGGAAGGCAGCCTGCTGCTCGCCACCGAGCACGGCATCGGCCTGCTGGACGACCGGGATCTGGCCGCCTTCTGCGCCCATCTGGATGGCGACCTCGAATCCGCCGACGCCCCGCTCAGCCTTGCCTGGGCTGGCCAGACGCTGCCCGTCGGGCGCATCCGGCAGACCGAAGTGGCAAGCCGCTTCGGCTTCGTGGCCAGGCCGGCCTGAACAGCCAGCCCCGCCCTTTCTGCCTCAACCCCGCCCGTAGGTGTCCTCAAACCGGACGATGTCGTCCTCGCCCAGATAGCTGCCCGACTGTACCTCGATGATCTCGAGGGGCAGCTTGCCCGGGTTGGCCAGCCGATGCACGTGGCCCAGCGGGATGTAGGTCGATTCGTTCTCGCCCAGCAGGAAGGTCTTCTCGCCGTTGGTGACTTCGGCGGTGCCCTTCACGACGATCCAGTGCTCGGCCCGGTGGTGGTGCATCTGCAGGCTGAGGCGCGCGCCGGGATTGACGACGATGCGCTTCACCTGGAAGCGCGCGCCGGCGTCGATGGAGTCGTACCAGCCCCACGGACGGTGGATCTTGCGGTGGGCCGAGGCCTGGCTGCGCTTTTCGAGCTTGAGCGCGGCGACGATCTGCTTGACGTTCTGGGTCTTGTCCTTGCGGGCGACAAGCACGGCGTCCGGGGTTTCGACGACCACCGTGTCGTCCAGACCGACGCAGGCGACCATGCGGTCCTGGGCATAGACGAGGGTGTTGCGGCTGTCTTCAAACAGCACGTCGCCCCGGGCTACGTTGCCGCTGCCGTCCTTGTCGGCGATGTCCCACAGCGCATCCCAGGCGCCCACGTCGGACCAGCCGGCGCTCATGGGCACGACGCAGCCGGGAATGCCCAGATCGGTGGCACCGGCGAGCTTTTCCATCACCGCGTAGTCGATGGAATCCGACGGGCAGGCCACAAAGGCATCCTTATCCACCCGCACGAAATCCGCGTCCCGCGCCCCGCCCTGCCAGGCGGCGTCGCAGGCCTTGGCCATGGCGGGCTGCAGCGCCGCGAGGGCCTTGAGCCAGGTGCTGGCACGCACCATGAAGAGGCCGCTGTTCCAGAGGTATTCGCCGCTATCCAGATAGCGCTGGGCGGTGGCGGCGTCGGGCTTTTCGACGAAGGCGGCGATGGCCTTGCTACCGTCGGGGCGCTCGGCGCCGAAGCGGATGTAGCCGTAGCCGGTCTCGGCGCGATCCGGGACGATGCCGAAGGTGACGATGGCGCCATCCAGCGCGGCGGGGATGCCGGCGTCGATGGCGGCCTGGAAGCCGGCGAGGTCACGGATCACGTGGTCGGCGGGCATCACCAGCAGCACCGGGTCGGCTTCCGCCACGGCGAGCGCAGCCAGGGCCAGGGCCGGCGCGGTATTGCGGCCGACGGGTTCGAGCACGATGTTGCGGCTGCTGCGGCCCACCGAGCGCAGCTGCTCGGCGGTGACGAAGCGGTATTCCTCGTTGCACACGACGATCGGCGCCTGGGCGACCGGCAAACGCCCCTTGAAGCCGGCAAGCCGCCCGGCCGTGGCCTGCAGCATCGTCTCGTCGCCCACCAGGGCCAGCAGCTGCTTCGGGTACTGTTCGCGGGAAAGCGGCCACAGGCGGGTGCCGGAGCCACCGGAGAGAATGACGGGTTGGAGTTCCATGGCAGATCGGAAAGTGGAAACGGAAAATTCCCCGCCGACATGCGCCGTCGACTCGAGCGGCGGGGGCAGCGCGCGGGGGATTGCCATTGATAGCACAGAATCCCTCCCGGAATCCGGTGTCATTTCACGCACCGCCGCGCTTCGGCGGCCCGGAATGTCAAAGCATGTCAGGATCGGGCGTCAGCCACGAGCCAACGACGCGCTCGACCTCCTCCATGCCCGTCTTCTTGAGACTGGAGAAGAGCTGCACCGTCACCTGCTCGCCGTAGGCCGCGAGCTCCTTGCGCACCGCTGCCAGGGTGGCGGCCCCCTCGCTGCGGGTGAGCTTGTCGCTCTTGGTGAGCAGGCAGTGGATCGGCCGCCCGCTGGGAGCAAACCAGCCGATCATCACGCGGTCGCGGTCTTTCAGCGGATGGCGCGAATCCATGATCAGCACCAGCCCCACCAGATTGGGCCGCTTGGTGAGGTAGTCCTCGAGCAGGTGCTGCCACTGGCGGCGCACGGCCTCGGGCACCTCGGCATAGCCATAGCCCGGCAGATCCACCAGCACCGCGCCGTTCTGCAGGCGGAAGAAGTTGATCAGCTGGGTGCGGCCCGGCGTCTTGGAGACGAAGGCGAGCCGGGTGTGGTTGGCCAGGGTATTGATCGCGCTGGATTTACCGGCGTTGGAGCGGCCGGCAAAGGCGACCTCCGGCCCGTTCGGCGGCGGCAGGCCGCTCGGCTTGGCAATGGAGATTTCGAACTGGGCGTTTCTGAAGAGGGACATGGGGCGGAACTGGCGGGCACGAAGCAGTGTCGTTGCATCGCGCAAATGGCTGGAATTGCTATAGAATAGCAGGTTTGAGACATCCACATTCTTGGCTTCCGAGGACATCATGATCAAGCGTTCCCTGCTGCTTTCGCTGCTTCTGGCCACTGGCGCGGTTCAGGCCCAAGACAAGGCTGCTACCCAGCCTGACCTGGCCAAGGCCAAACAGACTGCAGAACAGGTTTGCGGTGCCTGCCACGGCACCGACGGCAACAGCCAGATCCCCGCAAACCCGAAACTCGCAGGCCAGCATGCGGAATACCTCTACAAGCAGCTGACCAACTTCAAGAGCGAAGGTGGCAAGCCGGCCGAACGTGCCAACGCCGTGATGGGTGGCATGGTTGCAGCGCTCTCCGCCGATGACATGAAGGGCCTCGCCGCCTACTTCGCCGGCCAGAAGCTGAATCCCGAAGCCGCCAAGAACAAGGCCTCCATCGAGCTCGGCCAGCGCCTGTGGCGCGCCGGCGACCTGAAGCGCGGCATCCCGGCCTGTGCGGCCTGTCACGGCCCGGCCGGTGCCGGCCTGCCCGCCCAGTACCCGCGTCTGGCCGGCCAGTTCGCCGACTACACCGAAGCCCAGCTGAAGGCCTTCCGTGCCGGCGAGCGTGCCAACGATCCGGCCAAGATGATGCGCACCATCGCCCTCAAGATGACCGATCCGGAAATCAAGGCCGTCGCCGACTACGCGGCCGGCTTGCGCTGAGTCAAGGCGCGTCCCAGCGCCAGGCAGCTATAAGAAAAGGGGTGGTTTCGGCCACCCCTTTTCCATTGCAATCCGCGACCGGCAATGCCGGTCCCGACCGTTCTTCCCCGTTCTTCCGCCCGACACCACCCATGCGATACCGCAGCAACTCCCGCGCACTCTACGAACTGCTCAGTTCGATGCGCTTCGCGATCAGCCTGCTGACGATCCTCGGGATCGCCTCCATCATCGGGACGGTGCTCAAGCAGAACGAGCCCTACAACAACTACCTCAACCAGTTCGGCCCGTTCTGGTTCCCGATCTTCGAGAAGCTCGGCCTCTACGCGGTCTATAACTCCGTCTGGTTCCTCACCATCCTGGCTTTCCTGGTGATCTCCACCAGCGTCTGCATCGTCCGCCAGACCCGGCCGATGCTGCTCGACATGCGCAGCTTCCGCGAGCACGCCAAGGAAAACTCCCTCGCCCAGTTCCAGCACCACGACCGGGTGCCCTGCGCGCTGCCCACCGCCGAGGCCCAGGCCCTCGCCAGCGCCTACCTCACCCGCGCCGGTTTCACCGCCCGCAGCAATGCCCGTGGCGACGGCGTGCTCCTTGCCGCCAAGCAGGGCAGCTGGTCACGCATCGGCTACTTCCTGGCCCACTCCGCCATCGTGCTGATCTGTCTCGGCGGCCTGCTCGACGGCAACCTGCCCCTCAAGGCGCAGATGGCGATGGGCGGCAAGGTGGTCACATCTGGCAACCAGCTGATCTCCGACATCGGCCCCGAAAGCCGGCTCGGGCTCGACAACTGGAGCTTCCGCGGCAACGTCTTCATCCCCGAGGGCAAGAGCGCCAACGTGGCGGTGCTCAACGTGCAGGACGGCATCCTGCTGCAGGATCTGCCCTTCAGCGTGTCCCTCAAGAAGTTCCATCTGGATCATTACGAAAGCGGGATGCCCAAGCGCTTCGCCAGCGACATCATCATCACCGACAACGCCAGCGGCAAATCCGTCGAGAAGACCATCGAGGTGAACAAGCCCTTCGAGTTCGACGGCGTGATGATGTATCAGGCGAGCTTCGAGGACGGCGGAACAAAGCTCAAGCTCGTCGCCCATGACCTGCGCCCCGGCGCCGGCACCGACTTTCCGCTCGAAGGCGCCATCGGCGACTCCGTCAAGGTGACCACCGCCGGCCTCGACCACACTCTCGAGCTCGGCAGCTTCCGCGCCTTCAACATCGAGAACATGGCCAGCGACCAGCCTGCCGAAGGCGGCACCATGGCCAGCCTAGAAAAGCACCTGGGCAGCGGCGCCAAGTCACCCACCAAAAAGGACATGCAGAACGTCGGCCCGAGCTTCCAGTACAAGCTGCGGGATTCCGCCGGCCAGGCCCGCGAATACCAGACCTACATGCAGCCCATCCAGCAGGACGGCGCCTGGTACATGCTCTCGGGCATGCGCGATTCGCCCTCCGCCCAGTTCCGCTTCATGCGCATCCCGATGGACGCCGACGGCAAGCCCGACAGCTGGTTCATGATCCGCCGCCAGCTGATCGACAAATCCCGCCACGCCGAACTCGCCCGGCGCTTTGCCGCCACCGCCGTGGGCCAGATGGACGCCTCGGTGCGCAGCCGGATGGAAGAAACCACCCGCAAGACGCTGGAGCTCTTCGCCATCGGCGGTTTCGAGAGCCTCGGCAAGTTCATCGAGAGCACCATCCCCGAAGCCGAGCGCGACAAGGCCGCCGATGTCTTCATCAAGATCCTCGAAGGCGCCACCTGGGAAGCCTGGAAGCTGGCCCGCGCCGACGCCGGCCTGCCCGCCATCACGCTGGACGGCGCCGCTGGCCGGCTGGTGCGCGACACCCTCAACGCCACCAGCGACAGCCTGCACTACGGCGCGCCGGTGTTCTTCCAGCTGGCGGGTTTCGACGAGGTGCGCGCCACCGTGCTGCAGGTCACCCGCTCGCCGGGCAAGCCGATCGTCTACTTCGGCTCGCTGCTGCTGGTGCTGGGCGTGTTCGCGATGCTCTACATCCGCGAACGTCGGCTCTTCGTGCTGATCAAAGACTCGGGTGAGGCGCTCATCGCCCTCAGCTCCAACCGCAAGTCGATGGACGTGGAAGAATCCTTCCGGCGCCATCGGGACGGCCTCGCCGCCGCCCTCAACCCTGCAACACCGGCCTGACCGGCCCCCAATCGTTTCCACGAGGCCCATTCATGGACATTGCCCACACCGAAAACAGCGCCCTGCTCCGCCGCACGAGCCCCGGCGACTGGCTGTTCGCCCTCGCCCTGGCGGGTGGCGCGGCCTTTGCCCTGCGCCAGTACGGCGGCTTCATGGACATCTACGAGAAGCTGATCCTCGTGCTCACCGTGCCGGCGATCGCCGCCATCGGCTGGGCCTGGAAGCCTTTCCGGCTCTTCCTGGCGGTATCGACGGCGCTGGCGCTCGCCAGCATCAGCCTGTATCAGGGCGATCTCGCCCGGGCCGAGAAGGTGTTCTTCCTCAAGTACCTCATCTCCAGCCAGACGGCGATCATGTGGATGAGCGCGCTGGTCTTCATCGCCACCGGCGCCTACTGGCTGGGCCTGCTGGCCCGCTCCGACTTCGCCGAGAAGACCGGCTCGGCCCTCACCTGGAGCGCCGCCACGATGGGCACCACCGGCCTCTTCGTGCGCTGGTACGAGAGCTACCTGATCGGCACCGACGTGGGCCACATCCCCATCAGCAACCTCTACGAAGTCTTCGTGCTGTTCTCGCTGATCACCGCCCTGCTCTACCTCTACTACGAAGGCCGCTACGCCACCCGGCGGATGGGCGCCTTCGTGCTGCTGGTGATCTCGGCGGCGGTGGCCTTCCTGCTGTGGTACACCTTCTCCCGCGAGGCCCAGGAGATCCAGCCGCTGATCCCCGCGTTGCAGAGCTACTGGATGAAAGTGCATGTGCCCGCCAACTTCATCGGCTACGGCGCCTTCGCGCTGGCGGCGATGATCGGCGTCGCCGACCTACTGGTACGCAAGGGCATCCTCGCCAGCCGCCTGCCCGCCCCCGAAGTGCTCGACGACGTGATGTACAAGGCCATCGCCATCGGCTTCGCCTTCTTCACCATCGCCACCATCCTCGGCGCCCTGTGGGCAGCCGAAGCATGGGGCACCTACTGGCAGTGGGACCCGAAGGAAACCTGGGCCTTCATCGTGTGGCTCAACTACGCCGCCTGGCTGCACGTGCGCCTGACCAAGGGCCTGCGCGGCGCGATGCTGGCCTGGTGGGCGGTGATAGGCCTCGTCGTCACCGCCTTCGCCTTCGTGGGCGTCAATATGTTCCTGTCAGGCCTGCATTCCTACGGCTCGCTCTGAGCCTCGCGGCGCGGCCTGCCGCCTTCCAGCCGGGCGATCTCGGCCTCACTGAAGCCCGCCTTCCGGCGGGCTTCGACGTTCAAGGGCTTGGGCGGCCAGGGCGCGTCAAAGTCGGTCATCAGCGCCAGATAGGTCGGCTCCGGGTCCAGCCCGCGCTCCGCGCAGAAATGCCGGAACCACCGGTCGCCCAGCGCCACGTGGCCGATCTCGTCGCGCAGGATGATGTCGAGCACACCGATCGTCGCCTCGTCGCCGATGCGCCTGAGCCCGGCCACGATGGGCGGCGTGGCGTCCAGCCCCCGCGCTTCCAGCACCCGCGGCACCAGCGCCATCCGGGCGAGCGGGTCGTCGGCGGTCTTCACCGCCATGTCCCACAGCCCCCGATGGGCGGGGAAATCTCCGTAGGCGTGGCCCAGAGCGCCCAGCCGATCGCACACCAGCCCGAAGTGATAGGCCTCCTCGGCCGCTACCTGCAGCCACCCGCCATAGAAATCCGCCGGCAGATCGCGGAAGCGATAGACGCAATCCAGCGCCAGGTTGATGGCGTTGAACTCGATGTGGGCGATGGCATGCAGCAGCGCCGCGTGGCCTTCCGGCGTATTCGGCTTGCGGCGGGGCACCGAGGTGTGGGCGATGAGCTCGGGCCGCTCGGGGCGTCCGGGGTCGTCCACCGCCAGCACCGGCGCGGGGCTGGCCTGCGGAACGCCGATCCGGCCGGCGCACCAGTCATCGTGAAGGCGGTGGGTGAGCGCCGATTTTTCATCCGGCGCAGGATTCATCAGGGCCCGCCAGGCCCGGGCGTGAAGATCATCGTCGTGGGTCATGGGGCGCGATGGTAGCGCGAAGCGCCGCGCATACAAAAAAATGGCCGCACCCCGAAGGATGCGGCCAAATACCCTTGAACCCTGTGTTTGCGAGGCGCGTCAGGCCACCTTGCGCTTTGCCGCGCTGCGCGCCTTGGGCGCCGGCACCGCGGCTTCCTTGATGGCCTGCAGATTGGCTTCGGCGATGCCGCCGAGCTGGTCCGCCACCTTGGTGAACGATTCGAAAGCCGCGTTATGGGTGTCGAGGCCCTTGCGGATGGCCTGGAACAGCGGCGCAAAGCCTTCGGGCGCGCCCTCGGCCAGGCGGTCCAGGTTGCCCTGGATCTGGCGGGTCGCGTCGGCGGTGGATTGCTTGACGGCGTCGGCGAGAATCTCGCGGGTCTCCATCAGCACCGCGTACTGCTGGCGGGCGGTGTCGGCGGCGCGATCGAAATTCGGCTGGAGGTAGGTGGCCTGCCAGCTGGCGAGACCTTCCGGATCCTTCACGGCGAGCAGGGCCTGCGTGGCGGCCATGGCTTCACGGGACGACTCGAGGCCAGTCTCGACCTGCAGACGGGTGATCTTCTCGACCTGCGTTGCCAGGGTCTGGCCCAGCTCGATCAGGTTTTCCAGCGTGGCGTCCTGAAACGGACCGAATTGCGTCGACATAGATTCTCCTTTATTGATCGGGGCACCGGTCTGCATCAGGACGGAAGTCTCCTCCACCCGTCATTTTTTGTGCAATGCAGCGTCAGCTAACGGGGTGGATTCTGCCAAATAAGGTGTTTCCACCAAATCCGGCGTTTCCCCTTCGCGCATCCGGGAAAACCCTGAGGAGACCCAACCCCGGGTTCAGCTGTCGTCCCGCTCCGCACACACCACCACACGCACCAGCGCGGCCAGGGAGTCGGCCTCCAGCTTTTCCATCACCCGGGCCCGGTGCTGTTCGACGGTCTTCATGCTGATGCCGAGGTCTTCGGCGATCTGCTTGTTGAGCCGACCGGCGACCATCCCTTCCATCACGTCCCGCTCGCGCAGGGTGAGGGTGTCGAGGCGTCGCTGGATGTCGGCCCGTCTGGCATCCAGGCGACGCCGCCGGGCCGCCAGCTGCACCGCTTCCTGGACGCGGTCGAGGAGGACCTGCTCGTTGAAGGGCTTCTGGAGGAAGTCGAAGGCGCCATCGCGCATCGCCCGCGCCACCATCGGCACGTCGCCATGCCCGGATACGAAGATGATCGGCGCCGTATGGGCGAGGCGGACCAGGCGCTCCTGCAGGCCAACGCCCGAGAGCCCGGGCATGCGCACGTCCAGGACGAGGCAGTGGGCTCTTGCCAGCACTTCAGAGTCTTCGAGTACATCCAGTGCGCTGGCGAAACTGCGCACCGGCAAGCCAAGGGTTTCGATCAAAAGGCCGATGGAGAGTCTGACGGCATCATCGTCATCCACCACGCACACGAGCGGCGCGTCCATGATTTGTCTCCTGCCAGGTGTCTCATTATTCTTGTTTGGTGACGCTTCTTTTTTTGTGCCCGCTCAGGCGGCAGGCATCGACGGCAAGGCAAAGCAGAAGGTCGTACCCTGCGCATCACTGGATTCGACCCACATTCGTCCACCATGGTTCTCGATGATCGTGCGACAGATCGCCAGACCCAGCCCGACCCCATCCTGCTTGGTCGTGGCGAAGGGGGCGAAAGGGTCCTGCCGCACGGATTCGGCGAGCCCCTCGCCGCAATCGATTACCGCCACCTCGACCATTCCATCGTGGTCGACCTGAGTGCGAATCACAAGGTCGCGTGAGCAGGGCACGGCGCTCATGGCGTCGATGGCGTTCTTGACGAGGTTGCTCAGCACCTGTTCGAGTTGCACCTGATCCCCATTGACCAGGGGCAGCGGCTCGGCCAGCTGGAGCAGCAACTGCACCGCGTGGGCCCGGGCCTCGAACTCGGCAAAGCGGACGACGCTCTGCACCACCTTGTTCATCGCCACCGGCGCCGACTTGAGCCCGCCCCGGCGCACGAAGCCGCGCACCCGATGCACGATGTCGCCCGCCCGCATGGCCTGCTCGGAGATCATCTTGAGGGGTTCGGCGATGCGATTGCCGGCCGGGCCCAGTTCCTCGAGACGGCGCAGGGCCACTCCAGAGAAATTGCGCAGGGCGGTGAGCGGCTGGTTGAGTTCGTGGGACAACACCGAGGCCATCTCGCCCAGGTGGATCAGGTGCGCGGCGCGGGCCAGCTCGCGCTCCTGGCGCTTCTCGCGGGCGATGCTGAGGTAGTGATCATGCACGTCGCGCACGGTGCCGATCATCCGCGACGGCCGGCCGAGGGCGTCGCGCTCCATGACCTTGCCGCGCAGCGCCACCCAGCGGTAGGTGCCGTCACTCACCAGCAGGCGGAACTCCACCTCGGTCATCGGCCGTCCGCCCGACAGGTGGGCGTTGAAGGCCGCCATCGCCTTGCGCAGATCTTCCGGATGGATGCGTTCGGGCCAGATGTCGTTGCCCCGCAGCGCGGCGCCGTCCGGCCATCCGGTGATGGCGCGGAAGGACGGGCTGATGTTGATCATCCCGGTGTCGAGGGTCCAGTCCCACAGGGCGTCGCCATGGCCTTCGAGGGCAAACTGCCACAGGCGCTCGGACGCCTGCAGGGTTTCGCGCTGTTCGCGGGCAAGGGTGACATCGCGCAGCACGCACACGAAGCGCTCCGCCGCACCCGCCGCATCCCGCGCCACCACCCCGCCGCGGGCGGAGAACCAGCGATGCCGACCTTTCCGGCAGCGCAGCCGGAACTCCGCGTCGAACCCCGTAGCTGCCTCGCCAAGGCATTCTTCGAGGCTGGCGAGCACGCTGTCGCGGTCGTCCGGATGGAGATGGCTGCGCCAGTCGATGGCGCCCGTGGGCTCGGGCAGGCCGAGGAGTTCGCCAAGCCTGGGCGACGAGAAGATGCGGCCCTCCGCGGGCAGCCAGTCCCACAGGGCGTCGCCCGAAGCCTCGACGGCGAGCCGCCAGCGATCGTCGTCGGACTTCATCGGCTTCACCTCCCACGGCCGCGTGTCAGCGGCAAACAGGATTAGCCGGCCCCGGGCGGAGCCGGCCGGCAATCAGCGCAGGCCGCCGCCGGGCATCAGGCCCTTCATGGCCCGCATCATCTTCTGCATGCCGCCCTTGGAGAACTGCTTCATCATCTTCTGGGTCTGCTCGAACTGGCTCAGCAGGCGGTTGACCTCCTGCACCGTCACGCCCGCGCCGGCGGCAATCCGACGCTTGCGGGAGGCCTTGAGGAGCTCCGGCTTGGCGCGTTCGAGCGGGGTCATCGAGTTGATGATGCCCTCGATGCGGCGCACCGCCTTGTCTTCGACACCGCCCTGGAGCTGTCCCGCGGCCTGGGCAAACTGGGCCGGCAGCTTGTCGAGCAGACTGGAAAGGCCGCCCATCTTCTTCATCTGGCCGAGCTGGTCCTTGAAGTCGTTGAGGTCGAAGCCCTTGCCGCTCTTGAGCTTCTGGGCGAACTCCTTGGCCTTCTCCTCATCCACACCGCGACGGGCGTCTTCCACCAGCGACAGGATGTCGCCCATGCCGAGGATCCGGCTGGCCATCCGCTCGGGGTGGAACTCCTCGAGCCCGGCGAGCTTTTCGCCGACGCCGGCAAACTTGAGCGGCTTGCCGGTGACGTGGCGCACCGACAGCGCCGCACCGCCGCGGGCATCGCCGTCGAGCTTGGTGAGCACCACGCCGGTGAGCGGCAGCGCGTCGTTGAACGCGCGGGCGGTGTTCACCGCATCCTGGCCGAGCATCGCATCGACGACGAACAGGGTTTCGATCGGCTTGACCGTGGCGTGGAGGGCCTGGATCTCCTCCATCATCACCTGGTCGATGGCGAGCCGGCCGGCGGTATCGACGAGCAGCACGTCGAAGTAGTGACGGCGGGCGTAATCGACGGCGGCCAGGGCGATGTCCACCGGCTTCTGGTCGGGCGTGGAGGGGAAGAACTCGATGCCCGCCTGCTGGGCCACCGTCTGCAGCTGGGCGATGGCCGCCGGGCGGTAGATGTCGGTGGAGACCGTGAGTACCTTCTTCTTCATCCGCTCGGTGAGCATCTTGCCGAGCTTGCCGGTGGTGGTGGTCTTGCCCGCGCCCTGCAGGCCGGCCATCAGGATTATCGCCGGCGGCTGGGTGGCCAGATTGAGCCCCGTGTGGGCGCCGCCCATCAGGTCGGTGAGTTCGCGGTGCACCACGCCCACCAGCGCCTGGCCGGGGGTGAGGGAGCTGATCACCTCGGTGCCGACGGCCTTTTCCTTCACCCGGGCGATGAAATCCTTCACCACCGGCAAGGCCACGTCGGCCTCCAGCAGCGCCATGCGCACTTCGCGCAGGGCGTCCTGGATGTTGTCTTCGGTCAGGCGAGCCTGGCCGCGAAGGGTTTTTACGACTTTGGCAAGTCGCGTCGTGAGGTTATCCAGCATGATGGTTTGTAGCCGAGGGCTTGGGGTAAACTTCGAAGATGCCCGCGATTCTACTTCATCTCCTCCCCGCCTCCCTGTACGCGCTGCTTGGCGTGCATTTCTGGCACACCCGCTGGATCGCGCCGACCTCCGCCCCGCGCCAGGGCCTGCAGCCCAAGGAGCGCGTGCTGATGCTCGTGGCCCTCGTCGCCCACGGGCTTGCGCTCAACAGCACCTTCTTCTCGGCCGAGGGCATCCACTTCGGTTTCAGCCTCGCCCTGTCGCTCATGCTGTGGCTGGCGATCCTGTTCTACTGGATCGAGAGCCTCTATGCCCGGCTCGAGGGCCTGCAGACCCTTGGCATGCCCGTCGCCGCCGTCTGTTCGCTGCTGCCTGCCTTCTTCCCCGGCGCCCACGTGCTCGAGAACGCCAGCGCCCCGCTGTTCCGCGCCCACTTCGTGGTTGCGATGCTGGCCTACAGCCTGTTCACCCTGGCGGCCCTCCACGCCATGCTGATGTCCGTCGCCGAGCGCCGGCTGCACGGCGCCCACCTCACCCGCGCCTTCGCCGCGCTGCCGCCGCTGCTGACGATGGAAACCCTGCTTTTCCGCCTGATCGGCATCGCCTTCGTGCTGCTCACCCTCACCGTGGGCTCCGGCGTGCTGTTCTCCGAGGCGCTGTTCGGCAAGGCCTTCCGGCTCGATCACAAGACGGTTTTCGCGATCATCTCGTGGCTGATCTTCGGCAGCCTGCTGGTGGGCCGGCATTTCCAGGGCTGGCGTGGCAAGAAGGCGCAATACTGGACGCTCGCCGGTTTCATCGCGCTGATGCTCGCCTACGTGGGCAGCCGCTTCGTGGCCGAGGTGCTCCTGGGCCGCGCGGCTTGACAAGGCCCGACCCGGCCTGAATACTCGGCCGGGTTCCCCAACCGATCCCGCTCCGCTTGGACGCCATTCCCCTTTCGGCCCAGTCGGCGATCCTCGTCGCGCTGCTGGCGCTTTCCGGTTTCTTCTCGATGGCCGAAACGGCCATGATGGCGGCCAACCGCTATCGGCTGCGCTC
Source organism: Zoogloea sp. 1C4 (assembly GCF_009469605.1). GTDB lineage: Bacteria > Pseudomonadota > Gammaproteobacteria > Burkholderiales > Rhodocyclaceae > Zoogloea > Zoogloea oryzae. The sequence goes on along the minus strand of NZ_SSXU01000007.1, from coordinate 33,281 downwards.
CGCCGCAAATCAGGGCTCCCGGGGCGCCCGCTTGGCCCTCGATCTGCTGGACCAGACCGACAAGCTGCTGGGCATCATCCTGCTCTTCAACAACCTCGTGAACGCCGCTGCGGCAACGCTGGTCAGCGTCATCACGATCCAGCTCTTCGGCAGCGAGGAATGGGTGCTCGGCGTAAGCACGCTGGCGGTCACTTTCCTGATCCTGGTCTTCGCCGAGATCACCCCCAAGGTGATCGGCGCCAACCACGCCAACCGGCTCGCCTGCTTCGTCAGCTATCCTCTGTCAGGGCTGCTCAAGAGCCTTTATTTCGTGGTGTGGTTCGTCAATCTGTTCGTTGCGGGGCTCCTGCGTCTGCTGCACCTCTCTCCGAACGGCAACGAGGACGCCCACAGCCTGTCCACCGAAGAGCTTCGCACGATGGTGCTCGAATCCGGTGCCTTCATCCCACCCAAGCACCGCAGCATCCTGGTCAATCTGTTCGAGCTCGAGGACATCACCGTCGAGGACGTGATGATGCCGCGCAGCCAGATCGAGGCGGTCAACATCGCCGAACCCATCGACGTCATCCAGGGCCACCTCGCCACCTGCTACCACACCCGCCTGCCGGTGTTCGACGGCGAGATGAACGCGGTGATCGGCATCCTCCACGTCCGCCGCATCCTCGGCCAGACCCTCGACCACAGCCTGTCCGCCGCCGACATCCGCGGCATGCTGTCCAGGCCGTATTTCATCCCGGCCAGCACGCCGGTGTATTCCCAGCTGCAGTTCTTCCAGGAGAACCGCGAGCGCCTCGGGCTGGTGGTGGATGAATACGGCGAGCTCCTCGGTCTCGTCACCCTCGAAGACATCATCGAGGAGCTCATCGGCAAGTTCACCACCAGCGCGCCGGACGCCGCCGACAAGCTCACCTGGCGCGAGGACGGCAGCGTGATCGTCGATGGCAGCCAGCACCTGCGCAACCTCAACCGCCGGCTGGGCCTCAACCTGCCGGTCGACGGCCCCAAGACACTGAACGGCCTGCTGCTCGAACACCTGCAGGACATTCCCGAGGCCGGCGTGTCGGTCAAGATCGCCGGCATTCCGATCGAGGTGGTCCAGGCCGAGGACCGTCGCATCAAGAACGTGCGAATATTCCGCTCTGCTGCGAAAAAGTCGCCATAAAGCGTGTCGCGGCTTTACAAGCCCTCGACCTGACGGCATGATCCGGGCACGTTCAAGGCCGATCACCCTCACAGACGCTCAGGCATGTCAGCCACTCCCCAAGCCGCGCTGAGCGGCCTCGCCCGCGCTCTCGTACAACATGGCCGGCTTCTCGAAGCCGAGGCCCTGCAGTGCACGTCCGGATCGGGAAACCCCAATGATTTCGTCCTCGAAGTCATCAATCGGGGGCTGATGAGTGCCAATGACGTGGCGCGCTTTGCGGCCGACACCTTCGGTACCCCGGCGCTCGATCTCGCCGCCTTCGAACAGTCCCACCTGGCAATCGACGCCATCGACCGCAAGCTGATGCTCAAGCATCAGGTCGTCGCCCTCGGCCGCCGCGGCAACCGCCTGGCCCTGGCCCTGGCCGACCCGTCGAACCTGCGCATCCTCGACGAAATCCGCTTCCAGACCGGCCTGGCCGTCGACCCGGTGGTGGTCGAGGCACCCAAGCTCATCGCCCTCGTCGAGCGCCTGTCCGAAAGCGCTTCGACCGCGCTGAAGGATCTCACCGGCGAAGAGTTCGACATGGATCTGCTGGGCCAGGACGGCCTGGCGGATGCGCCGGTGATCGAGGAAAGCGCCTCCGAGGTGGACGACGCACCGGTCGTGCGCTTCATCCAGAAGCTGCTGATCGACGCCATCAACGAAGGTGCCTCGGACATCCACTTCGAGCCCTACGAGAAGTACTACCGCATCCGCTTCCGCACCGACGGCATCCTGCGCGAGATCGCCCAGCCGCCGCTGGTGCTCAAGGAAAAGATCGCCGCCCGGATCAAGGTCATCTCCCGCCTCGACATCTCCGAGAAGCGCGTCCCCCAGGACGGCCGGATGAAGCTGGTGCTGTCAAAGAACAAGTCCATCGACTTCCGGGTCTCGACGCTGCCCACCCTGCACGGCGAAAAGATCGTGATGCGGATCCTCGATCCGACCTCCGCCATGCTGGGCGTCGACGCCCTCGGCTACGAGCCCGATCAAAAGGCCGCCCTCCTCGACGCGGTGTCCCGCCCGTACGGCATGGTGCTCGTCACCGGCCCGACCGGTAGCGGCAAGACGGTGTCGCTCTACACTTGTCTCAACATCCTCAACAAGCCCGGCGTCAACATCAGCACCGCCGAAGATCCGGCCGAAATCAACCTGCCGGGCGTAAACCAGGTTAACGTCAACGAGAAAGCCGGCCTCACCTTCGCGTCGGCCCTGCGCGCCTTCCTGCGCCAGGATCCGGACGTGATCATGGTCGGCGAAATCCGCGACCTCGAAACCGCCGAAATTTCGGTCAAGGCGGCCCAGACTGGTCACCTGGTGCTGTCCACCCTCCACACCAACGACGCCCCGTCGACCCTCGAACGCCTAAAGAATATGGGCGTCGCGCCGTTCAATATCGCATCGTCGGTGATCATGATCACGGCGCAGCGACTCGCTCGCCGGCTATGCACCTGCAAGCAGCCGGTCGACATCCCGATCGAAGCCCTGATTTCCGCCGGTTTTGCGGAAGAAGACATCGACGGCACATGGCAGCCCTACGGCCCCAAGGGCTGCGAACGCTGCAAGGGCTCAGGTTACAAGGGGCGGCTGGGCATTTACCAGGTGATGCCGATCTCGGAAGAGATCGCACGTATAATCATGACGAACGGCAACTCGATGGACATCGCTGCCCAGGCCCAGATCGAGGGCGTCCGGGATCTGCGCCAGTCCGGACTGCTGAAAGTGAAGCAAGGGGTCACCTCTCTGACCGAAGTCCTCGCTTGCACGAACGAGTGATCGCTTCACGCGGAAATATTTGATGGCCACTGCACCCAAGAAGACCCCTGCCCGCACCACGAACGTCGCCCGCGAACACCTGTTCGTCTGGGAAGGCAAGGACAAGACCGGCAAGATCATCCGTGGCGAAATGCGCGCGACGACGGAAACCGTCGTCCAGACCGTTCTGCGCCGCCAGGGCATCCTCACCCAGAAGATCCGCAAGCAGGCCTTCTCCCGCGGCCGTTCCATCACGGACAAGGACATCGCGCTGTTCACCCGCCAGCTCGCCACGATGATGCGTTCCGGCGTGCCCCTGCTGCAATCCTTCGACATCGCCATCAAGGGCTGTGGCAATCCGTCCCTGGCCCGTCTGCTCAACGATGTCCGCGCCAATGTGGAGACCGGCAGCAGCCTGTCCCAGGCCTTCCGCCGCCACCCGGCCCACTTCGACGCCCTGTTCTGCAACCTGGTCGCCGCTGGCGAACAGGCCGGCATCCTCGATTCCCTGCTCGACCGCCTCGCCACCTACAAGGAAAAGATTCTTGCCATCAAGAGCAAGATCAAATCCGCGATGTTCTACCCGGTGGCCGTGGTGGTCGTGGCCGCGCTGGTGGTTTCGGTGATGATGCTGTTCGTGGTCCCTGAATTCAAGAAGGTGTTCTCCAGCTTTGGCGCCGACCTGCCCGCCCCGACGATGATGGTCATCGCCATCTCCGACTTCTTCGTGTCGTACTGGTATATCGTTTTCGGCATCATCCTGGGCACAGTCATTGGAATATCGTATGCCTACAAGCACTCGGTACCCATGCAGATCGCCGTCGACCGGATCGTCCTGCAGATCCCGGTCATCGGCGAAGTCGTCCGCAAGGCCACCATCGCCCGCTGGACGCGCACCCTGGCAACGATGTTCGCCGCCGGCGTCCCGCTCGTCGAAGCCCTCGACTCGGTCGGTGGCGCTGCAGGCAACGTCGTATACCGGCAGGCCACCAAGCAGATCCAGTCCGACGTGAGCACCGGCACGAGCCTCACCGTCGCCATGCAGAACGTGCTGGTCTTCCCGACCATGGTCGTCCAGATGGTGTCCATCGGCGAGGAATCCGGTCAGCTCGACTCCATGCTGAGCAAGGTCGCCGACTTCTTCGAACGCGAGGTGGACGACGCCGTTGCCGGTCTCAGCCAGCTGCTCGAACCGATCATCATGGTGTTCCTCGGTGTCGTGATCGGCGGCCTGGTCGTCGCCATGTACCTCCCGATCTTCAAGATCGGCGCCGTGGTCTCCTGACGCCAGCTGGCGCCCATCATGGAAGTCTTTGCGGACCCGCTGGTCTTCACGGCCACCTGCACGCTGCTCGGCCTGTTTGTCGGCAGTTTTCTGAACGTCGTCATCCACCGCCTGCCGGTGATGATGGAGCGCGAGTGGCTCGCCGAGGCGGCCAGCCTGCGGGGTGAATCCCCCGACGAGCAGCCGCGCTTCAACCTCGCCACGCCGCGCTCCCGCTGCCCCCACTGCGGCCACGGGATCAGCGCCGTCGAAAACATCCCGGTGGTCAGCTACGTCCTGCTACGCGGCCGCTGCCGTCACTGCAGCGGGCCGATCAGCCCGCGTTATCCGCTCATCGAACTGTTCTGCGCCGTGGCGTCGGGTTTTGCGGCCTTCCACTTCGGCTTCGGGCTGCAGGCCGCCGGCGCGCTGATCTTCGTGTGGGCGATGATCGCCCTCAGCTTCATCGACCTCGACACCCAGCTCCTGCCCGACAGCATCACCCTGCCGCTGCTGTGGCTGGGCCTGCTTCTCAACATCGGCGGCACCTTCACCGATCTGCAGAGCGCCGTCGTCGGTGCCACGGCCGGCTATCTGTCGCTCTGGACGGTCTTCTGGCTGTTCAAGCTCGTTACCGGCAAGGAAGGCATGGGCTACGGGGATTTCAAGCTCCTCGCCGCCATCGGTGCCTGGCTGGGCTGGCAGATCCTGCCGCTCACCATCCTGCTGTCGTCGGTGGTCGGCGCGGTCGTCGGCATCGGTCTGATCGTCCTGCGCCAGCATGGCCGGGAGATTCCCATCCCCTTCGGCCCCTACCTCGCGGCGGCGGGTCTGCTGGCCCTGTTCTGGGGCGCTTCGCTCACCACCGCTTACCTCGGAATGCTCTGAGCTCCGCGCCAGCGCTTGAAACAGGCTGGTTCGCCCCCATTTGCGCCGTAGCGGGCTTGTTTCGCCCGATGTTGCGATGCGCTAAACTTCGTCCCAATCGACTTTCCGGAGCTCGTCATGCCCATCTACGAGTATCGCTGCAGCGCCTGCGGCCATCAAAAAGATCACCTTCAGAAAATGAGCGATGCCCCGCTCACCGTCTGCCCCGCCTGTGGCGCAGAAGCCTACGCCAAGCAGATCTCTGCGGCCGGCTTCCAGCTCAAGGGCAACGGCTGGTATGCCACCGACTTCAAGGGCGGCTCCGGCGCCAGCCCCAAGACGGAAGCAGCCAAATCCGAATCTCCCGCACCCACTCCCTGCGGCGGCAGTTGCGCGTGCCACTGATCCCCACGCGCCCGACCACCGCTGAATGAAAAAATACTTCGTAACCGGCCTGCTGATCTGGATTCCGCTCGTCATCACCTTCGTGGTGCTGGCGTGGATCATCACGACCCTCGACCAGATCCTGCTGCTGGTTCCGCCCACCTTCCGGCCGGACGCCCTCCTGGGCTTCCACGTGCCGGGGATCGGGGTGGTCGTCTCGCTGGTCGTGATCGTCGCCACCGGCCTTGCCGCGGCCAACTTCGTCGGCCAGCGGATGGTGCGCTTCTGGGAAAGCCTGCTGTCGCGCATCCCGGTGGTCAAGTCGATCTACTACAGCGTCAAGCAGGTGTCCGACACCCTGCTGTCGAGCAATGGCCAGGCTTTCCGCAAGGCGCTGCTCATCCAGTATCCCCGCGAAGGCATGTGGACCATCGGCTTCCAGACTGGCTCCCCCGGCGGCGATGCGGCGCACCATCTGGGCAACGACTTCGTCAGCGTGTACGTGCCCACCACGCCCAACCCCACATCGGGCTTCTTCCTGATGCTGCCCCGCAAGGATGCCATCGAACTCGACATGAGCGTCGATGAAGCCCTCAAGTACATCATCTCGATGGGCGTGGTCTCACCGCCGCCATCTAACCGGCCACCTGCACTCAAGCCGGCCGCCGCCCTTCTGAATCAATAACGCGTCTGCCCGGCAGGCGCGTTCCGTTTTCCCAGGAAATAAAGACCCCATCATGCGAACTCAATACTGCGGCCTCGTATCGACCGCCTACCTCGACCAGATCGTCACCCTCTGCGGCTGGGTTCACCGCCGGCGCGACCACGGCGGCGTGATCTTCATCGACCTGCGCGACCGGGAAGGTCTCGTCCAGGTGGTGTGCGATCCGGACCGTGCCGACATGTTCCAGGTGGCCGAATCGGTCCGCAACGAGTTCGTCCTGAAGATCACCGGCAAGGTGCGTCGCCGCCCGGGTGGCACCGAGAACACCAACCTCGTCTCCGGCGAGATCGAGGTGCTGTGCCACGAGATCGAGGTGCTCAACACCTCCTCCACGCCCCCGTTCCAGCTCGACGAGGAAAACCTCTCCGAGACCACCCGCCTCACCCACCGCGTCATCGACCTGCGCCGTCCGCAGATGCAGAAGAACATGATCCTGCGCTACCGCACGGCCATGGCCTTCCGTCGCTTCCTCGACGCCCAGGGCTTCATCGACATCGAAACCCCGATGCTCACCAAGAGCACCCCGGAAGGCGCCCGCGACTACCTCGTGCCGTCCCGCGTCCATGATGGCCAGTTCTTCGCCCTGCCCCAGTCGCCGCAGCTCTTCAAGCAGATGCTGATGGTGGCCGGCTACGACCGCTACTACCAGATCGTCAAGTGCTTCCGCGACGAAGACCTGCGCGCCGACCGCCAGCCGGAGTTCACCCAGGTCGATATCGAGACCTCCTTCCTCACCGAAGCCGAGATCACGGCGATGATGGAAGAGATGATCCGCACCGTCTTCAAGGAAGTGCTGGCCGTCGAGCTGCCCAACCCCTTCCCGCGCATGACCTACGCGGAAGCCATGGCCCGCTTCGGCTCCGACAAGCCCGACATGCGCGTCACCCTTGAGCTCACCGACGTCACCGACGCCGTGGCCGACGTGGCCTTCAAGGTCTTCAGCGGCCCCGCCACCTCGGGCGGCCGTGTTGCCGCCATGCGCGTGCCGGGCGGCGCCAGCCTCACCCGTGGCGAGATCGACGAATACACCAAGTTCGTCAGCATCTACGGCGCCCGCGGCCTCGCCTACATCAAGGTGAATGACGTCACCCAGGTGAATGAAACCGGCCTCCAGTCGCCGATCGTCAAGAACCTCCACGAAACCGCCCTGCGCACCATCCTCGAGCGCACCGGCGCCCAGTCCGGCGACCTGATTTTCTTCGGCGCCGACAAGACCAAGGTGGTGAACGACGCCCTCGGCGCCCTGCGCATCAAGCTCGGCCACGAGAAGGGCTTCGTCAACGGCAAGGCCTGGGAACCCCTGTGGGTCGTCGATTTCCCGATGTTCGAATACGACGACGAAGACAAGCGCTGGACCGCCTGCCACCACCCCTTCACCAGCCCGAAGGACGAGCACCTCGACCTGCTCACCACCGATCCGGGCAAGTGCCTCGCCAAGGCCTACGATCTGGCCCTCAACGGCTGGGAAATCGGCGGCGGCTCCGTGCGTATCCACCGCGCCGACGTGCAGGAGAAGGTCTTCACCGCCCTCAACATCGGGCCGGAAGAACAGCAGGCCAAGTTCGGCTTCCTGCTCGACGCGCTCAAGTACGGCGCACCCCCGCACGGTGGCCTCGCCTTCGGTCTCGACCGCATCGTCACCATGATGACCGGCGCCGAATCCATCCGCGACGTGATCGCCTTCCCCAAGACCCAGCGCGCCCAGTGCCTGCTCACCGACGCCCCGTCGCCGGTGGACGAAAAGCAGCTGCGCGAACTGCACATCCGCCTGCGCGCCAAGACCCCGGAAGCGCCGGCCGCCTGATCGACGCGCCGTCAGGCTGCACCAAAGCGGGGCAAACGGTTCGCCGTTTGCCCCTTTTTGTTGAGCTTGCCTATCAAGAATCGCCCTCTCCAGCCGTTTGCATGGATGTCCGCGCACCTCATCCGCCCTACGAGCCCCCGTGATCGATCTCGACACCATCTCCGCCCTCATCGTCGAAGCCAATCCGAACATGCGGACGCAGCTTCGCAACATGCTCAACATGAGTGGCATCACCAAGGTCCAGTTTGCTGTCTCGGCTGGCGTCGCCGTGCGCAAGCTGCGCGATGGTCGTTTCGATCTGATCCTGTGCGAATACCACATCGGTGACGGCCAGGACGGCCAGCACCTGCTCGAAGACCTGCGCCACAACGCCATCATTCCCCTGGCAACCCTGTTCATCATGGTCACCGGAGAGCGCCAGTACGAACGCGTGGTCAGCGCTGCCGAACTGGCCCCCAACGATTACATCCTCAAACCGCTGGCCGCCGACACGCTGCACGAGCGAATCCTGCGGGCCCTTGAGAAGCGCGACGCCTTCATTCCCGCCTACAAACTCATTGAGGTAGGCAACGTGCCCGACGCCATCACCTACTGCGCGGATGCCGAAACCCGGTTTTCCCAGTGGGCGCTGGATTTTCTGCGCCTGCGAGCCGAGCTCCATGTGGCCAGCGGCCAGGCCGACACGGCCCAGCAACTCTACGAACGAATCCTCGAAACCCGCAGCGTGCCTTGGGCACGACTCGGCCTCGCCAAGACGCTGTACATGCAGAAGCGCTACGACGAAGCCACCGACATGCTGCAGGCCCTGGTCAGCGAGAACGACCTCTTCGTGGACGCCTACGACTGGCTCGCCCGCACCCGCGAGGCTGCCGGCCATCTCGAATCCGCCCGTAGCATCCTGGCCACCGCCACCGCGCGATCACCCCACCGGATCGGCCGTCTGCGCCGACTGGGCGAACTATCCATCGAAACCGGCGATCACGAAGGCGCCGAAAAAATCCTCAGCGAGGTGGTACGCAAGGGCAAGTATTCCGATTTCCGCGACCCGGAAGACCACGTCCGCCTGCTCCAGGCCCAGCTCGGCAAGGGCGACACCGCGCAAGCCGAAGCAACGATCCGCGATCTCGAGCGTTCGATGGCCGGGATTGACAAGACACGTCACTGCTCCACCCTCTCCAGCGCTCTGGTCCACGTCAAGAAGGGCGACACCCAGAAAGCCGGCGAGGCGCTCAAGTCCCTCCTCGCAGAGCAAGGAGCGGCCCACTTGCTCTCGCCGAAACTCAAGGGTGAGCTTGCCCGGGCCTGCTTCGCCAGCCAGCTGGACGACCACGGCGCCGAGGTCGTCCTCGACATCATGCGCAACGCCCCGGACGAGCGCGCCGTGGAAAAAGCCAAGGCAATGCTGAAGGACGTGGGCAAAGAAGCTCTCGGCGAGCAGCTCGCCGGCCAGATCGACGGTGAGGTCAAGGATCTCGTCGCCGATGGCGCCCGCAAGGCTCAAAGCGGCGATTTCGACGGCGCCGTACAACTGATGCTGAGCGCCGTCCGGCGCATGCCTGGCAACACCCACGTACTGTTCAACGCCACCCTGGCGCTGCTCAAGCATATCGAGCACTGCGGCTGGAACGAACGCTTCGCCGAGCAGGCCCGCAACATGATGGAACGGGCCCGAGCGCAGGATCCGGGCAACAGCCGCTTACCTGCGCTCACCGCCTACTACTACAACCTGCTCAAGAAGTACGGCATCCATAGCTGACGCCCGGGCTGCTAAACTGGCGGCATAGTCGTTTTCACGCCGCCACCATCGCCATGCTTGCCCGCCTGTTCCGCCTTGCCTTCATTTTCGCGCTGCTGGTTGCCGGCAGCGCTCACGCCCGCGACTTCCTCGACTGGCGGGGCAACGGGATCAACAACATTCCGGTGGCCGAGCTCCCCCGGGAGGCCCGTGAAACCCTGGCCCTGATCCACCAGGGCGGCCCCTACCCCTACCGCCGCGACGGCATCACCTTCCAGAACCGCGAAGGCCGTCTGCCCGACGCAGCCCGCGGCTACTACCGGGAGTTCACCGTAACCACCCCCGGCTCCCGCGATCGCGGCGCCCGGCGCATCATCAGCGGCGGCAATCCGCCCACGGTGTTCTACTATTCCGACGACCACTACCGCAGCTTCCGTCGAATCCGGGAGTGAGGCCATGAGCGCACCGCATTTCCATTCACTGCTCTCCCGGGCCGAAAGGGCCGGGATCTTCCGCATGCCCTACGCCGCCGACCTGGCCATCGAGGAAGCCGCCGAAAGCCTCGAATACCCCATCCACCGCATCGACCTCTCGCGGGTGACCACCAAGGAAGCCTTCCTCACCGCGGTTGGCGAGGCGCTGGCGTTTCCCGACTGGTACGGCCACAACTGGGACGCCCTCGCCGACTGCCTGACCGACCTGTCGTGGATGGCCGCCGATGGCTACGTGATCGTCCTCGACCACGCTGACACCTTCGCCGCCGCCTGCCCCACCGATTTCGCCACGGCCCTGTCGATCTTCCAGGACGCCGCCGACACCTGGCGCGAAGACAGCATCCCTTTCTGGACCCTCGTCGGCACCGCCACCGGCAACATGGACTGGCTGCAGGATCTGGAGTGAGCCCGGCCTTCAAGCAGCCCGTCTCGGTGCTGGTGGTGATCCACACGCCGCAGCTCGACGTGCTGCTGCTCGAACGCGCCGGCAACCCGGGCCTGTGGCAGTCGGTCACCGGCAGCCGCGAGGGTGACGAAGCCCTGGCCAACACCGCGCTGCGCGAAGTGGCCGAGGAAACCGGTATCCACGCCGCGCCCGAGGCGCTCGTCGACTGGCGGCTTGCCAACCGTTTTCCGATCCTCCAGCGCTGGCGTGCGCGCTACGCCCCTGGCGTCAGTCACAATACCGAGCACGTCTTCAGCCTGTGCGTGCCGGCCATCGTGCCCGTCCGCATCGCGCCGGACGAGCACACCGCGGCCGGCTGGCTGCCCTGGGACGAGGCCGCCGGTAAGGTCTTCTCGTGGACCAACCGCGACGCCATCCGGCTCGTCGCCCGCGCCCTCAGCGCGCCGGGCTAGACTTGGCAACGTCGATCCGCCTCTTCAGGCAGTCCGGGCAGTAGCAGCTGCCGGTCTGTTCGTCCTCCGGCACCGCCAGGATCGGCGGAAAGGCTGCACACCAGCAGCTCGTCTCGCCGGCATTCATCCCGCAGGTGAATGCCGCGCCACAGGCGGGGCAGATGTTGGTCGGGGCGGGGTTCTGGCGCGATTCCATGGCGATTCCTTCTCCTTTTTCGGGCCCCGGAGTTTATCCCCGGACAGGGCTTGAAGTGCCTCCGAGGCGACCTTATATACGTTTCAGAGAGGGCAGGCGCCCTCAGGACCGCAACCGGAAAAAGGAGACTGACGAATGAGCAACGTTTCTCGCCGTGACCCTCTGGACGATTTCTTCCGTGGTTTCTTCGTGCGCCCCGTCGAATACGGCAGCGCCACCGAAGCGCCCCAGATGCGGGTCGATGTAAAGGAAGTGGATGACGCCTTCCAGGTGCACGCCGAACTGCCCGGCATCAAGAAGGAAGACATCCACGTGCATATCGACGGCCCGGTGGTGTCCATCAGCGCAGAGCGCAAGCAGGAAAAGGAAGCCAGGGAAGGCGAACGGGTGCTGCGCACCGAGCGCTACTTCGGCCAGGTTTCCCGCAGCTTCCAGCTCGGGCAGGACGTGGATGAAGGCAAGGCCTCCGCAAAATTCACCGACGGCGTGCTTGAACTGTCGCTTCCGAAGAAGACCGCGCCGCAAGCCAAGCGCCTCGTTATCGACTGACCACGCAATACGCCGTTTCACTCTCGAAAGCGGGAAGAGCAATCTTCCCGCTTTTTGTTTGCGGGCCCCCTCATTACAATCGCGGCTACCCGCAACCAACCTGCGCGCAGATAACCATGAGCCAGCATCTCGACACTTCCGACCTGTCCCCCGCCCAGAAAGCCGCCATCATCGCCGAAGCCCTGCCCTACATCCGGCGCTTCCAGGACAAGACCCTCGTCATCAAGTACGGCGGCAACGCGATGACCGATCCGCACCTGAAGGAGTGCTTCGCCCGCGACGTGGTGCTGCTCAAGCTGGTCGGCTTCAACCCGGTGGTCGTCCACGGCGGCGGCCCGCAGATCGAGACGATGCTCTCCCGCGTCGGCAAGAAGGGCGAGTTCGTCCAGGGCATGCGCGTCACCGACGCCGAGACCATGGAAGTCGTCGAGATGGTGCTGGGCGGCCACGTGAACAAGGAGATCGTCAGCCTGATCAACCAGGCCGGCGGCAAGGCCGTGGGCCTCACCGGCAAGGATTCCAACTTCATCCGCGCCAAGAAGCTGATGATGGAAAACAAGGACGCCCCGGGCGAGTTCATCGACATCGGCCAGGTGGGCGACATCACCCAGGTGGACCCGAGCCTGATCTCCTTCCTCGACCAGGGCGACTTCATTCCGGTGATCGCCCCGATCGGCGTCGGCGAAGACGGCGAGAGCTACAACATCAACGCCGACGTGGTGGCCGGCAAGCTGGCCGAGATCCTCAAGGCCGAAAAGCTGGTGCTCCTCACCAACACCCCGGGCGTGCTCGACAAGGAAGGCAAGCTCCTCACCGGCCTCACTCCGCGCGACATCGACAACCTGGTCGCAGACGGCACCCTCTCCGGCGGCATGCTGCCGAAGATCGCCTCGGCGCTGGACGCCGCGCGCAATGGCGTGCGCAGCGTGCACATCATCGACGGCCGCGTCGAACACTGCCTGCTCCTCGAGATCCTCACCGACCACGGCGTCGGCACGATGATCAAGAGCAAGTAAGGGCGGCCCTCCGGGGCCCGCACGGCAGGAATCAAAAGGGGCTTCGCGCCCCTTTTGCCGTTTTCAGTCCCAAGAATCCGGCTGCGTCGTGTCAAACAATGACAAATCCCCCTCCGACGCCCAATCGCTCACGGCACATGCGCTCCGGGCCAGGCATTTTGTAGGAAGACACAAAATCCCAAAACGGGCACCCATCGTCGGATGCCCACCAGACTGGAAGTGCCGTGATGAAGTCTTCGAAAATACTGACCGCAACCCTCAGCCTCGCCCTCGCCGCCTGCGGCGGTGGCGGTGGTGGCGGCGGATCAACCAGCACTTCCACCAGCACCACGGAGCCCCCGCTGACGCCGACCCCGATCGTCACCCAGAACGTCGGCCTGTGGCGCGGCACGACCAGCACCGGTCGCAGCCAGAGCCTCATCCTGTTCGAGGACGGTCGCGCATACCAGCTTTACAGCGCAGTCTCCGACCCCGCCACGACCGGCGGCGTGATCATCGGCAGCGCCAGCGGCACGGCCTCCAGCCTGAGCCTGCGCGCCGTGGATTTCAGCTGGGAAGGCCACGCCAGCGCCATGACCACCATCGCCGGCACGCTTGATGGCGCCGGCAACTACAACGGCAGCGCCACCTACGACGTGGACGCCAGCCGCAACTTCAGCTTCACCTCGTCCTACCGGCCGCCCACGGCCCAGGTGATCAGCATGGCCGACGTGACCGGCGCCTACGCCGGCACCGATCGCACCACCGTGCTCACCATCCGCGCCGACGGCCTCATGCGCGGCGTGGCGTTCTCGCCCGACTGCGCCTTCATCGGCAGCATCGCCCCCACCAAGAACTACACGACGCTGATGCAGATGTCCCTCACCTTCCAGGGCGGCGCCTGCACCTTCGGCACCCAGACCCTCGAAGGGATCGCCATCTACGACCCGACCCTGCGCACCCTGCAGGGCGTGGCGCTGGTGGATACGGGCACCCGGGTGGCCCTGTTCCTCGCCCGCAAGAGCTGATCCCGCAGCCCGGGGAGCGCGCCACGCCCCTGGTGGGCTCGGGCCGGCTACAATGGCGGCCGGTCCGTTTCACCCCGACATCCCGATGCCTTCCCGCGCGCCGTTCCGTCTTCTTGCCCTGTCGCTGTTTGCCGTCTGCACCGGCCTCCTCGCCGCCGGCCTTTACCTTCAGCACGTTCAGGGCATCGAGCCCTGCCCGATGTGCATCATGCAGCGCTACGCCCTGGCCGTGTGCGGCGTGATCGGCCTGGTGGCGGGGCTGCACAACCCGCGTCATGGCGGGCAGAACGGCTACGCCGCGCTGCTGGCCGTGGCAGCCCTTGCAGGTGGGGGCGTGGCGGCCCGGCAGTCGTGGATCCAGTGGTACCCGCCGGCGGTGTCCGAATGCGGGCCGGGGCTCGAGTACATGCTCGAAAGCTTTCCCCTCGCCTCGTCGCTGCCGATGATCTTCCGCGGCGCCGGCGACTGCTCGGTGGTGGACTGGACCTTCCTCCACCTCACCATCGCCAACTGGTCCTTCCTGGTCTTCGCGGCCATCCTTGGTGGCCTCACCGCCTATCTGCTGCGGCGCAAGAAATCCGCCTTCTGAACCACGCCCCACCGCGGGGCCAGGCGCACCAGCGCGGTGCAGTTTCGGCCACCCGCCACCCCTGCCGGATCACCCAAAGCCCCGCCCAGAGGGGTTTTTTGTTGATGGCACGATAGCTGCTATGCGTAACCCATCGAATGTGGGCCGGCGGCAATAAAGCTTTTGCTGCACCGCCCGCAACCTGACACCAGGTGCCAGGGTGCCCGTCCTCCGCGACGCGGCGCCGCGCACGGGCCAACGGCGGCCCCACCGCGCGATCAACGACGATCTCTCCTGCCCAAGGCTTACGCCCGCTCCGGCGCGCCCCATGCGCCCGGCCCGGGGAGAATCAATCGTCGGAGGAATCATGCGCAAACTCAAACTGGTGATGGTCGGCAACGGGATGGCGGGCGTCCGCACCCTGGAAGAGCTGCGAAAGCTGGCCCCGGAGATGTACGACATCACCGTGTTTGGCGCAGAACCCCATCCGAACTACAACCGCATCCTGCTCTCCCCGGTGCTCGCCGGCGAGATGACCGTTCAGGACATCATCCTCAACGACCTGCAGTGGTACGCCGACAACGGCATCAAGCTGCACCTGGGCGCCCGCGTCACCGACATCGACCGCAAGAACCGCGCAGTCACTGCCATCGGCAAGGACGGTGTGCCCATCACCGTCGATTACGACCGCCTCCTCCTCGCCACCGGCTCGACACCCTTCGTGCCGCCGATCCCGGGCAGCGACCTGCCCGGCGTGATCTCCTACCGGGACATCAACGACACCGACGCCATGATCGACGCCGCGGCCCGCTACCGCCACGCCGTTGTGATCGGGGCCGGCCTGCTGGGTCTGGAAGCCGCCAACGGCCTTGCCCTGCGCGGCATGGACGTGACGGTGCTGCACAACGCGGCGTGGATCATGGACCGCCAGCTCGACCGTCCCGCCGGCAGGATGCTGCAGGCCGCCCTCGAAGCCAAGGGGATGAAGTTCCGGATGCAGGCCCAGACTGCCGAGCTGGTCAAAGGCGAATCCGGCCGCGTCTGCGCGGTCAAGTTCAAGGATGGCACCAGCATTCCGGCGGATCTGGTGTGCTTCGCCGCCGGCATCCGCCCCAACGTGGCGCTCGCCGAGAAGGCCGGCATCCACTGCAACCGCGGCATCGTCGTCACCGACACCCTGCAGACCTACGACCCGGCGATCTACGCCGTGGGCGAATGTGCGGCCCACCGGGGCACCGCCTACGGGCTGGTGGCGCCGCTCTTCGAACAGGCCAAGGTGTGCGCCAACCACCTGGCGATGCACGGCATCGGCCGCTACGAAGGCTCGGTGACCAGCACCAAGCTCAAGGTCACCGGCATCGACGTGTTCTCCGCCGGCGATTTCTCGGGCGCCGAGGGCACCGAAGACATCGTCTTCCACGACCCGGGCGTGGGCATCTACAAGCGCCTCGTGCTGAAGGACGACAAGCTGGTGGGCGCGGTGCTCTACGGCGACACCAAGGATGGCGCCTGGTACTTCCAGCTCCTGAAAGAGGCGCAGGACGTGAGCGCGCTCCGCGACCACCTGATGTTCGGCAACACGCATCTGGACGACGTCGAGCCCACCGAACCCCGCCCCGCCCCCGCCACGGTCGAGCCCCCCCACGCCGCGCCGCAGGATGGGCCGATCTGCGGCTGCACCGATCTCACCCACGGCGACGTCCGTCAGGCGATCCGTGAGCACAAGCTGCTGTCCGCCGGCCAGGCCCAGCGTTTTCTGGGCTGGAGGACGCCCGACGGCTGCGCCACCTGCCGTCCTGCGCTCGATTACTACTGCCAGTCCAGCTGGCCCCACGAGGCCATCGACGATCCCCGGCGGCGTCTGCTGGACGAGCACGCAGGCGATCCTCACCCGGCCGGCACAACCCGGGTTGAGCCCTGCTCCGGCCAGGATCCGCGCTGCGCCGGCACGCCCCACGTCACGGACGTCGGCGCCAGGCTCGGCAAGCTCCTCAACGGCCTTGACAGCCCCCACCCCCTGGCGCTGGGCGTGTCAGCCTGCCAGCACGACTGCCCGCAATCGGCCGCCAAGGATGTGGGCGTGATCGGCCTGGCGTCCGGCTACGCGCTCCATATCGGCGGCGATACCGCCATCGCACGCATCGTCTGCAAGGTGAAGGATGACGACGAGGTGCTCGAATACAGCAGCGCCTTCATCCAGCTCTACCGGGAGGAAGCCTTCTTCCTCGAACCTGCCGGGCGCTTCCTCGATCGCGTGGGGCTGGATCACGTCCGCCGCCAGGTGCTCGACGACGCCAACCTGCGCCGCGAACTCCACGGCCGGCTGCTCTTTGCGCGGCAGCGATACAAGGATCCGTGGCCCGCATGACACGACGACGCATCAAGGCCCCAGGCAGCAACGGCCTTTGAAGATCACGTTCCGGGGGCGGTGTCCGCTTCCAGGTGGTCTCCCCCCACCGCCCCCGTGACGTGCCCACCGAATTCAACCGCAGAAACAGATCAAGGCACCGCCCACGCAGCGCCGCCCCAACCCAAATCAACTCCTGGAGCCTCAAATGGACCGCAAATCATTCCTCAAAGCCGGCCACACGCCCACCTTGCTGGCGGCTTTCCTCTACTTCGACCTCGCCTTCATGGTGTGGGTGCTGCTCGGCCCGCTGGGCGTGCAGATCGCCAAGGATCTGGCCCTCGACCACACCCAGAAGGGTCTGATGGTCGCGACGCCGGTGCTCGCCGGGGCCCTGCTGCGCATCGTGATGGGCGTGCTCGTTGATCACCTCAAGCCCAAGAAGGCCGGCGCCATCGGCCAGGTCATCGTGATCGCCGCCCTCGCCGTGGCCTGGAAATTCGGCATCCACAGCTACACCGAAGTGCTGGTGCTGGGCCTCTTCCTCGGCGTGGCCGGCGCGGCCTTCGCCGTGGCCCTGCCGCTGGCTTCCCGCTGGTATCCGCCGGAGCACCAGGGCACTGCGCTGGGCATCGCCGGCGCCGGCAACTCCGGCACCGCGCTGGCTGCGCTGTTCGGCCCCGGCCTCGCCGCCGCCTTCGGCTGGGTGAATGTCTTCGGCCTCGCCCTGATCCCCCTGTGCATCGTCTTCGTGCTGTATCTGATGATGGCCAAGGACGCCCCCGAGTGCCCGCCGGCCAAGTCCCTCACCGAATACCTCGCCGTGCTGCGCGACAAGGATTCCTGGTGGTTCATGTTCTTCTACTCGGTCACCTTCGGCGGCTTCGTCGGCCTGGCCTCGTCCCTCACCATCTACTTCAACACCCAATACGGGCTTGATCCGAAGATGGCCGGCTTCTTCACCGCCGCCTGCGTGTTTGCCGGCAGCCTGGTGCGTCCGATCGGTGGCAACGTGGCCGACCGCATCGGTGGCATCAAGAGCCTCACCGCGATGTACGTCCTCGCCGCAATCTTCCTCACCATCGTCAGCTTCGGCCTGCCGGAAGCCTGGCAGGCCCTGGCGATCTTCGTCTGCGCGATGCTGTCCCTGGGCATGGGCAACGGCGCCGTGTTCCAGCTGGTGCCCCAGCGCTTCCGCAAGGAGATCGGCGTGATGACCGGCCTCGTCGGCATGGCCGGCGGCGTGGGTGGCTTCTACCTGGCGTCGAGCCTCGGCTACAGCAAGCAGGCCACCGGCAGCTACCAGGCGGGCTTCCTGATCTTCGCCGCCCTGGCCATCGCCGCCCTGATCGGCCTCACCGCGGTCAAGCGTCGCTGGCGTACCACCTGGGGTGCCCCGCACCTCACCGGCGCCCGCATCTGAGGCCCCAACTGTAGTAAAGCCTGAACCACGCCGGGCCGATGCGGTACGCTGACAACCGCCGGCCCGGCCGCTTCATCCAGCCAGCACCATTCTCATCCTGACCGGACGCCCCCATGAGCGCCGCCTCGCCCCTTCGCGTATCCCTCGGCTACTCCTCCCTCACCGGCCCCCGGCCGCGCAACGAGGATTTCTGCGGCGCAGTCACCCCCGAAGGCCCGGAGCTGGAGGCCAAGGGCATCCTGGCCGTGGTGGCCGATGGCGTCGGCGGCCACGCCAACGGGCGCGAGGCCTCCGAATACACCGTCCGCGGGCTGCTCTCCGACTACTACGCGACGCCCGACACCTGGGCCATCAACAAATCCCTCGACACGGTGCTGGGCGCGCTCAATCGCTGGCTGGTCGCCCACGCCGCGCGCACCCGCGAAACCGCCGGGATGGCCACCACCCTGTCGGCCATCGTGCTGCGCGGCCGACGCTTCTACCTCGCCCACGTGGGCGACACCCGGATCTACCGCCTGCGCGGCGAGCGCCTTGAGCAGCTCACCACCGACCACGTGTGGGAACACCCGGAGCTCAAGAACGTGCTGTCCCGCGCGGTGGGCCTCGATGCCCATGTGCAGGTGGATTACGCCGACGGCGACCTGGAGGCCGGTGACGTGTTCGCGCTGATGAGCGACGGCGTGTGGGGCCAGCTGGGAGAGCGCCGGATCCGCGACATCCTGAAGGCCGAAGCCGATCCCCAGGACGCCGCCGCCCGCCTGGCGATGGGCGCCGAAGACGGCGGAAGCCAGGACAACTGCACCGCCGTGGTGGTGCGCATCGACACCCTCCCGCCCGACCGCCTGCGCGACAACATCGCTCGCCTGCACCGCCTGCCGCTGCCCCCGCGCCTGAAGCCCGGCCAGACCATCGACGGCCTCACCGTCGACGCCCTGCTCCACGAATCCGTCGCCACCCTGCTCTACCGTGTGCGTGACGCCCGGGGCCAGTCCCGCGTGCTCAAGACCCTGCGCCCCGAGCACAGCGACCAGGAAGCCGCCGCCGCCCTCGCCCACGAGGAATGGCTCGCCCGGCGGGTGAACGACGCCTGGTTTCCCCAGGTCATTCACCACCCGGAGCGCAGCCACCTGTACTACCTGATGAGCTGGCACGAGGGCGCCACCCTCAAGGCCCGCCTCGAAGGCGGCCACCGCTTCGGCGCCGGCGAGGTGGCCGAGCTGGGCACCCGCATCCTCAAGGGCCTCGCCAGCCTGCACCGCCTGTCCATCGTCCACCGGGACATCAAGCCCGACAACCTGCACCTCGACACCGAAGGCCGGCTGCGCGTGCTCGATCTGGGCGTCGCCGCCTCGGACGGCTCGGCCGACGGCCAGAAGTTCGAGGAGATCAACAACCCCGGCACCCCCAGTTACATGGCGCCCGAGCTCTACGGCCCCAAGACCGTGGCGGCCAACGAGCAGACCGACCTCTACGCCGTCGGCGTCACCCTCTACGAGCTCCTCACCCGCAAGTACCCCTACGGCGAGATCGAACCCTTCCAGCACCCCAAGTTCGGCGATCCCGTACCGCCCACCCGCTACCGGCCGGACATCCCGGCCTGGCTCGAAGCGGTGCTCCTCAAGGCCGTCGCCCGCGAGCCGAAGGCCCGCTTCGAAACCGCCGAAGAATTCCTGCTCGCCCTCGAACGGGGCGCCCACCGCCCCCTGGCCGTCCCGCGCAAGTCGCCGCTCCTCGAACGCGATCCACAGCTGGGTCTCAAGCTGCTCGCCGCCGGCTCTCTCGTGCTTAACCTGCTGCTGCTCTATCTGATGCTGGTCCGCTGAACACGGGAACACCGTAGGTTCTGCACGTTCGGCGCAAGGCAAATCGCCAGCCCCCTTTGGATGAACGGAAAGCCGCTTTACAATAGCGGGTTTTCCGGCACGCTTGCCGGAAGCCTCTGAACATCAAAGGAATTCCATGGCTCTCCAATGCGGCATCGTCGGCCTGCCCAACGTCGGCAAATCGACCCTCTTCAATGCCCTCACCAAGGCCGGCATCGCCGCCGAGAACTACCCGTTCTGCACCATCGAGCCCAACGTCGGCATCGTTGAAGTGCCCGACCCCCGCCTCGCCGCCCTGTCCGAGATCGTCAAGCCGCAAAAGATCCAGCCGGCCATCGTCGAATTCGTCGACATTGCCGGCCTCGTCGCTGGCGCCTCCAAGGGCGAAGGCCTGGGCAACCAGTTCCTGGCCAACATCCGCGAGACCGACGCCATCGTCAATGTGGTGCGCTGCTTCGAAGACGAGAACGTGATCCACGTGAACGGCAAGGTCGACCCGCTGGCCGACATCGAAACCATCGTCACCGAACTCGCCCTGGCCGACATGGCCGCCGTCGAAAAGGCCATCCACCGCGAGAACAAGAAGGCCCGCGCCGGCGACAAGGACGCCCAGAAGCTCGTCGCCCTGCTCGAAAAGCTGCTGCCCCACCTCAACGAAGGCCTGCCGGCGCGCACCCTCAAGCTCACCGACGACGAGAAGCTGATCCTCAAGCCCCTTTGCCTGATGACCCTCAAGCCCGCCATGTACGTGGGCAACGTCACCGAAGACGGCTTCGAGAACAACCCCTACCTCGACCGCCTGCGCGAACACGCCGCCAAGGAAGGCGCCCCGGTCGTTGCCCTGTGCGCCAAGATCGAAGCCGAACTGGCCGACCTGGACGACGAAGACAAGATGGCCTTCCTGGCGGATCTGGGCCTCGAAGAGCCCGGCCTCAACCGCCTGATCCGCGCCGGCTACCAGCTGCTGGGCCTGCAGACCTACTTCACCGCCGGGGTGAAGGAAGTCCGCGCCTGGACCATCCACGTGGGCGACACCGCCCCGCAGGCCGCCGGCGTGATCCACACCGACTTCGAACGCGGCTTCATCCGCGCCCAGACCATCTCCTACGACGACTTCATCGCCTACAAGGGCGAGGCTGGCGCCAAGGAAGCCGGCAAGATGCGCTCTGAAGGCAAGGAATACGTGGTGAAGGATGGCGACGTGCTGAACTTCCTGTTCAACGTCTAAGCATGCACCCTTAGATCACAGCAGATCACGCTGTATCAAAAGCCCCAGAAAGCCCCGCTGTTGCGGGGTTTTTTATTTTCACCGCGTATCATGACGCATCTTGGAATCTCACCATTTACCGGGTAAGTTCACGGGTACAAAAACTCTTACCCGGAAAATAGGCCGGGTACAGCTACAAAGGAGTATTTGCCTTGCTGACCGATACCCAGTGCAGGAACGCGAAAGCCAAGGAACGGCCCTACAAGCTCACGGATGGAAACGGGCTGGTGCTTGAGGTGAAGCCCAACGGCGTGAAGGCCTGGCGCTACCGTTTCGAGCTGAACGGCAAGGAGTCCATGTTCGCCGTCGGCGAGTACGTGACCGCCCCCACTGGCGAAACGCCCGAGGAGGCCGAAGCCCGCCGTGCCGGCCGGTGCTTCACCCTGGCCGAAGCCCGCGAGGAGCGCGCCAAGGCCCGGGCGCTGGTCAAGCAAGGCATTAACCCCGCCCACGCTCGCCAACTCAACAAGATCCGGGCGCAGCAGGACGCCAAC
This sequence comes from Zoogloea sp. 1C4, assembly GCF_009469605.1. Lineage (GTDB taxonomy): Bacteria > Pseudomonadota > Gammaproteobacteria > Burkholderiales > Rhodocyclaceae > Zoogloea > Zoogloea oryzae. The sequence continues at coordinate 11,520 of NZ_SSXU01000007.1, read as the reverse complement.
AACACCTTCGAGGTCGTGGCCCGTGAATGGGTCGCAATGCGAGACTGGGAGGAAACCACCAAGGCCCGCCGCCTCGACACCCTGGCCAGAGTGGTTTTCCCGAAGATAGGAGCGCTGCCAGTCAAGCAGATCACGCCCGCCCATGTTCTTGATGTGCTGAAGACCGCCCACGGGAAAAACGGGCCGAGCGTTGCCGATGAAGTGAAACGCACCATGTCCAGCGTGTTCGACCTGGCGATTTCAACGCTGCGCGCCGACACCGACCCGGTACAGCCGGTGCGGAAGGCCCTGCCCGCCAACAAGACGCAGCATAAGCGCCCCTTGGAGCTGGAAGAGATCGGACGGCTCTTCAGGGACATGGACGGGCACGGCGGACGCCACGAAACACGCGGCGCCTTCCTGTTGATGTGGCTCACCCTGTGCCGCCCGTCTGAGGCCGTAGAGGCGGAATGGTCTGAATTCGACCTCGACGCCGCGCTATGGCGCATCCCTGCGGAACGGATGAAGAAACGCAAGCCGCACACAATCCCCTTGCCCGCTCAAGCCGTTTCCACCCTGCGCGCTCTGCACGGCATCACAGGGCACCTGACCCACGTATTCCCCGGTCGTGACGATCGCGCCCGCCCGATGGCCGTTGAATCCTTCCGCCAGGCGCTGCATACGCTGGGCTGGTCGGGCAAATACAGCCCCCACGCAACCCGGACCACGGGCAGCACGCGTCTGAACGAAATGGGGTTTCCATCGGATTGGATCGAGCGCCAGCTTGCCCACGCCGACGCAAACGCGGTTCGACGGACCTACAACCACGCGGAGCACCTTGAAGACCGTCGCCGAATGATGCAGCAGTGGGCCGACCTCCTCGACCAGTTGAAAGCCGGGGCAAACGTCGTACCGATACACGGCCGCGCCGCCTGAATTGAGGATCAACCGAGCAGAACGCCGCGCCTAGGTCGGCCAACCGAAAACGGGGAAACCTTCGCCCCGCTGGCGCGGCACCTTTTCGAAGGGCGCCGGAAGGGGCGTCTCAGCATGAGTAACCGAAAACGCAGAGAGTGGCTGCTTGCGGAGAAGCGGCGCCAGCTAGATGAGGCAGATATTGGCGATGAGCTGGATTCATTTTCGGCCGAATTCAAGTATCGCGTTCGCAGCCATTTTTCGTTTGTCGAACGTCAACCGCTGCGGTTTTCGAACAACCGTCAAGGCAGCGACAACCTGGGCGGAAGCCTGATTGACGTCCAAGGGAAGAATATGCCGCCGCCTTTTAACCCGCTGTTCGATGACCTCCATCATCTCTTGATCGAGGCGGACTGGTGTCGGCTTTGGTCAAGTTATCAGAGCGACCTTGAGGAAGCCGATCGTACTTTTAATGCCGCGCTTGGCATGCTCTCCAAGCATGGCCGCGTTGTCAGCTCATCAAGCGACGAGCCCGTGTGGACAGACGGTATGCAACGAGCGGCCCGATCAATTAACGGAGTCCGCAGATCGGTTTTTCAGTACGCCGATCGGTTTCCGTCTGTTCTTCAATCAGCGAGGCTGTTTTGGCCGGAATGCAAGGACATCGGGGACAGTGACGTTCTTGCACTGTTGGCTGCAGATCAGGCCCATGCTGCCGCAAAAATACTCGTGAACCTGATTAAAGATGTCGAGGAACGAGCGATGGATGAAGACATCAGCCGCCGGGACGACGGGCGCTTTTCAATGCTCCTAACCGAGATATCCGAGAAGCGTCGCCAAGACTCGTCATACGGGTTTGGGAAGCTGCGGCGCGCCCGCGACCTTCTCCGCTTGGCCCAACTGGCGGAGTTGGCTGCGGAGTCCGAACTAGCGCGTTTGCGCTTTGAAGAGCAAGAGCGCGAGTTCATGCGACGAGAGAGCGACATGGCGCGAAAAATTGAACGGGTCAAGAACTTCGATCAGAGCGGTGGTCACGAGCGGGGCCTTTGGCGTTTGGTTGATGAAATACTCGACACGATTGGCGCTGGGGCGTCCGCGAGACAAGTATGGGATCAACTGAAAGCCTACAAGGGCAAGGGGGTTGTTTACGACATAAACGAACATGAAGTGTCGTGGATCACCGCCGCGGGCCACCTCGCGAAAGCTCCAACAGGATTCAGATCTTTTGAGACCACGTTGAGCAACAAGAGAAAGAAGAAACGTGGAGGCTAAAATCAGGGTTACCGGAAAACCCTGAAACGCGTCTCCTAGTCTCGCCATGCCTTTCAACAAGAGGCATGGGACATCATCAATGGTCGCCATGCCTCAACATCATGAGGACATGGCAAATGAAACAGCGAAAAGCCCAGCGCCTTGCGGCCTCGGCGCCCATCGATAGGGACGTGCCCGCCCAGCCGGCTACCACGATCCCTCCGGCGCTGGCCGGCTTCGACTCCTATCCCGACTCTGCATACGTCCGCCTTCCGGTCGTTTGCGCCCTTTTTCAGGTATCACCAGCCACCATCTGGCGCTGGTCGAAATCCAATCGGATTGCCTCGCCTCGACGTCTCTCCGATGGCGTCACCGCCTGGAACGTCGGCGAGCTTCGCAAAGCACTGAACGGGGGGGCGTGACATGAAAGTCATATACCTGCCAGTCCGACCGAAGTCCGGTGAGAACCCAGTCAAACTGCGTTTCCACGTCGATGAGTTCAACTCATTGCCCTGCGCACTCGATCTGCTGATCGAAGTCCTGAATGTCGCGGCTGAACTTCAGGGCTCCGAGTCACCCTTGAAGGTAGTGATTGGTGACGCGCTGACCGCTCACCACCAACGGGTTGCGATGACAGTCGCCGCCACGTTCAAGGTGCAATTCGGCGACGCCTGGCAAGAAAAACTGGTGGAGGTGATCAGCCATGGCAAACGCTGATACCGCCACCAGTGTTGAAATCCGTGCCGAAGTCACGGGTATCGAGAAGGTCGACGCGCTAGACAAGTCTGTCGAGGATGTCGGGAAACAGGCTGCGGAGACGGCCCGCGAAGAAGACCGCCTCGCCGCCATCGTCGAGGCGTCCAAGACGCGCCAGCGGATGGCCGCACAGGAGCTACTTGCCGCGGAGCGAAAGACCTACGCAGAGGCCGAGTCAACCATGAAACGGGCGGTCAGTCTCCGCGAGGCAGAAGCCCGAGCGGTTGAGGAGTTCTCATCCCGGACGAAGCGCGCCCTGTCAGATGCCTTCTCGGCCGCAGGCATTCGCGGAAGCGAAGCCATTCAGGCAGAGATTCTCAACATCCAGCAGTCGCTGCTGAAACTTGGTGCCAACGCCAAGGTATCGGGCGCCGATTTTGACCGGGCCTTCTCGGCAGCTCAGACCAAGATCGCAGCCCTGGAAGCGGAGATGAACGGCACGCTTCCCGCGATGAATCGGATGGAAGGCCAAGCGAAGGGTCTGCGGGGTGAGGTCACTGCAATGGCGGGTCAGTTTGTTGGCCTTTTTGCCGCCATGCAGGCAGGTAAAGACTTCATCGCCGCCAATGCCGGTGCAGAGAGCCTGCTTCGTACGCTCACCCAACTGAAGGGCAGCTCACAGGCGGCGGCTGCCGAACTGGAGTACATCCGCGGCGCCTCAAATCGCCTTGGCATCGATGCCCGAGAAGCGGCGAAAAGCTACACCCAATTGCTTGCCGCAACCCAAGGCACCGCCCTGGAGGGCGACGGCGCAAGGCGTGTTTTCGAGGCTGTGGCGGGTGCAATGGCATCCCTGGGAAAGAGCAGCGCTGAAACGAATAGCGCCCTGATGGCCGTCAATCAGATGGCGAGCAAGGGCACGGTCCAGATGGAGGAGCTGAAAGGGCAACTCGGCGAGGCACTGCCCGGCGCGCTCAAAGCCGCTGCGAACGGCACCAGTCTGACGGTGGCGGAACTGTCCAAGATGGTCGAGTCAGGCAACGTACTGGCTGAGGATCTGCTGCCGGCCCTTGCCCGGGGGCTGACCGAAATGTACGGGGTTGGCAAGGCCGAAAACGAAACCTTCGTCGCCAACCTGGCGCGGCTCAAGAACGCGGTCTCCGAGACTTGGCAGGTTATCGGCGACAGCGGTGTCTTCAAGGCGATCACGCAAGGCCTCGGGCTTGCAACGCAGGCCGTTGGCGTCCTGACGGTCGGCTTCGAGGCATCGGCCAAGAAAATCGGCGTGATCGCAGGCGCCATCGCTTCAGGTGACTTCGGCCTAAAGGGGTTTTCCGACCAGGCCAAAGAGGCACTCGGCGAGATCGACATTCAGACTGAGCAAAGCCTAAAGAAGATCAGCAATTCCACCAAGGTCGCGGCCACCGGGCTTGATGAGGTTGGAAAGGCGGCAGAGGAATCCGGGAAGAAGGCCGCTGAAGCGTCCGGCGACTGGCTCAAGATCGAAAACGCCTACTCCGAGGTCGAGAAGGCCAGCACGAAGCAGATCGCCAATCTGAAGACGCTAGCCGATGCCAACGATGCGGGCGCTGCCTCGATGAAGGCATTCGCCGACACCTTCGGCACCGAAGCGGAAAAGCTCGATGCGGCCACGAACGCCGCGAAGGAGCACGAAGCCGGGCTGCGCAAGATATCCGATCAGGTGAAGGCGGATCTGGAAATTTCTAAGTCCCGTCTGGCGGCCCTCGAACAGGAGCGCGGCAGCGACGGCAAGCTGAGTGAATCAAAAGAGAAGCTGCGCGATGAGCTTCAGAAGACCATTGCTGCCAAGCAGGCCGAAGCTGACAAGACCACTCAGGCGACTGCCGCGGCCCATTCCGCCACCTTGCAGGCCGAAGCCGCGCAATCGGTATACGCGGACCACAGCAAGCAGATCTACGCATTGCGTGATGCCTGGCAGGCTGCTGAGGCCGAGTACAGCCGGCTTTCTGCCTTGAATGCGCGGGGCATCAATGTTGCCCAAGAGCTTCGAGCCGCCGACGAAGAGCGGGCCAAGGCGCTGCTGCTGTATCGGGATGCGCTGGCGGATGCCACGGCAGCGGCAGAGCGCCACCTGACTGCCGAACGAACCGCGTCCGGGCTGCAGCAGTCTGCCCTTCAAAACGATCTGTACCGGGCCAACACGATCCTGGAGATTGCCAAGCAGCGAGGCAACGAGAAGGACATTGCGGAAGCTCAGATTGCCGTCTGGCGGATTGAGCTGCAGATCAGCGAAGCTCAGGCTCAGGCAGCGCGCCTGGAGGCGGACGCCATGCTGCTGGTCGCGAATGCGAAGCGTGCTGAACTCGAAGCATCGGGGCCGCTGACCGAATCGAAGAAAGCCGAGTTGTCCGTTATGGACGCCAACATCAAGGCGAAGGAGCTTGAGGCACAGAAATACGAACTCGTTGCGGATCGGATGAAGGCGCTTTCGTACGAAACGCAGGAGCTGAAATCCACGTTCGGCGACCTTTCCTCGGCTGCAGATGAAGCGGCCACAGCAGCAGATAGAGTTGCAGGGAGTTACCAGTCTGCCGCATCCGCCATTCAGTCTGCGGCCAATGCCAAGGATGCCTTCGCGAAAGGCGGTAGTGGCGACGTGATCTCGATGGCCGTGCCGACTCCGAAAGCTGTTACAGAAAGGCTGAAAGGGCTTGGCGTCACTGAGGATGCGGCAACAGCCGCCGCCCCGCAGTTCTTCGACGCCTACGGCAACGTTCAGAACACGTACGGAAGAACGCTGGACGAGGCTGTACAGGCGCTCGCCGACAAGCTCGCCGGCAAGATTCCTCAGGCCTCTACGAACACCATTGTGCGCACGGTTCGGGTCGAGGTTGTGGACGGCGGCAACGTCCTTCCCTTGCAAGTAGAAGAAAAATATGCGCAGGCCCTTGTGAATGCGCTCCGGCGGGCAAAGGGGGCGATGGGATGAGCCACGATGACCCGCGGGGCAATCGGCCCAAAGTGCGAGCTAGCTGCCGTGTTGTGAAGCCCTGCAGCCGAATGGCGAGGTTTCGAACCGTTCCGTGCAGACGCATGCATTCGCAGGTGAAGACATCGATTCATGCGATCGGTTTTCGTGCCGCTCAGCGTAATCAGGCGCCGTCGGGTGCAATCTCCATCACCGAAGCCGGCGGCCGAGCTGTCGGTACGCCCGTGCGCCTGCTCGCCAGATGGCGGTCTGTACTTCGCTTCCGGATCGGCCATAGCACGGTTGCACCCCTCGATCAGCTACCTGACCCGGCCATGTTTCCGGACGAGTTCCCGGTTCGCCAATTTGGAACCGGGCACTTCCTTGGCGAAGTGTTGGGGGTTGCCGCACTCAAGCTCTTCAGGCAGTGCGGCACCGACTTTCCAAATGACTGGAGCTTTGACCCCATAGGTCAGTGGCTGCAATCGTTGGCATGTGCAGACGCCACGACCGACACCGGCCGTCTTTCCGTGATTCACAAAGTGATCGATTTGGGCCTGAGCTTTCCAGCGCGACTGGATGTGCTCAATGCTCGCCTTGACCAGCTCACCAATGCAGACCTTCACCGAATGAGCATGGCGGCGGTTCAAGGCGCTCCGGTTCAGCCGAACGTTTTCGAGGGGCTGATGGAATGATCGATACCACCTCGATCCTTGCCCAGTTCCGCACCGCTGCCGAAGCTCGAGGCCTGCGCCTGCCGGACCGCATTGATGCGGACGGAAAGCTGCACCGCTGCGAGCTGGCGAACGGTCCGAAGGGCAAGAATGACGGGGCTTACCTTCTCCACCTGGACGGCATCCCCGCCGGCGGCTTCCAGAACTTCCGCGACGGTCTCGACTGGGAGAACTGGCGGGCCGACATCGGCCGCCAGCTCACCCCCGAAGAGGAAGCCGCCGCCCGCGCCCGTACGGAAGCCCAGCGGGCTGAACGGGAGGCCGAAGCCAAGGCCAAGCGGGACAAGGCTCGCCGCAAGGCGAACGCGATCTGGAACAGCGCCAAGCCGGCGCCGGACGATCACCCTTATCTGGAACGGAAAGGGGTGCCATCGTTCGGCCTGCGGGTGGGCACCTGGCCCAAGTGGGACGATCACCTGCAGGACTGGCGCCGCATCCCCAACGCCCTGCTGGTGCCCATGCGCAGCCCGTCGGGCACCCTGCACAGCCTGCAGGCGATCCACGCGGAGAAGGTCGACGGCCGCGACAAGGACTTTCTGCCCGGCGGCGAGAAGGCGGGCAAGTTCCATCTGATCGGCGAGCCGGCGGAAGGCCTGCCCCTGTGCGTGGCCGAGGGCTACGCCACCGCGGCCAGCATCCACCAGGCCACCGGCTGGCCGGTGGCGGTGGCTTTCGACGCTGGCAGTCTGGAGCCTGTGGCCCGTGCCCTGCGTGATGCCCACCCCGGCGCGCGCTTCATCATCTGTGCCGACGACGATCACCAGACCGCAGGCAATCCCGGCCGCACCAAGGCCGATGCCGCCGCCCGTGCCGTGGGCGGGGTGGTGGCGGTGCCGGAGTTCGGCCCGGATCGGCCCGAGCGCGCGACCGACTTCAACGATCTGCACGCCCTCGCCGGCCTTGATGCGGTGCGGGCGATCCTCGAAGCCGCGGCAGCGTCGATTCCGGCCCCGCAGGCACACGAAACGCCCAATGCCGCGCCTATCCCTGCACCCGAAGCCGAAACGCCCACCAGCGGCCCGGAAACCGCCCCCGCTGCGCCTTCGGTTGAACCGGAGAAGCCCGCCAAGCGCCCCCGCAAGCCCAAGACCAAGGCGGCGCCCGCACCGACCGGCGGCGAGGTGTTCGAGCTTCGCGACGGCGCCGACGGCCGCGGGGTGTATCGCCTGAAGGTGGAACGACGCGGCGAAGGCTGGGAGACCGTCGAACAGTTCGTGTGCGCCCCGCTTGAGATCACGCACCAGGTGCGCGATGCCCGGGGTGAGAACTGGCAGCGTCTCGCCACCTTCAACGACCACGACGGAAGGCGCCGCCGGGTGTTGGTTCCTGACGAAATGCTCGAAGGCGACGGCGCCGCGCTGGCCCGCCTGTTGCGCGCTCAGGGCCTGTTCATTGGCGACAACAAGGGCGGCTTGCTGAAGATGTACGTGAACCGATCACGGCCACCTGCCCGCGCTCGCTTGACGGGCCGCATCGGCTGGCACGATGACTGCTCCGAGCCTGGCCGCTGGTCCTTCGTCCTAGGCGGCGATGCCGACCCGCTTGCCGCCCCAGGAGCTGAACTGTGGCTGCACGCGGCACAGGGCAGCGGACACGCCCAGTTCAAGCAGGCCGGCACCCTCGACGACTGGCGGGCCAACGTGGCCGCCCTGGCGGTGGGCAACAGTCGGCTGACGTTCGCCCTGTCGGCGGCCTTCGCCGGGGGCCTGTGCTGGCTGCATCCGAACGTGTCGGGCGGCTTCCATTGGGCCGGCGGTTCGAGCCTGGGCAAGTCCGCCTTGCTCTACTCCGCGACGAGCCTGTGCGGCCCTGCCACCTACCGCCGCACCTGGCTGCTGACCGCTACCGCGATTGAAGGCGTGGCCGCCGGACACTGTGACGCCCCCCTCCTGCTTGATGAACTCAAGCAGGCCGGCAACCCGCGGGACGTGGCCCAAGCGGCCTACATGCTGACCAGCGGTCAGGGCAAAGGCCGGGGGCAGGCCGCCGGGGGGCTGCGGGAAACCGCCTCCTTCTCCCTGCTCTTCCAGTCAAACGGGGAAATCGGCCTGACTCAGTTCCTCGAAGAGAACCAGGAACGCGCCTACGCCGGCCAGGAGGTGCGCTTCTGCGAGCTGCCGGCCGATGCCGGCGCCGGCTTCGGCTGCTGGGACGTGTTGCACGGCCTCCCCGATGGGGCGCGCTTTTCTGAAACCCTGCAGCGCAACGCCGCCAAGCACTACGGCACGGCGTACCCCGAGTTCATCCGCCGCGTGATCCGGGAGCGGGACGCAATGCCCACTCAGTTCGAAGAGCTGCGCCGCGCCTTCGAGGCCCGCGCCCTGTCGAACAAAGCCGGCGGGCAGGCGATCCGGGCTGCGACGCGCTTTGCCGCGGTGGCCTACGCAGGCGAGAAGGCTACGGAATGGGGCCTGACCGGTTGGCCGCAGGGGGAGGCCGTCAAGGCGGCTTTTCGGATGTTCAAGGACTGGCTGCAGGCCTTCGGGGGCGAAGAGAACCGCGAGCCCCGCAAGATGGTGGAACAGGTTCAGGCGTGGATTCAGGCCCACGCAGGCGCCCGCCTGGAGGATTGGAGACGCCCCAGCATCTCCGACACGCACGCGCCACGGACGATGAACCGGGCCGGCTGGAAGCGCCCCACGAAGGACACGGCAAGCCTGAACGAAGCCGATCACGTCTTTGAGTACCTGATCTATCCGGCTGTCTTCAAGGGCGAGCTGTGCAACGGGTTTGACCCGGCACAGGTGGTCAAGGTGCTGACGGATTCAGGACTGCTTGAGCATGGCGACGGCAAGAACATTGCGGTCAAGGTAAGGGAGCCTGGAGCCGGCGGAACGAGCCGCCTGTTTTGCATAAAACCGGCTGTTCTCGGGTGGGGGATGGAAGGTGATTGACTGGGCTGAATTGGTGGCCGATTCCACCCAAATGACGCCTACAAATGAGGCAAAACACCCTTGTTCCGACTCGACAGGTCGGAACAAACCCCAAAATCCCGAAAAGGTCGGAACAGCCGAAAGCCGCGCCCCGATTGGGTTTCCGGACTCTGTTCCGACCGTTCCGACTGTTCCGACGGTTTTTGAAAGGTCTAGGGTCGAAGGTCACGAAAATAGCAGTTCAATGTCATTTATCGAGCCGGCCGGGGGTGGGCTTGAAGGGCAATCTGCGCCGCATACAGCACCCGTCAAATCGGCTTGCCGAACCTGCGCCCACCGACACCGCCCCGGCCTTTCTGACGGCTACTGCGGGAGTCGCCCGGACCTTCCGCCCGCCTACACCCCCGGGCACCCCCTGCGCCGGCTTCCGGACGATGGCGGGGCGACCTGCCCCGACTGGCGGCCCCACCCCTTCATGGTCTGATCTGGATTCGGCAGCCCTCCCTCATGTCTCGCACCCCTTGAATGGACACTCAAGAATGAAGATCACCGTGAAAGCCCATCTCTCCCCCGCGCTGCTGCAGATCCGGTCTGTGAAGCGGCAGCTCCCATTCGTCGCCGCGCGCTCGTTGACGATGACCGGGCAGGCTGCGCGCACGGCAGTGAATGCCGAACTTGGGCAGCAATTCGACAGGCCGAAGCCGTACGTCACCAAGCAGGCCATTCAGGTGCTACCGGCCACGAAGCAATCGCTGTCCGTCCGGATTGGCGTTGGCATTCAGTACGATGCCCCAAGCAAGGGCACCGCCTACGCCAAGGTGTTGAATCACCACTTCACGGGCGGTGCCCGCCCGTTCACGAAGTTTGAGGGTGCGCTTCGGCGTGCCGGACTGCTGGGCATCGGTGAAATGGTTGTGCCTGGCGCTGGCGCCGCGCTAGACGCGTTCGGCAATCTGTCTCAAGGGTCGGTGGTCAAGATCATGTCCGTGCTTCGCCTCTTTGCAGAGCAAGGGTTCCGGGCCAACGAGACGGACCGGGGCCGGGCGAAGCGGGAGAACATCCGCCAGCGCCGCCGCCCGGGTGGTGGCGCCGACTACATGGTCAAGAGCCAAGGCGGAAAGAAGGTGCGCCGCAACTATGTGGAGATCGCCGGCAAGGCCTACTTTGTCTCGCGTGGTCGCGGCCATTGGTTCGGGCGTGGCGCATGGCTTCATGGCCGAAGCCAGAACCTGCCGGCGGGCATCTGGGAGAAGTCCGGCATCCACGGTGCCGAGATCAAGCCACTGGTGATGTTCGTTCGGGCCGGCACGTACCGGAAGCGGTTCGACATGCCGCAGATGGTCGGCCGGGTCTTCGCTGCTGACTGGAACCGCAATTTCAACACCGCCTTCCGGCAGGCCATGCAGTCGGCGCGGTGACTCTGAACCTGCAGATGGCACGACCTGCCGGCGGTCGTGGGTCCTTTCCGGAAGGTCTGCCGCAAGGGTAATGCGAACCTCCCTCGGGCTCTACTCACGGGCCGTGCTAAGGCAATGCTCCCAACTTAACGCCAACCCCCTTGTGAACCCGCGCCACTCTCGGTAAAATTCATACCGTTAAGTCATTGATAAATAGACAGTATGAACTCAAACACTCGATCCCCAATCGCTGCTGGATGAGTTCTCCAAGTTCCTCCTCGACCCCGCCCTGGTCAATCAAGTGCGCCTGCGCCCGGGCGCTTTCACCCGCGATCGCCACCTGACCTTGCCGCGCATCGCGGCGATGATGATGTCCGGAATGTGCGCCAGCGTGCAGGCCGAACTCGACACCTTGTTCGGCCAGTTGAAGGGCATGACGGTCCGCAGTCGGGAGGTCAGCGCGCAGGCCTTCAGCAAGGCGCGGAAGGGGTTTTCAGCGGAGCTGTTCCGGCTCGCCGGCCGGCACCTGCTGGCGCTGGCCCAGCCGCAGATCGATGCGGCGCGCTGGAACGGTTTGCGCGTGGTGGCGGCCGACGCCTCCCGGCTGCGCGTCTCGACCCGCGCCAACGCCAAGCTGCCTGCCGATCACTACGCCTTCGCGCTGTTTCTGCCCGGGGCCGAGCTGACGCTGCACGCGAGCCTGCATCCGGCCGACGGTTCGGAGC
>NZ_SSXU01000078.1 GCF_009469605.1 Zoogloea sp. 1C4 | reverse complement strand
TTGCCGCTGTTCCAACCGGGTTGCCGGAGGGGCGTCCTTGAGTTCCCGCTCGATGCCGTATAGCTGCCCGATCAGCGCCAGTGGGGTGGCCGCGATGTGGCTCTTGTTGGCCAGATGCAGCTCCACAAACTTGCGCCGCGCATGGGCCATGCAGCCCACCTCGATCACCCCTTGAGCGAAGGAGGCCTTGTAGCCGGCGAAGTCGTCGCACACCAGGCTACCTTGCCAGCCCCCAAGGAAGCGGCGGGCATGCTCACCCGCCCGGCTGGGGGTGAAGTCATACACCACCGCCTTGAGGGTTTCGAATTCGCCTGCGGCATAGGCCCACAGGTACGAGCGATGGGTCTTGCCCGTACCGGGGGCCAGGGTGGCCACCGGGGTCTCGTCGGCGTGCAGCACGGCGCAGTCCAGGAGCTCGGCCTTCAGGGTGTCCACGAGGGGTTGCAGCCGAACGCCGCACACGCCCACCCATGAAGCCAGGGTGGAGCGCGCAATGCCAAAGCCGGCGCGTGCAAAGATGGCTTCCTGCCGGTACAGCGGCAAGTGGTCGGCGTACTTGGCCACCAGCACGTGGGCCAACAGGCCTGCGGTGGGGAGGCCTTTGTCGATGACCTCAGCCGGCACGGGGGCCTGCACCAGGCGCTCGCAGGCGCGGCAGGCCCACTTGCCGCGCACATGGCGCTCGACCGTGAAGATGCCCGGGGTGTAGTCAAGCTTCTCGGCCACATCCTCGCCGATGCGTTTCATTTGGCAGCCACAGGTGCAGGTGGTGGCGTCGGGTTCGTGGCGGATCTCGGTGCGGGGCAGCTCTGGGGGCAGTGCCTGGCGCTTGGGCGTGCGTTGGGCGGCGGCCTCGGTGGGCGGGGTGCGGGCCTGCAGCTCGGCCAGTTCCTCTTCCAGGGCGGCGATGTCGGCCTGAACGGCTTCTTCAAACAAGGGGCGCTGCTGGGCATCGAGCTGTTCGCTCTTCACGCCGAAGCGAATGCGCCGCAGTTGGGCCAGCTCAAAGCTGAGTTTGTCGATCTTGGCGTCTCGCAGCGCAATGGCCTGGCTGGCCTGTTCAGCGCGCTGGGCATCTTGCTCGATGCGGGCAAGCAGTTGAGCGGTGAGCGCACGCAATTCATCCGGGGCCATGGCGGCCAGGGCTTGGGCGTCGAATTGCGGCAAGGAAGACATAGCTTCAAGTATGCCGCAGCCAGGGGCGGCAGCCCATCCGCGCATGCCCTGATTGCAGGCAGACCAGAACTCAAACGAGGGTGATGGCGCCCGTGTGGCCCACGCGTTGCCAGGGCAGGCCCAGCACCAGGGCACCCAGTTGAGTGGTGCTAATGGGCAGGCTGGGCTGGGGGCTGGAAGCCCAGTTGAACTTGCCAGCATGCAGACGCCGGGCCGCCAGCCACAGGCCGACGCCGTCGTGGACCAACACCTTCATCCGGGTGGCGCGGGCATTGGCAAACACATAGGCATGGTGCGGCTGCGCCGCACCAAAGACCGCGACTACGCGGGCCAGCGCCGTGTCGGGGCCAGCACGCATATCCATCGGCTCGACCGCCAACCAGGCCGCATCAATGCGGATCACCGGAGCCAGTCCTGCAACGCGCTCAGGCACTGCGCCGCAGCCGCCATTGGCCAGTACACGGTGATGAGCTGATCGCCCTGGCGTAGTTCGATGCGGATGTCGGCGCTCGGCGCGTCCAGTGCCAGGGGAACAAAACCTGGAGGCACTGAGGCCCCCTGCGCCTGGGGCGATGGCGCACTCATGGCGGGCAAGGATGCAGCCCGAGTTGCGCTCTTATGAGCCGGATCGCTCTCGAGTACCCAGCGCCGAACGAGGTTGGCATTGAGGCCGTTGGCCAGCGCAACCGCAGCCGTTGAAACGCCGGGTGCCTTGCACGCGGCCACGATCTCTGCCTTAAAGGTGTCGCTGTACCGACCACGACGCCGACCGGCGGTGGGAA
>NZ_SSXU01000077.1 GCF_009469605.1 Zoogloea sp. 1C4 | reverse complement strand
ATTCAATAGGGTTCCATTACTTCACACTTCATGGAATACAGTGCATTCAATCACGCTTCATGGAATCCACTGCATTCAATCGGGATTCATTTTACCACGCTGCATGGAGTTCACTGCATTCAATCACACTGCATGGAATCCACTGCATTCAATCGGGATGCTTTGGGCCATGCTGCATAAAATCCACTGCATTCAATCATGCTGCATGGAATCCACTGCATTCAATCATGCTGCATAAAATCCACTGCATTCAATAGGGTTCCATTTCTTCACGCTGCATGGAATACACTGCATTCAAACACGCTGCATGGAATCCACTGCATTCAATCGAGATCCATTGGGCCACGCTGCATGGAATCCACTGCATTCAATTGGGATCCATTGTGCCACGATGCATGGAATTCACTGCAATCAATCAGAATCCACTGCACCACACTGCATGGAATCCACTGCATTCAATCGAGATCCATTGGGCCACGCTGCATGGAATCCACTGCATTCAATCGAGATCCATTTAGCCACGCTGCATGGAATCCACTGCATTCAATTGGGATGCATTTTACCATGCTGCATGGAATCCACTGCATTCAATGACACTGCATGGAATCCACTGCATCAATCGGGATGCATTTTACCATGCTGCATGGAATCCACTGCATTCAGTGACGCTGCATGGAATCCACTGCAGTCAATCGGGATCCATTGTGCCACATTGCAGGGAAACCACTGCATTCAATAGACATCCATTGCACCATGCTGCATGGAATCCACTGCATTCAATTGGGATTCATTGGGCCTCACTGCATGGAATAAACTGCGTTCAATCAAGATCCATTGGGCCACGATGCATGGAATCCACTGCATTCAATCGGGATCCATTTAGCCATGCTTCATGGAATACACTGCGTTCAATCGGGATGCATTTTACCATGCTGCATGGAATCCACTGCATTCAGTGATGCTGCATGGAATGCACTACCTTCAATCGGGATGCTTTGGGCCATGCTGCATAAAATCCACTGCATTTAATCGGGATGCATTGGGCCACGCTCCATGGAATCAACTGCATTCAATCAAGCTGGATGGAATCCACTGCATTTAATCGGGATGCATTTTACCATGCTGCATGGAATGTACTGCATTCAATCACGCTGCATGGAATTCACTGCATTCAATTGGGATCCATTGCGCAACGATGCATGGAATCCACTGCGTTCAATCAAAATCCATTGCACCACACTGCATGGAATCCACTGCATTCTCTCGAGATCCATTGGGCCACGCTGCATTGAATCCACTGCATTCTATCGCGATCCATTACGCCACGCTGCATGGAATACACTGCATTCAATCGGGATCCATTTAGCCACGCTGCATGGAATACTCTTCGTTCAATCGGGATGCATTTAACCATGCTGCATCGAATCCACTGCATTCAGTGACGCTGCATGGAATCCACTGCATTCAATCGGGATGCTTTGGGCCTCGCTGCATAAAATCCACTGCATTTAATCGGGATGCATTGGGCCTCACTGCATGGAATCTACTGCATTCAATCATGCTGCATGGAATCCACTGCATTCAATCATGCTGCATAAAATCCCCTGCATTTAATAGGGTTCAATTTCTCCATGCTGCATGGAATCCACTGCATTCAATCATGCTTCATTGCAACCAGTGCATTCAATCGGGTACCATAGGGCCACGCTTCATGGAATCCACTGCATTCAATCATGCTTCATTGCAACCACTGCATTCAATCGGGAACCATTGGGCCATGCTGCATGGAATCCACTGCATTCAAACACGCTGCATGGAATCCACTGCATTCAATCGGGATGCTTTGGGCCATGCTGGATAATATCCACTGCATTCAATCGGGATTCATTGGGCCTCGCTGCCTGGAATCCACTGCATTCAATCATGCTGCATGGAATCCACTGCATTCAATGACACTGCATGGAATCCACTG
>NZ_SSXU01000076.1 GCF_009469605.1 Zoogloea sp. 1C4 | reverse complement strand
TGATCCGCGAGACGATGAAGCGGGAACTGGGGCTGGACGAGGCGAAGACGGCCTGAGAGCGTGAGAGTTTTTCTCCAATCTCGCCAGGTTGTGCTGGGACTGGCATGCTCCGAGACATGAACGAGACCGAAGGTCATAACGGATCGCCGGCCAGCCTGTTCGATGACCTGCCGGCTGTCGAGGAACAACAGGTGATCGCGGCGAAGCAGGCGCGGGCGGCTTCACGCCGGCAAGGCGCGGCGCGATTGCTGCAGCCCAAGCGCGGGCAGATCGAACTGCGCGCCTCGGACCTGGAGTCGCTGCTGGGTGAGGATCACCGGGCTCGGCTGGTGTGGGGCTACGTCGAGCGGCAGGACCTGAGCCGGTTGATCGAATCGATCAAGGCCCGTGGCAGCAACGCCGGACGGTCGGCGATCGACCCGCGGATCCTGTTCGCGCTGTGGCTGTACGCCACGCTCGATGCGGTGGGCAGCGGCCGGGAGATCGCCCGTCTCACGCGCGAGAGCGACGCCTACCGCTGGATCTGCGGTGGCGTGTCGGTGAATTACCACGCGCTCAACGACTTTCGCTCAGGCAACGAGAGGTTGATGGACGAAGTGCTCACGGCCAATGTCGCCGCGCTGGCCTCGGCTGGGGCGATCAGCCTGGAGCGCGTGGCGCAGGACGGCATGCGCGTGCGTGCCGATGCAGGCGCAGCGTCGTTTCGGCGGCAGGCCAGCCTCGAGCAGCACTTGGCCGAGGCCGGCGAGTTGGTCGATGACATCAAGAAACGCGCCGCGGCCGATCCGGCAGCGGCCAGCCGCCGGGCGCAAGCTGCGCGCGAGCGTGCCGCACAGCAGCGCGAGGAGTGCATCCGCGCCGCGCTGGAGCAACTGCCGCAGGTGCAGGCGGCCAAGCGGCGCAACGGTGAAAAGCCCGAGCAGGCACGAGCCAGCACCACGGATGCCGACGCGCGGGTGATGAAGATGGGCGACGGCGGCTTCAGGCCAGCGTTCAACGTACAACTGGCCACAACGTGCGAGGACCAGGTCATCGTCGGCGTGGAGGTGAGCAACACCGGCAGCGACATGGCGCAGATGGCGCCGATGCTCGAGCAGGTCATCGAGCGCACGGGCACAGTACCCGGGCAATGGCTGGTCGATGGGGGCTTTCCCGCGCACGAGCAGATTGAGGCGGTGCATGCGCACACGAAAGGCCAGACCGAGGTCATCGCCCCGGTGCCCGAGCCCAGGCGCAATGCAGACAAGCGCGACGACGACGCCCCCCCGCCGCCGGACAAGTACCGGCGCAAGGAAGGGGACTCCGAGCCGGTGGCGCAGTGGCGTGCGCGCATGGCCGGCGACGAGATCAAGGACGTGTACAAGCAACGCGCGGCCACGGCCGAGTGCGTCAACGCACTGGCGCGCAACCGCGGACTGCAGCGCATGCCTGTGCGCGGGCTGGGCAAGGTTCGAGCGGTGGCTTACCTGTACGCGCTGGCGCACAACTTGATGCGCATGGCCAAGATCGCGCCGCAGATGCTCGGTCGAGGTAGCGGTGCGTCCAAAATCGCCGCAGCGCTGGCATAAGAGGTGCCCGAAATGAAAACCCGCCTCCTGAAGACCCCGGATCTGCCCTCACAGACGCTTGGCTGGGCCTCGAACACCCCACCGCACCTGCGCATCGCGCGCCACTGGGTCTCATCGCATGTCAGTTACTCGGCTTGCGGAAATCAAATGCTTCTCAGGCTCTGAGTCCTCGTCGGCAGTCTGCAAGCGAGGGCATGACTGGATATAATTTCAGTCATGAGCACCTCCAACCTCCTGCCCGATCCGCCGTCTGTCGATCGCCTCCCCGCCTGTGATGGCGCAGACCCCGCGCCCTGGCTGGCGCGGCTCAATGCGGCGCAGCGCGAGGCGGTGGAGCATGGTGCGGGCGAGGGACGGTGCGAGCATGCGGGCGGGCCGCTGCTGGTGATCGCCGGCGCGGGCTCGGGCAAGACCAGCACGCTCGCACACCGTGTCGCCCGGCTGATCGCTG
>NZ_SSXU01000075.1 GCF_009469605.1 Zoogloea sp. 1C4 | reverse complement strand
CAATATATGCTAAATGAAACTAAGCCATCTATAGCATATAGAATTAAAAAACTATTCAACGTAATACTTAAGGTATTAGGTATTACTAGGAATGGAGATTTAGTTAGAACTTTATTCAATAAGATACGCAAAGGAGAATTTTCAAAATATAAACCATCTAAGTCCACATTAGAAGATTTTGAAAAAAGATTTGGTGGTGTATTATACTATTATGTTCCAGGAGTAGAGGATAAAGAATTAAAGAAAATGGCTTCTATAGCAGACGCTACTACTTTCTATGCAGTAGTAGATTCTTTAAATGCTACAGTAATGGATACATTTAATATTAGTAGTATTGAAGATTTACAAAGTTTACCTAAGAAGATTAATGATATATTTGATGATATTCTAACGACTAACTTAGAGTTAGGAATGTATGATGAATCTCAAGAGCGACTTATCAAAGATGTAATCAACAACAAAGAAGTATTCAAGAAACAAATAGACGATTACTTAAGAAACTTTAGTATTATTAAAAAGAATACTGAAGAATCAGAAGAACAAGAAAGAGAAGAAAGAGAACTTGGAGATAATCCTGATAATACTTGGGATAAAGAAAGTTATACAATAAGTAAAAAAGCCAATGTAGCTTTCAAAGCGAAACTATTCTTTTATTCTATTCCTAAAACTAAATACGAATTTGATCCAGAAACAGGTAATAAATACTTAGTAGAAGAGGAGGATGACTTGTTGATGACTACTAGATCTGAAGATTTTAACGTTGTGTGGAATAAGATATTAGAGAATCTGTGGAATGTTGAAAGTTATTTAGACCTAGTAGATAAGTGCTATAATCTTGGTAAGGTAGATCCGTTCTTTATGACTGTATATAATAAGTTAACTTCAAAAGATGATCCTATTGATGAAGTCACTTAGACTCAAATATTAAATACAGTTAAAAGTGCAAAAAATAGTTTAACTGCTATAATTGTAGAAAGAAAGTAGATACCTTTTACGTAGAGAGGATCTGACGAACAGATAGAATATGCTACACAAGAGTATTCTAATAAATTAAAATGGAGAATTCAGAATTCTGATGTATATAGAAAGATAAGTAGATTACCAAAGAAATGGTCGCAATAGTTCTTCTTGTCAGATTTAATTGATGTTAATGAAGATGGTACTAGAACTATAAATCAAGATAAGTTTCATTCTGCTGTGTGGAAACATAAAATATTAATAGACAATGTATTAAAAAAGAAAGATAAAACTTTGGATGATTATATTAAAGTTAGATCTAGCTTTATAGATATGTGTAATAATCTATCTATTAATATGGATGATTTAGCATTAGACTATTTACTTACTAATGGAACAGGTCAACCTAATATGCAAGCGTTTGAAAATTTCTGGAGATCTACAAATGCTAGTACTTCTTTAACTAAAAGTATATTAAATAATATTAACATAGCTGCAATTAGAGGTACAAGTAGTATAAAATCCAGAAGTGGAGAAACTGCTAGAACATTTGATAGAATATTTACTAGTAGAAAACCAGATGCTTAGATAAATCTAATGGCTATAGCTTGGGGTAGAACACACCCATCTCCAGAAGAATTTAGTGTTACTGGAGCAGATGGTAATCTAGTATATCCTATTACAGAGAATAACTATATGTCAGACCAAATAAGATGGTTGAAATATAATTTGAACGGTAAAAGAGAATTATTAGGCAAAAATCCTTACTCTGCAAATTCTTTGTTATTACAATCTATAAACAGTAATGCTGATTTAATTAAATTAAATACTTATCTAAACTTAGAAGAGAATCTGCAAAACACTAATCGTGATTACTTTGGTATATCTCCTATAGAGGATTACTTATCTAAAATGACATTTGGATTTAATAATCACTTATTTTGTCCTACTATGTCTGATAAAAAGACATGGCACACTATAAGTGGTATTCAAATGGTCAAGGATTTCTTACCATCTACAGCTATCACTGATTACGAATACAATGAAAACGGAGGTATAACTAGAGTT
>NZ_SSXU01000074.1 GCF_009469605.1 Zoogloea sp. 1C4 | reverse complement strand
CAAAGTTAGTAATAGGTCTTTCACTAGTATTTTGTGGTGGGTCTTCATCTATAGTACCACCATCTGCATACTTCTTCCAATCCCAGTATTTCAGCTAGGGATTGCTTTCCCTAGCCTACTTATACTGTTGCATTCTCTATCTAAATGCTTCACGTTCCATAATTATTTACTTTTCTTAGAACCCTTTTTAGAGCTCTTCTTTCCACCTTTACAAGCCATAATTAATTCTCCTTATTACTTTTAATCTTAATGTACTTCAACCAAGCGAAATGTTTTCTTTGCTTACAGTATTCAAGATTGGTATCATTATTATGCGCTTCTTCTTCAAAAGATACATCATGATACCGATCTCCTTGTTTATCTGATAATCTAGCTATAGATATTATTAAATATTCAATACCATACCAAATATAGAAAGGCAACCACAACATTTCTTGCATCTATTTGAGATGAATCTTTTCGTGATTATATTCAATATCTGTTATTTTAGATTTATCTCTAGTAAATATCAAACCAAATATATTGATATATTTATAACCCTTAAATGGTATAAATTTGTTCTGTATTACTTTCATATCACTTCTCTCCTGTTACTTTATTGCGAATAGCAGTTTTTGCCTTTAGTTTCTCTCTATCCATAGCAGCTTTATCAGACATACGTTGCAACTCAGTTTCATGCTTCATTCTATCTTTTTCAAGCTGTATCTTCTTATTTTCAGCTTCTCTCTTCTGCTCTATTTCTCTACGCTTATTGTTGAGTTCTAATTGTTTAGTAGCAATATCAGAATTTATCTTCTACTGTTCTAGAGCCTGTTTTCCTATTTCAATTGGATCAGGAATTCCATTCATATCTTGATCCATATTCTCAGCACCACGATAAGCATTAAGTTGTGCTACAGTAATTTTAGTAGCATTGTCTTGATCTACTTTATATTTTTCAAGATCCATTTCTGCTTCCTTAAGCATAAGCTCTTCTTCTTTAAGCTGATTCTGTTGTTCTGCCATTTGTTGTTGTGCTTGTTGTTCAGCTTGCTGCTGTTGCTGCATCTGTTCCATTCTTTTCTGTTCAATTTCCTCAAGCCTATTCTTAATCATACTCATGTTATCTAAAGTAATGATTTCAGCAATATCTAACAGACTGGCACCATTCTGCATAGCAGGTTGTAGCAATTGCTTTAATTGATCTATATACTGTTGATTCTTAGTACTATCATCTACAAATATATCCATATCTTCGTAGAAGAAATTATCAGATAATTGTACAAATGCTCTAGTAGCATCATCTAATATATAATTCAAGTATTTCTTACTATCTTTCCAAGCAGCTTTAGAAGTGTTCAACAGCATAGTTAATACTCTTCTTTTTACCTAATTGTGATTCCAGAACCAAGGTTCAGTAATATGATAAGACATACTAACAGCAGTATTAGTATTACCCACTAATTCACTAGCAGCAATCTACCCTTGTCTTTGTGGAGTAATACCAGTAAGCTTAGCTACCATGTCTTCAATCTTTTGCATCAATTGAATATACTCAGCTATTACATTACTCATAGTTAAGTCCCAAGAAGATAACTAGTTGAATTGAGATGGTTTACCTCCTTCACGTCCTGGTATATCCCACCCTTCATCATATGGATTAATAAAAGCTACACCTAGTGCACTTAAGTAATGCATCCACTTGTTAACATCAATATTCATAGATTTAGGTATCTAAGTAATATCCATTACTGCTACTTTACCTTTATCTCTAGATAATGCTAATTCAAGTCTATACCATACTACAATATACATATACTGTAATGGTTTCATCATACTTACTAATGATCTAGGCTTACTATTAGTATTGTTATACACTACACCAGTGTAAGGCAATTTCTGTGAATTAGGATTATCAGCAGATATATGTTGATATTCAATAGGCTGAATTCCTATGTACATATCATCACCGATTCTATATCCTTCCCATACTTCAATAATCCAATCCCATTCTACAGATTGTTCCGTATCTGTTACTTTATAATCTTCATCTACTTGAAATTCTTCAACTTCTCCAGTTTCTGGATTTAGTAAAGTAACAAATCCTA
>NZ_SSXU01000073.1 GCF_009469605.1 Zoogloea sp. 1C4 | reverse complement strand
TGGGGCGGTTTTGGAGGTAACGGTTTTGGTAGAGGTAGTGATGATGCTAGTCGTCTTGCTTCTCAGTTAAATACTGATACTAATACAAGTCTGTTAATGCAGGCTATTCAAGGTAACAAAGATGCAATCAGCACTTTGTCTAATACTTTGAGTTGTGATATTAACGCTGTACAGACAGCTTTAAATACTATTAATACTAGCGTAAGTCAGATTGCTTGTGATACCAAATTAGCTAGCTGTGAAGTAATTAATGCTATTACTTCTGGTAATGCTAACTTGGCTTCTCAATTAGCTAACTGCTGCTGCCAGACTCAACGTTCAATTGACTCTGTTAATTTGAACTTGACTCAAATGAATGCAGACAATAGACTGTCTATCTGTCAGCAAACTAATACTTTGCAGAATGCAATCACTGGTGGTTTCAATAACTTAATGACAGATAATGCTAGTAAGTTTAATGTAATTGGTGCTAAGATAGATGCGCAGACTCAAATGATTAACGATAAATTCTGTCAACTTGAAATGCGTGAAATGCAGAATAAGATTGACACATTGCGTGCTGAAAAATCAGCTCTTGAGTTAGGTTTGTCTCAATCTGCTCAAACTGCTAATATCGTAAATCAGTTGCGTCCTTGTCCAGTACCTGCTTACTTAACTTGTAACCCATTCGGATGTAACGGTGGATTCACTGGTTACGGATACGGATATAACGACGGTTGCGGTTGTAGTTGCTAATAAGAAAGGAGGTAATTATGTTTAATCCTTTCTTTAACCCTTATCGTGTAAGACGTATTGATCAAGGTGGTATACCAACATTAGATACTATATTCTCTAATGTAGATACTACTAACAATACTGTTACTTATGGAATATGTCCATTTCAATGGAGACAATTACCATGCAGAGGTTTAATATTGTTAAATATTAACCATACCGCTACTGGTGCAACAGAAGGATCATTAGTATCTGTAGCTACTTCTGTTAGTTCTAGTTAGGTATCATCTAATCCGACTAGTGTAAATACTAATAGTGGTAAAGCATTACTAAACGGTTCTGGTGATTAGATGCCAACAGAAGAAATTTCAACGGGTAATAAATATCTAATATACTATGATAAACGTACTGGAGTATTTCAGACTGTAAATCATATTGTAGCGCCAGCTGCTTAATAAAAACTTAGGGCTACTATAAAAGGTAGCCCTACTAAAACCAATTCAATTATGTTATTTAGTCAATTAAAAATAGGAGATCACGTGCACGTATTAGAAGTTCTAGGAACTTTTAAAAAGACTACTGTTTATAGTCTTGGTTCCATTACTTAGGTTTCAAATCCTTATGATGAAGCTTTACCTCAAGGTTAGTTTCCAATACCAGGATAGAGCAGACGTAAACTAGTTGATGTGTTTATTAGCTGTAATGGAGAGTCTAAGAAACTATCAGTACCAGCTGAGCGTTCGATCATTAATGATACTTCTATAGGACTTACTGTTGCTACTAATAAAGAAGAAATAGCTAATATGGTTAGATAGAACTATAATGAGTTCAAAGCTAAAAAAGAAGCTGCAAGTAAGTATGATGAAGAAATGGAGAAGTGTAAAGATATTCTAGATCAACTAGAAGCGCAAGTAGAAATTCCTACAGTAACTAATACTGTTGATAATAGTAAAGAAATAAATGATTTAAAGAATGATGTAGCTGATATTAGGAAGATGATAGAAGATGCTAAGAAGATGTTTATGGGAGGGTTCCCAAAACCACCAATGCCACCTATGCCTAATGTACCAGCTCCATAGATGAAATAAAAGATATTTAAGGTAGACTAAAAAGTCTACCTTTTTTATTATGTGTACTTATAAGAACAGCTATTAAAAAAAAGAATCAATGTATTCCTTTTAGGTGTAATAAATACAAATATTATTATTTTGCGTTTATAAATTGAGTGTATAAGATAAATAGGAGTAGCTACCTATGAATGCTAGCTAACGGCTTCTTATACACTCTTTATTATAAGTTAGCATAAAGTTAGTAAATATGGAAGAGATTTGGAAAGATATACCCGGATATGAAAAATATTATATGGCTAGTACTCTTGGTAGAATTAAGAGTAAGGACAGAGTTATAAAAACTGTTTTAAAAGGTAAAGAAATAAAATACA
>NZ_SSXU01000072.1 GCF_009469605.1 Zoogloea sp. 1C4 | reverse complement strand
TCCTTTCTTATCCCCATTTCTAGGTATTTTTGTTTCTTCTAAATAGTTAGGGTTCCGTCTGCCCCCCCCCCCCAGCCCGTCCGAGAACGGCTGTTTGGGGTGTATCATAGAGGGCAGAACCGCTATCACGACTCCACCTAAGCCCCTCTAAGGGCATATCTTTTTTCATCTTAAAATTTTAGTTTATGTTAAACAATTCGTCATAAGGGCTTAAAAAGACCGATATGAACACTAATAGAGCGTGTTTTTCGATGGTATATGATTCCCTACAGGTCATTATCCAAGAGAAGCAATCAAAGCAGGTACACCTTTGAGAGATATGGCACGACGAAGGTTATAAGATAGGCAAAAGAGGCCCATCTCAGCAGTTACTTTCAGTTTGCCTTTCAGTAAAAAGTAGTATTGCCCAAGTGCTCGCTTCATGGTTCCGAAAGGATGCTCGGAGAGGCATTTGCGATTGTCCATCTTGTTCTGATCTAGATGTAAAACGTAACGGACAACCTTCTTCACGACCTTCATTCTTGGAGTTTTTGGCTTGTCCTTATTCTCTTCTTTGAGTTGCTTGCGTTTTGCTTCGGTTGCCTTTATCAAGGTGTCTTTGTTGAAGTCTGCCTCCTTGAACTTCTGGATGGTACACTTGCACTTGCATTTTTTACATGCAAGCTTGTTGCAGTAGCGGATCATACCATTTCTTTTGATAGACTTTTGCCTCAGGATTTCTCCTTGCGGACAATAGACAAGATTGCGTTCGGCATCCCTCACGAAGTATCCTTCAAGAGCCTTGGCACGCATCTGCTCGGGAGTCATCTTCAGTACAGCAGACTCTGCTACATCAGAAGTGTACTCCTTGACCTCTACAATCTGTGCATCGGTTAAAAAATCCTTGTAGGCTTCCGGTATGACAGCAGCTTCAAGACATGCCTTCAAATCTTCTGGATTAGTACTTGACTTTTGTTCGTCAGTTATGTTAGCTTCGTTATAGTCAAACTGAACCTGCTCCGCGCAGCTGCCATCACGTTGGATAACATTTGGTACGATACCATTAGCCAATGCATCTGCATGATCCTCGGGACACTCGTACCCCTTGTCTGCAGTTGATTCAAGAACGTCAACACCATAATCGGCTTTCACCTCAGATGCTACGCTTGTAAGCTGACCATGGTCTGTTGGACTGTTGGTTACCAGGAAGCCTGCTATCATATGGCTCTCCGCATCAACTGCAGTTTGCACATTATAACCGACACAAAAGCCTTCGTTGGCTTTCATTAGTCGGGAATCAGGATCGGTTAAGGAAATCTGGCTTTCACCGCTTTTCTCAAGTGTATCACGGTATCCCTCATAACGATCCTTGCGTTCCTTGCAAACATCAAGCTTACGTTGCAACTCATCTTTAGAGAGCTTGCGTCCTTCCTCATGATCGTATGCTTCAAGTTCTTCCATATAGATTGAAATATGTTCATCAAGACGCTTGATTCGGTCATCGAGTTTGCTTAGAGTAAGGTTGTTGTCTTTAGCATTTACAGCCTTAAACTTGCTTCCATCAATAGAGATGTACGACTTGGAAAAGAGCTTCAGTCCCATACAAAACTTGTTGAACTCTTTAAAAACTTTAGTAATAGCCTTCTTGTTGTCCTTGCGGAAATCGGAGATTGTACGAAAGTCAGGAGTCAGCTTGTTGAGCAGCCACATTACCTCTACGTTACACTTGCACTCACGAGCAAGTTTGCGAGAGGAACGTACCTGATAGAAGTAACCATAAATATAGAGTTTGAGGAGATCGCGAGGATCATATCCAGGAGTACCAGTCTCTGCAGGAGTACTGCGGACGAATCCCAGTTCATTCATTTTGAGATTATCGACAAAAGCATCAAACAAGCGAACAGGGGCGTCAGCCTCTACATACTCGTCAATGCAATCAGGGAAAAGAACCCTCTGTCGTCTATCTTGACCTTTTTTATATGCCATATCTTTCTTGTTTTTACTACAAAGATACATAAAATAATTGAGAATCAAGAAGATACGAGGTTAATTAACTATAAAGAGCAAAAGAAAAATGCTCAATTCAGTTGTTTGCTTCCCTAATTAAATTTTCGGACAGCCTCCCCCACTTTTAAATAAAATGCTTATATTTGCACCCAGAATCTTCTAATTTTGCATCATTTAGTGATTAAAATAATAT
>NZ_SSXU01000071.1 GCF_009469605.1 Zoogloea sp. 1C4 | reverse complement strand
TAATATATTATATGTGGATAATAAAGCAAGAACAATTATTCCTGAAGTAGTTAATGCTTGGAATCTTACTCCACATAGATTTATTAAATCTGGTGAAACTGTATCTATTGATATTAATCGTACTCTGTATATTATAAAAGGATTTAGTTCATCAGATTATGTGCACATAGATGTAAAGTAGGATAGAATAGATATTACATTAGATCCTAATGATACTAATGCTACTAGATAGGCTAGAGTATCTTTAAATATAAGTGATCCTACTGGAACTCATAAGTTATTACAGTTTGTAATACATTAGAATTAATAATTAAAATATACGTATATGACAAGAATAACAAGAAGCTATATAGCTCCAAATCCCAAAGAGTTTGATTACTGGGTTGACTTAGCAGCAGATCCAAAAGGTAATGTAATTAAGTATTATGCAGGTAGTAGCAAATGGCTACCAATAAATGATGATACAGATAATGATCAGAGTGCTAAGATTGCTGCACTTGAATCAGGTAAAGTAGATAAGGTAGAAGGAAAAGAACTATCCAGTAATGACTTTACGGATGCATATAAAACTAAACTAGATGGTATTGCTGCACAAGCAAATAAATATGTTTTACCAACAGCTACAGCTGAAATTATTGGTGGAGTAAAGGTAGGAACAAATATTTCTTATAGTAACGGTACAATTAGTCTTAGTAAAGCTAATGTGACTAGTGCATTAGGATATACACCTCCTACAGCAGATACTAAAGTGACTATAAATAACACTTTAACAAGTACTAGTACTACAGAAGCTTTAGCTGCTGCACAAGGTAAAGCTTTAAAAGATTTAATTGACGCATTAACTACAAGAGTTGCTGCATTAGAAACTCCAGCAGCTTAATATAACAAATACATATGGTAACAAATAGGATAATATTTTTTGCAACATCTGTTCAACCTAATCCAGAAGAAATAGACTATTGGGTTGACTTATCTGATAATCCTTACGGTGGTAGCATTAAATATTTCAATGGAACCGAATGGGTAAGGCTAGCTGCCTCTGGTGGTACACCTGACTTTAGCAACTACTATACTAAAACACAAGTAAACAAATTGCTTAATGATAAAGCAAACATTAGTGATGTAGATAGTAAAGTAGATGATGAAGAGGTAAAAGACGTAATAAAAGATATACAGTTTAATACTTCAAATCCTAATGGCATTACTATGGTAATGTTTAAGTATGATGGAAGTAATGATTCTATATCTTTACCCATAGCATCTACTGGATCAGCTGGTATTGTCACATCTAAAGACTTCTTAGACTTTGTTAAACAACATCAGTTATAGGAACTTCATACTGAGATGATTGATACCTTTGCTGATATACGTGCAAAGTATTAGAAGAAACTCATTGCAGGTTTGAACATTGAAATTGATCAAGAAACTAATGTAATTAGTGCATCTGGTGATCTAGCTGTACAATGGAATAATATTACTGGTAAACCAGATTTTAAACCAGTAGCTACATCTGGTGATTATAATGACTTAATTAATAAGTTAAAACCAGGTAAAGATGTTAGTATTAGTGAAGATAATGTAATTAGTATTGCTATTGATTCAGATTCATTAGAACAGTCTTTAACTACTTTACAAAGTAATATAGATAAAGAAGCTGCTACTGCTCGTGCTGCTGAAACTAAATTAGGCAATGATATAGCTACTGAGAAGAATAGAGCTCAATCTGCTGAATAGACTATTAGTACTAATTTACAGAATGAAATTAATAGATCTACTCAAGTAGATACTCAACATACTAATGCTATAAACAAGGAAGTACAGGATAGAAAAGAAGCTATCGCTACAGAAGTTAGTGATAGAAATGCAGCTATCTTAGTAGAAACTAATAGAGCTAAGGCTAAAGAAGAAGAACTTGATAATAAGATTACAGATCATACTGCTGCAACTAATACTGCATTAGCATTAAAAGCAGATAAGTCTGACACTTATACTAAGGCACAAGTAGATGCTAAACTATCTGGTGCTTATAAAGTAAAAGGATCTAGTACGTTTGAAGCTCTACCTAAAGACAACAATGTAGTTGGCGATGTATATAATATTACTAATGCATTTAACTTGAGTGGTAAGCATTATGATGCTGGTACTAATGTAGTATGGACTGAAGAAGGTTGGGATGCTTTATCAGGTTCATTTGATACTACTGCTATTGAAAGTAGTATTCAAGAAGTAGCTGATAACTTAGCTCAAGAGA
>NZ_SSXU01000070.1 GCF_009469605.1 Zoogloea sp. 1C4 | reverse complement strand
CTACTACATATTCCCAATAGCCTTCTGTTCGGCTTATTGAAACCCAGACGTATCGTCCACCGAAATTCTCTACACATTCTTTACGTGTCAATTCTTTAAAATCCATAGCTCATTTTTTAGTTTTCCTCAAATCCGCAACCTATAGGGTTTAGTGGGATTTTGCTTGCAAAGCGACAAAATTCATTTTATTGTACATATTTCTTGCACAACAGAAATGTCGCAGACACAAAATCCCCTTACCCCATAAAGCGACTTGAGGTAATACGCTGGTTTAACCAGAAAAGCATGGTCTTTAACCAAAGTCTGTCTTGAACAGGTTGGCATAAGCATTGTTGTCTGAGTAAATATTCAATACATGCCTACGTGACGTCTTAATCCATTTTGCAGGAACAGAGATGAACTTGAACACAAAGGTCTTGATTCTGCTGGTGGCACGCAATCCAAATTCATGGGTTTTCAATCTCTGCATAATAGCTTTGTAGAAGTTTCTGATGAGAGCTGTCATAAGCAGGAATACAGTATTCTGTGCCATGAACGATTTTGGCAATCGATTCCAGCCAAAGCCATTGTTCATGTCATCGAAGATGCGTTCCTTGCCACCACGAAGATTGTAGAATTCCACGATGTCTCTTGCACTCGACTTGTAATCGTTAGTCAGTATACATCTGTAGGTATATTCGCCTTCCCAAATGTCAAGGTCTCCCTCTATTCGCCTTTGTCTCTGTATGACAAGACGATACGGTTTTCCTTTCCATTTCTCAACAAGGATGGAATTCAACTCAAATTCAATACCGTTGATTTCAACAGTTTTCCATCCAGTCAAGGCAAACATGGAATCGTAGAAGGAAGAGCATCTGTTGGCACGAATATAAAAATGCCTGCAATGAGCCTCTACCATATCTACGATTTCCTCCGAGCATGAGCCGCAATCCATGCGGGCACGGGATATATATACTTCTGATGCCTCCAGTCGCTTGAAGATTCTTTCCAAAGTCTCTCTTTGGTTGAAGCGCACGTTTGTGTTGCCGTCTCTATTTTCAATACCGACAATCATGTCGTTAATGACTGCCACACCTGGACTATAGCCCAGGAACTTCTTGTAGGTTGGTTTTGCATCATGCTTCTCTGTTTCAATGAACTGATGGTCAAAGTCAAAATCATACTCTTGACCGGATTTCAATTGACCAGTAGCAAGCAGGGCTTTGATCAATAAGCAGTTCATCTTGTCTGCAGTATTGAAATCATAGGAGTTGCCAGAAGCAGATTTATAGGTGATGTTCTTACAAGTCAGTTCTTCGATAGCACGCAATATGGTGTCTGCGCTGCAAGTGCGAAGAGTTGGATGAAGAGACAAATGTTTCATCAAGTGAGTTGTAACATCCTCAATACATGAGCCGCCACAAAGATATACGCACATCAGAGAGCGTAGAATTTCGCTATATTGATAACCAAACATAGTGCATCTCAATCCCAAGGTGGAATCTATGGTTTGAGCTAAAAGAGCATCAAATTGCTCCATAATAGAAAAAATTCCTCCAAAAGGAGTGAGTTTCTCAGATTTTATTTGTATCTTTGCCATGTCATATTAGAGTTTTGCTTGTCTTCTTTTCGCAACACTAAGGTAAGTGAAAATTCTGACATGGCAAAATCCTGGGCAACTTTTTGTTGCTCAGGCACTTATAAATAATGTTAAACTATAGTGTTGCGGAATTAAGGATAATGAACAAAGTAAATATAAAAGATAGTCAAAATTTTATTACTTCAAAATATCACATAGAAAAAATAATGAATTGCATAAGTTTAGATGAAAAAGATAACATCTTTGAAATAGGTGCAGGGAAAGGTCATTTTACTGCTGAATTGGTAAAGAGATGTAATTTTGTTACGGCGATAGAAATTGATTCTAAATTATGTGAGGTAACTCGTAATAAGCTCTTAAATTATCCTAACTATCAAATAGTAAATGATGATATACTAAAATTTACATTTCCTAGCCACAATCCATATAAAATATTTGGCAACATACCTTACAACATAAGCACAAATATAATTCGAAAAATTGTTTTTGAAAGTTCAGCCACAATAAGTTATTTAATAGTGGAATATGGTTTTGCTAAAATGTTATTAGATACAAACAGATCACTAGCATTGCTGTTAATGGCAGAGGTAGATATTTCTATATTAGCAAAAATTCCCAGGTATTATTTCCATCCAAAACCTAAAGTGGATAGCGCATTAATTGTATTAAAAAGAAAGCCAGCAAAAATGGCATTTAAAGAGAGAAAAAAATA
>NZ_SSXU01000069.1 GCF_009469605.1 Zoogloea sp. 1C4 | reverse complement strand
ATTATTGTTCCCATAATGCCCTTAAAACGTATTAATATAATAAGTGTTTAAAATATTTAACATTTATTAATGTTTAGTAAAGTAATAGTAAAAAGAATGCCCTGCTTTGATGGCAGGGCAGCGATTTAATACTCTAAAAACATTCAATTCGTGAATGATAGCTTATTTAACGACTTTGGCTACAACGTCGTATGGCTTAACTAATTGTGAGTCTTTAAATAGATCAAAGTCTTTAGCAAATTTCTTAGGGTATACTATAGTATCACCAACCTTAATGGTACTATCAGTACCGATTGGAATAGATAGAACAATACCTTTTGCAAAATCTGATTCAACTTCTTTAGTATGAGTTTTTACTTCATACTTATTAAAACCTTCTTCATCCTTTTCACCAGTAGGAATTTGCTCTGTATATTCTTTAGTAACCATGATAGGAGCTAAAGGTTTTACCAATATATCTTTTTCAAAACTATATTCCAATCCGTTTACCACTGTTTCTAGTACTTTATCTTCCATAATATTTACTTTATAATATCTATTAACGCAGTAAGTAAAGTAAGGTTACTCATCTATATGATTAAATTTGCGCTTAAATATATATCCTTTATGACATATATCCATTCTATCTTTAAAGTTAGCGCAATTCATATTATTAACAAACGCACAACCCACACAACAACCTTTACTAAGTTCAGGAGTAGCTATATAAGTTTTATTCCTGAAAACATACTCAATTCTATCTGCTTTTTTTTGTTCGTTCTTTTCCATAGTAATACCGTTTTAGGGGCTACCTTTTTTATTCAACGACCGTCAGAAAGGTAGCTAAACTGAGCCTACTTACGATTAGGATTCCCTGGTGCGCTTCTACCTTATGGTAACTTCTTTAAGCGTGGAATGTACTACGATCCCGTGTACTTAGGGCACATTACTTTGTTAATTTATTTAGTATGATATAAGCTAGACATCCTAACATACCTACTAAACATAGTGCAGTAAATTCTGTCATTTAACTGTATTTATTTCTTTCTTAAACTGTTTATATAAATCTTCAGAAAAAGTATATTCTATTTGTCCTGGTAAAGTAAAGGATCTATAATTATCATTTAATTTATAGTTCTTACTTATCTTACTTAAGTAAAGACAATTAGAATACTGCTAATCTCTTTGTCTTATGAAATAGTAATTCATGCTTCTGTTATTATAAATCCATACAATCTCATTAGATTCTACTAAGTAGAAGAACTTAGTTTATATACTTCATTTGCAATAAAGTTTATATCATCATTTGAGTACATATTGTTAATAATAAGTTAATAGTAATTCTAAAGTAATGGGGCTTACATCATCTACTTTAGTTAATTCTTCTAATATGTCTTCTGTATTCATACTGTATTTAACTGTATCTACTGTATACAGTAACGTATATTTAACTATATTGGTTATTATTATTAACATTTATTATGAATATTTATTTAAGTTTAATAGCTATTTTTTAACATTATTTAAAATAAAAATATATAAAAAAATTTTTTTGGTGAAGAAATCTGTGTGTGGGAACCAGCAAAAATTCACACCCCTCTACCTTGTATCGGAGTGGAACACCCCTACGGGCTTGTATCTGTTGGGCTATTCCACACAAGTAACAAGTAATCAAGAAAGGAGAAAAAAATCATGTTAAGCAAATTGATTTCAGCAGAAAAAAGAACTCGCACTAATGGCGATGAGTTCTACGTGTGTACATTTAGCTATTCACAAGGAGCTAAGGACGCGCCTACATTCATTACTATTGGAGGTGTGAAAGTATTGAATCCGCAAGCGGCTGCAATACGCAACATTAATCTTGTTAAGTGTTTGTTTCCTACTGAGGACGAAACCGCAAAAGCGTACAAGAAAAATCTTGACAGATTTATTAAGTGTATGGAAAGCGATTCAAAAACCTTTACAACAAAGAAGGGAGAAGTCGTTAAGTTATCCGATTGTGAATTTTCTTTGCCATTGGTGTATAAGACCCTGCCGGTTAGTGAGGTTTTAGGTGTAAGTAAAATTTACTATGCTGACGCAAACGGTGAACAAAAAGAATTAACACAACTTAACGCTGTTGGTTATTCACGTCTTGAGATGATTGTTGACGAAAAGACGGGCGAAATTACTGATTATAAGGATTCAAACGAATGGGATAATGACCTCAACGGAGGAACTTATATTGAAGTAATTACAAGGAACGCAAATGCAAACATTGCTAACGGTTCATATTGGTATGAGAAACGTGTCAATAAACCAGAAGCAAATGAAAGCGTTGGTAATCC
>NZ_SSXU01000006.1 GCF_009469605.1 Zoogloea sp. 1C4 | reverse complement strand
AGGTTGGCATTGAGGCCGTTGGCCAGCGCAACCGCAGCCGTTGAAACGCCGGGTGCCTTGCACGCGGCCACGATCTCTGCCTTAAAGGTGTCGCTGTACCGACCACGACGCCGACCGGCGGTGGGAAGATTGACTGTTGAAGCGTCCATGTGTCCTCCAGAAGATGGTGTTGGAGGACATGATCGTCAGGGGATTACGAGCGACTGAGGAGATGACTTGGCTGGACGCTTACAAACATCTGGGCGTAGGTCTTGCTGGCGTTGCCGTGGTAGCAGTAGATGAGCACCGGCGCGGCCTTGTCGAGGCGGCGCGTCCAGGCAAAGAAGCGGTCTTCGGCCAGATGGGCGGCGCCGTCGATGTGGCCGCGCTGGTAGCTCGCCATGTCGCGCACGTCGATGAGCGCAACGCCCGGTTCGCTGCGGATCAGCGCCACGGCGTCGGCGGCGGGGATGCAGTGGTAGGTCATGGGTGGTTCCTCTTGCGAGTTCATCGGGAATAGTTGGAAAGCAAAGGCCGGGTTGGTCTGTAGGTCGGACTTCAGTCCGACAAGAGCACCCCCGAACCGGCCGTGTTGTCGGACTGAAGTCCGACCTACAGGGTGTTCAGGCGGCCGCGGTGGTCTTCTCCAGAAGCAGGGGCTTGACCTGCGCCAGCCAGGTGTCGATGCGCTCGTCGGTGAACATGCCTTGCGTGCGCTGGTCGATGACGAGGCCGACGAAGCGGCCATCCACCACCGCCGCCGAGTGGGCGAAGGTGTAGCCGTCGGTCGGCCAGTCGCCGACGATCTCGGCGCCCCAATCCTTGAAGACCTTGTAGAGCGCGAAGAGCGAGCTGCAGAAGCGCTCGGAGTAGCGCTCCTGGGCGCCGAGGCCGAAGAAGGCGACGCGCTTGCCGGTGAGATCCGGCGCGGTGTCGAACTGAGCGAGAAACTCCTCCCAGTTGGGCTCGAAGCAGCCGGACGCGCCCTTGCCGGGGATGTCGCCCTCGCCGT
The DNA here is from genome assembly GCF_009469605.1 of Zoogloea sp. 1C4. Classification (GTDB taxonomy): domain Bacteria; phylum Pseudomonadota; class Gammaproteobacteria; order Burkholderiales; family Rhodocyclaceae; genus Zoogloea; species Zoogloea oryzae. Next base: position 305,943 of record NZ_SSXU01000006.1, on the reverse strand, counting down.
AGCTGGGCGTGCCGAGGATCAGCGCGTCGTACTGCAGCATCTCGGCGGGGGTGATGCGGTTGACATTGATCGGCTTGTCGCAGATGTCCTCGCCGATCTTCTTGTGCAGCTTCTTGGCCACCAGGCGGGTGGTGCCGGTTTCGGTGCCGAAGAAAAGGCCAATCTTGTTCATGTTCGCTCCCGAGCTTCGATCAGACGGGGTGGCACGCCGATTGCACGCCACCGTTCAAAACCCCGGCGGCTGTCGCTTTGCCGACATCGCCAGGCACATTCAAGCCAACCCCACGGAGCCAGCCATGCCAGCCACCACCATCGACCACAAGGGCACGCCCGTCGCCATTGGCGATCCGGTCCGCGTCCTCGAAATCAACCTCGACCCCGATCTGGACGAGGACGAGCTGATCATGTTCGAGGACATGATCGGCGCCGTCTGCGAGGTCGAACGCATCGACCCGGACGGCACCGCCTGGGTAGCCCTGTGGTGGAACGGCGACGAAGGCACGCTCACCACGCAGGTGGGGCTGTCGCCGGCGCAGATGGCGCGGGTGTAAAGCCGAGGCTGCTGGCCGGGCCAACACCCGGCCGGTGCCGCAAAGCGCCGGAGGGCTCATTCCTCTTCCTGGGCGCTGTAGTTCTTCAGGCGCTTTTCTGCCGCCACGCCCAGCACCTTGAGCAGCCAGGGCGGGGGGGAATCGACCATCGCCTTCTGGAACTGGGAGACGATCTCCAGCGCCGGGCCGCCGTCGGCGATCTTGATGGGGTAGATGTCGGCGCGGATCACCTTGGCCGCCGCCGGGCCGCCAATGGACACCACGTAGCACACGTGGCAATCGCCGATGAGCTGGGCGCGCCACAGGTTCTTGTCCTCGGCCAGGTCGGCGTCCATCGTGTCGCGGATGTCCACCAGGCGGATCTCGTCGGGCGACACCTGGTACACCAGAAAGCGCAGGCACGATCCGAAGTGGCCGGAGAGCGTGTCACCCTTGTCGGAGGCCACCGCCACCCGCACCGAGCCAGGCATGTCGCCTTCGTCGTAGGGTTCGATCTTGGGCAGCGAGTCGTCGCCCTGGGTGTCGCCCCACAGGATGCGCACCGCCAGCTTCATGGCTTCAAGGCCGATCCCGATGTCCTCGCCGTCCTCCTCGCCATCCGCGCTGGCGAAACCGGTCTTGAGCATCGTCACCGTGACCTGACGGAGCATCTCCTCGTCGATCTCGTCGCCCAGCCGACGCTGCAGCAGCTCGATCAGGCTCGACAAGGACGCGTTGGGCATGGCCCGGGCCGCCAGGGCGATGCGCAGGGCGGCTTCCCGGGTCACCGGGGGTTTGCTTCTGGTATCCATGGTTGGGTCTCTGCGAAGTGGGGGTTGTTGGGTGTTGTGGGTGTTTTCCCCTTCCCCTTGCAGAGATGGTGCCAGCCGCGCGCCAGCGCCCGCGCGTCGCTAACTGCTTGATTTCTCGCAGGCATGGCCTTTGCTAAAAGAAGCCCAAACCCACCGGAAACGCCAATCGTGTCGGATATCCCACAAAACCCCGTCGCCCCCGACAACCCCCTCGCCGCCTACCACGCCCGCACCCGCCACCGCTTCGAGGCCTTCGCCGAAGGCCCCGGTCAGCTCGACTGGGACGCCCAGCCCGCCGCCTTCCGGCACTACGCCGGTGCACCGGTTTCGCTGCTGCCGCTGGCTGCCGACCGCTTCGAGCGGCCCTTCGGCGATCTGGATGCGCCGCCGGCAACGCCCATCCCGGCGGACGCGACCAGCCTTGGCGCGCTGCTGGAGCTGGCCTTCGGCCTCTCCGCGTGGAAGAGCTGGGGCCCCAGCCGCTGGGCGCTGCGCTGCAACCCGTCGTCGGGCAACCTGCATCCGGTCGAGGCTTACGTATTGGCGTCGGGGGTGGAAGGGGTGGCCGACGGGCTGCATCACTACGACCCCGAGGAACACGCCCTCGAAGGCCGCGCGCTCGTCGCCCCTGATGGCGGCCGCTGGTTGGCGGTGGGGCTTTCCAGCGTGATGTGGCGCGAAGCATGGAAGTACGGCGAGCGGGCCTTCCGCTACTGCCAGCTCGACGTGGGCCACGCGGTAGCGGCGCTGGCCTACGCCGCGGCGCTGCTCGGCTGGAAGGTCGCGCCGCTGACGCTCCCCTCCGGCACCCTCGCCCGGCTGCTGGGGCTGGATCGGGAGGAGGACTTCCCCACCGGCCGCTTCTCTTTCACCGAAGACGAAGAGCCCGAGATCCTGCTGGCGATCCGCGCCCCCGGCATCCACGCCCTGCCCACCGGGCCGGCGCTGCTGGACTGGATCGCCCCCGCTAGCTGGCACGGCCGCCCGAGCGCCATCGACCCGTCGCCGGGCTACCGCTGGCCGATCGTCGACAAGGCCGCCCGCTTCAGCCGCCGCCCGGAGGATGCACTGCCGGCGCTGCACCCGGTGTTTCCGCCGCTGCCCGCGCTGCCGCCGCACCCGGCCATGATCGGCGCCTCAAGGCTGATCCGCCAGCGCCGCAGCGGCCAGCGCTTCGACCCGCGCCAGACCCTGCACCGGGCAGACTTCTACCGGATGCTCGACGCCCTGCTGCCCCGCCCCCGCGCACCCTTCACCGCCCAGGAGGCCGACCCGGCGATTCACCTGCTGCTCTTCGTGATGCGCGTGGACGGCCTGCCGACCGGCCTCTACCTGCTGCCCCGCACGCCGGACGCGGCGATCCCTGCCGACCTGGGCACGCCGCGCGCGGCGGCGGACTTCGCGCCGGATTGCCCGCCCCACCTGGGCCTCGTCCAGTTGGCGGCGCTGGGGCTGCAGGAAGTCCAGCGCCTCGCTCGATCCCTGTCGTGCCATCAGGACATCGCCTCCACCAGCGCCTTCTCGCTGGGCATGGTGGCGGATTTCGCCCGCCTGGGCAGCGACGGCCACGCCTACCGCAGCCTGCTCCGCGAGGCCGGCATCGTCGGGCAGGTGCTGTACCTCGAAGCCGAAGCCGCCGGCGTGCGCGGCACCGGCATCGGCTGCTTCTTCGACGAGCCGGTGCATCAGGCCTTCGGCCTCGCCGGCACCCGCTGGCAGAGCGTCTATCACTTCACCGTGGGCACGCCGGTGACGGATGCGCGCATCGAGACCAGCCCACCCTATCCTCAACGACAACAGGACAATTCATGACCCCAGCCCTCGCCGAATACTTCGCCACCCACGGCTTCGACCCCGCCAGGCCTTCGGCCCTGCAGCCGGACCGGCGCTTCACGCCGCTGATGCGCGCCGCCAAGGAAGGCCGGCTCGACGTGGTGGATGAGCTCCTCACCTGGGGCGTGGATGTGGCCGTGTCCAACGCCGACGGCTGCAACGCCCTGTGGCTGGCCTGCTACAACGGCAGCCACGCGATCATCGACCGCCTGCTCCAGGCCGGCATCGACATCGACCGCCAGAACGACACCGGCGCCACCTGCCTGATGTACGTGGCCTCCAACAGCAAGCCCGATCTGGTGCAGCTGCTGCTGGAGCGCGGCGCCAACCCACGGCTCGCCAACCACGACGACTTCACCGCGCTAGATCTGGCCGCGTCGCTGCCCTGCCTCAGGCTGCTCCAGGCCGCGTGAGGGGCGAGATTTGGGTCTGGCCCGGCTGTCGCTTAAACTAGCCGTCTTTGATTTACCTCCCGGCCGAACCCGGCCCGCTCCATGCAAGACAGCCTCCCCACGCCCGCCGTCACCTGCTACGGCATCAAGAACTGCGACACCATGAAGAAGGCCCTCGCCTGGCTCGACGAGCACGGCGTCGCCTACCAGTTCCACGACTACAAGAAATCCGGCATCGACTCCGGCCGGCTCCACGCCTGGAGCAAGGCCATCGGCTGGAAGACCCTCATCAACACCCGCGGCACCACCTGGCGCAAGCTCACCCCCGAACAGCAGGCCATCGACACCCAGAGCGCGGCCGTGCAGCTGATGCAGGCCAACCCCAGCCTGATCCGCCGCCCGGTGCTCGAAACCGCTGGCGGCCAGCTGCTGGTCGGCTTCGACCCCGCCCTCTACGCCAGCCTCGTCACCCCCGCCGGAGCCTCCGAATGAGCGAATCCCGCAGCTACGTCCAACGCTTCCTCCTCGACGACCTCGACATCCGCGGCGCCATCGTGCTGCTCGACGACGTCTGGCAGGACATGCAGCTCAACCGCGACTACCCCACCGCCGTACGCAACCTGCTCGGCGAGATGAGCGCCATTGGCTGCGTGATCGGCGGCAACCTCAAGCAGCCCGGCCGGCTCACCATGCAGCTGCAGGGCCACGGCCCGGTCAATCTGCTGGTGGTGGACATCACCGAAACCCTCAACCTGCGCGGGCACGCCAAGTCGTCCGACGAGGCCGTCGGCAAGACCGGCGTCGGCGAGCTGATCGGTGACGGCCAGCTCCTGCTGTCCCTCGACATGCCCGAACTGCGCCACCCCTACCAGAGCTACGTACCCATCGAAGGCGACACCATCGCCGCGATCTTCGAGCACTACCTCACCCAATCCGAACAGCAGCCCGCCGTGCTGCACACCGCCTGCTCCGGCAACCGCGCCGCCTGCCTCTTCCTGCAGAAGCTGCCCGACGCCGACAACAAAGACCCGGACGGCTGGGACCGGGTCACCCGCCTCGCCGCCACCCTGCGCAGCGACGAGCTGCTGGGCCTCGCCCCCGAGGAGATCCTCACCCGCCTGTTCCACCAGGAAACCGTGCGCCTGTTCGAAGCCCGCGAGGTCACCCACCACTGGCCGCTCGACTGGGAGAAGGTGCGCTCGATGCTGCGTTCCCTCGGCCGGGCCGAACTCGACGCCGTGCTCGCCGACCACGGCACGGTGCTGATCCACGACGACCTTTCCAACCACGAATACCGTCTCGACGCCGAAGACGTGGCCGCCCTGTTCGCCGAGGAGCCCGCCGAACCCCGCACCCTGCATTGATTCCGGGCCCGCGGCCCGGCGGACTTGCCCTAAACCTGTGTCAAAAGTAGACTTGGGCGGTTTTAGTCCGCGCATCCGCACCCAAAATCCATGGCCGAAGCATCATCCCTGCAGGGCAAACTGATCGAGTTCAAGGGCGCCAGCCTGGCAGTGATGACCGCCTACGTCCGTGACACGGACCCGGTGCGTCTCGCCGACGCCCTGCACATGATGCTTGGCGGCATGCCCGACTTCTTCGCCGGCGAACCGGCGATCCTCGATCTGGGCCAGCTCGCCGCCGATCCCGACCGCATCGACTGGACCGGCCTGCTGAGTCTGCTGCGCCGCTACCAGCTCCAGCCGGTGGGCGTGCGCCACCTGCCCGAGCACCTCTATGAAGGCGCCCGCCGCGCCGGCCTGGCGGTGCTCGGCAACGAAGGCTTCTCGGCCGAACGCACGGTCACCCCGCCGCCGCCGGCCCCTGTCGCGGCCCCCGCGCCTGCCCCCGAACCCGCGCCGGCGCCGGCCCCTGATGCCGAACCCGCGCCCCAGACCGCCGCCGGCAGCGAACCCGCCCACGCGCCCACCCTGGTGGTCGATCGCCCGCTGCGCTCCGGCCAGCAGGTTTACGCCAAGGGTGGCGACCTGGTGCTGCTCGCCGGCATGAGCCCCGGCTCCGAGATCATCGCCGACGGCAGCATCCACTGCTACGGCCCGCTGCGTGGCCGCGCCCTGGCCGGCGCCCGCGGCGACACCTCGGCGCGCATCTTCAGCACCAATTTCGGTCCCGAGCTCGTCTCCATCGCCGGCGTCTATCGCACCTTCGATCGCGGCATCCCGCAAGCCGTGGCCGGGCGTGGCGCCCAGGTCCGGCTGACCGGCTCGGACAATCTGCATACTCTCGAAATCAATCCGCTCCAGTACGACTGAAGCGAATCAACACCGAAGGGAACATCGTGGCACGCGTCATCGTAGTAACGTCCGGCAAGGGCGGCGTCGGCAAGACCACCACCAGCGCGAGCATCTCCAGCGGCCTGGCCCTGCGCGGCTACAAGACCGCCGTGATCGACTTCGACGTCGGCCTGCGCAACCTCGACCTCATCATGGGCTGCGAGCGCCGCGTGGTGTACGACCTCATCAACGTGGTCAATGGCGAAGCCAACCTGCACCAGGCCCTCATCAAGGACAAGCACTGCGAGAACCTCTTCATCCTTCCCGCGTCCCAGACCCGCGACAAGGATGCGCTGACCGAAGAAGGCGTCGAGAAGGTGCTCAAGGATCTCGAGCACATGGGCTTCGACTACGTGGTGTGCGATTCTCCCGCCGGCATCGAGCGTGGCGCCGTGATGGCCCTCACCTTCGCCGACGAAGCCATCGTCGTCACCAACCCGGAAGTCTCCTCGGTGCGTGACTCCGACCGCATCCTGGGCATCCTGCAAAGCAAGAGCCGCCGAGCCATCGAAGGCCGCGAGGCGGTGAAGGAGCACCTGCTCGTCACCCGCTACTCGCCCAAGCGCGTCGAAGACGGCGAGATGCTGTCCTACAAGGACGTGCAGGAGCTCCTGCGCATCCCGCTGATCGGCGCCATCCCCGAATCCGACGACGTGCTGCAGGCCTCCAACCAGGGCACGCCGGCCATCCACCTGAAGGACAGCGACGTCGCCACCGCGTATCAGGACGTGGTCGCGCGCTTCCTCGGCGAAGATCGCCCCCTGCGCTTCGTCGCCTACGAAAAACCGGGCCTGCTCAAGCGTCTGTTCGGAGGCAAGTGAGATGTCCCTCCTCTCCTACTTTTTCGGTTCCAAGCCCAAGACCGCCTCGGTGGCCAAGGAGCGTCTGTCGCTGCTCATCGCCCACGAGCGCAGCGCCAACCAGCCGACGCCGGATTTCCTCCCGGCCCTGCAGCGCGAGCTGATCGAGGTCATCTCCAAGTATGTCAACGTCTCCGCCGACGACATCAAGGTCCAGCTCGGCAAGCGCGACAACTACGAGATCCTCGAAGTGGACATCACGCTGCCCGAACAACAGCCCAAGTAAGCCGGCTGCCGCCCGGATGGTGAAATTGGTAAACACTGCGGACTTAAAATCCGCCGCCGTAAGGCTTACGGGTTCAAGTCCCGTTCCGGGCACCACTTACTGAAGGCAATTTTCGTGATCGTCCTCGACCTCATCTGCGACCAGGAGCACCGTTTCGAGGCGTGGTTCGCCTCGGGCGACGCCTTCGAGAAGCAGCGGGCCGCCGGGCTCGTCAACTGCCCCCACTGCGATTCCCGCGAAGTGCGCCGGCTGCCGTCGGCCCCCTACGTGCAGACCAGCGCCCATTCGGCGCCGGTGCTGCCCGAACCCGATCCGGCCGCCATCGCCGCGCGGCTGGTCGAAGCCCTGCGCAGCGCCGCCAGCCAGTCGGAAGACGTGGGCGAGCGCTTCCCCGAGGAAGCCCGCCGCATCCACCGGGGCGACGCCGAAGAGCGCGCGATCCGCGGCAAGGCCAACCGCAGCGACCTGCTCGAGCTGATGGACGAAGGCATCCCCGTGCTGCCGGTTCCGCCGGATAAAGAAGACCTGCACTGAGGCACGCTGCCGCACCCGGCAGAAAGCCGCCCGACTGGCATGGCCAGGGGCGGCTTTTTTGTTGCTCGCCGCGGCGCGATCAGCGCTTGAAGCGCTCCGTCACCTCGGCGACGCGCTGGCCGAACAGGCGGGCGGTTTCCAGATCGCCGGCGGGCATCTCGTCGGGGCTGGCGTCGGCCGGGGTCTGGGCCATCGCGCCGGCGAAGGAGCCCAGCACGTTGATGTCGTCGCGCTGGGCGGCCTTGGTGTTGGACGGCATCATCCCGGTGCCCACCCAGACGCCGCCATGCTGCATGGCCAGCGTGAAGAAGGCGTGCAGGGTAGCCAGCTTGTCCCCGTTCATCGACGCGCTGTTGGTGAAGCCGGCAAACACCTTGTCCTTCCAGGCCTGGGTGAACCAGGCCTTGCTGGAGGCGTCGGCGAACTTCTTGAACTGCCAGCTCACGGTGCCCATGTAGGTCGGGCTGCCCATCACGATGGCGTCGGCGGCGTTGAGGCTGGCCCACGCGGCCTCGGGCAGGTTGCCTTCGGCGTCGATGGCGACGAGATCAGCGCCCGCGCCCTTGGCGACGGCCTCGGCGAGGCGCTGGGTGTGGCCGTAGCCGGAATGGAAGACGACGACGATCCTGGACATGGTGGGGTTCCTTTTCTCTGGGGTTGGGGTGTGCAGTGGGAAATCAGGGGGCGAGATCGAAGACCAGCACTTCGGCATCCTCGCCGCCGGTGAGGGCCAGGCTGGCCTCGCCGGAGAGCAGCGCGGCGTCGCCGCCGGCAAGCGCCTGGCCATTCACCGTCAGCCGGCCGCGCACCAGATGTACGTAGGCCTTGCGGGCCGGGTCGAGAGCCAGCGTGGCGGCCTCGGCGCCGTCGAACAGCCCGGCGTAGAGGCGCGCGTCGGCGTGGATCGTCACCGAGCCGTCGGCGCCGTCGGGCGAGGCCACCAGACGCAGGCGGCCGCGCTTGTCGGCGTCGGCGAAGCGCTTCTGCTCGTAGCCCGGGTCGATGCCGGTCTCGCTCGGCTCGATCCAGATCTGCAGGAAGTGGGTCTGGCGGTTGGCGGCGTGGTTGAACTCGCTATGCCGCACGCCCCGGCCGGCGCTCATGCGCTGGACTTCGCCGGGGGTGATCGCGGTGCCGTTGCCCATGCTGTCCTTGTGGGCGAGCTCGCCGTCGAGCACGTAGCTGATGATCTCCATGTCCCGGTGGCCGTGGGTGCCGAAACCGGTGCCCGGGGCGATGCGATCCTCGTTGATGACCAGCAGGTTGCCCCAGCCCGTCCACGCCGGGTCGAAGTAGCCGGCGAAGCTGAAGGAGTGGTGGCTGGTCAGCCAGCCGTGGTCGGCGTAGCCTCGATCGTGGGAGCGGCGGATGTTCAGCATGGCGTTGTCTCCTGTTGGTGAAGCCATTGTGGTCGCCGCCGATGCCTTCGCGGTGCAGGGGCTTTGATGGCATCATTCAAAATATCTGAACGATCAAGCCACTCATGCCCCAAAACTCACCCACCCCGCGGGACGTCCTCACCCCCGAGGCCTTCGCCCTGCTCCAGCGCATCGCCGACACCGGCAGCTTCGCCGCGGCGGCCCGCGCGGTGAGCATGGTGCCCAGCGCCCTCACCTACCGGGTGCGCCAGATCGAGGACGCGCTGGATGTGCTGCTGTTCGACCGCAGCTCGCGCCAGGCCCGGCTCACCGAGGCCGGCCACGAACTGCTGCGCGAAGGCGGCCGGCTGCTGGGCGAGATCGACGCGGTCGCCAACCGGGTGCGACGCGTGGCCACCGGCTGGGAGCCGCAGTTCACCGTGGCGGTGGACGGGGTGATCAACCGCAGCACGCTGCTGGAGCTGTGCGCGCGCTTTCTGGCGATGGCGCCGCCCACCCGCCTGCGCCTGCGCGACGAGGTGCTCTCCGGCACCCTGGAGGCGCTCACCTCCGGCCAGGCCGATCTGGCCCTCGGGCTGGTCGTCCCGGCGGCGCCGGCGCTGGATCTGCTTGCCCGCCCGATGGGCGAGCTGCGCTTCATCTTCGCGGTGGCGCCCCACCACCCGCTCGCCCAGTCGACCGAGCCCATCAGCGACGCGGCGCTGCGCGCCCATCGCGCCGTGGCGGTGGCCGATTCCACCCAGCGCGGCGGCGGCGTCACCTACGGCCTGCTGGAAGGGCAGGACGTATTCACCGTGCCTGATCTGCCCACCAAGCTCGACGCCCAGCTGCGCGGCCTTGGCGTCGGCTTCCTGCCCGAGTGCATGGCCCGCCCCTTCCTCGACAGCGGCCGGCTGGTGGAGCGCCCGGTCGAGCGCCAGACCCGCAACTTCCAGCTGAGCTACGCGTGGCGCAAGTCCAAGGCGCCAGGCAAGGCGATCCAGTGGTGGCTGGAGCAACTGGACAACCCCGTCACCCGGGAAGCCCTGCTCACCCGCGGGCGCAGCGCATGAAGACCATCGACGCCCTCGCCCGCGGGCTGGAGGTGCTGCGCAGCCTCGAAGAACGCCGCGGCCAGTCGCTGGCCGAGCTGCACCGGGCCACCGGCATCCCCAAGGCCAGCCTGCTGCGCATCCTCGACACCCTGGAGCAGGGCGGCTTTGCCTGGCGCGCCATCGGCGACGGGCGCTACCGGCGCCGGGTGTCGCTGATCTTCCGGCCGGGCATCGACGACGAGCTGCTGCGCATCGGCGAGATCGCCGCACCCTTCCTCGAAGCCCTGCGCCGCAAGGTGATCTGGCCGTCGGACGTGCTGGTGCATCGCAACTTCAAGATGGAGATCGTCGAGACCTCCCGCCGCCAGAGCCACCTCAACGTGGCGGTGTACGCCATCGGATTCCGGGTCGAGATGATCCTGTCGGCCCCCGGGCGGGCCTACCTCGCCTTCTGCAGCGACGCCGAGCGCGCCGCCGTGCTGGCCGACGCCGCGGCCAACCCACCGGTGCTGGTGCGCGCCCGCCAGGTGCTGGCCGGCGAGCTGCCGGCGATCCTCGACGAGACCCGGCGCCTGGGCTACGCCTCCCGCGATCCGCTCTTTGGCGGCGACGGCGACAAGGAGATGAACGTCGCCGACGACGGCATCGACGCCATCGCGGTGCCGGTGATTCACGACGGCAAGCTGCTCGCCACGATGAATCTCGTGTGGCCGCGCAAGTACCGGCTGAAGGCCCAGATCGTCCGCAACCACCTGGCCGACCTGCAGGACACCGCCGCCGCCATCGCCGCGGCCGCCGCCGAAACGGAGAAACGTTCCACTGAGTGAAACGGGCATCACCTGGAAATGCAAATCTCGAGATACCGTGCAAGTATCGCGATACCCGACGAGCCCCATCAGCCGCCGGCAAAACAACAGCCAGGAGACACCCGATGAAACCCCTTCCGCTGCTTCTGTCGAAGCTGTGCCTGCCCGCCCTCGCCCTGCCGCTGGCCTTCACCGCCAGCGCCGCCGAGCCGGCCAAGCGCCCCAACATCCTCCTCATCGTCGCCGACGACCTGGGCTACACCGACATCGGCCCCTTCGGCGCCGAGATCGCCACACCCAACCTGGACAAGCTCGCCAGCACCGGCGTGAAGATGACCAGCTTCTACGCCTCGCCCTTCTGCTCGCCCACCCGGGCGATGCTGATGTCCGGCAGCGACAACCATCTGGTGGGCTTTGGCGACATGGCCGAGCTCATCACGCCCGAACAAAAGGGCAAGCCCGGCTACGAGGGCAACCTCAACGAGCGCGTGGTGCCCATGGCCCAGGTGCTGAAGGACGCCGGCTACCGCACCGCGATGGCCGGCAAGTGGCACCTGGGCGTGGCCGAGCAGTTCAGCCCGGCGGCCCGGGGCTTCGAGCAGTCGTACGCCATGGTGATGGGCGGCGCCAGCCACTGGGGCGACCAGACTGGCATCGTGGCGATGGACCCGGCCAAGCCGCCCAAGGCCATCTACCGCGAGAACGGCAAGGCCATCGACATCCCCCGTGACGGCTTCTACTCGTCCGAAGCCTTCACCAACAAGCTGCTGGAATACATCAAGAACGGCGAAGGCTCCGGCAAGCCCTTCTTCGGCTACCTCGCCTTCACCGCGCCCCACTGGCCCCTGCACGCCCCGGACGCCGACATCGCCAAGTACGAAGGCCGCTACAAGGAAGGCTACGACAAGCTCCGCAAGGAGCGCATCGAGCGCATGAAGAAGCTCGGCCTGATCGCCGCCGACACCCCGGTGTATGAAGGCCACCCCAACTGGCCGAAGTGGGACAGCCTCACCCCCGCCCAGAAGGAATCCGAAGCCCGCCGGATGACGGTTTACTCGGCGATGGTCGAGAACATGGACCGCCAGATCGGCCGTGTGCTCGCCTACCTCAAGGAAAAGGGCGAGCTCGACAACACCTTCATCTTCTTCATGTCCGACAACGGCGCCGACGGCAACTCGGTGTACGACGTGGGCCGCACCCGCGAGTGGATCCACAAGGACATGGACAACAGCACCGCCAACATCGGCAAGCCCGGCTCCTTCATCGAGTACGGCCCCGGCTGGGCCCAGGTGGGGATGAGCCCGTTCAAGCTGTACAAGTCGTTCATGTACGAAGGCGGCATCTCGGTGCCGGCCATCGCCTGGGGCCCCGGCATCCGCGGCGGCAGCGTGAAGCGCGAGTTCGCCCACGTGATGGACGTCGCCCCGACGATCTTCGAACTGGCCGGCGCGAAGCACCCGGGCACCGAGTACAACGGCCGCGAAGTGTTGCCCCTGCGTGGCAAGTCGATGCTGCCCTACCTGCAGGGCAAGGCGAAGCAGGTGCGCGGCAAGGACGACGCGGTGGGCTGGGAACTCGGCGGGCGCAAGGCCCTGCGCAAGGGCGACTGGAAGATCGTCTATGCCAACCAGCCCTGGGGCACCGGCGACTGGGAGCTCTACAACATCGCCCGCGACCGCACCGAAAGCCGCAACCTCGCCGCCAGCCAGCCGGCCAAGCTGAAGGAGATGCTGGCCGAGTGGAAGCGCTACGTAGCCGAGACCGGCACCCTCGAGATCGACAACCTCGCCAACCGGCCCGGCTACAGCAACGGCGCCAAGTACTACGAGGATCTGGAGGTCGAGGTGAACATGAAGCCGCGCAACCCGGCGCCCACCACCAACTGAGCCTCCCCGAATGCGCGGCCTCCTGGGCACTCTGGTTACAGTCGCCGCCCTGGCCTCCCTCCCCTCCCTGGCGGGGGCGGCGACGCCCCCAGGAGAGCCGCGCGCCCACTACGTGGCCGACACCCGGTGCACCGCCTGCCACCCCCGGCAGGCGGCGGCCTGGAAGGGCTCCAAGCACGATCTGGCGATGCAGCCCGCCTCCCCCGCCGCAGTGCTGGGCGACTTCAACGATGCGCAATTCAGCGCCCCCGGCGAGACGGCCCGTTTCTTCCGCCGGGATTCGCGGCTCTTCATCAATACCATCGGCGACGACGGCAAGGCGACGGACTTTCCGGTCAGCCACGCCTTCGGCCTGCGCCCGCTCCAGCAGGTGCTGATCCCCCAGGCCGGCGGACGCCTGCAGGCCTTCACCGTCGCCTGGGACACCCAGCGGAAGCGCTGGTTTTCCCTCCACCCGGAAGGCGCCCTGCCGCCCGGATCGCCGCTCCACTGGACCGGCCGCTTCCAGAACTGGAACCTGATGTGCGGCGAGTGCCACACCACGGCTTTCCGCAAAGGCTACGACGACGCCACCGACCGCTACCGCAGCACCTGGGCCGCCGGCCACGTGGGCTGCCAGGCCTGCCACGGGCCGGCCAAGGCGCACGCCGACAGCGCCCGCCGGCCCGGAAAGAAACCGACACCCACGCCGATACCGACGCCCAACGGCGCCCTCGCCAGCGCCCACGGCCAGGTGGACCAATGCGCCAGCTGCCACGCCCGGCGCACCCGCCTCGTGGAAGAAGCCGCCCCCGGCAAGCCGCTTTTCGACAACTTCATCCCCGACACCCTGCGCGCCGGCCTCTACCACCCGGACGGCCAGCAGCTGGACGAGGTGTTCGAGTACGGCGGTTTCCGCCAGAGCCGCATGTACCAGGCCGGCGTGGCCTGCGCCGACTGCCATGAACCCCACGGCGGCAGCTTGCGCGCCAGCGGCAACGCCCTGTGCGTGCGCTGCCACAGCCCCGCGCCGGACCCACGCTTCCCCGGCCTGGAGGCCAAAAACTACGACGCGCCCGCCCACCACGGCCACGCCGCCGGCCAGCCCGGCAGCCAGTGCGTCGATTGCCACATGCCCAGCCGCGACTACATGGTCGTCCACGGCCGCCGCGACCACGCGATCCGCATCCCGCGGCCGGATCTCACTCGGCGCATCGGCACCCCCAACGCCTGCCAGGGCTGCCACGCCGACAAGCCGCCGGAATGGTTGGAGGCCGCCATCGACAAACAGCACGGCCACCGCGAACGCCCGCCCCATTACGGCGAAGTGATCGCCGCCGCCCGCGCCCACCAGCCCGGCTCAACCGCCCGACTCGCCGCGCTGATCGACGACACTTCCCAGCCCGCCATCGTCCGCGCCACCGCCATCGAAACCCTCGCCGACCTGGGCGCCCCGCCGCCCGCCAGCGCCTTTGCCGATCCCGACCCGGCCGTGCGCACCGCTGCCGCCGCGGCGCTCTCGATCAGCCCCGCCACCGAGCGCCTCGACCGCCTGCCGGCGCTGCTGGCCGACCCGCTGCGGGCCGTGCGCATCACCGCCGCCCGGGGGCTCGCCGACATTCCGGCGGACCGGCTCGACGCCGACCAGCGCCGGCTGCGCGAGCAAGGCATCGCCGGCTTCATCACCGCCCAACAGGCCATGGCCGACATGCCCAGCGCCCAGGTGAATCTTGCCCAGCTGTACCTCGACCTGGGCAAGCCGACAGACGCCGAGCGCCACTACCGCCGCGCCATTGCCCAGCTGCCGTCCGGCAACGACGCCCGCCTCGCGCTGGCCCGGCTGCTGGTGGATCAGGGCCGCGGCGCGCAGGCCACGCAGCTGCTGCAGGACGGCGTTCCGGCATCCAGCCAGCCCGGCCCCCTGCACTTCGCCCTCGGCCTCATCGCCGGCAAGGCCGGCCGCTGGGCCGAGGCCGCCGCCGAACTGGAACGCGCCGCCAGCCTGATGCCCGACGATGCCCGCGTCCGTCGCAACCTGGACGCGGTGCGCCAGCGCATGGCTCGGTAGGGCGCGAACGACGGAGAGCCTCCGTCCTGTAGGTCGGACTTCAGTCCGACACCACGGCTTGGTCATGCACGATTTGTCGGACTGAAGTCCGACCTGCAGGGGACATCCGGCCTAGCCGGCGCAGCGCAGCAGCACCTCGGCGAAGCGTGCGGGGGCCTCGGGGGCGACGCCGAGGAAGAGCTCGGGCTCGATGAGTTCCAGTTCCATCACCGCCGGGCGGCCATCGGGCAGACGCACCATGTCCACCCGGGCGTAGGTGGTCGGGGCCGGGGTGGCGGAGAGGGCCAGGGTCGCCAGTTCCACCTCGTCGGCGGCCGGCTGGTAGGGGTGGTTGGTGCCGCCGTACATGTCCTGCACCCGGTAGTCGCCGGCGGCCGGCTGCTTGCGGATGGCGTGGGAGAAGGCGCCGCCGAAGTAGATCAGCGACACCTCGCCCTGGGCGGCGACGCTCTCGATGAAGGGCTGCACCAGCACGTCGCCCTCGGCCAGCAACGCGGCCAGGTGGGCTTGGCAGGCCGGGTCGGCGGCGTGGGCCTTGAGGGCGCCGATGGCACCGATGGAGACGGCCGGCTTCACCACCACCTCGCCCCAGCTGGTGGCGGCGAGCCGGGCGGCGCCGTCCGCCGCGCCGCGATCCAGCCACAGGGTGGGCACGGTGGGGATGCCCTTGGCGGCCAGCTCGCGCAGGTAGGCCTTGTGGCTGTTCCATTCGATCACCGAGACTGGATTGACGAAGGCGGTGAGCTGGTGGGTAGCCGCGGCCCAGGCGAGGAACTCGGGCAGACGGCGGAAGTAATCCCACGGGGTGCGCACCACCACCAGCGGATAGGCGGCCCAGTCTTCCGGGCTGTCCCACGGGGCGACGACGGCCTCGACGCCGATCTCGGCCAGCGCGGCGACGAGCAGGTGGGTTTCCGGGTCCGGCTTGGCCATGGTGGCGCCGGTGACGAGGACGATGCGGGTGGAGGCTTCCATGGGCGGGTCAGGCTAAGAAAATTCAGCGCGCCATTTTATCGCGGCGCCGGGCCATCGCCGGCCCTCGCTGAAGCGTCAGCGCAGGCTGAACCACACCCGCTCGGCGTAGCGCCCGTCCTTGCCACGGGTGCCGGGGCCGGGCTCGCGGCGTACCGAATGCACCCACGGGGCGGTGGAGAGTTCGTCCATAAAGGCATCCACGCCGGCTTCCTCGCCGGAGCGGATACGGGCCACGAAGCCGGCGCCCTGGGCGTCGATGCCGTCAAGCACAGTGCCGGGCGGCAGCGCCGTGGATACGCGGCGCCGGAGCTCGGACGTGCCGATCGCAGGGCCGGAACGATCCGACGGCAGCGCACCCATCGCCGACAGCCGGTGCCAGCGCACTTGCTCGCTGCGGGTGAAGGGAATCCGGATGTACTTGCAGCCGTCGCCGCACCACACCGGAAACTCCAGGTAGGTGGCGGTGACCTGCCGGGCCACCAGATTGCCGGCGGAATCGCGGGCCACGTAGAGCTCCTTGTAGCCCTCGCCCTGCACGTCACGGTAAAGCGGATCGTCCCGCTCGATGAGCATGTACGGCCAGCTGAGCTGCAGCCAGCCATCGTGGCAGGCCTCGGCGGCGGGCTGCAGGCGGATGGTGCTCGCCCCTTCGCTGCCGGGCGCGCCGAGCTGCAGCTGCAGGCCCGCCTCGACGGCGCCGCTCAGGGTCACGTCGTACCACGGCTGGCGCCGGGCCTCGTCGGGGAGATGCTGGGTGACCAGCGCCAGAAAGATCAGCGGGTCGTCGTTGCGATATTGCCCGGCAAGCTGCGGGCAGCCCTTGCCCTTGGGGATGTCGAGGGGCGTCCAGTCGGCGGGGGTGCGCCCTTCGTCGCCACAGCCCGCCAGCAGCAGCGCCGCCAGCCCGGCGGCAAGGCGGGCACGGAGCGCGGGCGGGGCATCGGGGAAGATCGGCATGGGCAGGCTGAAAGATCGACGGCCGCCCATGCTTGCGGCGGCCGTCGGGATTGTCAATGCACCTGCGCGGTCAGCGCCACACCCCCGACCGCGGGGTGAAGCTGTCGAGCACCCGGATGTAGCTCTGCCGGGCCAGGGCGCTTGCGTCGCGCAGGTTGGCCTGGCACATGCTGCCCTTCAGCTGGGCCACCGATTCGTATTCCCGCTCCATCATCCAGGCGCGCAGGTCGTGGAGGATCTGGGTGAGCCGGGCCGGGCCGTGCTCCAGCAGGCAGGACGCCAGATGCACCACGTCGGCCCCGGCCAGCAGCAGCTTGAGGGCTTCCTGGTAGCCATACACGCCGCCGGTGGCGGCCAGGGTCATGCGCGTCTGGGCGCGCAGGATGGCGATCCAGCGGATGCGCAGCAGGGCTTCGTCGGGGCTGGAGAGCTCCAGCCGATCCACCATCTGCAGGTCATCGAGATCGATGTCCGGCTGGAAGAAGCGATTGAACAGCGACACCCCCGCCGCGCCACCGGCCTCCAGACGCCGCACGAAGTTGGGCAGCGACGCGAAGAAGGGCGGCAGCTTCATCACCAC
This sequence comes from Zoogloea sp. 1C4, assembly GCF_009469605.1. Classification (GTDB taxonomy): domain Bacteria; phylum Pseudomonadota; class Gammaproteobacteria; order Burkholderiales; family Rhodocyclaceae; genus Zoogloea; species Zoogloea oryzae. The sequence continues at coordinate 288,798 of NZ_SSXU01000006.1, read as the reverse complement.
CGGCACCGCCACCACGCGCTTCAGCTCGGTGAGCAGCGCCAGATAGCGGGCTTCGACGGCGTCGCCGGTCTCATCGGGATCAGCGGCGATGTGATAGACGTTGAGTTCCAGCGCGTCGGCGCCAGCGGCTTCCATCTCGCGGCCCAGATCAACCCAGCCCGAGGGCGTGACGCCGTTGAGGCTGGCGATCACCGGAATGCCCACCCGCGCCTTCACCCGGCGCAGGTGTTCGAGGTAGCGGTCGATGGCGCTCTCGTAGCTGCCGTGGCCGGGCAGGAAGCCGGCGGATTCGCCGTCGTGAAGTTCGGCGTGGAGCAGGAAGCGGTCGGCCATCGCGTCTTCGGCGATCAGCTCTTCCTCGTAGAACGAATGCAGCACGATGGCCGCGGCGCCGGCGTCTTCCAGCTGCAGCACGGTATCCAGGTGCTTGCACAGGGGCGATGAGGACGGCACCAGCGGGTTCTTTAGCGGCAGGCCCAGGTAGGTCGTGGACAGGTCGATCATTTCAGCTCTCCTTGGGCGCGGCGGGCGCGTGGCCGGCGGCGAGATCCTGGTAGGTCTTGAAGCGGCGGTCGGCTTCCTTCTGGGCTTCGGCCATCAGGCGTTCGGCGGCCTCCGGGTGGCTGCGGGCGAGCATCGCGAAGCGGGTCTCGCTATCCATGAAGGTCTTGATGGGCTGGCTGGGCGGGGCCGAATCGAGCTTGAACGGGTTGCTGCCGGCGGCCTCGAGACGCGGGTCGTAGCGGAACAGCGGCCAGTGGCCGGACTTCACCGCCATGTCCTGCTGGCGCTGGTTGTAGAGCATGTCCACGCCGTGGGCAATGCACGGGCTGTAGGCGACGATCAGCGAGGGGCCGTCGTGGCTCTCGGCCTCGTGGAAGACCTTGAGGGTGTGCACGTCCTTGGCGCCGTAGGCCACCGTCGCCACATACACGTGGCCGTAGTCCGAGGCGATGCGGGCCAGATCCTTCTTGGCGGTGGCCTTGCCGCCCGCCGAGAACTTGGCCACCGCGCCCACCGGGGTGGCCTTGGAGGTCTGGCCGCCGGTGTTGGAATACACCTCGGTGTCGAGCACCAGGATGTTCACGTCGTAGGACAGCGCCAGCACGTGGTCGAGCCCGCCGTAGCCGATGTCGTAGGCCCAGCCGTCACCGCCGATGATCCACACCGAACGGCGGATCAGCCACTCGGCGAGAGACGCGAGCTCCGCCGCCCGCGGGTGGCTGCCGGCGGCGAGTCTGCTCAGCAACGCGGCAACCCGCTCCCGCTGGGTGCGGATGCCCGGCTCGGTGCGCTGGTCGGCATTGACGATGGCGCTGGCGAGATCGCCGCCGATGTCGGCTTCCATCTCCTTCACCAGCTGCATGCCGTAGGCCATCAGCTGGTCGGCGGCGAGGCGCATGCCCAGGCCGAACTCGGCGTTGTCCTCGAACAGCGAGTTGGACCACGCCGGGCCGCGGCCGGCGCCATTCACCGTCCAGGGCGTGCTGGGCAGGTTGGCGCCGTAGATCGACGAGCAGCCGGTGGCGTTGGCCACCAGCATGCGGTCGCCGAAGAGCTGGGTGGCGAGGCGGATGTACGGCGTCTCGCCACAACCGGCACAGGCACCGGAAAACTCGAACAGCGGGTCGAGCAGCATCGCGCCGGGGATGGTGCCGTGCTTGAGCAGGCTGCGGTCGAAGTCCGGCAGCTTGAGGAAGAACTCGAAGTTCTCGCGCTCCGGATCGCGCAGGGGGCCGATGGGCGCCATGTTCACCGCCAGCCGGCTGATGTTCGACTTGTCGTGGATCGGGCAGGCTTCCACGCAGTCGCCACAGCCGGTGCAGTCTTCCGGCGCCACCTGGTAGCTGATGTGGGTGCCGGCCGGGAAATCCTTGCTCTTGGCGGGCACGTGCTTGAAGGTCGGCGGCGCATCGGCGGCGGCCTCCACCGGAAAAGCCCGGGCGCGGATCGCCGAGTGGGGGCAGACGAACACGCACTTGCCGCACTGGGTGCACAGGTCGGCCTCCCACACCGGGATCTCCAGCCCGATGTTGCGCTTCTCGAACTTGGCGGTGCCGGTCGGGAAGGTGCCGTCGATGGGCATCGCCGACACCGGCAGGCGGTTGCCCTCGCCCCGGTAGATGGGCAGGGTGAAATCCCGGACGAAGGCCGGCTGGGCCGCATCCGGCGGCAGCACGATGGGCGCCGCGCCCTCGCTGGCAGCGCCGATGGGCACCGCGTGGAGGTTGGCGAGGGTCACGTCGATGGCGCGGTGGTTGAGGTCCGCCAGGCGCTTGCTCTTGCGGCCGTAGGTCTTGTCCACCGCCTTCTTGATGGCGGCGATGGCTTCATCCCGGGGCAGGATGCCCGAGATGGCGAAGAAGCAGGTCTGCATGATGGTGTTGATGCGCCGCCCCATGCCGGCCTCCTGGGCCACCTTGTAGGCGTCGATCACCCACAGCTTGAGGCCCTTGGCGGCGATGCCGGCGCGCATCGCGGCGGGCAGGCCGGCCCACACCGCGTCCGGCGCATCCGGCGTGTTGAGCAGGAAGACCCCGCCCGGGGCCGCATGGGCAAGCAGGTCGTAACGCTCGACGAACACCGTCTGGTGACAGGCCACGAAGCCGGCCATGCCCTCCTCCACCAGATAGCTGGAGCGGATCGGCGCGTCGCCAAAGCGCAGGTGCGACACCGTGACGGCGCCGGACTTCTTCGAGTCATACACGAAGTAGCCCTGGGCCTGCAGCGCGGTGGATTCGCCGACGATCTTGATGGAGTTCTTGTTGGCCGACACGGTGCCGTCGGCGCCCAGGCCCCAGAACACCGCATGCTGCAGGCGGCGCGAGGCATCCGAGCGAAAGGCCTCATCCCAGGCCAGCGACAGGTGCGTCACATCATCCACGATGCCCACGGTGAATTGGCGCTTCGGCTTGTCGGCTGCCAGTTCGGCAAACACCGCGGCGACCATGCCCGGGGTGAATTCCTTGCTCGCCAGCCCGTAGCGGCCGCCGATCACCCGCGGCATGGTGCGCAGGCCATCGGCGGCGGCTTCGGCCAGGGCGGTGATGACGTCCTTGTAGAGCGGCTCGCCGTCGGCGCCGGGCTCCTTGCAGCGGTCGAGCACGGCGATGGATCGGGCGCTCTCCGGGATCGCCGCCAGCAGCGCGCGGGTGTCCAGCGGGCGGAACAGGCGCAGCTTGAGGAGGCCGACCTTCTCGCCGCGGGCGACCAGGTGCTCGACGGTCTCCTCGACGGTTTCGGCAGCCGAGCCCATCACCACGATGACGCGCTCGGCGTCCGGCGCGCCCACGTAGTCGAACAGCTTGTAATGCCGGCCGGTGAGTTCGCCGAAGCGATCCATCGCCGCCTGCACGAGGGCCGGGAAGGCGTCGTAGAACGGGTTGGCGCGCTCGCGGGACTGGAAGAACACGTCGGGGTTCTGGGCCGTGCCGCGCAGCACCGGGTGCTCCGGCGACAGGGCGCGGGCGCGGTGGGCGGCCACCAGGCTGTCGTCGATCATCGCCCGAACCGTTTCGGGCTCGACCGCGACGATCTTGGCGACTTCATGGGAGGTGCGAAAGCCGTCGAAGAAGTGGATAACCGGAATCCGCCCGGCCAGGGTGGCGGCCTGGGCGATCAACGCCATGTCCTGGGCTTCCTGCACCGAGTTGCTGGCGAGGAGCGCACAGCCGGTGGCCCGGCAGGCCATCACGTCGGAGTGGTCGCCGAAGATCGACAGGGCGTGGGTGGCCAGCGCCCGGGCCGCCACGTGCAGCACGAAGGGCGTGAGCTCGCCGGCCATCTTGTAGAGGTTGGGGATGAACAGCAGCAGGCCCTGGCTGGCGGTGAAGCTGGTGCCCAGCGCGCCAGAAGTGAGCGCCCCGTGCAGCGCGCCGGCGGCGCCGCCTTCGGACTGCATCTCGATGATCTTGGGTACGACGCCCCACAGGTTGGGCTTGCCCTGGGCCGCCCATTCGTCGGCCCACTCGCCCATGTTCGAGGATGGGGTGATCGGATAGATGGCAATCACCTCGCTGCCGAGGTAGGCCATCCGTGCGGCGGCTTCGTTGCCGTCGAGATTGAGATACGTCGTCATTGCGACCCCCTGTTGGTACGACTGGCAGACGCGGGCCGCCCCCACGGGTGGGGCGCCGCGTCCATTGAAATTTGAAGAGCGTTGATCGCGCATCCCGGGGCGGCCCCGGAATGCGGAAGCCGGCGCCCGCAGCGCAGCATCGGAGCGACGTCCAGCAGCCGCGACCGCACCCCTTGCGGGTGGGTATTACTTCAGCTTTCCCGCCCCCGGCATGGCGGGCAGGTGGAACGGCATTCGGCTTTCATGGCGGCCCGACCTGGATTCGGGCGTGTGCAGCGCAACAATGGGGCCATCATAAGGCCCCGGTGCAACGCCGGATTTTGACGTGGCGCAAGCTTTTGCGCGGTCAGGGCGGAGATGTGACGCGGCGCACAACCAAATTCACGCCGGACAGTACGCCGGATGATCGGGCCGGATGACGGCGCTCAGCCCTCGCCGCCGTCGCCGCGGCCCTTGAAACCGTGGCGCTCGAGCATCCGGTAGGCGGTGCGCTCCGAGACGCCCATCGCCTCGGCCACCCGGCGCCGGTTGCCCTGATGGCGATCGAGCAGCTCGGCCAGGTAGTGGCGCTCGATCTCGTCGAGGGTGGGTTCGCCGTGGATGGTCACCGGGCCGCTGGCCGCAGGTGCGGCGTCGAAGCCCGGATCGCGCAGGGGCGGCAGGTGTTCGGGGCCGACGAGGCCGGTGCGGCTGGCGAGGATCAGCGCCCGCTCGACCACGTTGCGCAGCTCGCGCACATTGCCCGGCCAGTCGTAGCTGAGGAGGCGCGCCAGGGCCTCGTCGGAGAACTCGACCTGACGGCCGTTGCGGGCCCGGGCGCGGGCAAAGTGATCCACCAGCCGGGGGATGTCGTCGCGCCGGTCGCGCAGCGGCGGCACGGTGATCTCGAAGGCCGACAGGCGGTAGTACAGATCGGCCCGGAAGCGGCCTTCGCGCACCATCTGGGCGAGGTCGCGGTTGGTGGCGACCACCACCCGGGCGTTGGCGCGCAGGTCGGTGGTGGCGCCGACCCGCCGGAAACGCCCGGTCTCGAGGACGCGCAGCAGCTTGGCCTGGATCGACGGGCCGATCTCGCCGATCTCGTCGAGGAAAAGCGTGCCCTCGGTGGCGGCTTCGATGAGGCCGGGCTTGCGCCGATCGGCCCCGGTGAAGGCGCCCCGCTCGTGGCCGAAGAGTTCGGTCTCGAAGAGGGTTTCCTGCAGGGTGCAGCAATCCACCGCCACAAAGTGCCCGTCGCGCCGCTGGCCGGCGTCGTGCACCGCGCGGGCCACCAGCTCCTTGCCGGCGCCGCTTTCGCCGCGCACCAGCACGGTCACGTCGTCGTCGGCCACCGCCTCGATGAGGCTGCGCACCTGGCGCATGGGTTCACTTCCGCCCACCATCGGGTCGTCCACCAGGCCCCGCATGGCGGCCTTGAGGGCGTCGCCAGCGCGCAGCCTGGAGCCCTCCAGCGCCCGCTGGATGACCAGCTCCAGCTCGGCCAGGTTGACCGGCTTGACCAGGTAATCCACCGCCCCCAGGCGCATCGCCTCGACGGCCTGATTGATCGAGCCGTAGGCGGTGAGCATGATGACCGGGCGGGTCTGGGCGATGTCGGTGAGGGGCCCGAAATCCCGCGCGTCGGGCAGGTTCATGTCGAGCAGCACCAGATCCGGCGCCACCTCGTCGATGCGCGCCCGGGCCTCGGCCCAGGTCTGGGCGCTGTGCATGTCGAAGCCGCTGCGGGCGAGGGTCTTGAGGAGCAGGCGGTTGAGCACCGCGTCGTCCTCGATCACCAGGATCGAATGGGTGACCGGTGCGTTCATGGGTTTTCTCCGTCGGCACAAGCCAGGAAGACATGGAAGGTGCTGCCCTGCCCCGCCTGGCTCTCGACGCTGATCCGCCCGCCGTGGCGTTCGAGGATGGCCTTGCAGATGGCGAGGCCGAGGCCGGAGCCGCGGCGGCCATCGGCCCGGCGGCTGAAGAAGGGCATGAAGATCAGGGGCTGCTCCTCGACCGGAATGCCGACCCCGCTGTCACGCACGGTCAGGTGATGGAAATCGCCCTCGCGGCGCAGGCGGATGTCCAGCAGGCCGCCGTCGGGCATGGCGTGAAAGGCGTTCTGGAGCAGGTTGAGGGCCACCTGGCGCATCTCCGCCTCGTCGCCCCGCACCCGCGCGTCGGCGGGCTGGAGATCGAGATTCACCTTCACCCGGGCGCTGCGGGCCTCCTCGGCGAGCAGCGCCACCATGTCGTCGATGGCGGCCCCGACGAGCACCGGGCGGGTTGGCCCGGGCGGGTGGCTGAGGGTCATCAGGCGCTGGGTGATGAGCACGCAGCGGTCGATCTCGGCGTCCACCAGCTCGAGGTATTCGGTGACTTCGGCGGCGCCCATCGAGCCATCCCGCAGCCCGCGCAGGCTGGATTGCAGCGCCAGGCGGATCGACGCCAGCGGGTTGTGGATCTCGTGGGCCACGCCGTTGGCCAGCAGCCCCACCGCCGACAGCCGCTGCTCCTGGGAGAAGCGCACCTGATCGTCGAGGGAGCGGATCGCCTCGACCACCAGCCGGCGCCCGTCCGGCCCCACCAGGGGGGCGGCGTGGATCTCGACGCTCACCGGGCTGCCGTCGGGCCGCTTGAAGCTCATCACGGTGCGCAGGGCGTCCGGCCGGGCGCGCAGCTCGGCGAGCGGACAGGTGACCAGCGTGACCGGACAGGGCTCATCCAGCTGGCGGCCGATGCGGTGACACCGCTCGCCGCGGATCGCGTCGAGCGGCAGCTGGACGAGTTCGGAATAGGCCCGGTTGGCGAGCACGATGCGGTAGTCGTCGCCGATCACCACCATCGGGTCGGGCGCCGCGTCCACCAGCCCCTGCAGGAAGGCGCCCTGCTGGCCGGCCTGGTCGAGCATCTCGCCGAGGCGTCGGGTCATCGCGTCCACTTCGTCGCCCAGGCGGCCCAGTTCGCCGCCAGAGAGGCTGCCCACCCGCGCCGAGAGATCGCCATCGGCGAGCCGCCCGGCCACGCCGGCGAGCGTGCCCACCGGCGTAAGCACCTCCCGCCGCACCACCCACCAGATGGCCAAGGCCAGCAGGCACAGGGCCGCCAGCCCCAGGGGCAGCAGACGCTGCAACTGGGCCGCGCCGCTGCCTTCGGAGGGCGGCACGAACTCGACCACCAGCACGCCATTGACCGGATGGGTGTCGACGGCGCCGTGGCAGCCGCCGCAACGCGGCTGGTTGCGGATCGGGTAGGCAATGCGCAGCAGGCCGGCCTTGCCGGCATCCAGGGTATCCAGCCGCGGCGGCGACACCATGCAGCCCGCGGTGAGGCAGAGATCGCGCACCCATTCCGGGTGGAGACTGCCCTGATCGGCGTCGCGGGAGGCGAAGCGCACCTCGCCAGCCGGATTGAGCAGCGCCGCAAACTGCACGCCGGGCAGGCCGCCCAGCTGGACAAGGATCTCGGCCAGCCCCGACAGATCACGGCGCAGCATGGCCGATTGCAGGCTGGCTTCAAACAGGCCGGCGAGGCGGCGGGCGGAGCTTTCGTGCTCCACCTGCAGGGCCGTGCCCGAAATCCACAGGGCGCCCCCGACGAGCATGCCCGAGGCGCACAGCAGGGCCAGCATCAGGACCAGCATCAGGCGTCGCGCGAGGGGCGTGGCAAACCACAGTCGGGATAGCAGATTCATGCGTCAGGGGAAGTCAGCGGTAATTTTCAGTCTACCACCAGCCTGTCCGGGCGCCGGGCGCCTGTCCGGCAGACCGGGCACAGGGGCGGCGCCCGATGGCCGGCGGGATGGCGGAAGGTGGCGGAGCAGCGGCTACAGGTGGTGTCATGAAAGAACGCGACGACCACCCCGCCAGCGGCCCGCCCGGGCCGGAGGGCGCCCTGGTCGCAGGCGTCGACGCACAGGTTGCAGCCGGTACAGCGCTCCATGCGCAGGCGCAGCCCGGCCTCCGCACCCGCCTCCAGCCAGTCGATGGCGCCCTCGGGGCACAGCCGGGCGCACACCGCGCAGCCCGTGCAGCGGGCGACGTCCAGGCTCACCGCCCACGGGCCACCACCTCTGCCGATGGATGCCAGCAGCCGGAGCGCCGCCGGACGGGTATCGGGGCCGGCCGTGCGGGCTGCCGGACGCAGCAGGCCGAAGAAGCCGCGCCGCCGGGAGGGCGCGGCTTCGCCGGGCATCGCCGTCGGCAGCAGCTCGATTGCTGGCGCACCAGCCGCCCGCAGCGCGTCGTTCAAGGCGTCGAGCCGCTCCACCAGCGGCATGACACGGCCCCGCGGGCAGGTGGCGCAGGTGCCGCTCACCACCCCCAACCGGCGCAGCCCGGCCAGGTACAGGGCCAGCAGCCGCGCTTCGGAGATGGCATGCAGGCAGGGCACGCGGGTGAGCGGCCCGGCTGCCAGCGGGGCGTGCTCGCAGGCCAGGCTGAGGGTGTCGCCCGACAGCGGCAGGGCGGGCGGCGCGGCGAGCGCCAGCGCCCCCGGCGGACAGGCCGGCACGCACAGGCCGCAGCCGTCGCAGCGGGCCGGATCGAAATCGAGCCCGTCCGGCTGCATCGTCCAGGCGCCAGTGGGGCAGGCGTCCACGCAGGCGCGGCAGCGCGCCACGGCCGCGAGCCGGTGGACGCAGCGGGTTTCGTCGACGGTCAGCATGGCCAAGGCAAAAAGGCCGGGCATCCCCAGGGGATGTCCGGCAAGACGCACGAGGACCTTTGCCGCCGCCTCACGTCAGTGGATGGCCCGGAGCTGCCGGTGCAGGTTCTCGATGACATGCAGCGTGAGCGAGGCGAGGGCGGCGTAGAAGCGGGTGGAGGCGCGGGCCGTTACCCGTTCTGCAAAATCCGGGAGCCACTGCAGCAGGTGTTCCTCGATGAAGTGGCGGGCCTCCAGCCCCTCCCCGCGGGACAGCAGGTACGAAAGGAAGGCCAGCTCGTTGGAGACGTGGTCGTCGGCCGTGCGCCGCCAGTCGACCGCCATCAGCCCGTGGGCCCGGTAGCGCTCGCGCACCGCAAAGGCCGGGCCCTGCATCATCAGCTTCTCCTCGTCGCGCCAGACCGACTCGCAGGGCGAGGCGCGCAGGGCGTGGGTGAGATAGATGCCGGCGTAGTCGGCGGCGAGGTCGTCGGCCAGCGACGGGCGGTCGTGCTCGGGCACGCGGCCGATCACCCTGAGGGCGTCGCCCATCGCCACCCGGGGCTGGGCCTCGGGACCGGCCAGGGTGAGCCCGTCGGGAAAGCCGGCGGAGTGCAGCCGGATCAGGGTGTCCACGTCGCGCTCGGCTTCGTGGAGCCAGGCCAGCGCAGCCAGATCCTCGGCGGCGGCGCGCAGGCTCATGCGCGCGCCCATCGGAGTGCGGAATACGGCGTCACCCATCACTCAACCCTCCCCTTGGGATGCGCGATGAACACGATGGAGGGATTGGTCAGCTCGGGGCTGGTCATGTGCTGCACCTGCCGCACGGGCTGCTCGCCCTTGGCCATCGCCTTGGTGGGATAGGTGCCAGCGCGCAGCTGGTCGATGGGGCCCACGTCGAGCACACGCATCATGCAGGCCATCACGCAGTAGGGTTTGCGGCCGGCGTCGATCTCGTCCACGCACATGTTGCACTTCTTGACGAGGTTGTCGATCGGGTCGAACTGGGGCGCACCGTAGGGGCAGGCGGCCTCGCAGCGGCGGCAGCCGATGCACAGGGTGGAGTCGATGTCGACGATGCCGTTGTCGGCGCGCTTCCAGATGGCGCCGGTCGGGCAGGTGGGCAGGCAGGCGGGTTCGGCGCAGTGGTTGCACGACATGTTCACCTTGTAGGCGAACACCTCGGGAAACTGCCCGCCCTCCACGTACATCACGCGGCGGAAGCGCGGCCCGGGAGCGAGGCCGTTCTTGTCCTTGCAGGCGATCTCGCAGGCGCGGCAGCCGATGCAGTCCATGTTGTTGTGGATGAAGCCGAGCTGCTTCGCCGGCTTGACCGGCTCGTAGGTGGCGGCGTCGCGACGGGCCTGGGCGGCGGGCACTTCGGCGCGGGCCTCGGCGCCCAGCTTGCGGATGGTCTTCTTGTCAGCCATGGTGGTTCTCTCCTGGGGCCGGGCGTCAGTAGTCGCGCCGGAACACGCTGGAGCGTGCGGTGGCGAGCTGGTCCCAGCCAGGGCGGTGGGCGAGGTCCGTCTTCTGCACGTTGACGAGGGCGGTGTTGTAGGCAAAGGCACCGGCCGGGCTGGGCTCGTCGAGGGTCAGGAAATCCGGGTTGCCGGCCCGATCCACGCCCTTCTCGTCCAGATCCATCCACGCGCCTTCAAACAGCACCACCACGCCGGGCAGACAGCGCTCGGTGACGTAGGCCGGCACCACGCACTTGCCGCGACCGTTCCACACCTCGACGGTGTCGCCGGTCTGGATGCCGAGGCGGCGGGCGTCGGCGGCGTTGATGGTGAGCTCCTGGTCGTAGGTCTCGCGCAGCCACGGGATGTTGTGGAAGATCGAGTGGGTCCGCCAGCGCGGGTGGGGGCTGATGAGGTGGAAGGGGTAGTCCTTCGTCAGCGGGCTGTTGAGGGATTCGAAGGGCTCGATCCACTTGGGAATGGCGGGGATCGGGTAGCCGTACTGGGTCTTGGTCCAGTCGTCAATGCCGGCCAGATACGGCGAGAAGATCTCGATCTTGCCGGAGCCGGTCTCGAAGGGCTCGCCCTTCACGATCTGCTCGCGGAAGGCCACCAGCGGACGCTTGAAGGTGAACTTGTACACCCCGTGCCGCTTGAACTCGTCCCAGCTCATCGTCACGCCCTGATGGGGGCGCACCTTGCCGTTCCACCAGGCGGCCAGATAGGCCTCGTCCACCGGGTCGGGGTTGTGGAAGTAGTCGCGGGTGGCGCGGGGGTTGTAGCGCTTGCCGAAGTCCTTCACCGTCGGGTCGAGGGCCTCGAGGCGGTAGGCGAGCTCGGTGAAGATCTGGAAGTCGGAGCGCGATTCGCCGAGGGGCTGGATCACCTTCGGGCGGTGGATGTAGTAGTGGCCCTTGTACCAGGGCAACGCCACGTCGTGCCGCTCGAAATGGGTGGCCACCGGCAGCAGCACGTCGGCCCAGATGCCCGACGGGGTGATGGTCGAATCCAGGCACACCACCAGATCCAGCTTCTCGATGGCCTGGATTTCCTTGTTGATGTTGGTGAGCTGGTTGAACCAGTCCGAACCCTGCCAGAAGATGCCGCGAATGTTGGGAATCTGCCCGTCGGTCTCGTCTTCCCGCGGCCACAGGCCGACTTCCTCGCGCCGGAGGTTGGGGTAGTTGAGCACGCAGTGGGCCCAGCGGTCGGATTTGATCGACGCAAACCACACGTTGGCGAATTCGTCGTAGGGATAGGCCACCGATTCGGAATGCCAGGCCTTGCCCACGCCTTCGGCGCAGCCGCCGAGCTTACCGATGTTGCCGGTCATGGCCTGCACCGCGGCGGCCATCCGGTTGTACTGCTCGCCGTAGGCGGCGCGGCCGGGCGCCCAGGAGGCCTTGAGCGCGGCGGGCTTGGTGGTGGCGTAGAGGCGCGCGAGCTTGCGGATGTCGTCCGCCGAAACGCCGCAGATCGCCTCGGCCCACTCGGCCGTCTTGGGCGTGCCGTCGCGGGTGCCCATGATGTAGTCCTTGAAGCTCTCGGCGTCCTGGTAGTCGGCGGGCATGGTGCCCTTGTCCATGCCGAGCACGAAGCGGTCGATGAACTTCTGGTCGTGCAGGTTCTCGCTGAAGATCACGTGGGCCATGCCGGCCAGCATCGCCGCGTCGGTGTTGGGGCGGATGGGAATCCACCAGGCGTCGTAGGCGGCGGCCGAATCCGTGTATTGCGGGTCCACCAGCACGAACTTGCAGCCGCGCTGCTTGGCCATCCGCATGTAATAGAAGGTGTTGCCGCCGTGGAAGGTGTAGGCCGGGTTCCAGCCCCACATGATGATGAGCTTGCTGTGGGCGTAGGCGTCGTCCTCGTTGCCGTCCTCGATGGTGCCGAAGGTGATGCGGCTGGAGAACGTGGTGCCCTGGTAGCTGGGCACGCTCCAGCTGTTGGTGCGGCAGCCGAACATCCCCAGAAAACGCCCGAGCAGGCCTTCGATCTGGTCCGACTTGTGGAGCACGCCGTAAGACGCGCCGGCATAGCTCTGGTCGAGGAGCGCGGTGGGGCCGTAGGTCTTCTTCAGCTCGACCATCTTCTGGGCGACGAAATCCAGCGCCTCGTCCCACGACACGCGCTTGAACTTGCCCTCGCCGCGCTTGCCGACCCGCATCATCGGGTAGAGCAGACGCTCCGGCGAGTACAGCCGCGAGCGGTAGCTGCGCCCGCGCAGACAGGCCCGCAGCTGGGGCTCGTCGGTGGTGTCCTTGCCGAAGAAACCGCCCTTCTGGTAGCGGCCGTCGTCGGACGACAGGCGCACGATCACGTCGCCCTTCTTGTGGGCCACCAGCATGTGGCGCGAGCCGCAGTTGTGGGCGCAGGAGGTGACCACCGTGGTGAGCTGGTCGTCGGTGTAATACGGTTCGTAGGCGAAGGCCGAGGCCTCCTTCGGCGCCACCACCAGGCCACCCAGCCCGGCAAGGCCGGCGCCCACGCCCATCACCTTGAGGAAGTCCCGTCGCCCGGGTTCAGCCGGCGCGGCAGGCGTGCCGCCATCGAAGTCGATCTTCATTTTTCTTGTCCTTGTGCCGTCGTGCCGATCTGGAAGCGGGCTTCGGATTGGGTCGGACGACCCTTGGCCCAGTCAGGTGTCTCCTCCGCCATCCCCGGCCAGGCGTGGCGTGGGTAGGGGTAGGTGATGCGATACCAGGCCCGGCCGCCGTGGCAGCCGTAGCACACGTCACCGTTGCCCTTGCCGGCCGCTTCGATGGCGTCCGGCTTGAGGTAGCTCACCTGATGGCGGGTCGTGCGGATCGCCGCGTGGCAGGTGAGGCAGTCGTTCTGGAACATCTCGCGGGTTTCGCGCCACGGGCCGGGCAGGCCCATCACGGCGGTGTTCATCTGGCCATGGCACTTGAGGCAGGTGGTCTCGGGCACCACGCTCTTGCGCAGGCGGAAGCCGCCGTCGCGCTGGGATGTGACCGAACTCAGCGGATGCTCGTCGCGGGGATCATGGCCTTCGTGGCAGGTGGTACAGCTCAGTGCCATCACCGACTTGGCGAAATCGCTGGTCAGATGGCGCCGGTGGAAGGTGTCCTGGGTGCCGCTGTAGGTGCTGGTGCGCTGGTACCAGGCTTTCGCGTCGGCAGCCCGGACGCCGGCAGGCGAGGTTTCGCGCACGGAAGGCTTGAGCACCTCGGCGTGACAGGCGAGGCAGTCGGCGTCGGTCGCCTTGCTGATCGCGGGCTTGAAGTGCAGGGCGCTGTAGCGGGCGCGCTGGTAATCGGGAGTGGGAGTGGATTTCGGGTCGGCTGCATGCGCATCGGACAGCGCCGCACCAAACACCAGGGACAACAGGAGTGCTGCGTGGACACGTAGTTTTCTTGGAATGACCACCATGACAACCTCTCGGCTCATGCCAGACCGGCCGGACAGGCCAGTAAAAAGGCGGCCCCTTGCGGGGCCGCAAGGAAAGCCTTACTTGCCTTCCATACCCGACATGCCGGACATACCGGACATGCCGCTCATGCCTTGCTGCTTGGCCTTGTGCGCCTTCTTGGCCTTGTTGCCGGACATGCCCGACATGCCGCTCATGCCCTTCTGACCCTGCATGCCGCTCATGCCGGCCATACCCTTCTGGCCCTGCATGCCGGACATGCCAGCCATACCCTTCTGGCCTTCCATGCCGGACATGCCGGCCATACCCTTCTGGCCTTCCATGCCCGACATGCCGGCCATACCCTTCTGGCCTTCCATGCCCGACATGCCGGCCATACCCTTCTGGCCTTCCATGCCCGACATGCCGCTCATGCCCTTCTGGCCCTGCATGCCACTCATGCCACTCATGCCGGACATACCCTTCTGGTCATCCTTGGCGGCCGCGGGCAGTGCCGCACAGAGAGCCAGAGCGATGGCGGAACAGCTGACGAGCTTGCCGAAAGACTTCATAGAGTTTCTCCTTGATTGACAGACTTGCTGGTTGAAGCCGGGCGCCCTTCCCACGGAAGGCCACCCGGAGATTTCGTTGCGGCCAGCGCGAACGCATCGGCCACCACGAGGATTCATACGCGGCTAGCGAACGTGCAGGCCTCGCAGGTCGTAGGGCCCGGGCATCCCGGGCCGGAACATCGGGGAATACCAGTTGCCCTGGGCGGCGATCGTCTCCAGGTTGCCCGGCCAGGGCTTGTCGATGCCCTGCAGCCGTTGCAGCTTGAGCGACTCATCCACCGGCGTTGCGGCGACGGTTGGTGCCGACGCGGGCCGCCGATCAGGTTGCAGGCCAGCCACAAAGCCCTCGGCCATCCCCTGTGCGGGGATCTGCAGCAGCAGCGCCAGCCCCAGTGCCTTCATCCTTTGGCTCATCGGTGATTCCTCCTTGCCACTCACTCAGCAGGTTGCGTGCCTGCCTGGCAGGAGAAGACACACCTTTGTTTTGTTGATGTTTTTCCTGAAGCCGCCGCCCGATGAGAACGGGCTACCTGCCAGATTGACAGCTCAGCCAAGCCAATCTGGCAGGCGCCGAAATCCGGCGCCGGACACCTGGCCATGCACGCCGCCGCCGGCGTGCTAGGGTGAAGGCATGAACACCGCCAAGACCCTCCTCCTCGTCTATCAATCCACCACCGGCGCCACCGAGCAGATGATCCGCGCCGTGGCCCGGGGCGCCGCCGACGAGCCGGACGTCACCGTGCGCCTCCTCGCCGCCCGCGACGCCGGCCCCGACGACCTGCTCGCCGCCGACGGCTACGTGTTCGCCTGCCCCGAGAACCTCGCCGCCATCGCCGGACTGATGAAGGATTTCTTCGACCGCAGCTACTACGGCGCCCTCGACCACATCAACGGCCGGCCCTACGCCACCGTGGTGTGCGCCGGCAGCGACGGCAGCAACGCGGTGCGCCAGATCGCCCGCATCGCCACCGGCTGGCGCCTGCGGGAGATCGCCCCGCCGCTCATCGTGTGCACCCGCGCCCAGACCACCGAGGCGATCCTCGCCCCCAAGGTCGTGCCCGAGGCCGATCTTGAAAAGGGCGTCGAGCTGGGAGCCGCCTTCGCCGCCGGGCTGGCGATGGGCGCGTTCTGACGCGCCATCCGGGGTTCGTCCATCTACAGCAACAATCCGGCATCGATTGTTGCTGTAATTGAACAAATCGCCGCTCTACCGCCACCGCCAGCCCTCCCCCGCTGAAACCTTCGCCTCCACGCGCCGCCGCGGCCGATTTTTCATTCCATTTATCGCGTGAAAAATCAGTTGACTTTGCAAGTATTGAAATCTACATTTGAACCAACTTCAGCGGCTTTCCTTCCAGCCCGGACAGGCCAGCCGCCGCAACAGCAACCTCACCAGGAGACGGATCAATGAGCGTTTTCGTCGAGCCCCTCGACATCGGTGGCAACGGCCCGCAGGTCGGCATCAAGGACACCATCGACGTGGTCGGCGTGCGCACCCGCGCCGGCTGCCGGGCCCTCGAATCCGTCGCCGCCGCCCGCGCCAACGCCGACGTGGTCGAGGGCCTGCTGGCCGCCGGCTACCACCTCGCCGGCAAGACCAACCTGCACGAACTCGCCTTCGGCACCACCGGCATCAACCGCTGGACCGGCACCCCGACCAACCCGCAGTTCCCGGCCTATGTGCCCGGCGGCTCGTCGAGCGGCTCGGCGGTGGCGGTGGCCGAGGGCAGCGTGGACGTGGCGCTCGGCACCGACACCGGCGGCTCGATCCGCATCCCCGCCGCCTGCTGCGGCGTGTTCGGCCTCAAGCCCAGCTTCGGCCGGATCAGCCGCCGGGGCGTGATGCCCGCCCACACCAGCCTCGACTGCGTCGGCCCCTTCGTCCGCGACATGGACAGCCTCATCGCCGTGATGCGCGCCATCGACCCGAGCTTCGGCCCGCTGCCCGACATCGCCGGCGTACGCATCGGACTGGTGGATGCCCAAGCCACCCCGACGATCCTCGACGCCGTCACCGCTGCGGTGGCCGCCAGCGGCCTGCCCGCCGGCAACGTGACGCTGCCCGACTTCGGCGCCGCCTACGCCGCCGGGCTCACCGTGATCAACGCCGAAACCTGGGCCGCCTGTGGCGAGCTGGTGGGCACCGGGCTGGTGGGCGAGGACGTGGCCCGCCGCCTGCAGGCCGCCTCCCTCACCACGCCGGACGACGTGGCCGCCGCCAACCTCGTGCGCGAACGCTTCGCCGCCCAGGTGGATGCCGCCCTGCTGGATTTCCCCATCCTCGCCCTGCCGACCATGGCCGACGCCCCGCCGCGCCTCGAGGACGCCGCCGACACCAGCAAGCTCGTCGCGATGACCTCGCTGGTGCGCCCCTTCAACCTTTCCGGCCACCCGGCCATCGCCATTCCGCTGCCCGCCATCGACGGCTACCCCGTGAGCCTTCAGCTGGTGGCGGCCCGGCACGACGACGAGCGCCTGTGCGCCGTCGCCGCCCATTTCGCCCGTCACATCAATCGACCCTAACCTGGACTGGAGACACCGATGTTGGCTAATTTGCAGGAACCAAGGGCTGGCGCCGACGTAGCGCCGGAGGTCGCCGGAATGGACGCGCTGCTGCGCGACATCCGCCAGCGCCGCAAGGAATTCGAAGCCCAGAAATACATCTCGCCGGACATCATCGAGCGCTTCAAAGCGGTCGGCGTGTATCGCGCGCTGGTGGCCAAGCGCTTCGGCGGCGACGAGAAATCGCCCGCCGAGTTCTGCGAGCTGGTCGAGACCATCGCCCGCGCCGACGGCTCGGCCGGCTGGGTGGCGAGCTTCGGGATCGGCGGCGTCTATCTGGCCGCGCTGCCCGTCGAGACCCTCACCAAGCTCTACGCCAAGGGCCCGGATGTGGTGTTTGCCGGCGGCATCTTCCCGCCGCAGCCGGCCGAGCTGGTCGACGGCGGCTACCGCGTGAGTGGCCGCTGGAGCTGGGGCAGCGGCAGCATGGGCGCCGAGGTGATCGGCGCCGGCATCCTGCCCAAAAATGGCGACAACTCCGGCCTGCCGCGCATGGCGGTGATGCCCCGCGACAAGGTGCAGATCGAGCCCAACTGGGACGTGATGGGCCTGCTCGGCACCGGCAGCCACGACATCGTGGTGAGGGACGTGATCGTTCCGCCCGAATGGACCTTCGTCCGCGGCGGCGCCTCGTCCCTCGACACCCCGCTGTACCGTTACCCGACGTTGTCGTTCGCCGCCCAGGTGCTCACCGTCGTCGGCCTCGGCATCGCCCGGGCGGCCATCGACGAAGTGCTGGGCATGGCCGCCGGCCGGGCGTCCGTCACCGGCGCGCCCAACCTGGGCGAGCGCGTCTATGTGCAGCTGGAGATCGCCAAGATCGAAGCCGAGCTGCGCGCCGCCCGCGCCTGGTTCTACCAGGCCATCGACGACGTGTGGCAGGTGCTGCTGGCCGGCGACAAGCCCAGCGATCACCTGGTGAGCATGCTGCGCCTGTCCACCACCCACGCCTCCCGCGTCAGCGCCGACGTGACGCGCCGTGCCCAGATGGTCTCGGGCGGCACCGGCGTGTATGAATCCTGCCCCCTCGCCGCCCAGGTGCGCGACGTGCAGATGATCACCCAGCACGCCTTCATGGGCGACATCACCTACCAGAACGCCGGCGCCATGCTGTTCGGCCTCAAGCCCCTGCCGGGCTACCTCTGAACCCGCCAACCCCACGGAGATAAAAACGATGAGCGACAAGACCCCGCTGCGCGTGCTGTTCTGCATGGGCGTGAACCAGAACTTCATGGACGGCACCGCCGACGAGATGAAGGACGTCTGGGCCGCCTTCGTCTCGATGATGCAGGGCATCGCCCGCCTGCCCGGCGTACGCGTGCTGGGCAACCTGGACGACGACCGGATCATGGTCGGCCCGTCGGTGGCCTTCCCCTGGACGACCTATGTGCTGGCCGACGTGCCCGACTACGACACCGTCACCGCCGCCTGCAACCTGTTCCGCGTCACCCCGGTGGGCGACGGCACCTACAAGCTGTGGAAGTACATGCGCGTCGAGGCCCGCATCGGCCGCGAGCTGGTGATCCCCGACTGAGTCCCGACTGATCGCCGACCCAGAGCCAGCCATGCCCGCCTCCGCCCAACCCCGCCGCCAGCTCGAAGCCCGGCTCGCCCGCTTCGAGGCCGAACACGCCGTGCGCGCCTGCATGAACCGCTACATGGTGTTGTGCGACGCGCTCGACGCCAGCAGCCCGCTGGACGAGCTCGCCGGGCTCTTCACCCGCGACGCGGTGTGGGAAGGCATCGGCGAGAAGTACGCGGCGAGCTTCGGGCGCATCGAGGGGCGCAAGGCGATCCGGGCGATGTTCGCCAGGTACATGACCGAACCGGCCCACTTCGCGATCAACGTCCATTTCCTCACCTCCGAGCTCATCGACGTGACCGGCAGCAGCGCCGCCACCGGCAGCTGGGTGATGCTCCAGACCTCCACCTTCGCCACCGGCGCCTCGCACCTCAACGCGGCGCGGCTCTCCGTCGATTTCCGGCGCGGCAAGGCGGGCGTCTGGCGGATGGCCCACTTCCGCACCGAAAACCTCTTCAGCCGGCCGGTGGACGCCTGGAACAAGGCCGACCCGCTGCCCGTGCCGGACTGAGCCCCGACCCCATTCGAGAACACGCAGACCAAGCCAAAGGAATCAACCATGACGAGCAAGCACGACACCGCCGACCAGGCGCTCACCCTCGCCGACCGGGTCCAGGCCGACCGGGTGCACACCTCCCTCTACACCGACCCGGCCATCTTCGAGACCGAGATGGACAAGATCTTCGCCAGCACCTGGGTGTGGGTTGCCCACGCCAGCGAAGTGCCCGAGGCCGGCAGCTACAAGAACACCTACATCGGCCGCCAGCCGGTGATCGTGGTGCGCGACCGCAAGCAGAAGGTGCATGTGCTCCTCAACCGCTGCCGCCACCGCGCCGCCACCGTGTGCGAAGGCAAGAAGGGCAAGACCAACAGCTTCGTGTGCCCCTACCACGGCTGGAGCTACTCGCTGGACGGGGCGCTCCGCGGCGTGCCGCACCCCGAGAGCTACGCCGACCAGCTCGAGAAGGGCGAGCTGGGCCTTGTCAGCCTGCGCGTCGAGGAATACGCCGGGATGCTCTTCGCCACCTTCAAGGACGACATCGAGCCGCTGGTGGATTACCTCGGCCCCGCCAGGAAGTGGATGGATCTCTTCATGAAGCAGGGCGGCGGCTTCCCCATCAAGGTGGCCGGCGAGCACCGCTTCCGCTTCCCCGGCAACTGGAAGATCCAGCTCGAGAACACCACCGACGCCTATCACTTCCCCCTCGTCCATAAATCCTTCCTGTCGTCGGTGGATCAGCAGACCGTCGAGATGCTCGACTTCGTCGGCGGCCCCGGCTACGTGGAAGAGCTCGGCAACGGCCACAGCGTGATGGTGATGATTCCCCAGCTGATCGACCTGGAAGCCAACCTCGACGCGCCGATCCCCGAGCGCTTCGCCGAGCTTGCCCAGGCGCTGCGCGACGAGGGTTACGAGGATCTGGAAGTGCGCCGCATCGTGCGCGCCGTGGGTGGCTCGGGCTTCAACCTCAACATCTTCCCCAACATCGCCTGCTCGATGGCCTTCTTCCGCGTGCTGCAGCCGATCTCGGTGACCGAGACCGAGATCCACCACGCGGTGATCACCATGGACGGCGGCCCGGCCGTCGCCAACCAGGCCCGCCTGCGCATGCACGAGCACTTCCAGGGCCCGATGGGCTTCGGCACGCCGGACGACTCGGAAGCCTGGGAGCGCGTCCAGAAGGGCGCCAGCGCTGGCAAGGACCTGTGGATCATGCTCAACCGCGGCCTCGCCGGCGAGAAGCCGACCGCCGACGGCAAGGTGAGCGACGTGAGCGCCGAGACCGGCATGCGCGCCGCCTACCAGCAGTGGAAAAAACTGATGACCGCCTGACCCCGGAGACGACACCCCATGAACACCGCACTCATCACCCAAGTGGCCGCCTTCCTGTGGCAGGAGGCCGACATGCTCGACCACGGCGAATACCCCCAGTGGCTCGAATCCTGGACCACCGACGGCCTCTACATCGTGCCGATCAACCCGGACGAGACCGACTTCGAGAACACCCTCAACTACGCCTGCGACAACGCCGCGATGCGCGCCAAGCGCGTGGCCCGGCTGGGCAGCGGCGAATCCATCAGCACCTCGCCGGTGCCGCGCACCATCCGCTCGGTGTCGCGCTTCCGCGTGCTGGCCGACGACGGCGAGGTGGTCACGGTGCGCTGCGCCCAGAACCTGCGCGAGTTCCGCAAGGACGTGCAGAAGCACTACAGCGCCGACGTCACCTTCGAGCTGGTGCGCACCGCGGGCAGCTTCCTGATCCGCCGCAAGATCATCCGCCTCATCAACGCCACCGATACCCTCCAGGGCATCGGCTACATCCTGTAAGGAGCGCCGGCCATGTCGCAGGTCGCACTGGTCACCGGGGCCGCCCAGGGCCTTGGCCACATCATCGCCGGGCAGCTGCTGGCCGCCGGTTTCCGGGTGGCCGTCACGGATCGCACCGACGCCCTCGCCCTTGATGCCGCCGCCAGCCTCGGCGGTGGCGCCGACGTGCTGCCCCTCAAGCTCGACGTGAAGCACAAGGGCGACTTCGAGGCCGCCCTCGCCGCCACGCTCGACCGCTGGGGCGGCCTGCAGGTGGCGGTGAACAACGCCGCGATGACGCCCACCACGCCGGTCATGAAGATCACCCCGGAAGAGTTCGACGAAGTGATCGCGGTGAACCTGCGCGGCACGCTGTTCGGCTGCCAGGTGTTCGGCGCCCACATGGCGAAGGCCGGCTACGGGCGGATCATCAACCTGGCGTCGCTGGCCGGCCAGAACGGCGGCACGGCGTCGGGCGCCCACTACGCCTCGTCGAAGGGCGCGATCCTCACCCTCACCAAGATCTTCGCCCGGGAGCTGGCGGCGGCCGGCGTCACGG
Organism: Zoogloea sp. 1C4; assembly: GCF_009469605.1. GTDB lineage: Bacteria > Pseudomonadota > Gammaproteobacteria > Burkholderiales > Rhodocyclaceae > Zoogloea > Zoogloea oryzae. The sequence goes on along the minus strand of NZ_SSXU01000006.1, from coordinate 267,681 downwards.
TGAACGCCGTCGCCCCCGGCCCGATGGAGCTGCCCTCGGTACGCGCCGCGGTGCCGCCGGAACGCCTTGAAAAGCTCATCAACGAGATGATCCCGGTGAAGCGCCTGGGCAACCCCAAGTTCGTCGCCGATCTGGTCGTCACCCTCGCCTCCCCGGACGCCGACTTCACCACCGGCGCCACCTGGGATGTGAACGGCGGCATCTTCATGCGCTGATCGCCCGACAACCCCAACCCCGAAGAACGCAGGCAGAGATCATGTCCGAAGAAACCCTCACCGTCGTCGTCCAGCGCCGCCAGGAACAAGGCAATGGCGTGCTGGTGCTCGATCTGGCCAGCGCCGACGGGCGCGCGCTGCCGCCCTTCGAGGCCGGCGCCCACGTGGATGTGCACCTCGCCGACGGGCTGGTGCGCCAGTATTCCCTGGCCGGCAGCCCGGCCGAGCGCGGCACCTACCGCCTCGGCATCCTGCGCGACCCGGCATCCCGCGGCGGCTCGGAGGCGGCCCACGCGCAGCTGCACGAAGGCACCACGCTCCGCATCGGCCTGCCGCGCAACCACTTCCCGCTCGCCATGGACGCCCGCCACACGGTGCTCCTGGGCGGCGGCATCGGCGTCACGCCGATGATCGCGATGGCCTGGGCGCTGTTCGGCGCCGGCAAGGATTTCGAGCTGCACTACTGCGGCCGCAGCCGCGGTGCCACCGCCTTCATCGACGAGCTCGCCGCCAGCCCCTTTGCCGACCGGGTGCACCTGCACTTCGACGACGAAGCGCCCGAGCAGCGCCTCGACCTCGCCACCGTACTGGGCGGGCCGAAGGCCGGCACCCACGTCTACACCTGCGGCCCGTCGGGCTTCATGGAGTGGGTGATCGGCGAGGCCAAGCGGCTCGGCGTGCCCGAGGCGCAGATCCACAAGGAGTATTTCCAGGCCACCACCGACACCGCCGGCGCCGCCTTCGAGGTGGTCGCCAAGAAGAGCGGCAAGACGGTTCAGGTGGCCGACGGCCAGAGCATCGTCGATGCCCTCGCCACGGTGGGCATCAAGGTCACCGTGTCCTGCGAGCAGGGCGTGTGCGGCACCTGCCTGTGCACCGTGCTGGAGGGCGAACCCGACCACCGGGACGTCTTCCTCACCGACGACGAAAAGGCCGACAACGACCAGATCCTGCTGTGCTGCTCCCGCGCCCGGAGCCACAAGCTGGTGCTGGACATCTGAGCCCCACCCCAAGACAGAGAACGAGGAGAACACCATGACCGACACCGCCGCCTTCCGCGATGGCATGGCCCTGCTGGCCGGCGCCGTCAACGTCATCACCACCGACGGCCCCAACGGCCGGGCCGGCTTCACCGCCACCGCGGTGTGCAGCGTCACCGACCAGCCGCCGACGCTGCTGGTGTGCATGAACCGCGGCTCCTGGGCCCACCCGGCCTTCGAGGGCAACGGCGTGCTGTGCGTCAATGTGCTGGGCGCCGCCCGGCAGGACGTCTCGGGCCTGTTTGCCGACCGCAACGTGACCATGGACGAGCGCTTCGCCCGGGTCGGCGCCCGCCGCCTCGCCACCGGCAGCCCGGTGATCGACGGCGCGCTGGTGAGCTTCGACTGCCGCATCGTCGACACCCACACCGTCGGCTCCCACAGCGTCTTCTACTGTCAGGTGGAAGATGTGGCGCGGGGCGAGGCCGCGCGCAGCGGGCTGGTGTATTTCAACCGCGGCTACCACGACGTCGGCGACGCTGTGGCCGCCCACGCCTGAGCGCCCCACGATGCCCAACCTCAACGTCTATGTGGTCGAAGGCTTTGCCGCCGAGCAGAAGACCGCGCTCCTCAAGGGGATGACCGACGCCGTCGTCGAGACCATCGGCGCCCCGCGGGAGAGCGTGCGCATCTTTCTCATCGAACTGGCCCGGGCCCACGTGTGCGTCGGCGGCACCCTGCTCAGCGAGGCCGAGCTGCCCGGCGGCCCGACAGTACATGCCCTGCTGATCGCCGGCCGCACCGATGCCCAGAAGGCGGCGCTGATCGCCGGGCTGACCCGTGTGATCGAGGAAACCCTGCAGGTGCCGGCTGCGCCGGTGCGCATCATGATCCTCGACGTGCCCAACACCGACTTTGGCCTGGGCGGCCTGACGGCCCTCGCCCGGGGCCGCTGAGAACACCCTAAACGACGTGAAAAAAATGGCTGGTATTCACGTCGCGCTGTGTGTATAAACGTGAACATTCACGTGAAAAACAAATTAAAACCAAAAAAAGAGATCCGCTTAAGCGGAGATTGCCTGATCCCATTTGGAGCAATTTTTCTGGAGGATACACCCATGAAACTCAAGCACGTGGCAGGTTCGTTGTTGATCGGAGCGTTGTCGCTGGGCGTCGCCCATGCAGACATCAAGATCGGGGTGGTGTCTTCCTCCACCGGCCCGATCGCCATGGTCGGCATCCCTCAGAAGAACACCGTCCCGCTGATGCCCACCAAGGCCGGCGGCCAGACCATCCGCTACATCCCCCTCGACGACGGCAGCGACCCCACCGCTTCCGTGGTGGCGGTGAAGAAGCTCATCAGCGAAGAGAAGGTGGACGCCATCATCGGCCCCTCCGGATCGCCCAACGCGATGGGCGTGATCCAGTTCGTCGCCGAGGCCGGCGTGCCGCTGCTGGCGCCGGTGGGCACCGCCGCGGTGGTGCTGCCGATGAACGACCAGAAGAAGTGGGTCTTCAAGACCACCCAGAACGACAGCCTGATCGCCACGGCGCTCCTCGACCACATGGCGAAGACCGGCATCAAGACCCTTGGCTTCATCGGCACCGCCGACCCGTATGGCGAGAACTGGGGCAAGGTCGTCGCCGACGGCGCCGCCAAGAAGGGCATCAAGATCGTCGCCGACGAGCGCTTCCAGCGTCAGGACACCTCGGTCACCGCCCAGGCCCTCAAGGTGATGGCGGCCCGCCCCGACGCGGTGCTGATCGCCGCCCCCGGCACCCCGGCCGTGCTGCCCCAGCTGGCGCTGGTGGATCGCGGCTACAAGGGCAAGTTCTACCAGACCCACGGCGCCGCGCTGCCTGATTTCCTCAAGCTCGGCGGCAAGAAGGTGGAAGGCACGATCCTCGCCGCCAGCCTGATGCTGGTGCTCGACCAGGTGCCCGACACCCACCCGTCCAAGAAGATCGCCAAGAACTACGTGGCGACCTACGAGAAGGCCTACGGCGCGGCCCCGGCCACCTTTGGCGGCAACATGTTCGACGCCGGCCTGCTGCTGGAGCGCGCAATCCCCACCGCGCTCGCCAAGGGCAAGCCGGGCACGCCGGAGTTCCGCTCGGCGCTGCGTGACGCCCTCGAGCAGACCCACGAGATGCCCGCCACCCAGGGCGTCTACAACATGACGCCAGCCGACCACAGCGGCTTCGACGAACGGGGCCGCGAGCTGATCACCGTCACCAACGGCACCTGGACCCTCCTGAAGTAAATCCGCACCGATCCGGGGCCGCAGCGCCCCGGATCCTTTGCAACTGCAAGTCGGCGGCCTTGCGCTGTCGCCGACGGGGAAACTCATGGACGTTCAGATTGCATTGATGCTCGCCCAGGACGGCCTGACCAACGGAGCGATCTACGCCCTGCTGGCCCTGGCCCTGGTGCTGGTGTTCGCGGTGACGCGGGTGATCTTCATCCCCCAGGGCGAGTTCGTGGCCTACGGCGCCCTTACCCTGGCGATGATGCAGGCCGGCACGGTGCCGGCCACGGTGTGGCTGCTCGCCGGCATGGGCGCCACCGCGGCGCTCATCGACGGCGGCCTCGCCCTGCGCGCCGGCCAGACGCGCCGGCTGGTGGGCGTGCTCGGCTGGAACCTCGGCTACCCGCTCGGCCTCGCCGCCCTACTCGCCGCGCTGCCGGTGAAGGACATGCCGCTCGCCGCCCAGGTGCTGCTGTCGCTCGCCGTGGTGGTGCCGATGGGCCCGCTGATGTATCGGCTGGTGTTCCAGCCCATCGCCGCGGCGCCGATCCTGATCCTGCTCATCGTGTCGGTGGCGGTGCATGTGGCGATGGTCGGCCTCGGCCTGCTGTTCTTCGGCGCCGAAGGCCAGCGCACCCCGGCCTTCAGCGACGCCAACCTGGAGCTCGGCCCGCTGATGGTCTCCGGCCAGACGATCTGGGTGGTGATGTCGTCGGTGGTGCTGATCGTCGCGCTCTACCAGTTCTTCGAGCGCACGCTGTACGGCAAGGCGCTGCGGGCCACCGCGATCAACCGGGCTGGCGCGCGGCTGATGGGCATCTCGCCGTCACTGGCGGGCAAGCTCACCTTCTTCCTGGCGGCGCTGATCGGCGCGCTCTCGGGCGTGCTGATCGCACCGATCACCACCATCTACTACGACACGGGCTTTCTCATCGGCCTCAAGGGCTTTGTCGCCGCCATCATCGGCGGGCTGGCGAGCTACCCGCTGGCCGCCGTGGGCGCGGTACTTGTGGGCCTGCTGGAATCCTTCTCATCCTTCTGGGCCAGCGCCTTCAAGGAAGTCATCGTGTTCACCCTGATCATCCCCGTGCTGCTGTGGCGCTCCCTCACCAGCCGCCACGTGGAGGAGGAAGAATGAGAACCGACCGTCTCGTGCAGGGCCTGTTCGTCGCCCTGCTGCTCGTCCTGCCGGCCGTGCTCGCGCCGTTCTATGTGACGCTGCTCAACTACATCGGGCTGTACGCGCTGGTGGCGCTGGGACTGGTGCTGCTCACCGGCGTGGGCGGGCTGACCAGCTTCGGCCAGGCCGCCTTCGTGGGGCTAGGCGCCTACACCACGGCGGTGCTCAGCACCACGCCGGAACTGCCGGGCTGGATCGCCTGGGCCGGCGCCTCGCCGTGGCTCACCCTGCTGGTGGGGCTGGTGTTCACCGCCACGGTGGCGGTGGTGGTCGGCTCGCTGACCCTCAAGCTGTCAGGCCACTTCCTGCCGCTGGGCACCATCGCCTGGGGGATCAGCCTGTACTTTCTGTTCGGCACGCTGGAGAGCCTGGGCGGCCACACAGGCATCACCGGCATCTCGCCGATCACCCTGTTCGGCGTGGTGCTGGATGCCGGCGAGAAGATCTACTACCTGATCTGGGCCTTCGTGATGGTGGCGGTGTTCACCACCCAGAACCTGCTCGATTCCCGCGAGGGCCGGGCGATCCGGGCGCTGAAGGGCGGCATGGTGATGGCCGAGGCGATGGGCGTGGATACCTCCCGCTCGCGGATGATCATCTTCGTGATCGCCGCGCTGCACGCCTGTGCGTCGGGCTGGCTGTACGCCCACATGCAGCGCTTCGTGAATCCCACGCCCTTCGGGCTGCACATCGGCATCGAATACCTGTTCATGGCGGTGATCGGCGGCGCCGGCCACGTGTGGGGCGCGCTGGTAGGCGCCGGGCTCATCACCGTGCTCAAGCAGTGGCTGCAGGACATCCTGCCCCGGCTGCTGGGTTCCGCCGGCAACTTCGAGGCCATCGTCTTCGGGGTCATGATGGTGCTGGTGCTCCAGCGCGCCCGCGAAGGCCTGTGGCCGGTGCTGAAGAAGCTGGTGCCGGTGAAGGCCCCGCAGAAGACCATCGACCCGGCCGCCGACACCCTGCCCCGCCGCGACCTGCCGACGGCCGGCGAGGTGATCCTCGAAGCCCGCAACGTGACCCGCAAGTTCGGCGGCCTTGTGGCCAACAACGACATGAACCTCACGGTGAAAGCCGGCGAGATCCTGGCGCTGATCGGCCCCAACGGCGCCGGCAAGAGCACGATGTTCAACCAGCTCTCGGGCGTGGATACGCCGACATCGGGCGAGGTGCTGTTCCTTGGCAAGCCGGTGGCCGGGCGCGACTCCCGCGAGATCGCCCGGATGGGCATGAGCCGCACCTTCCAGCACGTGCGCCTGCTGCCGACGATGACCGTGCTCGAGAACGTCGCCATCGGCGCCCACCTGCGCGGCGGCAAGGGCGTGTTCCACGCTGCCTGGCGTCAGGACCGCGCCGAGGAAGCCCGCCTGCTGAAGGAAGCCGCCCGCCAGATCGAGCGCGTCGGCCTTGGCAGCCACATGTACGAAGAAGCCGGCAGCCTCGCCCTGGGCCAGCAGCGCATCCTCGAGATCGCCCGCGCCCTGTGTTCCGACCCGTGCCTGCTGCTGCTCGATGAGCCCGCCGCCGGCCTGCGCCTCAAGGAAAAGGAAGCCCTCGGCGACCTGCTCCGCAAGCTGCGCGCCGAAGGCATGGCGATCCTGATCGTCGAGCACGACATGGACTTCGTGATGGGCCTGGTTGATCGCGTGGTGGTGATGGAGTTCGGCCAGAAGATCGCCGAAGGCCTGCCCGACGAAGTCCAGCGCGACCCGGCCGTGCTCGAAGCCTATCTGGGAGGAGTATGAGATGACCCCCACGCTCACTCTGTTCGCTGCCCCCCACGGGGGCGCAGGCCTCCCTTGGGGCGGCCCGGCAGGAGGCCTGTGATGACCAACCAAGCCAAGAACCCCGTACTCCAGATCGACCGCCTGTGCGTCTCCTACGGCAAGGTCGAGGCGCTTACCAACGCCAGCCTCACCGTGGGCGAAGGGCAGATCGTCACGGTGATCGGCCCCAACGGCGCCGGCAAGACCACCATGCTGTCGGCCATCATGGGCGTGCTCGGCTCGAAGGGCACGGTGCATTTCGACGGCAGCATCGAGGCCGTGCCGGAAGTCGAGCGCCTCGTCGCCCGGGGCATGAACCTCGTGCCCGAGAAGCGCGAGCTCTTCGGCGAGATGAGCGTCGAGGACAACCTCGTCCTCGGCGCCTTCCAGCGCTACCGCATGGGCCACCGCGACCACCCGAAGACGCTGGACGAGATCTACGACCTCTTCCCGCGCCTCAAGGAACGCCGCACCCAGCTGGCCGGCACGCTCTCCGGCGGCGAGCGCCAGATGCTCGCCGTGGGCCGCGCGCTGATGGCCAAGCCCAAGCTGCTGATGCTCGACGAACCCAGCCTGGGCCTCGCCCCGCTGATCGTGCGGGAGATCTTCCGCATCGTCACCGAGCTGCGCCGGCGCGGCGTGTCGATCCTGCTCGTCGAGCAGAACGCCCGCGCCGCCCTGCAGGTGGCCGACTACGCCTACGTGCTCGAAACCGGCCAGATCGCCATGCACGGCCCGGCCACCCAGCTTGCCGACGACCCGCGGGTCGTCGAGGCCTACCTGGGCCTGGGCGGCAAGCACCAGGCCATGCTGTCCACCTGAAACCCACTCAAGGAAACCACGTGATGGAAGCGATGCGCATCATCATGGACGAACACCAGTCGCTCGCCGCGATCATCCACGCCATCCGGCTGATGATCCACGAGATCGGCGCCGGCAAGCTGCAGCCCGACTTCAAGCTCTTCGCCGCGATGGTGAGATACCTGGACGCCTACCCCGAGAAGCGCCACCACCCCAAGGAAGACGCCTTCCTCTTCGCGCCCCTCAAGGCCCGTACGAATGAGGGCGACGAAGCGCTGGCCCGGCTGGAGGCCGAACACGCCCAGGCCGAAGGCCGCATCGCCACCCTGCAGGCCGCCCTCGCCCGCTACACCGACGGCGCGCCCGACGGCTTTGCCGGCTTCTCGGCGGCCTTCGACGCCTACGCCGACTTCTACCGCAACCACATGCTGCTGGAAGAGCGCGAGATCCTGCCGCTGGTGAAGAAGCACTTCACCGCCGAAGACTGGGCCGCCGCCGACGCCGGCTTCGCCGCCACGCCCGACCCGATGGGCGGCACCCGGACCACCGGCTCGGACGACGACTTCCGGCGAATCTTCTCGAAGCTCGTCGCCGCGGCGCCCGCGCCCATCGGCCTGGGCGCCGGGCCGTACCAGGACGACTGACGGACAGCCGCCGGCGGCCATCGCCGGTTCCTGAACGTCATCGCCGTCATGTATCCTTCCGCACCGGCTTTTCCGCGCCGCAACCAGCCGGCGCGCAGCCCGTTCACCTGTCCCAAGCCATGAGCACCACCAAGAAAACCAGCCGCTTCCTGCCCGAGCACGAAGAATTCAGCTACGAGGAGTTTCCCTTCTACTGGCTCGCCCGCGTCCACGCGATCTACTCGCTGGAAATGGAGAAAGTCCTCAAGAAGCTCGGCACCGACATCCCCACCCGGCGCGTGCTGCTGATGCTGCGCCTGCACGGCACGGTGAGCGTCTCGGAGCTCGCCACCCACGCCATCATCAAGCTGTCGACGCTCACCCGCATCGTCCAGCGCATGCGCGAGGAAGGCCTCGTCGAGACCCGCACCAACGCCGACGACGCCCGCATCACCGACGTGCTCGTCACCCCCAAGGGCGAGGAGCTCACCGACCGCATCCAGCAGGCCACCAAGAAGATCTACGTGAAGGGTTACGCCAACCTCACCGACGCCCAGCTCGCCAAGCTCACCCAGACCCTGCAGGTGATGTTCCACAACTTCAGCGACGGCTGAGCGGTACCTGCAACACCCGGGCGACATGCCGCAGCGCAGCTGGCGGCCCGGTTTTCCGCCTCTTCCCTGCCTCCTCCCCGGCACTGCCGCGGCACCAGCCCGGCAGGCCGCGCATCCCAAGCCTCCCCGCCTACAACTCGCCGACCGGGCTACCCACGGCCATCACGGCCGCCGCAATCGCTGAAACGCTTTTCAGCAGCGGATTTTCCAGTTAAAAGACCGGCCTCTGGCACGCCGCCGTCGAAATCCGCCGGCAATGCCCGGAAAAATTGCCGCGCAGGCGAACCCACCCCGGCGATTCGCGTCGAACAGTCTCAACCTGCCCACAACGTCACACAAACGCCCGCTTCCGATGCCTCACAACGTCTCCCTGATCGCCCTCATCGCCGCCGGTCTCGGCCTTGCCATGCTGCTCGGCCTCATCGCCTCCCGCCTGCGGGTGCCGCCGCTGGTCGGCTATCTGCTCGCCGGCGTGATGATCGGGCCGGGCACCCCCGGCTTCGTGGCCGACGTGGCGCTGGCCGGCCAGCTGGCCGAGATCGGAGTGATGCTGCTGATGTTCGGCGTCGGCCTGCACTTCTCGCTGGATGATCTGCTCGCCGTGCGCAAGATCGCCGCACCCGGCGCCGTGGTACAGATCGCGGCGGCCACCGTGCTGGGCGGGGCGGCGGCGGTGAGCTGGGGCTGGCCGGTGGGCGAGGCGGTGGTGTTCGGCCTCGCGCTGTCGGTGGCGAGCACGGTGGTGCTGCTGCGGGCGCTGGAATCCAAGGGCATCCTCGATTCCACCAACGGGCGCATCGCGGTGGGCTGGCTGGTGGTGGAAGACCTGGCGATGGTGCTGGTGCTGGTGCTGCTGCCGGCCCTCGCCCCGCTGCTGGGCGCGAAGGACGCCGCGCCGATGGCCGACGCCTCCACCCTCGCCCTCACCGTGGGGATCACCCTCGCCAAGGTGGCGGCCTTCATCGCCACCATGCTGGTGGTGGGCCGCCGGGCGTTTCCGCGCCTGCTGTGGCTGGTGGCCAAGACCGGCTCGCGGGAGCTGTTCACCCTCTGCGTGGTGGCCGCGGCGGTGGGCGTGGCCTATGCGTCGGCGCTGCTCTTCGACGTGTCCTTCGCGCTGGGCGCCTTTTTTGCCGGCATGATGATGCGCGAGTCGGAGTTCAGCCACCGGGCGGCCGAGGATTCGCTGCCGCTCCGCGATGCCTTCTCGGTGCTGTTCTTCGTGTCGGTGGGGATGCTGTTCGACCCGGCCGTGCTGATGGAATCGCCCCTCAAGGTGGTGGTGGTGGTGGCGATCATCCTGATCGGCAAGACGCTGGCCGCGGTGGCGCTGGTGCTGGCCTTTCGCTACCCCCTCAACACGGCCCTCACGGTGGGTGCGAGCCTTGCCCAGATCGGCGAGTTCTCGTTCATCCTGGCCGGGCTGGGGCAGGCCCTGGGGCTGATGAGCGCCGAGGGGCAGAACCTGATCCTCGCCGGGGCGATCATCACCATCGCCCTCAACGCCGCGCTGTTTGCCGCCATCGAGCCCGCCCAGGTGTGGGCGCGGGCCCATTCGGCGTGGGCGCGTCGGCTCGACCTGCGGGACGACCCGCTGGCCGCGCTGCCCATGACCACCGACCGCAAGCTGCTCTCGGGGCAGGTGGTGGTGGTGGGTTTCGGCCGCATCGGCAAGCACATTGCGTCGGTGCTGGAGGAGCGCCACATCCACTACATCATCGCCGACAGCAACCGCGAGGTGGTCGAGGCGGTGCGCCGCTCCGGCAAGCCGGCGGTGAGCGGCGACGCCTCCGACCCCATCGTGCTGGTGCAGGCCCACATCACCAAGGCCGCGATGCTGGTGGTCACCATCCCCGACCCCATCGCCAGCCGGCAGATGGTGGATATCGCCCGCAAGCTCAACCCGCACATCGAAACCGTGCTCCGCGCCGACACCGAAGACGGCGCCGAACTGCTGCGGCGCGACAAGATGGGCGAAGTCTTTGTGGGCGAGCAGGAACTCGCCCGCGGCATGGCCCGCTACATCTCCGGCCGGCTGGCGGTGCGCGAAGGCTGACGCCCCCCGCCCTGCAGGTCGGACTTGAGTCCAACATACCGCACCCGCTCAACCCATACGGTCGGACTCGTGCCCTGTAGGTCGGACTTCAGTCCGACAAACCCTGCCTGCTTGACCCACGCTGTCGGACTGAAGTCCGACCTACGGGGTGTGCGGTGATCGGCACGCCGCAGACAACATCCGGCCCCGATCGAACATCGCCTCAATCCTTGCGTGCCGGGCAGACCCCGCCGCGGAGACCATCGGCATGCACCACCCTGCACACCTCTCACGCCCCCAGCGAAGCCGCTACCTGTAGGTCGGACTTCAGTCCGACAAACCCTGCCCGCTCAACCCGCGCTGTCGGACTGAAGTCCGACCTACGGGGTGTGCGGTGATCGGCACGCCCGGCCGCCAACGCTCCGCCCTTCAATACGGACGGCCGTCCTTGTGCAGGAAGCGCCAGCCGCCCTCACCCATCACCGCCTGCAGGTCTTCGTCCGGGTAGCTCGCGCTGTCGCCCGGCGTGCGGTCACCCACTTCCAGATACACCGCTTCATCCGCGCCGTCGTTGCGCAGCTGGTGCGCGTCGCCCGTGCCGGCCTTGAAGCCGGCGCACATGCCCGGCGCCAGGCGCGTCTCGCCGGCATCGGTGACCAGCGTCGGGTTGCCTTCCAGCACCAGGATGAACTCATCCTGGCGGGTGTGGGCGTGGCGCAGGGCCGACACCGCCCCCGGCGCCAGCCGGGTGAGATTGACCCCGAAGTTGGTCAGCCCGAACAGATCGCCCAGCGGATGCTTCACCCGCCCCGCCATGCGCAAGGCGAAGGGCTCGGGATAGATCGACGGCCGGACGCGCGGCGGCGCCTCGGCGGCCACGATGGCGACGGGATGCGTGGGTTCGGTCATGGATGCCACCTGCGATGAAAAGGAAAACCCCGAGTGTCCGGACGCAAGCGGCCACGTCAAGGCCCGGCCCGCAGGCCACACGCCGCTACGCTCCGCGCAAGGACTCAGCGGCCAAACCAATGCCATAAGCACAATCTGAAGGTAATATCCGGATGTTGCCATGGGCATTTACGGAGAAGCAGCCCGTCACGCCCTGGCCACATCCCTTCCAACTTCAGGAGCCCATCCATGACCCAGAACCTCGTCTCCATCACCTTCGCCCCCGCCGATCTCGAGGCCATCGACGGCGCCCTCGCGGTGCTCGAAGCCAAGCTCGACGCTCTCATCACCCTCTCGGCCGAAGAGCGCCGCAAGGCCATCAAGATGGGCGACAGGTCCGAAGTCTTCTGCCACCAGACCGAGCTGGTGCTGCGCCAGAACCCCGGCATCGTCCCCGGCAACTTCGACCTCGCCGAATATCAGCAGGACATCGCCGCCCTGGACGCCCTGCGCCCCCGCCTGCAGCGCCTGCGCACGCTCACCGACCGGGCCGAGGACACCGAGCTCGCGCTGGGCAGCGACATCATGAGCGCCTCCTACGACGGCTACGCGCTGGCCAAGATCGGCGGCAAGGGCACCGCCCTGGAAACCCTCAAGAACGCCATGCAGACCCGCCTCTCCCGCAAGCCCCGTCGCAACGGCAAGCCGGAAACCTGAGCGCGCTCCCCGACAACCCGCCGGCCCGGCCTTTGCGGCCCTCCGGCGGCCTTCCGCCCCCCTGCCCCGCCCCGGCGACATCCCCTCGCCCACCGCCACGCCGCTGCACTCCAGCAATCTGACCCTGCGGACATTCCCGAAGGCCGCCCCGAGCACCACCGAAGCCCTCCCGACCCTCCGCGATCTCCTCGCGACGAGCTTTGCGAGTGTCCTGCCCTATCCCGGAGTCTCTCGCGAGCACCTCCGGGACACACCCTCCCTATCCCGCCGACACACCCGCCCTGTCCGCGAGCTCCTCGCGAGGAGCCCGGAGCTGCTCGCGAGCAGCTCGCGGATAGGGGTGGCCTGTCCGGGATACGGACCGAAGGAGCTCCGGGATAGGGCAGCCCTATCCGATTCGTTCAATCGAGGGCTTCCGGTATAGGACGGAGTACTTCGGAGGGGGTCGGGAGTTTCGTAGGTCGGGTTAGCGCAGCGTAACCCGACACCCCCCGCCCCAATCCCGTCACGAAACGCAGCCCGCCGCAGGCTGTGCTCACCAGGGCTGCCGCAGCTACCCTAATAGCATTGCCCGAGCCCAAATAACGTTCACGGTCAGCCACTTGCCGGCCCACTGTTCACAGCCCCCGCTTTTGTGTAGTTTTCTGCGTTTTTGGGCGAACGATGGAAGCGGGCAAGTTGATGGACATGGTCGAGGTTTTCGAAGGGCTCGAAGACTGGCGCAACGCGCAGCAGACACGGCATCGCCTGAGCGAACTGCTGACCATTGCGGTCTGCGCGGTGCTCAGTGGCGCGGACGACTTCGAGGACATCAGCCAATGGGGACGCATGAAGTTGTCGTGGCTGCGTGGTTTTCTGAGCCTGGACTATGGCATCGCCTCGCCCGACACGTTCGAACGCGTCTTCGCGGTGCTGGACCCGAAGAGCTTCGAGCGGGCGTTTCGTGAATGGGTGGCTGGGGTGATTCCGGCGCTGCGGCAGGAGCAGGTGGTCGCCATCGACGGCAAGACGAGCCGGCGCACGACGAGCAAGGCGGCCGCGGCGCCGCTGCACATGGTCAGTGCCTTTGCGGCCGAAGTGGGTCTGGTGCTCGGGCAGGTCGCCACCGATCAGAAATCCAACGAAATCACCGCTATTCCGCAGTTGTTGCGCACGCTGGACGTGGCCGGCTGCATCGTCACCATCGATGCGATGGGCACCCAGACGGCCATCGCCAGTGAGATTCGCGAGCGCGGTGCGGATTACGTCCTGTGCGTGAAGGACAACCATCCGAAGCTGCTCGATTCGATCCTGCTGGCTCAGGCCGGTGTGGGCGGTGCGCTGCAGGCAGTCTCGACCTGGGAGAGCCACAACCACGGGCATGGCCGGGACGAGTGGCGGCGCTGCTGGGCCTTCGAGGCCGGTGATCGGCTCTACAAGGGTGAGCAGTGGTGTGACCTGAAGAGTTTTGCCCTGGTCGAGCGCACCCGCACCGTCGGTGAGAAGACCAGCGTCGAGCGGCGTTACTACATCAGCAGCTTTGCCCCCGATGCCGAGAAATTCATGCACGCCGTGAGAAGCCATTGGGAAGTGGAAAACCGGCTTCACTGGTGCCTGGACGTTCAATTCGGCGACGACTATGCCCGTGCCCGCGCAGGCCATGTGGCCCACAACCTCGCACTGGTCCGCCACATCGCCCTGAACCTCATCCGGCTCAACACCTCCGTCAAGACCAGCATCAAGACCAAGCGCCTGCTGGCTGCCACCTCCGATGAGTTTCGGGCAACTCTGCTGGGGTTTGAAGTCAATGAGGATGATGACGATTGATGTCGATAGGGTAGCTGCGGGAGCCCTGCTGTGCTCACTCCACATCGGACGCCCGATTCACAAGGATCTTTCATGCACAGACTTGCCACCGCATTACTCGCGCTCACCCTCACGCCCGGCTTGTCCATTGCCAGCGAGGGAGAGGATCAGGCCAAATCGTTTGCCAACATCTACGCCTCGCTCTGCATGAGAAACCTGTCGGATCTCGAGGCGCTCAGGGAAAAGCTGAAGTCCTTGCCCAAGTTGCCGCCGGATAAGGCCGCGCATTTCCTGGCTGGCAACCCAGGGGACGCGTGGCCTGTTCCGAACAAGCACGGAACCTTCGTGCTCGCGCTTCCGAGTGGCAAGCATCTCTGCGCGGTGCATGGGCGCAAGGCAGACACCGAGGCGGCCAGAAAACTGTTTGCGGGGCTGGTTTCAAATGCACCGTCGCCGCTCGTCGCAAGGCAGGTGCGGAACGACCAGACGCAGACCACCGCGAGCGGCCAGACAAAGACGCTTGCCTACGAGTGGTCGGCGCCCAACGCGTCCCGCAAGATGTTGTTCACACTCACCACGGCGGCGTCGGAAAGCGCACCACTGCAGGTGCTTGCTTCGGCCGCAATCATCAGCCCGTGAAAGATGGCCGGCCGTCAGGCCGGTTTTTCATGCCTGCCCACCGCGTCTCCTCCCGGGCTCCCGACACGCGCGAGGGTTCGGCGGATCGCCTTCCTCACGCACCCAGGCTGGCCTCCGGCAGCTCATCCAACGCCGGACACGCCGCCAGCCGAGCCGCGGGCACATCCTCCAGCAGCACTTCGGCCACCCGGCTGTCGATGCGGCCGTCGTCGGCCATGCGGCGGATGAATGCGCTCACTTCGGCGTTGCCCAGCCCTTGCCGGTAGGGGCGCTCCTGGACCATGGCCTGGAAGATGTCGGCGACGCGCAGGATGGCGGCTTCGAAGGGCATCTCGGCGGCGGTGAGGTGGAAGGGGTAGCCGCTGCCGTCGGGTTCTTCGTGGTGGTAGGCGGCCCAGCGGGTGATCTCGTCGAAGCCGCGGATGCCGTGGAGGATCTGGAAGGTTTCGTAGCTGTGGGTGTTGATGATCTTGCGCTCGGCGGCGTCGAGGCGGCCGGGTTTGTCGAGGATCTCGTCGGGGATGCGCAGCTTGCCCAGGTCGTGGAGCATGCCGGCGATCTCTAGCTTGTCGCAGTTCTCGGGCGACACGCCAAGGCGCTCGGCCAGATGGCGGGCCAGGCGGGCGACGCCCAGGGAGTGCTCGGCGGTGAAGGGGCTCTTGGCGTCGACGATGCGGGCAAAGATGCCCGCCAGATGCTTGAGCTCGTCGGTGTTGGCCGGGTAGTCGCGGGCGGTGGCGAGGGATTCGACCATCCGGGCCTGGATGGAGCGGGGTTCGAGGTCGAGCCAGAAGGCTTCGGTGTGGGAGGCGTCGAGGAAGAGCTCGACCAGCTCGGGCGAAAAGAAGGTGCCGGCGTGCTCGGCGATGCGGGCGCGGATGTCGTCGGTGAACAGCAGCAGCGAGTTGTCGGCGTAGTGGCTGGCGGCGAGCGCATCGACGCGATCGACCAGGTAGATGAGATTGGCCGCGCGCAGGGTGTCGGGATCGACGTCGCCGGTGGGCAGCGCGTCCCAGCGGGTGTGGTGGTAGCGCACCGGCTCGGCCATGGCTTCGAGGGGGCCGAAGCCCTTGAGCAGCGCGTGGCCGACCTCGCAATGCACCTGGGAGCCGTCCCAGTCGAACTTCTCGACCAGATGGCAGTGGGCCCGGGTGGAGGAGACGCCGATGTCGTGGAGCATGCCCAGATCGAGCAGGAAGGCGGTTTCGGTTTCCGGCAGGCCGGCCACCCGGCCACACTCGGCGGCCATGATGCCCACCCGCTTGCCGTGGGCGACGTCATCCACGCCCACCAGGTCGAGGGCGTCGGAAAGCGCATAGATGACGTGGCGCAGGTCGGCGAACAGGGTCATGGCGGCGCCTCACGGGGTGACGGGGATGTGTGCTTTAACGTCGGACAGACGCCGGACTGAAGTGGTTCGCCCCTGATGCCCCTCAAGCTCACATCACGTGGCAGCGCCCCATCTGGCGCAGCATTGCCAACCGTGAACAAAAAAGGGGCCCCCGGATCGGTTGCCCCTTTCCTGCGCGGAAAGAACGATATCAGTGGAGCGTGGCGATGCAGGCCCGCCCCGTTCGTCAGTCGCTGCTTCGGGATGCCCCGTTCCAGAATCGCTCCATCGCGATGTAGGCGTAGGACGCCGACCAGCCGATGAGCAGCAGGCCGTTGAGCGCCTCGGCGCCCGCCAGCAGGCGCATGTCGCCGCTGGGCACCACGTCGCCGTAGCCAAGCGACGTAAAGGTCTCGGCCGAGAAATACAGCGCCACGTCGAAACCGAAGCGCGCCGGATCGCCCAGCATGCCAAGCCCGCCGACGCGCACCAGCACCACGATCGCCAGCGCGTAAAGGCCGATCTCCGCCACGTGGGCGAGGAAGGCGGCGATGATCACCACCACCAGCTTGGCCCGCGGCCGGATGCCCAGCGCCGGCAGGCCCGCGGAGAGCCAGCGCAGCACCTCGTAGTGCAGCACCGTGGTGAGCACCAGCAGGACGAGGCAGATGAGGGCGACGACGAGCATGGCGGGCGGCCGGGTTCAGCCGACCGACGACATCCGCGCTTCGAGCCGCGGGGTGTCGAGCAGGCGGCGCAGGCGCTTGCCCAGCGGGCGCTCGACGCCCACGTGGATCGCCCAGGCCAGCACCGCCACCGCCGCGACCACCAGCGCCATCGCCAGCGGCACGCTGCCGAGGGCCATGCGCAGCTGCTCGAAGAGCATCGCGCCGAAGAACTGGTGGATCACATACACCGGATAGGTGAGCGCGCCGGCGTAGAAGGTGATCGCCGAGGCGCGCATCGTGAAGCGCCCGGTGGCGATCATCCAGAACACGCCGAAGATCGCCGTCACCACCGCGCCCACCACCACCGGACGCAGCACCACGGCCTCGGGGCCGGTGCCCTGGGTGGCGGCGTCACCCAGGGCGTAGATCAGCGCCAGCACGAAGGACGCGGCCAGCAGCGCGTAGCGCCCGAGGGTCTCGCCCTGGGTGCGGATCAGGTAGAACACCCCGCCCGCCACGAAGAACGGCGCCCACTTGGCGTTGAGCCAGAACTGCAACGGCCACATGGGTTTGACCGCGTTGATGGCGCTGATCGCCAGCCAGCCCACCAGCAGCCACGGCAGGCGGTGCATCAGTCCCAGGCGCAGGGCCACCCACACGAAGATGTAGAAGTGCAGCTCGTAACCCAGCGACCAGTAGGCCCCATCCACGTAGGGCGCGTCGAACCAGTGGGCGAGCATGGTGAGGTTGATGAGCCAGTCGCGCATCGACACCATGAACTGCCCCTCGCCCAGCAGCCACGCCGTGCCGGCGGTGAGCGTGGCGCCCACCCACAGGGTCGGGTAGAGCCGCGCCACGCGGGACGCGACGAAGGCCCGGGGTGTGGCGTCGTGGGCCGACATGAGGATCACGAAGCCGCTGATCACGAAGAACAGATGCACCCCCAGGTAGCCGTAGCGGGCCACGAGCTCGATGGCCGGGTAATCCACGCCCTGCATCCACCCGGCCCGCGGCGCCCGCGAGAAATAGTGGAACACCAGCACCGCCAGACAGGCGATGCCGCGCAGGAAATCGATTTCGTTGAAGCGGAGGGATTGCGACTTCATGGGGTGAGGCGACGGGGCAACGGCGATTGGGTTGGACTTCAGGGCTGGGTGGCCGCGGCGATCAGCGCAGCCAGCTCGGCATAGCCGGCGGGATTGAGATGCACGCCGTCGGCGCTGGCAAAGCGGGCGTCGAGGGCACCGCTCGCGTCGGCCAGGGTTTCGGTGCTCACGAAGCGGCATCCGGGCCGCGCGGCGCAAACGTCAACCAGCAGACGGTTCGCTTCGCGGGTGGAGTGTACGGCATTGCCGCCAGAACGCACGGTAGGAATACCCAATAGGACTACGACAGTCCGTTGCGGGATGTAACCGAGAATCCGCCCGACCGCCGCCGCCACCGCCTCCGGCGCGCGCCCCTGAGCCAGATCGTTGCGCCCGGTGAGCAGCACCACCTGCCGCACCCGGAGCGGCGCGGTGTAGTCAGCCACCCGCTCGGCCAGATGGGCGGCTGTCTCGCCGCCGATCGAGAAGTTGACCGACCCCGGCAGCAGCGAGGTGGGAAAGCCGTGGAGGTGGCTGTCGCCCAGCAGCAGCGTGGCGTCGCTGCCGATCAGCGCATCGCCACGCCGGTAGAGCGTGTGCAGGGTGTCTTCGAGCCGGGTCTGGCCCGGCGCCGGGGTGCCCATCCGCCAGGCCACCCGATCCGCCAGCGAAAAATAACGGGCCGGATTGGCGGCGAGGAAGCCCGCCGCCAGCACCGCGCCCGCCAGAATCGCAGCCAGCCTCATGCCGCGCCCCGAGGCTCAGTCGGCGCCATGGCCGATGATCGCCTTGGTCTCGAGGTATTCCTCGATGCCCCAGGCGCCCCACTCCCGCCCGAGGCCCGACTGCTTGTAGCCGCCGAAGGGCGCCGTGGTATCCACCGGCGCGCCGTTGAGATGCACGTTGCCGGTGCGCAGGCGCCGGGCCACGCGGCGGGCGCGGGCGAGGTCCGACGACGACACGTAGCCCGACAGGCCATAGGGCGTGTCGTTGGCGATGCGCACCGCGTCGTCTTCGTCCTGGTAGGCGATGATCGACAACACCGGGCCGAAGATCTCCTCCCGGGCGATGGTCATCGCCGGCGTGACGCGGCTGAAGATCGTCGGCCGCACGAAGTAACCCCGGGCGATGCCTTCCGGCCGTCCCGGCCCGCCGGCCACCAGCTTGGCGCCCTCGGCGATGCCGCTGTCGATCATCTGCTGCACCCGGGCGAACTGGGCGCCGTTGGCCACCGGGCCAAGGGTGGTCGTGTCGTCAGAGGGATCACCCACCACCAGCTTGCCGAGGGTCGCCGCGGCGATGGCTTCGACCTCCTCCAGCCGGCTTTCGGGCACCAGCAGGCGCGAGGGGGCGTTGCAGTTCTGGCCGCTGTTGAGCATCAGGGTCAGCACGCCCTGCTTCACCGCGCGGGGGAAATCCGCGTCGTCCAGCAGAATGTTGGCGGACTTGCCGCCCAGCTCCAGCGCCACCTTCTTCACCGTATCGGCGGCGGTCTTCATCACCAGCTTGCCGGCGCGGGTGGAGCCCGTGAAGGACACCATGTCCACGTCCGGATGGGCTGTGAGCGGCGCGCCCACGCCTTCCCCGTCGCCCTGCACCAGGTTGAACACGCCCGGCGGCACGCCCGCGTCGTCGAGGATCTCGGCCAGCACCACGGCAGACAGGGGCGCCAGCTCGCTGGGTTTGAGCACCATCGTGCAGCCCGCCGCCAGCGCCGGGGCGATCTTGCAGGCCATCTGGTTGGCCGGCCAGTTCCAGGGGGTGATGAGGGCGCACACGCCGGCCGCCTCCTTCACGATCAGCGTGGAGCCCTGCAGGCGCTCGAACTCCATCTCCTTCAGCGCCGCCGCCACCGCCCGGAAGTGCCCGAGGCCCGACGCCGCCTGGGCGCCGCTGGCCAGCATCTTGAAGGGCGCGCCCATCTCGGCGGTGATGGCCTTCGCCATGTCGTCGAAGCGCTTCTTGTAGGCCACGCCGATGCGCGCGATGAGATCCAGCCGCTCCTCGCGGGTGGTGGCCGAGAACGCCGGAAAGGCCGCCTTCGCCGCCGCCACCGCGCGATCCACGTCGGCCGCCGCGCCCATGGCGATCATGCCGGCGGGCGCTTCGGTGGCGGGGTTGATGACCTCGCGCCGAGCGGCGGAGGAAGGTTCGACCCACTGGCCGCCAATGTAAAACTGCTGCTGATGCATGCTGTCCCCTGCTGTTGTTCTTTCGAGGAGCATAACTTAGCCGGGACTGGCCGGCATGGGAAGGGCGGGGGCAAAGCAGACGTAGGTCGGGATAGCGCAGCGTATCCCGACAGCCCGGCGGATCGTCGAGCGCGATCGGACGAGGCAACCGGCATTGACGTCGGGTTACGCTGCGCTAACCCGATCTACGCGAGCCGCGATCGTTCATGCAGCCCCCGTATTCCTTCAACACCCTGGTGAATATGATCTACAGGGCGTGCGATATCGAATACACGAGGGTGTAGATCGAATACACCCCGTGAACATCGATCTACACTCGGGTGTAGATCATCAACGCGCGCCTGTTGATGATCTACAGGGGCTGATAATCGATCTACACCCGCGCGTTGATGACCAACACCCCGTGTATATCGATCAACCGCGCAGGGTTTCGGCGTGGCGCGGGGCGCGGTAGAAGGCGAGGATGCGGCGGACGTATTCCTGGGTTTCGGCAAACGGGGGCACGCCCTTGTAGCGCATCACGTTGCCTTCGCCGGCGTTGTAGGCGGCGGCGGCCAGGGCCACGTCGCCCTTGAACTGGGACAGCAGCACGCGCAGGTAGGCGAGGCCGCCGCGGACGTTCTGCTCCGGGTCGAGGGCGTCGCGCACGCCGAAGCGTTCGGCGGTGTCGGGGATGAGCTGCATCAGGCCCAGGGCGTTCTTGGGCGAGCGGGCGGCGGCGTCGAAGTTGGATTCGGTGCGCACGATGGCCAGCGCGAGGCGCGGGTCCACCTTGAACCGCGGGGCGAGCTTCTGGATCAGCTGGGCGTGGCGGCGCTTGTCGGCGGGCAGCGCCTTCACAAAACGATCGACCACTTCCTGGGGCACCACTTCGTCGGCGGCAACGGCGGCCATCATCAGCGCCGGCGGCGCGCCGGTGACGAGGCAGTCGGGCAGGCGCTCGGCGCCGGGCAGCGGCACCACCAGGCTGCGGGCCTTCTCGTGGCCGCGCTGGGCGGCGATGGAGAGGAGCGTGGTGGCGATCTGGTTGTCGCGGGCGACGCCCTGCCCCATCAGGTAGAGCCGGCCGAGGCGGTACTGGCCCTCGACGCTGCCGTCGCGGGCGGCGGCGCAGTAGTGGGCGGCGGCCACGCCGGGCTGGCGCAGGCTCTCGGCCTTGAAGCCGCTCTCCAGCAACCGGGCGAGGGCCGGCGGCTCGTCGCTCCACTCGGGCGCCTCGTCCTGGACGGCCGCCGACGCGCCGAAGGCGGCGAGGCTGAACAGGGCGGACAAGGCGAAGCGGGCAAACTTGGCAGCGGACATCGGCAGGCAGTGGGTTGAAGCGGTGCGCGCATGATGCCGCCGGCAATGCTGCACCGCCGTGACCAACTTGGGCATGCCGCCCGGAAAGCCGCGCTAATGACCGGCGGTTGCGATGAAATTCACAAATCCGGCGGTTTCAGCGCTGCCCGAGGGGCTGCCAGCGGTAGTCGGCCAGGGCGTCCACCGCTTCGGCCGGCGGCTGGTCGGCGCGCAGGCTGAAGGCGTCGAAGCCGCAGGCGTGCAGAAAGTAGAGCTGATCCCGCAGTACGTCGCCAAAGGCGCGGAGCTCGCCCCGGTAGCCGTGGCGCTGGCGCAGCAGGCGGGCCAGGGAATAGCCGCGGCCGTCGGTGAATACCGGAAAGTGGATGGCGACGAGCGCGAGGCGGTCGAGATGCGGGAGCAGCGCGTCCGGGGTTTCGTCCGGCGCGAGCCACACCGCCGGGTGATCGGGGCGGGCCTGCCAGTCGGCGAGGGGAAGGATCACCCGCGCCGGGTTGGCGGGGGCGCTGGTGACGAGCGTCCAGTCGTCGGCGACGAGCAGGCCGTGCTTAATGACGTGGGGCATGGCTGTCTCCATAAACCGCCTGACGGAAGGGGTCGAGGCCGAGGCGCTCCACCGCGTCGATGAAGGGCTCGCCCTCCAGCCGACGGGCGACGTAGGTTTCGAGCAGGCGGGCGATCACGTCGGGCACCTGGGCGGCGGCGAAGCTGGGGCCGATCACCTTGCCCAGCGCGGCCTGCGTGCCTTCGCGCCCGCCGATGGTGATCTGGAACCACTCCTGGTTGTTCTTATCGACGCCGAGGATGCCGATGTGGCCGATGTGGTGGTGGCCGCAGGCATTGACGCAGCCGGACAGGTTGAGCTCCAGCGGGCCCAGGTCGAAGAGGTAGTCGAGGTCGTCGAAACGCTGCTGGATGGCCGCCGCGACGGGCAGCGAGCGGGCGTTGGCGAGGGAGCAGAAATCGCCGCCGGGGCAGCACACCAGATCGGGCAGGAGGCCGATGGTGGGCGTGGCGAGGCCCAGGGCGCGGGCGGCGGCCCACACCGCCGGCAGGTCGGCACGGGCCACATGGGGCAGCACGAGGTTCTGCTCGTGGCTCACGCGGATCTCGCCGTGGCTGTAGCGCTCGGCCAGATCGGCGATGCCGTCCATCTGGTCGGCGGTGGCGTCGCCCGGCGCCTGGCCGGGGGCCTTCAGGGACAGGGTGACGATGGCGCGGCCGGGCTGGCGGTGGGCGGCGACGTTGCGAGCCAGCCAGCGGGTGTAGGCGACGGGCTGGTCGGGCATCTCGGCGGGCGGCGCGGGCGCATCGGCCGGGCCGGCGAAGAAGGCTTCCATCCGCGCGAAGTGGTCGGCGTCGATGGTGTTGGGGCCGCCGCGGCTCCACGCCCATTCGTCCTCCACCTCGGCGGCAAAGCCGTCGAGGGTCAGGTCTTTCACCAGGATCTTGATGCGCGCCTTGTACTTGTTGTCGCGCCGGCCGTGGCGGTTGTACACGCGCAGGATGGCCTCGAAGTAGTTGAGGAGCTCCGCCTGGGGCAGAAAGGCCTTGAGGCTGTGGCCGACCATCGGCGTGCGCCCGAGGCCGCCGCCGACGAAGACTTCGAAGCCCCGCTGGCCATCGTCGCCAATGCGCGCGGCGGCGCCGATGTCGTGGAAGCGCAGCGCGGCGCGGTCCTCGGCGCCACCCGCAAAGGCGATCTTGAACTTGCGCGGGAGGAACTGGAACTCCGGCGCCAGCGCGGACCACTGGCGGACGATCTCGCAGGCCGGGCGCGGGTCGAACAGCTCATCCGCGGCCACGCCGGCGAAGGGGTCGGTGGTGATGTTGCGGATGCAGTTGCCGGAAGTCTGGATCGCGTGCATCTGCACCGTGGCGAGCTCGGCGAGGATCTCCGGCGCGTCCTCCAGCCGCACCCAGTTGAACTGGATGTTGCTGCGGGTGGTGAAGTGGCCGTAGCCCCGGTCGTGGTGGCGGGCGATGTGGGCGAGCTGGCGCAGCTGCCGGGCGGCCAGCGTGCCGTAGGGGATCGCGACCCGCAGCATGGGCGCGTGGCGCTGGATGTAGAGGCCGTTCTGGAGGCGCAGCGGGCGGAACTCGTCCTCGCCCAGCCGGCCATCAAGGAAGCGGCCCATCTGGTCGCGGAAGCGCGCGACGCGGTCGTCCACCAGTTGCTGGTCGGTTTCGTCGTAGTGGTACATGGGGTTTGCTCAGGGGAGGACGAAGGTGCTCTTTTCGACGACGCGGGTGGCGGCGTCCTGTTCGGCGGCGATCTCGAAGGCGATCGGGCGTACGGCCGCCCCGCCCTCGCCCGCCGGCACGGCCACCGTGAGCTGCACGGTGCGGATGCCGCCGGGCACGCCGGCAAAGCGCGCCGAGCCGACGATCTCGGCGCCGTCAATGCCGCTCACCGCGACGCGGAAATCCCGCGGGACTTCGGCGAGGTTCATGATCTTGAGGGTGTAGGCATTTTCGATGCGGCCATCCGCAGCTTCCCGCGCCAGGCTGCCCCGGTCGCGCAGCACATCGACAAGCAGCAGCGAGCGGTCGGCGAGGGTCCATGCCCCGAGCCCGATGAACACCGCCAGCAGCCCGCCATACACCGCCAGCCGGGGCCGGGCGGACGAGGGCTTGCCGGAAAGTTCCAGCTCGGAGGCGAAGCGGATCAGCCCGGCGGGCTTGCCGATGCGCCCCATCACCGTGTCGCAGGCGTCGGCGCACAGGCCGCAGTTGATGCACTGGTATTGCAGGCCGTCGCGGATGTCGATGCCGGTGGGACACACCTGCACGCAGATGCCGCAATCCACGCAGTCGCCGGCACCCGTGCCGCCCTTGGCCCGGCGGGGTTCGCCGCGGGCGGTGTCGTAGGCCACCGTGCGGGTGGTCGGGTCGAACATCACGCCCTGGAAGCGCGAGTACGGGCACATGTGCTGGCATACGGCCTCACGGGCGAAGCCGGCCTGCACGTACAGGAAGAGGGCGTAGAAGACGACCCAGAAGCCTTCCCACGGCCCCAGCTGCCAGCTGGCCACGGCCGGGAGCAGCTCGCGGATCGGCGTGAAGTAGCCGACGAAGGTGATCCCGGTCCACGCCGCCAGCGCCAGCCACAGGCCATGCTTGGTGGCACGCAGGGCGAGCTTGCGGGCAGACCACGGGGCGTCGTCGAGGCGGCGCCGGGCCAGGTGGTCGCCTTCGACCTTCTCCTCGATCCACATGAAGATCGAGGTGTAAACCGTTTGCGGACAGGCGAAGCCGCAGAACAGCCGGCCGGCCATCGCGGTGACGAGGAACAGCCCGGTGGCGGCGAGGATCAGCACGATCGCCAGGAGCAGCGCGTCCTGGGGCCACAGCACGAGGCCGAAGAGGTAGAACTTCTCGTGGGCGATGTCGAACAGCAGCGCCTGGCGCGTGGCGCCACCATCGTCGGTCCAGCCGAGCCAGCAGGCGCCGTAGAACACCAGCTGGGTGAGCCACACCATGGCCCAGCGCATGCTGTTGAAACGTCCGCGGGTGGAACGGGCGTGGATCTTTCCCTTGTTGCGGTACAGCGTCACCCGCGCTGTGTGGGCCTTGCCTTGCATCGTGTGCCTCCGGACGGGGCGAATCCCCGATGGGCGAAGTAGACCACCCGGCGCCGGATAGGCACAGATTCAGAGAATCAGAAAAACAATAGGTACAGATGCGCTACAACTGGGCGGCCACCAGCTTGCCGAGGGTTTCCACCGCCGCCCGCTGGCGAGCAGGATCGGGGTGGCCGAAGTTGAGGCGGATGCAGTGGCCGAATTCCCGCGTGGCCGAGAAAATCGGCCCCGGCGCGAGGCTGATCCCCGCCGCCAGCGCGGCCTGATGCAGGCGCAGGGCATCCACCTGGGGCGGCAGTTCCAGCCACAGGAAGTAACCGCCCTCGGGCCGGGCGAGGCGCGTGCCATCCGGGAAGTGCGCCTCCACCGCGGCCACCAGCGCCGCCTCCTGGCTGGCGAGGCGCTGGCGCAGGCCGCGCAGGTGTTTGTCGAAGCCGCCCTGCTTGAGGTAATCCGCCAGGGCGATCTGCACCGGCACGGTGGTGGCGATGCTGCTCGCCAGCTTCTGGCGCTGGACGGCGTCGGCGTAGCGCCCGGCCGCCACCCAGCCGATCCGGTAACCCGGCGCGAGGCACTTCGAGAAGGACGACACGTGCATCACGATGCCGGCCGGGTCCACGGCCTTGGAGCACAGGGGCGCGGTATCGCCGAAGTACAGCTCGGCGTACACGTCATCCTCGATCAGCGGCACCTGGTGGCGGGTGAGGAGCTCGACCAGCTCACGCCGCCGCGCGTCGGGCATCCGCGCGCCGGTGGGGTTGGCAAAGTTGAGCATGAACAGGCAGGCGCTCACCCGGTGGTGGCGCAGCAGCTCGGCCAGCGCCTCGATGCTGACGCCCTCCCGCGGGTGCGACGGGATCTCCGCCACCCGCAGCCCACGCCGCTCGGCCGCCTGCAGGCCGGCGTAGAAGGTGGGCGACTCGACGGCGATCAGATCGCCGGGGCGCGTGACCGCCTGCAGGCACAGGTTGAGCCCTTCCATCGCGCCCGAGGTGATGACGATCTCCCGCGGCGACACCTGGGCGCCGTGGCCCAGATAGCGCAGTGCCAGCTGGCGGCGCAGCTCCTCGTTGCCCGGCGGCAGGTCGGTGATGGTGGCGCGCGGATCGAGATGCCGGGCCGCGTGGGCGAGGCAGCGGCCCAGCCGGTCAAGGGGGAAGAGTTCGGGCGCCGGAAAGCTGGAGCCCAGCGGCACCACCGCCGGGTCCTTCACGCTGTCGAGGATCTGGAAGATGAAGTCGCTCACCTGCAGCTCGGTGAAATCCGGCTGCGGGCGGCTCATCGCCGGCTCGGGCAGGCGCTGGGCCCGCCGCACACGCACGAAGTAGCCGGAGCGCGGCCGCGCCTCGACGAGCCCGCGGCTTTCCAGCAGCGCGTAGGCCTGGGTGACGGTCACCGGGCTCACGTCGTGGATGCGGCAGGCCTGGCGCACCGAGGGCAGGCGCTCGCCCGGGCGCAGCACGCCGCTCTCGATGAGTTGCCCGGTCTGCTCGGCGAGGGTCTGGTAGCGGATCATGGGCGGATGGTAGCCGAGCCCGGCGTCGATCTGCCCCGGCCGTGAACGAAAAAAAGCCGGGCGGACCCGGCTTTCTTCTGGCTGCGCGGTGCGGCGATTACTGCACGCGCACTTCCACGCGACGCGCTTCGGCAGCGTCGCCACCACCCAGGGTGATGGCCGGCTTGCGCAGGTTCACCTTGTCGGCGGGGATGCCGGCGGCGATCAGAACGTCCTTGACGGCCAGGGCGCGGGCCTTGGCGACTTCGGCGTTGACGGCGGCACCACCGGTTTCATCGTGGTAGCCGGAGATCAGCACCAGCTTGGCGGGTTCTTCTTGCAGCTTGGCGACGACCTTGGCGACTTCCTCGGCGGCGTTGGCGGGCAACTCGGCCTTGCCGGAATCGAAGTACAGCTTGATCAGGGGCTCGCCCACTTCGGCGATCTCGGGGGCCTCGACGGCGGCCACGGCAGCCGGTGCGGCTTCACGGGTCTGGCCGGTGACGTAGGAGGCAAGACCGATCACCAAGCCGATGACCAGCGCAATGACGCCAAAGAGAATGCCGAGCACGAGGTTCTGGTTGTCGTCGTCTTCCTGCATGAAAAATCCTTTCCAAATGATGGTTTAAATCAAACCTTGCAAGTATATAGGCTTATCGGTGCCCGCCCCACCTGCAGCATGCGGAAAAAGTTAAATAGGGTGTCATGCAGAGGGCGCCTAGTGCGTCATCTAAGTGCCTTGCTACCGCTCACGAGCATCGCCGCTGTACCGACGACTAACACCAGGGCGACGCCGCCGACGATCAGCGCGCCGTCGGCTGCCACGGTGACCGGCGTCGCCAGAAGCTTGGCGGCAAACATTTCCGGCGGCGTCACCTCCAGGACGTACACCTCGTAGGGATGCGCGAAAGCGATGTCGTCAGGCACATGCACACCCGCCGCACTGTAGCGACGGCCTTCCAGATCAAAGCGTTTGTACAGCGTCGTTCGGGAGGATTCCGACTCCCTGAAGCCCGCCTGAAGCAGGAACGCCCGCTGCGCGTCGTCGAGTCTGGCGATCCTGGCCGACAGATAGAGCGTCCCTTTGACCTTGTCCCGGTCGGCAGAGAATGAATGGTCGAGGTCCGCCTCCAGCACCGCCCGCCTTTCCCAGGTCAGAACCTTCAGGAGCGGAGCGGACGACGGAAAGAAATAGTGGTACTTGTCGCCCAGCACGACCAACTCGCTGCCATCGCCGGTGACCGTGAAGCTCCGGATGGTGTCCTTGGAGTATTTGTCCCGCATCCAGTACGAGGTGACGCAGCCCAGCTGGGCAAAACACAACAGCAGCGCGATCAGGCGCTGGACGACGACAGGCATGAAGATATCCAGAACAGTTGTCTTGATTTTATCTGAATATAATTTCAGCGATATTGAAAGTCAATCCGCATTCAGCTTCCTGACCACCAAAGCAGAAGGCCCGCATCGCTGCGGGCCTTCCGGGCAAACACGGTCAGACGGTCATCATGCCTTCACGAAAGTGATCTTCCGGTCGATGCAATCCACCTTGATGGTGTCCTTGGCGGCAAACTGCCCTTCGAGGATGCGCTTGGCGAGCGGGTTCTCGATGTGCTCCTGGATCGCCCGCTTGAGCGGCCGGGCGCCGAACACCGGGTCGAAGCCGGCGCTGGCGAGTTCCATCAGCGCCGCGTCGCTCACGTCCAGGTGCATGTCGAGCCGCGCCAGGCGCTTCTCGAGATAGGCCAGCTGGATGCGGGCGATGGATGCGATGTGCTTCTCGTCGAGCGCATGGAAGACCACCACCTCGTCGATCCGGTTGATGAACTCCGGCCGGAAGTAGGTCTTCACCTCGGCCATCACCGCCAGCTTGATGACCTGATAGTCGTCGCCGGACATCTGCTGGATCATCTGGCTGCCCAGGTTGCTGGTCATCACGATCACGGTGTTCTTGAAGTCCACCGTGCGGCCCTGGCCGTCGGTCATGCGGCCGTCGTCGAGCACCTGCAGCAGCACGTTGAAGACGTCCGGGTGAGCCTTCTCCACTTCATCGAAGAGGATCACCGAATACGGCTTGCGACGCACCTGCTCGGTGAGATAACCGCCTTCCTCGTAGCCCACGTAGCCCGGAGGCGCGCCGATCAGGCGGGCCACCGAATGCTTCTCCATGAACTCGCTCATGTCGATGCGGATGAGGTGATCCTCGGCATCGAACATGAACTCGGCCAGCGCCTTGCACAGCTCGGTCTTGCCCACGCCCGTGGGGCCGAGGAACAGGAAGGAGCCATAGGGCCGGTTCTCGTCCGACAGCCCGGCGCGGGAGCGGCGGATCGCATCGGCCACCAGGCGCACGGCCTCGTCCTGGCCGACCACGCGCTGGTGCAGCTTGTCTTCCATGTGCAGCAGCTTCTCGCGCTCGCCCTGCATCATCTTCGACACCGGGATGCCGGTGGCGCGGCTCACCACCTCGGCGATCTCCTCGGCGCCCACCTGGGTGCGCAGCAGCTTGTTGGCGGGCCTGGCGTCGCCGCCGGCCTCGGCCTTCTTGAGTTGCGCCTCGAGCTGGGGCAGCTTGCCGTACTGCAGCTCGGCCACCTTCTCGAGCTTGCCTTCGCGCTGCAGGCGGGCGATGTCGGCCTTCAGGTGGTCGATCTCTTCCTTGATCTGGGCCGAGCCCTGCACCGCGGATTTCTCGGCCTTCCAGATTTCTTCCAGATCCGAGTATTCCTTCTTGATGCGGGCGATCTCTTCCTCGATCAGGCCGAGGCGCTTCAGCGAGGCTTCGTCCTTCTCCTTCTGCACCGCCAGCTGCTCGATCTCCAACTGGATGCGGCGGCGCTCGAGCTTGTCCATCACCTCGGGCTTGGAGTCGATCTCCATCTTGATGCGCGCCGCGGCCTCGTCGATCAGGTCGATGGCCTTGTCGGGCAGGAAGCGGTCGGTGATGTAGCGGTGCGAAAGCTCCGCCGCGGCGACGATGGCCGGGTCGGTGATGTCCACGCCGTGGTGGAGTTCGTACTTCTCCTGCAGGCCGCGCAGGATGGCGATGGTCGATTCCACGCTCGGCTCATCGACGAGCACCTTCTGGAAGCGGCGCTCCAGCGCAGCGTCCTTCTCGATGTACTTGCGGTATTCGTCCAGGGTGGTGGCGCCGATGCAGTGGAGTTCGCCGCGGGCCAGCGCGGGCTTGAGCATGTTGCCGGCGTCGATGGCGCCCTCGGCCTTGCCGGCGCCCACCATGGTGTGGATCTCGTCGATGAACAGGATGATCCGGCCTTCGTCCTTGGCGATGTCGTTGAGCACCGCCTTCAGGCGCTCCTCGAACTCGCCACGGTACTTGGCGCCGGCCAGCAGCCCGGCCATGTCGAGCACCAGCACGCGCTTGCCCTTCAGGGTCTCGGGCACTTCGCCATTGATGATGCGCTGGGCCAGGCCCTCGACGATGGCCGTCTTGCCCACGCCGGGCTCGCCGATCAGCACCGGGTTGTTCTTGGTGCGGCGCTGGAGGATCTGGATCGCCCGGCGAATCTCGTCGTCGCGGCCGATCACCGGGTCGAGCTTGCCTTGGCGGGCGCGGTCGGTCAGATCGACGCAATACTTCTTCAGGGCCTCGCGTTGGCTCTCGGCGTCGGCGCTACCCACGTTCTGGCCGCCGCGCACGGCGTCGATGGCCTGCTCCAGCGCCTTCTTGGTCAGGCCGTGTTCCTTCAGCAGGCGGCCGGTCTCGCCCTTGTCGTCGGCCAGGGCCAGCAGGAACATCTCGCTGGCGATGAACTCGTCGCCGCGCTGCTGGGCAGCCTTGTCGGTGAGGTTGAGCAGGTTGCCCAGATCACGCCCGACGGACACCTCGCCGCCGTGGCCCTGCACCTTGGGCAGACGATCGAGCGCCTTCACGAGCGCCGCCTTGAGCCCGGCGCCATTCACGCCGGCCCGCTGCAGCAGCGAAGCGGTGCTGCCGTCGTCCTGATTGAGGAGCGCCAGCAGCAGGTGCTGGGGCTCGATGAACTGCTGGTCGTTGCCCACCGCGAGGCTCTGGGCATCGGCGAGGGCTTGCTGGAATTTGGTGGTGAACTTGTCGTAGCGCATAGGGCCTCCGGATTTCTGTCTGCGGCATAGATGAGGCACAAAATGAGACTTTCAAGTTCACGTCGTTTAGCCACGCTTCACAAGCGGGCGCTCCATCACTCGTACCGCACGTTACCCGAGGGACCCAATGCAGCTCAGCACACAACTATGCAATTCTGGGCGATTTAAACTTCACAGATCTCAGTTGACAAGACGACAGAAACGTTGACAATACAACAAAAGGAGGTTGACAAATGCCCGCAGTCCGAACCGGCGGAGAACCCGTACGTAAATTTCTTATCGAGAACATTGATGCGCATCCATCAGATGTTGTACGCATCGCGGCAGAGAAATTCGCCTGCTCAAGGCAGGCCGTCCACAAGCACCTAAAGCGCTTGGTTGACGAAGGGGCTGTTGTGGTCAGCGGGAATACGCGAAGTAAGCTCTATCGTCTTGCTCCATTGCTGCAATGGAGTCATCAATACGAGCTTACACCATCACTGACCGAAGACTCAGTTTGGCGTAACGACGTTGCGCCACGGCTAGAAAAGCTGCCAAGAAACGTCCTGAACATTTGGCACTATGGTTTCACCGAGATGCTTAACAACGTGATCGACCACTCGGATGCCAGTGACGTTCTCATATCTGTGAAAAAGACCGCGGCATCTACGACCGTGACTATCTACGACAACGGTGTCGGCATCTTCAAGAAGATTCGAAGCGCGCTCGATTTGGTTGATGAGCGGCACGCGGTACTAGAACTGGCCAAAGGCAAGCTAACGACTGATCCGGCCAACCACTCGGGCGAAGGCATCTTTTTTTCGTCACGAATGTTTGATGAGTTTGACATTCTCTCTGGAGAAGTATTTTTCTCACATCAGTTTGACAAGAAAGAGGATTGGATTCTCCAACGAAACCGTCCGCAAGAAGGTACCTTGGTAACAATGACGCTACACAACCATACTGCGCGGACCACCAAGAAAGTCTTTGACAAGTTCTCTTCGGGAGAGGACTACGGCTTCAACAAGACGGTAGTCCCCGTCAGACTGATGCAATATGGGGACGACAATTTAGTCTCTCGATCGCAAGCCAAGCGGCTACTGTCGAGAATCGACCGATTCAAGGTCGTCATGCTTGATTTCACCGGAGTGACATCCATCGGTCAAGCTTTCGCTGACGAAGTATTCCGCGTCTTCAGCGCAAAGCACCCCAATATCGAGTTAACTCCAATAAATGCCTCCTCTGACGTTCGTCGAATGATCTCTCGAGCCAAGTCACTTGCTGCCTCATCCGGTGTGTAGACACCAGTTAAATTTGCTTACACAGCACCGGGGGAACTCTCACCCCACCCTAATCCGCTCCCCATACCCCGTCATCTCCAGATACCCCCGCCCCACCTCGCGGCCGGGGGGGCTGCCTTCCAGCAGGCGCACCGCGCCCTCCCAGTACACCGCGCCGGTGGAGCGGCGGCTGTCGAGTTCCTGGTCGTCGATGAGGGGTTGCAGTTCGAACATCCGGCCCGCCACCGTCAGCCGCCAGGCCACGGGGTAGCGGATGCCGGTGCGGGGGGAGCGCCACTCCCGCAGCGGTTCGAAGCGCACATCCGCAGGCGTGAGGATGCGCGCCGTGCCATCGGCCGCCCGCCAGCTGGCCGCGGCCCACATCGGATTGCCGTCCTGCCCACGCATCCGGAAGGCCATCAGGCCGCTGCCGTCGTCGAGGTTGGCGCCCAGCCAGTCCCAGCCCTGGGCGCCCTCGGGCATCAGTTCGCTGGACCACTCGTGATCCAGCCAGGCCTTGCCGGTGACTGGCTGGCTGCTGCCGTCCAGCGTCACCGTGCCGCTCACCGCCAGCTGGGGCCGGCTGTAGTAGTAGCTGGCGTGGCGCGGGTCGGGCGCCTTGGCCGAGAAGCCGGCCTTGCCGTTGAGGAGCGGCGGGCCATCGGGCGTCAGATCCAGTGCGTAGGCGAAATCCGCCGCGCGCACCTCCGCCCGGTAGCGCCCACCATCCAGCGCAAAGCGCCAGTCGCCACACCACACCGCGGTACGCTCCGTCTCGAAACCGGCGCGGCCGAAGCCCACCCGGGCCGAGCGCTCGTCATGGCGCAGGCGCCCCAGTTGCGGGTCGGCGATCGCCGCGTGGGCCATCACCAGCTGACGCGGTGCGAAGGCGCTGGGGCTGCCCTCGCCGACGCCGGTGCGCACCCGGAAGAAGGTCACCTGAAAGCCCAGCGGACGCCCGTCCGGCAACGCAAGCCAGCCGGTGGCATACCACCACTCGGTGCGGAAATCCGGATGGGCGCCGTGATCCGCCGGAAACACCAGCCGCCGGCCGGGCAGCACTGGGGCAAAATCCGCGGCCCGCGCCGTGCCCCAGCCAGGCAGGGCCGCCAGCGCCAGCAGCAGGCGGCGGCGCATCGGATTCGGACTTGCACCGTGCTTCATGCCACGCCTCCAGCGTCGGGCAGGCCTGTTGCAGCGGGGCAGACAGACCGGCCCCATCCCGGGCGTGGGTGCCGGGCATCAACCTGCGTCACCGCAGGGCATCGCGCTGCGATTGCAGCTCCGAACTGCACCGTCGCAGTTCCAAGCTTCACCATTGCTGCAAAAAGCATCAATGCCGGAGCTCGAAGCTCCGCAAATGCACTTGATAAGTGCATCGTTGCAGCAAAAAGCAGCAATGGTCGAGTTCCGGACTCCGGCGCCGATGCTTTTTTCAGCATCGTTGAAGTTCCGAACTCGGGTGTTGCACTTGAAAGGTGCACCCATGCAGCGCTGCGCTGCATGGCCCCCGTTTTGCACTGCAGTCCCATCACCAGTCCTCACGCACCGCCAGCACCGCGTCCTGACGCATCGCCTGCCGCCCGGCGAGCACCGCCGCGCCGGCCCCGAGGGCCACCAGCCCCGCGCCGAACACCGCCAGCGACAGCCAGGGCACGTGCAGGTCCATGCTCCAGTGGAAGCTCTGCCGATTGACCACCTCGATCAGCACCAGCCCGATGGCGCCGCCCACCGCCAGCCCGGCCAGCACGCCCACGCCGGCCGCCAGCGCGCCTTCCTGGGCCAGCATCCAGCCGATCTGGCGGCGCGTCAGGCCCAGGTGGCGCAGCATCCCGAACTCCCGCCGTCGTGCCGCCGCCAGCGCCGCAAAGCTCGCCGCCACACCGGCAAGACCGATCGCCACGGCCACCGCCTCCAGCAGATAAGTGACCGCAAAGGTGCGGTCGAAGATGCGCAGAGTGATGGCGCGGATCTCCCCGGGCCGGGCCACCTCCAGTGCCCCGGCCGGCGCGGTGGCGAGCAGCGCCGCCTCCACCACCGCCGGAGCCGCGTCGGGCTTCAGGAAGATCGCCGCGTCGCTCGCCAGCGGGTCGCCGGTGAGGCGCCGGTAATCGGCCAGGTCGATCATCACCGCGCCGGTCTGGCGGGCGTAATCCCGCCACACGCCGGCCACCCGCACCGCCACGCTGCGCCCGGCGAGGGGCAGCGTCACCGCATCACCCGGGCGCCAGCCCAGCATGTCCTGCACGGCTTCGGAGATCCAGATCGTCACCCCGCCCTGCCCCGGCCGCGCCGCGCCCACCAGCGGCAGGCCGGCACCGTCGGGCGGCAGGGGGCGCGCCAGCAGCGCCACCGGTGGATGTCCCGGCGCCAGGCGCAGGCTGTCCATCCGCGTGAAGCGCAGCTCCGCCACGCCGGGCACCGCGGCAATGCGCGCCTGCTGGGCGGGGTCGAGAAAACCGCTGGAGGCGCTGCGGCTGGTGCGCAGGTAAAGATCGGCCGGCAACAGCTGGGTGAGCCACTCATCCACCGAATCCCGGAAGGACGCCACCATGATCGCCATCGCAGCCGCCAGCGCCACGCTCGCCAGCACCCCGGCCGCCGCCACCACCGCGTGGCCGGGGGCCGCGCCCAGGCGGGCCGCCGCCAGCCGGGCCGGCACCGGGCCGTGATCGGGCAGCAGCCGCGCCAGCCCCGCCGCCACAGCCGGCAACAGCAGCACACCCCCGGCCAGCAGGCAGGCCACGGCCAGATAGCCGCCCACGGGCAGGCCATCCAGCGGCGGAATCCAGCACGCCGCCGCGCTCGCCCCCAGCAGCGCCAGCCCGACCAGCGGCTGACCATGGCCCGACAGCAGCGCCGCCTCGTCGCCGGCCTTGAGGGCCCGGGCCGGCGCCACCGTCGCCGCCTCCCGCGCCGGCAGCCACGCCCCGGCCACGCCCGCCAGCACGCCCAAGCCCACATAAGCCGCCGTCAGCCCCGGCTGAAAGACCAGCGCGGGCTTGAGCCCCGCAAAATATCCCGCCCCCAGATCGCCCCCCAGCAGCGCCAGCGCACCCCAGGCCAGCCCATAACCCACACCCACGCCCACCACGCCGCCGGCCAGCCCCACCGCCGCCCCTTCGGCCAGCAGCCAGCCAAAGAGCTGCCGCCGGGCAAGGCCGATGGCGCGCAGAAAGGCAAACTCGGTGCGCCGCCGCACCACCGACAGGGCCTGGGCCGAGAAGACCAGAAAGCCCCCCGTCACCAACGCAATCGCCGCCAGCATGGTGAGATTCACGCGGTAGGCACGGGAGAGGTTGGCCGCTTCGTCCTCGGCGGCCTCAGGCGCGGTCACCACCACGCCCGCCGGCAGCAGCGGCTGCAGCCGGGCGATGGCCGCTTCCGGCGACACGCCCTCGGCCAGTTTCAGGTCGATCCGCGTGAGGCGCCCGACGCGGCCGAAGCGCGTCTGCACCGCGGCGATGTCCATCACCGCCAGACGGCGGCCGTCCTCCACGCCGGGCAGATCGCCGGCAATCTTGAGATCCACCTCCGCCGCACCGGCCAGCACCCGCAGGCTTTTGCCGGGCGGTGCGCCCAGGGCGTCCGCCGCCGCGTGGCTGAGGAACAGCGCGTCGTCTTCCAGCACCGCAAAGCGCGCAGATTCGTCCCGGGGCCGGGGTAGCAGCCGGGGCGCGACCCGGGCCAGGGCAAAGATATCCACGCCCAGCAGGTGCAGGGTTTCGTCGCGGCCAACGAGCTTGAGATCCAGCTCCACCAGCGGGCTCGCCTCGGCCACTTCCGGCCGCGCGGCGAGAATCGCGTAAAGGGCTTCGTCGAAACCGCCCTTTGGCCCCGCCACCTGCAGATCAGCCTGACCCGCCAGGCTGCGCATGCCGCGGCCAAACTCGCTCAGCGCCGCCTCATGCACCACCTGCACCGCCATCCCCAGCGCCACCCCCAGCACGATGGCGACGAAGGAGAACAGCGTGGCGACCCGCCGCCGCCCGAGCGAGCCGAGGAAGACCGGCGCCAGCACCCGCGCCTTCATCCGTGCAGGCCGGTGGCGTCGAGGCGCAGCACCCGGTCGGCGGTGGCGGCCGCCTCCAGCGAATGGGTGACCAGGATGCCGATCGCCCCCGCCTCGCGGATGCGCGTGGCGAGCAGATCCAGCACCCGCGCGCCGTTGGCCGGGTCCAGGTTGCCGGTGGGCTCGTCGGCCAGCACCAGTCGCGGCCGATGCACCAGCGCCCGGGCGATGGCGACCCGCTGCATCTCGCCACCGGAAAGCTCCCGCGGCCAGCTGCCGGCCCGGTCGCCCAGGCCCACGGCGTTGAGGAGCTGCTGCGCGGGCGCGTCGGCCGCATCGCCATCCACGCCTTGCAGCCATAGCGGCAGCGCCACGTTCTGGCGCACGGTGAGATGGGGCAGCACGTGAAAGGCCTGGAAGACGAAGCCCAGCTTGTCCCGGCGCAGGCGGGTGAGCGCGTCTTCATCGAGCCCGGCGTACGCGCAGCCGTCGAGAGACAGCGTGCCGCCATCGGGCCGGTCGAGGCCGGCGATCAGGTTGAGCAGCGTGGATTTGCCGACGCCGGATTCACCGACGATCGCCACATATTCGCCGGGCGAGAGGGAGAGGTTGATCCCGGCCAGCACCGGGCGGCCGTTGAAGTGGCGGGAGAGGCCGTGGATTTCGAGCATTGCGGCGATGAGGAGTGAGGGGGAGCGGTGAGCGGGGGCCATTCCTGCAGGTCGGACTTCAGTCCGACAGCACTGCTTCAGCAATCCTTGTCTGTCGGACTGAAGTCCGACCTACAGTAGGCGCTACAGTTCTGCGCGCCCCTCACGCCGCACCGAGCCCGGTATACTCCGCCCGCCCATGTCCGTCGACCACTACGAGAACTTCCCGGTTGCGTCCTTCCTGCTGCCCGCGCATCTGCGCGAGCCGGTAGAGGCCATCTACGCCTTCGCGCGCTCGGCCGACGACATCGCCGACGAGGGCGACGCGCCGCCGATGGTGCGCCTCGCCCACCTCAACGATTACCGCCGGGCGCTGTTCTGCATCGAGCAGGGCAAGCCCATCGACGATCCGAAGCTCGCGCCGATCTTCAACCGCCTGGCCGACAACGTCCGGCAATTCAAGCTGCCGATCAGCCTGTTCCTCGACCTGCTCGACGCCTTCAGCCAGGACGTCGTGAAGACCCGCTACGCCGATTTCGCCGATCTGGCCGACTACTGTCGGCGCTCCGCCAACCCGGTGGGCCGGCTGCTCTTGCACCTCTACAAGGCCGCCACGCCCGCCAATCTGGCCATGTCCGACCAGATCTGCACCAGCCTG
Organism: Zoogloea sp. 1C4; assembly: GCF_009469605.1. Classification (GTDB taxonomy): domain Bacteria; phylum Pseudomonadota; class Gammaproteobacteria; order Burkholderiales; family Rhodocyclaceae; genus Zoogloea; species Zoogloea oryzae. Next base: position 230,871 of record NZ_SSXU01000006.1, on the reverse strand, counting down.
CAGCTCATCAACTTCTGGCAGGACGTGGCCATCGACTGGCAGAAGCAGCGCATCTACCTGCCCCAGGCCGACATGGAGCGCTTCGGCGTCACCGAAGCCTGCATCGCCGGGGGCGAGGTCACCCGCCAGTTCTCGGCGCTGATGGATTTCGAGATCCAGCGCGCCCGCACCATGATGCTCCACGGCGCACCCCTGGCCCGTCGCCTGCCCGGCCGCATCGGCTGGGAACTGCGCCTCATCGTGCAGGGCGGCCTCGGCGTGCTCGACAAGATCGAGGCCAACGCCTACGACGTCTTCAACCACCGCCCGATCCTCGGCAAAGCCGATTGGCTGCGCCTCGCCTGGCGCGCACTCACCCGCTAGCCCCCCATGACCGATCCCCACGCCTACTGCCAGGAGAAAGCCGCCGCCAGCGGCTCCAGCTTCTACTACAGCTTCATGTTCCTGCCCCCCGAGCGGCGCCAGGCGATCATCGCCCTGTACGCCTTCTGCCGCGAGGTGGACGACGTGGTGGACGAATGCCAGGACCCGCAGATCGCCCACACCACCCTCGACTGGTGGCGCCATCAGGTCGGGCTGATCTACGAAGGCACGCCCCAGCACCCGGTCGGCCAGGCCCTGAAGGACGTCATCCAGCGCTTCAACCTGCCCCGCGAGCTGCTCCTCGAAGTCATCGACGGCATGCAGATGGATCTCCAGCAGACCCGCTACCTCGACTGGAAGGCGCTCAACCTCTACTGCTACCGGGTGGCCAGCGTGGTGGGCCTGCTGTCGGCCGAGATCTTCGGCTACACCAACCGCCAGACGCTCAAGTACGCCCACGATCTGGGCCTCGCCTTCCAGCTCACCAACATCATCCGCGACGTGGGTGAGGACGCCCGCCGGGGCCGCATCTACCTGCCGATCAACGAGCTCCAGCAGTTTGGCGTGCCGGCCAAGCAGATCCTCGACGGCCAGTATTCCGACGGTTTCCGCGAGCTGATGGCCTTCCAGGCGAAGCGCGCCCGCCAGCTCTACGAGCAGGCCTTCGCCCAGCTGCCGGCCGAAGACCGCAAGGCCCAGCGCCCGGGCCTCATCATGGCCGCCATCTACCGCACCCTCCTCGACGAGATCGAGGCCGACGGCTTCCAGGTGCTCGACCGCCGCACCTCCCTCACCCCGCTGCGCAAGATCTGGCTCGCCGGCAAGACGTGGTTCGGGGCATGAGCGGTATCGCCCGATGAGCCTCACGCCCCAGGTCGCCGTCGTCGGCGGCGGCTACGCAGGGTTTGCGGCAGCCGTCACCCTCGCCCGCGGCGGCGCCCGGGTCACGCTGTTCGAAGCCTCGCGCACCCTCGGCGGCCGGGCGCGGGTGGTCGAGAAAGATGGCTACCGGGTCGATAACGGCCAGCACATCCTCCTCGGCGCCTACGCCGAAACCCTGCGCATGCTGCGGCTGGTGGGCGTAAAACCCAGCGTGCTCGAAACCCGCCGGCTGGCGCTGGTCTATCCCGGCCTGTGCGAGCTGCGCGCCGCGCCGCTGCCGGCGCCGCTGCATCTGGCGCTGGGCCTCCTCACCGCCCGCGGCCTCGGCCTTGCCGACAAGCTGGCGATGGCCCGGCTGATGCGTGTCCTAAAAAGCCGCAAGTTCGTCGTCGAACCGGACCGCCCGGTCTCGTCGCTGCTCGCCGAAACCCGCCAGACCAGCACCCTCAACCGCCTGATCTGGGAGCCCCTGTGCGTCGCGGCGCTCAACACGCCGGTCGACCAGGCCTCGGCCCAGGTCTTCGCCAACGTGCTGCGCGACAGCCTCGCCGCCAGCGCGTCAGCCTCGGATCTCCTGCTGCCGAAGGTCGATCTGTCGGAGCTCTTTCCGGTGCCGGCTTCCCGCTGGCTGGCGATGCGCGGCCACACGGTGCGCACCGCCGAGCCGATCAAGACGATCCAGCCCGAGGGCGAGTATTTCCGCCTGGACGGCGACCCGTGGAGCACTCGCTACGACCACGTGGTCGTCGCCACCGCGCCGTACCACGTGGCCGCGCTGGTCGAGCCCTTGCCGGCGCTGGCGCCGGTGGTCGCGCAGATCGACGCCCTGCGCCACGAGCCCATCGTCACCGCATGGCTGGCCTTCGACGGGCCGGTGAACTTCCCCGAGCCAATGATCGGCATGAGCGGCGGCTACGGCCAGTGGGCCTTCGACCGCGCCGCGCTGGGCGGGCCGGAGGGGATGGTGAGCGTGGTCATCAGCGCCAGCGGCGCCCATCAGGAAATCGGCAAGGAGGCGCTGGAGATCGCCCTGCTGCAGGAGCTCCAGGCCATCCTCGGCCCGCTGCCGGCGCTCAAATGGGCCCAGGTCATCACCGAAAAGCGCGCCACCTTTGCCTGCACGCCGGGCATCGAGCGCCCCCGCTGCGCCACGCCCCATCCCGGCCTGTGGCTGGCTGGCGACTACGTGGCGTCGGAATACCCGGCGACCATCGAAGCCGCGGTGCACAGCGGCGTGATCGCGGCCCGCAGCATCCTCAAGCGCTGCGGGCTGCGGGAGCAGAACCTGCTGAGCGTGCCGTAAGCGCCGCACTCCGGCGGGAGCGTCCCTGTAGGTCGGACTTCAGTCCGACAAACCCTGCCTGATCAACCCGCGCTGTCGGACTGAAGTCCGACCTACAAGGCCGCTGTCGACGACTCCAGCCGCCCCGCCGCCAGCCGCAAGGTGCGGCTACAACGGGCCGCGAGCGCGTTGTCGTGGGTCACCAGCACCAGCGTGGTGCCGGACTCGGCGTTGAGGGAGAACATCAGCTCGATGACCGCCTCGCCGGTGGCCACGTCGAGGTTGCCGGTGGGCTCGTCGGCCAGCACCAGCGCCGGCCGCGGCGCAAAGGCGCGGGCCACGGCGACGCGCTGCTGCTCACCGCCCGAGAGCTGGCGCGGGTAGTGCCCCAGCCGCCCCGACAGCCCGACCCGACCGAGCCAGCTTTCGGCCTCCTGGCGTGCATCGCGGCGGCCGGCCAGTTCCAGCGGCAGCATCACGTTTTCCAGCGCGGTGAGCGCCGGCAGCAGCTGGAAGGATTGGAACACGAAGCCCACGCAGGCCCCACGCAGCTCGGCCCGGCCGTCCTCATCAAGGACAAACAGATCCTGCCCGCGGATGCGCACGCTGCCGCCGCTGGGCGAATCCAGCCCGGCCAGCAAACCCAGCAAGGTGGATTTGCCCGAACCGGACGCGCCGACGATGGCGATCGCCTCGCCGGCGGCGATGGTGAAGGAGACGTCGTCGAGAATGGAAAGCCTGGCGCCGTCGTCGGACGTCACCGCGCGGGAAAGATGGCTGACTTCCACCACGGGTTCGAGCAGGTTGGCGGTCGTCGAGGTTTCGGTGCGGGTTCGATTGAGCATGACGGATGGAGTGCGCAAACGCGGAGAGGTTCAGCCGGAAGGGGATTATCCACCGGCCGCCCACTGGTGACACCGGCGCCCAAACGAAAGAAGGCAGCCTCTCGGCTGCCTTCTCTCAGGGACGATAGCGGGCGATCAATCCACGTGGTAGTTCGGCGCTTCCTTGGTGATCTGCACGTCGTGGACGTGGGATTCGCGGATGCCGGCCGAGGTGATCTCGACGAACTCGGCGCGGGTGCGCATCTCGTCGATGCTGGCGCAGCCCACGTAGCCCATGGAGGCGCGCAGGCCGCCCATCAGCTGGTGGATCACCGCGGTCACCGCGCCCTTGTAGGGCACACGGCCTTCGATGCCTTCCGGCACGAGCTTGTCGACGTTACCTTCGTTGTCCTGGAAGTAACGGTCGGCGGCGCCCTGCTGCATCGCGCCCAGCGAACCCATGCCCCGGTAGGACTTGTAGGAACGGCCCTGGAACAGCACGGTCTCGCCCGGCGCTTCTTCGGTGCCGGCGAACAGGCCGCCCAGCATCACCACGTTGGCACCGGCGGCGATGGCCTTGGAGATGTCACCGGAGTAGCGGATGCCACCGTCGGCGATCAGCGGCACGCCGGAACCGGCCAGCGCGGTGGCGACGTTGTCGACCGCGGTGATCTGCGGCACGCCGACGCCGGCGACGATGCGGGTGGTGCAGATGGAGCCCGGGCCGATGCCGACCTTGACGCCGTCGGCGCCGGCTTCGACCAGCGCCAGTGCGGCGGCGGCGGTGGCGATGTTGCCGCCGATGACCTCGACCTGCGGGAAGTTCTTCTTGACCCAATTGACCCGGTCGAGCACGCCTTGCGAGTGGCCGTGGGCGGTATCGACGACGATCACGTCCACACCGGCCTCGGCCAGCAGCGCGGCACGCTCTTCGGTGCCGGCACCGACGCCGATGGCGGCACCCACGCGCAGGCGGCCGAGGCTATCCTTGGCGGCGAGCGGGTGCTCGGTGGACTTCATCATGTCCTTGACGGTGATGAGGCCGGCCAGTTCGCCAGCGTCATTCAGGACCAGCACGCGCTCGAGGCGGTGCTTGTGCATCAGCGCGCGGGCGTCTTCGAGGCTGGTGCCTTCCTTGACGGTGACGAGGCGCGCGTGGGGCGTCATGATGGCGGACACGGGCTGGTCGAGATTGGTCTCGAAGCGGGTGTCGCGGTTGGTGACGATACCGATGACCTTGCCGTTCTCGACCACCGGCAGGCCGGAGATCTTGTGGCTGCGGGTCAGGGTCAGCACTTCGCGGACCGTCATGGTCGGCGGAATGGTGATCGGATCCTTGAGGATGCCCGATTCGAAGCGCTTTACCTTGGCCACTTCGGCGGCCTGCTGCTGGGCGGTAAGGTTCTTGTGAACGATACCGATCCCGCCTTCCTGGGCGAGAGCAATGGCAAGACGCGCTTCGGTGACGGTGTCCATGGCTGCGGACACCAGCGGAATATTCAGGGTAATGTTGCGCGTGAGTTTCGTCTGGAGGTTGACGTCGCGCGGGAGAACGCTGGAATGGGCCGGGATGAGAAGGACGTCATCGAACGTCAGCGCCTTCTGAATCACTCGCATGGCTTTAATCCCTTGAATCAAATCCGTATTATACGTAGGTCGCCGCTTCCCGGCAAAAGCTTTGTCTGACTGGAGTTTCTGATGTTCCGCAAATTTTTCCTTGTTCTGCTGCTTTGCACCGGATCGGCAGCCTTCGGACAGGGTATTTACAGCTGGAAAGACGCCGGCGGGCAGGTGCACTACTCCGACATGCCGCCGCCAGACGCCAAGGTCCGCACGGTCCGTCAGGGCTCGATTGCGCCCCAGCCTCCAGCCAGAACGGCCGAAGGTGGCGAGGCCGCCGCAGCAGCGTCCCCCTCCTCCCAGCAAAGCTACGCCGAAAAGGAGCTGGCCTTCCGCAAGCGCCGCGCCGAAGCCGCGGAAGCCGAGGAGAAAGCCCGCAAGGCCCAGGCCAACGACCAGGCACGGCAGCGCGAATGCGCTGAAAACCGCGCCCAGCTCACCGCGCTGGAGAGCGGCCAGCGGATGAGCCGCTTCGACGAAAACGGCGAACGGGTTTTCCTGGACGACGACGGGCGCAGCGCCGCGATCGAGCGCACCCGCCGGGCCGTCGACAAGACCTGCCGCTGAGCGGCGGCAGCCCTCAGGCGGCCTCTTCGGCGGGGCCGCCGCCCTTCTTCATGACCTTCCCCTCTTCGGCGCGCTTGCGACGCACTTCCTTCGGGTCGGCGATCAGCGGGCGGTAGATCTCGATCCGGTCCCGGTCGCGCAGCACGGTGTCGGCCTTCACCAGCTTGGCGAAGATGCCCAGCTTGTTGGTCTTGACGATGTCGATCTCCGGATGCTTCTGGAGCAGACCGGAAGCGTCGATGGCCCGCTGCACCGTGGCGCCGGCCGGCAACTTGAGCCGGACGATCTCCTGACGGTCGCGCAGGGCATAGCAGACGTCGACGTTGATGGAATCCTGGCTGGCGTCAGCGGACATGGTCATTTCCGTCCATAAATTTGCTCGGCACGCTTCACGAAGGAATCGACGAAGGTGTTGGCGATGTGGTTGAACACCGGCCCGACGGCCTTCTCGATGAGGCGGCTGGAGAACTCATAGCGCAGGTTGAACTCGACCTTGCAGGCGGCGTCACCCAGCGGGGTGAAATCCCACGAGCCGTCGAGATGGGTGAAGGGCCCGTCGGTCAGGCGGATCAGCATGTGCGAGGGGTAGACCTTCTCGTTCTCGGTGCTGAAATGGGATTTGATGCCGTGGTAGTTGATGTGCAGGGTTGCCCGGGTGATCTTCTCATCCCGGCCATGCACCTCGCTGCCACCACACCAGGGCAGGAACTTGGGGTAATCCTCGCAGCGGTCCACCAGATCGAACATCTGGACCGGCGTAAACTCGATCAGGACAATTTTCTTGACGGCAGCCATCGGGGAGCGAGCGGGGATGCGACCTGTTAAAATACGCGATTTTACGCGTCCCACCCGGCCCGCGCCAAGGCGGCGCCATCCACGAGCCTATCGCCATGAGCATCATCGACAACCGCAAGGCCTTCCACGATTACTTCATCGAGGATAAATACGAAGCCGGCCTCGTGCTGGAAGGCTGGGAGGTGAAGGGTATCCGCGCCGGGCGCGCCAACATCAAGGAAAGCTACGTGGTGATCCGCGGGGCGGAAATCTTCATCGTGGGCATGCACATCACGCCCCTCGAATCCGCCTCCACCCACATCCACCCCGACCCGACCCGCACCCGCAAGCTGCTGCTCCACGCCGAGGAGATCGCCAAGCTGATCGGCAAGGTGGAGCGCGCCGGCTACGCGCTGGTGCCCCTCGACCTGCACTACACCAAGGGCCGCGTGAAGGTGAGCGTGGGCCTCGCCAAGGGCAAGAAGCAGTACGACAAGCGCGAATCCGAGAAGGAACGCGACTGGGAGCGGGAAAAGGCACGCCTGATCCGCGCCAAGGTCTGACCTGCGCCGCCCGGCCGGGCCGGCAGCCAGGCTAGGCAGCGAGTTCCGCCCGCGCCCACTCCACATCCAGCCGGGCCTGGGCATCCAGAGGCTGGCAGGCTGCGGCCTCGGCGAAGAGGGCGTGAGCCCGCCCCAGGCTGGCAGCCCCACCCGCAAGCATCTGCGCCCGGGCGTATTCCACCAAGGTGGTCGGCGACCGCGGATTGAGCGCGCGGGCCGCCTCGAAGTGTTCGATGGCGGTTTCCTTCTTCACGCCGTAGGTCAGCGCGGCCACCATCGCCCCCACCTTGTCGATGACTTCGGTGCAGTAGATGCCAAGCCCGGCGTGAGCATCGGCGTGACCGGGCTCAAGCTGCAGGGCCCGCTGCAGGGATTCCCGCGATTTGCCGCCCAGCCCCCGCGCCAGGCTGCGCACCAGCGGCACGTGCTGGCAGTAGCGGCCGATGGCAAGCCCATTCAGGAACCACGCGTTGGCCCAGTTGGGCGCCAGCTCCACCAGCACCGAACAGGCATCGACGGTATCCCGCAGGATGGCCGCGCGGCGCATTTCGTCTTCTTCAAGATGGGTGGCGTAGACGATCGCCGCCCTGGCGGCGACCACCGTGCCCACCGGGCCGGCCGCCTCACCGCGGTCGACGGCCTCGGCAAAGTCGCCCGCGTGATAGGCCCGCCAGGCTTCTTCGACGTCGCGCGCGGCGGCCGCCAGATCAGGCACCCGCGCGCCCAGCGCCGGGTTGGCACGAACCAGGCGCCCCAGGGCGGCAACGTCGGGATAGGGCTCGGCGTCGCCCGCATGAAGGCGCGCCCAGTTGGTGGCGAGGGCATCGCCGCCGTAGCGGTAGATGCGGTCGCCAAAAGGAAAACGCTTCCAGCCGCAGCGCGTGCCGGCCGAAGCAACCGCGTCCGGAACGAAGCTCGTCCGCCCGCGCACACGGCGCAGGGTCGTACTCCAGTCAAACGTCAGATGCATCTGCTGTCCTCTCCCGCCGGGTTCTTGTCGATTTTTTCTGCGAAGGGTATCACCCTCCGGAAAGACAAGCATTCCGCAATGCGGCAAAACCGCGTCAGCCCAGCGCCGCCCGATCCATGAAACCGGCGAGCTGGAAATCCAGCTCGGTGAGCCCACCGGCGTCGTGGGTGGTGAGCACGACCTCGACGCGGTTGTAGGTGTTGCGCCACTCGGGATGGTGGTCGATCTTCTCGGCCATCAGCGCAACCCGGGTCATCCAGCCGAAGGCGGCGTTGAAATCGGCAAACCGGTAGCTGCGGGTGATGGCCTCGCGGCCGGGCACCAACTGCCAGCCGTCGAGGGTGGCCAAGCGTACCGCCTGCTCTGCGGGGTCGAGTTTTTGAGGGCGCATGGAACCTCCGGTCATCATCAGCGCAGCGAGAAGTCGGTCCGGCTGACCTTGGCCTTCGGCTGCTTGCCGTCGTCGCCTTCACGGCCAGCCAGCACGAAGATGCGTTCGGCCGGCACCTGGCCCTTCGCCACCAGCCAGTTCTTCACGTTCTGGGCGCGCCGCTGGGCGAGCAGGCGGACGTCCTCGTCGGCCACGGTGGTGTTGGTGATGATCAGCTTCTCCATCTCGGCCACCGGCAGATCCTTGGTGAGCCCCACCATGTTGCGCGGCTTGGGAAACTTCTCGTCCTTGTAGACCCGCGTGAGCAGCGCCGGGTATTCCTCCGGCGACACCCGCACGCGGCCGTCCTCGCCCGCCGACTCACCCGACTTGGCCATGTCCTTCACCTTGAGCGCCTCGACCTTGCCCACCAGCATCGCCCGACGCAGGCCGTCCCGGTCGGCAATGGGATCGACCCGGCCGGCGATGTCGAGCTTGAGGCCCGGCTTCTCGTTCATCACCTTGGCGATCGACTGCAGCTTGGCGTCGGCGCCCTCCGGCAGGCGACCGAAGCCGGGATCGAAATCCAGCCAGGCGAGCTCCTCGGCGTTGCCGCCGAACATCGACCCGAGCAGCGCAAAGGGCGAGGTGACGGCCTTGGTGACGAGATTGACGATGACCTTGACGACGATCGCGCCGACGCTGAACTGGGGATCATCCAGCGAACCGCCGATGGGCAGATCCAGGTCGATCTCGCCGCGGCTGTTCTTGAGCAGCGACACCGCCAGCAGCACCGGCAGCTTGAGGGCGCTCGGGCTTTCCACCTTGTCGCCGAAGGTCAGCTGATCCAGGAAGACCTGATTGGTGGCGGTCAGCTTGCGGTCGACAATCTTGTAGTTGAGATTGGCCGACAGCTTGCCCTTCTCGATGCCGTAGCCCACGTACTTGGCGGCGTAGGTGGACACGCTGGAGAGCTCGAAATCCTTCACCGACGCGCGGATGTCCAGCGCCTTGTCCTGCCGGAAGGGGTTGAACCGGCCGATCACCTCGACCGGCGCCGAATCATCCACCCGGCCCCGCAGATCCAGCTCGGCGATCACGTCGGGGTTGGATGACAGATTCACCAGCTTCCCGCCCATTCCGGTGAGGTTGGCGTCGTAATTGGGCTTGATGAATCGGTCGCTGTAGGCGATGTTGCCGCCCTGCAGGGTAATGCGCTTGATCGAGATCGGGATCGGCGCCTCAGGAGGGGGTGCAGTCGTCGCCACCGCGACACCCGGGGCCGGCGCGGTGGGCGGCGCCTTGCCGTTGGCCTTTGCCGCGTCGTTGGCGGCCTTTTCCTCTTCGGCCCGCTGGGCGGTGATTTCCCGCAGGTTGAGGCCGCCCTGGGCGTTGAGGATCAGCCGGGTGTAGAAGTCGGTCAGGGCGATGTCGTCGATATTCACCGCCAGCGGCGACAGACGGACGTCCACCCCGCCAAAGTACAGCGAGCGCCACTTGAGGAAATCGGCGGCGTTGAGCTTGTCCACCGACGCGAAATCGCCGATGGTCAGGTTGCCCTTGAAGCCCCCCTTAACGGCACCGCCCGGCGGCAGCTCGAAAGCCAGCTTGCCCCGGGACGTCACGCTGCCGCGGGTGATGGCAATCTTCACCTTTTCAGTCACGTAGGGCTGGAGCATCGCCAGATCCACCGCCTTCAGGTCGAGATCCAGATTGCCCGCCAGCGGCGTCAGCCCCACCGTGCCGCCGACGCCCACCTTGCCGCGCTTGTTGATCGCCGCCTGCAGGTTGAGCTTCGCCTTGCTGCCCTTGGCCGTCGAAAGCCCGTCGATCTTCAGGGACATGGGCTCGGCGTTGAGCACGACGGACGGCGTGAGGGTGCGGTCTTCAACGCGCACGCCCCAGTCGTCCAGCGCAACACGCTTCACCTCCACCAGCCAGTCGGGCCCGGCCTTGGCGGCGGGCGCAGGCTTGGCGACAGGCTTCCGCGCGGCCGCCGGGGCTGCCGGGGCTGCGCCCGCGAGCTTCTGGGCGTTGAAATCACCGTTCTTGTCGCGCACCAGCGCCACCCGCGTGGCCTTGCTGCTCACCTCGCCCACCGTCACCTTGCGGGCGGCGAGATCCACGTCGGCATCGCGCACGTCGAGGGCGCCGAGCTTCAGCAGCGGTGCCTTCTCGCCCTTGAGCTGCACGCCCACGCCCTTCAGGACCAGGGATTCGGCCTTGAGCTTGACCTTCGGCTCGCCGCCGGCTTCCTGCACCACGTCATAGGCGATCTTGCCGTCGAACTTGCCGGACACCACATCCCCGCCCGGCAGCGCCGCGGCGATATACGGCTTGGGACTCACCAGATCGAAGCCGGCGAGTTCCAGCGTGCCCTCGGCCTTGAGCGGCGACAGGGCGACGCTGCCCTTGTTCTCGAGGGTTTCACCGGAAGGCGTCGCAAAGCCGAACTCCAGCGCCGCCGGCTCGCCGCCCGCCAACTGGAACTTGCGCAGCGACACGTGGATGTCCTGCAAGGTCTTGCTGAACGTGCCGGCGGGCAACGCATCCGAAAAATCCAGCCTGCCGCCGGTGAGCTTGAACTCGCCCAGGCTCAGCCCAAACGGCTTGGCCGGCTTGCTGTCGGCCGGCGTTGGCACCGGCTCAGCCGGCTTGGCGCTGGGTTTGGGAACGAGCGACAAAAGGCTGATGCGCCCTTCCCGATCGCGTCCGACCACGAACTCCGGCTTGTCGATGGCCACCGTACCCAGGGCCAGCTCGCCCGCCAGGGGCGCCAGTTTGTCGATGCCGATCTTCACCGACGGCAGCTTGATCGCCGGCCGGCCGTCGGCGTGCTGGACTTCCACCGCGTCAAGGCCAACGCCGCCCTTCACCGTCACGCTCGGCGCGGCGCCGGCGGGCTGGGCGAAGGAGAGCTGGAGATCCGACGACAGCCGGACCGACGGCAGCCGGAAGGGCTTGTCGATCGGCACGTAGGCCAGGTAGCGGGTCAGGTCGAAGCTGTCGAACTTGAGATCGACCACCGATTCGCGGGTGGCAGAGAACGGCCGCGCCTTGCCGTGCACCTCGAAGGGCGTGCCGTTGATCTTCATCGCCAGCAGCGGCTCGACGAAGGTTTCCACCTGGGACGGCAGATTGGAGACGAAGGGCACGCCCAGCTCGAGATCGGCAATCTCGTGCTTCTGGCGCACTGGCCGGTCGTCAATGTCGATGCGGCCCTTCTCGATGCGGATGTTGTGCACCGAGAACAGGCTCTTCGAGCCGTCGTCCGGCTTGTTGAGGATCTCGTCGATCACGTCGGACCAGTTGAGGCGCGTGCCTTCCAGCCGCACCACATTCACCGCGGGCTCGACGAGCTTCACCTCCTGCACCACGATGCCGCCCCGGAACAGCGATTCGGCTTCGACGTTGGCGTACAGCGACGTGAAGCTCACCGCCGTCGCCCCGCCATCGGGCTCCAGCATCTTGAAGCCGCGCACCTCGGCCGACAGGGCATAAGGGTTGATCGAGATGCCCTCAATCGTCACCTTGCGGTGCAGCTGCTCGGAGAGCTTCTCCTCGGCGATCGACTTGACCAGCGGGGGCGCCACCAGAAAGCCGGCCACGCCGACCACCGCCACGATCCCCGCGCCCCACAGCGCCCACTTGAGCGGCCGCCACGCGGCCCTGGGTTGCTGCTCCATATCGGCTTCCTTTTTGTTCTGCCCGTCGCCGCGCCCCAACCCGGTGCGCGCGTTCATTTATCGTCCAAGCCTAGCAGGCCGAAGCGAACCTGAGAATGGCATCGTGCGCCCAGTTTGCGCCAGGACAAGGGGCGGACTATCCTGCGGGCCCGTTCCAGCCCCATCGTCACCATGAACCGCCCTCACCAGCCCGTCCACTTTGACGTCATCGTGATCGGCGCCGGCGCCGCCGGCATGATGTGCGCCGCCGAAGCCGGCCAGCGCGGACGCCGCGTGCTCATCATCGACCACGCCACCAAGCTGGCCGAGAAGATCCGCATCTCGGGCGGCGGCCGCTGCAACTTCACCAATCTGGACGTGAGCGTCGCCAACTACCTGTCGCGCAATCCCCAGTTCTGCCGCTCGGCCCTGGCGCGCTTCACACCGGGGCATTTTCTCGAGCGCATCCAGCGCCACGGCATCGCCTGGCATGAGCGCGACCACGGCCAGCTGTTCTGCGACGACTCCGCCCAGGACATCATCGACATGCTGCGTGCCGGCTGCGAGGACGGCCACGTGGAATGGGCCATGCCCTGCGAGATCAGGCACATCGAGACAGGCCCCGACGAGACGGCGCGTTTCGCCCTCGACACCAGCCACGGGCGCTTCACCTGCGCCAGCCTGGTGGTCGCCACCGGCGGGCTGTCGATCCCAAAGATCGGCGCCTCGCCCTTCGGTTACAAGATCGCCGAACAGTTCGGGCTACCCATCGTGCCGCCCAAGCCGGCCCTGGTGCCCCTCACCCTGGGGCCGGACGAGCTGGCGATCTACAAGGAGCTCGCCGGCATGGCCTTCGACGCGGTGGCCGAGTGCGGCGAGGGGCGCTTCCGCGAGAACCTGCTGTTCACCCACCGCGGCCTCTCCGGCCCGGTGATCCTGCAGGTGTCGTCCTACTGGCAGAGCCGCGACTACGACGCCGCGCCGGGCGCCACCGAAGGCGGCAGCCGGATCGCCGTCAATCTGTTCCCGGCGGAAGACGTGCGCGCCTGGCTCACCGAGCGCGCCCGGGGCAAGACGCTCCTCGGCAACCTGCTCTCCGACCGCCTGCCCAAGCGCTTCGCCCACGCCTGGTGCGACCAGCGTGGCTGGAACAAGCCGATCAACCAGTTCAATGGCAAGGAGCTCGACGCCATCGCCGCCGCGCTCGAGGGCTGGACGATCACCCCCGGCGGCACCCTCGGCTACGCCAAGGCCGAAGTCACCGTGGGCGGCGTGGATACGCGGGTACTGTCGTCCAAGACGATGGAAGCACGCGCGGTGCCAGGGCTGTACTTCATCGGCGAGGTGATGGACGTCACCGGCCACCTGGGCGGCTACAACTTCCAGTGGGCCTGGGCGAGCGGCTACGCGGCGGGTCAGGCGGTGTGAGGCGCGGCGGATTGTTGCTAGATCAGCAACAATAAATGCCAAACTGTTGCTGATTTCGATCGGACGCCCCAGCCGCAGCCGCAAAAAACAAGGCCCGCACTTGGCGGGCCTTGTTCATCCTGCGCGGAGATCGCTTACTTGTTGGCAGCAGCGATGCCGTCGAGGATTTCCTGCTTGGCATCTTCAACGCTGCCCCAGCCGGTCACCTTGACCCACTTGCCCGGCTCGAGATCCTTGTAGTGCTCGAAGAAGTGCTGGGTCTGCTTCAGCAGCAGCTCAGGCAGGTCGTCGAGGGTCTTCACGTTGTCGTACAGCGGGGTCAGCTTGGAGACCGGAACGGCCACGACCTTGGCGTCAACGCCGCCTTCGTCTTCCATCTTCAGCACGCCGACCGGACGGGCGCGGATCACGACGCCCGGCTGCAGCGGGTAGGGCGCCACGACCAGCACGTCCACCGGGTCGCCGTCGCCGGCAACGGTGTGGGGGATGTAGCCGTAGTTGATCGGGTAACGCAGGGTGGTGCCCATGAAGCGATCGACGAAGACGGCGCCGCTGTCCTTGTCCACTTCAAACTTGATCGGATCGCCCTGAGCGGAGATCTCGATGATCACGTTGACGTCGTTCGGAACGTCCTTGCCGGACTTGACTTGATCGAAACCCATCTTTTTCAGCCTCCCTTGATATGTGAAAACAGCCCGCGATTATAAGTGACTCCGATGAAATCAGGTCGCATCGAAACCGGCATCTTCGATCGCCGATTTGAGCGCCGCTGGCGTGACCCTGGCCGGATCGAAATCCACCTTCGCCTCGCCCGCCTCCAGCGACACCGCCACCCCGGCCACGCCGTCCAGCGCCGACAGCGCGCCGGTCACGTTCTTCACGCAACCCTGGCAACTCATGCCACCCACCTTGATCGTCACGTTTTCCATCTGGTTTCCTTTCAGTTGCGCCCGGCGCGCCAGCGCCTGAGCAGAAGCGAATTGCTGACCACCGACACCGAACTCATCGCCATCGCCGCCCCGGCGATCACCGGATTGAGCAGCCCCAGCGCCGCCGCCGGGATGCCCAGCACGTTGTAGATGAAGGCAAAGAACAGATTCTGGCGGATCTTGCCCAGCGTGGCACGGGACAGCGAGATCGCGTCGGCCACGCTGTTAAGGTCGTTGCGCACCAGGGTCAGGTCGGCCGCCTCGATGGCCACATCCGAACCCGCGCCGATGGCGAACGACACATCCGCCGCGGCCAGCGCCGGCGCGTCGTTGATGCCGTCGCCGACCATGCCCACCAGCCCGTCACCGCGCAGCGCCTCGACCGCTGCCGCCTTGTCGCCCGGCAGCACCTGGGCACGGAAATCCGTGATGCCCGCCTCAGCCGCGATGCGCGCCGCCGCCGCCGGATGATCGCCGGTCAGCATCACCACCCGCACGCCCATCGCCTGGAGCCGCGCCACCGCCGCCTTCGAGGTGGCACGCAGCGGATCAGCGATGCCCAGCGCGCCCACGGCGCGGCCATCCACCGCCACGCAAACCGGCGTGAGCGCTGCGGTCAGGAGCGGATCGAGCACCTCGGCCGGCAGCGCCGCGCCACGTTCGGCGAGGAAATCCGGCGAACCGACCGCCACCTCGCGGCCATCCACGCGGCCGATGACGCCCTTGCCGCCCACCGCCTGCACCGCCTCGGCCGGCGTCCACGCCAGCCCGTCGCCCCGCGCCGCAGCCACCACCGCCTGAGCCAGCGGGTGATGGCTGGTTTCCTCCAGGCTCGCCGCCAGCGCCAGCATGTCGGCGCGACTGGCGCCCGGCGCCACGCGCACGTCCAGCACCGCCGGCCGGCCTTCGGTGAGGGTGCCGGTCTTGTCCACCACCAGCGTGCGAATCTTCTCGGCGAGCTCCAGCGCCTCGGCATTGCGCACCAGAATGCCCGCCCGGGCGCCCTGCCCTGTACCCACCATCACCGCCGTCGGCGTGGCAAGGCCCAGCGCGCAGGGGCACGCGATCACCAGCACCGCGACGCCATTGACCAGCGCCGGCGCCAGCTCGCCGCCGATCCACCACCAGGCGAGGAAGGTGGCGAAAGCAATCGCCACCACCGTCGGCACGAACACCGCCGCGATGCGGTCCGCCAGCCGCTGCACCGCCGGCTTGCCGCCCTGGGCCTGCTCCACCAGCCGCACGATCCCCGCCAGCAGCGTCTCGGCGCCCACGCCCACGGCGCGGCAGCGCATCACGCCGGCGCCATTCACGGTGGCGGCGAAAACCCTGTCGCCCGGCGCCTTGGCCACCGGCACGCTCTCGCCGGTGAGCATCGCCTCGTCGGCCGACGATTCGCCCGACAGCACCTCGCCATCCACCGGCACCGAATCCCCCGGACGCAGCACGAAGACCATCCCGGCCACCACCTGCGCCACCGGCAGTTCGACGATCTGCCCGTCCCGCTCGATGCGGGCGGTGGGCGGCTGCAGGCGTAAGAGCGCCTCGACCGCCGCCGAGGTGCGCGCCCGGGCGCGGGCCTCCAGCAGCTTGCCCAGCAGCACCAGGGTGATGATGCTGGCCGACGCCTCGAAGTAGACGTGCAGATCGTGGCGATCCAGCACCACCACCGCCACGCTGAAGAAGTAGGCGACGCTGGTGCCCAGCGCCACCAGCACGTCCATGTTGGCTCCGCCGCCCAGCAGCGACGACCACGCGCCCTTGTAAAAACGCTTGCCGATCCAGAACTGCACCGGCGTCGCCAGCAGCAGCTGCGCCCAGCGCGGCAGCCATTCGTCGTGATGCATCGAACCGCTGGCGCCCGCGCCGAGCATCCCGATCATCTGCACAAGGAAAGGCAGCGACAGGAGCGCGGAAATCCAGAACAGCCGCAGCTCGGCATGAAACTCGGCCGCCTTGCGGGCCCGGTCCGCCTCCCGGTCACGGCCGGCGATCGGCGTGGCGCTGAAGCCGGCCTTGGCGATGGCGCCGACGATGGCCGCCGGATCGGTGAGCCCCGGGGTGAAGCGCACCCGGGCCGTCTCGGCGGCGAAATTGACGCTACCCTCCACGCCCGGCAGGCGACCCACCACCTTCTCGATCCGCGCCGCACAGGCCGCGCAGCTCATGCCGCCAATGCCGAGCTCAAGCACCTGCGGGGCCACGTCGAACCCAGCCTTGCGGATCGCGCCGAGGATGTCGGCGGCCGGGGTGCCGTCGGGTGTGGCGGTGATGCGGGCTTTCTCGGTAGCGAAATTGACCTTCGCGTCGACGCCTGGCAGGCGGTTGAGCACCTTCTCGAGGCGCACCGCGCAGGCGGCGCAGCTCATGCCGGACACAGGCAGGTCGTAGCGCACGTCAGCCGGCTCGCTCATCCTGCGTACTCCAATGTTGGGTCAGAAATGGCACACCACGCCATTCCACAGCTTGCTGCCCAGCGACGGCGTGGTCACCAGACCATAGACGCCGAAGGCCAGCACCACCAGTCCAGACCCCGTGCGCACCGCCTGGTTCCGCACCACGTCGCGCAGGCGCTTCAGAACCAGCCCCGCCAGCAGCAGATTGGGCAGCGTACCGAGGCCAAAGGCCAGCATCAGCGCCGCGCCGCGCTCGGCCGAGCCGGTGACGAGGGCCGTCGCCAGCACGCTGTACACCAGCCCGCAGGGCAGAAAGCCCCACAGCGCCCCCAGCGGAAACGCCTGGGCCACCGAACGCGCTGGCAGAAAGCGCCGGGTGAGCGGCTGGATGCGGTTCCACAGGCGCTGGCCGAGCTTCTCGACCCCCGCCAGGGCGCGGGTGAAGCCGGTGAGGTAAAGCCCCAGCGCCACCAGCATCAGGTTGGCCGCCACGTACAGGGCGAGCTGGATCGGCAGGATGTCGTTGAACAGCATGCCCACCGTGCCGATGGCGCCCATCGCCGCGCCCGCCAGGGTGTAGCTGCCGATACGGCCAAGGTTATAGGCCAGATGCAGCGGCCATTCACGGCGCTTCTGGCCGGGCATCTGGATCGTCTGCACGGTGAGCGCGCTGACGATGCCGCCACACATGGCCACGCAGTGGGTGCCGCCGAGAAGGCCGATCAGGAAGACTGCGAAGTAACCGGTTTCCGGCATGGTTTCAACCCTGCAAATGAAAAGCGCCCCGCGAAGTCACGGGGCGCATAGTTTAGTCCTGACGATCCGGAGCAACCAGACGGCGGATCAGATCACCTTGGAGTAGCGGGTCCGCTCCCGGTCGGAGCGCAGGAACTTGTCGAACACCATCGCGATGGCCCGCACCAGCATGCGGCCGGCCGGCATCACGCTGATCCACTGGTCGTCGATCTTCAGGAGGCCGCCCTTCTCCATCTCGCGCAGGTCGGCGAGCTCGGCGGCGAAGTACTTCTTGAAGTCGATGAGGTGGGCGATCTCGATGGATTCGATGGACAGCTCGAAGTGGCACATCAGCGCCTGGATGATCGCCCGGCGCAGCAGGTCGTCCGGGGTCAGCTCGATGCCGCGCAGCACCGGCAGGCGGCCGGTGTCGAGGATGTCGTAGTACTCGTCGAGCGTCTTCACGTTCTGGGCGTACGTCGGCCCGACCTTGCCGATGGCGGAGACGCCGAAGGCCAGCAGGTCGCACTCGGCGTAGGTCGAGTAGCCCTGGAAGTTGCGGTGCAGGCGGCCCTGACGCTGGGCAGTGGTGAGCTCGTCGGTCGGCTTGGCGAAGTGGTCCATGCCGATGTACACGTAGCCGGCCTCGGTGAGGCGGCGGATGGCCAGTTGCAGGATCTGCAGCTTGGTCTCGCCCGACGGCAGCTGCGCATCGACGATGCGGCGCTGGGGCTTGAAGAGGCTCGGCAGGTGCGCGTAGTTGTAGATCGACAGGCGATCCGGCGACAGGGCCAGGATCTGCTCAAGCGTACGGTTGAAGCTGATCACGTTCTGCTTGGGCAGACCGTAGATCAGGTCGACGCTCACCGACTTGAAGCCGTGGGCGCGGGCCGCGTCGATCACCAGCTTGGTCTCTTCCTCGCTCTGGACGCGATTGACGGCCTTCTGCACATCCGGGTTGAAATCCTGGATGCCGACGCTCATGCGGTTGAAGCCCAGCTCGGCCAGCAGCGCGACGGTGGCTTCATCGACCTTGCGGGGGTCGACCTCGATGGAGTATTCGCCGTCCGGTACCAGCGTGAAGTGCTTCTTCACGATGCCCATCAGCTGGCGCAGCTCGTCGTGGGACAGGAAGGTGGGCGTGCCGCCGCCCAGGTGAAGCTGCAGGACTTCCCGCGGGCCCTGCAGGCAGGCGACCTGAAGATCGACCTCCTTCTCGAGGTACTCCAGGTACTTGGCCGAGCGCCCGTGATCCTTTGTGATGATTTTGTTGCAGGCGCAGTAGTAGCAGATCGTATTGCAGAACGGGATGTGGAAGTATAATGAGAGCGGTTTGCCAATCCCGCCGATCGACCTCTTGCCGAGCCAGTCGCACAGCGCGTCGGAGTTGAAGGCCTCGACGAAGCGGTCTGCGGTTGGATACGAAGTGTAACGAGGGCCATTCACATCAAACTTGCGAATGAGCTCGGGGTCGAAAATCAGATCTTTTTGAGTCGCGTTCATGGGCGTGCTTCTATTAATTCCGCGAAACGATCGCAGAATCATCCTGTAATCGTATTGATGTGGATCAAAGGGCTCCAAAGGTTGGTAAATCCTCTCAAGTCCAGGTGGTAAGCGTACAGATGAATTCTGCGATTCCAGCAACAATTATCGAGATCAAGACGGCCTGTTCCCAGTGTAATCTGCGCGAGCTGTGCCTGCCGTTCGGGCTCGACCCGCGGGAAATCAACCAGCTCGACGAGCTCGTCGGCAGCCGTCGCAAGATCAAGCGTCAGCAGCATCTCTACCGCTCCGGGGAATCCTTCGAGGCGATCTACGCGATCCGCGCCGGCTCGTTCAAGACCGATGTCATTCTGGAGGACGGCCGCGATCAGGTCACCGGTTTCCAGATGACCGGCGAAGTCCTGGGGCTGGACGGCATCAGTACCGAACACCACTCGTGCAACGCCATCGCGCTCGAAGACAGCGAGGTGTGCGTGATCCCCTTCAGCCGGCTCGAAGAGCTGTCGCGCCAGGTGGAGAGCCTGCAGCACCAGTTCCACAAGATCATGAGCCGCGAGATCGTGCGCGACCACGGCGTGATGATGCTGCTCGGCTCGATGCGCGCCGAGGAACGCCTCGCCGCCTTCCTGCTCAACCTGTCCCAACGCTTCACCGCGCGGGGTTTCTCGCCGTCCGAGTTCCATCTGCGCATGACCCGCGACGAGATCGGCTCCTACCTGGGCCTGAAGCTCGAAACCGTCTCCCGCGCCTTCTCCCGCTTCCAGGAAGAAGGCCTGGTGGCAGTCCAGCAGAAGCACATCCGCATCCTCGACACCCCGGGACTCAAGCGGTTGCTGAACCACCACACCATCTGATCAGACAAGCGCGAGCCAGCCCGCCGGGTTCTTGGTGAGCGCCACTGAAACAATGTACGAGAACACGACCGCCGCCGCGGCGAGCGCCGTCACGCGCACGCCGAGCGGCCGCGTCAGCCGCAGGGCCACGGCACCGAACCCGATGTAGGCCAGGAGGCCCAGCACCTTGGCGGTCAGCCAGCCATCCACGAAGGGGTACTGCCCGGCCATCCACGCCAAGGCGATGGCGCTGGCGAGCAGGCACGAGTCGATCACATGGGGCAGACGCCGGGTAAGCCGGGCCGCGAGCAGCGGCGAGCCGGTGATCGACCACCAGCCCCGCAAAAGAAAACCCGCGCCGCTCAGCACGACGCAGGTGATGTGGAAATGCTTCATGAGCAGGTACATGTCGCCTCGGATCGGGTTACGCCTTGACGACATTTTCGGGCATCTGCCCCGCCCCGTCCTTGCGGGGCCTCAACTTCAGCCGCGCAGGACGCCCACTTCAAGCGCCGCAAACCAGTTGATGAAGCGCTGCACGTCGGCACCCTGGTAGATCGAGCCGTGCTGGGGCACCAGCATGTCGATCTCCAGCCGCGAGACACGCTCGCACCAGTCGCGCTTGGCCCGGTCGGAGCCCATCCAGCGCTTGTGAAAGGCTTCCGCGTGGCGGATGTGGCGGGAGAAATCCTCCACGTACAGCCCGCCCTGGTCGGGCGGCAGCAGCGCCGCTCCGATGTCGCCGGAGAACAGGATCTTGGCCTTCGGGTCGTACAGGTTGAAGTTGCCCGACGAGTGCAGATAATGGGCCGGCACGGCCTGCAGTTCGAGGCTGCCGAGCTTGATGGTCATGCCCGGATCGGGAATCGGCACGAAGGTGGTGTCCTCGCCGCCAAAGTGCGGCAGGAAGGACTGCCACAACCAGCTGGTGTAGCACTTGAGATCGGGCTTGAACTCCAGCCACAGGGCCAGGGACGAGATGATGTCCGGGTCCTGGTGGGAGGCGAACAGGCCGGCCAGCTTGGTAGGGTCGCACTCGGCCGACAGGGCCGAGAAGACCGCCGGAAAGATCTCGATGCCGCCCGGGTCGCACAGCAGCGCCTCCTCGCCATCGACGATCACGTATTCGTTGGTGTCGATGATGTAGCCCGGCTTGGTCGCGTCGCGCGCGATCGCCAGCCAGCGGTGGTCGTCTTCCTGGAAGATACAGTGAGCCTGCTTCATGGGTTCCTAGTCCTTTACGAGCCGTTCCTTGCCGAGCACTTCGAGGGATCGCTTGATCTGCGCGATCACCTCCGCGAAATCCGTCGAGACCTGCATCAGCGCCGGGCTGAACCCGCCGCCGTAAGCCGCCTCGATCTTGGCCGAGCGGGCCAGCACGCCGCCCAGTTCGACCAGTTGCTGGGTCTCCTCGACCGCCGCGCGCAGGCGCAGGTCGAGGGCGCGCAGCTTGACCTGCTGGGCCGACAGGCGCGCCATCCCGCGCTTGCGGGCCTCGCGCACGCCGGGAACCTCGCCGGCGAGGCGGATCGCCTCGGCGAGGATCCGCGAGTTGCGCTGCTGCTGGACGACGCCGGTGACGCTGCCCACCGAGCCGGAGGTCATGTCGCGCAGCGAGGCCATGTGTCGGGTGAGATCCTGGGCGAAGCGGCGCAGCTCGTTGGAGAGCACGCCGAAGCCCAGCGCGGCGTTGCCCGCGCGCTTGGCCAGGAAGATGGCGTTGAGGGCCATCAGGTTGATCCGGAAGGCCGTCGCGACGATGGCCTTGATTTCTTCGTTGACCCGCACGATGCCGGCAAGCTCGCCGGAGCGGTGGTTGGTCAGTTTGAGGTTTCGTTCGGGCGCATTCATTCGGGGCTCTCGGTGACGGACCGCATGGGTGGGACGCATCGATCGGAGCGGTCGCCGCCCTCGATCCCATCGGGATGAGCCGGCCGGCTGCCGCGGGGAGATTAACGGCGTGATGCCGTCAAGCTTGAGCCTCCCCGCAGCACCCTCAGGAAGCCGCCGGGCGCTTCGGCGGGAGCAGGAAATCCCGCGGCCGGGTGCGCAGGCGATGCCACAGACGGCGGCGCAGCTCGCGCAGGTCGGACTTGGGCAGATCGTAGGCGCGCACGGCGGTCATCAGCGACAGGGCGAAGCTCACCCCGAGGTTGAGCACGAACATCACCCCGACGCCCGCCACCGCCAGCGTGAGCAGCCCGGTGCCGACCCACTTCATCTCAAGGGACGAGGTGGCGAGGCTGAGGATGCCGGAGTTGAGCGTCACGTGACGCACATCCAGCGGCAGGCCGAAGAACTTGCCGAGCACCGGCGTCATCCCCAGCATCAGCCCGAGGGAGATGTTGGTCGCCCAGCCCGACATGTTGCGCGACACGATGCCGGCGAGCCGCATCATGCGCAGCCGCCCGAAGCGGTTGCCCAGCCGGTGCTCGGCGATGGCCTGGGGCAGCCGGTGATACACCGCCCAGTTATCCACCCAGCCACCCACCAGCGCCGCGAGGTACAGGATCACCCCGGTGAGCGCCGCGTAGAACACCGTGCCGCTATCGACCGGGCTGAGGGAATGGAAGACGTAGCGGGCCTCCTCGGTGGTGAGGAAGGCGTGACCGGTGGCAAAGCGCCACGCCGCATCGAAGGCGTAGGCGCCGCAGGCCACCACCACCACGTTGGCGATGGTCGCCGCCAGCTGCGAATGGCAGATCGACGCCGCGTAATCGACGATCACGTCGAGCCGCTCGTTACCCTTGCGGTCACGGATGATGGCCGCGAAGGCGGCGGCGGTCATCGCCGGCTGCTTGGTGGCGAGGATCAGCCCGAGCGCCTGGAGGATCAGGAAACTCACCGCGTAGTTGATGCCGGAGCCCAGCCCTTCCAGGAACAGCGCCAGCCCGGCGCCGGCGACGGTCATCTTCATCGCCGCGGTGCCCACCGTCAGCAGCCCGCCGCCGGCAGCGGCTACCCAGATATGGCGGTAGTCCTCGTTGTTTTCAGCGATGTAATGCTCGCCGGTCTTGCCCGCGCGGTCGACGATGCGCCGCTGCAGGCGCTGGAGGTTGGCCCGCACCAGATGGCGCAGGCTGGCGCTCTCGTGGGCCGCGTAGGCCAGTTGCTGGAGCAGCAACAGGACAGGCCCGGGCGAGCCGGGGTCGGCGGCCATCACCCCGACGATGGTCTCCATCCGCGTGAGGCAGCGGTCGAGCACGTCCAGCCCATACACGATATCCACGCTGATGCCCTCGGATTCGAGGCGCGTGGAGATCAGGTGCATCTCGTCCCGGCAGGCGGCCAGATCGAGCTGCCAGGCCTCGACGAGCTGCATCGACACACGCCCCTGCTCCCAGGCGCAGAGCAGGTTCTCGCCGCTGTCGGCGAGCCGTCGGAAGGGCGAGCGGGCCACCGGCCGATGCTCGCCCCGGGCCCGCAGCTTGAGGGACAGGCCCTGCCCCTGCACCCGGGCCAGGAGCAGCCGGAAACCATCGGCCATCGCGCCCTTCAGCGCCGTGCTCATCCCCGGATCGTCAGCCGGGAACAGCAGATCCACGGCCCGCTGGAAGGTGGACGGCTGCAGGCCACGGATGAGGGTCAGATCCTTGTTGCGCCGGAAACTGCGGCTCATCAGGTGCGAAAGGTCGTGGTCGTCCCGGGGCGAGGGAATGAGCTTCGCAGTGAAGCGGTCGCCGAACTCCGACAGAAAGCCCCGGTCGCTGGGAATCCCCACCTCGCCGAACAGGTTGGCCCCATCGGTCTCGTCGAGGATGCAGCGGATCGCCCGGCGCACCGCGGCGGCCAGGTCGGGGTGGGCGGCGAGCACGTCCATCAGCACCGCGAAACGCTGGGTGGCCGAGCCATGCACGTCGGCCGAGTCGATGTACACATCGCTCCACAGGGCACCGCCGGCCAGCCAGGCGGTCAGTTCCCGCCAGGCGTCGAGCCGATCGGGCAGGTCGGCGGCGGCCACCAGCGCGGCAAGGCGCGCAGCAAGCCTGGGAAGATCACGCTGCCCCTGGCGCTGCTCGGGGAGGACGGAGTGGATTGACGCCAGCAGAGTATCGCGGGTGAAGGCCTCGGCAAGCGCCGCGTCGAGGGTAAAAGTGTTTGGCATAGGGCAAGTATGACCCGAGACGGCACTTTTTGGTTCGTCTTCCTGCAAGGCGCGGCGCTTCCACCCCGCAGCGCGCCCTGCCGGTTTACCATCGCCCCATGCTTCCGATCCTGTTCCAGGACGACCACGTGGTCGCCATCCACAAGCCGGCCGGGCTGCTCGTCCATCGCAGCGAGCTCGACCGCCACGAAACCCGCTTTGCCGTGCAATTGCTGCGCGACCAGCTCGGCCGCCACGTGCATCCAGCCCACCGTCTTGACCGGGGCACCTCGGGCGTGCTGGTGTTCGCCCTCGACCGGGACACCGCCCGCCAGCTCGGCGGCCAGTTCGAACGCCAGGAAGTCGCCAAGACCTACCTCGCCGTCGTGCGCGGCCATCCGCCCGAAGCCGGTCGCATCGACCACGCCCTCACCCGTCGCCGGGACGACGCCGAGTGGGTGGGCGACGAGGCCTCCGAAGCCGCCCAGCCCGCCGTCACCGATTTCCGCCGCCTCGCCACCTGCGAGCTGCCCTTCGCCGTGGACCGCTACCCCACCAGCCGCTACGCGCTGGTCGAGCTCACGCCGCACACCGGCCGCAAGCACCAGATCCGGCGCCACCTAAAACACCTGTCCCACCCCATCATCGGCGACGCCACCTTCGGCAAGGGCCGCCACAACCGCTTCTTCCAGCAGCAGTTTGGCTGCCACCGGATGCTCCTCGCCTGCGTGCGGATGCAGTTCGTCCATCCGCTCAGCGGTGAGCCGCTCGATGTGGTCGCCCCGCCAGACGGCGACTTCGCCGCGCTGCTAGACGCCCTCGGGTGGGCAAACGCCCTACCGCCTGGGCTTCGCCCATCGAGGCTAGCCGTCAGCAGCGCGCCTTGCTGAACGCCGGCGCCTCCACCCGCCGCGTCAACACCTTGCGACATCACGGTGCTTTCACCTGTAACCGAGGCCGGCTAAGATTGACGGTCTTTTGCCCGGCTCACCGATGAAGCTCCCCGACCGTTCCGACCTGTCACGCCTGTCCCTGGCGCGCGCTGCGCGTCTTGGCCCCCTGCTGGCGTGGGGCGTTGCCCTTGCCATTACGGCGTGGGTGGCGGTCGACCTCTTCTGGCGCTTCACCGCGCCGCGCCCGCCGGCGCTTCCCGTCGCCACCGAAGCCGATCCGCTGCGAGCCGCCCAGGCCATCGCCAGCCGGCACCTGCTCGGCAAGGGCGCAGCGCCCGGCGCCCCGGCCGCCGTGGTCGCCGCGCCTGGCCGCTACACCGTCCAGGCCGTCGTCACCGGCGCCGCCGGCCGCCCCGGCTGGGCCGTGATCGCCATCGACGGCGGCCCCCAGCTGGGTTTTGTCGAAGGCCAGGAAATCCGCCCCGGCGTCACCCTCGCCCGGGTCGCCGGCGACGGCGTCGAGCTCACAGTGGGCGGCGCCCGCCAACGGGTCGCCCTCGCCGAACGCGGCGCGCCCACGGCCGCCCCCGGCACCCCCGGCGATCCGTCCATGCCGCCTGCCCTCCCGCTCCCCAATCAGCCCCAGCCCGTCGTGACCCTGCCATCCGCGCGGATGCACACCGAGGTCAACGCCGTCGACGCCAGCCAGCAACCGTCCCAGGCCGGCTTCCCATCGAATCTCCAGGCCCAGCCCTTTCCGAGCCCGAACGACCAATGAAACCTGCCCGCCGCAGCCCGGGATCTGCCCGCCATCCTCTTGCCCGCACGCTCGCCTTCAGCTGCGCCCTGGCCTTTACCGCCGGCATCGCCCTGCCGCCCGCAGCCGCCCTCGCCGCCGAGACTGAAACCCGCGGCAGCAACACCGATCCCGTCTCGCTCAACTTCGTGAATGCGGACATCGGCGCGGTGATCCAGGCCATCTCCAAGATCTCCGGGCGCAACTTCATCGTCGATCCGCGGGTCAAGGGCACCCTCAACATCGTCACCGCCCGCCCGGTGCAGCGCCAGCTCACCTACTCGATCCTGCTGTCGGCGCTGCGCCTGCAGGGCTACACCGCGATCGAAGGCCAGGGCGTCACCAAGATCGTCCCCGAAGCCGACGCCAAGCTCCACGCCGTGCCGGTGGGCAAGGGCCAGGGCGCCGGTGGCGGCGACCGCCTGACCACCCAGGTGTTCAGCCTCAAGCACGAATCCGCGGCCCAGCTGGTGCCGATCATCCGGCCCCTGGTGTCGCCCAACAACACCGTCACCGCCTACCCGGGCAACAACTCGCTGGTGGTCACCGACTACGCCGAGAACATCGGCCGGATCGCCCAGATCATCGAATCCATCGACGTGCCACAAACCGGCCTGCGGGTGATGACGCTCCAGCACGCCTCGGCCCTTGATCTCGCCCAGACCATCAACCGCCTGATGAACGACACCGGCGCCGCAGGCGTGGCCGGCGCAGTCGGCGGCGTGGCGGGCGACGCCAGCCAGCGCGTCTCGGTGACGGGCGACCCGCGCACCAACAGCCTGCTGGTCCGCTCCGACAACCCGTCCAAGCTCAACGCCGTGCGCCAGCTGGTGGCCAACCTCGACCAGCCCGGAGCCAGCGGCAACATCCACGTGGTCTACCTGAAGAACGCCGAAGCCACCAAGGTCGCCCAGACCCTGCGCGCCGTGGTCACCGGCGAAGGCGGCGGCAGCGGCAGCTCGGGCGCTGGCCAGAGCACCTTCGGCGGCACCAACAGCAACACCAGCACCGGCTCGAACTTCGGCAGCAGCAACACCACCGGCAGCCAGAACAGCACCACCGGCTTCGGCAACACGCCGTCGTTCAGCAACAACAGCACCAACACCAGCGCCACCGGCAACGGCTTCATCCAGGCCGACCCGATGAGCAACGCGCTGATCATCACCGCCCCCGAAGCCATCTACAACAACCTGCGCAAGGTCATCGACCAGCTCGACCGGCGCCGCGCCCAGGTCTATGTCGAGGCGCTGATCACCGAAGTCAGCACCGAGAAGGCCGCCGAGATCGGCATCCAGTGGCAGGCCGGCAAGGTGGGCGGCACCACCGCCTTCGGCGGCACCAGCTTCAATACCAGCGGCAACAACATCCTCAACCTGGCGGCCACCCTCGCCAGCAGTAGCTCCACCACGCTGCCGGGCAACGGCCTCAACCTGCTGCTGGGCGGCGGCACGGTGTCGGTGGGCGGGCGCGAGATCGCCAACCTCAACATGCTGGCCCGCTTCCTCGAATCGGACACCAAGGCCAACATCCTGTCCACGCCCAACCTGGTCACCCTCGACAACGAAGAGGCCAAGATCGTCGTGGGCCGCAACGTACCCTTCGTCACCGGCACCTACACCACCACCTCCACCGGCGCCAGCAACCCCTTCACCACCGTCGAACGCAAGGACGTGGGCCTCACCCTGAAGGTCAAGCCGCAGATCTCCGAAGGCGGCACCGTGCGCCTGCAGATCTACCAGGAAGCCTCGGCGGTCATCGAATCCACCGCCACCAGCACCACCGGCCCGTCCACCACCAAGCGCTCCATCGAATCCACCGTGCTGGTGGACGACGGCGCGGTGATCGCCCTCGGCGGCCTGGTCGAGGACGCCTACTCCGGCGGCGTCGAGAAGGTGCCCGTGCTGGGCGACATCCCCTACCTGGGCCAGTTCTTCCGCTACGACTCGCGCAAGCGCGGCAAGACCAACCTGATCGTCTTCCTGCGCCCGGTGATCCTGCGCGACGCCGCCGCGATCCAGGGCATCTCGGCCGACCGCTACAACTACATCATCGGCCAGCAGCGCGACCTCGACGAACCGCGCAACCTGATGCGCCGCGAA
Organism: Zoogloea sp. 1C4; assembly: GCF_009469605.1. Lineage (GTDB taxonomy): Bacteria > Pseudomonadota > Gammaproteobacteria > Burkholderiales > Rhodocyclaceae > Zoogloea > Zoogloea oryzae. The sequence goes on along the minus strand of NZ_SSXU01000006.1, from coordinate 203,295 downwards.
CCCAACCCGCCGCTGCTGCCCCCGCCGGGCAGCCCGCCACCGGCCGTGCCCTACAACCTCCCGCGCATCGATCCGGCCGCCGCTGCCACGCCTGCACCCGCCGGCAGCACCCCGGCGCCCGCCGCCGCCAGCTACAACCCATGAGCAGCCCGGCCCTGCCCTACGCCTTCGCCAAGGCCCACGGCATCCTCGTCGCTGCCCAGGGGGCCGATCGCGCCCAACTGCTGCTGCGCGAGGGCGCCGATCTTGCCGCCCTGGCCGAAGTGCGGCGCACCCTGGGCCTGCCGCTCGCCATCGAGAACGTCTCCCGCGCCACCTTCGAGGCGCGGCTGTCAGAGGCCTACTCCGGCGCCGATGGCAACGCCGCCGATGTCGTCGCCGACGTGGGCCAGGAGGTCGACCTCACCCAGCTCATGACCGAGCTGCCGGCCGTCGAGGATCTCCTCGAAACCCAGGACGACGCGCCGATCATCCGCATGATCAACGCGCTCCTCACCCAGGCCGTGCGCCAGTCCGCCAGCGACATCCACATCGAGCCCTACGAGCGAAACTCGGTCGTCCGCTTCCGCCGCGACGGCGTGCTGGTCGACGTGGCCCAGCCCCACCGCGCACTCCACGCGGCGATGGCCTCGCGGATCAAGATCATGGCCAGCCTCGACATCGCCGAGAAGCGCCTGCCCCAGGATGGCCGCATCACCCTGCGCCTCGCCGGCCGGCAGGTGGACGTGCGCGTCTCCACCCTGCCCACCACCCACGGCGAACGCATCGTGCTGCGCCTGCTCGACAAGGGCAGCGGGCAGCGTGGCCTCGACAGCCTGGGCATGGCCGCCGACACCGTCGCGCCGTTTGCGAAGCTCCTCGACCAGCCCCACGGCATCCTCCTCGTCACCGGCCCCACCGGCTCCGGCAAGAGCACCACGCTCTACGCCGCGCTGCAGGGCATGGACGCCCGGAGCCGCAACATCGTCACCGTCGAAGATCCGGTCGAATACGACCTCCCCGGCGTCGGCCAGATCCAGGTCAACAGCAAGATCGACCTCAGCTTCGCCCGGGCGCTGCGCGCAATCCTCCGGCAGGATCCGGACGTCATCATGATCGGCGAAATCCGCGATCTCGAGACCGCCCAGATCGCCGTCCAGGCCAGCCTCACCGGCCACCTGGTGCTTGCCACCCTGCACACCAACGACGCCGCCTCGGCCGTCACGCGCCTTGTCGACATGGGCGTCGAGCCCTTCCTGCTCGCCTCCACCCTGCGCGGTGTGCTGGCCCAGCGCCTCGTGCGCCGCCTGTGCCCGGCCTGCCGCAGCGCCACGCCCACCACCGCCGCCGACCGCAGCCTGCTCGGCCCCGGCAGCCCGAGCCAGCTGTGGCACGCCCCGGGCTGCCCCGAATGCGGCCACACCGGCTACGCCGGGCGCACCGGCATCTACGAGCTGATGGTCACCGACGACGCCCTCCAGCGCCTGATCCACACCGCAGCCGACGAAGCCGACCTGCGCGCCCACGCCCGCCACCAGGGCAGCCGCAGCCTGCGCGACGACGGCCTGCGCCTGCTGGGCGAGGGCGTCACCTCGGCCGAAGAGCTGCTGCGGGTCACCCGGGATTAAGCGATGACCGCCTTCCGCTATCGCGCCGTGGACAACGCCGGCCGGGAATCCGCCGGTGTGCTCGAAGCCGACACCGGCAAGGCCGCCCGCGGCCTGCTGCGCGAGCGCGGGCTGTTCCCGCTGGAAGTCGCCTCGGTGGCCCAGGGCGCCGGCGACGGCAAGGCCGTCCGCCGCAAGCTGAAGGAAGCCGACCTCACCCTGCTCACCCGCCAGTGGGCCACGCTGCTGGCGTCCGGCCTCACCGTCGAGCAGGCGCTCGCCGCCCTCATCGAGCAGGCCGAAACCGAAGCCACCCGCCAGCTGCTGGCCGGCGTGCGCTCCGAGATCCTCGCCGGCTACAGCCTGCGCGCCGCCCTCGATCGCTACCCCCAGGCCTTCACCACGCTCTACCGCGCTTCGGTGGCCGCCGGCGAGAAATCCGGCGAACTCGCCCGGGTCATGAACCAGCTCGCCGACTACCTCGACCGCAGCCACGCCCTACGCACCAAGACACTGCAAGCGCTGCTCTACCCGGCCATCGTCGCCAGCGTGGCGATGCTGGTCATCGTCGGGCTGATGACCTACGTGGTGCCCCAGGTGGTCTCCGTCTTCCAGCAGAGCAAGCAGGCGCTGCCACTCCTCACCCGGGTGCTCATCGTGGTGAGCAGCCTGCTGCGCGAATGGGGCTGGCTGATGATCCTCGCCGTCATCGGCGGGCTCTTCGCCGGCCGCGCGGCGCTGCGCGACACCACCGTCAAGCGCCGCTGGGATGCCTGGCTGCTGGGCCTGCCGGTGCTCGGCCGCCACCTGCGCACCCTCGATGCCACCCGCTTCGCCAGCACCCTGTCGATCCTCGCCGGCAGCGGCGTGCCGCTCCTCGCCGCACTCGACGCCGGCCGCCAGGTCATCAGCCGCCTGCCGCTGGCGGATGCCGTCGCCACCGCCGCCGAGCGCGTCCGCGAGGGCCAGCCCCTGTCCCGCGCCCTGGGCGCCAGCCGCCAGTTTCCGCCGCTGCTCATCCACATGATCGCCAACGGCGAGGCCACCGGTCGCGTCGATGAACTCCTCGACCGCGCTGCCCGCCTCCAGCAGGCCGAACTCGAAAACCGCACCGCCACGCTCACCGCCCTCCTCGAACCCATCCTGCTGCTCATGATGGGCGGCTTCGTATTGGTGATCGTGATGGCTGTGATGCAACCCATCATCGAAATCAATACCTTGATGAAATAAGGAACCACCATGCACAACGCCCCCCGCCGCGCCCGCGGCTTCACCCTGATCGAAGTAATGGTCGTCATCGTCATCCTCGGCGTGCTCGCCGCGCTGGTGGTGCCCAAGGTGATGAGCCGCCCCGACGAAGCCCGCGTCGTCGCCGCCAAGCAGGACATCTCGTCGATCATGCAGGCCCTCAAGCTCTACAAGCTCGACAACCGCCGCTACCCCAGCGCCGAGCAGGGCCTGCAGGCGCTGGTCACCAAGCCCGCCGCCGCGCCGGTGCCCGACAACTGGAAGTCCTACCTCGACAAGCTGCCGATGGACCCCTGGGGCAAGCCCTACCAGTACGTCATCCCCGGCCTCAAGGGCGAGGTGGACGTGATGAGCTTCGGCGCCGACGGCATCTCCGGCGGCGAAGGCTTCGACGCCGACGTCGGCTCCTGGAACCTCTGACCCCATCCCGATGGCGACGGGCCTCTGGCGCAGCATCACCCACCCGTCCCGCGGCCCCGCGCCCGGACGCACCGCCGCGCCCCGCCGCCACGCCGGCTTCACCCTCATCGAAGTCATGGTGGTGCTGGTCATCATGGGCCTGATGGCAACCGGCATCAGCGTCGGCCTCGACAGCCTGCGCGGGCGCGATACCGATCAGGCTCTCAAACGCCTGCGCCTGGTGCTCGAAGCCACTGCCGACCGGGCCGCCGTGCGCGGCCGGCCCGTCGCCATCGAATTCCTGCCGGACGGCTATCGCTTCTCCGCCCTCGACCCGGACGACAACTGGCGTCCGCTGATCGACCCGCCGGTGTTCACCGACCGACCACTGCCCGCCGGCGTGGCCTGGCTGGGCCTGCGCATCGACGGCCAGCCCGACGCCGCCACGCCGCGCCTGCAGTTCGGCACCCAGGCGCCCGAATACGAACTGCGCGTCGCCACCCCCGGCGGCGAAGCCCGCCTCACCGGCAAGGCCAACGGCACGGTGCAGCTCGCCATGCCCGGCGCCAACCGCTCATGACGCGCCCCGCCCGCGGCTTCACGCTGCTCGAAACCCTGGTCGCCCTGGCCATCCTCGCCATCGCGCTCACCGCGGCCTTCCGGGCGATGGGCGTCACTGCCCAGTCGTCGGGCGAGCTTCGCGAGCGCCTGATCGGCGACTGGGTGGCCGAAAACCGCCTCGCCGAACTCCGCGCCACCCGCGCCTGGCCCAACCCCGGCATCAACGAAGGCACCGCCGAGCAGGCCGGGCGCACCTACCGCTGGCGCGAAGACGTCAAGAACACCGCCAACCCCCTGTTCCGCCGGGTGGATCTGTCGGTCTTCGGCCCGGACTCCGGCGACCACGCCATCTCCCGCCTGTCCGGCTACGTGGCGAGGCCGCTGCAATGAGCCGGCGTTCCGCCCAGCGCGGCCTCACCCTGATCGAGCTGATGGTCGCCCTGTCGGTCTTCGCGGTGCTGGGCGTGCTGTCCTACCGCGCCCTGTCCGAAGTCGCCAACAGCCACACCCGCCTCGAAGCCAGCTTCGAACGCTGGCGCGCCATCAACCGCAGCATCCAGCGCATCGACGCCGATCTGCTGCAGGCCGTCTCCACCACCGGCCGCAACCCGGGGCAGCCAGGAGCCGACGGCGCGACACCCGGCGGCAACCCGATTCCGACCGTGCGGACCACCACCGCCGCGCCCATGCTCCTCACCCGCGCAGCCAGCGGCGGGCCGGAGTTCCAGTTCCTGCGCCTCGACGACACCCGCGGCGTGCGCCGGGTCGGCTACCGGCTGGTGGATGGCCGCCTCGAATGGCTGCGCTGGAGCGGCCGCGACGCCCTGGGCGCCCCCGACGTCGAACCCCTGCTCGACAAGGTACGCGGCGTGCGCTGGCGCTTCCTGCTCAATAACAACCGCCTCGACGCCTGGCCACCGGGCGACACCCGCGTCACCCTGCCCGACGCGGTAATCCTCGAACTCGACCTGGAAGGCACCGGCGTCCTCACCCGCGTGATCGCCCTGCGCTGATGCAGCCCAACCGCCTCCCCTCCCGCCCCGCCGCCGGCCCCCAGAAGGGTGCCGCGGTGATCCTCGCCCTCCTCACGGTGGCGCTGGTGGCCGGCCTTGCAGCGGCCTCGGTGGGCGATCTGGGCGTGGCGATGGATCAGGTCGCCGGCCGTCACGACCAGGCCCAGGCCCGCCAGCTCGCCCGCGGCGCGGTGGACTGGGCGCGCAACGTGCTCTCCGAAGACGCCCGCACCAGCCAAGTCGATCACCTGGGCGAAGCCTGGGCCGTCAAGGTGCCGCCCACGCCGGTCGAGGAAGGCGAGGTCAGCGGCGAGCTGCAGGAGCTCTCCGGCCGCCTCAACCTCAACAACCTCGCCAGCGACGGCGCCGACATCATCGAGGTGGAGCGCTTCCAGCGCCTGCTGTCGCTGGTCGGCGTGGCCGACGCCGACGCCCTCAACCTCACCGCCGCGCTGCTCGACTGGCTCGACGCCGACGACACCCCGCGCCTGCCCGGCGGCGCCGAATCCGGCTGGTACGGCGCCCAGACGCCCGCCCGCCGCGCCGCCAACGGCCCACTGGTGGCGGTGTCCGAACTGCTCCAGGTGCGCGGCTTCACCCCGCAGCTGGTGGCCCGCCTCACCCCCTTCGTGGTCGCCGTGCCGCCGGGCTCGACCGTCAACGTGAACACCGCGCCGGCCGAGGTGCTCGCCGCCGTGGTGCCCGATCTGTCCCTCGACGCCGCCCGGCTGCTCGTCGTCCAGCGCAGCCGCGCGTGGTTCAAGGATGTGAACGACTTCAAGGCCCGCCTGCCCTCGCCGGATCTCCAGCCCGACCTCACCCGACTTTCCGTCACCAGCCGCCACTTCCTGGCCACCGGTCGCGCCCGCTACGGCGTGGCCATGGTGCGCATGGAAGTGCTGCTCGAACGCAGCCAGAACTGGTCCACCATCGTCTGGCAAAAACTGCTGTGATACGCCCATGAGTACCCGCCTCCTCCTCGCCATCGACGAACAATGGCCCGCCCGCCCCGACTGCCCGTGGGTGCTCCTCGGGCCGGACGGCAAGCCGCTCTCCGAAGGCCACTCCGAACCCCGCCACTGGCCCGCCGCCGCCGAGTGCGAGATCGTCCTCACTGGCCCCCAGTGCCTGTGGCTGGAAGTGCCGCTCCCCCGCGGCGCCCGGCGCGACCTGCCGCGCCTGCTGGCCTACGCCCTCGAAGACCGCCTGCTGAAAGACCCGGACACCCAGCACCTCACCCTCAGCCACCGCCGCCCCGCCGACGACGGCGAGCGCGACCTGGCCGGCGTGCTGGTGGTCGCCCGGGAGCGCCTGCGCCAGCTCGTCGCCCAGTTCGCCGCCATCGGCCGCCCCGCCCGCCGGGTCTTCGCCGAAGTCCAGACCGCCCCCGCCGGCGAGGGCTGGCACCTCAGCCTGTCGCCCACCGGCGCCATCCTGCGTACCGGCACCGCCAGCGGCGTGGCCCTCGACGCCGACATCCTCGCCCCGCTGCTCGCCCAGCAGGCCGCCACCGCCCGGGCAGCCAACACCGCGCCGGGGCAGGTCGAACTGCACCTGGCGCCGGCCACGCAGGCGCCGGATCTCGCCCCGCTGCAGGCCGAAACCGGCCTCGCCATCGCCACCGGCGCGGCCTACCGCTGGTGGCAGGGCGTGGATCGCAAGGCCGCCAACCTGCTGCAGGGCGAGTTCGCCTTCCGCGACGCCAGCACCGGCTGGTTCGGCAAGCTCAAGCCGGCCGTCGCCCTGGGCTGCGGCGCCCTGGCCCTGTGGCTGACGGTCAATATCGGCGAAGTGCTGTGGCTGCGCCATCAGGTGGGTCAACTGGGCGACCGGATCGAGCGCGTCTATCGCAGCACCTTCCCCAACAGCCCCGTGGTCGCCCCGGCCGCCCAGATGCGCCAGCAGCTCAACCTCGAGCGCGCCCGCCACGGCCTGCTCCGCGACGACGACGCCCTGGCCCTGCTGGCCCAGGCTGCCGAAGCCCTCGGCACCGACGCCGCCGGCGGCATCGCCGCGGTGCGCTTCGAGGAAGGCCGCCTCGACCTGACCCTCACCGGCCCCGCCGCCGCCCGCGCCGAAGCCGTGGTCGGCCTCCTCGCCAGCCGCGGCCTCCTCGCCAACCTGCGCGCCGATGGCGCCACGCCCCACCTGCTGCTGCGCCGGGAGAACCTGCAATGAGCGCCCCCACGCCCCTCGCCCAGGCCGCCAGCGGCCCGATCACCCGCCTCGCCAACGCCTGGCAGGCCCGCAACCCGCGCGAGCGCACGCTGCTGATCGCCGCCGCCACCGTCATCGGCGTCGCGCTGGTCGTCAATCTGCTCGACTGGAGCCGCAGCGAGCGCACCCGCCTGGGTCGCAGCCTTCCCCGCGCCGAAGCCCAGCTGGAGCAGGTGCAGGAATCCGCCACCGAGATCGCCCGCCTTCGCGCCCAGCCCGTGCCCCAGCGCCCCGCCGGCCCGGCCCTGCTCGAGATGGTGCAGGCCTCCGCCAAGACCCGCGGCCTCGGCCTCGCCATCCAGACCATGGGCGACGGACTGCAGGTCAAGGGCCAGGCCGGCTTCGACGAGCTCGTCGCCTGGCTCGCCGCCCTCCAGCACGACCAGGGCCTGCGCGTGGCGCGGATGGAACTCCAGCAGCAAGGCCCCACCGCCAGCGTCGATCTGGTGCTGGTGGCCGGCAGCAACTGATTCCAGCCGAGCCATGCGCCGCAAGCTGCTGTTCTTCCTCGCCGTTGCCCTGGCGCTCCTCGTCGCCAAGGCCCCGGCACGGCTGGTGGATGGCCTCGTCGCCCACGCCACCGACGGCGGGCTGCGCCTGCAGCAGGCCGAAGGCAGCCTCTGGCACGGCCGCGGCGTGCTGGCCAGCCGCGACGCCAGCGGGCGCAGCCTCACCCCGTGGCTGCCGCTGGCGTGGGATTTCGACAGCGCAGCCCTCGGCCGCCTCGCGGTGGGCTGGACCTTCTCCAGCAGCGGCAGCCCGGTGGGCGCGGTCGAAGCCTCGGCCACCGGCGTCAAGATCAGCCAGCTGGCGCTCCACGCCCCCGCCGACACCGCCCTGTCGTCCATCCCCCACCCGGCCGCCCGGGCCGGCTGGCAGGGCGACCTGACCATCGAGGCCCCCACCTGGCAGTGCCCGCCCGACGGCCGCTGCAGCGGCGAAGCCCGCCTGCTGTGGCGCGGCGCCCGCAGCGCGCTGTTCCCCGGCCGCCAGTTTGGCGACTACGAGCTGCGCGTCACCGCCCGCGCCGGCGACCTGCGCTCTCAGCTCGCCACCCTGGCCGGCGCCATCCAGGCCAGCGGCCAGGGCGAAGCCCCCTACGGCAAGCTGCCGCGCTTCGACGGCCGCATCAGCGGCGACCCGGAATTCCTCTCCCGCCTGCCGGCCATCGCCGGCGGCGCCGCCCGCCCCACCGGTCAGCCGGGTCAGTTCGACATCCACTGGCCACCCCGGTGAAATCCGTCACATGGGTCTGTCATCCGCTTCCGCCAGAATTGAAAGTTCATTCCAACCGACTACAACCGCGATCCACGCCATGAATCCGATCCAAGCCGCCCGCGCCGCCGGCCAGCAAGTCTGGCTCGACAACCTGTCCCGCTCCCTCATCCAGTCCGGCGAGCTTGCCCGCCACATCGAAGCCGGCGTGGCCGGCGTCACCACCAACCCGGCGATCTTCCACAAGGCCATCGCCGAAGGGCAGGACTACCGCCCCGCGCTCGACGCCATGAGCGGCGAGAACCTCAGCGCCGAGCAGCGCTACGAGCGCCTGGTGATCGAAGACGTGCAGCGCGCCTGCGACGTGATCCGCCCGGTGTTTGACGAGAGCCGCGGCGACGCCGGCTACGTGAGCCTGGAAGTCTCCCCGGCGCTGGCCGACGACGAAGCCGGCACCGTGGCCGCCGCCCGCCGCCTGCGCGCCGCCGTGGCCCGCGACAACCTGCTGGTGAAGATCCCCGCCACCGCCGCTGGCGTGCGCGCCATCGAGACCCTCACCGGCGAAGGCGTCAGCATCAACGTCACGCTGATGTTCTCGCTGGCCCACGTGGACGCCGTTGCCGGCGCCTACCAGCGCGGCCTCGACAAGCTCGCCGTCGCCGGTGGCGACCTGAGCCGTGTGCGCTCGGTGGCCAGCGTGTTCCTGTCCCGCTGGGACAGCCTGATCGACAAGCAGCTCGACGACATCGGCACCCCCGAAGCCCTCGCCCTGCGCGGCAAGGCCGGCGTGGCCCTGGCCCGTCAGGCCTACCAGCACTACCTCGCGCGCTTCCACGGCGCCGGCTTTGCGGCCCTCGCCGCCAAGGGCGCCCGGCCCCAGAGCATGCTGTGGGCAAGCACCGGCACCAAGAACCCGGCCTACTCCGACCTGATGTACGTCGAGCCGCTGATCGGGCCCGAAACGGTGAATACCCTGCCCGACGCCACCCTCGCCGCCTTCGCCGACCACGGCAAGGTCACCCCGGGCAGCGTCACCGCCGACGTGGAGGCCGCTGCCGCCCACATCGCCGCGCTGGCCGCCTTGGGCCTCGACATGAACCAGCTCGGCGAACGCCTGCAGGCCGACGGCCTCAGCCAGTTCGCGGTGGCCTTCGGCAAGCTGCTCGAACTGACGGCCTGAACCTGCGCTGCAAGGGGCGGCCCCGGTCGCCCCCGCCATCCCCACCGGGCGCGTCCGCGCCCGCCCTCTTCTGCTTTTCCGCATCACCCGCCCCACACCCACCGCCCAGCGGCGGACGGGCACGGCCCGGCGCATGGGCTAGAATCACGCTTTCGCAAAAGCTGATACACAAGGATTCCCATGCCCACCTCCGGCACCCTCATCCTCCGCGAGGCTTACCAGCCCCTGGCCTATGGCGTCGAGACGGTTGATCTCGATTTCAACCTCGATCCCCAGGCCACCGTCGTCACCAGCCGCCTCAAGTGCGTGCGCAACCCGGACGCCGCGGCCGGCCCGGTGGTGCTGTTTGGCGAGGCGCTGGAGCTGGTGTCCATCGCCATCGACGGCGCCGCGCCGGCCGAAGGCCAGGTGCGCAAGACGGAATCCGGGCTCGAGGTGGATGTGGACGCCGACGAGGTGGTGCTCACCATCGTCACCCGCATCAATCCGTCTGCCAACCTCACGCTATCCGGGCTGTACCAGTCCCGCGGCGGCTTCTACACCCAGTGCGAGGCCGAGGGCTTCCGCCGCATCACCTATTTCCCGGACCGTCCCGACGTGATGGCCCGCTACACCGTTCGCCTGGAGGCCGACGCCGCCACCTGCCCGGTGCTGCTCTCCAACGGCAACCTGCTCGAAACCGGCACCCTGCCCAACGGCCGCCACTTTGCCCGCTGGGAAGACCCCTTCCTCAAGCCGTCCTACCTGTTCGCGCTGGTGGCCGCCGAGCTGTCGGCGCTGGAGCGCACCGTCACCACCATGAGCGGCCGCGACGTGCTGCTGCAGGTGTGGGTCGAGGCGCGCGATCTCGACCGCGTCGCCCACGCGATGGATTCCCTGATCCACTCCATGCGCTGGGACGAGGAAGTCTTCGGCCTGGAGCTCGATCTCGACCGCTTCATGATCGTCGCCGTGTCGGATTTCAACATGGGCGCCATGGAGAACAAGGGCCTCAACATCTTCAACACCAAGTACGTGCTGGCCAACCCGGACACCGGCACCGACCTGGACTTTGAAAACGTCGAGAGCGTCGTCGCCCACGAATACTTCCACAACTGGACAGGCAACCGCGTCACCTGCCGCGACTGGTTCCAGCTCACACTGAAGGAAGGCCTCACCGTCTTCCGCGACCAGCAATTCACCGCCGACATGATGGCGCGGGCCTCCGATTCGCCGGCCGCGGCGGCATCCGCCCGGGCCGTCACCCGCATCGCCAACGTGCGCGGCCTGCGCAGCGGGCAGTTCCCCGAAGATGCCGGCCCCATGGCCCACCCGATCCGCCCGGACAGCTACCAGGAGATCAACAACTTCTACACCGCCACGGTGTACCAGAAGGGCGCCGAGGTGATCCGGATGATCCTCACCCTGCTGGGCCGCGAAGGCTTCCGCAACGGGATGGACCTGTACTTCTCGTACCACGACGGCCAGGCCGTCACCTGCGACGACTTCGTGGGCTGCATGGCCGAGGCCAACGGCGCCGACCTCGACCTCTTCATGCGCTGGTACAGCCAGGCCGGCACGCCGCGCCTCAAGGCCGAAGGCGCCTGGGATGCCGCCAGCGGCACCTACACCCTCACCCTCAGCCAGTCCACGCCGCCCACCCCCGGTCAGCCCGAAAAGCTGCCGCTGCACATCCCGGTGGCCGTGGGCCTGATCGGGCCGGACGGCGCCGACCTGCCCCTACGCCTCGAAGGCGAAGCCAATGCGGGCGACACCACCCGCGTGCTCAACCTCAAGGAAGCCAGCCGTAGCTGGCGCTTCACCGGGCTCACCGCCGAGCCCGTGCCGTCGGTGCTGCGGGGCTACTCCGCGCCGGTGATCCTCGAGATCGACGAAGACGACGCGCGCCTCGCCTTCCGCATGGCCCACGATTCCGATCCCTTCAACCGCTGGGACGCCGCCCAGCGCTTCATGGAGCGCGTCGTGCTCGGCCTCGCCGCCGACGCCGCCGCCGGCCGCAAGCTGGAAGTGCCCCAGGCCTTCGGCCACGCCTTCCGGGCGCTGCTGGTCAATGAAAGCCTCGACCCGGCCTTCGTCGCCGAAACCCTGGCCCTGCCGTCCGAAGCCTATCTGCTGGAGCGCATGCAGCCGGCCGACCCGGCGCCGCTCCGCGCCGCGCTGATCCACCTGATGCGCGAAGTCGGCCAGGCCATGCAGGCCGATTTCCTCGGCCGCTATCTGGATCTCGAAGTGGACGGCGAATACCGCTACCACCCGGCCGACGCCGGCAAGCGCAGCCTGCGCAACCTGTGCCTGCGCTATCTCGCTGCCTGGGGCGGCCCGACCGCCATCGACCTGGCCGCCAAGCAGTTCGAGCACGCCGGCAACATGACCGAGCGCTACGGCGCCCTCGCCGCGCTGGTGCAGAGCGACGCCCCCCAGCGCACCGACGCCCTCGCCGCCTTCCACGACCGCTATCGCGACGACGCGCTGGTGCTCGACAAGTGGTTCATGCTCCAGGCCACCGCCTGGCGCTGGTCCGACACGGCGCCCGCCACCCTGGACGAGGTGCGCGCGCTGATGGGCAACCCCGCCTTCAGCCTCTCCAACCCCAACAAGGTGTATTCGCTGCTGGGCGGCTACTTCAAGAGCAACGCGGCCGAGTTCCACCGTCCCGACGGCGCCGGCTACGCTTTCTGGGCCGAACAGGTGGTGGCGCTGGATCGCAACAACCCGCAGGTCGCCTCGCGCATGGCCCGCGCGCTGGAAGGCTGGCGCAAGTTCACGCCGGAGATCCAGGCCCGCATCCGCGTGGCGCTGGAGCAGGTCGCCGCCACCGAAGGCCTGTCGCCGGACGTGGCCGAGATCGTCGGCAAGGCCCTGGGCTGATGCCCGCTCCGGGCAGCCGCCGGCATGGCCGGCGCTGCCCGGAATAGGTTTTCGTCATTCATCCGAGCTCGGCAGTGGCATCTGCCGCAGCCGGCTGTCCGAGCGGGCGGCACCCCGGCGAAGGCTCCGGTATCATGGGCGACCTTCAAAATTTTTGCAGCGCGGCAAATGGAACTCCTCACCACTTTCATCGACATCATCCTGCACCTCGACGTGCATCTGGCGGCGCTCACCGCCCAATACGGCACCTGGATCTACGTGATCCTGTTCCTCATCATCTTCTGCGAGACCGGGCTGGTGATCTTCCCCTTCCTGCCGGGGGATTCGCTGCTTTTCGTGGCCGGCGCGCTGGCCGCCACCGGCGGCATGGACATCTGGGTGCTATGCGGCGTGCTGCTGACCGCCGCGGTGCTGGGCGACAACACCAACTACTGGATCGGCCACACCATCGGGCCCAAGGTGTTCCGCTGGGAAAACTCCCGCTTCTTCAACCGCGCCGCCTTCGACAAGACCCACTCCTACTTCGAATCCCACGGCGGCAAGACCATCATCATCGCCCGCTTCCTGCCCCTGCTTCGCACCTTCGCCCCCTTCGTGGCCGGCGTGGCGCGCATGACCTACGCCCGCTTCGTCACGCTGGATTTCCTCGGCGGTTTCATCTGGATCTTCTCCCTGTGCTGGCTGGGCTATGGCTTCGGCAACATGCCGGTGGTGAAGAAGAACCTGTCGGTGGTGATCCTCGGCATCATCGCCATCTCGCTGCTGCCGGTGTTCATCGGCTGGCTCAAGGGCCGTCGCGCCCCCGCGGCGGGCTGAGGCTTCACCCATGAAAAACATCGTCATCCTGATCTCCGGCCGCGGCAGCAACATGGAAGCCATCGTCCGCGCGCAGATCCCCAGTGCGAAGATCGCCGCGGTGATCTCCAACCGCCCCGACGCCGCCGGCCTGGCCTTTGCCGCCAGCCACGGGATCACCGCCCAGGTGGTGGACCACAAGGCCTACCCCAGCCGCGAGGCCTTCGACGCCGCGCTGGCCGAGACCATCGACGCCCACCAGCCCGATCTGGTGGTGCTGGCCGGCTTCATGCGCGTGCTCACCGACGGCTTCGTGGGTCGCTACAACGGCCGCCTGCTCAACATCCACCCCAGCCTGCTGCCGTCCTTCCCGGGCCTCCACACCCACCAGCGCGCGCTGGAGGCTGGCGTGCGGGTGGCCGGCACCACGGTGCATTTCGTCACCCCAACCCTCGACTGCGGCCCCATCGTGATCCAGGCCGTGGTGCCCGTGCTGGATGGCGACGACGAAGCCGCGCTCGCCGCCCGGGTGCTGGTGCAGGAGCACCGCATCTACCCCCAGGCCGTGCGCTGGTTCGTCGAGGATCGGCTCAGCCTCACCGCCGACGGCAAGGTGCGGGTAGCTAACGAACCCGCCGGCCCCGCCGGCTGGACGGTGCCGCCCGTCGAGGGCTGACCGGCGCATCGTGGGCGACACGCGAAACCGCAGCCTGTGGATCGCCGTCGGCGTGTCGGCGGTGGTGCACCTGGCCGTGCTGCTGATCCCCGGCTGGCGCCTGCCCAGCGAGGAAGCCAACGTGCTGCCGCCCCTCGACGCCCGCCTCGCGCCCCTGCCCAAACCCAGCATCCGCCCGGTGGACGACGAGAAACGCGTCGTCCTAGGCGATGCGCCAGCCCCGCGTCCCAAGCCCAAACCCCGCAAGCCGACCCGCCCGGCCGAGCCCGCCCCGGCGACCGGCCCGGTGGCCAGCATCGCCCCCGATCCCACCTCGGGCAGCGGCACCGAAAACACCGAGGACGCCGTCGCCGGCACCGATGCCAAACCCGCCGACATCACCCCGCCCGACCCCGCCCCGGAAACCGAAACCGGCAAGGGCGGCCAGGGCAAGACCGGCAAACCCGCCGGCCCCAGCATCGCCGAGCTGTGGGCCTCGTCGGGCAAGGTGCAGTACAACGTGATCCGCGGCGAGCGCAACTTCATCATCGGCCGCACCACCCACGCCTGGACCCACGACGACGAGCACTACTCGATGGAGACGGTGATCGAAACCTCCGGCCTCGTCGGGCTGGTCAAGCCGTTCCGGATGGTCCAGCGCAGCGAAGGGCGGATCGGGCCGAAGGGCCTGCTGCCCGAAAAATTCACCGTCGAGCGCGACGGCCAGATGAAGGAACGCGCCGATTTCGACTGGTCGTCCGCCAAGGTCGTGCTGGTGGCCGGCGACCGTCAGCGGGAGTTCTCCATCGCCGAGGGCGACCAGGACGTGCTCTCGCTGATGCACCACCTGTCCTTCCAGCCCGACGGCCCGCTGCGCGCCGAGCTGCTGGTGGTCACCGGCAAGAGCGCCGTGCGCTCGGTGATCGAGAACCTCGGCATCGAGGAGCTGGACATCCCCGCCGGCAAGGTTTCGGCCTACCATCTCGGCAGCACGGGGCACCGGGGCGAGCTCAAGATCGACATCTGGCTCGCCCGCGATTACGCCAACCTGCCGGTGCGCCTCAAGATCACCGACAAGAACGGCGACGTGCTCGATCAGGTGGCCACCGGCGTCGATCTCGGCGCCCGGGCTGCCGCCAAGGAGTGACTTCGGTTTAGACTCCGCCCCCGGGCCGCCTTCGCGCCGCCCCCGCCGGGTGCAAGCCCGGCCTACAGAACACAGCAATCAGTATCGGATTTCCATGACCATTACCGCCGCCCAGATCCAGTCCGCCAGCCAGGCCCTCCGTTCCGTCCTGCGCTTTGACTACCCCGCCGACTCGGTGCTGTCCCGTTATTTCCGCGACCTGCGCGAACTCGGCGCCCGCGACCGGGCCTTCGTCGCCGAGGCGGTCTACGGCGTGCTGCGCCGCCTGCGCACCCTCGAGCGCCTGTGCGGCGAGGACGTCTCGACCCGCAAGCTGGTGCTCGCCTGGCTCGCCCGCGTCGAGGGCCTCACGCTCCGCCAGCTGGGCGACGGCCTGCACGGCCGCGACACCGACTTCTTCACCCAGGTGAAGGGCCGCGAGATCGGCGAGCTGAGCTTCGCCGAGAGCGCCGACCTGCCCGACTGGCTGGCCGAGCGCCTGCTGGCGAGCCGCAGCGAGGCCGAAGTGCTGGCCCTGGCCCAGAGCCTCAACCGCCCGGCGCCCCTCGACCTGCGCGCCAACAGCCTCAAGCTCGACCGCGACGCGCTGGTCGAGAAGCTCCGCGCCGACGGCATCGCCTGCGCCCCGGGCCGCTACTCGCCGCTGGCCGTGCGCCTCGAAGGCAAGCCGGCGCTGCAGAAGCACCCCCAGTTCCTCGACGGCAGCTTCGAGGTGCAGGACGAAGGCAGCCAGCTGCTGGGCTTCCTGCTCCAGCCCAAGCGCGGCGAGATGGTCGTGGACTTCTGCGCCGGAGCCGGCGGCAAAACCTTGCTGCTGGGCGCGATGATGCGCAACTCCGGCCGTCTGTACGCGTTTGACGTGTCCGACAAGCGGCTCTCGAAGCTCAAGCCGCGCATGGCCCGCTCCGGCCTGTCCAACATCCACCCGGTGGTGATCGCCAGCGAGAACGATCCGCGGGTCAAGCGCCTCGCCGGCAAGATCGACCGGGTGCTGGTGGATGCCCCGTGCAGCGGCCTCGGCACCCTGCGCCGCAACCCGGATCTCAAATGGCGCCAGAGCCCCGAAGCGCTGGCCGAGCTCACCGTCAAGCAGGCTGCGATCCTGGCCAGCGCCGCCCGCCTGGTAAAGCCGGGCGGCCGGCTGGTGTACGCCACCTGCAGCATCCTGCCTGAAGAGAACGAAGCCATCGTCGCCGCCTTCCTCGAAGCCAACCCGGGCTTCGTCGCGAAGAGCGCCGAAGAGGTGCTGGGCAAGCAGGGCATCGAGATCGCCTGTGGCGAACAGCTCCGCCTCACCCCGGCCGACCACGATACCGACGGCTTCTTTGCCGCGGTGCTGGAGCGCCAGGCCTGATGCGCCTCCGCCTGCTGGGCTGGCTGGCCCTCGGGCTGGCCGCCCAGGCCGTGGCGGCCCCCGAGCGCGAACCCACCCTCAACCTCCCCGCCCAGGGGCGGGTCGAGCTGGCCTTCTCCCCGTGGAACGACCCCGAGCAGGCCCTGCTCGAGGCGATCGACGGCGCGCGGGAACAAATCCTCGTGCAGGCCTATCTCTTCACCAGCAAGCCGCTGGCCCGCGGGCTGATCGCCGCCCATCGCCGCGGCGTGCGCGTCGAGGTGCTGCTGGATGCCGAATCCAACCGGCCGAACTCGCTCAGCGTGATGCCCGAGTTACTCAACGCGGGTATTCCCGTGGCGGTCGAAACACGTTACAACATCGCCCACAACAAGCTGATGATCATCGACCCGGCCTCGCGCCACGGGGCGGTGGCCACCGGCTCATACAACTTCACCCGCTCCGCGCGGGTGGCCAACGCCGAAAACATGCTGATCCTGCGCGACAACCCCGCGCTGGCCCAGGCCTACGCCCGCAACTGGCAGCGCCACCGGGCCGAAGCCCTGCGCCTGGACAGCCTGGACGATCTGCCGGCAAAAAGAGGGAAACAGGATGGAAGAGAATCAGATCGCTGAACTGCTGATCGACTTGTGGAAGGACGTGCAGCAGCCCGCCATCGTCTGGCAGGTGGGCGCGCTGGCCCTGTGCCTGGTGCTGGCCGGGCTCATCACCCGCCAGATCAAGGGCATCCTGCGCCGCCGGCGCGAAGCCAACCCCAGCCTGGCGGGCGCCGGCGAGGAAGGCCTGCGCCGGGTGATCTTCCCCCTCACCGCCCTGGCGCTGGTGGTGGTGGCACGCATCATCCTCGGCCACTGGCACCACGTGAATCTCTTCAAGCTGGCGGTGCCGCTGCTTGGCGCGATGGCAGCCATCCGGCTCACCGTCCATGCCCTCAAGCGCAGCTTTCCCAGGGCCGGCTGGCTGGCCAGTTTCGAGCGCTTCTTCGCCACCGCGGCATGGATCGTCGTGGCCCTGCAGATCATCGGCGTGCTGCCCACGGTGATCGATGGGCTGGAGCAGATCGGCTTTACCGTCGGCAAGGCCAAGATCAACCTGTGGATGCTGCTGCAGGGCGCGCTCACGGTGATGGTCACGATGCTGGTGGCGATGTGGGCCGCCGGCGTGCTCGAAAGCCGGCTGATGCGCACCGAGGGGCTGGACTCCAACCTGCAGCTGGTGTTCGCGCGGCTCTCCAAGGCGCTGCTGCTGGTGCTCGCCGTCACCGTCAGCCTGCCGCTGGTGGGCATCGACCTCACCGCCCTGTCGGTGTTCGGCGGCGCGCTGGGCGTGGGCCTCGGCCTCGGCCTGCAGAAGATCGCCGCCAACTACGTGGCTGGCTTCATCCTGCTGCTCGACCGCTCGATCCGCATGGGCAACCTGATCTCGGTGGGCACCGAGCGCGGCGTGGTGAGTCAGATCACCACCCGCTACACCGTGCTCAAAGGGATGACCGGCATCGAATCCATCGTGCCCAACGAGACCCTGGTCGGCTCGGTGGTGCAGAACGAAACCTTCACCGATCCCAAGGTGCGCATTTCGCTGCCGATCCAGGTGAGCTACGCCACTGACCTCGAGAAGGCCATGGAGATCCTCGTCGAAGCGGCCCACAATCAGCCGCGGGTGATGAAGGACCCGGCCCCCGGCGCCTTCGTCGAGGCCTTTGCCGACAGCGGCATCAACCTGCAGCTGGGCTTCTGGATCCGCGATCCGGCCGAAGGCACCCTTGGCATCCGCTCGGCGATCAACCTGGAAGTCTGGCGGCGCTTCAAGGCCGAAGGCATCGAGATTCCCTTCCCCCAGCGCGAAGTGCGCATCCTCGGCGACGTGGCGGTGTCGACTAAAGACAACCCGGTTTCCTGACGATATGGGGTAAACCGCTGATCTGTCTTGGTTTGCCCACGGGGCTCGACTAGAATCGGGCGGTTCAACCCAATATTTCAAGGAACGCACTGCCGATGTTCTCCGGACTGCTCGATCTGCCCTGGTGGGGCTACGTTGTCGTCACGCTGGCGATGACCCATGTCACCATCGCCTCGGTCACCATTTTCCTGCACCGTCACCAGGCGCACCGGGCACTCGACCTGCACCCGCTGCCGGCCCTGTTCTTCCGCTTCTGGCTGTGGCTCACCACCGGCATGGTCACCAAGGAGTGGGCGGCCATCCACCGCAAGCACCACGCCAAGTGCGAAACCGCCGAAGACCCCCACAGCCCGCAGATCCACGGCATCAACAAGGTGCTGTGGACCGGTGTCTTCCTCTACGTGAAGGAAGCCCGCAACAAGGAAACCATCCAGCGCTACGGCCACGGCACGCCGGATGACGCCTTCGAGCGCAAGCTGTTCTCGCGCTTTCCCAAGTCCGGCATCCTCGTGATGCTGGCGGCCGATCTGCTGCTCTTCGGCATCTGGCCGGGCGTGCTGATCTGGGGCGTGCAGATGGTGTGGATCCCGTTCTGGGCTGCCGGCGTCATCAACGGCCTCGGCCACTTCTGGGGCTACCGCAACTACAACTGCTCCGACGCCTCCACCAACCTGCTCCCCTGGGGCATCCTGATCGGCGGCGAAGAGCTCCACAACAACCACCACAGCTTTGCCACCTCGGCCAAGCTGTCGGCCCGCTGGTACGAGTTCGACATCGGCTGGATGTACATCCGCATCCTTGAGATGCTCGGCCTCGCCCACGTCAAGAAGACCATCCCGACGCCGCGCTTCGGCGCCGCCAAGGCCCGCGCCGACTTCGACACCCTCCAGGCCATCATCACCCACCGCTACGACGTGATGACCCGCTACGTGCAGAGCCTGAAGGCCATCGCCCAGGAAGAATTCACCGCCCTCAAGGCCCAGTCCGAGGGCAAGTTCACCGTTCGCGAACTGCGGCGCTGGCTCGCGGCCGAAGAAGGCCAGCTGTGCGCCGAGGAGCGCCAGCGCCTCGCCACCGTGCTGAAGGACAACAAACGCCTCGAAACCGTGGTGACGATGCGCGACGAGCTCACCGCCCTGTGGGCACGCTCCTCTGCCAGCAGCGAGCAGCTCCTGCAGCAACTGCAGGACTGGATCGCCCGCGCCGAGCAAAGCGGCATCCGCCAACTCGAGGATTTCTCGCTGCGCCTGCGCCGCTACGCCTGACGCATCAACCCTCCCCGCCCGGAGCGTCCGCTCCGGGCAAAGCTTTTCCCATGCTCATCCTCTTCAACAAGCCCTACGGGGTGCTGTGCCAGTTCACCGGCGAACCGGGCAAAGCCACCCTGGCGGATCACATCGACCTGCCCGGCGTGTATGCCGCCGGCCGGCTGGATGCCGACAGTGAGGGCTTGCTGGTGCTGACCGACGACGGCGCGCTCCAGCAGCGCATCGCCGATCCCCGCCACAAGCTGCCCAAGACCTACCTCGTGCAGGTGGAAGGCATCCCCGACGAGGCCGCCCTGGCGCGGCTGCGCGCCGGTGTCGATCTGGGCGATTTCGTCACAAAACCCTGCGAGGCGCGCCTCGTCGACGAGCCTGCCTGGCTGTGGCCACGCAACCCACCGATCCGCGAACGCAAAGCCATCCCGACAAGCTGGATCGAGATCGTCCTGCGCGAGGGCAAGAACCGGCAGGTCCGGCGGATGACCGCCAAGGTCGGTTTCCCCACCCTGCGCCTGATCCGCGTGCGCATCGGCGAGTGGACCCTTGACGGCCTCGAACCCGGCATCTGGCGAGCCACCACGCCGCCGCCGGTCCTGCAGACGCCCCGCCGCCCGCCCGCGCCGCCCTCCGGGCGACGACAGCCCACAACCGGACGTGCTAAGGTTGCCCGTCCCCGCAAACCTGTCTGAATGAACTTCCGATGACTGCGCTTTCACTTCGCTGCGCGGCCCTGCTGGCCGCCCTGGTCGCCCTTCCGGCTGCGGCCGAAACCCAGATGCCGGTGACCGAGCTCACCATCGGCATGTTCCGCATCGAGGCCGAGGTGGCCGCCAACGACGAGCACCGCCAGCGCGGCCTGATGCAGCGCAAGGCCATGCCCGCCAACCGCGGGATGCTCTTCGTGTTCACCGAACCCCAGCGCCACTGCATGTGGATGAAGAACACCCTGCTGCCCCTGTCGGTGGCCTTTCTCGACGACGAAGGGCGCATCGTGAACGTCGAAGACATGAAGCCCCAGACCGAGGACAACCACTGCGCAGCCAGGCCGGCGCGCTTCGCGCTCGAGATGAACCAGGGCTGGTTCCGCCAGAAGGGCCTGGGCGCCGGCGTGAAGATCAACGGCGTCACGCCCCTGGCCGGCTACGGCCGCTGAGGAATCGCCCGGCCCGCCAGAGCGGGCGCCGGGCAGCCTTCGCTGAACCGCTTGCTCAGCCGATCGGCGTGAGCTTGGCCACCGCCAGCATCAGCCACTTGGCGCCGGATTCGGCAAACTTCACCTGCACCCGCGCATCGCTGCCACTGCCTTCGGCGGCGACGATCACGCCTTCGCCAAAACGGATGTGGCTCACCGCCTGGCCGATCGACAGCCCGCCCAGATCGCGGGATTTCTGCGGCGGGGGCGGCGGCATCGACGGGGCGGCCGGCTTGCTGGCGCCCGGGTTGTAATAGCGCGGCGACGGCTCCGACACGAAGCTGCGGCGCGGGTTGGGCGGCGTCAGCCACTTGGTCAGTTCTTCCGGGATCTCCTCCAGGAAGCGCGAGCGCAGGTTGTAGCGCACCTGGCCGTGGAGCATCCGGCTCTGGGTGAAGCTCAGGTACAGGCGCTGGCGAGCGCGGGTCACCGCCACGTACATCAGCCGGCGCTCCTCCTCCAGCCCGTCGGATTCGAGGATGCTGTTCTCGTGGGGAAACAATCCCTCCTCGAGCCCCGACAGGAACACCACGTCGAACTCCAGCCCCTTGGCGGCGTGCACCGTCATCAGCTGCACGGCTTCGGTGCCCGCGTCGGCCTGGTGGTCGCCGGCTTCCAGGGAGGCGTGGGCGAGAAACTCCGCCAGCACCGTGCCGGTATCGGTGCCCATGTCGGCCGGGCGTTCGCCAGAGCCCACCTCGGCATTGAAGTTGGCCGCGGCGTTGATGAGTTCGTCCAGGTTCTCGAGGCGCTCCTGGCCTTCCTTCTCGTTCTTGTAGTGGGTGCGCAGCCCCGACATCTCGATGACGTGATCCACCATCTCGTGGAGCGGCAGCGCGGCGGTCTCCTGGCGCAGGCGCTCGATCAGCCCGACGAACTGCGCCAGCGACGTGCCCGGCTTTCCAGAAAGATGCGGCACCGTCTGGTAGAGCGGCGTGTTCCAGGTTCGCGCGGCATCCTGCAGGGCCTCCAGCGAGCGGGCGCCGATGCCGCGGGTGGGGAAGTTCACCACCCGGGTGAAGGCGGTGTCGTCGTCCGGGTTGGCGATCAGGCGCAGGTAAGCGAGCGCGTGCTTCACCTCCTGACGCTCGAAGAAGCGCAGCCCGCCATACACCCGGTAGGCCACACCGCTGGAGAACAGCTGGTGCTCAAGCACCCGCGACTGGGCGTTGGAGCGGTACAGCAGCGCGATGTCGGAGCGGCTGATGCCCTCGCGCACCAGCGACTGCACCTCCTCGACGATGAAGCGCGCCTCGTCGCTGTCGGTGAAGGCCTCATACACGCGGATCGGCTCGCCGGCCCCCCGGTCGGTCCACAGGCTCTTGCCGAGGCGCTTGCTGTTGTTGGAGATCAGCGCGTTGGCGGCATCCAGGATGTTGCCGTGGGAGCGGTAGTTCTGCTCCAGGCGGATCACCGCCGGCACCTTGAAGTCCCGCTCGAAGTCGCGCATGTTGCCGATCTCGGCGCCCCGGAAGCGATAGATCGACTGATCGTCGTCGCCCACGCAGAAGAGGTAGGCCCCGCCCTCCTCGCCGTTGCCCGCCAGCAGCTTGAGCCAGCGGTACTGCAGCACGTTGGTGTCCTGGAACTCATCCACCAGGATGTGGCGGAAGCGGGCCTGGTAATGCCTGCGGATCGGCTCGTTGCGCTCCAGCAGCTCGTAGCTGCGCAGCAGCAATTCAGGGAAATCCACAACTGCCTCGCGCTGGCATTGGGTCTCATACTCCATGTAAAGCTCGACCCGGCGGCGGGTGTAGTCGTCCCACGCCTCTACTGCAGCCGGCCTGATGCCGGCTTCTTTCTGGCCATTGATGAAGTGCTGGAGCTCCCGCGGCGGAAACTTCTCGTCGTCGATGTTGAGGGTTTTCAGCAGGCGCTTGATCGAAGCAAGCTGGTCGCCCGAATCCAGGATCTGGAACAGCTGCGGCAGGCCGGCCTCCCGGTGATGGGCGCGCAGGAAGCGGTTGCACAGGCCATGAAAGGTCCCGATCCACATCCCGCGGGTGTTGATCGGGAACATCGCCGACAGGCGGGTAAGCATCTCCTTCGCGGCCTTGTTGGTGAAGGTCACGGCCAGGATGCCCTGGGCGCTGCAGAAGCCGTTCTGGATCAGCCAGGCGATGCGCGTCGTCAGCACCCGGGTCTTGCCCGAGCCGGCGCCGGCCAGGATCAGCGCATGCTGGGGCGGCAAGGTGACGGCGGCCAGTTGTTCGGGGTTCAGGTTGTCGAGAAGCTGGGACATGGCAGGTAAAAGGGCTCGTGAGTTCGACTGCGAAGCCCGCCATTCTACCGCCCCGGCCCTTGCCGGACGCCTCCGCAAAACGGGCAACGGTGGTGTTGCAAAAACGCGAATCACCGTGACGCAATTCATTCATCGCCGACGAGCGGCACTTGCGGTGAGTGGGTGGCTTGCCTAGAATGAAGTTGTGCAGTGCAACAAAGAAATCGAATCCGCGGTCAAAAACCGCTGTTTCATAAGGGTTAAACCCTAACCGTAAAATACTGCAACGCAACAGAGAGCCAAGCGTCCGCGTCAGGTCACCACCATGACGTGGCCAATAGGAGTAACAGCAAATGAAAGCACCGAAAAATCTGCCGTGGCACGCCCGCAAGGCCGGCGTGTCCATCGAGCGCGCCGAAGCCCTGTGGCGCAAGGCCGTCCGTGAAGCCACCGCCGACACCGGCTGGGTTGGCACTTCCGAATTCTGGGGCGCGGCCGAGGCCCGCTTCCTCGACCTGCTCAAGCAGGAACAGAACACCCTCTGTACGCCGCACGTCGAAGCCTTCGTGCGCAGCCAGCACCGCATGGGCCTGCTGCCCCTGCTGGCCGCCGAAGAGATGATCGCCGCGATGTCTGCCAACTGGCAGCGCTTCTGCACCCAACTGCGCAAGGCAGCCTGACCGCTGCCTGCAAGGCCCCAAAAAGGGGCCAGCAAACCGAGTTTTTCTCCCTCCTCTCCCTCGTGGAGATTTGACGGCGTCTGTCGCAAGGCAGACGCCGCTTTTTTTCGTCCATCGCCCGGAGAGACGCAAAGGCCGCCCCCATCCCGGTCTGCGGCTCCCCTGTAGGTCGGACTTCAGTCCGACAGCACGGGTTGAGCGGGCCGGGGTTGTCGGACTGAAGTCCGACCTACAGTAAACACCCGCCCCTCCTGCAGCGGCGCTAAGCGGGAGAGGATGCTCCCTCTTTGCAGGGGCGACGGAAGTCGCCTCTACACCGCCCTGCCTCCGAACCAGGATTTCATGCTAGCCCGGAAGCACTCTTGTTTTGCCCGCCGGCTGTCGGCGCAAACCGGTCGCCGGCCCTCCCCCCCCTGATATAATCTGCAACTTTGCATCCCTCACCGGAGTTCAATGTGCTGATTTCCAACGCCTTTGCCCAAGCCGCCCCGGCCGCCGCGCAAGACCCGATGTCCACGTTCACCGGCCTGCTGCCGATGATCCTCATGTTCATCGTGCTGTGGTTCCTCATGATTCGCCCGCAGATGAAGCGCGCCAAGGAACACAAGGCCCTCCTCGAAGGTCTGCAGAAGAACGACGAAGTGCTCACCCAAGGCGGCATCGTCGGCAAGGTCACCCAGATCAGCGACGGCTACGTGCACGTCGAAGTGGCCCCCAACACCCAGATCGTCGTCCAGAAGCAATCCATCGGCGCCGTGCTCCCCAAGGGCACCCTCAAGTCGATCTGATCGCCATCCGGCCGGGGCTCTGCTCCGGCCGTTTCGCATCGCAGCACCGTCTCTGCAACACCCGTTTCCTCTCCTTTTCGCCAGACCATGAACCGCTACCCTCTCTGGAAAAATCTCCTCATCGGCATCGTCCTGCTGTGGGGACTGATCTACACCCTGCCGAATTTCTACGGAGAGGTGCCCGCCGTCCAGGTCTCCAGCGGCAAGGCCACCCTCAAGCTCGACGCCACCGCCACCATGGCCCGCGTCGAAGAGAGCCTCAAGGCCGCGGGCATCGCCCATGACGGCCTGTTCGCCGATCTCACCAGCGTGCGCGCGCGCTTCCGCGACACCGACACCCAGCTCAAGGCCAAGGACGCCATCGAGAAGACCTTCAACCCGGATGCCGCCGACCCTTCTTACGTGGTCGCGCTCAACCTGCTGTCGGCCAGCCCCCAGTGGCTCACCTCGATCCACGCGCTGCCCATGTACCTGGGTCTCGACCTGCGCGGCGGCGTGCACTTCCTGCTTCAGGTGGACATGAAGGGCGCCGTCACCAAGCGCCTCGACGCCACCGCTGGCGACCTGCGCACCCTGCTGCGCGACAAGAACGTCCGCCACGCCGGCATCGGCCGTGAAGGCGCCGCCGTCGTCATCAAGTTCCGCGACACCGAAACCCAGGCCCGCGCCCGGAGCGTGATCTCCGCCGCCAACAACGACCTGCAACTGGTCGAAGGCCAGGACGGCGCCGACTACAAGCTCACCGCCAGCCTCACCCCCCTGGCCCAGAAGACCATCCAGGAATTCGCCATCCGCCAGAACATCTCCACCCTGCACAACCGGATCAACGAACTCGGCGTGGCCGAGCCGGTGATCCAGCAGCAGGGCCTCGACCGCATCGTGGTCCAGCTGCCCGGCGTGCAGGACGTGGCCAAGGCCAAGGACATCCTGGGCCGCACCGCCACCCTCGAGATCCGCCTGGTGGACGACACCCCGGGCGGCCTCGAAGCCGCGCTGCAGGGCAACGTCCCGCCGGGCACCGAGCTCTACACCGAGCGTGGCGGCAACCCGCTGCTGGTCAAGAAGCAGGTCGTCCTCACCGGCGAGCGCCTCACCGACGCCCAGCCCGGCTTCGACGGCCAGACCCACGAAGCCGCCGTGCATCTCACCCTGGATTCCGCCGGTGCCCGCATCTTCAAGGACATCACCCGCGAGAACATCAACAAGCGGATGGCCATCCTGCTCATCGAAAAGGGCAAGGGCGAAGTCGTCACCGCCCCGGTGATCCGCGCCGAGATCGGTGGCGGCCGCGTGCAGATCTCCGGCCGCATGACCTCCGAAGAAGCCACCGACACCGCGCTGCTGCTGCGCGCCGGCTCGCTGGCCGCCCCGATGGAGATCATCGAGGAACGCACCATCGGCCCAAGCCTCGGCGCCGAGAACATCTCCAAGGGCTTCCACTCCACCCTGTGGGGCTTCGTGGCGATCGCCATCTTCATGTGCGCCTACTACATGCTGTTCGGCCTCGTGTCGGTGCTCGCGCTGGCGTCCAACCTGCTGCTGCTGGTGGCCCTGCTGTCGCTGCTCCAGGCCACGCTCACCCTGCCGGGCATCGCGGCCATCGCGCTCACCCTGGGCATGGCGATCGACGCCAACGTGCTGATCAACGAACGTATCCGCGAAGAGCTGCGCAACGGCTCCACGCCCCAGGCCGCCATCCACGCCGGTTACGACCGGGCGTTCGACACCATCCTCGACTCCAACGTCACCACCCTGATCGCCGGCATCGCCCTGCTCGTCTTCGGCTCCGGCCCGGTGCGCGGCTTCGCGGTGGTGCACTGCCTGGGCATCCTCACCTCCATGTTCAGCGCCATCCTCGTCTCGCGCGGGCTGGTCAACATGATCTACGGCAAGAAGCGCAAGCTCGAAAAGCTCGCCATCGGCCAGGTGTGGAAACCGGGTATCTGATGCCCCCGGGCGGGGCGTCGGGCTGACGCCCGACCTACAAATCCCCGCCCCCGCAGCACCCTGTAGGTCGGACTTCAGTCCGACGACGGCAACCCAAGCAACATCAACTCCAGCACGGAGCGCATCACCGCCATGGAATTCTTCAAGATCCGCAAAGACATCCCCTTCATGAAGCACGCGCTGGTGTTCAACGTCATCTCGTTGATCACCTTCCTGCTCGCGGTGTTCTTCCTGGCCACCAAGGGCCTGCATTTCAGCGTCGAGTTCACCGGCGGCACCCTGATGGAAGTCAGCTACGCCGAGCCCCCGGCCCTCGAAAAGCTCCGCGACGCCCTCGGCAAGGAAGGCTACCAGGACGCCCAGGTGCAGAACTTCGGCAGTTCCCGCGACGTGCTGATCCGCCTGCCCAACCGCTCCGGCGACGAGACCGCCAAGGTCAGCGAGAAGGTGATGGCCAGCCTCGCCGCCATCGACGGCCCCAAGGCCGAGCTGCGCCGCGTCGAATTCGTCGGCCCGCAGGTGGGCAAGGAACTCGCCTCCGACGGCGCCATGGCCCTGCTGCTGGTGATCGGCGGCATCGTGCTGTACCTGGCGATGCGCTTCGAATGGCGCTTTGCCGTCTCGGCCATCATCGCCAACCTTCACGACGTCATCATCATCCTGGGCTTCTTCGCGCTGTTCCAGTGGGAGTTCTCGCTGCCGGTGCTCGCCGCCACCCTCGCGGTGCTCGGCTACTCGGTGAACGAATCGGTGGTCGTGTTCGACCGGGTGCGCGAAACCTTCAAGAAGAAGCGCGGCCTCACCACCCCGCAGGTCCTCGACCATGCCATCACCAGCACCATCAGCCGCACCATCATCACCCACGGCAGCACCCAGATGATGGTCCTCTCGATGCTGCTGTTCGGCGGCGAGACCCTCTACTACTTCTCGCTGGCCCTCACCATCGGCATCTGCTTCGGCATCTACTCCTCCGTCCTCGTCGCCAGCCCGCTGGTCATGTGGCTCGGCGTGAGCCGCGAACAGTTCATGCAGGTGAAGAAGGAAAAGCAGGAAGCCGTGGTCTGATCCCCGGCACTGCACAGCATCAAGGGCTGCCCCAGGGCAGCCCTTTCTTTTTGGCGCGGGCGCAAGCACGCCCCCGGCCCCGTCTCCCGACGCCGGAGTGACGTGACAAAACCATTCCGTCACGTGACAAAACCGCCGGGAGGCGTGACTCAATCATCCAGAGGCGCGCCGCAATCGCCGGGAGACGCCACCTGGGCACGGAGAGAACCGACAAAGTGCCCGGCGTGAACCGCCCCACGCCCCCAGCAAACGTCGCGAAACCCGTGCCAGACAAGGGATTTGGGATGTCGCACGGCGGGTGCGCCAGTCCGGCGAGCGGATCAAGGGCACGGCAGGCGCCCCCGCTCCGGGCTGTGCCATCAACGCCTCGATCAGGCGATACCATCAAGCCCATTTAAGACTGGGGTGAGTGACGGGTTATCGGCCGGAGCTGACGTTCATGCCTATGCGCTAGAATGACGGCATTAGGCCAGGAGCTGACCGTCACGACGGTCTGCTTTCGAGACTCGCAAGTTTGGTAGTCTTGGCTCTTGATCGAACAGCAAGAAAGAGGCGACGTGCCAGCTATTGAGATGACGACGGCGGAGGTGCCCGGGGTGTACCGGCGCTTGGCTAGCGCAATTGGTGCGGGACATTGGCAAGGTGCGGTGGCCCGGCAGGAAGAGGCGATTCGGTCGAATCACTTTCTCGGTGACTACCTTCGTTCAGAGTACGCCATCGCATATCAGTTGGAGAGCTTGCGAAGACTGGTGGCAAGGTTTGGCACCGTGCCGCACGAGGCCTGCAACGATCCGAGCATTTTTCCGTCTTTGGCCTTCGCTGCACAGGTGCTCGGCGTCCTGGAGATGAGCACGGTCAAGCAGGCCAGAGCATTCGTCAAACGAGTCCGAACCGCCTTCAGCAGTTCCGAGAACATGCACGGTCTGAGTTTGGAGATGCAGGCAGCGACCCACTTCGTCCGTCGTGGGCAACGGGTGGCTTGGCACAGAGTGAACAACGGGGGCTCTTTTGATCTCCTGATCGAAGATCTCGGCCCCAGTGGGCTTGAGGTCGAGTGCAAGTCCATCTCGGAAAACAAGGGACGCCGTATCCATCGCCGCGCTGCGCTGGAGTTCTGGGGCGAGCTATGGAGAGACGTGGGTGGCATTGCACAGAGCCTGCGCTCGGGGCTTGCGGTTGTGTTGACCGTTCCTTATCGCTTACCAGCAGACACAGGGGAAAGATCCTCACTCGCGAGAGAAGTCGTTGCGCGTATCCTGGCTGGGAGCAGCGCAACCTTGGGTGGTGGCGCGGAAGTGCGCATAGCACCCTTCGATCCCGCCACGATTGAAGCGGCGAAGGATAAGGGCCACGAGGAGTTGAGGAAGGCCATCGACGCAGCGACAGGTACTCGCAATCGCGAAGCAGTCGTGTACGGGACTTCTACGGGCGGAATGCTGGCGTTCGTGATGCAAAGTGCAGTCGAGGACGACGTGCTGGATCAGGTGTTTGCCACCCTCGACGACTCCGCCGCACGACAGTTCACACGCAAGCGTGGCGCTTTGTTCTGGGTTGCATTGCAAGGCCTTGATGCAGATCAGTTGCTGTCGCTACACGAACAAGACAGTGCCCCAGACAAGCAACCAACGGGATTGAAACTCGGAGTTAGTAACTTCCTCAATCGTGCGCCGGGCCATATCGTCGGTGTTGTGTTCAGCAGTAGAAGCGGCCTTCTTCCCGCTATCCATGGCAGCACAGACTCGGGTGGAGTAACGAATTTCTTCTTGAAGGAGGAAAGCCCCCTCTGGCATTCAAGCTTCCGCGGCCCTCTGAGAGCGGCATGGATGACGGAATAGGCCGCCTCGGCAAGTTGGTACGCCGGGAAAGCTGGCCAGTGCGAAGCGGTTTCGTGGATGCCCCTGTCAGCAGGGCTCCACACCCTTGAAACGGGAGGTCGGAAGGGGCAGGAACGGTATACAGGCCCCAGCTGTTTCGCTGCACCCCGGGGCATAGGAGTTTCAACTGGCCCAGACAAGGCCGACCGGCAGCTTCGGGGCGACGAGTTCAAGGGCGAGGATGTCGCTGATGGGTCGGAAGCTGTCCGTCGAGGCCGTTGCTACCAGTGACAGCTCCGGCCGAAAACCAGCCACCTACCCAGCCCCCCGCCGAGCCTCCAACCACCCAAAAGCCCCCATCCCCATCACCGTCGCCAGCCACAGGGTGGCAAGGCGGATGCCGACGGCGGCGAGGGTGGCGGGGACCAGCAGGGCGCCGCCGAGGGTTAGCAGTGTCACCAGCGTGGCTTCGGTCGATCCGAGCCCACCGGGCAGCATCGACGCGGCGCCGGCGAGCATGGCCACCGGGAACAGCGCCAGCGCCTTGAAGCCCTCAAGATGAATGCCGAGGGCGGCGAGCAGATAGACGAAGGACCAGGACGTGACCAGCCACGCGCCCATGCCCGCGACGAGGGACAGCAGCATGTCTGGTAGCGTGGCCCACAGACGGATGTTGGCGAGCCCGGCGACGATCGAGCGGACGACCCGGGCGATGCGCAGCATGTCGGCGCGGCGGAATGCCACGACGACCCGTTGCCCCAGGCGCGGATTGGCGGCCATCAGGCCGACCGCGCCAAACACCAGCCCGACGAAGGTAGCCGCGACGCCGAAGACGTGAAACTCCGCCGCCGCCGGCAGCGCGATGAGGAGCACCGCGGCCAGGTCGAACAGGCGTTCATAGACGAAGGCGCTCACCACCCGCGACGCCGGCACGCCCGCCGTGACGAGGTAGCGCACCCGCAGCAGCTCGCCCACCTTGCCCGGCGTGGCGGTGAATGCAAAGCCGGCCACGTAGGCCAGCAGGCTCTGCCCCGCCGGCACCGCGTAACCGGCCCGGCGCAGCAGCCACTGCCAGCGCGCGAAGCGCAGGGCGATGGAGGCCAGCGTGGCGGACACCACCACCGGCAGCATGGGCGCCAGTTCGGGCAGGCGGCGGAGCACGCCGGTCTTGGAATCGGCCCACAGTAGCGCCACGAAATACAGCCCGGCGACGATGCTCCAGCCGCCGATGGCGCGCCTGATCTTCATGGGCGCTTACCGGAAGGAGAAGCGCTTGTGGCCGATGTAGCTGGTGAACACCGGAAAGATCACCCCGGCGGCGTGGGCGATCTCGGGCACGAAGCGGGTGACGCCCAGCCAGGGCAGCAGGTAGTAGGCGAGACCCATGCTGATGAGCCAGGTCTGCACCACCGCCACCCCATTGACCAGGCAGAACCACAGGGCCGAGTGATGGACGGACTGGGTGCTCTCCTTGAACACGAAGAGCTTGGCCAGCACGAAGGCGGTGACCATGCCCGTGAGGTAGGCCAGCACCACCGCCACCGAAAAATCCGTCCACTGGTTGTAGACGATGCGGCTGCCGAAGTTGACCGCAGCGGCAAAGCCGCCGGTCAGCAGGAAGACCAGAAACTGGCGCGACGCGAAGTGACGGATCACGCCGCCGCCTGCTTCGCCAGGTTACGGCCGAAGCCGATGCTCTCGGAGATGCCCCGGTCTTCGGGGTAGTAGTACGACGTATCCGCCACCCACAGGCCCTTCACTGGCAGCGCCACCGGCGGCAGGCTGTCGAGGAAGGACGGCTGGCAGATGGGCTGCGCGTAGCGGTAGCGGCTCGCGCGGATGTCGATGAAGTCGTCGTCCGCAAGGCCCGGGTTGATCTCCTGCAGGTAGCGCTTCACCTTGGCCAGGAAGACTTCGTCGGGCTCCTGGAACTTGGGATGCTCGCCCGGCACGTAGTACGGCACATACACGATGTGGTGATCCAGCGGGCGCAGGTTGGTGTATTCCACCAGCCCGGGGATGTCCATCGCGGGATCATTCACGTTGAGCCAGAAGTTGTCGGTGAGCGGCTTCTTGAGCTTGCAGATCACGCACACCACGGCGATGTTCTTCTGGGCCTTGAACTTGGCGAGCACGTCGGCCGGCAGGTCGGGCATCACGCCGGGCACGTAGGGCAGCGGGATGGTGCTCACCACCCGGTCGAAGGCCTCGAAGCCCTGGGCCGTCTCGACGCCCTTCACCGCCCCGCCTTCCATGCGCACGCGGGTGACGGCCTGCTTGAAGCGAAACTCGCCACCGCGGGCTTCGATGTCGGCCTTCATGGCCGACAGGAAGGTGTTGGAGCCGCCCTCGAGATAACCGAGCTTTTCCTTGAAGATATTGTAGCGGGAGCGGCCGATGCGGCGAATGCGGCTCCAGATCCACGCGGCGGACAGGTTGCCCACGTGGTCGTAGAACTTGTAGTCGAACAGCCGGCGCCACAGCACCTCGTAGGCTTCAGCGCCCACCCAGCGGCGGATCCACGCGGAAGCCTCAAGATGGTCCAGCGGCTTCCAGTCGTCGCGCTTGACCGACAGGAAGGCGTGCAGCGCGTAGCGGAACTTGGCCACGAGGCTGAGGCCCGGGAACTTGAGCAGCGCCACCGGGTTGCCCCAGGGCACCACCTTGTCCTGGTAGTAGTAGCCCATCTTGGTGGACACCCAGCGCATCTTGTCGGCGAGCTTCAGCTCGTCGAGCACCTGGAAGAACGCGGTGTCGGAGATGCAGTGGAAGTGGTAGTAGCGCTCGATGTCGAGGCCACCGAAATCGAAGGTGGCGGTCATGCCGCCCACCCGATCGTCGGCTTCAAAAATGATGGGCTGATGGCCGTCGCGGGCCAGCTGGTAGGCCACCGCCAGCCCCATCGGGCCGGCGCCGAGCACGGCGATGCGTTGTTTGGCCATAGCTCAGAACTCCAGCACGACCGAGCCGTACTCGGGGTCGTTGTAGGTTTCGTCGATGGCCTTCGCAAACGGCGTGGCCTTGACCTGGAAGATGCCCGGCCAGTCGATGACTTCGAACACATCCCGGGCCACCAGCGCGGCGAGCTGCTGGGTGGTGAAGGGCGGCTTCTTGTCGAACAGGGCCCAGGTGGCCAGCAGCCCATGGAACAGCCCGTAGGGGATCTTGACGATCCAGCAGCCGGCCTTGGTGGCCTTCTTGATCTCGCGGATGATGTCGATGTAATCGACCTCTTCGAGCCCGGAGATGTTGTACACGCCCTGGGTGCGGTGCTCGATGCTGCTGATGATGACGCGGCAGAAATCGCCCACGTACAGCGGTTGGCGCAGGTAGCGGCCGTGGCCGGGAATGGGGAACACCGGCACCTTCTGCATGAAGCGCGACAGCCAGCCCAGGTGCTTGCGGTCGAACCAGCCGAACATCAGCGTGGGGCGCAGCACCACCAGCGGGAAGCCGCTGGCCAGCGCGATCTCTTCCTGGGCCTTCTTGGTGTTGGTGTACCAGTCGTCCGCCACCGATTCGACCACCGACGAGCTGATCTGCACGTAGTACGGCACCTGATGGGCGCGCATGGCCTCGATGACGTTCTTGGTCGAGGTGATGTTGTTGCGCTCGAACTCGGTGTAGTCGGTGCCGCCGATCTGGGCCTGGAGCATCACCACAACTTCAGCGCCGGCGAGGTGCTTCTCCCAGTCGCCACGGTCGGCGAGGTCGACGAGTTCGGCGACGATGTCCGGGTGCATCTTGCGCAGGATGCCCAGGTTGGTGACGTGCTTGTCGAGCACCACCAGGTTGGTATAACCCTGGCGCTTCAGCTGCGCGACGAGGTTCTGGCCCACCAGGCCAGCGCCGCCGGGCAGGACGATCTTCATGTTCTTGTTCATGGGTGTCGGCTCGGATTTCTGCAGTTCGGAATTCGGGATGACGGGCCGGCGCGCGTCACATGCTCATCTTGCGGAAGATGCGATCCGGGATGTGGATGATGATGAGCATGATGTAGCGCCAGAACCAGCGGGTGTAGAGCACGCCCTTGCCGGCGTCCATGGCCTTGGCGATGTCGGCGGCCACCTGCTCGGGCGTCGCCACCAGGGGCGCCGGGAGCGGCAGGCCACGGGTCATCGGCGTATCCACGAAGCCCGGCTTGATGGTGGTGAGATTGACGCCGGCCTTGAACAGCCTCGCTCGCAGGCCACCACAAAACGCGGTGACGGCGCTCTTGGCGGAGCCATACAGATAGTTGGACGGCCGGCCGCGGTCGCCCGCCACCGACGAGATCACGCCGATGCTGCCTGAGCCCTGGGCTTCCATCGGGTTGGCCAGATGGGTGAGCAGGCTGATGACCGACAGGCCGTTGCTGGTGAATTCGCGGATCGCCAGCTCGGCGTCCTGCTCGCAGGCTTTCTGGTCCGGCAGGGTGCCGTGGGCGACGAGCACCACATCGACCCGGCCGAGCCAGGCGAAGGCTTCGCGCACGAGGCTGGCGTGGCTTTCGAGGAAGTTCAGGTCGAGCTCGCAGGTGTGCACTTCGGCGCCGCGGGCGGAAAGATCATCCGCCACCTGGCGGAGCTTGTCGGCGCTGCGGCCGACGAGGTAGAAGCGCGCCCCGCCCTCGCACCAGCGCCGGGCGCAGGCAGCGGCAATGGCGGACGTGGCGCCGACGATCAGGATGTTTTTCATGCTTGGGTGACTCGTTTCCAGAAACGGGAGCACAGGGCCGGATCGCGCAGGGCTTCGAGCTGTGTCCATTGGGGGTAGCAGGCGCGGAAGAACTCGCCGCCCATGTGGGCGTCCTTGGCCGGGTAGATGCGTCCGCCGGCGGCGCGCACGATGGCGTCGAGGTTGGCGAAGAGCTTCGCGGTGGCGTCGCCGTGCTCGGGGAAATCCAGGGCCAGCGTGGCGCCGGCCTCGGGGAAGGACAACAGACCCGGCGAGGCCACGTCGCCGAAGCGCTTGAGCACCGCCAGAAAGGAGCCGCTGTGGGCCGCGGCGATGGCGTCCAGCATGTCGCCGATGGCTGCGCCGCCGGCGGATTCCGGGATCACGCACTGGTACTGCTGAAAGCCCTTGGGGCCGTAGATGCGGTTCCAGTGGAGGATGCGGTCGAGGGGGTAGAAATACGGCTCGTAGCCCACCCGCCCCGGGTGCCGGCCGGGCTTGGCGGCGTTGTAGTAAAAGTGGTTGAAGACCCGCAGCGACACCGAGTTGATCGCCGAGATGGGCGGCACCAGCGGCACGCTCAGTTTGGGCTTGTCGTCGTAGGCGAGCCCGCCTTCCGGCGCGTGGTCGCCGACCATGTAGATGCCCCGCCCTGCCGACGCGCCACGGGCGGCGCAGTCGATCCAGGCCACGGCGTATTCGTGCTGGCCGTCGAGCTCCCGCGAGAGGGCGAAGAACTCGTCCAGCGAGTCGAAGCGGATGTTCACCACATCGACGAGGCTGCTCTTGATGGGCATGAGCTGCAGCTCGACCCAGTCGATGATGCCGGTGAGCCCGAGCCCGCCGATGGTGGCGGCGAAGAGGCCGTCGGCATCGCCGGGCGCGACCTCAAGCCGGCCGCGATCCGAGCGCACCAGCCCGAAGCGCCGTACGTGGCAGCCGAAGCTGCCGCGCACGTGGTGGTTCTTGCCGTGCACGTCGTTGGCGACGGCGCCGCCGAGGGTGGCGAACTTGGTGCCAGGCGTGACCGACAAAAACCAGCCGCGGGGAATCGCCAGCCGCAGCACTTCGTCGAGCGTCACCCCGGCTTCGGCGCGGATGATGCCGGTCTGCCAGTCGGTGCTGATGAAGCGGTCGAGGGGGCGCAGATGGAGCACCTGATCGCTCGTCGCGAGGCAGCTGTCGCCGTAGCTGCGGCCGTTGCCGAAGGGTAGCAGCGTGCCGTGCTCGGCCGAGACGCGGGCAAGCTCGCCCGGCAGCTCGGACCGCCAGCCGATGCCGTGGCCGGTCTGCGGGAAGCGCGGGTAGCGGCCCCAGGAGCTCAGCTTGCCGATGCTCATCGGGCCATCCAGAAGATCACGCCGAACAGCACGCCAACCACCAGGCTCACCTTGTCCTTGATCGCGAAGACCACCGGGTCGTCGTGCATCTCGCCCCGGTGGGTGAGCATCCAGGTACGCGACACCCAGAACAGCAGCAGCGGGCAGGAGAGCCAGATGAGCTCAGGGTGGCGGTACAAGGAAATGGTGTGCGCATCCTGGATGTACAGGGCCAGCACCATCACCGACAGGTAGCCGGATGCGGCGCCGAGGGACGACAGCATCTCGAGATCGGACGGGTAGTAGCCGCGCCCGCGGGCCTTGGCCTCCTTGCCCTTCTTGCGGGCATCCACCAGCTCGGCGTAGCGCTTGACCAGCGCCAGGCTCAGGAAGATGAACATCGAGAAGGCCAAAATCCAGAAGGTCAGATCGAGCCCGAAGGCAAAGGCGCCGCCGACGATGCGGATGGTGTAGAGCATGCCGAGGGCGATCACATCGACCATCATCACGCGCTTGAGCACCAGCGAATACGCCAGGGTGAGCACGTAGTAGCAGGCCAGGGTGGCGGTGAATTTCCAGGGCAGCAGCCACAGCGCACCGCCAAAGGCGGCAATCAGCAACAGCGGCGCCACCGCCAGCCCGGCAAACACCGACAGCTTCCCGGCGGCGAAGGGCCGGTTGCGCTTGGTGGGGTGATGACGGTCGTCGGGCAGGTCGAGCAGATCGTTCAGCACATACACGCTGGACGCGCACAGGCCAAACACGAAAAAGGTGAGGATGCCCCGCAGCACCAGATCGAGGTGGCCGACCTGATGGGCGGCCAGCAGCGGCGCGAAGACCAGCAGGTTCTTCATCCACTGGTGGAAGCGCAGCGCCTTGGCCCAGGTGAGGAGCACATTGCCGCGGGTGTCGATCACCCGCTCGACATTGCCCTGCCCTTCGGCCAGCCGCACCACCGCCTTCGAGGCATTGACCACCCAGGCCTTGCGCGAATGCTTCCAGACCGGCAGATCGACCGACGAGTTGCCCATGTAGTCGAAGCCCTTGTCGCCATAGTCGGCGATCAGGCGCTCGGCCTTGCGGCGGGACGAGAGGTTTACATCTTCGGTGCCCAGCACCCGGTCGAAGATCTGCAGGTGCTCGGCGATGCGCCGGGCGTAGCTGATGTGGCTGGCGGTGGCGAGGACAACCTGCCGCCCCTTGGCCTTCTCCGCCTCGATGACCGCCAGCACCGCCTTGTTGTAGGGCAGGCAGGTGACGTCGAGGTCCACTTCACTGGCGATGCGCGCCTTCAGCCCGATCTTGCCCCCCGACGCCAGCCAGCCCACCGGCGCCAGCGCCCGCAGCGGATTGGCGCGGACGAAGGCCAGCCCGGCTTCGACCAGCAGGTCGGAGTCGAGCAGCGTGCCGTCGAGGTCGACGCAGAGGGGGATGTTCGCGTCGTCGCTCATCGCATCCCCTCGAAATCCAGCAGGCAATTCAAATGTACGGCTCTCCATACCGGTGCGGCGCCGGGCGCCGTCACGCGTAGTTCCGGGGAAAAAGCTGGCGCTCGACGATCTCGATCAGGATGTGTATCACCTTGATGTGACACTCCTGGACCCGGTCGGCAAACGCGCCAGCGGGCGTGCAGATGTCGAAGTCGCAAATCTGGGCGAGGGGCGAACCCGGCCGGCCGTGCAGGCCGATCACCTGCATGCCCCGGGCCCGCGCGGCCGCCACGGCGTTGAGCACGGAAGGGCTCGAGCCGCTGGTGCTGATGGCGAGCAGGAAATCGCCGGCGCGACCGTGGCCCTCGACGTAGCGGGCGAAGACCCGGTCGTAGCCGTAGTCGTTGCCGACGCAGGTCAGGTGGCCCACATCGCTGATCGCCGCGGCACCGAGGGCCGGGCGATCCTGCCGGTAGCGGCCGGAGAGCTCTTCGGCGAAGTGCATCGCGTCGCACATCGAGCCGCCGTTACCGCACGAATACACCCGCCCGCCAGCGTCCAGCGCCTTGGCCAGCGCCGAGCCGGCCCGGGCCACCGCGGCCACCACGGCCGGGTTGTCGAGCATTGCGTCCAGGGCCTGCCGCGCCTCGCGCAGGCTGGCCATCACCACTGATTCCATGGCTCCCATGTTGCTAGCGGCCTCAGGCATTTCGGGCGCCAAGCCAATCCACGTACTGCGCCACACCGTCTTCGACGGTGGTCATCGGCGCCTCGTAACCGGCGGCCCGCAGACGGGTGAGGTCGGCCTGGGTGAAGGCCTGGTATTTGCCCTTGAGGGCTTCGGGGAAGGCGACGTATTCGAGCACGCCCTGCTCCCGCAGCTCGACCAGCGACAGAGGTGCCTCGCCGGCGGCACGGCGGCAGCCATTGGCGGCCGCCACGGCCACATCATTGAAGCTCTGGGCGCGGCCCGAGCCCAGGTTGAAGATGCCCGACTTGCCCGGGTTGTCGAAGAAGAACAGGTTGACCTTGGCCACGTCGCCGACGAACACGAAGTCGCGCATCTGGCCGCCGTCCGGATAGCCGTGGGAACCCTCGAAGAGCTTCACCTTGCCTTCGGCGCGGAACTGGTTGAAGTTGTGGAAGGCCACCGACGCCATGCGGCCCTTGTGGGATTCCCGCGGGCCATAGACGTTGAAGTAGCGGAAGCCGACGATCTGCGAGGTGGCCCCGGCCGCCAGACGCTGGCGCACGATCTGGTCGAACAGGAACTTCGAGTAGCCATAGACGTTGAGCGGGCCTTCGTACTGGCGCTCCTCCTTGAACACCGTGCTGGCGCCGTAGGTGGCGGCACTGGAGGCATACAGGAACTGCGCGCCCTGGGCCTGGCACCAGTCGAGCAGCGCGAGGGAGTACCGGTAGTTGTTCTCCATCATGTAGCGCCCGTCGGTCTCCATGGTGTCGGAGCACGCGCCCTCATGGAAGATCGCCGAGACCTTGCCGTCGAACTCGCCGGCCTTGAGGCGGGCGAGGAAATCCTGCTTGTCCAGGTAGTCGACGATGTCGCAGTCGATGAGGTTCTTGAACTTGTCGGCCTTGGAGAGGTTGTCCACGGCGATGATCTTCGTCAGCCCGCGCTCGTTGAGGGCCTTGACGATGTTGGCGCCGATGAAGCCGGCTGCGCCGGTAACCACGATATGCATGTTGTTCCCTTACAGGGCCGCCGCGAGTTCTTCCCGCGAGACGACGGCCGTTCCCAGTTTGCCGACGACGATGCCCGCCGCGACGTTTGCCACCCGGATGGCTTCTGCCCAGTCTGCGCCCGACCCCAGCATGGCGCCGAGGGTGGCGATCACCGTATCGCCGGCGCCGGAGACGTCGAACACCTCCCGCGCCTCAGCCTTGTGGCTGACCACCTGATCGGCGGTGAAGAGCGTCATGCCCTCCTCGCTGCGGGTGAGCAGCAGCGCATCAATGCCCAGCTCGGCACGCAGCTTGTGCGACTTGGCGACGAGTTCCGCCTCGGACGACCAGTCGCCAACCACCTCGCGCAGTTCGGCGCGGTTGGGGGTGATGACGGTCGCGCCGGCGTACTTGCTGTAGTCGCCGCCCTTCGGGTCGACCAGCACCGGCTTGCCGGCGGCGCGGGCGATGCGGATCATCTCGCCGATGTGGGCGAGGCCGCCCTTGCCGTAGTCGGACAAAATCACCACATCGCTCTCGGCCACCCGCTGGGCAAACTCGGCGAGCTTGGCCTGGAGGATCTCGTGGGACGGCGTGG
The DNA here is from genome assembly GCF_009469605.1 of Zoogloea sp. 1C4. GTDB lineage: Bacteria > Pseudomonadota > Gammaproteobacteria > Burkholderiales > Rhodocyclaceae > Zoogloea > Zoogloea oryzae. The sequence continues at coordinate 164,500 of NZ_SSXU01000006.1, read as the reverse complement.
TCTCGAAATCGATGCGCAAGAGCTGCTGTTGCCGGCCAATGACCCGCAGCTTGACGATGGTGTCGAACTCCTGGTCTTCCTTGAGGGACGCCTCGATGCCGCCTTCGACGAGCAGCCGACGGAGGATCGACCCCGCCTCGTCGCAGCCGATCACCGACAGCAGGGTGGTCTGCGCGCCCAGGGCCGCCGCATTGCGCGCCACGTTGGCCGCCCCGCCAAGACGCTCCTCGGTGCGCCCCACCTTCACGATGGGCACCGGCGCCTCGGGGGAAATCCGGTTCACCTCGCCAAACCAGTAGCGGTCCAGCATCACGTCGCCAACCACCAGCACCCGGCAGTTGCGCGGCTCAAATTTTGAACAGGTCTGCACCCCTATCCTTTCGAATTGCATACATGCCGGAGTTCCGCATCAGCGGAACCGACCATAGCGTCATTATTTTACAGACTTCCGCGCATCCTCGGCCTTGTGCATGGCCTCGAAGTCCGCCGCGAAATCCTTGAGGTGGGCACTCAGGTAGTGGTCGCCATCCCGCGATGCGCCGTAGGACCACCCCATCAGGCGCTCGGCGAAATCGCCCGCCATCGGGTCAAAAGCCCGGCGCAGGTCGTTGCCGATCTGATACACCCACCAGACTCGGACGATGGCCGCCTTTCGATCCGGATAGCGCTCCTGCCACGCCAGGAGCGTCGGCGGCATGTCGACGTAAGGCTTGACCGCCTCGGGCACCGCGTGAGGATCACCAAACACGCCGAGGCGGTTCGATTCGAGAAACTCGGCATTCCTGCGGACCAGCCCCGCGTCACCGAACAGCAGGCTGGCGAGGACGAAGTCCGGCGCATCACGGAACTTAAGCAGCGTCGCGGCCGACAGGCCCTGGCTGCGCCGCCAGTCGATGCCCTTGAGCACGGCGTCGTAGGTGGATGCGAAGGTGGCCACCACGACCATCGCCGGGAACAGCGCGGCACCGAGCCCGATCAGGCCCCGGCCCGCCACGGCGGCGTCCCGGCGCAGGAAGATCGTCAGCGCGCCGAAGAAGGTCATCAGCGAATAGGCGGTGTAGTGGGGATCGCGGGCTGCGCCAGTGCCGAACTTGGCGCGGCCGATGGCCACCAGCAGCACGAACACCAGCCCGAAGACGATCAGCGCCACCGGCAGCGCGTAGCCCGCCTTGTCCTGGGCGGCCAGCGCCTTGATGAGGGCGAGGCCCACGAAGACCAGCATCACCGCCCCGAAGCCAGCCACGCCCAGCACGCCCACATCGCCCAGGAAGGCGCCGTGGATGCCCACGAAGATGTAGCCGAAGGCACGCATCGAGAATTCACCGCCGCCGCCCGCACCGCCGCCGCCCTTGAGCAGCCAGACGGACACGAAGGCGCCACCGGCCAGCACCGCCGCCACCATCCACAGACGGCTGATGCGGCTGCGGAAGAAGGCGCCGAGCTGATAGCTCTCGCGCACCAGCAGATACACCGCTGCCGCCAGCCACACGATCACCCCCTGGGTGGACGTGAAGCTCGCCAGCAGCGCACTGGCCGCCGCCAGGGCCACCCACTGCCCGGCGCCGGCACGGCCTTCAAGGTTCTTGGCCCGATGCAGGCACGCCAGGGTGATCGCCAGCAGCAGGGTGACCAGGAACCACGCGGTCTGAAACCCCCACAGCAGGTTCTTGTGCTGGGACAGGGAGAACCAGATCAGCGACGACAGGGCCAGCCACAGCGGCCGGCGGTCTTCCGGCACGCTGCGCCACAGCGCGGCGGCCATGATGCCGAAGGCCAGGGCCTGGATCAGCACGCCCGACACCAGCTGCAGCTTTGAATCGAAACCGCTCAGCAGCAGTTGCAGGCTGCCCACCAGGAAGGCGAAGCCGATGAGGTGCTCGTTGTGCTTGCTGAGGGCGAGATCCCACCAGTTCATCCGTCCGGCGTAGATCTCGCGGAAGCGAGCCAGCAGCTCCCATTCATCCCAGAACGGAACATTCACCCCGAAGGCCAGCACGAAGTACAGGCACAGCAGGAAGGCCAGCCCGACAACGGCGCCAGCGCCGACCCATTGTGCACGACCGGGATAAGCGGTCACAGCCAGGTTGTTTTCAGTCATCAATTCACCTCACCACGATTTGCCCGGTGGAAGCCTGCCGGTTCATTCATCAGCACCATCACTTGGCGTCGTGCAGCCGGACGTAAAGGTCTGCATGGGGCCCAAGGATGTCCTTCTCGTACTGGCTGCCAGTCAGCGCGTTGTTGCGTGCAAACATGAGCAGGTTCTTGCCCACGTCCGGCTGGCTCGGCGGGAAAGCCCGCTGCAGGTCGCCGTGGGTCTGGTAGATCCGCCACAGGGCGGTCAGGCCGTCGGCGGTGGCCGGCTCGCGGCTGATCCAGCCAGCGAAGTCGTCCGGCAGCTTCAGCAACGCACGGGCGTCGACCGGCAGCCGGTCGGTACACAGGGGCGCCAGGACGTCACGGTTCTTGGTCAGCAGGAAGAAGCTCCAGTCGGCCAGGCCGCTGGCCGAGGTTTCAAGGTAAGGGTCGTCCTGCTGATCACACGCCACGGCCATGCCGAAGCCCCGGGCGGTGATCTGCTCGTTGAAACGCCCCGTGGCGTACGGAACCGCCATCACCACGCTTGCCACGACACCGGTCTGGGCGAACAAGGCAAGGCCGCGCGCCGCGAGGGATGCGCCCGTCTCGAAATAGCGGGACGCGAGCAGCACGATGCCCGCCAGCACCGGCACCAGCAGCGGCGCTGCGTGGAAACGGTCGAGCGCCCACACGATGCCGAACTTGTAGCGCGCCAGCGTGAAACCGACCGCCATCAGCAAGGCGCCTGCCACCAGCACCACGCCCGCCCGCTCGATCGGCCGGGCTGCCTGCCGACGAACGATGGCGGCCACTGCCAGGCCAAGGGCGACAGCCAGCACCAGCGCGCCGAGCACCCAGGTGCTGCGCGTGCCGCGCACACCGAAGACGCCACCGAACAGCTGCGCGAAGTAAAGGATCAAGCCGCCTACCCCATCGTTCATCAGCCCGCTCACTTCACCGGTGCTGGACGTCAGGTAGGCCGAAACCACCGCGAATGCCATCAGGAAGCCGCCGGCCCGGCCATAACGCCCGGGGCCGCCGAAGAGCAGGAAGTGCAGGCCGGCCAGCACCCACAGGAAACCGCCTTGTCCGGTGGACATCGTGCCCAGCAGGCACACCGCGGCGACCCACGGAACCGCCCGGACACCACGGAATTCCACCAGCGCCACGTTCGCCACCAGGGCCAGGCTGACCATGAACAACCCGAGCTCGAAAGGCCACACCAGGTGGTTCATCTGGATCGGATGCAGGAAGACGACCATCAGCAAGACGGGCGCAACCCATCTCACGAGACGGCTGTTGCTGTCGGACAGCACGAGGGCCGAGAGGAGCAGCCCGCAGGCGGCCGCGATGAGCAGGTTGAGCCCCACCAGCAGGTTGAAGCTGACCCCGAAGACCTTGAAGAGCAGCACCGTGACGAGGGCCTGGAAGCCGACCGGGTGCGGTCCGTTCTTGAGCGTCAGCACGTCACCAATGCCCAGTTCGCCGGTGATGAAGAGCCGACGAAACCAGTCAACGAGGAGGAAATCGTCCGCCTGAGGCCAGTCGAAGGCGCGGGAGATGACCCACGCCAGGAAGACCCCGACCAGCAGGACGGGCAGCGCGAGCGGCTTCCAGTCGAGCCGGAGCGGCAGACGACGCTCATCGACAACCACCGGCTTGCGGACGCGCGGCGGTGCGGCAACGGGCTCTGGCTTGGGCGCGGCAACAGCCGGCACGACCGGCGACGGAGCAGGCTCGGGGAGCACGTCCGCGGGCGCCTCCGCCACCGGCAGGACGGCCTCGACATCGGCAACCGGCGTCTTCAACCGCTCACCGCCGAGCAGCACGCGGCGCAGGTATTCGAGAAGAGGCTGTTCCACGAATCGGTGAACCATCACGCCGACAGCCACCGACGCCCCCACCAGCACCAACAGCGTGAGCGGCCACTGTGCCTTGATCGCCTCAGCGGAGACGTCGTTACGCTTGAGCGTCTCGAGGATGAACTCGATGACAGTGATATGCACGAGATAGACGGAGTAGCTGGCGTCCCCCAGGATCACGGCAAAACGACGACGGAAGAAAGGCGAGCGCTCGTGGGCGAACAGACCGATCACGAGCAGCAGGCTCGGCACGCCCCAGGCAAGCACGCGGTCGATCCCGTTCGAGGTGTAGTTGAGGCTGAAGATGACGAGCGCCGCCACGGCGCTGGCCGTCCCGAGCTTCGGATCGATGACCATCCGGCGCTTCAGGAACAGGTGGGCAAAGATCAGACCAAACACGAACTCGAAGCACAGACGGCTATCGAAATGGACACCCGTCTTGCCCGGCACCGGGATCAGCACCAGCGACACGCAGCACATCACCAGCGCACAGAGGGCGGCGGCGTTCTTTCGGGCAAAGGTGAAGATCGTGCCAAAGACCAGATAGAAGAACAGCTCATAGCCCAGCGTCCAACCCGGGTAGTAGATCGGGTGCCAGCCGGTCCCGAAATCCGGCCACAGCAGCATTGAGCGCCAGAATGTCTCGGACTGGGGCAGGTCGTTCCACTCGAGGAACTTGAAGCCCAGGTAGGCAAAGGTCGCCAGCCAGTACAAGGGCAGAACCCGGATGAAACGCTTGGCGAAGAACGCATAGGGGGTCGTCTTTTCTCCGGTGGAGAAACCGATGACGATCCCGCTGATGATGAAGAACACATCCACGCCGGCCGCACCCACGCTGATCTGGGTGCCCGTAAAGCCGAGGGCGTGGTGGATCACCACGCCCACGCTGGCGATGAACCGGAGGAAGTTGATGGAATAGAACATGGCCGATCCTGTCTCTGCAGTGCCTTCAGGCGACCCCGCCACGTCCGGCTGGGGGCCGTGGCGGGAAACCTCGAACGGGGAAAATGGCGTCCTCGCCGCTCAGCGGCCCAGAGGATGGCCCACCGCTCGGGCAGTCGCCTCCAGATAGGCCCGGCCAAACTTCAGGTCGGGTTCCAGATACGAACCTTCGGCCCACTCGTTCCAGGCGTTCACGAACACCAGCCGCTCCTCGCCGACAAACTTGCGGCGGGCATCTTCATAGCAGTCGCGCATCCAGCGCTCGTAGAGCTCCGGCGTCACGTTGTGGTAGATCGTGGCGCGGTTGCCGTGGCGCGGGGTGTTGTCCCAGGCCAGCATCGGGTCGCGGTAGCGCTTGTACGGAACCGGCGGGCGGTTGCAGTAGTAATCGACGATCTTGCGATAGTCGAAGATGCGGCCGACGAAATCCGGCGACACCTTGAGCGGGCCCAGGTCGTCGAGCTTGAGCTCGTCCGGCAGGATGAAGGTCGGCACCTCGTAGGAGGCGTCGAAGCCGATGGAGTCCGGCGTGGTGAAGGGGTCGTTGCTCTCGCAGCGCAGCAGGTACAGATCGCCGAAGCCGGCCTTGCGGGCTTCGTTGCGCCACAGCTCGGCGGTCATCGCCGGATCGGGGAACAGATCGGTGCGATAGACGATCAACAGCGGCTTGCCGTCGACGCGGATGTAGCGCGGGTCTTCGAAGGCCGGGAAGAGGTTGCGGATGAAGGCGAGGTCGTCTTCCGGGCAGTGGTTCTGCGGGACGATGATCTCCTTCGACATGCCGTCCCAGCGGCGGGTCCAGTTTTCGTTGGCCCAGCAGAAGCAGAAGGGCATGTCCGGCTTGCGGCTGCGCAGCATCTGGTCGAGGGGCTTGTTGAGCAGGCGCCGGCCGTTGAACCAGTAGTAGTAGTAGCAGAAGCCATGGATGCCGTGGGCCTTGGCCAGCTCGGCCTGGTGCTCCATGACTTCCGGCAGGCGCAGGTCGTAGTAGCCGAGCTCGCCCGGCAGGCGCGGCTGGTACTGGCCTTCGTAGAAGGCACCGGACTTGCCCACGTTGCGCCACTCGGTGAAGCCCTTGCCCCAGGCGTGGTCGTTCTCGGGGATCGGGTGGTACTGGGGCAGGTAGAAGGCGATCAGGCGCGGATCGACATCCTGGCTCGCCGTCGGCTTAACAGGGTCAACCACCGAGACGGACGCGACGGGCGCAGCGGCGCCCTCGCCCAGCCCCTTCACCACCGCGTCGCGCACCGGCTCGTAGCCCAGCGCAGCGGCTGGGCCATCGGAGTTGCGGGCGAAGATGATGTTCTTTTCCTTGCCGAAATCGCCGCTGTAGGGGTTGTAGGTCTTGAAGCGCTGGAGCTGGCCGATGAGGATCACCGAGCGGGTGCCCACCGCGTTGGCGAAGTGGCCGGGGCCGCTCTCGACGCCGACGAACAGCGCGGCGCGGCGGATGATCTCGGCGGCCTCCAGCAGCGTCGTGCGGCCGCAGAAATTGTGGTAGCCCTTGGGCACGTCGTGGATGTTCGGCGACAGGCCGATCTCGACCACGTCGTAGCCCATCTCGATGACTTCGAGGGCGAGGCGCTTCCAGTTGGCGAAGTTCCAGTCCTTCTCGTCGGCGTTCGACTTGGTGTGGAAGACCACGTAACGCTCGGGCAGGCCCAGGCCGTCGACGGTGGTGCGGGCCACCTCCGGGATGTAGATGCGCGGCGCGTCGTCGGGCACCTCGAGGCCGGCGCCCTTGGTCATGGCCTGCAGCAGGTTGCCGTGAACAAAATGGGTGTCGCCGGTGATGGTGAGATCACCCTCGGTCTTGTTGAGGGGAATCCGGCAGCTCTGGCAGATGCGGCCGTTCACATGCAGGTCGACGATCTTGTCGAACGCCCCGTGGGAGCGCCACTTGATCCAGTCGGTCAGGCAGTCGACGGCGATGGTGTTGTCGATCTCGGGATGGTTGTCGATCAGCTCGCGGAAGATGTCGCGCACGACCCACGAGATCTCGGCATCCGGGTACTGCTTGCGCAGGTGACGCACCACCGGCTCGCAGGCCACGATGTCGCCGAAGTGCTCGACGAGGCCGATGCCGATGTGCATGCGTTCGCTCTTGCCGGCGCTCTTCATCCGGCCGTGGCCGAAGCTCACCGCCCCGCCGCCGCTGCGCCCTTCGGACTTGCTGCGGCCGATGCCCTGACGGGCGAAGGCCAGCTGGGTGCCCACGTACTGGCGCATCTGGGCGCCGCTCTGGGTGGAGATGAGCTCCTGCACCGCCAGGCGCACCGAGTGCGAGCCCTTCAGGCGCCACAGTTCGGCCACGTCGCGGCCGAAGCGCCAGTACAGGCCCGGGTTCTTGATCGCCCGGCGCACGTAAGGCCGCGCCGCCGAGGCAGCGGCCGCCACCCGCGAGGTGCGCCGCAGCTTGAGGGCGCCAAGACGGAACTTCGCCTCGCAGTTGGTCGGATCGACCCGCAGCGCGCGTAGCGGGTAGTGGAAGAACAGGAACAGGCTGCTGCGCCCGCCCACGGGCAGCGGCATCAGGCAGGTCTTGCTCTCGCTGAAGCCCGAACCGTCGTCCCAGAACAGCTGGGGCCGGCGGGCGTTCTCGATGAACTCGAGTTCAAGCTCGATGTGCACCCAGCCCTGCAGGCCGCCCTGGCCATTGGCTTCGAGATCCACGTAAAGCTGGGGATCGTCACCGACCGACGTCCAGGTGCCCGACGCCTCGTCCTTGACGAGGTCGTTGGTCGGTGTCAGCGGAAGGTTCATCCAGACTTGGGACATTTTGCGACTCTTGAAGAATTGAATGGGGTGATCGGTCGGGCCGCGCTCAGCGCCCACCGGAAGGTTTGGGCGTCAGGCCGAGCGCGGAAGCGGCGCGCCAGACGCGGGAGTTGACCACTTCGGCGTGTCGGCCCTGCCAGACGCGGGTTTCCTCGTCGGCGGCGGCAACAGCCGCCGTGAGCGCGTCGATGTGCGCAGCCTGATCGGCAAGACGCATGTCCCGCTCTGCGGCTGCAACATCCAGGCGGCCGATGCTCGCGTCCCGCTCGGTGATTGCGGCCTCGAGGGTGCGGATCGTTGCGTCCCGCTCGGCCACGAGGCCTTGCAGGAACTCGACGGCCGCCTGCAGTTTCTGGGCCTCGGCGGCACGCTCCACGGCGAGCCGCTGGGTTTCCTCCAGCGCTGCCTGGGTCTGATCGAGCCGGGTCGACAGCGCGGCGGTCTCATCGACGCGGGTTGCGGCAAGCCGCTGGGCATCCTCGAGGGCTGCCTGGGTCTGATCCAGCCGCGCCGCAACGGCAGCGGTTTCGGCGTTGCGGGCGGCCGCCAGCGCCTGGGCTTCTTCCAGCGCCGCCTGGGTGCGATCCAGGCGGCCCGTCAGATCGGCGATCTCGTCGGCCCGCAACCGGGCGAGGTTCTGGATCTCTTCGAGCGCCGCCTGGGTCTGATCGAGCCGGGCGATCAGTTCGTGCTGGTCGCCACCGCGCTGACGGGCCAGCGCCTGGGCGTCGTCGAGGGCGGCCTGCAGATGTTCGACCTGAGCGCCCCGCGCCTCTGCCAGCGACTGGGCCGTGGCGAGGGCCTCGCCGTGACGGTCGAGATCGGCCGAGAGCTGACTGACGCGGGCCTGGAGCTCGCCCAGGGCGCTGCGCAGGGAGCGCTGGGTGACCCCGCCAAGCAGACGTGCAACGGTCATCCGCTCGTCCGGCCGGTGGCTGGTCACCGCGCGGATGGCGTTGCCCAGGCGGGTGGCGCCGTCGGCGATCTCGACGAGATCGTTCATCGCAAAAATGAAGGGCTTGCTGCGGTTGCCGACAAACTCCAGCGCATCGGCCTGCAGGCAGCGGAAGGCGGCATCGAGCCCGGCCTGCCAGCGGGCCACGGCCTGGTCGGCGCGCCCTTCGCGGAAGGCCAGCACACCGGCGCGCAGGGCGGCGTCGGCCTGCTTGGTACCAAGAGTGGGCGTGATGTGCAGCACGTCGGCGTCCACTACCGCCTGATAGGCGGCATCGGCGCCGGCCGCATCGCCTCGGGCTTCGAGGAAGCGCGCGCGCAGGTAATCCAGCGACACGCACCAGCGACGCACGTGGGGGTTGGCGTCGGCGTGGCCGGCGTCGAGATAGGCACCGACCCGGGCGAGCCAGGCGTCGGCAGCCGCGCCTGCCGGGCCGGCGTCTTCGAGAATCCGCCAGCCGGTGACAGTGAGCCCGGCGCCCAGATCGGCGGAGCCAGCGCGGGCGCCGGCCACCACGGCCTGCGCGAGGGCCAGCAGCGCGGATTTGTCGCGGATGCGCCAGGGCAGCTCGACCATCGCGTGGACCAGCCACGGGCGGTCGTAGTGCTCGGCAAAATCGACGAGGTGAGTCTTGCCTTCGAAGCCGGCGTGGATGCTTGCGTCGTAGGGCCGCGGAGTGTCGGCCAGGGGCGACTTGCTGGCGCACACCAGCCACCATTCGCCTTCGGTGGCGGCAGCGGCATCCAGCCCGACGGCGTCGAGCTTGCGGGGCTGGGGGCGCCAGACGCGGTCAGCGCCGGTCTTGCAGCCGCTGGCGGTGAGGCTCCAGGCGGATTCGACCACGAAGTGCGCGGCGAGCTCGTCACGCACCCGCGCCCAGTCGTACACGTGCAGGTGATGGGGGTTCGGGTCTTCACCCGTCTCGTCGGCCCAGTCGTTGGGCACGCTGACGAAGATCCGCCCACCGGGCTTGAGCACGCGGTCGAAGGCCGCCAGCAGGGCTTGCGGGTCGGTCACGTGCTCCAGCGTTTCGAGGGACACCACGAAATCGACGGAGGCGTCCGCCACCTCGTCCAGCGCTTCGGGCAGCGAGCCGCAGCGGAAGTCGACGCGATCACTGGCGTAGTTGCGCCGGGCGAAATCCACGGCCCAGTCGGAGAGATCGATGCCGGTGATCCGCGCCGCCGGCGACAGGCTGGCCAGCACGTGGCTGCCGTAGCCGAGGCCGCAGGCGGCGTCGAGCACGGTGTCGCCCGGACGGACCAGTGTTGCCGCCAGCTGGTAGCGCACCACGTGGGCGTCAGAGCGCACGCCGGCTTCGCGGAGCATGTCGCTGTGCAGGTCACGCTCGCGCTTCGCGCGGTCGGGCGTGTCGCCGTCGGCAAACACCGGCGGCCGGAAATCGAACAGTGCCCAACATTCGGTGTTGCTGGCGTCGAGCCGGGCGTAGCCGAAGAGTTCGGTGGTGGCCGGGTGCTTGATGTAGCCATGGCCGATCATCGCCGCCTCGACCCGTGCCCGCAGTGGCGCGGCGCCGTCGGTGGCGGCATCGCGACACACCACGAAGGCCGGATGGGTGCCGGCATCGGCGGGGATCACCTCGCCACGGACCAGCTCATCGAGCGTGGTGACGATCACCCACGCATCCCGCGGGCCGTCGCTCGGGCAGGCCATGCCGCGGGCGGCGAGGCGTCCGGCGAGCGCAGCAGCATCGCCCGCCAGCCCGACGCGGCACACGCCCAGCGCGTTGAAGACCGCTTCGCCCAGCGAATCAAGGTAATCGGCAGTCATCATCTACTTGGAAAACGCGTAGTTGAGCTGGATGTCGCAGACACCGCCATACCAGCGCTTCAGTCGGTCCATCGCCACGTTGAAGAAGGCTGCTTCGTCCTTCCAGTGCAGCATGCGCTGGTAGCCGGGCATGAACATCTCTTCCTCGCAGACGTAGGCCTGCACCTCGTAAAAACCTTCGCCCAGCAGGCAGCGGAAGCTCATGTCCACGACGAACACCTCGCCCGCCTCGAACTGCTTGTGCCACACGCCCTCGTAACCCGGGTTGCCCTGGGCGGCATTGAGATCAGCCGCGAAGGTGCCACCGGAATACACCTTGACGCCCTCGCGGTTGCGCAGGCGGATGCCGAAGGACAGGCGGGTCTGGGGCTTCACGAAGTGATAGGTGACGCTGACCCGGATCTCGTCGTCGGGGTGCACGGTGCCAAGCGAAGGGCTGCCGTTCACGAAGACATCCACACGCTTGATGTAGGCGTCGAAATCGCCAAAGGAGGATTTGTCCTCCACCACCTCGGGCACCGGCGCCACGGCATCGGCGGATTCGGCCGGCGCTTCGGGCGGCGGCTTGTGGGTGCTGGCGTAGCGGACTTCCTCTTCGTGGAGGCGCCGGCGATATTCGAGGACGATCTCGGACGACGGCCCGATGGCCCGGCAATGGCCGCCATCGAGCAGCACCGAACGGGACGTGAGGGTGCGCACCACTTCCTGGTCGTGGGAGACGAACAGCAGCGTGCCACCACTCGACAGGAAGCGTTCGAGCCGCTGGTAGCAGCGCTTCTGGAACAGCGCGTCGCCCACCGCAAGGGCTTCGTCGACGATCAGGATGTCCGGCTCCAGCTGCACCTGCACCGCAAAGGCGAGACGCACGAACATCCCGCTGGAGTAAGTCTTGACCGGCTGGTCGATGAACTCCCCGATGTCGGCAAAGCCGGCGATGTCGTCGAAGCGGGCCTCGATCTCGGCCTGGCTGAAACCCAGCAGGGCGCCGTTGAGGAAGACGTTCTCGCGGCCGGTGAACTCGTGGTTGAAGCCGGAGCCGAGCTCAAGCAGCGCGGCGATCCGCCCGCGAGTCTCGACCCGCCCTTCCGTGGGCGACAGCACGCCGGTGACGATCTGGAGCAAGGTGCTCTTGCCGCTGCCGTTCTTGCCGACGATGCCCACCGACTCGCCCTTTTCAAGCTCCAGCGAGATGTGGCGCAGGGCCCAGAAGTCGTGGGCGTAGTGCTTCGGGTGCAGGCCCAGCAGGCGATGGGCCTGGGGCAGGATGAACTGCTTGAGGCGGTCCCGCGGATTGGCGTAGGTCTGGTAGCACTTGCCCACGTCGTCGAGGGTCAGGACGACGGATCTAGATGACATCGGCGAACCCCTTCCGCGTCTTCTGGAACCACGCAAAACCCAGCCACGCCACCAGCGTGCTCGCCGTCAGGCTGGCGCCGAGCAGCGCCCAATCGGGCTCGCGCCCCCAGATCAGCACATCCCGGGCACTCTCGATGGCCGGCGTGAGCGGATTGAGGTTGAGCAGCGGACGGAACTCCTCGGGCAGGGCGGTGACCGGAAAGAAGATCGGCGACAGGAACATCAGCGCGGTGGTGAGGATGCCGATCAGCTGCGACACGTCACGCAGGTACACCCCCAGCGAGGCGAGGAACCACGACAGGCCCAGCGTGAGCAGCACCAACGGCAGCAGCACCACGGGAAACAGCAGCGCCGTGATGCCAGGCACCCCGAACAGCGGCACGTAGAACAGCAGCCACACGCCGAGGCTGATGAGCATGTGAAAGACCGATGAGCCCAACGCCACCCACGGCAAGATCTCCAGCGGAAAGATCACCTTCTTGACGTAATTGGCATTGGCGAGGATCAGACCCGGCGCGCGCGTCACGCACTCGGAGAACAGGCCGAACACCAGCATCCCGGTGAACAGCACCAGCGCGAACTCGGTCTTCGAGTCGCTGCCCGCCCCCCAGCGCGCCTTGAACACCACGCTGAAGACGAAGGTGTACACCGCCAGCATGAACACCGGATTGAAGAAGGACCACAGGATGCCGAGCATCGAGCCCCGATAACGGCCGATGACTTCCCGCTTCACCAGCGCGGCAATGAGGGCCCGGTTTCGGACCACGGAGGCGATCAACTCGCCCGGACTGATCGAGAAAGCCCGCATCAGCAGCACGCCTCCGCAGCGCTTCCCGACAACGCGCTATTTACCAAAATCAAACCCACAGCAAGAATCCGTTTTCTTTCTTGTATCGCAGCAGCCCGCATCAGGCCGCGCGTCCCTTCAATTCGTACGGCGCTCAGAGCCGCCCCAGCAGTGCCAGCGCAAACAGGCTGAGGCTTCCGCGCCATGTCTGGCGATACACGCCCGCGCGCAAAAACCCAGCCACACGCGGCACCAGCCACCGGCCGCGCCCCCCCTCGAATGCCGCCAGGCAAGCCCGACTGTCGGGCGTGAGGCTATCGGACAGCCTCGCCAGCGCCCGCAGGTTGCCGTCGTGCCATTTCTGCTGCCCACCGCCCAGTGCCCGGAGCATCCGGCTCGCCATGGCACCCCAGGTGAAATTGCCACCGATGACATTGCCTTCATGCTGACGGTAAGACAGTGATGGGCAGGCATCATACCTGACCACACCGCCACACCCCGAGACGACGAGGTAGATCCACCAATCGTGCACTGCCACATTCACGTCGGCGCCGGCCTTCATCAGAAGGCGCCGCGCGGCCGCATTGAAGACCATCGTGTTGCCCCCCGCAATGCTCTGCACAAGGGCATTGCGGAAGGCCGGCGGCCTTGCAAACAGCGGCGACAGACCCAGCTCGCGGCCATCCCGATCCACCAGCCGGACCCGCCCGCAGTAAAGCGCGGGCACCGACTCCGGCACGGTTTCGAGCCAAGCCAGGGCACGCTCGAGCTTGTCCGCATCCCAGATGTCGTCCTGATCGGCGAAGGCGAAGTAACGCGCGTCGATATCGGCACGGCACGCCAAGTGCAGGAAGTTCGCCACGAACCCACCCTTCGGCCCCGCATCGCACTGCACGCGCCCGGAAAGCGCTCCCGCGTAATCACAGAGCGCATCGCGCATGACAGTCGAGGAGGAATCGTCGGAAATCCAGAGTTTCCAGCCGGTGACGGTCTGGGCAATAATGGATTCGAGTTGGCGCCCGAAGAATTCCGGCCCCTCGTAGGTGCCCATCAGGATGGCCACGTCGGGCCGGGTCATGCCGGCATCCTTTCGCGCAACGTCCGAACGCTCAACCCACCGAAGCAAGCACAAACAACCAACGCCAGAGCCCCCGAGTTCCAGATTCCTCCGGCACTGATGGCCGGCCGCATGCAGCCTTGCAAAAACCTGTCAAATTTATCACGAACCAGCCTGCTGCGGCGCACCAAAAGCGTACCCGCCGCCCGACCCTCCTCCCCAAAGACTGCTCATGTTTCACCCCATCGTCCCCGCCCGGATCGTCCTGACCGACGACAACACACCTTACTCGCCCACCTATGACGACGTCTATCACACCACCTCGGGCGGACTCGGGCAGGCGCGACAGGTCTTCCTGGATGGCAACAGGCTTCCTTTGCGCTGGATCGGGCGCGAGCGCTTCACCATCATCGAGACGGGCTTTGGCCTCGGCCTGAACTTCCTCGCCACCTGGGACGCCTGGCGCAGCGATCCGGCGCATTGCGCGCAGCTCCATTTCGTTTCGGTGGAGAAGCACCCCTTCTGCGCCGACGACCTGGCACGCCTGCACGCTGCCTGGCCCGAACTCGCCCCGCTGGCCGGCGAACTGCACCGCCACTGGCCGGCGCTAACGCCGGGCGTACACCGGCTGCATCTGGACGGCGGACGGGTCGTGCTGACGCTCATTTTTGGCGATGCCGTCGACGCGCTGCCCCAGTTGCACGCGGCAGCCGACGCCTTCTTTCTCGACGGCTTCTCACCCGCGCGCAATCCAGACCTGTGGTCGCCGACCGTGTTTGCCCAGCTCGCCCGACTGGCCGCATCGGGAGCCACGCTGGCAACCTGGTCGGTTAGCGGCAATGTCCGCCGTGGTCTTGAGACCGCCGGCTTCGCGCTGGAGCGGCGCCCGGGCTTTGGCGGCAAGCGCGAGATGCTCACCGGCCACCGCGCGGATGCCCCCGCCGCCGACATGATTCAGCCCCGCCGGGCGCTGGTGATCGGTGCCGGAGTCGCCGGAACATCGGTAGCCGAACGCCTCGCCGCCCGCAGATGGCAGATCACCGTGATCGACGAAGCCGACGGCCCCGGACAGGGCGCCTCGGGCAACCGGGCCGGCGTGTTCCGCCCCCTGCCCAGCCTCGACGACAACCGCCTCGCCCGCATCACCCGGGCCGGATTCCTGTACGGCCGGCATCACCTCGCCCGCCTCGCCGAGGCCGGCCACCCGGTGCGCTGGGCGCCCACCGGCGTGCTCCATCTGGCCCGCGACGACAAGCAGGCCGCCAAGATGCAGGCCGTCGTCGACACCCACCAGTACCCCACCGACTACCTGCGCTTCGCCGATCGGGACGAGGCCTCGCGCCTCGCCAACTGGCCGGTGGCGCAGGGTGGCTGGTGGTTCCCGCAGGGCGGCTGGATCCAGCCGCCGACCCTGTGCGCGGCCAATCTGGCGGCGGGCGGCGACCGCATCACCCCCCTGTTCGGGCGCCGTCTGGCCCGGCTCGAACGGCGCGGCGACGACTGGCTCGCCCTCGACGAATCCGGCGCCGAGATCGCCCGGGCGCCGGTGATGGTGCTCGCCAACGGCGTCGGTATCCGTGCCATCCCCGAAGCCGCCAGCCTGCCCGTTCGGCCGGCCCGCGGCCAGGTATCGCATCTGCCCGCCACGCCCGGCAGCGCGCCGGAGGTCGTGGTGTGCCGGCTGGGCTACGTGAGCCCCGAGGTGGACGGCATCCGCTGCGCCGGCGCCACCTTCATCGCCGACGACGATGGCACCGAACTGCGTGAGGCCGAGCACCGGGAGAACCTCACCAAGCTGGACTTCATCCTGCCCGGCTTCTCCGCCCCCTTCGATCCGGCCAGCCTCGACGGCCGGGTGGGCTTCCGCCCCGCCTCTCCGGATCGCCTGCCGATGGTCGGCGCGGTGCCGGCGGTGGCAAACGCCGAACGGACCACGCCACTGGCCGACATCCCCCGCCAGCCCGGGCTGTTTGCCGCGACCGGCTTTGGCGCCCGCGGGCTGGTGTGGGCAAGTCTGGTGGGCGAGCTGCTGGCCAGCCAGATCAATGGCGATCCGCTGCCCCTGGAGCGGGATCTCGTCGATGCGCTGGACCCGGCCCGCTACCTGCTCAAGCCGCCGCGCCCTGGCGCCGGCAGCGAGGAATAGGCCCCGCGTCATTCCGGATGATTTTGTAAGCGGCCATTGCCGCGGTGCGCCATCCCCGGGCTGCAGCGTTAAGCTGTGAACTCGAACGGAGAACCCACCATGAGCACGACCCCGAACAAACCCGGCCTGCACCCGATGCTGTGGGTGGCCGCCGCATCCGTCACCGCCGTCAGCCTGGCCGGCGTCGCCAAGCTGGCGGGCGTCCTGCCTGATTTCAGCAAGCCCGCCGCGCCCGAAAGCGTGGCGACCGCCCCGGCGCAGCCCATCAAGCCGATCGAGGCGCCCCCGCCCATCGCCGCCGCCGAGCCCGCTCCGGCGCCGGCGCCCGTGGTCGAGACCAAGCCCGAGCCGCCCGCGGCCAAGGCAGAGCACGTCGCGCCCGCCCCGGCCAAGACGGCGCCCCCTAAACCCAAGCCCCATCCCAAGCCAGCCCAGGCCGCCGTCATCGGCGATCCGCCGCCGGCCGACGCAGTGCCTGCACCTCGCGACGCACCGCCGCCGGGTGAACACGCCGGCCGCCGGGTGGCGGATGCGCCTCCTGCGCCGCCCCCCGTCTGCCGCGACTGTGGCGTGATCGAGCACATCGAGGCGATCCAGCAGAAGGGTGAAGGCAGCGGCATCGGCGCGATCGGCGGGGCGATCCTCGGCGGCGTGCTGGGCCATCAGGTGGGTGAAGGCTCCGGCAAGCAGATCGCCCGCATCGGCGGTGCGGTGCTGGGCGGCCTGGCCGGCAACGAGGCCGAGCGCCGCTACCGCACAATCAGCCACTACCAGATCACCGTGAAGCTCGAAGACGGCACCCGCCGGGTGATCGAGCAGCAGAGCGCGCCGGTGTGGCGCGTGGGCGACCCGGTGCGGGTGCGCAACGGCCAGATCGTCGCCGGCGCAGAGCAACCCCGCCGCAGCACGGACTTCTGATCCTCCCCCGGCCAGCTCGCAAAGCGGCCGCCCGAAGTAAAAAGCGCGACCCGAGGGCCGCGCTTTTTACTTGTCGAACGCCTGCCGACGCCGGGCTTACAGCACCCGATCCAGCCGCGCCAGCACCAGCTCGCGGCCCATGGTTTCGAGCACCGCGTCGATGGACGGCGTCTGGGGCTGACCCAGCAGCGCGACACGCAGCGGAATCGCCACCTGGGGCATCTTCATGCCGTGGGCGGTGCAGGTTTCCTTGATCGCGCCGCTCAGCAGCGCCTTCTCCCAGGCCACGTCGGCCAGCTTGCCGCGCAGGGTGGCGAGCGCGGTGCGGGCGGCGTCGGTGAGATGCTGGGCGATGAGCTCGGGCGCCGGGTGCAGGTCGATGTAGAAGGGCTCGGCGGCGTCGGCGAGTTCGACGAGGGTGGACACGCGATCCTTGTACAGGGCGATCAGCGCCTCGAGCGCCGGGCCGGTTTCCGGATCGACACCGCGCTGGGCGAGCCGGCGCGACACATCCGCGGCCAGCCGGGCGTTGTCGGTCTGCTTGATGTAGTGGGCGTTGAGCCACTTGAGCTTTTCGGTGTTGAACTGGGCGGCGGACGGGGTGATGTGGTCCAGGCCGAACCATTCCACCAGCTGCTCGCGGGAGAAGATCTCGTCGTCGCCGTGGCTCCAGCCCAGGCGGGCCAGGTAGTTGATGACGGCTTCGGGCAGGTAGCCGTCGTCGTCGTACTGGGTGACGCTCACCGCGCCGTGGCGCTTGGAGAGCTTCTGGCCGTCGTCGCCGAGGATCATCGACAGGTGGGCGTACTGGGGCACAGTGGCGCCCAGGGCCTTGAGGATGTTGATCTGGCGCGGGGTGTTGTTCACGTGATCGTCGCCGCGGATGACCTGGGTGATGCCCATGTCCCAGTCGTCCACCACCACGCAGAAATTGTAGGTGGGCGTGCCGTCGGCGCGGGCGATGATGAGGTCGTCCATCTCGGCGTTGCCGATCTCGATGCGGCCTTTCACCAGATCGTCCCAGGCGACCACACCGTCAGTCGGGTTCTTGAAGCGGATCACGGGCGACACGCCGGCGGGCGGCTCGGGCAGCTCCTTGCCCGCCTCGGGACGCCAGCGGCCGTCGTAACGGGGCTTCTCGCCGCGGGCGCGCTGGGCCTCCCGCAGGGCGTCGAGCTCTTCGGGCGGCATGTAGCAGGGGTAGGCGGTGCCGGCGGCCAGCATCTGCTGGATGACTTCCTTGTACCGGTCCATCCGCTGCATCTGGTAGAACGGGCCTTCGTCCCAGTTCAGGTCGAGCCAGCTCATGCCGTCGAGGATGGCCTGGACGGCTTCGGGCGTGGAGCGGGCTACGTCGGTGTCCTCGATGCGCAGGATGAAGGTGCCGCCGTGACGACGGGCGTAGGCCCACGAGAACAGCGCCGTGCGCGCCCCCCCGATGTGCAGGTAGCCGGTGGGGCTGGGGGCGAAGCGGGTGCGGACGGTAGAAGCCATGGCGGAGATCCGGGTGAAGACGAAAGCCGCGATTCTATCAAAAGCCCTCACTCGCAGAGGACTCCAGCCCGGCAGACCCGGAACCACGTGCCTCAAAAAATTAGGATGCGATTAGCGTATCCGACATCTATATTCAAAACACCTCACTAATTCCAAACCGCTAGAGGGAGACTCGCAGGATGTACAGGCTTGTGTTACCCCTACTCGTCGCATTTATCACCGCTGGCTGTGCGAGTGTCCGTATTGACTCCCCTTCAGGTGAAGTCCGGCTTGAGCATCGGTGGGGCGTTTTGAGCGTGGTCGTAGACGGGCCTACAACGAGCCATGTCGCCGAAATACAAGGCTTGGGCATCACCTCGACACCGATGGGCTGGAGCGCTGGTATCACGCGGCAGAGCTGGGCTTCCCTCGGGCCGGAATGCAGGCTGGTGATCTGGGTTAGCGAGGCCGAACATCTCGAAGCAGCCAGACGTCTGCAAGCGTCCACCAACGGGGTCTGTGTCGTGAGCCCCAACACCCACTGACAGGAGGAAACACATCATGAACACAGCCCCACGTCTGATCGCACTCTTGCCCGTTCTCGGTCTATGCGCCTGCGCTTCATCGGGAACGCCACTGATCTTCGGCAGTGCCACAACCTTCGGCATGTCAGTCAACGCCACGCCCGACACCCAGGGCTTCGATTTCACGCTCGGATACAAGGACAAGAATCTCGCCATCGTCCCGGTGGCCGTAACGACGGATGGATCGGTTCAGGAGATCACCGCATGGTCCAAGACCTGCAGCGACAAGCGCGATGCGCTTTCTGTCTTCGGCCAGTTCACCAGCAAGGGCGACTGGGCGCTCCTCGGCGGGAGCAGCACCGACGCGACTGCAGCAAAGAGCCAGAAAGGCCATGTCAAGCTCGATCGCTTCTTCGCGACCGGCATCGCGGCGTCGCACTTGGCCAACGGCTATCGGAGGGGCTTGGCAAACACAGTCCCGGCGGACAACGACGAATGTGACAAGAAGGAAACGGCCAACTCAGCCCCTGCGCCGGCCGCAAAGCCCAAGAACACCTCAACAACCGAGCACACCGCCAACAAGCAAACCAACGCCACAAACGAGGGCCAGAAACCGCAGCCACCCTCAGCCCTGGGAAAGCCTCCAGAACAACACCATGTCCGCCGCCTCGTCTATGGCCAGAGCATGACCGTGGGGATCGGCATCAGCGTTCAGACGACAACATCCGAGCAGGGGCCGAACTTCACCATTGGCTACTCGGGTCGCGACATCGCAATCATTCCGACAATGGACTGGAACGCCAGCGGTGGCAGTGCGCGACTCACGGCGCGTGACCAGACCGGCGTCGACGGGCAGTCGACTACAAGCAACGGAGTCGATGGCAAGCCGATGGAAAACCCGGAGGATTCGCGGGAAGTGGACGCGTACTCGGTCTTTGGTCAGTTCAGCGCATCCACCCAGACGCAGTCAATCGACTACGGCCTGAGCCGCTTCTTCTCGACCGGCCTTGCCGCACGCAACCTAGCCGACGGATTTGAGGCGCTCATTGAGCGGCAATTGAAGACCGACAGCGCAACCGCCAAAGCCAAGGACGACAAGAAGCCTGCCGACACCCAAAAGTAGCAATCCACCCTTGAGGAGCGAGCCATGAAAAAACAGAAAACCACGCTGGCCACCGCCGAAAGCAGCGCAGGCTGGCCTAGCCAGGCCGGATGGCCGCAACAACCCGGTTTTCCAAGCCAGCCGAGCTGGCCCAAGAACATCAACAGTACCCTCAGTCCGATCGAAATACCCGTCGCCCTGCAGAAAGACGGTCAGGAGATCACCGGCACTGACATTCTCGAACTCGCCTTCAAGCACGAAGGCGAGCAATACATCCTCGGCGCCCGCGCGCCAATGAGCGACGCCGGCTGGAAGGGGCCGTGGGATTGCGCCGAGTTCGTATCGTGGTGCGTTTACCAGCGGGCGGGCATCCTGTTCGGCACCGAGCCCCGTCACGACCCCCTCCACGCCGACGCCTACACCGGCTACTGGGCGCAACAGGCCAGAGCAGCCGGCATCACGGTGCCGGTCGCCGACGCGCTGGTCACCGCTGGCGCGATCCTGCTGCGCTACCCGCTGCCCGGCGCCATCGGCCACATCGCCTTTTCCGATGGCGCGGGCGGCACGATCGAGGCCCACAGCAGCAAGACTGGCGTGATCCGTGGCACGGCCAGCGGCCGGCGCTGGGACGTGGGGGTGATGATTCCGGGCATCCGCTACTACCGCGGCGACGAGGACATTTCGCCCACACCACCCGCCAAGGTGATCCGCCTAACCCAGCCGCTGACGCGCGCGCCTCGGGTCACGCAGGTCCAGGAACGCCTAAACGTACTTGGCTACGCCGTGGGGCCGGCGGACGGCATCTACGGGCCCCAGACGGCCCATGCGGTGGCACGCTTCCAGGCCGACCAAGGACTCGTCGCCGACGGCGAAGTCGGTCCGACGACTTGGAAGGCGCTCAAGCTCTAGGCTCCGGCGCGCCCTCGCGGGGCGCCGGAAAGCAGAAGGCCCGGTGCATGACCGGGCCTTCTGCCTTGGGCTGATCTGTGTGCAGATCAGATCGCCGATTCGTTGGTCTCACCGGTGCGGATGCGGACGACCTGCTCGACCGGCATCACGAAGATCTTGCCGTCGCCGATCTTGCCGGTGCGGGCGGCCTTGACGATGGCGTCCACGGCCTGCTCGACCACGTCACCGGCAACCACCACCTCGATCTTGATCTTGGGCAGGAAATCCACGACGTATTCGGCGCCGCGGTAGAGCTCGGTGTGACCCTTCTGCCGGCCAAAACCCTTCACTTCGGTGACGGTCAGGCCGGTGATGCCGACTTCGGACAGGGCCTCGCGGACTTCATCCAGCTTGAAGGGCTTGATCACGGCTTCGATTTTTTTCATTGGCGGTCTCCAGGAAACGATTCTGCATTCTAGCCCGAAAGGCCGGCCCGGGGCGTGCCTGGCCGGGCCATCGGGATGCGACGGGGAAGGCTCACGCGTCGCGGTAGCGGGACGTGATCGGGTAACGCCAGTCCTTGCCGAAGCCGCGCTGGGTGACGCGCACCCCCGGCGGCGACTGGCGGCGCTTGTACTCGTTGCGGCGGAGCATCGCCACGGCGCGGTACACGTCCACTTCCGGGTAGCCCTGGGCGACGATCTCGCGGGGCGAGAGGTCGTCTTCCATGTAGGCCGCGATGATGGCGTCGAGCACCTCGTAAGGCGGCAGGGAATCCTGGTCGCACTGGTCGGGCTTGAGCTCGGCCGAAGGCGGACGGGTGAGGATGTTCTCGGGGATCACCGGACCGCCGGGCTGGGCGTTGCGCCAGGCGCACAGGCGATAGACGAAGGTCTTGTAGATGTCCTTGATGACCGCGAAACCACCCGCCATGTCGCCGTAGAGCGTGGCGTAGCCGGTGGCCATCTCGCTCTTGTTGCCGGTGGTGAGCACGATGGCGCCGGTCTTGTTGGAGAGCGCCATCAGGATCATCCCGCGGATGCGCGACTGGAGGTTCTCCTCGGTCGTATCCTCGGGGAGGCCGGCAAACTGCGGCGCCAGCATCGCGGCAAAGGTCTTCATCGCGGGCTCGATGGCGATCTCGTCGTAGCGCACGCCGATGCGGCGGACCATCTCGCGGGAATCGTCCAGGCTCATCTGGGCCGTATAAGGCGACGGCATCATCACCGCGCGCACCTTGTCGGCGCCCAGGGCATCGACGGCGATGGCCAGGGTGAGCGCCGAATCCACGCCACCGGAAAGGCCGATCAGCGCGCCGGGAAAACCGTTCTTGCCCAGATAATCGCGCACGCCGAGCACCAGCGCCTGATACACGTCAGCCTCGACGGGGCGCACGTCCGGCAACCTGCAATCCTGCCAGGCGCCGTCGGCAAAGCGGAGCAGCGAAAGCTCTTCGGCAAACATCGCGCCCTGCCAGGCAAGGCTGCCGTCCTGGTCGAGGGCGAAGGAGCCGCCATCGAAGACCAGTTCGTCCTGCCCGCCCACCAGATTGCAGTAGGCCACCGGCAGGCCGGTGTCGGCGATGCGTTCGCGCAGCACGTCGTAGCGCAGCTGCTGCTTGTTCATGTGGAAGGGCGAGGCGTTGAGCACCAGCAGCAGCTCGGCGCCGGCTTCGCGGGCACCGTCGGCGGCGCCGGCTTCCCACACGTCGGCGCAGATGTTCACGCCGATCTTCACGCCCTTCAGCTCGAACACGCAGGCTTCAGTGCCGGGCTCGAAGTAGCGCTCTTCGTCGAACACCTCGTAGTTGGGCAGGCGATGCTTGAAGTAGGTGTGGGTGATGCGCCCGTCGCGGATCACCGCGGCGGCGTTGTAGCGCTCGCCGCCGTAAAGGGCCGGATAGCCGACCAGCACGGTGATGCCCTGCACCTGGGTGGCGAGGGCCGCCAGCTCATCGGCGCAGGTGTCGATGAAGGCCGGCCGCAGGAGCAGATCCTCGGCCGGGTAGCCGCACAGGGCGAGTTCAGGGGTGAGGACCACATCGGCGCCCGCGGCCTTGGCCCGGGTCACCGCTTCCAGTATCCGGCGCGCATTGCCGGAGATGTCGCCCACGACGGCATTGATCTGGGCGACAGCGACGCAAAGTGGGGTTTTCATGGGGCGACACTATACCGCAGGCGCCCAGTCACGATCCGCCCCGCACGCAGCAGCCAGCGCCCAGGCCCCGCTCGCGCACATCGATCAACGGGCGGATCCCCGCAATCCGGACATGGAATTCGCACGCGATATGACATAAATTGATTGCATGCACTCATCCCGGGGAAAGCCATCCCCGCCATCACTCCAAAAGGAGCAGGACATGACGACGATCTTCTGGCCGCTGCAAAGCAACATCATCCGTCGATGCTCGACCAACAACACCTTCGGCATGGTGCGCAAGTTCGCTGACGGCACGCCCAAACCGCATCAAGGCTGGGATTTTGCGGCCAGAGTCCAGACCCCCGTTTACGCCATCGCCGACGGACGCGTGGCTTTCGTGCGGGACAAAGGCGACTACGGCCTGCAGTTATGCCTCGAGTTCGAGTTCGAGGAGGCCACGCTGTACGCGTTTTATGCCCATTTGTTCAAGGTATTCGTGCGTGAGGACGATGCCGTCAAAGGTAACGATCAAATCGCGGCATCGGGGGAAAGCGGAAACGCCAAGGGGATGCCCGCGAACGACCAGCACCTCCACTTTGAAATCCGCACCAAAGCCCAGGCGGGGCTCGGCCTGGCAAACCGGCTGAGCCCCCTCCGCGTATTTGGTGAATGCCCACTCCACAAAGAGATCGCCGGATGAGCCCGCACTCGATGAATCGCCTTGCCTCCCTGTTAGGCGTGATCATTGCCACAAGCCTTTCCGCGGAAGACGCACGGCCCGACGCTCCGCCTGCGCCCGCCCGTCCCATCACCGCTCCGGCCGCCCGACTAGCACCGGCCGACGCAGTGGGTTTTGATGGCAGCCGCCTAGGCCTAACCGACTGCCGGGTCGCACGCCAAGCAGTTCAAGGCCTGATCCTGGCCATCTGCCGGGATCCGGAGATGGATCGCGGCAAGAACCCGGGGCTGCGCCTGATCGCCGTGCATCACGATCCGAACGGCGAGCACATTCGCTTCCGCAGCCCGTTCGGCGGCGGCGACGCGTACACCGCGAACCTCACCGTCTTCGCCCTACCCCGCTCCGGCAGCCAGGTCATCCTGGTGGATTTCGCTGCCGAGTTTCACTACGGAACACAGGTATTCTTCCTGCGCGAGCACGGCCTGCCGCGTCTGGTCGGCAATATCGACGGCGTGGCGCTCGACGACGACGACGACGCTGCCGCACCGAGCCGCTACGTCAGCGTCCTCGGCACGTCGGCCGGCTTTCAACTGCGCTTCAGCCGCCCGCTGATCAGGCTCGACCGCAATGGACTGCCGGGCAGAGCCCGCCCCACCACCTACCACTACGACATCGGCACGGAGCGCTGGACGCAATCAGGCAACTAAGACGTCTGCAACCCGACGACGGGCCACCATTGGCAACAGTAAGCGCCTGTCTTTACCGACCGCGACACCACGGTGCTCCACGATTTCCGCCTCCACCCCGCCATCGCCGAGATCCCCGCCGATCAGTGGGATGCCCTCGCTGGCGATCAGCCCTGCCTGTCCCACGCCTTTCTGGCGGCGCTGGAAACCAGCGGCTGCGTGGCGCCGGGCACCGGATGGGTGCCGCAGCACGCGGCGCTGTGGGACGGCCCGCGGCTGCTGGCGGCGATGCCGTTGTACCTCAAGCACCATTCCTACGGCGAATACGTGTTCGACTGGGCGTGGGCGGATGCCTACCGACGCCACGGGCTGGATTACTACCCCAAGTGGCTGTCGGCCCTGCCCTTCACGCCGGTGCCGGGCCTGCGGGTGCTGGGGGTGGATGAGGCGAGCCGGCGGACGCTGATCAGCCGGGTGATCGCCCAGGTGCGCGATTCCGGCGCGTCGTCGCTGCACGTGCTGTTCCCCACCGAAGAGGAAACCGGCTGGCTCGCCGAGGCCGGGCTGGAGATCCGTCACGGGGTGCAGTTTCACTGGCAGAACGCCGGCTACCGGGATTTCGACGACTTCCTCGCCCGCCTCGCCCAGCCCAAGCGCAAGAAGATCCGCCAGGAGCGGCGCAAGGTGGCGGATGCGGGGGTGACTTTCCGGGTGCTGCGGGGCGCGGCCATCGGCGCGGACGACTGGGCGTTCTTCCACGCCTGCTACTGCCGCACCTACGCCGAGCACCGCTCGTCGCCCTATCTCACGCTGCGCTTCTTCGAGGATTTCCACCACGCCCGGCCCGAGTCCTGCGTGCTGATGATCGCCGAACGCGTTGGCCAGCCGGTGGCAGCCAGCCTCTTTCTACAGGATGCCGAGGCGCTCTACGGCCGCTACTGGGGCGCGACCGAATTCATCCCCTGCCTGCACTTCGAGGCCTGCTACTACCAGGCCATCGACTACGCGATCCGTCAGGGCCTCGCCCGCTTCGAGGGCGGCGCCCAGGGCGAGCACAAGCTCTCGCGCGGGCTGGAGCCGGTGCGCACGACCTCCGCCCACTGGATCGCCGATCCACGCTTCCGGGATGCTGTTCGGCGCTTTCTGGCCCAGGAACGGGACGGCGTAGATGGCTATCTGGACGAGCTCACCGAGCACCTGCCGTTCAAGCGGCAGGACGGGTGATCAGCGGGCGCCGCAGGCGGCGGGCTGCAGTTTTTCCTCGCGGATTGGCAGATTGACCAGCGCGGCGAGGCCCGCCAGTACCATGTCGGCGTACCACATCCAGTCGTAGTTGCCGGATTCCACCAGCGCGATGCCGCCCAGCCAGGCGCCAAAGAAGGCGCCGATCTGGTGGGACAGCAGCGTGAGCCCGAACAGCGTGCCCAGGTAGCGCAGGCCGAACAGCTTGCCCACCAGCCCGGCGGTGGGCGGCACGGTGGCGAGCCAGGTGAGGCCCAGGCCAATGGCGAAGACGTAGAAGGTCAGGTCGGTCTTGGGAGAGACGAGGTAGATGCCCACCATTGCCGCCCGCGAGCCGTACATCCACACCAGCAGCCACTTCATCCGGTAACGCTGCCCGAGCGCCCCCGCCGACAGGCTGCCGACGATGTTGGCGAGTCCGATCAGCGCCAGCGACAGGGCCGACACGCTGGCCGGCAGGCCGCACAGGTCCACCGCGCCGGGCAGGTGGGTGACGAGGAAGGCGATGTGGAAGCCGCAGGTGAAGAAGCCCGCGTGCAGGCACCAGTAGCTGCGGTCGCGGAAGGCGACGCGCAACTGTTCGGTGAGGCTCATGCTCACCGCCGCGCCGCCCGCCGGGTGCTCGGCCTTGTGACGCAGTGGCCACGACAGCGGAATCGTCAGCAGGGTGACCGCGGCGAGACTGAACAGGGCCGTCACCCAGCCGTAGGCGCCGATCAAAAACTGCGACAGGGGCGCAAAGACAAACTGCCCGAACGACCCGCCGGCGTTGATGAAGCCCGACGCAAACGCCCGCTTGTCAGCCGGCAGGCGCTGGGACACCGCGCCCAGCAGGATCGAGAAGCTGCCCGCCCCGGCGCCAGCGGCCACCAGCAGGCCGACGGTGACGGTGAGCGCGAACTCGCTCTCGACGAAGGGCGTAAGCGCCAGCCCCAGGGCCATCAGCACCGCGCCACCAAACAGCGATCCGGCCGGGCCGTAGCGGTCGGCGATGGCGCCGAATACCGGCTGGGACGCCCCCCACACGAACTGCGACACCGCCATCGCGAAGCTGATGCCGGTGATGCCGATGCCGGTGGCGGTGTTGATCGGCGACACGTAGAGCCCGAGGGACAGACGCACGCCCACGGTCACCATCAGAACCGCAGAGGCGGCCAGGATGAGGGTCCAGTACGACGCTGGCGTCGGCGGATTGGCTTGGGACGAAGTCATCGGAAAACGCGGGGGCTGACGAAAAACGGCCGGCCAGCATCCACCGAAAGCCCGGCCCGGTCAATCAGGGCTTGTGAGCATCCAGGATCGCCCGGGCTGCAACGAAGTCATAGCCTTCAATCGCCTGCTCGAAGCGGCCCATGTCGGCCCCCAGGCGGGCCGCCAGCAGCGCGGCGGAATCGCGCACCATGCGCTGTACGGCCACGTTGCCGTCGGCCAGGAGCGCGTCGATCCGCACCACGGCCTGCTCGACCGCAGCAGGGTCGGGGGCGACGGCCTCGGGCGGCACGTCGGCCGGCAGGGCCCGGATGGCTGCCACGAGGGCGGACTGGGCAAGGGCCACGTCGTCAAGCCGGGCAGTCACCACAGCGAGGTCATGCTCTTCGCGGATCGCGGCTTCCAGCTCCGCGGCCAGCTGCTGGACGCCCACCGCGCCGATCATGCCGGCCACGCCCTTGAGGGAGTGGGCGAGGCGCCGGAGCTCCGGCTGGTTGCCCGCAGCCAGCACGGCGCGGATGCGCTCGGGGTCGTCGACGTGACCGTCGGCAAACTTGTGCAGGAGGCGCAGGTAGTTGGGAATCCGCCCGCGCAGGTTCTTGAGACCGTAGGCCACGTCGAGGCCGGGCACCCGCTCCAGACGGGTGCGGATGTCGGGTTCGGGGCCGTCGGGGGCGGCCGGCGCCGGGGCGAAGGCGGGTTCGGGCGCAGGCGCTGGCTCGGGCTGCGCGGCCGGGCTGGGCGCCGGAGTACGCCGGGGCAGCCACTGGATCAGCGTGGCGTATAGGGCAGCGGGGTCCACCGGCTTGGAGAGGTGGTCATTCATGCCGGCATCCAGGCAGCGCTGGCGATCCTCGCCGAAGGCGTTGGCGGTCATCGCGACGATGGGCACATCCCGGTAACCCGCGCCGCGGATCGTCCGGGTGGCCTCGACGCCGTCCATCACCGGCATCTGCATGTCCATCAGGATCAGGTCGTAGGCGTCCCGGCCGACCTTGGCCACGGCCTCGGCGCCGTTGCAGGCCACATCCACCTTCAGGCCGACGCCTTCGAGGAGCGACAGGGCGACCTCCTGGTTGATCAGGCTGTCTTCCACCAGCAGCACGTGGGCACCCGCGTGATCCCGGGCGATGGCAGTCTCACCGGGGAGTTGATCGAGGGGCATCGCTTCCTGGGCCGAGACCTGATTGAAGCGCGACTGGATCGCGTCGTGAAGATCGGAGAGGCTGACCGGCTTGGCGATCACCCCGCTCGCCCCGCAGGCCCGGGCTTCCTCGCGCTTGCCAGGGCTGTCGCCAACGGTGAGCAGGATGCAGCGGGGCGCCGGGCTGAGCCCCAGCTGACCGATCTGCGCCACGACCATGCTGCCGTCCATGCCCGGCATGCCGTCGTCTACCAGCACCAGATCGTAGGGGTCGCCAGCGGCCACCGCGCTCTTGACCTGCGTCAGCGCGTCGGCGCCGCAATCGGTGCTGGCAACGCGCATCCCCAGGGTGGTGAGCATCGAGCCCAGCACCTGGCGGGATGCGGCCAGGTCGTCCACCACCAGCGCGTGGAGCGCCGGCAGCGGACGGGTGCGCCACACGCTGCTGGCGCCCTTGACGAGGCGGGCGGTGAGCCAGAAGTTGCTGCCCCGGCCGGGTTCGCTATCCACGCCGGCCTGACCGCCCATCAGGCGGGCCAGGTGACTGGTGATCGCCAGCCCCAGCCCGGTGCCACCGAAGCGCCGGGTGGTGGAGCCGTCGGCCTGCTCGAAGGGTTTGAACAGGCGCTGCCGGACTTCCGGCTCGATGCCGATGCCGGTATCGATGACCTCGAAGCGCAGCAGCACCGAATCGTCGTTTTCTTCCTCGATCCGGGCGCTGAGCAGGATCACCCCCTGCTCGGTGAACTTGACCGCGTTACCCAGGTAGTTGAGCAGCATCTGCCCCAGGCGGGTGGCGTCGCCGCGCAGCCGGTCGGGCACGTCGCCCATGTCCACCACCAGCTCGAGCCCCTTCTGGTAGGCCCGGTCGGCCACCAGGGCACAGGCCTTGCGCACCACGTCCTCGAGGCGGAAGTTCACGTCGTCGAGGGTCAGCTTGCCGGCCTCGATCTTCGACAGATCGAGGATGTCGTTGATGATCGTCAGCAGGTGGCCGGCCGCGTCGCTCACCTTCTGCAGGCGAACCTGGGCTTCCTGGTCGGCCACGCTGCGGCGCAGCAGATGGGTCAGGCCGATGATGGCGTTCATCGGGGTACGGATCTCGTGGCTCATGTTGGCGAGGAAGGCACTCTTCGCCCGGTTGGCCGCATCGGACTGCTCCTTTGCCTCTTCGAGTTCGGCGGAACGCTGGGAGAGGATCAGATTCGTCTCTTCGAGCTGGCGGGTGCGCTCGGCGACCCGCTGTTCGAGCTGGTCGTGGTAGCGGGCCAGCTCCGCCTCCACCTGCTTGCGCTCGGTGATGTCCTGCTGGATGCTGAGATAGTGGGTCACCTCGCCGCCGTCCCGGAAGATCGGCGAGACGCGTGCAAACTCCACCCTCTCCTCGCCATTCTTGCGGCGGTTGATGAACTCGCCCTCCCACGGCTGGCCGGCCTTCAGCGCCGCCCACAGCGCGGTGTAGGTTTCGGGCGGCGTGAGGCCGGACTTCACGAAGCCCACCTGGCGCCCGATGGCCTCGTCGCAGGTGTAGCCGCTGGTCCGCTCGAAGGCGCGATTCACGTACTCGATGCAGCCGCGGGTGTCGGTGATGATCACGCTGGCCGGGCTCTGCTCCACCGCCAGCGACAGCTTGACCAGCTGCTCGGCGGCATGGCGCTTCTCGGTGGTGTCGCGCCACACGCCGGCCAGATACTGCCGACCGCGGATCTCGATGGGCCGGTAGCTCAGCTCCACTTCGCGGCAGCTCCCGTCGGCGCAGCGATGCTGGTGATCGACGTTGAGCCCCCCCTTGTGCTCGACGAGGTCACGGATCACGCTCTTCACCTGCTCGGGGGTCAGCGTCGCCTGGATGTCGAGCGCCGTGAGCGCAGCGAAGGCCTCGCGCGAATACCCCAGCCCCTGACAGGCCGCGTCGTTGAACTCGACGAAGCGCAGGGTCTCGGTATCCAGCAGCACGATGCCGTCGGCCGCCTGGCTGACGATGGCGCTGAAGATCTCCTCCCGCTCCCGCAGGGCCTGCTCGTCGTGGCGCAGCTCGGTGATGTCGCGGGCGATGCCGAACACCCCCAGCACCTTGCCGGTCTCGTCATGGAGCGGGCCCTTGGTGGTCTGGAAGATCAGCGTGCCGTGGGCGGTGGTCAGCGCCTCTTCCCAGGTCGCAACCGAATCGGTCTCCATCACCACGCGGTCCTGCCGACGGATGGCGGCGGATTCGGCGGGCGGAAAGAACGTGTCGTCGATCTGCCCCACCAGCCCGGCCGGCGTGGTGCCCATGATCCGGGCCACCTCGCGGTTGGCAAACAGGTAGCGGCCCTCCACATCCTTGGCGAAGATCGCATCGGTGGAGCCGTTGGCGATCGCGTCGAGCAGGCGCAACTCGCGCAGCTGACGGGTCTGGCGTTCATCCCGCTCCCGGGCAATCACCAGCGCCCGGCGCTGGGACAGCAGCACCGCCGCCACGCCGATGCTGAGCAGTGCAAAGCCGGCAGCCAGGGCGATGGACCAGATGTAGCCGCTGGTCGGCGCCTTGATCTCGCTGACGTCGATCTTCACCACCAGCACCCAGTCGGTTCCTGGCACTTCGCGGGCCATGCCGACCACCGGAACGCCCCGGTAATCCTCGGCCTCGATGGGCACCCCCAGCGCCGCCGGCCCGCTGGCGATGCGCGCCGACAGGGTGTCCCGGTCATCGAGGGGCATCTGCTGGCCAAAAGGCGGCGAAGGCGGGTGACGCAGCGGCGAAACCAGCCGCAGCTTGCCGTTCTCCCGCTGAAGCAGCAGGGTTTCGGCCGAGTCGCTGGGCACCGGCCAGCGCTTCAGGCTTTCGTAGAGGAAAACGGCCGGATCGGCCTGCAGGATCACCGCCACCGCGCGGCCGGCTTCAGGCATGCTCAGACGGGCGAGGAAATCCAGGGTCACCGGCACGGAGCCCTGGTCGCCTGGATCACCCAAAAAACGGATCGGCGCAGGCCCATCGGGGCGGGTCGCCACCCGCCGCGCCGCATCCAGCAACTGCGGGGCGGGCACGAGCTCGCCCCCCGTCTTCAGCACCACCTTGCCGTCGGCGTCCACCAGCGCCGCCTGGGCGTAGCGGTACGTGTCGCGGATCGCTTCGATGGCAGACAGCAGCGACGCCTTGGCCCGCCCGTCGTTATCCCGCTGCCACCGGGCAAGCAGCTCCCGCAGCCCTGCGTTGCGCTCGATCACCAGGGCGTCGCTCTGCCGCTCGTTAACCCACATCGCCAGTTGCCCGACCTTCAGGTCGGCAATCGCCTCGATGCGACGGTATTCCTCGGCCCGATGCTGCTTCACGATGAAGAGGACGCTCAGGTAACCCAGCGCGACCACGCCGATGGACAGAAGCACCAGCGGCAGCACCAGTGATCGCCAGCGTGCCAGCCCCGGCAGCGGTTCGGCCGGCGCGACGCCCGCGGCCCCCGACTGCGTGAGCCGCCGCAGCAGGCCCCACAGGAGCAGCGAGGTCACCCCCACGAAAACCCAGCCCTTGACCGTACTGGCCCGGTGGATTGCCTGGGGATCGGACAGCACGCTCGTCACCAGCAGATCCGAGAACAGGATCCACCCCGACGCGAACACCGCGTAGATCAGGACAACCCGGATGATCCGGCTATCCACGGGCGCGCACCCTCGCAGCGGATATCGCGCCAGCGACCTGCGGGCAGACGGCGGCAACATGGGGCAGGTTCGGCATCAGGTGGATCACCGGGAGAGTCATTCCAGTTGCGGGGGTCATGGAGAAGCGGAAATCCGACGTACGCGTCACGTTGATCTGTCGGGTTATCGTCCCGGCAGGTGCCTTTCTTTAACGTGGCACCGAAGGCCGACACGGTCAAGGCATCCGCCCGCGTGACCGGCGCCATGCCAGCACGCTAAACTTTTGGATTCCCGCCGATCCGCCCGAACCGGAACGCCCGCCATGCCCCCTGCCCTGCCCCCGCTGCTGCGCCGTCTGCTGCCCTTTCTCGCCTGGCGCAGCCAGCTCGACGCGGCCACCGTGCGCAACGATCTGGTGGTCGGCTTCACGGTGGCCCTGGTGGCGATCCCCCAGGCCCTGGCCTACGCCCAGCTCGCCGGTCTGCCCGCCTACGTGGGGCTGTACGCCTCCCTGCTGCCGTCCATCGTCGGCGCCCTGTGGGGCTCGTCCGCCCAGCTCAACACCGGCCCGGTGGCCCTCACCAGCCTGCTCACCGCCGCCGCCCTCTCGCCCCTGGCCCTGCCCGGCTCCGAAACCTGGCTGCTGCTGGCCGTCCAACTGGCCTTGCTGGCGGGCATCCTGCAGCTGGCCTTCGGGCTGCTGCGCCTCGCCCACTTCGCCGACCTGCTGTCGCACCCGGTGCTCCACGGCTTCATCAACGCCTGCTCGCTGCTCATCATCACCGCCCAGCTGCCCACCCTGCTGGGCCTGCCCTCGGCGGGGCAGAAGCCCTTCGTCGAGGCGATCGTCGACATCGCGTGCACCATGCCCGACGTGCATCTGCCCTCCGCCGCCCTGGGCGGGCTGGCGGTGGTGCTGCTGCTGGTGCTCCAGCGCTTCAAGGTTGGCGGCCCCGGCGTGCTGGCGGTGGTGGCCGGGCTGGCCGCGGTGGGCTGGCTGACGGATTTCGAAGCCACCGGCGGACGGGTGGTCGGCCGGCTGCCGGAGCAGACCCTCGCCTTCGCCCTGCCCAAGGCCGACTGGGCGCAGATCACCGACCTCCTGCCCTCGGCCTTCGTGCTGGCGCTGGTGAGCTTCATCGAGGCCATGTCGAGCTGCAAGCTGGCCTCGGCGCGCACCGGCCAGCGCTGGGATGGCAACCAGGAGCTCATCGGCCAGGGCCTGGCCAAGCTCACCGCCTCGGTGTGCCAGGCCTATCCGGTAAGCGGATCGTTCGGCCGTTCGGCCTTCCTGCTGGCAGCCGGCGCCCGCACCGGGCTCGCCTCGGTGGTGGGCGCGCTGGTGGTGCTGGGCGCGCTGCTGCTGGTGCCCGAACCCATCGCCCACGTGCCCCGGCCGGTGCTGGCGGCGGTGATCCTCGTCACCCTGGCCAAGCTGCTGTCCGTCGCCCAGCTGCGCGAAGCCTGGCAGGCCGGGCGCGACGACGGGCTGGCCGGCACGGTGGCCTTCGTGGCGACGCTGGCCTTCGCGCCCCACGTGGAGATCGGCATCCTCGCCGGGCTTTTCCTGTCGCTGGCGCTGCTGATCTACCGCAGCATGACGCCACGGGTCGCCCTGCTCGGCCGCCACCCGGACGGCACCTGGCGCGACGCGGCGCGTTTCGGCCTGCCGCCGCCCCACCCGCAGGTGGCGATCCTGCGCTTCGACGGCCCGCTGCACTTCGTCAACGCCGCCACCTTTGAAGACGCCGTGCTCGCCGCCTGCCGCGGGCAGCCGCAGATGGCGGTGCTGGTGCTCTCCTGCGCCGGCATCAACGCCATCGACGCCAGCGGAGTCGAGGCCCTGCGCCGCGTCCGCCGCCAGCTGCTGGCCGATGGCCGCCAGCTTGCCTGCTGCGGCCTCAAGAAGCAGGTCATCGACGTGCTGGAGCGCACCGGCCTGTGGAACGACCTCGCTCCCCACGCCGCCTACCGCACCGAGGACGACGCCCTGCGCGAGTTTCTCCCGGGTCTGAGCAGCGGCGATGCAGCACCCGCCCCCCAGCGCCGCGGCTTCGAGTGGTAGCGCCGCTTTGTTGACCTGGATCGTTGTTCTGCGGGCCTTGCAGGCAGATACTTCCGGAATCTCGTGTTTCGGCTTTCAAAAATAACTGCAAAGGGAGCAAGCATGACACCCACCTCGGTCCGCGACATCCGCAACCTCACCCTCCTCGGCCAGTCCGGCAGCGGCAAGACCACGCTGCTGGAAAAACTGCTGGCCGCCGCAGGTGCCATCAGTGCCGCCGGGTCTGTCGAAAAGGGCGACACCGTCAGCGACTACGATCCGCAGGAAAAAGCCTTCGGTCATTCCCTCAACAGCGCCCTCGCCCACCTGGAATGGGCCGAACACTGGGTCAACGTGCTTGATACCCCGGGCCTGCCCGATTTCCTCGGCCGCGCGCTGGCCACCCTGCCGGCGGTCGAGACCGCGGTGGTGGTCATCAACGCCGCCGCCGGTGTCGAGACCGTCACCCGCAAGGTGATGGACGCCGCCGCCGACAAGTGCCGGATGATCGTCGTCAATCGCATCGACGCCCCGGGCGTCGACTTTGCCGCCCTGATGGAGCGCATCACCGCCACCTTCGGCCGTGAATGCCTGCCGATCAACCTGCCCACCGCCGACGGCAGCCGCGTCATCGACTGCTTCTTCAAGCCCGACTACGACGCCCAGCCGGCCTTCTCCACCGTCCGCGCCGCCCACGACAACATCGTCGACCAGGTGGTCGAGGTCGATGAAGACCTGATGGCCCTCTACCTAGAGCAGGGGGAATCCCTCCAGCCCGAGCAGCTCCACGACCCGTTCGAGATCGCCCTGCGCGAAGGCCACCTGATTCCCGTGTGCTTCACCTCCGCCCGCAGCGGCGCCGGCGTCACCGAGCTCCTCGACATCATGGGCCGTCTGCTGCCCGACCCGACCGAAGGCAACCCGCCGCGCTTCCTGAAGGGTGAAGGCCCGGCCGCCGAAGCGGTCACCGCCACCACCGACGCCGACAAGCACGTCATCGCCCACGTCTTCCAGGTGAGCAACGACCCCTTCCGCGGCAAGCTCGGCCTGTTCCGCATCCACCAGGGCACGGTCACCCCGAGCACCCAGCTGTTCATCGGCGACGCCCGCAAGCCTTTCAAGGTCGGCCACCTGCTGCGCATCCAGGGCAAGACCCAGACCGAGATCGACGTGGGCATTCCCGGCGACATCTGCGCCGTGGCGCGGGTGGACGACATCCACCGGGACGCCGTGCTGCACGACTCCCACGACGAAGACCACTTCCACCTCGCCCCGCCGCGCTACCCGCAGGCCGTGTTCGGCCTCGCGCTGCAGCCCGAGAAGCACGGCGACGAGCAGAAACTCTCCGAAGCCCTGCACCGCCTGCTCGACGAAGACCCCTGCCTCACCGTCGAGCACAACATCCAGGCCAAGGAAACCGTCATCCGCGGCCTCGGCGACGTGCACCTCAAGACCGTGCTCGAAGCCCTCAAGACCCGCTGGAACCTCAGCCTCGGCACCCGCCCGCCGGCGATCCCCTACCGCGAGACCATCGCCGGCAGCGCCGAAGCCCGCTATCGCCACAAAAAGCAGAGCGGCGGCGCCGGCCAGTTTGGCGAGGTCGCCCTGCGCGTCGAGACCCTCGAACGGGGCGCGGGCCTTGAGCTTGCCGACGAAGTGAAGGGCGGCACCATCCCCTACAACTTCATGCCGGCCGTCGAGAAGGGCGTCCGCCAGGCCATCGCCGAAGGCGTGATGGCGGGCTTCCCGCTGCAGGATCTGAAGGTGACGGTGTTCGACGGCAAGCACCACGCGGTCGACTCCAACGAAATCTCCTTCGTCACCGCTGCCCGCCACGCGGTGCAGGAAGCCGTCCAGGGCGCCCGCCCGGTGGTGCTGGAGCCGCTCATCACCCTCACGGTGCGGGTGGCGGACGAGCACTTCGGCGGCATCAGCGCCGAGCTCTCCGGCCGCCGCGGCCGCGTCACCGGCACCGACAGCCCGCAGCCGGGCTGGACGGAAATCACCAGCCAGGTGCCGATGGCCGAGATGGAAGGCTTCGAGTCACGCCTCAAGTCGATCAGCGGTGGCGACGGCAGCTGCAGCATCGCCTTCAGCCACTACGAGCCGGCCCCCAACGAGGTTCAGCAGCGCCTCGCCCGCGAGCATCAGGGCAAGCGCGGCGGCGAGCAGTAAGCCTCACCCGGGGCGCCAGCCGGCGCCCTGTTCAAACAAAAACAGCAACAATGAGCCGATCATTGTTGCTGTTTTTGCATCAAATCAGCCCCGGCGACTACAGCATGCGGCCGAAGTCCTCCACCGACACCGGCGGCGAGAACAGGTAGCCCTGCCCCTGGTCGCAGCCCAGCCGGCGCAGCACCTCCAGCTGCGCCTCGGTCTCGATCCCCTCGGCCACCACCGAGCAGCCGAACAGGTGGGCGATCACGATGATCGTCTCCACCAGCTTCTGGTCGTCGGCGTCGTGGCCGATCTCGCGCACGAAGCTGCGGTCGATCTTCAGCTCCGACACCGGCAGCGACTTGAGATACGACAGCGACGAATAGCCGGTGCCGAAATCGTCGATCGACACGCCGATGCCCGCCGCCCGCAGCGCACCCAGGCGCGCCTGCGCTTCCTTCAGGTCGTGGATGAAGCCGGATTCGGTCACCTCGATCTTGATCCGCGCCGGCGGCAGGCCCGACTCGGCCACGCGGCGCAGCACGCCGTCCACAAAGCCGTCGTGCTGCAGTTGCCGGCTCGACACGTTGAGGGCCAGCGCGAAATCGTCGGCCAGCCGGCCGGCCTCGTGCCACCCGCTCAGATGGCGGATGCCCTCGTCCAGCACCCAGTCGCCGATTGCGAGGATGTCGCCGGTCTCTTCGGCCAGCGGGATGAACAGGTCCGGCCGCACCGCCCCGACGCTGGCCGAGTGCCAGCGCAGCAGCGCCTCGGCGCCGATCAGGCGGCGGCTGGCGAGGTCGATCTTGGGCTGGAAGACCAGCGCCAGCTCGTTGCCGGACACCGCCTGCTTGAGCGCCTGACGCAGCTGCCGGCGACGCGCCAGCGCTTCGTCCAGCCCTGGCCCGTAACGCCCCACCACGCCCGCAAAGCGCGCCGGAATCGCCGCCGCGGCCTTGCGCAGCAGATCCATGGAGCCGGTGATGCCGTCGCTGGAATGGGCGATCCCGATGCGGATCGGCGTGGCGAGCAGCAGGTCGTCCACCCGGTGGTCGCCTTCGAGCAGGCGCAGCAGGCGCTGGGCGGTCTTCTCCAGCGCGGCCGGGTCGTCGGACGGCTGGACGAGCACCAGCTCGCTGCTGCCCCAGCAGCCGACGATGCCGCCCTGCGCCACCGGGCTGCCGCCCGCCAGCTCGCCCAGCGACTGGAGCAGCCGCTCTGCCGCCGGGTAGCCTTGCAGACGGGCGATGTCCTCCACCTCGTCGGCCACGATGAAGAACACCGCCACCTGCCGTGCGATGGCCAGCAGGCCATCCACCTTGGCCAGCACCGCCCGCCGGTTGGGCAGGCCGGTGGCGCTGTCGGTGAGGGCGATGCTGCGCAGCTCGGCGGTCTGGCGATCCACCAGGGTCTGGAGGAGTTCGGTCTGGCCGCGCAGATCGCGGGACTGGCAGTGGGCCACCAGGATGTTGTGGATGCGCTGCTGCACCTCGCCCTGGTCGAAGGGCTTGTTGAGGAAGTCGATGGCGCCCAGCTCGAGGGATTCTGAGCGGGTCTCCCGGTCGGTCTGGGCGGTGAGCACCACCACCGGCGGCGCCATCACCCCCAGCTGCCAGCGGATCTGGCGCAGCACGTCGAAGCCCGACAGGTGCGGCATGCGGATATCGAGCAGCACCAGATCGGGCGGGCAACGTTTGATCTCCGGCGCCACCTCGCGGGGGTCGGTGAGCCCCAGGGTGTTGCGATAGCCGGCGTCGTCGAGGATGTCCAGCAGCAGCTCGACGTTGGCCGGGGTGTCGTCCACCACCAGGATGCGGGCGTCGGCGAGGTAGTCTTCAAGCATCGGGCGGGTTTCCCAGGTGGTGTTCGAGCACCGCGTACAGACGGCTGAAGTCCAGCGGCTTGGTGAGGTAGTCGGCAAAACCGGCGGCGAGGCCCCGCTCCACGTCGGCGGGCAGGGCGTTGGCCGAGAGGGCGACCACCGGGATGTGGCGGGTCGCGGCGTCGGCCTTGAGGGCGGCCAGCGCGGCGTAGCCGTCCATGCCCGGCAGGTTGATGTCCATCAGGATCA
Source organism: Zoogloea sp. 1C4 (assembly GCF_009469605.1). Classification (GTDB taxonomy): domain Bacteria; phylum Pseudomonadota; class Gammaproteobacteria; order Burkholderiales; family Rhodocyclaceae; genus Zoogloea; species Zoogloea oryzae. The sequence continues at coordinate 126,856 of NZ_SSXU01000006.1, read as the reverse complement.
GCGCCGGCTGTTCGGCGCGGGCCAGCTCGATGCCCAGCGCGGCCTCGTGGGCGCAGCTGAGCTGGGCCCGGCCGAAGTCCTCGAAGATGTCGGTCATCAGGCGCTGGTTGGCCGGGTTGTCCTCGACATAGAGCACCCGCGGGCGCAGGGCCTCGTCGTCGTCGGGCAGGGGCTGGGCTGCCGCCGGCGCCACCGTTGGCACCGCCTCGTCGCCAGCCGCCAGGGGCAGCTCGAACCAGAAGCAGCTGCCTTCGCCCTGTACGCTCTCCACCCCCACCCGGCCGGACATCTGCTCGACCAGCTGCTTGGTGAGGGCGAGGCCCACCCCGGCGCCCTCGACCCCGGAATGTTCGGCACCGATGCGATTGAAGGGCTGGAACAGTTCGCCGATCCGGTCGGCCGGGATGCCGATGCCGGTGTCGCGCACCTCGACCCGCAGGCCCCCATCTTCCACCGGCGCCCAGCCCAGCTCGACGCGGCCGCCGTCGCGGTTGTACTTGATGGCGTTGGACAGGAAGTTGATCAGCACCTGCTTGGTACGGGTGAAATCCGCGAGCACCCGATGGCGCCCGGGCACCGCGGGCAGGCGGATGTCGATGCCGCGCGCCTCGGCCAGGGCGCTCACCGAGGCCACGGATTCCTCGATCGCCGCGGCGATCTCCACCGGCTCGATGGAAAACACCAGCCGGCCGGCCTCGATGCGGGCCAGGTCGAGGATGTCGTTGATCAGCGTGAGCAGATGCTGGCCGCTCTTCAGGATCTGCTCCACCTGCCCGGCCTGGCGCTCGGGCAGGGGCTGGCGGCGGTTGTTGAGGAGCAGCTGCGAGAAGCCGATGATCGAGTTCATCGGCGTGCGCAGCTCGTGGCTCATGGACGACAGGAATTCGGTCTTGGCGCGGCTGGCCTGGGCCTGTTTCGCGTGGGCGATCTCCAGCTCGCGGGTGAAACGGGCCTGCTCGTTGATCCGGCGGTAAAGGTTGATGAGCAGCGCGCAGGTGGCGGTAAAGGGTTCCAGCCAGGCCAGCAGCTCTTCATCCACCCTGTTGCGGGAGTTGGAGATGGCGTACATGCCGATCACCTGCCCCTGATCGACGATGGGCACACCCAGGTAGTTGTGCAGCGGCGGATGGCCGTGGGGAAAGCCCGTGCGGCGGGTCTCGGCGCCGAGGTCGTTGGTCATCACCACCTCGCCGCCGGCAAACACCCGGCCGAGCATGGAGTCCGGGTTGGTGAGCATCATGTCGCCGGAGCTGAGGCGCTCCATCAGCCGGCGGGAATCCTCGTTCCAGGAAAGATCGGTGATGGCGTGGATCTTCAGTCCGGGCTTGCCCTCCACCGGCACCACCTCGCCGATCAGCGCGTAGTCGCTGCTGGTCAGGTCGCACAGGGCGTCCTTCAGGAAGGACCACAGCTGGTCGCTGGACATCAGCGTGGCGAAGTCGGTCATGCCCCGGTGCAGCACGTGCAGCAGGCGGTGCTGGGCCTGCTCGCGCTCGCGGGCGCGGTAGAGCTCGGAGAGGTCGGAGAGGATGCCGATGAACTCCACCTCCTCCTGGCCGGGAATCGTCACCTCGCTCACCGCCAGGTGCACCGGGATCGTCCGCCCCGACTTGTGCAGGGCCTGCACCTCCCGGCCGATGCCGATCACGCTGGGCGGGCGGCCCTTGAGGTAGCTGGCGAGATATTCGTCGTGGTGGTCGGCCCAGCGGCTGGGCATGATCACGCGCACGTTGCGGCCCAGCAGCTCTTCGGCCGTGTAACCGAGGATCTGCTGGGCGAAGGGATTGACCTGCTCGATGATGCCCCGCGAGGTGATGCGGATGATCCCCACCGCTGCGCGGTTGAGCACCGCCTGCTTGCGGGCGATGGCGCGTTCGAGGGCGTCGTGCTCGCGCCGGGCCTCCAGCGCCGCCTGATGATGGCGGATCAGCGCCTCCGCCTGGCGAGCGAAGCGGATCAGCCGGTCATGCTCGGCCGCGGTCAGCACACGCGGCGCGGCATCGGCGATGAACAGCGCCCCCACCGCCCGCCCATCCACCGGCCGCAGGGGCAAGCCGGCGTAGAAGCGGATGCCCGGCGCGCCGCAGACCAGCGGATTGCCTGCAAAGCGCGGGTCGGTTGTCGCATCCCTCACCAGCAGCGGGCCGTCCTGGCAGATGGCGTGGGCGCAGAAGGCGTCGCACCGGGGCGTCTCGCGCACGTCGATGCCCAGGGCGGCCTTGAGCCACTGCCGCTCGGCATCCACCAGCGAAATGGCCACGATGGATGCGTCAAAGACCGAGCGGATCAGTTCGACCAGATTGTCGAAGGCGGGATCGGCCGGGGTGTCGAGCAAGCCGATGGCGCGAAGCGCGTGCAGCCGGGCGGCTTCGTCGGCCGGAACGGGGGAAGATTGCATCGGGGCAGACCAGTGGAGATTGGCGGTGGCGCGTCTTGCAGCCCCCACCGGTGTCCTCGGGCGCGCGGGACGGCCGGTAGCGGCCTCCCCGTCTTATCGACGGCGGGCGCGTTCTCTTGAGTGAAACACGCCAGCCGCATGCGTCCGGGCAACGTGGAAAGGAAAACGGGGAGGCAAAAGCCTCCCCGTTTTCCTCGCCCCCACTGCAAGCCGAATTTCTCCGGCTGTGCCAGCGGAATCCCTTGCCCCAAGAAGCCCGGCCTGGCGGCCTGCTCCCTGAAAAATCCGTATCCTGGCCCTTGATAACGTCCGCCTCAGGCCAAGCTTGAACAGCGCTTGAACAGCGCGGCGGCACGTTCTGGGTTGCCCATGGAACCCTGCCCGTCAAAGTCGCGGCCACATGGCCCGACCGGACAGCGCCATGTCGTTCACAATATTTAATAAATTATAAGATGTCGATCGGCAGCGCAAGACCCGGTCGCCCTCCGCGCTGCCAACTTCATCACACCCTGGCATCACGGATGCGTACCCGCCGGAGAAAACCGCCCCTCAGCGCGGCCGGCTTTCCCAGATCTTTTGCAGGCGCTTGACCGACACCGGCATGGGCGTCCGGAGTTCCTGGGCAAACAGGCCCACGCGCAGCTCTTCCAGCAGCCAGCGGAACTCCTCCAGCTGCGGGTCGGTGACGCCGGCCTTGGCCTTGGCGAGCCATTCCCGCTCGAAGGGCTGGGCGAGCTTCTTCCAGTCGGCCATCAGCTCGGCGTCGCGGGCGGGGTTGTTGCGCAGCTTGTCGATGCGCACCGTGGCGCCCTTGAGATAGCGCGGGATCTGGGCGATGCGCTCGTAGGGCAGCGCGACGAGGAAGTGCTTCGGCATCAGCTTGGCCACCTGGGCGTTGATGTCGGCCACCACGTCCGGAAAGGTCTTGAGGCCGGCGAGGCGCTTGGTGAGCGTGGCGTGCTCGACGATCAGCTGGCCGGTGAGGCGCATGAGCTCCTGGGCCACCAGGGTGATGCGCGGCTTGGCTTCCTGGCAGCGCTTGCCGAAACTGTCGGCATCCGTCGGCAGCGGTTCGAGCAGGCAGCAGCGCTCCAGCGTGGCGGTGACGAGCTGGGCCTTGAGCTCCGCCTCGGAACCGTAGCTGATGAACTGCAGCGCCAGTTCGCGGATGCCCGGCAGCTTCTCGATGGCCTTCACCTGGGCCGACAGCGCCAGCGCAAAGAGCCGCGCGAGGCCGCCGCGGTGCACCTTGGCGGCTTCTTCCGGCGTGTCGTAGGGGCGCAGCGAGACGCTGGCGCCGTCGTCGTGGAGCGCCGGAAAGCCGACGATCTCGCGGCCGGCGACCTTCACCTCCAGCAACTCGGGCAGCGGCCCGAAGGTCCAGTCGGTGAAGCCGGCAAGCTGCTTGTCGGCCGCAGGCGCGGGCGCGGCGGCCTTGGGGGCATCGCCACCCTTCTTCGGGGCCGGGGCGGCGGGTTCGGCCGCCGGCACGATGCGGGCGCTCTGGAAGCGCTGTGCCACCTGGTCGCGGAACTTCGTGCGCAGCTCGGCCAGGTTGCGCGATTGGCCAAGGATGCGGCCGTGCTCGTCCTGCACCCGGAAGTTCATGAAGCAGTGCGGGTTGAGGTTCTCGGGCCGGAAGCTCTCCATCGGCAGCTTGAGGGACACCCGCTCTTCTACAAAACGCTGCAGCGCCTTGATGAGCGGGTCGTCCAGGTCGAACTCGCCCGCCTCGAACTTTGCCATGAAGTCCGCCGCGCTGTCGGCCATCGGCTGCAGGCGGTGGCGGTGCTTTTGCGGCACGGTGCGCAGGAGCGCGGTGACCTTTTCTTCGAGCAGACCGGGCACCAGCCATTCGCAGCGGTTGGCAGGAATCTGGTTGAGCATCGCCATCGGCACGGTGAGCGTCACGCCGTCGTCGGCCTCGCCGGGTTCGTGCAGGTAAGCGAGCTTGAGCTTCTGGCCGAGCACCTCGAGGCTGGACGGGAAGCGATCGGTGGTGATGCCTTCCGCGTCGTGGCGCATCAGCTGGTCGCGGGTGAGCTGCAGCACCTTGGGCGCCTTCTTCTCGGCGGCCTTGCGCCAGGCCTCGAAGCTGGCCAGGTCGAGCACCTCGGGCGGCAGCTTGGCGTCGTAGAAGGCGTAGATGAGCTCCTCATCCACCAGCACGTCGGGGCGGCGGGACTTGTGCTCCAGCCGTTCGATCTCGGCCATCAGCCGGCGGTTGTGGCCGAGGAAAGCCATGCCCCGGGCCGGCCCTTCGGCGATCTCGCCCTGCACCAGCCCTTCGCGGATGAACAGCTCGCGGCACAGGGCCGGGTCGATCTCCCGGTAGCTCACGCCGCGACGCGGATACACCGTGAGGCCGTACAGCGCGCCCCGCTCCCAGCCGCGCACCGCGCCGCTGGCCTTCGACCAGTGGGGCTCGGAGATGTGGCGCTTGAGCAGGTGGCCGCCCACTTCCTCCAGCCACTCGGGCTCGATGCGGGCAAGGCAGCGGCCGAACAGCCGCGAGGTATCCACCAGCTCGGCGCACATGATCCACTTGCCGGCCTTCTTGGCGATAGCGGAACCCGGATGCGGCCAGAACTTGATGCCGCGGGCGCCCAGATAGCTGCCGGCGGCGGGGCCCGAGGCGTCCTCGATCTTGCAGCCCACATGACCCAGCAGGCCGGTGAGCAGCGCCTTGTGGATGTCCTCGAAGCTCGCCGGCTTGTCATTCTCCTTCCAGCTGTGCTCGGCGCACAGGGTGTGGAGCTGGGTGAACACGTCGCGCCATTCGCGCAGACGCAGCCACGACAGGAAGTTGCTCTTGCACCACGCCTTCTGCTTGCTGGAGGTCTCGTGGCGCTGGACTTCCTCCCAGGCTTTCCAGAGGTTCCAGTACCACAGGAACTCGGATTTATGCTCCTGCTCCGGGCCGCGGAAGCGGGCGTGGGCCTGGTCGGCGGCGGCCTGACGCTCGGGCGGGCGTTCGCGCACGTCCTGGGTCGAGAGCGCCGCGGCGATCACCAGCACCTCGGCGAGGCTGCCGCGATCCCGCGCGGCGAGGATCATCCGGCCGATCTTCGGGTCGAGGGGCAGCTTGGCGAGCTCGCGGCCGATGGGGGTGAGGTTCATCACCGCCTCGCCCTCGGTCTCTTCGACGGCACCGAGCTCGGCCAGCAGCTGGTAGCCGTCGGCCACCATGCGCGGCAGGGGCGCGTCGATGAACGGGAACTCGGCCACCTCGCCCAACTTGAGGGACTTCATCCGCAGGATCACCCCGGCCAGGGACGAGCGCAGGATTTCCGGATCGGTGTGGGCCGGGCGCTTGTTGAAGTCGTCCTCGTCGTAGAGCCGGAAGCAGATACCGTCGCTCACCCGGCCGCAGCGGCCGGCGCGCTGACGGGCCGCCGACTGGGCGATCTTCTCGATCTGCAGTTGCTCGACCTTGTTGCGGTGGCTGTAGCGCTTGACCCGCGCGAGGCCGGTATCCACCACGTAGCGGATGCCCGGCACGGTGAGCGAGGTTTCGGCCACGTTGGTGGCGAGCACCACCCGGCGGCCTCTGGAGGGCGCGAACACCCGCGCCTGCTCCTGGGCCGACTGGCGGGCGAAGAGCGGCAGGATCTCGGTGCCGGCGGCGTGGTGGGCCTTGCGCAGGGCTTCGGCGGCCTCGCGGATCTCGCGCTCGCCGGGCAGGAAGACCAACACGTCGCCGGGGCCGCTGCGCTGGGCTTCGTCCACCGCATCGACCAGCGCGTCGTAGAGGTCGCGGTCGGGGCCGCGGCTGTCCTGGCGCGGGGTGGGTTCGCCCGGGCGGGCGGGCTTGGGCTCGTCGCGCTCGACGGGCCGGTAGCGCATCTCGATGGGGTAGAGCCGGCCGGAGACTTCGATCACCGGCGCGGGCTTGTCGGCGGTGCCAAAGTGGCGGGCGAAGCGCTCGGCGTCGAGCGTGGCCGAGGTGACGATCAGCTTCATGTCCGGCCGCTTGACGAGCAGCTGGCGCAGGTAGCCGAGCAAAAAATCAATGTTGAGGCTGCGCTCGTGGGCCTCGTCGATGATCAGCGTGTCGTAGGCCGACAGCAGCGGGTCGCCCTGGGTTTCGGCGAGCAGGATGCCGTCGGTCATCAGCTTGATGTAGCTCTGGGGGCCGATGCGGTCGGTGAAGCGGATCTTGAAGCCGACGGTGGCGCCGAGCTCGCTCTTCAGCTCTTGCGCGATGCGGGTGGCGGTGGCCCGGGCGGCGATCCGCCGGGGCTGGGTGTGGCCGATGAGGCCGGACACGCCACGGCCGAGCTCCAGGCAGATCTTGGGTAGCTGGGTGGTCTTACCCGAGCCGGTCTCGCCGCAGACGATCACCACCTGATTGTCGCGGATCGCCGCGGCGATCTCGTCCTTGCGCTGATTGACGGGCAGATCCGGCGGGAAATCCGGCTTCGGCAGCGCCTCGCGGCGGGCGATCAGCTTCGCGGCGGAATCGGCGATGGCGAGGCGCAGGGCCTCCGGCACGTCAGCCAGGGTGCGCGGCCGGCGGGCGAGCTTGCGCAGATCCCGGCGCAGGCGCGGGCGGTCGGCCGACAGGCAGTGTTCGAGCAGGCGATAGGGATCTTGGGAGTCTTGCGGAGAAGCCATTCGGAGGTGCTGCAGGAAAGCGGGGGTCAAGCGCGCAGGACGTGGACGGTCCACATCCCGAGGGCGGTCATGCACAGGGAGCCGCCCAGGTGCAGCGCGGCGGCGCCCAGAGCCCAGGCGTAGCGGGCGGTATCGATGAGATGGACGACCTCCGCCGAGAAGGACGAGAAGGTGGTCAGCCCGCCAAGAAAGCCGGTCACGATGAAAAGGCGCGCCTCGGGCGGCAGATCGGTGCGCAGGGCAAACCACGCCACCGCCACGCCGATGAGGTAGCCCCCCAGCAGGTTGGCCGCGAGGGTGCCCAGTGGCATGTGGGCGAACAGGGGGTTGAGCCGCAGACCCAGCCACCAGCGCAGCCAGGCGCCGAGGGCGGCGCCGACACCGATGGCGACGAGGGCAAGGACCGGGAAATGGTGGGCGTGATCGGACATGGGCCGGGATTTTACCCCGCCCGCCCCGTCGTTGCCCGCTAAAGACCGCGCGACTTCGGCCGATAGCCTGTCAGCTGGCGTGGCGGCCGGCACCGCCACGTACTCTGGAGGAAAGATGGAACACCTCAGCCAAATCCCCGAATCGCCCGACCCGCTGGCCTACCAGCCCCGCTTCGAATGCAGCAGCGGCGAGCTTGCGGGAGCCCGGCTCCACGTCACCGGGCCGGCGGGCCCTGTCGATGCGGCGATCGCCTCGGCCGGGGATGTGCTGGCCCTGCGCGCCGCCTGCGCCCAGGTGGTCGCCTGGACCCGCGGCCGCACGCGGCCTTTCGTGCTGTCGCTGGGCGCCCGTCTCGACGCCCTGTGCGATCCGGCCTTCGCCCAGGAACTCTCCCGCGTGCTGCTGGACACCCAGCTCACGCCCTGCTCCCTCGAATTCGCGATCATCACCAGCGGCGACACCCTCACCGACGCCGAGGAGGCCGCCCTCCAGCACCTCAAGCGCTTCGGCATCCGCCTGTCCATCGACGCCGCCAGCCCGGCCAACGCCCATCTGGCGTGGGCCCGCCGCCTGCCCCTCGACAGCCTCGACGTGCCCTCGCGGCTGGTGCATGACGTGGTGGTCGACCCGGAAGGCGTGGCCATCGTGCGGGCGCTGGTCAACCGCGCCCACAAGATGGGGCTGTCGGTGTGCGCCGCGGGCATCGTGGACGCCCACACCGCCTCGGTGATGACCGCCGCCGGCTGCGACGAGACCCGCGGCCCGCTGTTCGGCGCACCCGAACCCGCAGCGCGCTTCGAGGCGCTGATGAAAGCCGGCCTGCGCATCGAGGGCAACCTCCAGCGCGCCGCCGAAACCGAACGCACCCTGCTGCTGGTGGACGACGAGAGCAACATCCTCGCCTCCCTGCGCCGCCTGCTGCGCCGCGAGGGCTACACCATCCTCACCGCCACCAGCGGCAAGGAAGGCCTCGAACTGCTGGCCACCCACAGCGTGGACGTGATCATCTCCGACCAGCGCATGCCGGGCATGACCGGCGTGGAGTTCCTGCGCAAGGCCAAGGACATGGCGCCCGACACCGTGCGCATGGTGCTCTCCGGCTACACCGATCTCCAGTCGGTCACCGACGCCATCAACGAAGGCGCGATCTACAAGTTCCTCACCAAGCCGTGGGACGACGCGATGCTCGTCGCCAACATCGACGAAGCCTTCCGCCGCAAGCTGCTGTCCGACGAGAACCGCCGCCTCTCGGCCGAGCTCTCCCGGGCCAACAGCGAGCTCGAACGCATCAACGCCCAGCTCAAGTGCGTGCTGGCCGACCGGGAGCGTCGCCTCGGCATGGGCGAAGCCTCCCTCGGGCTGGCCCAGGAAGCCCTCGCCACCATCCCGCTGCCGCTGATGGGCCTCGACCCGACGGGCATGATCGCCCTGGCCAACGGCGCCGCCGAGCGGCTGTTCCCCGGACGGGCACCGCTCATCGGCCTGGATGCCGTCGAGGTGCTGCCCGCGGGCCTGCTCGAACAGATCAGCGCCGCCAGCGATGGCGACGGGGTCGACTGCCCGGAGCTGGGCGGCCGCATCGAAGTTCATCCCCTCGGCGGCAGCCGCAGCACCCGCGGCACGCTGCTGACCTTCAACCGGACGACCAGGTCCCCATGAGCGACGCCCTCGAACGCCCCCTCGACGAAGTCCAGCCCGGCATGGCGCTGGCGGCTGCGGTGGTGGACCGCAACGGCCAGGTGCTGCTGCCGGCCGGGCTCACCCTGGCCGAAAACCACATCGAAAGCCTGCGCCGGCGCGGCATCGACAAGCTCTCCATCACGCCGCCCGAGGCGCCGGACGCCAAGGCCCGCCAGCGGGAAGCCGCGCGGGCGCGGGTGATGCACATCTTCCGCCACACCGCCGACGACCCGGCCGCCCAGCCCCTGCTGCACGCGGTGCTGGCCTTCCGCGAGGAGCAACTGAAGTGAGCCAGCCGAGCCTCGCCGACATCGTCAGCCACATCCACAGCCTGCCGGCCATGCCGGCAGTGGCGCTGGAGCTGCTCCAGACCCTCTCCGGCGGCGACCCCGACGTGGACGCCCTGGCCAGCCGCATCGCCCGCGACCAGGCCATCACCGCCCGCGTGCTGCGGGTGGCCAACTCACCCTTCTACGGCCTGCAGATGCGCGTCGGCTCGATCCACGACGCCATCGTCGTGCTCGGCTTCTCGGCGGTGCGCTCGCTGGTGCTGACCAGCGCGGTGGTCACCACCCTGCCGGCCGGCAAGTGCGCCGGATTCTCCGCCGACCGCTTCTGGCGCCACGTGCTGGGCACCGCCGTCGCCGCCCAGGCCCTGGCCCGCCCCCTGCGCCGCAAGCCCGAGAGCCTGTTCATCGCCGGCCTGCTCCACGACATCGGCCGGCTGGTGATGCTGTCGGCCAACCCCGAGGGCTTCGCCCGGGTCATCCAGATCGCCACCGAACGGGACTGCCATCTGGTGGACGTGGAGGCCGAGATTTTCGGCTGCGACCACACCGCGGTCGGCGCCGCCATCGCCCAGCACTGGAACTTCCCGGCCGAGATCGTCGAAGCCCTGGCCTTCCACCACAACCCGGCGCAGACCGCACCGGGCAGCCTCGCGGCGATCATCCACTACGCTGACGGCATCGCCAAGGCGCTCGACCTGGAAGGCGCCGAGAACACCCAGATGGCCCGGCTGCAGCTCGCCGCCATCGACGCCCTCGGGCTCGACTGGCAAACCCTCACCGCCGTGCTGGCCGAAACCCACGGGCGCTTCGAGGCCCACCTTCCCCTGCTCGGCTGAACACCGATGAGCGCGCCCACCTACCCCCTCCAGGCCAGCCTGTTCCCCCTCGCCGAATGCGTGGCGACAGCCCTTGCCCTGCACCGGGGCGGCACCATCCTGTTCGCCAATCAGGCCTTCACCCGGCTCACCGGCTACGAAGAGGCCGAACTCGCCCGGATGCCCTTCTCGCGGCTGTTCCCGGCAGGCGTCCGGGACTGCGTCTGCGAGCTGGCGCGGAGCGCCATCAAGGACGCCCCGCCGAACCGCCACGAAACCGGCATCGTCACCCGCACCGGCGAGACGCGCTGGGTCGAGCTGTCCATCGCCCGCACCGACATCGACGGCCAATGCACGGCCGTGTGCAGCCTGGTGGACATCACCGACCGCAAGCTCGCCGAAGCCGCCCAGAAGCAGGCCAAGCAGCGGCTCGCCCAGATCATCGACGGCGACCCGGTGCCCACCCTGGTGATCGACGCCAGCCACGTGGTCACCCACTGGAACCGCGCCTGCGAGCAGATCCTCGGGCAGCCCGCCGCGGCGATGGTCGGCACCCGCCGCCAGTGGGAAGCCTTCTACGACAGCGAACGCCCGATCCTCGCCGACCTCATCGTGTCGGGCACCGTGGACGAGATCATCGGGTTGTACGGCACCAAGAACCTGCGCCGCTCCCAGGTCATCACCGGCGCCTACGAGGCCGAGGACTTCTTCCCCCGCGTGGGCGGCTCCGGGCGCTGGCTGTACTTCACCGCGGCCCCGCTCCACAACGCCGAAGGCACCATGATCGGCGCCATCGAAACCCTGCAGGACATCACCGAACGCAAGAACGCCGAAAACGCCCTGCTGCAGATGCGCGCCGACCTGGAAGCCACCGTCGTCCAGCGCACCCGCGACCTGCAGGACGCCAAGGCCACCCTCGAGGAGGACATCGCCCGCCGCGAGATGGCCGAGACCGAGCTCCTCAAGCGCTATGTCGAACTCACCGATCTCAACTGCCGGCTCCACGACACCCAGCAGCAGCTTGTCCAGTCCGAAAAGATGGCCTCCATCGGCCAGCTCGCCGCCGGCGTCGCCCACGAGATCAACAACCCCATCGGCTACGTCAATTCCAACCTGCACAGCCTGAAGACCTACGTCGGCCAGCTGCTGGAGGTGCTCGACACCTACGAAGCCCACCGAGGCGCCCTGCCGCCCGCCGACGCCGACGCCATCGAAACCGTGAAGCGCGCGGTGGATTTCACCTACCTGCGCGACGACATCGGCGAGCTCATCAGCGAATCTGCCGAAGGCACCGCCCGGGTCCGCAAGATCGTCCAGGACCTGCGCGATTTCTCGCGCACCGACGCCAGCCAGGACTGGCAGCCAGCCGACATCCACCAGGGCCTCGACAGCACCCTCAACATCGCCAGCAACGAGATCAAGTACAAGGCTGAAGTGGTGCGCGAATACGGCACGCTGCCCGTGGTGGAGTGCCTGCCCTCCCAGCTCAATCAGGTGTTCATGAACCTCTTCGTGAACGCCGCCCAGGCCATGCCGGACAACCGGCGCGGCACGATCCACGTCCGTACCGGCCAAGACGGCGACACGGTGTGGATCGAGATCGCCGACGACGGCAGCGGCATCCCGCCGGATGTCCTCGACCGCATCTTCGACCCCTTCTTCACCACCAAGCCCGTGGGCAAGGGCACCGGCCTCGGCCTGTCACTCTCCTACGGCATCGTGCAGAAGCACCACGGCCACATCACCGCCAGCAGCTCGCCGGAAACCGGCACCTGCTTCCGTATCACCCTGCCCGTCCATCACATGGCCGTACCGGGAGTATCCCCATGACCCTTGCCACCGCCCCCGCCACGCCCGACCGGAGCGCGGCGCCCGCCCCCGCCTTCTCGATCCTGTGCGTAGATGACGAAGCCAACATCCTGTCGGCCCTGCGCCGGCTGTTCCGCCCCCACGGCTACACCGTGCATGTGGCCAACAGCGGCGCGGAAGGCCTCGAGCTGCTCGACCGCGAGCACGTGGATCTGATCATCTCCGACATGCGCATGCCGGTGATGGACGGCGCCGCCTTCCTGGCCGAAGCCCGCAAGCGCCACCCGGACACCGTGCGCCTGCTGCTCACCGGCTACGCCGACATGGAATCGACCGTCGCGGCCATCAACAGCGGCCAGATCACCCGTTACATCTCCAAGCCCTGGAACGACCAGGACGTGCTGCTCACCGTCCGCGAGGCCCTCGAACGCCAGGCCCTGACCCGCGAGAAGGCCCGCCTCGAAGCCCTCACCCAGAAGCAGAATGACGAGCTGAAATCGCTCAACGCCAGCCTCGAGCAAAAGGTCGAAGCCCGCACCGCCGAACTCAAGAGCGCCCATGAGAAGCTCAAGCAGAACTTCCTCACCTCGATCCGCGTGTTCTCGAATCTCATCGAGCTGCGCGAAGGCAGCAACGCCGGCCACGCCAAGCGGGTCGCCGATCTGGCGCGCAAGGTCGCCGTCCGCCTGAATTTTGCACCGGCCGAAGTCCAGGACGTGATGCTGGCCGGCCTGCTCCACGACATCGGCAAGATCGGCCTGCCCGACGATCTGCTCGCCAAACCGGTCTCCCACATGACCGGCGACGAGCTCGGGGTGATGCGCAAGCACCCGATCACCGGCCAGGCCGCCCTGATGGGCCTCGAGAACATGCGCGGCGCCGCCACCCTGATCCGCAGCCACCACGAACGCTGGGACGGCCAGGGCTACCCGGATCACCTCTCAGGGCTGGCGATCCCGTACGGCGCACGGGTGATCGCGGTGGTGAACGACTACGACGACATGCAGAGCGGCACCCTCTCGCCGCGCAAGCTCAAGCCCGCCGAGGCGATCGCCCTGATCCAGCAGAACCGCGGCAAGCGCTACTGCCCGCAGGTGGTGGATGCCTTCCTCGACGTGATCGGCTCCAGCACCGAGAACATGCCGCCGCCGATGAACGAAGTCACCGCCGCATCGCTGCGGCCGGGCATGGTGCTGGCGCGGGATCTGGTGACCCGCGACGGGGTGATGCTGCTGGCGGCGGATTTCGTGCTCGACGAGAACCTGATCCGCCAGCTGCGCGAACTGGAAGCCTCGGAAGGCGTGCGCCTCAAGATCGCCATCCAGCCCGAACGGCGCTGAGGCGCCGCCCGCTCAGTCCTCGGCCGGCGCCGGGATCTCCGGCAGGGTCACGCTGGCACAGGCGAGGGACTGGGCCAGCGCCCGGATCGACATGGGCCGGGCGAACAGATAACCCTGGATCAGGTTGCAGCCCTGCTGGCGCAGGGCCCCCAGCTGGGCGGCCGTCTCGACGCCCTCGGCCACCACCTCCAGCCCCAGGCTGTGGGCCAGCCCGATCACCGCCTTGACGATCGCCACGCCCTGGCCGTCGTCCAGCTCGCCCACGAAGGAGCGATCGATCTTGAGGGTGTTCACCGCCAGCCGGCGCAGGTAGGCCAGCGACGAATAACCCGTGCCGAAATCATCCACCGCCACCCGGATGCCCATCTCCCGCAGCTGGGCGAGGATCACCGTGGCGTAGTCGAGATCGCGCATCAGCACCGTCTCGGTCAGCTCGAACTCGATCCTTGAGGCCGGCACGCCGGCCCCGTCGAGCACCGCCCGCACGGTGGGGATGAGCTGCGCGTCCATGAAGTTCACGCCCGACAGGTTGATGCTGATCCGGAAATCCGGCGGCAGCGCCGAACCCAGCTCGGCGATGTCGTTGCACACCCGCTCCATCACCGCGCGGGTGAGGGGCACGATCATCCCGGTCTCCTCGGCCAGGGAGATGAACTCCGGCGGTGGCACCGAACCCCGCGCCAGATGCGGCCAGCGGACCAGCGCCTCGGCCTTCACGATGGCCTTGCGCGCCACATCCACGATGGGCTGGTAGAGCACCTGCAGCTCCTCTTCGCCGATGGCCCGACGCAGGTCGCCCTCCAGCGTGAAACGCAGGAAGGCCGCCACCTTCATCTCTTCCGAGAACAGCGCCACCGATTCGCGGGTGACCCGCTTGGCCCGGTTGAGCGCCGTCTCGGCGGCCTTCAGGATCGCCTCGGCCTCGGTGGCGTGGTCGGGCATCACCGCCACGCCCACCCGGGCCGACAGGGTGATGTCCTGCCCCGGCACGCGGATCGGCGCCTGCACCACCTGGAGCAGCTCGTGGGCGGTGGCCAGCACCTCGTCCACCGAACCCGCATCGCTCACCAGGATGCCGAACTCGTCGGCCGCCAGGCGGGCCACCTTGAGCCGCGGCAGCCCGCCGCCACCCGCCGGCTCGGCAGGCGTGCGGTCGCCCATGCGTTCGCGCAGGCGATGACCGATCACCTGCAGCACCTGGTCGCCCCGCTCGGGGCCCAGGCTGTCGTTGATCCGCGCGAAGCGGTCGATATCCACCACCATCACCGCGCAGCGGCTGTCGTTGCGCAGGCAGCGGGCGGCGGCGGAGAGCAGGCTCTCCCGGAAGAACTCGCGGTTCGGCAGGCCGGTGAGCGGATCGAAATAGGCCAGCTGGCGGATGCGCCGCTGGGCCTCGACCTGCTCGGTGATGTCCTGCACGCTGCCCTCCATGAGGATGGACTGGGGATCGCCGGCTTCGTCGGTGCGCTCCGCCGTCTCGAGGAGGGTGCGCACGCTGCCGTCGGGCCATACGACGCGGTAGGTCAGCTGGTAGCCCACGCCCTTGCGCGCGCCGGCCAGGGCCGCGCCGACCATCTGCCGGTCGGGGCCATAGACGTGGTTCACCAGCGATTCCATGCCGTCGCCGAAGGTTTCGACCTGCTGGCCGAACAGCCGGTAATACTGGGCCGAACGCTGCACCTCGTCGGCGGGCACGTACCACTCCCAGCTCCCCAGACGGGCGATGCGCTGGGCGCTGGAGAGGCTCTCCTTGTTGCGCACGAGCTCCTTCAGCAGCTGGGCCGAGCGCAGCACGTAGCGGATGCGGAAACGCAGCAGCGTCCAGTTGATCGGCTTGGAGATGAAGTCGGTGGCGCCCGCGTCGAAGGCCTGCTCCACCGATTCGCTGTCGTCGAGGCCGGTGAGCATGATGATCGGCACCAGCTCGCCGGCCGGGGTGGCGCGCACGCGGCGGCACACCTCGAAGCCCGTGAGGCCCGGCATCATCACGTCGAGGAGGACCAGATCCGGGTGCAATGCCTCGAAGGCCGCCAGCGCCCGCACGCCGTCTTCGGCCTCGGAGGTGGCAAAGCCGCCTTCGCGGAGGGCCTCGGTGGCCATCATGCGGGTCAGGGGGTCGTCGTCCACGACCAGGATGTGGGGATTGGGTGTCGCCGTCATGGGTTGATCGGGCCTTCCACCCGGGTAATCTCGTCCAGGCTCGCAAGCCCTTCCTCCACCAGGCGCCGCTTGCAGGCGTCCCAGGCGTCGGTGAGCCGTGCGGCGTCGGTGGCGTCGGGCTGCACGCCAGCCTTCGTCCGTTCATCCAGGGCCCGGGCGCGCACGCCCAGCTGCACCGCCCCCATCGCCAGGCAGGCGGATTTCATCTTGTGGGCGAGGCGCTGCACGGCGGCGGTGTCGCCGGCCGCAGCGCCATCGACGATACCACCCACGTTGCGGTCGGTTTCGCTGATGAACAGCGTCAGGATGCGCTTGAGCATCGGCGCGTCCCGCCGTCCATTGACGCCGGGCAGGCCCATCAGCATGTTCATGTCGAGCACCGGCTCGGCGTTCGGGCTGGCTGCAGGGGCCGCGGGGGCCGCCGGAGCGGGCGGGGGATCGGGCGGCAGGGTTGCCCGCAGCCAGCGGCTCAGCACCACCCACAGCTGTTCGCCGGAAACCGGCTTCACCACGTAGTCGTCCATGCCCGCCGCGAGGCAGGCGTCGCGGTCTTCGCGCAGGGCGTTGGCGGTCAGGGCGATGATGGGCATCCGCGGCAGGCCGCGGGCCTTTTCGTCGACGCGGATCGCCTGAGTGGCCTGACGGCCGTCCATCTCGGGCATCTGGATGTCCATCAGCACCAGATCGAAGCGCTGCCGGCGGCAGGCTTCCACCGCGTCGCGCCCATCCACCGCCACCGACACCCGGCAGCCGAGGGATTGGAGCACCGCCACCGCCACCTCGCGGTTGACCGGGTGATCCTCGACCACCAGCAGGTGCGCGGCCAGCTTGTGGCCGACCGGCGGCGCCACATCGGCCGGCCTGGCGCCCGCCAGCCCCTGGCGGATCTCGTTGCTGGTGACGGGCCGGCTGAGGATGATCTCGGCGCCGATGTCGCGCATCGCGGCGACTTCTTCGCGGCCGATGCCGACGATCGCCGCGAGGGCCGGGCGCCCGGCCCGGTAGCGCAGATCTGCGAGCAGCTGCCGCCCGCTGCCGCCGTCGAAGCTGGCATCGACGATCAGCCAGTCGTAGCCGGTGCCGATGGCCAGCATTTCATCCACCGCAGGCCGGTCATAGGCCAGCTCGGAACGTGCGCCGGCAAAGGCGAGCTGCTCCAACACTGCGTCGCGCAGGTGGGAGTCGCCCACCGCCACCAGGGCCGCGCGGCCGACCAGCGGGCGCTCCTGCGTCTCGCCGGCCACGTCGCGGGTCAGTTCGAATTCCACCCAGAAGCACGAGCCGCAGCCCGGTTCGGTGACGTAGCCGATCTCGCCGGACATCAGTTCCACCAGCTGACGGGCGATGGCCAGCCCCAGCCCGGTGCCGCCAAAGCGCCGGGCCATCGAGTTGTCGGCCTGGGAGAAGGACTGGAACAGGCGCGCGCCGGCTTCCCGCGGCACGCCGATGCCGGTGTCGCGCACTTCGATGCGCAGGCGCAGGGCGCCATCACGCTCGCAGGGCACGGGCAGCACGGCGATGGAGATGCTGCCCTTCTCGGTGAACTTCTGGGCGTTGGAGACCAGGTTGTTGAGCACCTGGCGCACACGCAGGGCGTCGCCCACGGCCCGGTCAGGCACGCACCGGTCCACGTGCAGGCCAAGCTGCAGGCCACGGGCGTAGGCCGAGGTGGCAAACAGGGTCGCCACCTGATCGAGGGTGTCCCGCAGGGAGAATGGCAGGGCTTCCAGTTCGAGCCGTCCTGCTTCGATCTTGGATACGTCGAGCACGTCGTTGATGATTTCCATGAGGGCGCGCGCAGAGTCGTCCAGCATATCAACAAAGCGCCCCTGACGCTCACCGAGTGAGGTCTGGCGGAGCAGGCCGATCATGCCCATCACGCCGTTCATCGGCGTTCGGATCTCGTGGCTCATGTTGGCGAGGAACTGGGTCTTGGCGCGGCTGGCGGCCTCGGCCTGTTCCATCATCGTCCGCAGCTCGGCGGTGCGCGCCGCCACTTCGGAGGCGAGGCGTTCCCGGTGGAGGGTCAGCTCCCGGTCGCGGTTGGCGATCTCGGCCAGCATGCCGTTGAAGCCGGTGATCAGCTCGCCCACCTCGTCGGCGTAGCCGGCCGGTGCGCGCAGGTCGTAGCGCTTGCCGGCGCTCACCGCCCGCACCACGTCGGCGAGCTTCTGCAGCGGCTCGACGATCATCCCCTGCATGCGCCGGGAGAACAGGCTGGCGGCGATCAGCGCCATCACCAGCCCGAGGAGCGCCAGGCCCAGCCACAGCACCAGCCGCCCAACGATGGAGCGCAGGTCGAATTCGAGGATCAGCCGGCCGAGGGTCTCGCCATCGCTCTCGAGGGGCTTGGTGACGACCAGGCTGAGGGTGTGCCAGTTGAGCGCGCCCGCGGCCGGGTTGTCGCGCAGGCTGGCCAGGTGCTCCGCATCGGCGTGCAGCCCCAGAGGGTAATCGGCGAACACGCTGCCATCCGGGCGCAGCACCACCGCAGCAGCCACCCGCTCGTGGTGACGCAGGGCGCCGAGCAGGGACACCGCCACCTTGGCGTCGTCAAAGCGCAGGGGCGAGATGGCGTTGTCGGCGACGATCTCGGAGAGCATCCGGCCGTCCTCGTCGGCCCGGCGCAGCTCGCTGTTCACTTCGGTCAGGAAGATCGTCAGCAGCGCCACGCCGAGGGCGATCAGCACGCTCAGCCGGGCAACGATGCCGAGCTTGCGTCCGATGGGCAGATCCTTGAGCTGCGCCATCAGGGAGCCCTCAGGCCGAACACGAAGCGGCCGTGACGGAGCAGCTGCGAACTGGCCCGCAGGCCCTCCCGCTGCACCGACGTGAGGTTGATGTCGAAGCGCACCCGGCGCTCGTCCACCACCAGCCCGATCCCGCCGCCGGCCTCGGCAAAGCCGTCGATGTCGCTGACGGTGAGCACGCTGCGCCCGGCCAGGCCGCGCAGCAGCAGGCCGACGCGCCGCTCTTCCGAATCGGTGATGAAGACGAGGTGACAGTCCGAGGCCATCTCGACGCCATCGACGACACGCGGCTTCACTTCATGCCCATTGACCTGCCGCCCCTCGAGGCCGGACAGCGCCTCGCCGAAGGGGTCGCGGCCGAGCACGCACAGCCGCAGCGGCGCGCCGGCCGGCAGGCGTTGGGCGGGCCATTCCACGTAGCGCGCAAAATTGAGCAGGTAGGCAGCCTTGATCTGGTACTCGCCCGGCTGCATCGCCCACGCGGGGGCGACGCCGAGGCAGGCAGCCGCGACGCAGAGTATTTTGAGGGCCCGATGGGCCATGAGACGGCGGATCACCCCTGTCCCCTCAGAACCGCCAGACACCCTGGACATAGGCCTGCCGGCTCAGGTAGGCCGGCTGGGTCGGGAGGAAGTTCGACATGTATTCGAGGTGCTGTTTGTCGAACAGGTTGATGCCCATGACCGTCAGCTCGAACCCCGGCCCCGGACGCCAGCCGTAACGCACATCGAAGCTCGTGTGGGCCGGCACGTTGCCGTGGGTGATGGCGCCGGTGCGCCGGACCATCAGGTCAAGCTCGTGCCCCCGCGCAAGGCCGATCACCCCGTGCAGGGTGCCCCAGTATCGCGGAGAGGCCTCTTCAAGCTCGGCCCCCGCCGCATCGGTGACCGGGTCGCTGCTGCGGGCGCCCTTGAGGTTGACGGCCGTGTAGCTCGCCTGGAAACGGAAGCGGTCGTTCACCGGCAAGTCCAGCCCCAGTTCGACGCCCGTCGATCGGGCCTTGCCGACGTTGCCCCGGAAAATGTTCTGGACCGGAATGAAGTAAGGCGGGATCGGCAGCGGGATGCCCGGCAGGATCAGCCCGTTCGGATCGAGATAGCCGGCAATCAGGCGGCGGTAGTCATGGTGGAACAACACCGCCTCGAAGCTGCCGTTGCGCAGGGTGCGACGATAGCCCAGTTCCAGCGCATCGACCCGTTCGGCACGGGGGCTCCAGCCCTGCCCCGGCGTGGAGCGGACGAACACGATCGGCAACATCGGATTGCCGGTGGGCTTTGCGCCAAAGAGGATCGACGCACCGATCTCGCCCACCGAAGGCGTGCGGGTGGCCCGCGACCAGTTCGCCCACACGCTGTCGGATTCGGTCGGCGTCCACATCAGGCGAGCGGTGGGCTGGGGCTCGAAGTGGGACAGGGTCGAGTGCTCGAGGCGGGCGCCTAGGGTCGCCTTCCAGGTGCGCGGCTGAAGGGTGATCTCGTCCTGCACGAAGGCGCTCATCACCTGGAGGCTGCGCTCCGGCGGCGAGATGGTCAGGATGGGCGTGGCGGCATCGATGTCGGTCTTCACATAGCGACCGCCGGCGCCCCACATCAACTCGTGCCGCCCGACCGGCGCGAGGCGGTGCTGGAAATCCAGGTCGAAGGTGCTGATGCCGCCGCGGCCAGACTCGCCGACAGATGCGTTCAGGTTGTCAAAGTAGGTCTGGACCGATGCCTCACCACCGAGCAGACCCCAGCTGTAGCGGCCGAGCAGGCTCGACCCCTCAAACTCGAGACTCAGGGGATACAGCCCGGCTGACCCGTCAAGCCCCGTCGTCACGAGGCTTTCGGACGTGGTGCGACGGAAGCTGTTGCCCTGGACCATCCAGGTGTTTCCCGCAGAGCCGGCACTGTCCATCCTGAAACCGGCCGACCAGCCCCGGTTGTGATCCACCTCCGAGCGGCCATCGGCACTGCGCGATGGCTGCATCTCGCTGCCCTTGGCATACACCCGCACAGCCCCGAGCTCCCCGATGTCGAACCCCTGGCGGACCGCCAATGCAGGATGGCCCTTATGGTCCACCCGCGCCGAAATCAGCGAGCCCCGGGTCGCGGTCGCCTTGCGCGTCACGATGTTGATCACCCCGTTGACGGCGTTCGCGCCCCACAGGGAGGCACCGGGCCCCCGCACCACCTCGATGCGCTCGATGTCTTCCATCAGCAGATCGAGGGATTCCCAGAACACACCGGAAAACAGCGGGTTGTACACGCTGCGCCCGTCGATCTGGACCAGCAGCTTGTTCGAAAAGCGCCCCTCGGCCATGCGCACGCCCACCGCCCAGCTACCGGCACCGATCTGCGCCACCGACACCCCGGGCACCTCGCGCAGGGCCTCAGGCACGCTGCGGGCGCCGCTGCGGCGGATGTCCTCGGCGGTGAGCACCGTGACCGCCGCCGGCGTCTCCGAGAGCTTCTGCGTCTTGCGCGAGACGGTCGCCACATCGAGACGGGCGAGATCCTCCAGCGCCAGGTCGGCGAGGACGGCATCGTCGGCCCAGGCAAGCTGGACACTCAGGGCAAGGGGCAAGACAAGACGGACACGATTGCAGGGCATCAATGCAGATCTCGGAAAAGGGCGGATAGAGTCAAGGCGCGCAGCCATCAAGTTCGCATTTTTAACAAAATCACACAAGCATCGCCGCCAAACAGTTGGCATTCATGTGATTTTGCCGATTTGCATGCCCATTCCCATGAACCAGATCACGCCCACCCCAAAGCTGTCGCAACCCTGCGCAAAGGCCGCCATCGGCTACAATCCCGGGATTACTCAGACCAACGGCGGACCACCGCCCGCGCCAAGCAAGGTACGACCCAGATGACCGCTCCAACCACGCCGGCCGCCGACGCCGCACCCAGCAACTTCATCCGCAACATCATTGACGAAGACCGTCGCCTCGGCAAATGGGGCGGCCGCGTCGAAACCCGCTTCCCGCCGGAGCCCAACGGCTACCTGCACTACGGCCACGCCAAGAGCATCTGCCTGAACTTCGGCCTCGCCCAGATCTACGGCGGCGCCTGTCACCTGCGCTTCGACGACACCAACCCGACGAAGGAAGACCAGGAATACGTGGACGCCATCATCGAGGCCGTCCAGTGGCTGGGCTTCGACTGGGGCGAGCACCTGTATTTCGCGTCCGATTACTTCGACAAGATGTACGCCATGGCCGAGCACCTCATCACCGTCGGCAAGGCCTACGTGGATTCGCTCTCCGCCGAGGAGATGCGCGCCTACCGCGGCACGCTGTCTGCCCCCGGCAAGGACAGCCCCTACCGCAACCGCAGCGTCACCGAGAACCTGGAGCTCTTCCAGCGCATGAAGGCCGGCGAGTTCCCCGACGGCACCCACATCCTGCGCGCCAAGATCGACATGGCCTCGCCCAACATCAACCTGCGCGACCCGGCCATCTACCGCATCCGCCACGCCACCCACCACCGCAGCGGCGACCGCTGGTGCGTGTACCCGATGTACACCTTCGCGCACCCCATCGAAGACGCGCTCGAAGACATCACCCACTCGATCTGCACCCTCGAGTTCGAAGACCAGCGCCCGTTCTACGACTGGCTCCTCGACAACCTGGCAGAAGGCGGTTTCTTCCCCCGCCCAGTGCCGCGCCAGCTCGAATTCGCCCGCCTCAACCTCACCTACGTGGTGCTCTCCAAGCGCAAGCTGATCCAACTGGTCGATGAAAACCACGTCGCCGGCTGGGACGACCCGCGCCTGCCCACCCTGGTCGGCGCCCGCCGCCGCGGCTTCACCGCCGAAGGTTTCCGCCTGTTCGCCGAGCGCATCGGCGTCTCCAAGGCCGATTCGTGGATCGACATGAGCGTGCTCGAAGACTGCATGCGCGAGCACCTCAACGAAGCCGCCGAACGCCGCGTGGCGGTGCTTGATCCCCTCAAGCTCATCATCACCAACTACCCGGCCGGCCAGAGCGAGCGCTGCCACGCCCCCAACCATCCGCTCCACGCCGAGCTCGGCAAGCGCGAGATGCCTTTCGGCCGCGAACTGTGGATCGAGCGCGAAGACTTCATGGAAACCCCGGTCAAGGGCTACCACCGCCTCTACCCGGGCAACATGGCCCGCCTGCGCTACGGCTACGTGGTCAAGTGCACCGGCTGCGAGAAGGACGCCGACGGCAACATCACCGCGGTGCTGTGCGAATACCTGCCCGACTCCAAGTCCGGCACGCCCGGTGCCGACAACTACAAGGTCAAAGGCAACCTGCACTGGGTTTCCGTCGAACACGCCTATGCCGCCGAGGTGCGCCTCTACGACCGGCTGTTCGCCCACGCCTACCCGGGCAACCGCCGCGAGGGCGACCCGGAAGATCTGGAGCGGGATTTCATCAGCGACATCAACCCGGACAGCCTGCGGGTCATCACCGCCCAGCTCGAACCCGCCCTGCGCGCCGCAAAGCCGGAAGCCCGCTTCCAGTTCGAGCGCCACGGCTACTTCGTGGCAGATCGGGTCGATTCCGTCGAGGGCGCGCCGGTCTTCAACCGCACCGTCACCCTGCGTGACGCGTGGAAGAAATAGACATGCCGTTCAGGTGGTGCCTGCCACGCAGGTGGCGGCACCACGGCCCCGTCTTTCCATCCCCGCCCCGGCATGGATCAAGCGATAATCGCAAGAATATGCAGGGGGGCGCCGGCTGTCATACGGATGCCCCCACGCCGGCTCCGCTTAAGCTTCTGTCGTTAGTGCCGATTACACCCAGACGCCCCTCATAGGCTCATCGCTTTGTAACCCGGCAACGCAAACTCCAGTCGCAAATGCCCCTCGCCTTGCACGATACCCGTCTCAGATGCTGAGCAACCTCTCGATCCGCGTTCGCCTCCTGCTGGCCAGCACCGTGGTCCAGGTCGTGATGCTCACGCTGCTGCTCACCAACAGCGGGCGTCTCATGAACGAGGCGACGACGGCGAGCCTCAACACGCTGATAGCCCAGAACGCCGCCATCCTCAACGTCGTCACCGCCACCTTCGTACCCCAGGGGCGCTACAACGATCTGCAGGACGCCCTCGGCGAACTGCTCAACGAAACCAACGAAGGCCTGATCTACGTCCGCATCGTCGACGCCACCGGCAAGACCCGCGTCCGCGCCGGCCTGCCCGACATGCAGACCCTCCCGCCCCCCGACGATGCCAGCGCGCTGGGCGTCGATGCAGGCGTCGCCCACAACCTCATCCACGTCCGCCGCCCCGTGCTGCTCGAACGCAACCAGGTCGGCTTCGTGCAGTTCGGGGTGTCCGTCGCGGCGCTCACCCTCGCCAAACGCCAGATCCTCAGCCAGGGCATCGCCATCGCCAGCGCCGAGGTGCTGCTCACCCTGCTGCTGCTCGGTGCCGTGGGCTATCTGATGACCCGCAACCTGGGTCGTCTGCTCCGCGGCAGCCAGGCCATCGCCGCCGGCCAGCTCTCCCACCGCCTGCCCGAAAAAGGCAAGGACGAACTCTCCCAGCTATGCCAGCATTTCAACCGCATGGCCAGCGCCCTGCAGTCGCGCATCCTCGAGCTCGAAGCCACGGCTCGCCAGCTCGCCAACAGTGAAGAGCGCTACGCCCTCGCCACCCGCGCCGCGAACGACGGCCTGTGGGACTGGGACATCGTGGGCGACAAGACCTACTTCGCCCCGCGCTTTGCCGAGATCCTCGGCATCCCGCCCAGCGCCGTGCTTGACGACAGCCACGCCCTCTACGCCCGCCTGCACCCGGAAGACCGCGAAGCCTTCCGCCTGCGCATGATCGCCCACCTCAAGCGCGAATCCACCCAGCTCACCATCGAGCACCGCATCCTTCACGCCGACGGCAGCTACCGCTGGATCCTCACCTGCGGCATGGCCGTCCACGATCCCCGCACTGGTCGCGCCGTGCGGATGGCTGGCTCGATCAGCGACATCCACCTGCGCAAGCGCGTCGAAGACCAGCTCCTCTACGACGCCCTCCACGACGGCCTCACCGGCCTCGCCAACCGCGCCCTGTTCGCCGAACACCTGCAGAACACCCTGCGCCACGCCGACCGGGTCACCGGCAGCCTGTTTGCGGTGCTGCACATCAACATCGAACGCTTCCACGTGGTCAACGACAGCCTCGGCTACTCCGCTGGCGACGACCTGCTGCGCCTCGTCGCCGCCCGCATCCGCGCCCTCGCCCGCCCGGGCGACGTGGTCGGCCGGGTCGGCGGCGACCAGTTCGCGGTGCTCCTCAACGACATCGCCGACGCCAGCGAAGCCATCCGTTTCTCCGAAAACCTGCAGACCCACCTCGCCGAAAGCGCCGAGCTCAACGGCCACATCCTCTATCCCAAGACGCGCATCGGCGTGGCGCTGGGCAGCGGCGGCTTCCAGAACGCCGAAGACCTCATGCGCGACGCCGACAACGCCATGCAGCGCTCCCGCCGCAGCGCCGACAACACCATCACCGTATTCCAGTCGGCCATGCACCAGCAGGTCATGCGCGATCTGCAGCTCGAATCCCAGCTCCGCGCCGCCCTGCGCGACCACCAGCTGGTCGCCCACTTCCAGCCCATCGTCGATCTCAAGACCCGCCAGGCCACCGGCTTCGAAGCCCTGGTCCGGTGGCCCCAGGCCAGCGCCCGGCGCATCGGCCCCGACGTCTTCATCCCGGTCGCCGAATCCCTCGATCTCGTCCACGAGCTCGGCATGCAGATGCTCGACCAGAGCTGTGCGCGCCTCAAGTCCTGGCGCGAGCGGGGCCTCGCCGACGAAAACCTCTCCATCAGCGTCAACCTTTCGGCCCGCCAGCTGATGCAGGTGGACCTCGCCGACCAGGTCGTCGCCTGCATCGAACGCCACGGCCTGCCGCCCAGCACCCTCAAGCTCGAAGTCACCGAAAGCACCCTCGTCACCCGCAAGGAACTCGCCATCAGCCAGCTCGGCAAGCTGCGCGCCAAGGGCCTCAAGATCCTCATCGACGACTTCGGCACCGGCTACTCGTCCCTCAGCTACCTTCACTCGATCCCCTGCGACACCATCAAGCTCGACGGCTCCTTCATCCGCGAGATCGAGCACGACACCCGCCTGCGCGCCATCGTCGGTGCCACCATCCACCTCGCCCACGAACTGGGCATGCAGGTGGTTGCCGAGTGCATCGAGACCCAGGCCCAGGCCAACATCCTCAGCGAACTCGCCTGCGACTACGGCCAGGGCTACCTCTTCGCCCCCGCCGAGCCCGAAGACCAGGCCGCCCGCTGGCTCACCACGCAACACATCCCCACCGGAGTCTAGGATGGACAGCTTCCAGAACGCTCCAGCCCTGCCACCCCGACGCCGCCGGAACCTCCGGCCGCTGCTGGCTGCCATCCTTCTCAGCCTCGCCGGCAGCGCATCCGCTGCCGACGAACCGCCGCGCTTCGCCCTGTCCGGATTCGGCACCTTCGGGCTCACCCGCAGCGACAAGGACAACTACCGCTTCCACAGCAGCAGCACCCAGCCCAGCACCATGCCGGGCCAGAACTTCGACCCCTCCACCGACAGCGTCCTCGGCGTGCAGGGCACGGCCCGCCTGTCCGACAAGTTCGACCTCACCGTCCAGGCCGTCTCGCGGCAGGCCGCCGGCTACGACTACACGCCCCACATCACCTGGGCCTACCTGCACTACCGCCCCACGCCAACCCTCTCCCTGCGGGCTGGCCGCACCACCACCCCGTTCTTCATGTTCTCCGACTCCCTGAACGTGAATTACGCCACCCCGTGGCTGCGCCCGCCGGCCGAGGTCTACAGCCTCAACCCCTTCTCCGATCTCGACGGCGTCGATGCGATCTACCGCGCACCACTGGGCCAGATGGACCTGGAGATCCAGGGCCTCGTCGGTCAGAGCGCCGTACTCACCCGCTCGGCCTCTGGCCGCCTGCGCAACGCCCGCGCCCTGCGCGTCGGCCTGGCCGGCACCGGCTTCAGCGCCCAGGCCGGCTACACCCGCACCGATCTGCACCTCAACTGGACCGACGGCTTCCACCAGGCCCTGCGCCGCCAGCTCATCGCTGCCGGCGAAGCCGATGCCGCCGACGAGCTCTCCGGCACCCACGCCAGCGCCGAGTTCTTCTCCGCCGGCTTCCAGTGGGAAAAGAACAACTGGATCACCATCGCCGAATTCGCCAAGCGCAAGGTCGACCGCTACATCTCCACCGCCCACGGCTGGTATCTCACCGTCGGCCACCGCATCGACGCCTTCACGCCCTACGTCACCTACGCCAACCAGAACCAGGACACCCCCGCCTTCTGCACGCCCGTGCCGGCCATCCACGCCCCGCTGGTCGGCATCTACAACAACTCCCGCAACACCGCCCAGCACTCCCTCGCCTTCGGCACCCGCTGGGACGTGGCCCGCCGCATCGCCCTCAAGGGCCAGATCGAACGCATCACCCCGGCGCCGCAAAGCCGCGGCCTGTTCCCCTCGGACACCCTGGCGGACTACCTCCGGCCCACCACGCCGGTCCATGTCCTGAGCCTGTCGGTGGACTTCGTCTTCTGAAGGCCACCCGACCATGTCACCCATGCGCCTGATCCGACTCCTCGCCCTCGCTGCCGCACTGCTGCCCGCGGCCGCCCAGGCCGAGATCGTCATCGTCACGAGCCAGCGCAGCGGGGCGATCGAGCTCAGCCGCGAACAGGCCGAAAAGCTCTACCTCGGACGGGCCACCACCCTCATCGATGGCACCCCGGTCAAGCTGGTCGATCTGCCCAACGGCGCGACCCGCGACGACTTCTACCTCAAGCTCACCAACAAGAACCCCGCCCAGATCGTCGCCTACCGATCCCGGCTGGTCTTCAACGGCCGGGCCACCCCGCCCATCGAAGCCGACAACGTCGGCGAAGCCCGCCAGTGGCTCGCCGAAACGCCCAACCTCATCGGCTACCTCGAACGCACCGACATCACCAGCGGAATGCGCGTCCTCCTGCGCCTGCCCTGAACCCTCACGCAACCCGCCAAGCCGGACGCGTCAGCATTTCACGGACGGGTCTGTGAACTTGCGTCAGCAAACCCCCGATGCGGAGGAATGTTGCAAACGCGATCCGGCCAGCCGCCTAAAATCCCCCGGAACCCACTTCTCGCCAGCAACACATGACCACCAGCAACACCAACCCGCAGCCCCCCTATAGCCGTCCGCGCCCGCTTTCTGCGGTGCAGACCGTCCTCTGGCTGATCGCCGGCATCGCCGGCATGTTCGCTCTCGTTTCGACGATCTTCGCCATCAAGCTCGGCCTCGAAGGCAATCTGCCGTTCTCCGATGCGCAGCAACCCGCCACCCAGGTGCCGGCCTCTGCCGCCCCCACGCCGCCGGTCACCGCCAGCAGCGCGCCGGCGATCCGCAGCGCCCAGGCCGCCGCGCCGGGCGCCACCTTCGTCTCCGGCGCCGAAAACATCCTGCCGGCCGAAGTCTCCCACCTGGCCAGGAACACCAGCGCCCTCGACACCCCGTCTGCCAGCAACGACACCCCGCCGACGCCGCCGATCCCCGCCGCACCGACGCCCGTGGCCACCGCTCCCGCCGCGCCCCCGGCACCCGCGACCACCGCACCGCTTGCCGCCAACCCGACCGTCCCGGCCGCAGCGCCCAAGCCCGCGACACCCGCCGCGCCCGCCGCCAGCGACACCATCCAGACCACCCTCCAGGCCTGGGCAAGCGCCTGGTCCGCCAAGAACGTCGACGCCTACCTCGCCCACTACGCCAGCAGCTTCAAGCCGGCCGGCGACCTCGACCGCAGCGCCTGGGCCGAGCAGCGACGCCAGCGCATCGCCCGCCCCGGCGACATCACCGTGAAGCTCGACGCCATCGACATCCGCGTCGATGGCGACAAGGCCAGCGCCCGCTTCATCCAGCATTACCGCTCCGGCAATCTCAAGCTCACCGAGCCCAAGACCATCGAGCTCGCCCGCAGCGGCAGTGCCTGGCAGATCGTTCAGGAACGCATAGGCCACTGAAGCAAAACACAAAACCGTTTGACGCAAGGGCCGGAAACCGATAAACTTCTGCGTTTCCTGAAAACCATCACTCGGAGTACATCCATGTACGCGGTCATAAAAACCGGCGGTAAGCAGTACCGTGTCACCGTCGGCGAAAAACTCAAAGTAGAACAGATACCGGCTGACGTGGACTCGCAGATCACCATCGACCAGGTCTTCATGGTCGGCGAAGGCGAGTCGGTCAAGATCGGCACCCCCGTGGTTGCCGGTGCCACCGTCACGGCCACCGTGGTTTCCCACGGCCGTCACGACAAGGTCAAGATCTTCAAGATGCGTCGTCGCAAGCACTACCAGAAGCATCAGGGCCACCGTCAGAACTACACCGAGCTTCGCATCGAAGCCATCACTGCCTAAGGAGTAACCCACATGGCACACAAAAAGGCTGGCGGCAGTTCCCGTAACGGTCGCGACTCAGAAAGCAAACGCCTTGGCGTCAAGCGCTACGGCGGTCAATTCGTCCTCGCCGGCAACATCATCGTTCGCCAGCGTGGCACCGAATACCACCCGGGCGAAAACGTCGGCATCGGCAAGGATCACACCCTGTTCGCGCTGACCGAAGGCACCGTGCAGTTCACCGTCAAGGGCGCCAACAAGCGTCGCACCGTGAGCATCGTCGCCGCCGCTGAATAAGCGCCGACAGCAGGTTGCCAAAGCCCTATCCAACGATAGGGCTTTTTTTCTTTCGGGGGCCCGAATCCCCCAACACCGGAAGCACCCATGAAATTTTTCGACGAAGCCCGAATTGAAGTCATCGCCGGGGACGGCGGGAACGGCGCCGCCACTTTCCGCCGCGAAAAATACATCCCCATGGGCGGCCCGGATGGCGGTGACGGCGGCAAGGGCGGCGACGTCTATGCCGTCGGCGACCGCAACCTCAACACCCTGATCGATTTCCGCTACAAGCGCACCTTCCTCGCCGAGCGTGGCGAGAACGGCCGTGGCGCCGACTGCTACGGCAAGGGCGGCAACGACATCGAACTGCGCATGCCCGTCGGCACCATCGTTTCGCTCCAGGAAACCGGCGAGATCATCGCCGACCTGGACCACGACGGCAAACGCGTCCTGATCGCCAAGGGCGGTCGCGGCGGCCTGGGCAACCTGCACTTCAAGACCAGCACCAACCGCGCCCCGCGCAAGAAGACCATGGGCCAGGAAGGCGAGCGCAAGAGCCTCAACCTCGAGCTCAAGGTGCTGGCCGACGTCGGCCTGCTGGGCATGCCCAACGCCGGCAAATCCACCTTCATCCGCGCGGTCTCGTCCGCCAAACCGAAGGTCGCCGACTACCCCTTCACCACCCTCGCCCCCAATCTGGGCGTGGTACGCACCTCCGAAAACCGCAGCTTCGTGATCGCCGACATCCCCGGCCTGATCGAAGGCGCGGCCGACGGTGCCGGCCTCGGCCACCAGTTCCTGCGCCACCTGCAGCGCACCCACATCCTGCTGCACATCGTCGATCTCGCCCCCTTCGACCCCGAGGCCGATCCGGTCCACGACGCCCATGCGATCGTCGAAGAGCTGCGCAAGTACGACGAAAGCCTCTACCAGAAGCGCCGCTGGCTTGTCCTCAACAAGCTCGACCTGATCCCCGACGAGGACGAACGCAAGGAACGCATCGCGGCCTTCCTCGACGCCTACGGCCCCATCGAGCGCCATTTCGAAGTCTCGGCCATCAGCCGCCAGGGCTGTCAGGAAGTCGTCTTCGCGATCCAGGATCTCCTCGACGAAGAGAAGGCTGCGGCCCAGGCCGCCGCCGACGCCGCCGCCCTCGAAGCAGCCGCAACCCCTGACTTCGAAGCAGCAGACGACGACATCCCCACCGATGACGCCGACGACGAAGATTACGAAGACGAAGACGACGATGAGAACCGCAATCCGTAACGCCCGCCGGCTGGTCGCCAAGGTCGGCAGCGCCCTCGTCACCAACAACGGCGAAGGCCTCGCCGTCGACGCCCTCGCCGACTGGGCGCGGCAGATCGCCGGCCTGCGCGCCGAAGGCCGCGAAGTGGTGCTGGTCTCCTCCGGCGCCATCGCCGCCGGCATGCAGCGCCTCGGCTGGACCAGCCGCCCGCAGGAGATGCACCAGCTCCAGGCAGCCGCCGCTGTCGGCCAGATGGGCCTCGCCCAAGCCTACGAAAGCGTCTTCGCCGCCAACGGCCTGCACACCGCCCAGATCCTGCTGACCCATGCCGACCTGGCCGACCGCACTCGCTACCTCAACGCCCGCTCGACCCTCGTCACCCTGCTCGAACTCGGCGTCATCCCGATCATCAACGAGAACGACACCGTCGTCACCGACGAGATCAAGTTCGGCGACAACGACACCCTCGGCGCCCTCGTCGCCAACCTGATCGACGCTGACGCGCTGGTCATCCTCACCGACCAGCAGGGGCTGTACACCGCCGACCCCCGCAAGGATCCGTCCGCCACACTGATCAGCGAGGAGCGCGCCGAGAACACCGCCCTGGAAGCCATGGCCGGCGGCGCCGGCTCCGGTATCAGCAAGGGCGGCATGATCACCAAGGTGCGTGCAGCCCAGCGCGCAGCGCGCAGCGGTGCACACACCTGCATCGCCAGCGGCCGCGAACCGGACGCCCTGGTGCGCGTCGCTCGGGGCGAGCAGCTCGGCACCCTGCTCTACGCCACCAGCACCCCGCTCGCTGCCCGCAAGCAGTGGCTGGCCGACCACCTGCAACTGGCCGGCAGCCTCACCCTCGACGATGGCGCAATCGAAGCCCTGAAGTCCGGCAAGAGCCTCCTGCC
The DNA here is from genome assembly GCF_009469605.1 of Zoogloea sp. 1C4. Lineage (GTDB taxonomy): Bacteria > Pseudomonadota > Gammaproteobacteria > Burkholderiales > Rhodocyclaceae > Zoogloea > Zoogloea oryzae. The sequence goes on along the minus strand of NZ_SSXU01000006.1, from coordinate 95,780 downwards.
GATCGGCGTGATCGCCGCGGATGGCGACTTCACCCGGGGCGCGGTCGTCGCCTGCCGCAGCCGCGACGGCAGGGAGATCGCCCGTGGCCTGGTGAACTACGCAGCCAACGACACCCGCCGAATCGTCCGCCACGGCTCGGGCGAGATCGAGTCACTGCTGGGATTCATCGAAGAGCCCGAACTCATCCACCGGGACAATCTGATCCTGATCGGGTGAGATCGACTCAAGCCCCAAATGAAAAGGCCACCTCCGGGTGGCCTTTTCATTTGGGGTGACGCACTCGTCACGACAGGCAGGCAACTGTCGGCATCACGTCACATCCAGCAGCCCTCGTGAACGAAAAAACGGGCACCCGAAGGTGCCCGTTGATTTCTGACTCAGACGAAGTCTGAATTAGAAGGAGTGACGCAGGCCCAGCTGAACGCCCTGAATGGTCGCACCGCCGGTGGCGCCGCCATTGTAGGTGGAATTCACGCCAACGGCGTTGATGCCGAAGTCGTAAGAGGCCTTGTCGTCGTTGTTCAGGTGAGCGTAAACAGCCTTCAGCATGGTGCGCTTGGACAGGCTGTGCTCGTAGCCAACTTCGAACAGCTTGGCACCGGAGTCCTTGGAGGAGGAGCCGTTGACCTTCAGGTCACGAGCGAAGTAAGCCTGAGCCAGCAGCTTGCCAGCCGGGGTCACGTTGAAGGTGCCGCCCAGACCAAAGACGTTCTGGGTAACGGTGTTGCCACCGAAGTGGTCAGCACGAGCGCGATCAAACACGGCGCGGACGGAAGCCATGCCGAAGTCGTAGACACCACCAACACGGAAGTCGCTGACATCGGTGTTGGCTTCGTTACCCAGGGAAACGGCATTGTAGGTGACAGCAGCCATGGCCGGGCCATTGGCGTACTTCAGACCAACGTCGTAGCCCTTGGTGTTGGACGGGTTGTAGGCAGTGCCGAAACCGTTGTTGTTGAAGGTCTTGTTTTCGTTGGCGACGTAAGCAGCGGTCACGTTCAGGCCAGCGAAGGTCGGGGAGACGTACGCAATGGCGTTCTTCCAACGGGTGTCGAAGATCGACGTGCAAGTGGTGTTGCGGTCACAATTGGCATTGCCAGCCGCGGTGTAGCTGCCGCTGGTGGTGTTGGTGGTGCCCAGCAGGTTGTTGCCCAGCTTGCCAAGCAGCGCGGAGTTGGCGCCGATGCCGGTAGCGCCGGCGTTGACATCAACAGCAGCGCCCAGAGCACGGGTCGGGCCAGTCAGGTTACCGAGAACCACGGTACCGAAGCCGCCGGCCAGGCCAACGAAGCTGTCACGGGAGGCGCTGAAGCCGCCACCGTTTTCAAAGCTGATACCGCTTTCGTACTGGAACACGGCGGTCAGGCCGTTGCCCAGGGACTCAGCACCCTTGAAACCGATCAGGGACGAGTTGGTGGAAACGCGGGTGGTGTTGCCCAGTTCGCTGACGGCGTTGGAGGTACGAACAACGTCGAAGGAAGCGTCGGCCACGCCGTAGACGGTAACGTTGGCTTGAGCGAAGGCGCCGGTGGAAGCCAGGCCAGCAACGGCCAGAGCGATCAGTTTCTTTTGCATATGATTCTCCTCTTGATTGAAGACTGGCACGCGCCGCTTTCGCGGGGCCGACCAATTTCACCTCTCTAACGAGAAGTTGGACTGCATTGTCTGTGCGAAGGGAAGCCCAGGGCAAGGACAGCGTTGTTTTTTGGATGCGCCCGCCGGGTGGACTGTTGCAAGTTCGCAACAAGACAAGGCGGCACCGGCGCGGGGGTACTCAAGCGGCAACGGACGGCCGGGATCATGGGCGTCGAAGCGCCTGTCCAGGTTGGCAACCGGGCCTTCCATTCGCCTGAAAAGCCACGAAGGACGCCACCCTGACGGCCACTGAAGCCACCTCCGTGGCCCATGGAAAAGCTGGACGTCACCAGCTATCGCCGCTCAGCCTGCATCACCACGCCAATCCACAACGGCAGATCTGCGTCCCCAAAAAGCAACGCCCTGCGTGAGCAGGGCGTTGTTGCCGAGTGCGGAGAAGAGATGCCGGGGCGTTCTCTTCCTGCCGACCCGCGGCCGCCTTACTTCTGGCTGAGCACCCAGGCCACGAGGGTCTTGGCGTCAGCCGCGCTGACTTGCGGGTTGGGGGGCATCGGAACCTGACCCCAGGCACCAACGCCACCCTTCTGGACCTTCTCGATCAGCTTGGCTTCAGCGGACTTGTCACCCTTGTACTTGGCAGCCACATCCTTGTAAGCCGGGCCGACGAGCTTCTTGTCGACGGCGTGGCAGGCGAGACAGTTCTTGGCCTTGGCCAGATCGGCGCCGGCGTCGGCGAAGGCGGCGGTGGAACCCATCAGGCCAGCGATGGCGGCAACAGCAACGAGTTTTTTCATTGTGATCCTCTCAAGTGGTGATGCAGGGAAATATTAGCGAAGTCTAAACCCAGCCCGGACGTTTGCCAATGCGACCCGAAATCGCACCGTCCGTTGAAAACGGTGGCATGCCGACAACGCGCGGCAGCCCGGGCGCGTTGACGTCCGCAGACTAGAACGCGATCGCCACCGCAAACTGCAGCCGCACCCGGTGGTCGCTCTGACCGTAGGCCAGATCAATGGCGATCGGGCCGGCGGGACTCTTCCAGCGCGGCCCGAAGCCATAGCCGACATTCATCTTGAAGAGCTTGCGCTCGTCGTTGGCGTTGCCGGCATCGACAAAGGTGGCAATGCCCCAGTCGCCCCAGCCCCAATGGACGTATTCGGCGCTGGTCACGGCAAGGTAGCGGCCGCCGACGGTGGCGTTGCCGTCCTGCACGCCGAGACTCTGGTAGGCATAGCCCCGCACGGTCTGAGCGCCGCCGGTGCGGAAGAGGAAATCCTGGGGAACCCCCTCGCGGGATTGCGCCGCGGTGATGCCGCCTTCCGCGCGCACGATCACCACATCGCGCCCGAAGGCCGGGATGAAGCGCTGGTAGCGCCCGTAGAAGCGGGCAAAGTTGCGGTCGGACATCAGCGCCTGGGACGCGCCGCCGACCTGCACATTGAACACATGACCCCGACGGGGATCGAGGACGCTATCGACGTTGCGATGGGTCCACGACCAGTTTGCGGTCAGCGCGCCCCTGCTGGTGCGCAGGCTGCCTTCGGGGATCAGCACTTCGTGCTGGTAGTTGAGGGAAAAGCGGTTCTCGATCTTGCCCCGCGGAATGGTGCGAACGACACCAATCGACTGCCGGCGGGTCTGCAGACCGGCGATGTTGGTGTGCTCGGCCAGCGCGCCGACGCTGTCCAGGTAGCCATCCAGGGTCGGCGGCAGGAACACGTCCATGTAACCCAGCTGCCGGCGCTGCTCGATCCGCAGGCCACTGACGAGGTTGTAAGGCTCGCCAAGGAAATGGGCATCCCGGTAGCTGGTCTCGACCCGGTAGCCGGTATTGCTGCTCACACCCACACCAAACCCGAGCCGCCGCGGCTTGGCCTCGATGACCTGCACGCGGACAGGCGCTGCGCCAGGGGTTTCGCTGTGACGATCGATGTCGGCGACCACCGAGGCGAAGTAGCTGGTGTTCTGGAGCGCGGTCTGGAAAAGCAGCAGGCGTTCCTGGCTGTAGGGCTCGCCAGCCCTGGGTGGGCGATAACGCTCGATGAGGGACTGGTCGTAATCCACCAGCCCGGTCACCTCCAGCGGACCGAAACGAAAGGCCGGCCCGGAATCCACCTGTACGGTCAGCACGGCTTCGGCGGAGACCGGATCGATCACCGCCTCGCTGTCGGTGATCGTTGCCGCGGCGTAGTCGCGGGTGCTGATGGCGTCGAGCAGCCGCTGCTTGGCGGTGCTCCAGTCGGCCTGACGGAAGGGCTGCCCCACCGGCAGATCCCAGCGGGCCTTGATGACGGCGAGCCTTGCGGCCCGGTCGCCCTCGTCGCGGGCCAGATCGCCGGTGACGCCGATCTCGACGCGGGCGATCCGGGTTCGCTGCCCTGGCTTGACGACGATCCGGTATCCGCCGTCCGGCCCGGTTTCGCCTTCGATGCCGGGCGAGAAATAGCCTTCGGTGGCGAGGATGTCGCCGATTTCCTTGCGGGCCCGGCGCAGCAGCGCCACCCGCCCGCCTTCGTCGAGCGCGCCATCGGCGCTGCGGTCGAGAAAATCCAGATGCCTGACGAGCAGGGATCTCAGCTCATCGGGTGCCACCAGCGTCACGCCGCCTTCCGCCGAGCGCGCACCGACCGGCGCAAGGGCGATCAGCACGCAAAGCAGGCGAAGGACAAGGACATGAAACGGCACGGGGCGGATTCTAGCAGGCACCCGCCCTGCACCGGCGTGCAACGAAGGTGATCAGCCTTCGAGGTGGTAGCGGGTGACGCGCTCGACTTCGTTCTTCGAGCCGAGCACCACCGGTACGCGCTGGTGGAGCTGATTCGGCTGGATGTCGAGGATGCGCTCGCGGCCGGTGGTGGCGGCGCCGCCAGCGGCTTCGACGATCATCGCCATCGGGTTGGCTTCGTACATCAGGCGCAGCTTGCCACCCTTGTCCTTCATCTTGCTGTCGAGCGGATACATGAAGATGCCGCCACGGGTGAGAATGCGATGCACGTCGGCCACCATCGAGGCCACCCAGCGCATGTTGAAGTCACGCTCGCGGGGGCCTTCCTTGCCGGCTTGCAGCTCGGCCACGTAACGCTGGACGGGCGGCTCCCAGAAGCGCTGGTTGGACGCGTTGATGGCGTATTCCTTGGTGTCTTCGGGAATCGTCATGAACGGATGGGTGTAGATGAAGCTGCCCATCTCGCGATCCAGCGTAAAGCCGTGCACGCCGTCGCCCACCGTGAGGACGAGCTGGGTGGACGGGCCATATACCGAATAACCCGCCGCCACCTGGGCCGTGCCCGGCTGCATGAAGTCGGCTTCGGTGGCCGCAGCGCTGCCTTCCGGACAGCGGAGCACCGAGAAGATGGTGCCGACGGAGATATTCACGTCGATGTTGGACGAGCCGTCCAGCGGATCGAACAGCAGCAGGAAGCCACCCTTCGGGTAATCGCTGGGAATCGGACGGATCTCCTCGACTTCCTCGGAGGCCATCGCCGCGAGGTGGCCACCCCATTCGTTGGCCTGGATCAGGATGTCGTTGGCAATGACATCGAGCTTCTTCTGGGCCTCACCCTGCACATTGTCACTGCCAGCCTCGCCCAGCACGCCTGCGAGGGCGCCCTTGGAAACATTGACGGCAATGGCCTTGACCGCACGGGCGACGACTTCCATCAGCAGGCGCAGATCGGCGCCCATCAGGCCCTTGCGCTGTTGCTCGATCAGGAATTGGGTGAGCGTGACTCGACGCATGACTCGGATCTCCGGAATAACCAGTAAAAGTAGAGATTATCGCCCGGATCAGGGCCTTCCGTCGTTTATGATTGCGGATCGATTTTTTGCAGCGGGCCACCGCCCCTCGAGAAGCACTCTTCGCAAGTCATCATGGAAGTCTTGGTCATAGGCGCCGGCCTCGCCGGCGTCACGAGCGCCTGGTACCTCGCCCAGGCCGGATGTCGCGTCACCGTCATCGATCGCCGGCCCGGCCCGGGCATGGAAACCAGCTTCGCCAATGGCGGGCAGATCTCGGTCAGCCACCCCGAACCGTGGGCCAATCCGGCGGCGCCGGCCACCGTGCTGCGCTGGCTCGGCCGCAGCGACGCCCCGCTGCTGTTCCGCTGGCGGGCCGATGCCGCCCAGTGGCGCTGGGCCTTTTCCTTCCTGCGCGAATGCCTGCCCGGACGCACGGCCCGCAACACAGCGGCCATCGCCAACCTGGCCGTTTACAGCCGCAATGAGCTGCGGGCGCTGCGCGAAGCAACGGGCATCGAATACGAAGCCGGCACCGGCGGCATCCTGCACCTGTTCGAAACCCGGCGGGAGCTTGCCCATCTACCCGCCAAGCTTCACCAACTGGAAAAGCTCGGCATCCACGGCAGGATTCTCGACCCGGACGAAGCGATCAGCCTCGAACCCGCGCTGTCGGGGCTACGTCCGCGCCTGGCCGGCGTCCTGCATGGCCTCGACGACGAGACCGGCAACGCGCACCTGTTCTGCACCGAACTGGCAAAGCGGGCCGAGGCCGCCGGCGTACGCTTCTGCCTGAACAGCATTCTTCAGTCGTTCGACACCATCAACGGCAGGATCACCGGCGTCCGCGTGCTGGACGGCGCCCGCCGGGCGGGCGTGCTGCGGGCCGACGCCGTCGTGCTGGCTGCCGGCAGCTATAGCCCGGAGATCGCCCGGCCGCTGGGCATCCGCCTGCCGATCTACCCGGTGAAGGGCTACTCGATCACGGCGCCCATCCTCGATCCCGACCGGGCGCCGCGCCTCAGCCTGACCGACGAATCCCGCCGCATCGTGTGTTCCAGGCTGGGCAGTCACCTGCGGGTGGCAGGAACGGCAGAACTCAATGGCTACAACCTGGAACCGAACCCCGCCCGCAGCGCGGCCATCGTGAAATGGATTGAAGATCACCTGCCCGGCGCCGCCGATCTCGGCCAGGCTGAGCACTGGTGCGGCCTGCGCCCAGCCACGCCGAGCAACGTGCCCCTGATCGGGCGGACGCGGGTGGATAACCTGTTCCTCAACACCGGCCACGGCACCCTGGGCTGGACGCTGGCCTGCGGCTCGGGCCAGGCAATCAGCGACATCGTCACCGGCCGGCAGCCCCGGCCCGACTTTCCGTTTCTGCTGGACAAGGGCCGCTGAGGCCCGAGGTCCGACGGAATCAGACCTCGGCGGTCTCCTCGAACAGGGCGCGATAGACGAAGGCCGAGAGCACGACCTGCTCGGAATAGGGAATGTCGCCAAACTGAACGCCGTGAGTCACCTGGGGAACTTCGCCCTCGGCGACCGCGGTGGCATGCACAGACCGGAGCACGGCCGGTACGGTGAGATACTCCTCCACATCACTCACCGTCACCCGAAACTTGATCGAGATACTGTCATCCTTTTTCCCCACCGGCGTCTTGGCGGTGAGCATCGCACCGCCGGTACTCAGATCCACCAGCGACGCGGCGTGAGCGCGACCATCCGCGCCGGTGACGGCGCAGATCAGATTGACCCGCGCGCGAGCCCCGCGACGGACCACCAGACCACGGACCTGGCTGGGATAGCTAAGGTGCAGATGGGGAAAGGGCACGTTGGCGACCTTGTAGATCGTCGTGCCAAAAGCGTAGACGCTCTTGCCGGAGAACATCCGGACGACAAAGGCCTGCCCTTCACGCATCAGCAGCACCTTGCCATCCACCGACGGCGTGGACACGATGATGCTCTTGCCCTTGAGATAGCCAATCAGCTTGACGTAGTAACGCGACTGCGCCGTGTCGCCCTGGGACTGGAGCTGGAGGGTGTCGCCGATATCGAGCCGTACGTCATCGAAGGCAAACGAACTTTCGCTCGGCTTGTCACCACCACTTTCGGTGTTGAGCCTGGTCTCGCTGATCTGCAGCTTGCGGAACAAGCCACGCTCCATCAACGCCCTTTTCTGGGTTTCCGTCTCGACGACAACGCCGCGGGCAAGCAGCAGCTGCTTCCTGTCGTCGTATAGCGCCCAAGGAACCGGTTGCCCGATCTCCACTTCACCACTATTGACACGAACGAAAGACATCACCCACCTGCCATGTGAACACGAGTGAGCGACATATCGTCAGCAGGGCGCCACTACTTTAGGGGCAATTCGCCGGAGGAATGCAATTTCGGCAAATCGGCGGGCCCGCCGACGCGTTTCAGGAGCGCCGAAGACACATGAGAGAGTCCGGCTGCCTCGAGCTGCAACAGGAGCCGGGTCATCCGGCGCATGCGCCGGGCCGCCGTGGGTGCATCCTGCTCCGTTGCCAGGCTCTGGGCGAGGGTCCGGAGTTCGTTCAGGTCCGCCAGGGCCGGTGGAATATAGCCGGCGTTGCGGAGGATCTTGTTGGCCATCCGCGCCTCGGCGGGGACGAGGCAGTCATCCTCGAACACCAGCGGCCGCCCTTCACCGGGTAGCCCGGACAGCTCACCCCGGGCCAGCGCTGCGCGGATGCGCTCTTCGGCAAGGACGTCGAAGATGCTCATCGCCAGCCCCGCCAAACGCGAGGATCAGGCCGGCTGACCTTCAGGCGCCGGCGCGGCCTCTTCCGCCTTGGCGGGCGGCGTGCAGCAGGAGGACGAGCCATCCTCGCAGTCGGCCTGCGGCGGGTTGCGGATCTCGCCGGTTTCGGTATCGAAGCCGATGGACTCGATGTAGGACGACAAGGCGGCGTCCATCGTCGCCACGTGGTTGTCGAACCATACGGGCAGTTCACGGATCAGCTGGCGGCCGAGCGCTTCATCACCACGCTCCATGCGCTTGCGCACATCCTGACAGACGGCCAGCACACGGTCGTGCTCGGCCTTGTGACAGGCTGGGAAACCGATCTGCTCCATCCAGCGATTTTCCTGGTCGAAGTGTTCGACGGTGTGGGCGATGAACACGTCCATCTCGGCGAGCAGCTCGGCGCCCGAAACATTGAGCAGACGATTGTAGGCGTCGACGAATTCGACGTGGGTCTGATCCATCGGCGCCAGACCGAGAACGAGTTTTTCAGACCATTCCATGGCAGCCATGTCGGGAAACCTCAAAGCGTGGGTTAATGCGGATAAGGGGAGCTACTTTACGCCCGCGCGGACACGCGGCTCCCTGAGCAAGATCAAGCCGCCGGCGGCAGACCCTACTTGACTAGCTTCAGGTGGCTGCGGCCACCCTTCGGGGGCTCGGGCCGCTCATCGGTTGCGGACAGTTCAGGCGCCTCGCCGGACACGACGGATTCAGTCTCGGCTTCGAGCTCGGCGTCATGAGCGGGCACCCCGGCCACCTCGAAGGCCATGCCGTGGCCGTTCTCGCGAGCGTAGATCGCGGTCACGTTGTCGACCGGAACCGAGATGTTCTGCGCGATGCCGCCAAAACGCGCCTGAAAGGCGATCAGCTCGTTGCCGATCACGAGGCTCTGGGTGGCGTCGGGGCTGATGTTGAGGACGATCTGACCATCCTGGACGAACTGCCGGGGCACCATCGTGTGCCGATCGACGGCCACCGAGATGTAGGGCGTCAGCCCCTGATCGGCACACCACTGATAGATGGCACGGACCAGATAAGGCTTGGTGGAGATTTCACTCATGAGTCGAACTTTCCAGCCAGTTTAACCCTGACGAGCCGACCGACCGGTGGTCGCGGGAATTGCTTGAAGGACACTGCCTGATGGCGGTCGGAACGGGCACCAGAAAAGCATCGGGGCCGCGACGTCTGAAGCGGCCCCGGATCGGCAATCAGCGCCGCATCACCTTCTCCGACGGGGTCATCGCGTCGATGAAACCCTGGCGACTGAAGATGCGCTCCGCGTACTTCATCAGCGGTGCCGCAGAACGCGGCAGTTCGATGCCGTAGTGATCCAGACGCCACAGCAGCGGTGCGATCGCCACGTCGAGCATCGAGAACTCTTCGCCCAGCAGGAACTTCTGCTTGGTGAACATGGGCGCCAGCTGGGTCAGCTGGTCGCGAACGTGAGCACGCTCCTTCTCGGCACCCTTGGGATTCTTTTCGAGGGCGTCGATGTGGGAAAACAGCTCAAGTTCAAAGGTATGCAGCAACTGACGGGCCCGGGCACGCATGATCGGGTCGGGCGGCATCAGCTGGGGATGCGGGAAACGCTCGTCGATGTACTCGTTGATGATGTTGGACTCGTAAAGCACGAGATCACGATCAACCAGCACAGGAACCCGGTTGTACGGGTTGATGACGGCGATGTCTTCCGGTTTGTTGAAGAGATCGACATCAATCACCTGGAAATCCATGCCCTTTTCAAAGAGCACGATACGACACCGGTGACTAAAAGGATCTGTCGTTCCGGAATACAAATTCATCATCGTTGTGTTACCCCACGGATACTCTGAATCACGCACCACGCGCCGGGCGCGTGGTGCGTCTTGCTCAGTTGCAGCAAGAGATTGCATCGGCTTGAATGCACCGGCCGATTAATGAATGTCCTTCCAGTAGTTCTTCTTCAGAAGATACGACAGGACAAAAAGAACACCAAGGAACGCGATGACGATCGAACCGATCGACTTGCGCGTTTCGGCCATCGGCTCACCCATCCAGGTCAGGAAGGAGACGAGGTCGGCAACGGACTTGTCGTAGTCTTCCTTGGACATGGTGCCGGGCTTGCCCTGCTCGAGATGGATCACTTTGGTCTTGCCGCCGTGACCGTCATCCTTTTCCTCGACCTTGGCAACCTGCTCACCCTGCAGTTCGTAGAGGACGTGCGGCATGCCGACGTTCTCGAAAACCACGTTGTTCCAGCCGGTCGGACGCTCGCTGTCACGGTAGAAACCGCGCAGGTAGGTGTACAGCCAGTCGGCGCCGCTGCCGAACTCGGAAGCGCGGGAGCGGGAGATCACGGTCAGATCCGGAGGCGCAGCACCGAACCAGACCTTGGCCTCGTCACGCTGCATCGCGATGCGCATCGGCTCGCCGATCTTGTCGGCGGTGAACATCAGGTTGTCCTTGATCATCTGTTCGGACAAACCGATCTGCTGCAGCCGGTTGTAGCGCATGTAGCTGGCGCCGTGGCAGTTCAGGCAGTAATTGACAAAGAGCTTGGCGCCGTTTTGCAGCGCAGCCGGCTCGGTGGAAACCGGAGCCTTGTCCAGGTGCAGTTCGGGGCCGCTGGCCAGCGCAAGCAGCGGTGCGAACAGAAGAGACGTCAAAAGTTTTTTCATGGCTTTCATTCTCATTAACCGGTCACACGATCAGGCTCGGGCTTGCACTTGTCCATCTTGGAGTACCACGGCATCAGCAGGAAGAAGCCGAAGTAGATCACCGAGCAGATCTGCGAAACGATGGTGCGGCCCGGGGTCGGGGGCAGCACGCCCAGGTAGCCGAGGATGAAGAAGGCGATGATGAAGACCGTCAGGATCAGCTTGAAGAGGCCGCCCTTGTAACGGATCGACTTCACCGGGCTGCGGTCGAGCCACGGCAGGAAAGCGATGATCACCACCGCGGCGCCCATGGCGACCACACCCCAGAACTTGGCGTCGATACCGAACAGCGGGTAGGTAACAGCACGCAGGATCGAGTAGAACGGGGTGAAGTACCAGACCGGTGCGATGTGCGGCGGGGTCTTCAGCGGGTCGGCCGGGATGAAGTTGTTGAACTCCAGGAAGTAGCCGCCGCCTTCAGGCGCGAAGAACACGATGAAGGAGAAGACGATCAGGAAGCCGACGACGCCAACGATGTCCTTCACGGTGTAGTACGGGTGGAAGGGGATGCCGTCCAGCGGATGGCCGTCAGCGCCCTTCTTCTTCTTGATCTCGACGCCATCCGGGTTGTTGGAGCCGACTTCGTGCAGGGCAACGATGTGGGCAGCAACCAGGCCGATGAGGATCAGCGGCACGGCGATGACGTGGAAGGAGAAGAAGCGGTTCAGGGTCGCGTCGGACACCACGAAGTCGCCGCGAATCACGACGGAGAGGTCGGGACCGATGACGGGGATCGCGGAGAACAGGTTCACGATCACCTGGGCGCCCCAGAAGGACATCTGACCCCAGGGCAGCAGGTAGCCCATGAAGGCTTCAGCCATCAGCGCCAGGAAGATCAGGGTGCCGAAGATCCAGATGAGTTCGCGGGGCTTGCGGTAGGAACCGTAGAGCAGGCCGCGGAACATGTGCAGGTACACCACGATGAAGAACGCCGAAGCGCCGGTGGAGTGCATGTAGCGGATGAGCCAGCCGCCCGGCACGTCGCGCATGATGTACTCGACGGAGGCGAAGGCCACCGGCACACCGGAGGCGTTCAGGGAGGCATCCGGCTTGTAGTGCATGACCAGGAAGATGCCGGTCACGATCTGTATCACCAGCACCAGCAGGGCCAGCGAGCCGAAGAAGTACCAGAAGTTGAAGTTCTTGGGCGCGTAGTACTCGGTCAGGTGGCCCTTGATGGTCGACGTCAGCGGGAAGCGCGCGTCGATCCAGTCCAAAACCGCTTGAGATTTGGTCGTCATCGTTTATGCCTTTCCGTCTTCGCCGATGATGATCTTGGCGTCGCTCAGATACTTGTGCGGCGGGATCTCGAGGTTGTCCGGCGCCGGCTTGCTCTTGTACACCCGGCCAGCCATGTCGAAGGTCGAACCGTGACAGGGGCACAGGAAGCCACCCGGCCAGTCGGCCGCGACACCACTTTCGGCGCCAGTCTTGAACTTATCGGACGGCGAACAGCCCAAGTGCGTGCAGATACCGACCGCCACCAGGATTTCCGGCTTGATGGAACGGGTTTCGTTCTGGGCATAAGCCGGCTGCATCGGCTTCTCGGATTTCGGATCGCTGACCTCGCTATCGGTCTTCTTCAGAGAATCCAGCATTTCCTTGGTCCGGTTGATGATCCAGACCGGCTTGCCGCGCCACTCGACGGTCATCATCTGACCGGGCTGCAGCTTGCTGATATCCACCTCAACCGGAGCACCGGCTGCCTTGGCTCGTTCGGACGGCGTCAGGCTCGCGACAAACGGTACGGCGGCGGCTACAGCGCCCACGCCCCCCGCAGCCGACGTCACCAGCAACAGCTGGCGCCGACCCGCATCCACTTTTTGATCCACGCTCATGGCCCACTAACCTCAATAAAAGAGACTTCGAAGATCGCAATACGGAAAACCTGCGGAGTATAGCGAAATACCCGCCCTAAAAAAAGGGCCAGCCTGCTAAACCCGCGCCAGCATTGGAGATTATTCGGGTTTCGGGGCTAACCGGAGGGCATCCGGATCGAACTTTGCGCCCTGTCAGGCGCAATTTTTTTGGCGCCGCAGCAAGGGCTTGAAGGCCGTCGGGCATAATCGCGGCCGCCTCCCTGTTGCTGCCGGAACGCCATTTGATGCCCGCCCTGCCCCGCCGCCTCGCCCAAAGGATCCTCTTCGCCACCCTGCTCGGCGGTGCCCTGCCCGCCTTCGCGGACAACTGGCCCGCGGCACTGGACGCCAGCCTCGCCCAGGCCGGCGTTCCCCGCAGCGCAGCAGCGGTGCTGGTTCAGGACGTGGACGCCACGCCGCCGGTCATCGCCCAGCGCATCCAGGACCCGATGAACCCGGCCTCGGTGATGAAACTGGTGACGAGCTTCGCCGCCCTCGACCGCCTCGGGCCGGCCTTCAGCTGGAAGACCCGCTTCGCCACCCGCGCCGACATTCGCCAGCAGACGCTCCATGGCGACCTCCACATCACCGGCGGCGGCGATCCGCGCCTGTCCCGCGAGCGACTGTGGCTGGCCCTGCGCGACCTGCGCGCCCAGGGCGTGCGGCGCATCGACGGCGACGTGATCACCGACCGCAGCTTCTTCCGCCTGCCGCCCCACGACCCGGGCATCTTCGACCAGCGCCCGCTGCGCCCCTACAACGCCGGCGCTGATGCGCTTTCCATCGACTACGGGGCGATCCGGGTGCGCGTCCAGCCCACCGCTGGCGGCGCCGGGGTGAGCAGCGATCCGCTGCCGGCCGGCCTCGTCATCGACAACCGGATCCGCCGCGGCCAGAACGGCAGCTGCGGCGATCCGACCAACACCCTCGTGACCACCAAGGCCGAGGTCGCCAGCGGCGTCCGCCTGACGCTTGAAGGCGCACTGCCCCAGGGCTGCACCGAGGCCTTCGACTGGAACCTCGCGCCACTGCCGCCGGACCGCCTCTTCGAGGGCATGTTCCGGGCGATCTGGAAGGAACTCGGCGGCGAGATCGGCGGGCGCTTCCGCGACGGTCGCACGCCGCCCGACGCCCGCCTGCTGGTCGAGACGGTCTCGCCGGCGCTGCCAGAAGTGCTGCGGGACATGAACAAGTGGTCGAACAACGTGATCGCCCGGGAGGTGCTCGCCACCCTCGGCGCGGTGAGCGAGCCGGGCGAGGATTCGGTGGCTGCGGGCACGCGGGCGGCCCAGCGCAGCCTGGCCAGCAACGGCATCCCGACAGCCGGGCTGGTGATCGAGAACGGTGCAGGGCTGTCGCGGAACGAGCGCATCACCGCCGCCACCCTGGGCCAGATGCTGCAGTCGGCGTGGCGCAGCCGGACGATGCCTGAGCTGATCTCGTCGCTCCCGGTGGCCGGCATCGACGGCACCGCGCGCAAACGGCTGGCCGGCAGCGCCGCGGCGGGTTCGGCCCACGTCAAGACGGGCACCCTTGACGGCGTGCGCAGCATTGCCGGCTACGTGCTCGCCAACAGCGGCCGGCGCTACGTGGTGGTACTGATGATCAACCACCCCAACGCCGGCGCGGCGCGGGAGGCGCAGGACGCGCTGATGGAGTGGGTCGCCGGGCTGTGATCAGCCCTGATAGGCGTGGCGCCGCAGGGCGTCGAAGGGAATGACCTCCAGCGCCGCCATGTGGGTGGATTCGAGGACCACCGGCGGCGCCATGCCCGCCTCCCAGGCCTCGCGCCAGCGCAAGGCACACAGGCACCAGCGATCGCCAGGCTTGAGGCCGACGAAGCGGAACTCGGGCCGCGGCGTGGAAAGATCGTTGCCGCGCATCTTGCTGAAGGCCAGAAACTCGGCCGTCACCTTCACGCACACATGATGACGGCCGATGTCGTTGGGGTCGGCTTCGCAGCAGCCGGTGCGCATCCAGCCGGTGAGGGGCGCGTAGCTGCAGGCGAGCAAGGGCCCGCCGAGCACATTGAGGGCGTCGCTGGGAGGTAGGTCGCTCAATCCGGGTACCCCTGCGGGTTGCTGCTCTGCCAGCGCCAGGCGTCGGCACACATCTCATCGATGCCACGGGTGGCACGCCAGCCGAGCTCCTCAGCGGCAAGGGTCGGCTCGGCGTAGCACTGAGCCACGTCACCGGGGCGTCGGGCAACGATCTCGTAGGGCACCGGACGACCACTGGCCTTCTCGAAGGCCTTGATCACGTCGATCACGCTGTAACCCGCGCCGGTGCCAAGATTGACGGTGAGCACGCCCGGACGCTCGGCCAGACGGCGCACCGCCGCCACGTGGCCGACGGCCAGATCCACCACGTGGATGTAGTCGCGCACGCCAGTGCCGTCGGGCGTCGGGTAATCGCCGCCGAAGACACGCAGCAGCGGCAGGCGGCCGACGGCCACCTGGCTCACGTAGGGCATCAGGTTGTTGGGCAGACCGTTGGGGTCTTCGCCGATCCGGCCGCTGGCGTGAGCGCCCACCGGGTTGAAGTAGCGCAGCAGCGCCACCCGCCATTCCGGGTCGGCCGCGGCGAGATCGGACAGCACGAACTCCATCATCCACTTGGTGCGGCCGTAGGGATTGGTTGGGCCGGTGGGGAAATCCTCGCGGATCGGCACGCTGGCCGGGTCGCCATACACCGTGGCCGACGAACTGAAGACCAGCGACTTGACGCCCGCTTCGGCCATCACCTCGGCCAGGGCCACCGTGCCGGCGATGTTGTTGTCGTAGTACATCAGCGGCTTGGCGACGGATTCGCCGACCGCCTTGAGGGCCGCGAAGTGGATCACCGACTCGATGGCGTGGGCGGCGAATATCTCGCGCAGCGCCGCCTTGTCGCGGATGTCGGCGCGGTGGAAGGCCGCCAGCTTGCGCCCGGCGATCTCCTCGACGCGGCGCAGGGCCTCGGGCTTGCTGTTGCTGAAGTTGTCCACCACGACCACGTCGTAGCCGGCCGCGAGGAGTTCGACACAGGTGTGGGAGCCGATGTAGCCGGCGCCGCCGGTCACGAGGATGGTAGCCATTGAATCAGTCGCAATGATGAGTGATCGAAAATGCCACGATGATACCGCGGCAGCGCCGTCGACTGGCCTGCCGGAAAGCGCTCAGACCGCGCCTTTTTCACGCAGGGCTGCAATTTCCCGCGGGGCGTAGCCGAGGCTGGCGAGGATCTCGTCGGTGTGCTCGCCAAGCTTCGGCCCCAGCCACTCAGTGGAACCCGGCGTATCCGAGAGCTTGGGCACGATGCCGGGGATCTTCATGGGCTGGCCGCCAGGCAGATTGACCTGCTCGAACATGTCGCGGGCGATGAACTGGGCATCCTCGAACATGTCTGCCACGGACAGCACCGCGCTGGCCGGCACCTGGGCAGCTTCCATCGCGGCCAGCACGGCATCGCCGTCGTGCTCACGCACCCAGGCGTCGATGGCGGCGTAGAGCTCGTCGGCACGGGCGTCGCGGCCGGCGTTGTTGCCAAGGCTGGCGTCCTCGGCCAGATCGGCCCGGCCGATGGCGTTCATCAACCGCTTGAAGATAGCGTCGCCGTTGCCGCCGATGATGATGTGGCGCCCGTCGCGGGTAGTGTGGGTGTTGGACGGGGTGATGCCCGGCATCACGTTGCCGGTGCGCTCGCGCACGAAGCCGGCCACGTCGAACTCCGGCACCATGCTTTCCATCATCGCGAACACCGCTTCGTAAAGCGCCACATCCACCACCTGCCCGGCACCGCCGTTCACCTCGCGGTGGCGCAGCGCCATCAGCGCGCCGATGGCGGCCCACAGGGCGGCGATCGAATCACCGATGGAGATGCCGGTGCGCACCGGCGGACGATCCGGGAAACCGGTGATGTAGCGCAGCCCGCCCATGGATTCGCCGATGGCGCCGAAGCCCGGGCGATCCTTGTAGGGGCCGGTCTGACCGAAGCCCGACAGGCGCACCATCACCAGGCCCGGGTTGGCGGCGGAGAGCACGTCCCAGCCCAGGCCGAGCTTTTCGAGCACGCCGGGGCGGAAGTTCTCGACCACGATGTCGGCCTCGGCCGCCAGTTTGCGCACCGCGGCGAGGCCGTCCGGGTCCTTGAGGTTGGCGGTGAAGGAGCGCTTGTTGCGCGCCTGCACCGACCACCACAGGGACGTGCCTTCGTGCAGCTTGCGCCACTGGCGCAGCGGGTCGCCGCCATCGGGCGATTCGACCTTGATCACCTCGGCGCCAAACTCGGCCAGGATGCGGGTGCAGAACGGGCCGGCGATCAGCGTGCCGAGCTCCAGCACCTTGACGCCGGCGAGGGGTTTGGCCGGTTGGACCATCGTGGGACTCCCGAAGGGGACGAAATCAGAGGGCGCGGCGCTCCACCAGCGCCTGGGCAATGGTGCCGGTGTCGATGTGCTCCAGCTCGCCGCCGACCGGAATGCCCCGGGCGATGCGGCTCACCTTGATGCCGCGGCTGCGCAGCAGCTCGGAGATCATGTGGGCGGTAGCTTCACCCTCGTTGGTGAAGTTGGTGGCGAGGATCACCTCCTGCACCACGCCGTCGCAGGCGCGGTTGAGGAATTTCTCCAGCCCCAGCTCCCGCGGGCCGATCCCGTCGAGGGGCGACAGGCGGCCCATCAGCACGTAATACAGGCCGTGGAAGCTGTGGGTCTGCTCCATCATCGCCAGATCGGCTGGCATCTCGACCACACACAGCTGGGTGGCGTCGCGCTGGGGATTGGCGCAGCGAGCGCAGATCTCGTCTTCGCAGAAGGTGTTGCAGCGGGCGCAGTGGCGCAGCACCTCGAGGGCATGGCCGAGGGCGGTGGCCAGCCGCGCCGCGCCGCGCTGATCGCGCTGCAGCAGGTGATAGGCCATCCGCTGGGCGGACTTGGGCCCCACGCCCGGCAGGCAGCGCAGGGCTTCGATGAGGGCGTCGAGGCTGGAGGGTGCGCTCACGGCCGATCAGAAGGGCATCTTGAAGCCCGGCGGCAGATTGAGGCCGGCGGTGAAGCCGGACATCTTTTCCTGGGTAGTGGTTTCCACGCGGCGCACGGCGTCGTTCACCGCGGCGGCCAGCAGGTCTTCGAGCATTTCCTTGTCGTCCATCACCGACGGGTCGATGGTGACGCGACGCACGTCGTACTTGCAGGTCATCTGGATCTTGACCATGCCGGCGCCGGACTGGCCTTCGACCTCGATGCCGCCGAGGCTGTCCTGCATCTTCTTCATGTTTTCCTGCATTTGCTGGGCCTGTTTCATCAGGCCGGCGATGCCGCCTTTCATCATGGTGACTTCTCCAGAGAGTTGGGTTCAGAGGGGTTTGACCGACGCTTCTTCGAGCGTCGCATCGAATCGTTCGATCAGTTCGCGAACAAAAGGATCCTGCTCCAGCGCCGCCACCGCCGCCGCATGGCGCTCGGCCTTCTCGGCCTGGTTGCGCTGGGCGGGTGTTTCGGTGGCGATCTCGCCGACCTCGATGGCCACCCGCATGGGGCGGCCAAGATGGGCGCTCAGTGCGTCCTGCAGCTTTTCGGCGCCGCCCTTGTTGATCTGCAAGAGGTGCCGATGGGTGTGCGACAGGCGCAGCTTGAAGGTGTCGTCGGCCGTGCCCAGCAGCTCGCAGTGCTGGGCGAGCTCGCGGTTGAGACCGCCAAGGCCCAGCTCGTTGAGGAGACCGTGCCAATCGACGCTGCCGGACATCGCCGGCGCCGGACGGGCCGCGGGCGGGGCTGGCCTGGCGGGTTCGGGCTCAGGTTCCGCCTGGCGGATCACGGTGGGCTCGGGCTCCGGGGCGACGGCGACCGGCGGCGCTTCGCGGGGCGGCACTGGCTGAGGCGCGGGGCGCGCCGGCGCGATCTCGTGGGCTTCCGGGGGGAGATCCTCCCAGGGCGGCACGCTGCTGCCGTAATCGGGGCCGCTGGATTCGACCGGCTTGGCGACTTCTGCCGGCTTGGCGGGCTCAGGGGCACGAACCGGCGCAGGCGGCGGCACGTCGGCGCGGACGGGCGGAGGCTCGGGGGCACGCACGGGTTCCGGTGCTGGCACGGGCGCCAGCGCAGCAGCAGGCGGCTCGACTGGCGCGGCAACCGGCCGCGGCGCAGGCGCAGCGGGTGCGGGTGCGGGTGCGGGTGCGGGTGCGGGTGCGGGTGCCGCAGGACGGGCAGGCACCGGGCGCGCCTGCCCCTGACCGCCGCCGCCCGCCATCACCGCGCCCAGCCCGGCCGGCTGATCCGGGCGGAAGGCGAAGAGGCGCAGCAGGGTCATCGAGAAACCGGTGGTCTCATCGGGGGCCAACGGCAGCTCGTCGCGGCCGTGGATGGTGATCTGGTAGGCGAGCTGCAGGAACTCGGCGTCGAAGGCTTGCGCGTAGGGCGCGAGGCGGGCCGCTTCGAACTCGTCGGCAACCGCCGCCGGCGCCAGCTGGACCAGCGCGATGCGATGAAGCAGCGCGGCCAGCGACTGCAGCGCCGATTCGAAGGACAGGCTGCGCGCCTCCATGCCATCGACGGCGGCCATCAGCGCCGCCACGTCGTTGGCGACCAGCGCGTCCAGCACGGCGTAGAGGTGGTCGTCGCCCACCGTGCCGAGCATGTCCTGCACGGCTTGTTCCTCGACCTTGCCGGCGCCGTGGGCGATGGCCTGGTCGAGCAGCGACAGGGAATCGCGCATCGAGCCGTTGGCGGCCTTGGCAATGTGGCGCAGCGCGCCTGGCTCGAAGGGCACGGCCTCGGCCTCAAGCAGCCGCGTGAGGTGGCCGACGATGTGGCCCGGCGGCATCTGCTTGAGGTTGAACTGCAGACAGCGCGACAGCACGGTGACCGGGATCTTTTGCGGGTCGGTGGTCGCGATGATGAACTTGACGTGCTCCGGCGGCTCTTCGAGCGTCTTCAGCATCGCGTTGAAGGCATGCCCGGTGAGCATGTGCACTTCGTCGATCATGTAGACCTTGTAGCGGCCCTGGACAGGCGCATACACCGCCTGATCGAGCAGCGCGGCCATGTCGTCCACGCCCCGGTTGGAGGCGGCGTCCATCTCGACGTAGTCGGGGAAGCGGTCGGCGTCGATGGCCGTGCACGCGGCGCACTGGTTGCACGGCGTGGGCGTCACGCCGGTTTCGCAGTTGAGCGCCTTGGCGAGGATGCGCGAGATGGTCGTCTTGCCGACCCCGCGGGTACCGGTAAAGAGATAGGCGTGGTGGAGGCGACCGGTGGAGAGGGCGTGGGTCAGCGCACGGACCACGTGCTCCTGCCCGACGAGCGTCTCGAAACTGCGCGGGCGCCACTTGCGGGCAAGGACTTGATAGGCCATGGCGGAATTCTATCAGGCGCCGGCGCCGGGCCGACGGGCTCGAAGGACGGCAGACGAATGTAAAAAGGGGCGTCCGCCTGGACGCCCCTCGAATTCGGGGTGGCGAGCCCGACCCCCGGCACTAGCAGGGAACGGCTGTGGCTGCTGCCTTCCGGCCCTGACCAGGTTCACCGCGCTGCTATGCGGGGAGACCCGCCACGGCGCGCATTCTAACAGCAGGCCGCGGCTGCGCCCAACTTTCTTTCAAGGCATTTTTTGCGCCGCAGCAGCGGGGCCGAAGGGCAGCACGATCTCCATCACCAACCCGCCGTCCGGGCGATTGCTGGCCGCGATGCGCCCGCCGTGGGCCTCCACTGCCCGCCGCGCGATGGCAAGCCCGAGTCCAAAGCCGCCTGCCGACTGCCCGGCGGGGCTGCGGTAGAAGGGCTCGAAGATCGCCGTCAAGTCGGCCTCTGGCACGCCGGGCCCGCGGTCGGCGACGGTGAGCACGAAGCGCCCGTCCGCCGCGCTGGCGCGCACCTCCACCACGGTGCCTTCGGCGGTGTACTTCACCGCGTTGCGGATCACGTTCTCGAAGGCGCGCTGGACGAGCTCGACCCGCATCTCGCCTTCTGCCTCGCCCTCGCCGGTGAAGGTCAGTTCGCGGCCGCGGGTGTGGGCCTCGAAGCGGGCGTCGTCGGCGATGGCGGCGGCCAGATCGAACAGCTCGACCGGTTCGCTGCGGCTGTCGCGGGTGCCGGCATCCAGCCGGGCGATGGTGAGGAGCTGGCCGACCAGCTCGTCGAGGCGCACGGCCTCGCGCTCGATGCGGTCGAGGGTCGCCTCGAGCTTGGCTGGGTCCTGCCGGGCAAGGCCGATGGCGGCCTGCAGGCGGGCCAGCGGCGAGCGCAGCTCGTGGGAGACGTCGTGAAGCAGGCGACGCTGGGCGCCGATGAGATTCTGGATCTGCTGGGCCATGCGGTCGAAGTCGCCGCCCAGATCGGCGATCTCGTCGCGCCGCGCACCCATCAGCGGGCCAACGCGGGTCTCCAGCTGGCCATTTGCCACCGCCCCGAAGGCCCAGCGCAGGTTGCGGATCGGCCGCGCCAGATACCAGGCCAGCAGCGCGCTGAACACCACGCTGGCGATCAGCCCGGTGGTGATCGGCACCCACGGGTTGGGGGGCAGCGGGCCGTGGCGGTCGAAGGGCGGACGCCCGCCGCGGGGTGGCTCACCCGGCCTCGGGCCCATACCGGGCGGCAGGTCATGGCGGGGCTCGAAGCGCTCGCCCGGCACCTGGGGCACGAACAGCAACAGGCGCTGACCGTCCGGCGTGGAGGCCAGCCGGGCGGGGCGACGCGGGTCGTCCGAGGTCGCCTTGGCCCGGGCGTCAGCCACCAGATCGACGCCCACCTCGCGCCCGAAGACTTCACGCCCCGCCTCGTCCACCACGAACATCCGCGGCATCCGCTCGCCACGCCATTCGGCGACGAGATCGCGCAGGGCCGGCAGGCCGCCGTGCGCCAGCACCGAGGCTGCCGCCGACAGCGCCAGCGTCACCCGCGGGCCGCCGTTCAGCAGCGGATCGCGCTCGGCCTCGATGCGCTCACGCTCCTTCTGCTGGTGCCACCACACCGCGCTGCCCACGCCGACGCCCGCCAACAACAGTGCCAGCCAGAAGGCAAAAAAGAACTTCCAGAACAGCCGACCGAATCTCACGCTGCGCCTTTCACTCGCGGATCAGCTGGTAGCCCAGCCCGCGCACCGTCTCGATCCACGAGCGCCCGTCGGGCCGCGGGCCCAGTTTGTGGCGGATGCTCGACAGATGCACGTCGATGCTCCGGTCGAAGCGCGCCAGCGGCCGCCCGAGCCCCTGCTCGGACAGCTCGGCCTTGGTCACCACCCGGCCGGCGCTGCGGGCCAGCAGTTCGAGCAGATTGAATTCGGTGCTGGTGAGCTCCAGCGGCTCACCCCGCCACTGGGCGCGGCGCATCTGCGGCCACATCTGCAGGGCGCCGGCCACCAGCGGACCGCTGGCGACATCGGCCGGGGAGACGTCCTGGGTGCGCCGCAGGATCGCCCGCAGGCGGGCCACCAGCTCGCGCGGGGTGCAGGGTTTGGGCACGTAGTCGTCGGCACCTAGCTCCAGCCCGACGATGCGATCCACGTCGTCGCCCTTGGCGGTGAGCATGATCACCGGCACCTGGCTGTGGGCGCGGATGCGCCGCAGGGCTTCGATCCCGCCCAGGCGCGGCATCATCACGTCGAGCACCACGATGGCGTAGTCGCCGGTCAGGGCGCCTGCCACACCGGCCTCGCCGTCATTGGCCACGTCGGCCTCGAAGCCTTCCTGTTCGATGTACTCCCGCAACATCGACGACAGCTCAACGTCGTCATCCACCAGCAACACCTTGCTCATCCCGCACCTGCTTTCTGGAAAACCTGCTGCAGATGATACGGGCCGGCGGGCCGCCACGAAATTTCACGGCCGGGCTTTTACCCGCCTTTACATGCCTTTACATGTTGCGAACCGGGCTTAACAGCGCCGTGCCCGAAGATTTCACCTGTCTTCGAGCCCCGTGCCCAAACCATGCCCCGACGCGTCCGCCTGATCGCCCTTGTCACCGCCCTGGCCTGGAGCAGCGGTAGCCACGCCATCAGCCTGCCCGATCTGGGCGATTCGGCCGAGACCGCCCTCTCCCGCCAGAGCGAAAGAGCCCTGGGCGAGCAGACCATGACCAGCCTGCGGGCCTCCGGCGCGATGCTCAACGACCCGGAGATCAACGCCTATCTCGACGCCCTCGGCCACCGGCTGGTGGCCGCCGACCCCGATCTGACCGGCCAGCACTTCAGCTTCTTCGCGATCGATTCCAACGAACTCAACGCCTTCGCCCTGCCCGGCGGCTATATCGGCGTGCACACCGGGCTCATCGCCGCCACCCAGAGCGAGAGCGAGCTCGCCTCGGTGCTGGCCCACGAAATCAGCCACGTCAGCCAGCACCACATTGCGCGGCAGATTGCCGCCCAGTCGAGCACCCAGATGCTGTCGATGGCCGCGATGGTGGCCGCCATCCTCGCCGCCGGCACCGGCAACGGGCAAGCCGCCATGGCCGCCGCCACCGGCGCCACCGCGGCCCAGCAGCAGAGCATGATCAACTACACCCGCGAGCACGAGCAGGAGGCCGACCGGATCGGCTTTCAGCTGCTGGTGCGCGCCGGCTTCGACCCGCGGGCGATGGCCGCCTTCTTTGAGCGCCTCCAGCAGAACACCCGGCTGGTGGATGCCGGCACCACCCCGGCCTGGCTGCGCACCCATCCGCTCACCGCCCAGCGGGTCGCCGAGGCCGAGGATCGCGCCTTCACCCAGCCCTACCGGCAGGTGCCCGACAGCCAGGACTACCACCTCGCCCGCGCCCTCGTGCGCAGCTACGAAGGCCAGCCCCGCGACGCCGAGCAGCGCCTCACCGCCGAGCTGGCCGAAGGTCGCTACCGGGATCGCATCGCCGCCCGCTACGGCCTCGCCGCGGCGCAGCTACGGGCCAGCCACTTCGCCGCCGCCGAAGCCACCGTCGATGGCCTCGCCCGCGACGGCTTCCGCCACCCCATGCTCGAAGCCCTGGCCGGTCAAATTCTCAGCCAGTCAGGCCGCAGCGATGCCGCCCGGGCGCGCTACGAAGCTGCCCTCAAGCGCTATCCCGATCATCTCCAGCTGGTGTACGACTACCCCGCTCTGCTCATCAAGAGCGGTGACTTCAAGACCGCCGCCGCCTTCATCGACGCCCAGCTCCTCGTCCGCCCCAGCGACGCCACCCTGCACCAACAGGCCGCCGAAGCCTGGGCCGCGCTGGGCAGCCCGCTCAAATCCCACCGGCACCAGGGCGAGTTCTACGCCCTGTCGGGCAGCAACAAGGCGGCGATGGAGCAGTTCCAGCTAGCCCTAAAAAGCACCCGCGACGACAGCCCCGAAGTGCAGATCGTCGAGGCCCGCCTGCAGGCCCTGCGCGCCCGCGAGCGCGAGGACAAGGCCGACGGCCGCGGCGACGGGCGCACGCGCGGTAACAAACCCGAACTTTCCCTTTACCCGCATTTACCCGCCGACAACCGCCATTAACACCGGCAAATGCGAAATTTCATCCCATCAGGCAGGCAACCCGACCAGCCTGATCCGACAACCCAAGCCCTCCAAGGAAACGCCATGAACCTCCGCAAGAAGATCCTGATCCCCCTGGCCCTGGTCACTGCCACCGCCGCCGCCCTCCCCTTCGCCGCCCAGGCCATGGACGGCGGCCCCCACTGCGACGGCCACGGCCCGCGCTTCGGCATGCGCGGCGGGATGGATCATTTCGAGGGCGGCATGCACATGCCCCCGTTCATCCGCGAACTCAAACTTACCGAAGCCCAGCGCGACCAGATCTTCAAGATCATGCACGAGCAGGCCCCGGCCATCCGCGACAAGGCCAAGGAAGCCCGCAAGGCCCACGCCGACCTGCGTGCCCTCACCTTCTCGGGCAACTACGACGAAGCCAGGGTGAAGGCCCTGGCCGAAACCGAAGCCCAGGCCATGGCGGCGATCACCCAGCTGCGCGCCGCCGGCGCCAACCAGATCTACCAGCTGCTCACCCCCGAACAGCGCAAGAAGGCCGACGAGCTGAAGGCCCAGTTCGAAGCCGACGGCCCCCGCCGCGCCGGCCCGCCCCCCGCCGACGGCCCCGCTGCCGGCAAGCGACGCTGATCCCCTTCCATCCGCAGGGCGCTTCGGCGCCCTGCTTTCATACGCCCTGAGAGCACGCCAAGCCCATGCGCCCCCTCGATCCCATCGACCGCAAGATCCTCCACGCCCTGCAACAGGACGGCCGCGTCACCATGACCGATCTGGCCGCCCAGGTCGGGCTGTCCGCCACCCCGTGCACCGAACGCGTCCGCCGCCTGGAGCGCGAAGGCATCATCTCCGGCTACCACGCCCGCGTGAACCCGCTCGCCCTGGGGTTGCGGGTGCTGGTGTTCATCGAGATCCGGGTGTCCAACAAGTCGCCCAAGGTGCTCGACGAGATCCGTCAATCCCTCGAAAAACTCGACGAGATCACCGAATGCCATCTGGTGTCGGGGGATTTCGACTACCTCATCAAGGCCCGCCTGGGTGCCCTGGAGGACTACCACGACCTGCTGTGCACCCTGCACAGCTACCTGCCCGGCGTGGTGATGCAGCGCAGCTACGTGGTGATGGAAGAGCTCAAGGAAACCCACTACCTGCGGGCCTGACCCGGCGCGCAGCATCGACGGCGGCCCGGCCCGCGAAACCCTGCCCGACGCCCGCCCCAACGGCGCAAAATGACTGCCGCGGCCAACCGTCCGCGCCCCGTCGACTCCCCGCGCCACGCCCATGAACTACCTCGCCCACGCCTTTCTCGCCGGGCCGCTCGCCACCGACCGCATCGGCGGGGTGATCGGCGACTTCGTCAAGGGGCCGCTGCCGGCCGGGCTGGATGAGGCCCTCGCGGCAGGCGTCGCGCTGCATCGGCGCATCGACAGCTTTGCCGACGGCCACCCGGCCTTCCGTCGCAGCCGCGCCCGGATCAGCGACGCCCGGCGGCGGGTGAGCGGGGTGATGGTCGATATGTTCTACGACCACTTCCTGGCGCTGCACTGGCAGCAGTTCAGCCCCCGACCGCTCACCGACTTCACCGCCGAAACCTACCGGCTGATCGCCACCCACCCCGCCCCCCTGCCCGCCGGCTTCATGCCGGTCTTCGAACGCATGGCCACCCACGACTGGCTGGCCAGCTACCGGGACGCCGCCAGCGTCGCCCTCGCCCTGGACCGGATGGCGCGCTTCCGGCTGCGTCAGCCCAACCCGCTGGCGGGGGCTGGCGCCGAACTCCTGGAGGCGTTTGCCGGGCTCGAAGCCGACTTCTTCGCGTTTCTGCCCGACGCGCAGGCATTTGCCGCGCAGTTCAGAGCCCAGCGCTGAGCCCAGCCCGCCCGCCCCCGCGTGCGACGGGGGCCTAAACCTTTCATCGTCCGCGACCGTAATCGCTACATCGGGCCCACCGCGGGGCGTTGCAGTCATGGCCGCCGCAAAAACGCACGCCGCACGCACGGCACCGGTGCCCCCACCGCCCATCCCGACCACGATCGGGCCAATGGCAGCCCGCACCGGCAATCAAAATAAAGAAATCGTTGGAGAACACCTGATGACCGGCCTTTCATGGCAGTCGTTGAGAACAAGGCTGGTCGCCGGATCGCTCTGCGTTTCCGTCGCGTCGATCTGGATCGTGATGTTCGTGATCGGCAAGTATCTGCGCGCAGACATGGAATCGGCCATCTCGGCCCAGCAGTACTCGACGGTCTCCCTCATCGCCTCCGAAATCCACCGCTCGGTGAATGAGCGCAGCGTCATCCTGGACCGCCTCGCCCGGCACCTGGGCCGCCACGGCGACCTGCGCCGCGCCAGCCCCCAGGCACTGCTCGAATCCCAGGCCGGGCTCGACCCGCTGTTCAACTGGGGGGTCGTCGTGGTGGATGCGGACGGCCTAGCCCTGGCCAGCATACCGTCCTCCCTCGACCGCACCGGCACCGATTACGGCGACCTGCCGTTTCTGCCCGAGGTGCGAGACGCCGACAAGGCCGTCATCAGCCAGCCACGCGTCGGCAAACGCACCGGCGTCCCGGTCATCACCCTCGCCCTGCCGATCCGGGCGCCGGACGGGCGCTACCTGGGTGCAGTGTTGGGCGTCACCAACCTCAGCGAACCGAACTTCCTGGATCAGATCAGCACCGCCAAGTACGGCCACACCGGCGACTTCCTGGTTACCGACACCCGATCACGCACCTTCATTGCCTCGTCCGACAAGCGCCGGGTGATGCAGACCGGCCCCGCACCCGGGGTCAATCCGGTGTACGACCATTATCTCGGTGGGCACGAGGGCTCGGGTGTCGCGGTCAGCTCGCGGGGGGTGGAGGAACTGTCGTCGTCGGTCAGGATCGGCAACACCGGCTGGCTGATGCAGTCCGTCCTGCCCACCCAGGAAGCCTTCCTGGTCGTCCGGCAGATGCAGCAGCGGCTGCTCTTCTCGGCGGTGGCGCTGACCCTGCTGGCCAGCCTGATCGCCGGCTGGTGGGTGCGCCGGCAGCTGCAGCCGCTGGAGCGCTCCGCCGTGCTGCTCGACGAGATGCGCCAGGGCACGCGTCCGCGCCAGCCCCTCCCGGTCGGGCAGGACGACGAGATCGGCAAGCTGGCCAACGCCTTCAACGGGCTGCTCCAGTCCATCGTCGACCAGGAAGCCCTGCTCGCCAAGGTGGCCGCCACCGAACAGGTGCGCAAGATCCTCGCCCACGTCCCCGGCATGGTCTTTCAGTACTACCAGCACCCGAATGGCACCGGCGCCTTCCCCTTTGCCAGCGACGCGGTGCGCGAGATCTACGGGGTCAGCCCCGAGGTGGTGGAATCCGACGCCACCAGCATCCGGGAGCTCCTCGTCCCCGACGACCGTGAGCGCTTCTTCAGCTCGCTCCACCAGTCGGCCACCAGCATGGAACGCTGGCTCGTGGACTACCGCATTCGCCACCCCGACGGCCAGATCAAGTGGCTGCACGTGGACGCCATGCCCGAACGGGGCGAGGACGACCGGATCGTCTGGTACGGCTTCGTGACCGACGTGACCGCCACCAAGGCCCTCGAACACGAGCTGGAGCTGCACCGCACCCACCTGGAGGTGCTCGTCCAGGAGCGCACCGAGCAGCTCGAAGTCGCCCGCAACGCCGCCGAATCGGCCAACGTGGCGAAGAGCACCTTCCTCGCCAACATGAGCCACGAGATCCGCACCCCGCTCAACGCCATCACCGGCATGGCCTTCCTGATGCACCGCACCGGCGTCACCCCCGAGCAGGCCGACCGGCTCACCAAGATCGAGGCCGCCAGCAGCCACCTGCTGGAGATCATCAATGCCATCCTCGACCTCTCCAAGATCGAGGCCGGCAAGCTCACCCTCTGCGCCGAGCACATCCGGATCCCCACGCTGCTCGCCAACGTGGCGTCGATCATGCACGACCGCGCCACCGACAAGGGCCTCCAGCTGTGCATCGACGCCCCGGCCGACCTGCCGGGCGTCGTCGGCGACGAGACCCGCATCCAGCAGGCCCTGCTCAACTACGTGGGCAACGCCATCAAGTTCACCCAGCGGGGCAGCGTCACCATCGGGGTGAAGATCGAAGCCGACGCGGGCGCGCAGGTGCGCGTGCGCTTCGAGGTGCGCGACACCGGCATCGGCATCCCCGCCGAGGCCCTCGACAAGATCTTCGAATCCTTCGAGCAGGCCGACAGCTCCACCACCCGCGAATACGGCGGCACCGGCCTCGGGCTGGCGATCACCAAGCGGCTGGCCGAACTGATGGGCGGCACCGTGGGCGTCAGCAGCGCGCCGGGCGAAGGCAGCACCTTCTGGTTCACGGCCCTGCTCGACAAGGGCGCCGAGGGCGCAGACGACCACGACCTGCCATCGCTTCACCAGGCCGAGGCCGCCCTCATGGCGATCGCCCAGGGCAAATCGGTGCTGCTCGTCGAAGATGAGCCGATCAGCCAGATGGTGGCAGAGGAACTCCTCGTCACCGTCGGGCTGGAGGTCGATACCGCCGACAACGGCCAGCAGGCCGTCGCCAAGGCCGCAGCCAAGGCCTACGACCTGATCCTGATGGACATGCAGATGCCCAAGATGGACGGTCTCTCTGCCACCCGCGCCATCCGCCTGCTCCCGGAACGCCAGACCGTCCCCATCCTCGCCATGACGGCCAACGTCTTCAGCGAGGACAAGGCCAACTGCCTTGGCGCCGGGATGAACGATTTCCTGCCCAAACCGGTCGTGCCGGAACGGCTGTACTCGGCCCTGCTGCACTGGCTGGGGTAACCAGGCCGGACCGCCCGGCACGCGGCGATCGCCCCGGATGCGGAACCCAGCGCCCGGCGCACCCAACAAAGCCACCGAACCCGGCGCCAAAAGCGCGAGCAAAAGCAAAAAGGCCAAACCACCTGAGTGATTGGGCCTAGACGCTTGAAACTGGTTGCGGGGGCAGGATTTGAACCTGCGACCTTCGGGTTATGAGCCCGACGAGCTGCCAGACTGCTCCACCCCGCGTCGGAGAAACGCCATATTAGACAAGTCGAACTACTGCGTCAAGCTTTTTTTGCATCATCACCATCAGGCGGTCGGATTCGTCATCAGGAAAGCCCGCCAACGCCGCGGCTTCAGCCCCGTGTCGACGTCTTGTCCGGCGCCTGCAGGAGCGCCGTTGTCGGCAGCCAGCCAAAGGTCTGGGCGGTATAGACCGACGCGCACAGGCTCAGGAAGTTGCGAAAGAGATCCACCGGCTGCCGATCCATCGAATCGGTAAAGTCGAACTGGCTCCCGAACATGTGGAACTCGCCGCAGATGCTGTTGAAGAGGGTGTCGAAGAAGGCATCGCGGCGAGCCTCCGGCGCCTTTTCGGTGACAAGCTGCTGGAGTAGCGGCCCATACGTGACCTTGGCCAGGGATTTGACGCTGCGGGCAAAATCGTCGGCGCGGTCGTCGGGGAAGTTCACCATCGTGATCTTGAATGACCGACCGTCCTTGGGATGTTTGGCGTGAATACGGATCTGCATGGTCGCGGCTGACAGCTGGGGGCCATTACTTAACGACCCCGGCCGGACGAGCTTGATGCCGGAATACCCGAAACGCGTCGCCTCACCCCCGATGCAAGGCGACCGCGGCCCCGCCCAGTTAGGCCGGCGCGCGCCAGCCCCGGGCCTCGACCACCGGCCCGCACGCCGCACAGCCCACCCACGGCAGGCAGTCGCAGTGCAGTTCGAAGTAGCGCGGCCCGGTCTGCACCTGCGCCGCTTTCGTGCGGACGGCTGGCGCCGGCTTCGCGGCGGCCTCCACCAGATCCCCCTGGGCCGGCAGCCAGCGCTCGAAGGCCGCGAGATTGGGAACGCTCTGGACGTACCACAGCTTCTTCGCCGGATCCCAGCGCGCGCCCAGGCGCTTGGCTTCGTCCTTCTCGGCAAACGGTACGCGCAGATAGGTTTTCATGGCGGGGTCACTTTCCAGTCAGGCGCGACGAAAGCCGGCGCCGCTTTTCAGCGCCCTGCCGGCTTTGCCGCATGTCGATCACAAACGATGCCACCGCCACCAGCGCGACGACGACGCATCCGCCGATGATGATGTAACCCACGATTCCATGCATTTCAGGATGCAGAGTTGATGCTGGAGGAAGAAGAAAAGCCGGGCGGACTCTTCCGCCGCGCGAGCCCAATGAAAAAGCCGACCCAGACGGATCGGCCTATCTCCTTGAATCCAATGGTGCCGGTGAAAGGAATCGAACCCTCGACCTTCGCATTACAAGTGCGCTGCTCTACCAACTGAGCTACACCGGCAGATCGCCGCCTTCCGGCCACGCCGGAAACATCCCGATATGCATGGACGGCAAAGGCCGGCCTGAACTATCCTTGGGAGTGGCGCAGGCCCCGGCGAGGGCCGGATTATAAACACAAAGCGACCCAACCACGCAGCCCCTACTCAGCGCATGTCTACCGCCCAGAAGCCGGACGTCCCCAGCCTCTCTCCTGTCGGCCCGGCCAAGCCACCGATCCGCCTGCTTTTCATCGAAGACTCCGAAAACGACGTCATCCTGCTGCTGCATCGCTTCCGTAACGCAGGCTACGCCCCCACCTACCTGCAGGTGGCGTCCGAGGAAGGCCTGCTCGAAGCCCTGCAGCGCGAGAGCTGGGACGTCATCCTGTGCGATCACAACCTGCCGGGCTTCAATGCCCAGGCGGCCCTGCGCCGGACGCAGGAGCTCGGCGTCGATCTGCCCTTCATCATCGTTTCCGGGGTGATGCAGGAAGACGAGGCCATTGCCGCGATGCGCGCGGGCGCCCACGACTATCTCAGCAAGAACAAGCTCGACCGCCTGGTGCCCGCCGTCGAGCGCGAGATGCGCGAAGTCGTCAACCGCCGCGAGAAGCGCCAGGCCGAACAGACCCTGCGCCAGAGCGAGGCACGCCTGCGCGCCCTCACCGACAACATCCCCGGCGTGGTCTTCCAGATGGGCTACACGCCGGACGGCATGCTCGGCTTTCAGTATCTGTCCGAAGCCGCAACCATGCTCTTCGGCACCTCGGCCGAGGAGCTCATCGGCAGCTCGGCCGGCTGGATGAACTGGCTGCTCAACGAAGACCTGCCCGGCTTCATGGAGGCCGCCAGCGTGTCGGCCGAGAACCTCTCCACCCTCAACTGGGAAGGCCGCATCCAGCTCTCCACCGGCGAGCAGAAGTGGATCAACCTGCGCAGCTCGCCGCGCCTGTCCGAGATGGGCGCCGTGGTGTGGGAAGGCGTGATGTGGAACATCACCCACAGCAAGCACGTCGAGGCCGACCTGCGCGAATCCCGCAGCCAGCTCGCAGCCCTCTCCAATCACCTGCAACGCATCAAGGAAGAAGAGCGCGAACGCATCGCGCGGGACGTGCACGACGTGCTTGGTGGTACCCTCGTTGCCATGAAGTTCGAGATGTCCCTCCTCGAGGCCAAACTTGACGTGAACCTCGCCCAGGCCCGCGAGCGCGCCCGCAACGTGGGGCGGATGGTGGATGACGCCATCGCCACCGTGGGGCGCGTCACCCGCGAGCTGCGGCCGGGCATCCTCAAGGATTTCGGCCTCGCCGCGGCGATCGAATCCCAGGGCGAGGACTTCGCCCAACGGACAGGCATCGCCTGTAACATTCTTTGTACCGACCACGACCTCGACCCGGACTACGATACGGCCCTGGCTTTCTTCCGGGTGTTCCAGGAAGCGCTGACCAACGTCAGCAAGCACGCAGGCGCGACCGAGGTGAACGTGAGACTCATGCAGGAAGGTGACGAAGTGGTGCTCGAGATCGCCGACAACGGCTGCGGCCTCGACGCGACCGATCTGCAGAAGCCCCGCTCCTTCGGCCTGCGGGGCATCCGCGAACGGCTGGCCAGTCTCGGCGGGCGCCTGGATCTCACCGACATCCAGCCCCACGGGACCCGCCTCGCCCTGCGCGCGCCCCTTCTGCCGGCCTCACCGGACGAGCCCAACCCCACCAGGAGCCTTGCATGAGCAAGCCCATCCGCGTACTGATCGCCGACGATCACGCCATCGTCCGCCAGGGCCTGCGCCAGATCCTCTCCGACACCGCCGATCTCACCGTGGCCGGCGAAGCCGAAAACGGCGTGCAGGCCGTGCAGCTGGTGCGCTCGGGCGAATGGGATGTGGTGCTGATGGACGTCTCGATGCCCGACCGCAACGGCATCGACGCCCTCAAGATCATCAAGAAGGAATTCCCGCGCCTGCCGGTGCTCATCCTCAGCATGTATCCCGAAGAGCAATACGCGATCCGCGCCCTCAAGGCCGGCGCGGCGGGCTACCTCACCAAGCAGAGCGCGCCGGAACTCCTCGTCACCGCAATCCGCCAGGTGGCCAGCGGCAAGAAGTACGTCAGCCCGTCCCTCGCCGAAGAGCTCGCCAACGCCATCGGCGAAGACAGCGAACGGCCGCCCCACGAAAAGCTCTCGGATCGCGAGTATCAAACCCTGTGCATGATCGCCTCCGGCAAGACGCCCACCGAGATCGCCGAGGCCCTCAACCTCAGCGTCAAGACCGTCAGCGTCTATCGCGCACGTCTCCTCGAGAAGATGAACCTGCGCAACAACGCCGAACTCACCCACTACGGGCTCAAGCACGGCCTGGCCGAATAGCCGCCGGGTTTCATTTTTTCGTTTTTTTTCTGCGACGGCCGCGCCCGACAGCCTCAAGGCATGTGGGGCACGGCCGTTATTCAACGGGCTTACCAGAAGCGCCGTCACCCACCCTCACCCGGCACCGGGGCCTGAGATGAAGATGGCAGCTCGCAAACCGCCCAGCGCAGACACGCCATGAACGAACCCAGCCATCCCTCGGACATCGCCCGCGAAGCCTTCCGTCAACTGGCCCTGCGCCGGATCGCCCCCACTCCCGACAACTACCAGACCCTCTACCACGAGATCGCCGGCACCCCCGCCGACGAAGCCTTCCCCGAGCGCGCCCTCAAGCAGATCGCCGCCTCCCTGCCCCGGCACAACCACGAAGCCCTGCGCATCGCTCGGGATTTCGACACCGCCGTTGCCCAGGCCGACTGGGCCGGGCTCGGCGCGGCCATCACCAACGCCATCGCCGCCACCGACAGCCAGGGCATCAACTGGGGCAGCCTGCTGCGCGACCTGATCGCCGAATGGGACCGACGCCAGGCCGGCCTCACCCAGGCCCGCAAGCGCGAGATGCTCGACCGCGTGCTGAGCGCCTCCGGCACCAACCCGGAACGCCTCGCCGAAAGGCTCCAGGGCCTGCTGCGGGCATGGAGCCGCAACGCCGACGACGACGAGCCGCCGGCCCCGATCGGCGATCTTGCCCCGCCGGCCCCCGTCGATCGCACCAATCCCGCCACACCGGCCGTTGCCGAGATGCTGGCCGCCCTGCTCGACAGCATCGCCAGCCAGGCCCGCCCCGCCGACGCCGATTTCGCCACCGAAGCCCGCGAGCTGGCCGTCGCCCTGCGCCAGCAGCCGCTCCGCCTTCCCGCCGACGCGCTGCAGCAGCGTCTCGACAAGCTGCGCGCCGGCCTCGAATGGGCCACCGAAGACCAGCACGCCCTGCGCGACGCCCTCCAGCGCGTGCTCCAACTCATCCTCGAGAACATCGGCGAGCTGGTGGTGGACGACCGCTGGCTCCACGGCCAGATCACCCTGATGGGCGAGATGTTCGCCCACCCCCTCGACGTGCGCGTGCTGGGCGAACTCGAAAGCCGCCTGCGCGACGTGATCGACCGCCAGAGCGCCATCAAGCTGGAGCTCTCCGACGCCCAGCTGCGCCTCAAGGAGATGCTCTCGCGCTTCGTCGATCGCCTCGGCGAATTCACCGATTCCACCGGCGACTACCACGCCAAGATCGAACGCTCCGCCGAACGCATCGCCGCCGCCCAGGACATCGCCGAGCTCACCGACGTGATCGCCGACGTGATGCGCGAGACCCGCAGCGTGCAGGCCTCCACCGCCCGCTCCCGGGACGAGCTCGTCGCCCTGCGCAGCCGCGTGGACGAAGCCAACACCGAGATCACCCGCCTCCAGCACGAACTCGAGCAGACCAGCGAGCTCATCCGCCACGACCCGCTCACCGGCGTCCTCAACCGCAAGGGCCTCGACGAAGCCCTCGCCCGCGAGACCGCCTTCGCCCAGCGCCGCGGCACGCCTCTGTGCCTCGGGCTGCTCGACATCGACAACTTCAAGCAGATCAACGACATCCACGGCCACCAGACCGGCGACGAGGCGCTCCAGCACCTCACCGAGGTCGTCCGCGAGAACATCCGCCCGCAGGATTCCGTCGCCCGCTACGGCGGCGAAGAGTTCGTCATCCTGCTCCCCGACACCGGCCTCGAGGCCGCCGTAGCCGCCCTCGTCCGCCTGCAACGCGCCCTCACCAAGCGCTTCTTCCTGGCCCGTCAGCAAAAGCTGCTGATCACCTTCAGCGCCGGTGTCGCCCAGTTGCTCGAAGGGGAAGACCCCGAGCAGGCCCTCGACCGCGCCGACAAGGCCATGTACATCGCCAAACGCTCCGGCAAGAACCGCGTCCTCGCCGTCCACTGACAGCCGCCGGGTAGGCTGCGCGGCGCAGACTATGCTAGATTTATGGGCTTATGCGCATGTTCTCCACCCACGCCGCGGCGCTTGCCGCCCTGGCCGTCACCCTGCCGCTCCTTTCCGGCCCCGCAGCCCGGGCTGAATCCCTCGGCCGGCTGTTCCACACCCCAGCCGAACGCGCCCGCATCGACCGCCCCCCGCAGCCCGACGCCACGCCAGCCCCGCCGCCGCGCCTTGACGGCATCATCACCCGCAGCGCCGGCAGGCCCGTGATCTTCGTCGACGGCCAGGCCACCCCCGCCGACACCCGCCAGGTCCGCATCGACGACGCCAGCGCCCGCGTGACCACCCCGGACGGCCGGCACCACCTGCTGCGCGTCGGCGACTCCCCCCTCAACACCGGCGCCCCCTGATGCGCACCGGGCCCGCCCGGCGCCGGCAACGGGGGATGCTCCTGCCCGCCCTGATCGTGCTCCTCGCCGTGGGCGGCCTTGGCTGGCTGCTGTCGCGCCAGGACAGCGCCGCCCACCGGGATCTCATCCGCGAGGCCCGCACCGCCGACGCCCTCGCCACCGCCCGCGAAGCCCTCCTCGGCTACGCCGCCACCTACCGCAACCGGGAGCATGCCAACGCCGACTTCGGCTACCTGCCCTGCCCCGACCTCGACGGCGACGGCTCGTCCGAAACCTGCGGCACCAAGGGCCAGACCAGCATCGGCCGGCTGCCCTACCTCACCCTCAACCTGCCCGACCTGCGCGACGGCAACGGCGAATGCCTGTGGTACGCCGTCTCCGGCAGCTTCAAGAACAACCCCAAGCCCGACGCCCTCAACAGCGACAGCACCGGCAGCTTCCAGCTCATCGACGACGCAGGCGCCACCCGCCCCCTTGCCGGCGACCAGAGCGGCCGCGCCGCGGCCCTCGTCATTGCCGCTGGCGCCCCACAGGCAGGCCAATCCCGCAGCGCCGGCCCGGCCCGCTGCGGCGGCGACTCCGAAGCCCGCCAGGTGCGCGAATACGTCGAAGCCCTCGAAGCCGCCGACGCCCACGGCATCACCCCCGTCCGCACCAGCGCCGGCAACGACCGCCTGGCGGCGATCACCACCGACGACATCTACCGCCAGCTCAAACGCCGGCCCAGCTACGCCGGCTGGCTGCAGCAGGTAATCCAGGCCAGCGCCGACTGCCTCGCCAGCCTGCCCGCGGCGGTGGCGCCGGAGCGCGTCGGCCCGGTCGAACTCGGCCGCCTGCCCGCGCTCGACAAGCTCACCGGCACCTGCCGCAACGAAACCCTGCGCGACGCCGTCGCCAACTGGGCCGAGGCCATGCGCTACGCCCGCTGCGCAGACGGCACCGACTGCCTCGCCGGCATCGGACGGCGCTGCCGCGGCGCGCTGATCTTCGGCGGCGAACGTGCAGACGCCAGCCAGCGCAGGGTTGATCCCGCCGACCGCCTCGTCACCCGCAACTATCTCGAAGCCGACACCCTCGCCGCCCTCGCCAGCGGCCAGCTCGGCAGCCTGCCCACCACTTTCGCCATCCCTGCGCCCGACCGCCCGGCCAGCGCCGACATCGCCCTATGCATTCCGTGAACCACCCCGCAACGCCCCGGCGCCACCGCGGCTTCACCCTCGTCGAGATGGCCGTCGTGCTGCTCGTCCTCACCCTCCTCGCTGGCGGGCTCACCGTCGGGTTGTCGGCCCACCTCGCCCGCCGGGCCGAAGCCGTCACCGACGACGCCCTCGGCGAAGCCCGCGACGCGCTGCTCGGCTTCGTGGTGCGCAAGGGCTACCTCCCCTGCCCCGCCAAAAGCGCCACCGACGGCGCCGAAGACCGCGTGAGCCCCACCGCCTGCCGCAAGCAGAATGGCCTGCTGCCCTGGGCCACCCTAGGCATCGCCGGGCTGGACGGCTGGTCCCGCCGCCTCCGCTACGCCGTCGCCGCGCCATACGTGCAGCCGATCCGCAACGTCGTGACGGGCGAAAAGGCCAACCTCGCCGATGGCGATCTCGACATCAAGACCCGCAATCTCGACGGCGCCGAGCTCTTCCTCACCACCGACGGCGGACGCAGCCCCGCGGTGATCCTCTCCCACGGCGCCAACGGCCTCGGCGCCACCGACCAGCAGGGCAACGCACTCGCCGCGCCCCCCGAAGGCAGCGACGAAGCCCGCAACGCCAGCGCCGATGGCAAGCTGTTCTTCAGCCGGCCCGCCTCCGACAATCCCGCAGCGCCCGGCGGCAGCTTCGACGACCGCGTCACCTGGCTGTCGCCCAACCTGCTCGCCCACCGCCTCATCAGCGCCGGCACGCTGCCCTGAGCCCCGCCCTGCGGATGCACCGTGCTGCGCACTACGACACACATCCCGACAATCAGCCCGGTGCAGCGGCTTGACCCCCGTTTCCCGCAGACGTGAAACTTGTCACGGTTCACTTCCGCAGGAAATCCGATGCCGGAGCCCTGGCTCTATCCCCCGCCCGGCCATCCAGTCCGCCGCTTTCTCAGGGCGATCCTGGACATCGGCGCGCACCCCGACGACGACGACGAAGCCAGCATCAGGAAAATCCGCCTGAATCTGGCCAGCGTGCTTTTTGCCACCGCAGCCCTGGTCTGGCTGGCGGGGAATCTGCTCGTGGACGGCAACCCGATGGCGCTCGCCGTCGCGGCGGTGCCCGTGCTCGCCGGGATCAACCTGCTGCTTTTCAGGCGGCACCGGCGCGGCGGCCTGTACGGCCCGCTGCAGCTGGGCCTGATGCTGACCTTCCCCTTTGCGGCCCAGGCGCTCCTCGGGCCGACGCCGGCCACCGCCGGGCTGCCCGTGTGGGCCATCCTCGCGCCCACCGCCGGCCTGCTGTGTCTCGGGGGAAAAGGGTCCGCGCCGTGGTTTGCTGGCTTTGTCGCGATCACGCTCGCCGCCGGCGCCCTGCTGCCGACGACCGCCCAGCCCTCCGCCCTCGCCCTGGCCTGCCACGTGACGCTCGTGGCCCTGGTGATCTACGTCCAGCTGCGCTTTGCGATGGGCCAGCGCAACAAGACCCGCGAACGCCTCGCCGACGCCCACCGCCAGCTACGCCTCGCCCAGGAGCGCTCCGAGCGCCTGCTGCTGAACATCCTGCCGGCTCCCATCGCCGCCCGCCTCAAGGACAACACCAGCACCATCGCCGACGGCCACCCGGAGGTGGTGGTGATGTTCGCCGACATCGTGGATTACACCCGCATCGCCAGCGGCATGACGCCCAAGGCGGTCTTCGAGATGCTCAACCGGATCTTCTGCCGCTTCGACGAGCTGTGCGAACAGCACGGCCTCGAACGCATCAAGACCATCGGCGACGGCTACATGGTGGCCGGCGGGCTGCACGCCCACCCGATCGAACCCCACGCGGCGATGGCCACCCTGGCCCTCGACATGCAGGCCACCCTGCGCAACCACGACTTCACCGACGGGCTCGAACTCGAGGTGCGCATCGGCATCGCCTCCGGCCCGGTGGTGGGAGGTGTGGTGGGCCGCGCCAAGTTCATCTACGACCTGTGGGGCGACACCGTCAATCTCGCCTTCCGCCTGTGCACCGAGGGCGAGCCCAGCACCATCCAGTGCGACAGCCGCGCGTTCGAACGCCTGCACGGCGCCTTCGCCTTCGCCAAGCCGATCCTCCTGATGCTCAAGGGCAAGGGCTACGTGCCGGTGTATCGCCTGCAAGGCCCGCGGATCTTCGCCGCCCCGGCGGCGACGGTCATCCAGCCGACGCGGGCCACCTGAGGCCATTGGCATTCACCGGCAAGCCAATCTGCATTAGAATACCCGTACTGTATCAATAGACATTGCCTTGCACGCGCCGTGCAGGGCTGCTCACGGGAGGCTAAATGAAGGTTCGGCAACAGGGCTTCACCCTGGTTGAAATCGCGGTCGTGCTGGTCATCATCGGGTTGCTGCTCGGCGGCATCCTGAAAGGGCAGGAGCTCATCAACAGCGCCAAGGTGAAGAACGTCATCGGCGATTTCCGCAACACCGCCACCTACATCTACGCCTACCAGGACCGCTTCCGCGCCCTGCCCGGCGACGACGCCGGCGTTGCCAACCGGCTGACCGGCGCGGTGCGCGCCACCACCGGCGGCACCTCCGGCAACGGGCGGATCGACGGCGCCTGGAACTCCACCACCGCCACCGACGAAACCGTGCTCTTCTGGCAGCACGTGCGCCTCGCCAACCTGGCCAGCGGTGACAGCCGCAATCCGGGCGCCGAAGGCGTGGTGATCGCCGACTGGCTGCCCCGCAATGCCTTCAGCGGGCGCATCGGCGTCACCAGCGCCAGCCCGCTCGCCGGCTGGGGCGGGAGCTTCTTCATCTGCCAGGAAAACCTCGCCGGCACCTTTGCCCGGCAGGTGGATATCGCGATGGACGACGGCCTGCCAGCCACCGGCACCGTCCGCCTGCTGTCGGGCGGCGCGGCTGTTGCCCAGGCCGATCTAAACGACGCGACGGTCTATACCGTGTGCGCCGCCTACTGAGGCTCAGACGCCCTTCAGCAGCCGGGTCTCGGCGCTGGATATCTGCGACGGCGTGCCCAGCAACACCAGCACGTCTTCCAGCTCAAGCCGCGTCTCGGGCACCGGGTCGACCACCCGGATGCGCTGACGCCGCACCGCGGTGATCTCCACGCCCAGCTCCTTCAGGCGCAGCTCGGCGAGACTCTTGCCGATCGCGTAGGCGCCAGCGTCCAGCGGCACCGAGTGCAGACGCACCTGCTGGCGCTCCTCGAGGGATTCCTCATGCAGGTGCTCGCCGCCCCGGTAGATGCCGCGCAGCAGGTGGTAGCGCTCGGCGCGGATCTCGCGGATGCGCTTGAGGATGCGCGGCAGCGGAATCCCCACCAGCGCCAGCGCGTGGGAGGCCAGCATCAGCGACGACTCCACCGACTCCGGCACCACCTCGGCGGCACCGGCCTCCTGCAGCCTTTCCAGGTCCCGCTCGTCGGCGGTGCGCACCACCACCGGCACGTCCGGCCGGCAGGCCCGGACCATGCTCATCGCCCGCAGCGCCGCGTCGGTATCGGCATAGGTGATGACCACCACCGACGCCCGGGCGATGCCCGCCGCCATCAGCGTCTCGCGCTTGGCCGCATCGCCGAACACCACCGTCTCGCCCGCCGCGGCGGCTTCGCGCACCCGCTCCGGGTCGAGATCCAGCGCGATGTAGGTGATGCCCTCCTGCTCCAGCAGGCGCCCGAGGTACTGGCCGTTCCGGCCGAAGCCGCACAGGATCGCGTGCTTGTCCACGAACATCGACTGGGTGGCGATGCTGGTGAGCTGCAGCGAGCGGCTCATCCACTCCGACGGCACCAGACGCAGCACGATCTTCTCGCTGGCCTGCACGATCAGCGGCGCCAGCAGCATCGACAGCACCAGCGCCGCCACCACCACCTGCGACAACGCCGCAGGCAGCAGCCTGGCCTCGTCAATCTGCGACAACAGCACAAAACCGAACTCGCCCCCCGCGCAGAGCCACAGGCCGGTACGCGCCGCGGTGCCCTGGGGGCTGCCCAGCAGGCGCGACGCCGCCCCGGCGATCAGGAACTTGCCCACCAGCAGCGCCGCCAGCATGGCCAGCACCGCTGGCAGGCTGAGGATGATCTGCCCCACGTCGAGGAACATCCCCACCGTGACGAAGAACAGCCCCAGCAGCACGTCGCGGAAAGGCTTGATGTCTTCTTCCACGTGGTAGCGGTATTCGGTCTCGGAGATCAGCATCCCCGCCAGGAAAGCCCCCAGCGCCAGCGACAGCCCGACGATCTCGGTCAGCCACGCCAGCCCGAGGGTGATCAGCAGCACGTTGAGCATGAACAGCTCGGCCGACTTCTGGCGCGCCACGTAGAAGAACCACGTCCGCATCACCCGCTGGCCGAAGAACAGCACCAGCGAAAGCAGCGCCACCGCCTTGGCCGTCGCCAGCGCCAGGGTTTCGAACAGCGCATCGGCCGGCCCCGACAACGCAGGGATCAGGATCAAGAGCGGCACCACCGCCAAATCCTGGAACAGCAGCACGCCGATGGTCTCGCGGCCGTGCTTGGAATCCAGCTCAAGGCGATCCGAAAGCAGCTTGGAGAGGATCGCCGTGGACGACATCGCCAGCGTGCCGCCCAGCGCAAAACCGGCGCCCCAGCCCAGCCCGCCGATGCGCCCGGCGATCATCGCCAGCACGATCGACGCCAGCACCTGCATCGCCCCCAGCCCGAACACGATGCGCTTCATGCTGTACAGCCGCGGCAGCGAGAACTCCAGCCCGATGGTGAACATCAGGAACACCACGCCGAACTCGGCGAGGTAGCGCGCGCCGCCGGTATCCGGCATCAGGTTCATCGCGTGGGGCCCGACGGCCGCACCGACCATCAGGTAACCGAGCACCGGCGGCAGGTTGAGCGACCGGAAGATTCCGACCACCAGCACTGCGCCGGCAAGAAGGGCGAGCACAAGCTCGAGGGTATTGACCATGGAAGGCAGCAAGGGGCGCCCGGGACGGGCGGAATAGTCGATCTGATATACTCCTGAGCCCGATTATACCCACGCCGCCCATGAGCTCCGCCCCGAATCCCGCTGCGCACGACCGCGTCCTCGCCCTTGCCCGCCGCGTCCTCGAGATCGAGGCCGAAGCCGTTCACGCGCTCGCCGACCAGCTTGGCCCGGAATTCGTCAAGGCCGTCGACCTGATCCTCGCCTCCAGCGGCCGGGTCATCGTGTCGGGCGTCGGCAAGTCGGGCCACATCGGGCGCAAGTTCGCCGCCACCCTCGCCAGCACGGGCACGCCTGCGTATTTCGTGCACGCTGCCGAGGCAGCCCACGGCGACCTGGGCATGATCACCGCCAACGACGTGCTGATCGCCCTGTCCTACTCCGGCTCCGGCGAAGAACTCCTCAAGATCGTCCCCCTCGTCAAGCGCCAGGGCGCCCGGCTGATCGCCATCACCGGCAACCCGGATTCGCCCCTCGCCCGCGAGGCCGACGTGC
The DNA here is from genome assembly GCF_009469605.1 of Zoogloea sp. 1C4. GTDB lineage: Bacteria > Pseudomonadota > Gammaproteobacteria > Burkholderiales > Rhodocyclaceae > Zoogloea > Zoogloea oryzae. The sequence continues at coordinate 54,149 of NZ_SSXU01000006.1, read as the reverse complement.
ATCTCAACGGCGCGGTGAAGGAAGAAGCCTGCCCCCTCAACCTGGCCCCGACTGCCAGCACCACCGCCAGCCTGGCCCTGTCCGACGCCCTCGCGGTGGCGCTCCTCGACGCCCGCGGCTTTGGCGCCGACGACTTCGCCCGCTCGCACCCGGGCGGCGCCCTCGGCCGACGCCTGCTCACCCACGTCTCCGACGTGATGCGCAGCGGCGCCGCCGTTCCGCAGGTCACCGAAGACGCGCTGCTGGCCGACGCGCTGATGGAGATGACCCGCGCCGGCATGGGCATGACCGCCATCGTCGACACCGACCAGCTCATCGTCGGCATCTACACCGACGGCGACCTGCGTCGCTCGCTCGCCAGCGGCTGCAACTTCACCACCGCCCGCGTGGCCGACGTGATGAGCCGCGGCCCGCGCACCATCCACCCGGAAGCCCTCGCCGTCGAGGCCGCCGAGATGATGGAGACCCGGCGCATCAGCCAGTTGCTGGTGGCGGATGCCACCGGCCGCCTGATCGGCGCTCTCAACCATCACGATCTGATGCTCGCCAAGGTCATCTGATGGCAGCCGCAACCCACACTTCGCGGAGCGCCCGATGAACGGCCGGGGCCACAGCCTCTTCCCCCTCGTGGTGCTGACCCTCCTCGCCGGCGTCTCGGTGTGGCTCGACCGGGTCACCCAGCAGCCGGCCGTCGCACGGGCCGAAAAAGCGCACGAGGCCGACTTCTCCGCCGACAAGCTCACCGTCCGCCGATTCGACCTCACCGGCAAGATCCAGTACGTGCTGGTAGCCGACCGGATGGTCCACTACGCCGACGACGAAACCACCGAACTCGTCCGCCCGCGCCTCAACTACCTCAACCGGCCCGAGCCGGTGTGGGTCGAATCCAACTTCGCCCGTGTCAACAAGGACGGCGACGCCGTCGTCCTCACCGACAACGTCTTCGTCCGCCGCGACGCCACCGCCGGCAAGCCCGAATCCACCCTCCGCACCGAGGAAATGACCGTCTGGCCCGACGACGAGAAGATGCGCTCCGACAAACCCGTGGTGCTCACCCAGGGCAAGACGGTGATCAACGCCCAGCGCATGGAAAGCGACAACATCGTCGGCGAGGTCCGTCTGCAGGGCCAGGTCCGCGGCACCATCTACCGAAACACCCCGACGCCGAAACCATGAAACCATTCTTCCGGCTGCACGCCCATCTCGCCCCCCTCATCGCCATCGCCACCCTCGCGCTGGCCGCTCCCGCCCACGCCGAAAAGGCCGACCGTGGCAAGCCGGTCAACATCGAGGCCGACAAGGTGACGGTGGACGACAAGAACAAGATCCACATCTTCGAAGGCCACGTCGTGCTCACCCAGGGCACCCTCACCATCCGCAGCGACAAGCTGGTGGTGAGCCAGGATCAGGAAGGCTACCAGCGCGGCATCGCCACCGGCGGCGACGGCGGCCTCGCCCGCTTCCGCCAGAAGCGCGAAGGCAAGAATGAGTGGGTCGACGGCGAAGGCGAGCGCATCGAACACGACGCCCGCAGCGAGCTCTCCCAGTTCTTCCTCCGCGCCCGCGTGAAGAGCGGCGAGGACGAAGTGCGCGGCCAGTACATCCAGTTCAACGGCGTCACCGAAACCTACCTGGTCACCAACGGCCCCAACGCCACCACCCTGCCCAGCCAGCAGGGTCGCGTGCAGGTCACCATCCAGCCCAAGAAGAAGGACGGCGCAACCAACCCGTAATGGGCATGATGCGACGCAAAGCCGCAGCCCTCAACGGTCTTCGGGTGGTTTCGGAAAATCCGTACAACTGTTTGATTGCAAAAGAATTGCAGCGCCACAAAGATTATTGTGCGTCGCAACAAATAGTTGTTGACAGCTCTCCCGCTCTGAATATAATGGACTCCATTGCTGCGACGCACAAAGAGGCGTCGGATGATTTCAGGTAATAGATCCACATTCACTTAAGGAGATTGACATGACCACCCCCGAACAAATCGTTGCTGCCAACAAGGCTAACGTCGAAACCCTGCTGACCCTGGCCAACACCGCCTTCGCCAGCGCCGAGCGCATCGCTGCCCTCAACCTGAACACCGCCCGCGCTGTTCTGGAAGACTCCGTCGCCGCCGCCAAGACCCTGATGGGCGCCAAGGATGCTCAAGAGCTGCTGGCCCTGCAGACCTCCCTGGCCCAGCCGGTTGTCGAGAAGGCCGTTGCCTACTCCCGCAGCATCTACGAAATCGCTTCCCAGACCCAGGAAGAAGTTTCCAAGCTGTTCGAAGCTCAAGTCGCTGAAGCCAACAAGACCTTCGCTGCCGCCCTCGACAAGGCTGCCAAGTCCGCTCCCGCCGGTTCCGACGTCGCCGTGGCTGCTGTCAAGTCCGCCATCGCCGCCGCCAACTCCGCCTACGACAGCGTGACCAAGGCTGCCAAGCAAGTCGCCGAGATCGCCGAAGCCAACGTGGCTGCCGCGACCAACGCCACCGTCAAGGCCGTCAGCACCACCGCTCCCGCCAAGTCCTCCAAGAAGGCTGCCTAATCTGGCCAGCTGACTGGAAGCGGACGCCCCGCGCGTCCGCCTGACAGGCACAGAAAAGCCCGCCCTGCTTCGGCAGCGCGGGCTTTTTTGCGTCCACCGTCATCGCCCGGCGTGTCAATTTCGCGGGAAGGCATCACGGCATGGATGCAGAGCGGCGGGATACGTGATATTTTTCTCAGGTTGTGAAATCGCATTTCAGAAAGCGCATTTTGCAAGCGCGCCGGACCATCGAGGCTTGCGCAGGGCTGTCGTCAAAATAATCCAATACTGAGGGAAGACAAATGGCTACTGGGAAATCGAAGATCATCTACACGCTCACGGACGAAGCCCCGCTGCTCGCAACGTGCGCATTTCTTCCCATCATCCGGACCTTCACCGGCCCGGCGGGCATCGAGATCGAGAAGGCTGACATCTCCGTCTCTGCCCGCGTGCTCGCCGAGTTCTCCGAATGCCTGAGCGACGAGCAGAAGGTTCCCGACACCCTCGGCGCGCTGGGCAAGAAGACCCTCGAGCCAGACGCCAACATCATCAAGCTGCCGAACATCAGCGCCTCCGTCGCCCAGCTCAAGGCCTGTGTGAAGGAGCTGCAGGCCAAGGGCTACCCGATCCCCGACTACCCGGAGGCCCCGACCACCGAAGAGGAGAAGGCGATCGCCACCCGCTATGGCAAGTGCCTGGGCTCGGCAGTGAACCCGGTGCTGCGTGAAGGCAACTCTGACCGCCGCGCTCCCCTCGCCGTCAAGAACTACGCCCGCAAGAACCCGCACTCGATGGGCGAATGGAAGCAGTGGTCGCAGACCCACGTCTCCCACATGCACCACGGCGACTTCTACCACGGCGAAAAGTCCATGACCCTGGACAAGGCCCGCAACGTGCGCATGGAGCTCATCGCCAAGGGCGGCAAGATCACAGTGCTCAAGCCGAAGGTCGCGCTGCTCGAAGGCGAGATCATCGACTCGATGTTCATGAGCAAGAAGGCCCTGTGCAAGTTCTACGAGGACCAGCTGGAAGACTGCCGTGAGTCCGGCATCCTGTTCTCGCTGCACGTGAAGGCGACGATGATGAAGATCTCGCACCCGATCGTGTTCGGCCACTGCGTGCGCATCTTCTACAAGGAAGCCTTCGAGAAGCACGAAGCGCTGTTCAACGAGCTGGGCATCAACGTCAACAACGGCATGGTTGACCTGTACGAAAAGATCAAGACCCTGCCGGAATCCAAGCGCGACGAGATCATCCGCGACCTGCACGCCTGCCAGGAACACCGTCCGAAGCTGGCGATGGTCGACTCCGCCAAGGGCATCACCAACTTCCACTCCCCCAACGACGTGATCGTCGATGCCTCCATGCCGGCGATGATCCGCCAGGGCGGCAAGATGTGGGGTGCCGATGGCAAGCCGGCTGACTGCAAGGCCGTGATGCCGGAATCGACCTTCGCCCGGATCTACCAGGAGATGATCAACTTCTGCAAGACCAACGGCAACTTCGACCCGAAGACCATGGGCACCGTGCCGAACGTCGGCCTGATGGCCCAGAAGGCCGAAGAATACGGTTCCCACGACAAGACCTTCGAGATCGCCGAAGACGGCATCGCCAACATCGTCGACATCGACACCGGTGAAGTGCTGCTCACCCAGAACGTCGAAGCCGGCGACATCTGGCGCATGTGCCAGGTGAAGGACGCCCCGATCCGCGACTGGGTCAAGCTGGCCGTCACCCGTGCCCGCAACTCCAACACCCCGGCCGTGTTCTGGCTGGATTCCTACCGCCCGCACGAAGCCGAGCTGATCAAGAAGGTCCAGACCTACCTGAAGGATCACGACACCAGCGGCCTCGAGATCTACATCATGTCCCAGGTCCGCGCCATGCGCTTCACCCTGGAGCGCGTGATCCGCGGCCTCGACACCATCTCCGTCACCGGCAACATCCTGCGCGACTACCTCACCGACCTGTTCCCGATCATGGAACTGGGCACCTCCGCCAAGATGCTGTCCATCGTCCCGCTGATGGCTGGCGGCGGCATGTACGAAACCGGTGCCGGCGGCTCCGCGCCGAAGCACGTCCAGCAGCTCACCGAAGAAAACCACCTGCGCTGGGATTCCCTGGGCGAGTTCCTGGCTCTGGCCGTGTCGCTGGAAGACCTGGGCCTCAAGGAAGGCAACAAGCGCGCCGTGCTGCTCGCCAAGACCCTCGACGCCGCCACCGGCAAGCTGCTCGACAACCGCAAGTCGCCGTCGCCGAAGACCGGTGAGCTCGACAACCGCGGCTCCCAGTTCTACCTGGCCATGTTCTGGGCCCAGGAACTGGCGAACCAGACCGAGGACGCCGAGCTGGCCGCTCACTTCGCCAAGCTGGCCAAGGCCCTCACCGACAGCGAACAGCAGATCGTTGCCGAGCTGAAGACCGTCCAGGGCAAGGCCGTGGATATCGGTGGCTACTACAAGGCCGATTCCGACAAGTGCAAGGCCGTGATGCGTCCGAGCCCGACCCTGAACGCCGCCCTGAAGGCTGCCCGGGTGTAAGGAAAGCCTGGCCCGCCTGCACGGGGGCCAGTAAAAACGGGGGTGTGCCGGCAACGGCCCACCCCCGTTTTTTGTTGCATCGACCCAAAGCCCGGCATTCGCCGGGCTTTGTGCATGCGGCCGATCAGTCGGGCACGCTCACGGTACCTGCCGCGTAGCCGATCACGTCGGCGGCCGCCGGGCTGGTGGCGATCCGCGGTACGTTGCTGGCGCTGATCGCCGGCGCGCTGCCGGCCGTGCCGCCCCGCGGCGTGGTGTGCACCACCTGGGATGCGGGCAGCGGCGCGCCGGTCTTGAGGTGGGCGTACATCAAGTCGAGGGCCTGATTGAAGTACACGTGCAGCGGCACGATCCGGCTGTCGTAGCCGGGCAGCAGATCGATGAAGGTGTCGAAGTGCTGGGCGTTGGTCACCTCGTAGTAGCGAAGCGCGCTGCTGCCGGCCTTCTGGCCGGCGCCGTAGTAGGCCCGGGCAGCGTGATTGACCGGGATCAGCGTGTCGGAGCGACCGGCCACGATGATCGTCGGCTTGGTACCGAGCTTCGCCTCGACCTGCACCTCGCGGATGCCCTTCTGGACCTTCTCGGACAGAGCCAGCTGGGTGCCGGTGAGCTTGGCACCCGTCACCGGATCGAGACCGGTGACCATCGCCCGGGCGCACAGGGCGCCGTCGAGCGCACCGTCGGCCCGGTTGGTGGAGGGCGACTTGGCCAGGATGTCGCGGGTTGGGCCGCCCACTGCGTCGTTGTAGACCAGGTTGATGCCGCTGGTGGGCGGCACGCCGTTACCCACCGAGAAGATCATCGACTGGATGACCGCTGTAGTGGCCGTCACCGCGCCCGTACCGCTGGTGGTGGCGAAGCTGAAGCCGCAGACGTTATCGAGCACGCTGAAGCGCCCGAGGGTGTTGAGGTAGGTGACGACGATGGACGGGGTGGCGAAGGCGTGGTGGGTGGCGTGGAGCACGTCGTGCTCGGCGGCCCAGCCGTAGGCGTGGAGCTTCTGCAGCGCCTCGTCGGCCTGACCGGCGAGGGTGGCAGCGGTGAGCAGGCCCTTTTCCTTCAGCGAGGTGCAGCGATCGGTGGCATAGAAGGCCAGCGCAGCGCCGGCAGGCCCGCCAGCGGCGGCCGACGACAGCGCGGCGCAGGGTTGGTAGAGGTTGGCGTAGGTGAAGTAATCCAGCAGCGGTTTGCCGATGGTGGGCACGGTGGCCGAGCCCTGCTTGATCGTGATGCCCGAGACGTCCTTCGGCTGGATCTGCGGCTCGCTCACCGCCACGCCGTCGATCAGGCCGAGGCGGTCCTGCTCGGCGGCCATCAGCGCGGCGCCGGCGCCGTTTGAGGCCGACGAGGCGATCACGATGGTGTTGGCCGGGCGGATCACCCGCGGCTTCTTGCCGCTGGCATCGGCGGTCGAGTACTTCTCGTTGAGCACGTAGAAGGCGAAGGCGACCGCATCCAGCGTGTTGCGGCCCCAGTCCTTCTCGGGGTTCTGCTGGGAGTGGGCGTGCTTGTAGGCGATGCGGTTGGGGTAGGCGGCGTTGAAGGCGTCGAGTTGGCTCTTGGTGATGTCGGCCGCGAAGTGGGCCTTCTTGCCGGCAGCCGACGCCGTCGAGACCGTGCCGTCGATCATGTTCACCGTGTCGCGGGCCAGGTCGTGCATGCCGTTGCCGCTGCCCTTGTCGGTGTAGGCCACCGCGCAGCCGTGCTTGAGGCCCCATTCGCCCGAGGTGCCGATGGCGCCGTAGATGCCGCGGGAGCCGGACGAGGTGGCGGTGACGATGCAGGGTTTGGTCCGGTCGAAGCTGTCGGGCACCTGGACCATCAGCGTGACCTTGCGCTTGCCGCTGGAATCGCCCGAATAGGCGATGGCCTCGAGCCCCGGAACCTTGCCTTCGCCCAGGGTGTCGTTGCCATTCACGTCGATGTTGGGGCCGTAGAGCGTGCCAAAGCCACCGGCCGCCTTGTTGGCGTCCACCAGCGCCCGGTAGTTGGTGTGGATGGCGTAGCGGCGCAGTTCGGCGGCGCTGCCGAAGATCGCGGTGGTGGCGGCGGAGAGACCGCTCTTGCCGTAGCCGGCGGTGAGCAGGTCGTCGGAGACGCCGTCGTAGGTCTTGGTGGTGTAGGTGTCGGCCCAGACGTGTTCCGGCATCACGTTGTAGGTGCCGAAGCCGCCGCCGCTCGGGCGGGCATCGACCAGGGTGAGCAGGCGGTCCATCTCGTCGCCTTCGGCCTCGGCGGTGCCAGGCGTGAAGCGCGCGCTGCGCAGGCTTTCGGGGCGCTTGCCGAGTTCGGCTTCGAGGGCGTCGAGGAGGCGGGAGTCCGCATTGGCGACGGCGGTGTTGCTCACCGACTTGAAGCTGCTGGCGGCGAAGGCGGCCTGCAGGTCGGCCGTGGTCGTGGCGCCAAGCGCCAGCAGCGCAACGCTGTTGGTGGCGTTGTTGATGTTGGCCGGCTTGCCACGGTCGTCCTCGGTGACGAGCGCATGCCAGACGCCCTTGGTGCCGGTGACCTGGAGCATCAGCGGAAAGCTGAGGCCGGACGTGTCGAAGACGTAGTTGCCGCTGGCGTCGGTAGTGACGCTGCGCGTCGCGCCGGTGGCGTCCTTGATGGTGACGACGGCGTTGGCGATGGCCAGGCCTTCGGCGGCGATGCCGCTCACGCTGTGGTTGCTGCTGCCACCACCGCCGCAGGCGGCGAGGATCAGGGTGCTGCCGACAGCCAGGGCAATTGCCCGCATGCGAATCCGGTGTTCCATGGGTCTCCTCCGATTATGGTTTCGGGTTGGCGTCGCTTGGGCGACGTCCGCCTTTCATGTTGGGACCATCGGAAGGAGGATGACACTGGGGTTTACCTGAATCAGCCCAAAAAAGCCGCCGGCATGACCGGCGGAAGCATTGGGGCCGACTGAACTGCTCGGCTAAGATCATCCCGCAGGCGCGCTGTCGTCGGCGTAAAGGTGCGAGAAGCGCAGCTCCTGGGGATAGGGGTAGAAGTCTTCCACGTAACCGTTGCGGATTTTCTGTTGGGCGTCCTGCCAGAAGCGCGGGTCGAGCAGGTTGCGGTGATGCTTGAGAAAAGCCTTGCGGATGCGCGCCTGGCCGAGCAGGAAGGTGGCGAACTCTTCCGGGAAGATGTCCATCGGCCCGGCCGAATACCAGGGCTCGCCGGACATCTCCATGTCCTCGTTGGGCGCCGGCGGAATCTTGCGGAAGTTGCAGTCGGTCATGTACTCGATCTCGTCGTAGTCGTAGAACACGACGCGGCCGTAGCGGGTGACGCCGAAGTTCTTCCACAGCATGTCGCCCGGGAAGATGTTGGCGATGGCGAGCTCGCCGATGGCCTGGCCGTACTCCTTGACGGCCTCCTCCACCTGTTCCTCGCTGGCCTTGTCGAGGTAGATGTTGAGGGGCGTCATGCGCCGCTCGATGTAGAGGTGCTTGACCACCAGCGTATCGCCGACCTCCTCGATTACCGATGGCGCGAGTTCGCGCAGCTGGGCGATGAGATCCGGGTGGAAGCGGCTACGGGGCAGCGCCACGTTGGAGAACTCCAGCGTGTCAGCCATCCGCCCGACCCGGTCCACCTGGCGCACCAGCAGGTATTTGCGCTTCACGGTGGCCCGGTCCATGTTCTTCGAGCTGCCGAAGGTGTCCTTGATGATCTTGAACACGTAGGGATACGACGGCAGCGTGAACACCAGCATCACCAGCCCGCGGATGCCCGGCGCCTCGATGAACTGGTCGTTGGAATGGCGCAGGTGGGCGATGAGATCCCGGAAGAAGATCGTCTTGCCCTGCTTGCCCAGGCCCAGCATGGTGTAAAGCTCGGAGCGCGGCTTGTGGGGCATGATGCTGCGCAGGAACTGCACGTAGCCCGAGGGCACCTCCATGTCGACGAGGAAGTACGCGCGGGAGAGCGAGAACAGCAGCGAGATCCGCCAGGTGTCGAGGAGGATGGTGTCGAGGTAGAGCATCCCCGACGCGCCGTGGCGCACGGCGATCACGAAGGGATATTCCTGGTAGCCGTTGATGGCCTTGCCGATGATGTAGGCCGTCTTGTTGCGGTAGAAGGCCGAGTACAGCACCTGGATCTGGCAGTTCACCTCCATCTTCGGCCACTCGCCCAGGTGGCGCTCGACGGTGCGCATCACGTAGTCCACGTCCCGGTCGAGATCCTCGAAGGCGCGCTGCCAGTCGAAGTCCTCGATGACCCGGCGGATCGTCACCCGGAGGCCTTCATCCTGGGGGTAGTAGCTCGAATAGGTGGGCGGAAAGGACTCGATGTAGTCCGTCGAGATCGCCGGGCGGGTGAAGATGTAGGCGTTGTTGAAGTAATCCCGGTGCAGGATCTTGGTGGTCACCGAGTTGAAGAAGGTCTCGGCGAGCTCCGGCTGCTTGTGGTTGATGAGCAGGCCGATGAACTGCAGCTTCGCCGCCTGCCAGGTGGCGTCGTCGATGGATTCGGCATTGAACTCCTCGTGCAGGCGCTGCACCGTCTCATTCACCCGGTCGTCGTAGAACTGCACCCGGTCGCGCACCGCCGAAAGCTGCCCCTGCCAGTCGGCCGCCTCGTAGCCCTCCTTGGCGCGGCGGGATGTCTCGCGAAAGATCCGGTAGTGCTTGTTGAAGCCCTCGACCATGGCGTGCGCGATGGCCTGGGCAACCGGGTTCTCGGTGGCGCTGCTATCCATCTTCGTTCCCCTCGAACAATGCGCGATGCGCTCGTTTCCGGCGATGACCCGCCGCATGTAACCAGCGAGTCTAGCACCGCCGTTCTGCCCGCGCCCGTCTGCCGGAATGCCGCACTGCACAAGGATTTCCGGGAATTATTGGGTGCTTTTGGTGGTCAGATATTTCGGCCATAATCGGCTCGGTTTGCCTCCACCGGACCCGGCAACGGGGTTTGGTCCAGACGGAGGCAGATAGTGAATCGGCTGTCGCAGGGCCTCCCCGGCAGCGACGTTTCCACCCAGAACAGAAGTCGCGCGTGGCACGCTCCACGACCCGGCCGATTCGCCCACACATCCGAAACATTGCGAGGGAATTGGAATGAGTTCTTCTCTGATCAAGGTGCCGGCAGGCGGTCAAAAAATCGTCTCCGGCCAGGCTACCCCCGACAATCCCATCATCCCGTACATCGAGGGTGACGGCATCGGCATCGACATCACCCCGGTGATGATCAAGGTCATCGACGCTGCGGTTGAAAAGGCTTACGGCGGCAAGAAGAAGATTCACTGGATGGAGGTCTATGCCGGCGAGAAATCCACCCAGCTGTACGGCCCCGACGAATGGTTCCCGAAGGAAACCTTCGACGCCCTCAAGGAATACTCGGTGTCCATCAAGGGCCCGATGACCACGCCGGTCGGCGGCGGCATCCGCTCCCTCAACGTGGCCCTGCGCCAGGAGCTCGATCTTTACCAGTGCGTGCGCCCGGTGCAGTACTTCAAGGGCGTGCCCTCGCCCCTCAAGCGGCCAGACCTGGTGAACATGGTGATCTTCCGCGAGAACACCGAGGACATCTACGCCGGCGTCGAATGGGCGGCCGAATCCGAGGCGGTGAAGAAGGTCATCAAGTTCCTCACCGAGGAGATGGGCGTCAAGAAGATCCGCTTCCCGGAAACCTCCGGCATCGGCATCAAGCCGGTGTCCATCGAGGGCACCACCCGCCTCGTGCGCGCCGCCATCAAGTACGCGATCGACAACGACCGCAAGTCGGTGACCATCGTGCACAAGGGCAACATCATGAAGTTCACCGAAGGCCTGTTCCGCGACGTGGGCTACAAGGTGGCCCAGCAGGAGTTCGGCGCCGAGCCTATCGACGGCGGCCCGTGGTGCAAGTTCACGAACCCCAAGACCGGCCGCGAGATCATCGTCAAGGACGCCATCGCCGACGCCTTCCTGCAGCAGATCCTGCTGCGCCCGGCCGAATACGACGTGATCGCCACCTGCAACCTCAATGGCGACTACATCTCCGACGCGCTGGCGGCGCAGGTGGGCGGCATCGGCATCGCGCCGGGGGCCAACATCTCCGACCAGTACGCCTGCTTCGAAGCCACCCACGGCACCGCGCCCAAGTACGCCGGCCTCGACAAGGTCAACCCGGGGTCGATCATCCTCTCCGCCGAGATGATGCTGCGCCACCTGGGCTGGACCGAAGCCGCCGACCTGGTCATCAAGGCAATGGAAGCCGCCATCGGCGACAAGATCGTCACCTACGACTTCGCCCGCCTGATGGAAGGCGCCACCGAGGTGTCGTGCTCCGAGTTCGGCGACGCAATGATCGAACGCATGTAAATCCTGTCCGACGGCGGCAGCGCCAGCACAAAGCAAAAGCCCCCTCCGCATCGAGGGGGCTTTTTCGTCTGGCAGGTCCGGAACAGCGGACGTCAGCCCCAGCCCGACTCCTGCACCCACGGGCCGGCCCCGGCTGCCAGGGCGTCGCGGATGTAGGGCACGGTCGCCTCCGGCAGCGCATCCGGCGCGCACCAGCGCAGGTCATCACAGCGGTCGGGCTCGGCGATCACCGGCTCGCCCTGCCAGACGGACGCCCGCAGGAAGAAGTCGATCCGATTGGTGTCGGAGCGCCGATGCACGACGCCCACCACCGACAGCGCCGACTCGGCGAGCTCGATACCCAGCTCCTCGCGCATCTCGCGCACAGCGGTTGTACGCAGGGATTCGCCCTCCTCCACATGCCCGCCGGGCAGGCTGTAGAGGCCATCGAAGAAACCCGTTCCGGCGCGGCGCATCAGCAGCACCAGGCCGTCCCGCTCCAGCAGGACATGCACGCCAGTGGGGATGCCGGGGTGACGCATCAGTGCTTGCCCGTGCTGCCGAAACCGCCTTCGCCGCGCTCGCTCTCGTCGAAGGATTCGACCACGTTGAAGGCCACCTGCAGCACCGGCACCACCACCAGCTGGGCGACGCGCTCCATCGGCTGGATGGTGAAGTGGTCGTGGCCACGGTTCCAGACCGACACGAAGATCTGGCCCTGATAATCCGAATCGATCAGGCCAACCAGGTTGCCCAGCACGATGCCGTGCTTGTGGCCCAGACCCGAGCGGGGCAGGATCATCGCCGCCAGACCCGGATCGGCCAGGTGGATGGCAATGCCGGTGGGCACCAGCGTGGTGTGGCCCGGCGCCAGATTGATCGGCGCCTCCAGGCAGGCGCGCAGGTCCAGCCCGGCCGCGCCAGGGGTGGCGTAGGCCGGCGGCTGCTGCTTGAGGCGGTCGTCGAGGATGCGGATGTCGATGCGGTGCATGGTCGTCTCGTTCGGTTGGATTCAGGGCTTGGGCAGCAGGGCCGCCAGATGGGCCACGATGGCGCGGGCAACTTCAGGTTTGGGCGCCCGGGGCAGCGGATGGCGGCCGGCGTCGTCGAAGAGCACCACCTGATTGTCGTCGCCGCCAAGGCCGTCCTGCACCAGGTTACCGACGATCAGCGGCAGCTTCTTGGCCTTGCGCTTGCCTTCGGCGTACTGGTCGAGGTTCTGGCTCTCGGCGGCAAAACCGACGCAGAACGGCGGATTCGGCAGCCCGGCGACATCGGCCAGGATGTCCGGGTTCGGCGTGAGGGTGATCGCCATCTCGGCGCCGGATTTCTTGATCTTGTGCTCGGCCGAGGTGGCCGGCCGGTAATCCGCCACCGCCGCCACGCCGATGAACACGTCGGCGCCGGGCAGCGCGGCGAACACCGCCTCACGCATTTCCAGCGCACTCTTCACGCTCACCCGCGAACACCCCGCCGGCACTGACAGCGCCACCGGTCCGCTCACGATCGTCACGTCGGCGCCGGCCTGAGCGCAGGCCCGGGCGAGGCCGTAAGCCATCTTGCCGGAGCTGGAGTTGGTGATGCCACGCACCGGATCGATGGGCTCGAAGGTCGGCCCGGCGGTCATCACGATGCGCCGTCCCGCCAGCAGCTTGGGCTGGAAGAAGCCGATCACGGCCTCGCAGAGTTCCTCCGGCTCCAGCATCCGGCCCAAACCCACTTCGCCGCAGGCCTGCTCGCCGGCAGCGGGGCCGAACAGCGTCACACCGTCGTCGGCCAGCTGGTGCACGTTGCGCTGGGTCGCCGGGTGCTCCCACATCTGGCGGTTCATCGCCGGCGCCACCAGCAGCGGGCAATCCCGGGCGAGGCACAGGGTGGTGAGCAGATCGTCGGCAAGGCCGTGCACCAGCTTGGCCATCACGTCGGCGGTGGCCGGCGCAATGAGGATCGCGTCGGCATCTCGGGTAAGATCGATGTGGGCCATGTTGTTGCCCATGCGCGGATCCCACAGATCCGTCCACACCGGGTTGCCCGACAGCGCCTGAAAGGTGACCGCCGTGACGAAGCGCGCCCCGCCTTCGGTGAGCACCACATGCACATCTGCGCCGGCCCTGCCCAGCAAGCGCACCAGTTCGGCCGCCTTGTAGGCCGCCACCCCGCCGGTCACGCCCAGCACCAGTTTCCTGCCCTTCAGCTCACTCATGCCAATGTTATAATCCGGATCTTTCGGAAGCTGGAATTGTACACGCCATGGCAATCACCGACTGGCCTGCCGACGAACGTCCGCGAGAACGCCTGCTATCCCGAGGCGCCGCTGCGCTCTCCGACGCCGAACTCCTGGCGCTGTTCCTGCGCGTGGGCATCAAGGGCAAGAGCGCCGTGGATCTCGCCCGCGACCTGCTCACCGAATTCGGCAGCCTGACCGCCCTGTGCAGCGCATCGCCCGGCGCCTTCTCGGCGATCCCCGGCATGGGTCTCGCCAAGTATGCCCAGCTGCAGGCCGTGCTCGAGCTCGCCCGCCGCGCCCTGGGCGAGGAGATGGCCCAACGCGATGTGTTCGACTCCCCCGCCGCGGTGCGCGACTGGCTGCGTCTCAAGCTCGGCCGGCTGCCCCGCGAAGTCTTCCTGGTGATCCTGCTCGACAGCCAGAATCGGGTCATCGGCAGCGAGGAGCTCTTCCAGGGCACCCTCGCCCAGACCTCCGTTCACCCCCGCGAAGTGGTCAAACTGGTGCTCGCCCACAACGCTGCGGCCGTGATCCTGGCCCACAACCATCCATCGGGTGTCGGCGAGCCCAGCCAAGCCGATCGGCTCCTCACCGACACCCTAAAACAGGCGCTCGCGCTTGTGGACGTGCGGGTCTTGGACCACTTCATCGTCGCCGGCAATGCCAGTCCGGTATCCTTCGCAGAGCGCGGCCTGCTCTAGGTTTCAAGGGCCTTGACGGGCTTTCCGCACGAAAAACGCGGCAAGCTCTTGATTCAAGCGAAGTTCGTCCTCTATAATCGACGGTCTTACCGAATCAAACCAGTTTGGAGCAACAAATGGCTCGCGTTTGCCAAGTGACCGGAAAAGCACCGATGGTGGGCAACAACGTTTCCCACGCGAATAACAAAACCAAGCGCCGCTTCCTGCCGAACCTGCAAAACCGCAAGTTCTGGAGCGAAGCCGAGAACCGCTGGGTGCGCCTGCGCGTATCCAACGCAGCCCTGCGCACCATTGACAAAAAAGGCATCGACGAAGTCGTCGCTGAGCTTCGCGCTCGCGGCGAAAAGGTCTGATCCTTTTAACACCAGGAGATAGATCGAAATGGCAAAAGGCGGCCGCGAAAAGATCAAGCTCGAGTCCACCGCTGGGACCGGGCATTTCTACACCACGTCCAAGAACAAGCGCACCACCCCCAACAAGCTGGAATTCAGCAAGTACGACCCCGTTGCCCGCAAGCACGTGCCGTACAAGGAAGTGAAACTCAAGTAATTGCTTCCGGCACGCGATTACCGCTTGTTGCACTGCAAAACAAACAACCCGCCTCGAGCGGGTTTTTTGTTGCCTGTCCAAAGCGCAGACTCACCACACCACAGGCAACGCGTCTCGCGCCGGCGCCCCAGCTAATCCGGCACCACAAAACAAAACCGCCGGCACATCTGCATGTGCCGGCGGTCGTGGATCACAACTCCAGGGCCAGGCCCCGAAAGTCGCGAAGATCAGGCGCGTTGAATGTTCGACGCTTGCTTGCCCTTCGGACCTTGCGTGACCTCAAACTGAACCTTCTCCCCCTCCTTGAGCGACTTGAACCCAGCCATGGTGATGGCGGAGAAGTGCGCAAACAGGTCTTCGCTACCGTCGTCCGGCGTGATGAAGCCGAAGCCCTTGGCGTCGTTGAACCACTTAACAGTACCAGTTGCCATATTGCAAGTTCCTTCTTGATTTCAGTAATACACGATCCGGACTTCCGGCTTGCGATCGGTCAGGACGGGGAGGTCTCCTGCGCCAGGCCTTCAAAGACATCCCTTTGAAAGCACGCCGCACGAACGCCGCCTCAACCTTGGCGCGAACACACCTCAACTTTTACGTGACTTGATTCGCGTCGTCAACGCATTTGTCGGGCATTAAATTTGCTGCAACACAGCAAAAAACAGCGCATTTTTTGGCGTTTTTTCTGACAAAAAAGACAAAAGTCTTATTTTTTCATTACTTATTGTTTTCTTGCAGCGCACCAAAAACGACCCGATGCACCACCGAGAAGCGGACCGGAAAAGTGTGCCAATTCTCTCTTGCACAATCATCGAGGTTGTTTAGAATGAGTCGCATGGTCATCAAAAAGCAGGAAGAATCGGTACTTGAGTCAGAGGTCACGCGGGTCAAACCGCCGCCCCTCTACAAGGTCATGCTCCTCAACGACGATTTCACCCCGATGGATTTCGTGGTGACCGTGATTCAGAAATTCTTTGCCATGGACCGCGAACAAGCGACGCGGGTCATGCTCAAAGTCCACAGAGAGGGCGTTGGGGTATGCGGTGTTTTCCCACGGGACATCGCAGCCACCAAGGTCGAGCAGGTCATCGCGTACGCACGTCGGCATCAGCATCCGCTGGCATGCGTCATGGAGGAAAGCTGAAATGATCGCGCAAGAGCTGGAAGTCAGTCTGCACATGGCCTTTGTCGAAGCACGGCAGAAGCGCCATGAGTTCATCACCGTCGAGCATCTTCTGCTCGCGCTCCTCGACAATCCCTCCGCGGCCGAAGTGCTGCGCGCCTGCGCGGCCAAGACTGACGAACTGCGCAAAGAGCTGACCAATTTCGTCAACGAGCACACGCCCAAGGTCGAAGGCACCGAAGACATCGACACCCAGCCGACGCTCGGTTTCCAGCGGGTGATCCAGCGGGCGATCCTCCACGTCCAATCCTCCGGCAAGAAGGAAGTCACCGGCGCCAACGTGCTGGTCGCCATCTTCGGCGAGAAGGATTCCCACGCGGTCTACTTCCTGCAGCGGCAGAACATCTCCCGCCTCGACGTGGTGAACTTCATCTCTCACGGCATCACCAAGAGCCCGCAGCCGGGCGCCGGCCCGCAGCCGCGTCCGGCCTCGGGTGATTCCGAGCAGGGCGAGCAGGAGCCGGAAGCCACGACGCCCGGCGGCGCCCTCGACAACTACACCCAGAACCTCAACCAGCAGGCCCTGCTGGGCAAGATCGACCCGCTCATCGGCCGCGACAAGGAAGTCGAGCGCGTCATCCAGACCCTCTGCCGTCGCCGCAAGAACAACCCGCTGCTGGTGGGTGAAGCCGGCGTGGGCAAGACCGCGATCGCCGAAGGTCTGGCCCGCCGGATCGTCGAAGGCCGCGTGCCCGACATCCTGACCGATGCGCAGGTCTACGCCCTCGACATGGGCGCCCTGCTCGCCGGCACCAAGTATCGCGGCGACTTCGAACAGCGCCTGAAGGCCGTGCTCAAGCAACTGGTCGAGCACAACAACGCGATCCTCTTCATCGACGAGATCCACACCCTGATCGGCGCTGGCGCCGCGTCGGGCGGCACGCTCGACGCCTCCAACCTGCTCAAGCCGGCCCTGTCGTCCGGCCAGCTCAAGTGCATCGGCGCCACCACCTACACCGAGTTCCGCCAGATCTTCGAGAAGGATCACGCCCTGTCGCGGCGCTTCCAGAAGGTCGACGTGGTCGAGCCGTCGGTGGATGAAACCGTCGAGATCCTCAAGGGCCTCAAGTCGCGCTTCGAGCAGCACCACGGCATCAAGTATTCGTCGTCGGCCCTGTCGAGTGCCGCCGAGTTGTCGGCCCGCTACATCAACGACCGTCACCTGCCCGACAAGGCCATCGACGTGATCGACGAAGCCGGCGCCGCCCAGCGCATCCTGCCCAAGTCGCGCCAGAAGAAGCTCATCGGCAAGACCGAGATCGAGGAAATCGTCGCCAAGATCGCCCGCATCCCGCCGCGCAACGTCTCCAACGACGACCGCGCCGCCCTCAAGACGCTCGATCGCGATCTGAAGAACGTGGTCTTCGGCCAGGACGCCGCCATCGACGCGCTGGCCAAGGCCATCAAGATGTCGCGCTCCGGCCTCGGCAATCCCCAGAAGCCGATCGGTGCCTTCCTGTTCAGCGGCCCGACCGGTGTCGGCAAGACCGAAGTCGCCCGCCAGCTCGCCTACACGCTGGGCATCGAGCTCGTGCGCTTCGACATGTCCGAATACATGGAACGTCACGCGGTGTCGCGGCTGATCGGTGCGCCTCCGGGCTACGTCGGTTTCGACCAGGGCGGCCTGCTGACCGAACAGGTCAACAAGAAGCCCCACTGCGTGCTGCTCCTCGACGAGATCGAGAAGGCCCATCCGGACATCTACAACATCCTGCTGCAGGTGATGGACCACGGCACGCTGACCGACAACAACGGTCGCCAGGCCGACTTCCGCAACACCATCCTCATCATGACCACCAACGCGGGCGCCGAAAGCATGCAGAAATCGGTGATCGGCTTCTCGGCCAAACGCGAGATGGGCGATGAGATGGCGGAGATCAAGCGCCTGTTCTCGCCGGAGTTCCGCAACCGGCTCGACGGCACGATCTCGTTCAAGTCCCTCGACTCCGAGATCATCGTCCGGGTGGTGGACAAGTTCCTGATGCAGCTCGAAGCCCAACTCCACGAGAAGAAGGTCGAAGCCCACTTCACCGACAAGCTCAAGACCTGGCTCGGCCAGAAGGGTTTCGATCCGCTGATGGGCGCCCGCCCCATGGCGCGGCTGATCCAGGACACGATCCGCTCGGCGCTGGCCGACGAGCTCCTGTTCGGCCGGCTGGCGGGCGGCGGCAGCGTCACCATCGACATCGACGACAACGGCAAGGCGCTCCTGCTGTTCGAGGAAATGGCGGAAGCTACGGTATAGTCTCGCCGCGCGCGTCGCACACAACCCACGGGCGGCCCATGCCGCCCGTGTGCTTTTGTGGGCCGCGATCTCCCTTCCCATCCTGATTCTCACGGAGTTGCCATGGATTTCCAGACCACCGATCTTTGCGATGCCAACGAAGGCAAGGTGCGCGCCGTCGCGCCGATGTTCCGCAGCTTTGGCGGCAAGACCCGCTTTGCCGGCCCGATCCGCACCCTCAAGGTCTTCGAGGACAACTCGCTGGTCCGCAGCACCCTCGAAACCGCCGGCAACGGCGCGGTGCTGGTGGTCGACGGCGGTGGCTCGATGCGCTGCGCGATGGTCGGCGACCAGCTTGCGCTCCTGGGCGTCAAGAACAACTGGGCCGGCATCGTCGTCTATGGATGCATTCGCGATTCCGGCCCGATCGCCGGCATGGACATCGGTGTCTTCGCCCTCGGCACCCACCCCATGAAGAGCGTCAAGAAAGGCGCCGGCGATGTGGACATCCCGGTCACCTTTGGCGGGGTCACCTTCACGCCGGGCGAGTACATCTACGCGGACGAAGATGGCGTGATCGTGTCGGCGACAGCACTGCTGTAAACCTGCCCGCACAATAAAAAACGACGCGGCGCAGCGAATTTTCATTTCACTGGCGCCGACGTCGTTTCACGATATAAAAAATAAACAACAACACATTGATTAGCAACGTAAATTTATTTCTTATGTCTTATATAAGACTTGTTGCTGCCATGCAAAATCCTGCCTATACTGTCTCCTGTTGATCGAGGTTCCGGAAACGCTGTTTCAGCCAGACCGGCCCCGCTCAAGCAGAGCAAGAGTTACGCAACGCCCCCACCCCAAGCAGGTTGAGCGTGCGCCTCGGCTTTCCCTCCCTTCACCCTATGTTTGTAAAGGATGTCGTATGTCTCTGACCCGCGAACAGCAAATCGCCGCCCTCGAAAAAGACTGGGCTGAAAACCCCCGCTGGAAGGGCGTCAAGCGCGGCTACACCGCTGCTGACGTCGTCCGTCTGCGTGGCTCCCTGCAGCCCGAATACACCCTGGCCCAGCGCGGCGCCAAGGTTCTGTGGGACAAGGTCAACGGCGGCGCCAAGAAGGGCTACGTGAATGCCTTCGGCGCGATCACCGCTGGTCAAGCCATGCAACAGGCCAAGGCTGGCCTGGAAGCCGTGTATCTGTCCGGCTGGCAGGTTGCCGCCGACGGCAACACCTCCGAAACCATGTACCCGGACCAGTCGCTGTACGCCTACGACTCCGTTCCGACCATGGTTCGCCGCATCAACAACACCTTCAAGCGTGCCGACGAGATCCAGTGGTCCCGTGGCATCAACCCGGGCGACGAAGGCTTCATCGACTACTTCCTGCCGATCGTTGCCGACGCTGAAGCCGGTTTCGGTGGCGTGCTGAACGCCTTCGAACTGATGAAGAACATGATCGCCGCCGGTGCCGCTGGCGTTCACTTCGAAGACCAGCTGGCTGCCGCCAAGAAGTGTGGCCACATGGGCGGCAAGGTGCTCGTCCCGACCCGTGAAGCCTGTGAAAAGCTGATCTCCGCTCGTTTCGCTGCCGACGTCATGGGCGTTCCGACCCTGATCCTGGCCCGTACCGATGCCGAAGCAGCCAACCTGATCACCTCCGACTACGACGAGAACGACAAGCCGTTCCTCACCGGTGAGCGCACCCAGGAAGGCTTCTTCCGCGTCAAGAACGGTCTGGAGCAGTCCATCTCCCGCGGCGTTGCTTACGCTCCGTACGCTGACCTCGTCTGGTGCGAAACCGGCGTGCCCGATATCGGCTTCGCCCGTGAATTCGCCCAAGCCGTGCTGGCCGCCTGCCCGGGCAAGCTGCTGTCCTACAACTGCTCGCCTTCCTTCAACTGGAAGAAGAACCTCAACGACTCGCAGATCGCTTCCTTCCAGGAAGAACTGTCGGCGCTGGGCTACAAGTACCAGTTCATCACCCTGGCTGGTATCCACGTCAACTGGTACAACACCTTCAAGTTCGCCAAGGCCTACGCCGGCGGCGAAGGCATGAAGCACTACGTTGAAATGGTTCAGGAACCGGAATTCGCCGCTCGCGAACAAGGCTACACCTTCGTCTCGCACCAGCAAGAAGTCGGCACCGGCTACTTCGACGACGTGACCACCGTCATCCAGGGCGGCTCCTCCTCCGTCAAGGCCCTCACCGGCTCCACCGAAGAAGAGCAGTTCCACTAAGCTTCGATCGCCGGTAACCCTCACCGGCACGCTTGGTCGATCGACCCCCGCGGGCGCAAGCCCCCGGGGGTTTTTCACGTGGGTTTCCGGGCACGGTGCGGGCCTCCGGTAGAATCGGGCGCTTTCGTCCTCCGCCCCCGCCATGCAATCCCTCTGGATGATCGCCGCCAGCCTGCTGTTCGCCTGCATGGGCGTCTGCGTCAAGCTCGGCTCGGCGCATCTTTCCACCGGCGAACTGGTGTTCTACCGGGGCGCTGTCGGCTTCGTGATGATGCTGGCGCTGATCCGCTGGCAGGGTATCCCGTGGCGCACGCCCCACTGGCGCATGCAGCTCTCCCGCGGGTTCTCCGGCACCATCTCGCTGATGTGCTACTTCTTTGCCCTCGGCGTACTGCCGCTGGCGACCGCCGTCACCCTCAGCTACACCTCACCGCTGTTCGTCGCCCTGCTGCTGATTTTGTGGTTCGGCGAGCGCCCCGGACGCGGCGCCCTCGCCGCCATCGCCCTGGGCTTTGCCGGCGTGGTCATGCTCCTCAAGCCAACCCTGCAGCCAGATCAATGGTTTGGCGCGCTGGTGGGCATGGCGGGCGGCATGCTGGCGAGCATCGCCTACATCAACGTGCGCGAACTCGGCCGCGTCGGCGAGCCGGAAGCCCGCACCGTGCTGTGGTTCTCCTTCGTCACCAGCCTGTTCGGTCTGGGCTGGGCGATGCTGTCCGGCGGCCTGCATCCGATGGACGCCCGCACCCTGGCGATCGTCCTGGGCGTGGGCGGCTTCGGCGGCTTCGCCCAGCTCGCCATGACCCGCGCCTACCGTTACGGCAAGACGGTCGTGTCGGCCAACCTGTCGTACAGCACGGTGATCTTCTCGAGCCTGTTCGGCGTCGCCCTGTGGGACGAGCGCCTGCCCTGGGCCTCGCTGCTGGGTATCGCCACCATCATTGCCAGCGGCGTGCTGATCTCCGCCGTCTCGCGCCGACCCGCGCCAGCGCTTGAGTCCGATTGAAGCGCGGGGCGCGCGGGGCTACACTGCTGGCATCCCTTCACCCCCAAGAGGACCCAGGAAATGATCACCACCGACCAGAAGGAAAGCCGGGTCAATCTCACCGTCTTCGGCGAATTCACCCTCGCCGACTACAAGGAATTCGAAGAGGTCGTCAATTACAAGGTCAAGTTCGAAGGGCCGGTCAGCCTGTTCTTCGACCTGCGGGAAATGAGCGGCTTCACCATCGACATGGCCCTCGAGGAAATCCGCTTCGCCCGGGCCCACGCCCACGACTTCGCGCGCATCGCCATCCTCACCGACGACCAGTGGGTCACCTGGAGCGCCTGGCTGTCGAAGATCTTCGTGGATGCCGACGTGCGCGTCTTCGAAGACGCCGACGACGCCGAAGCCTGGCTCACCGGCATCGAATCGCCGGTCGCCTGAGGACGCCGGTCGTGCCGCAGCCCTTCACCCAGCTCGTCAGCGTCCAGGAAGCAGCCACCCTGGCCACGCCCGCATGGCGCTTCTTCGACTGCCGCTTCAACCTCGCCAATCCGGCCGCCGGCCGGGACGCCTACGGGGCGGGGCACCTGCCCGGCGCGTTCTTCCTCGATCTCGAAGAAGACCTCTCCGGCCCCTGCTCCGGCCTCAACGGCCGCCATCCGCTGCCCGATCCGCAGCTTCTGGCCGACAAGCTCGGCAGCCTCGGCGTGGGCCCGAACACCCAGGTCGTCGCCTATGACGACGCGGGCGGCATGTTCGCGTCCCGACTGTGGTGGCTGCTACGCTGGCTGGGACATGATCGCGTTGCGGTGCTCAACGGCGGCATCCAGGCCTGGACAGCTGCCGGCCACCCGGTCGTCACCGACGTGCCGCAGGCCACCGCCACGGCCTTCACGCCGAGGGTACAGAAGCAGCTGCGGGTTGATGCCGACTTCGTGCTGAGCCACCTGCACGATCCGGCCATGCTGCTGATCGACGCCCGGGCGCCCGACCGCTTCCGCGGCGAGAACGAAACCCTCGACCCCGTGGGCGGCCACATTCCCGGTGCGATCAACCGCTTCTTCAAGGACAACCTGGACGCCAGCGGCTGCTTCAAGTCGGGCGCCCAGCTCCAGGAAGAGTTCGGCAAGCTCATCAACGGCGGCGACGCGCACAACGTGGTGCTGCAGTGCGGTTCCGGCGTCACGGCCTGTCACAACCTGCTGGCGATGGAGACCGCGGGCCTCTCCGGCGCAAGGCTCTACGCGGGCTCATGGAGCGAGTGGTGCGCAGACCCGGCCCGGCCGGTAGCCAGCGGCCCCGAGACGCCCGTACAGCGATAAGCTGACCGCGGTCGGCGCGCTGTTACGCAGACGCGTATCGACTGCGCGTTCCGCCCCCCCTTCCCCCCCCCTTCCCCCACCCTTCCCCCACCCTTCCCCCTGCCCTTCCGCCTGCGATTGGCCGTCCGCCCGTCGCGCCCCCCAAAAAAAAGCCCCGGAATTGCTTCCGGGGCCAAGCCTTGGTTACTGCTTGAGGAGTTACGTTCGATGCCGGCCTACGCGTAGGTCGGTGCGAAGCTGGCTTCCGGGTTGGCGGAGGGGCCCTTGTCGCCCCAGTAGGGCGAGAGCTTGCGCAGTTGTTCGATGATCGGCGGGACGGCGGCGATGACGCGGTCCACTTCCTCTTCGGTGTTGTACACCGACAGGGAGAAGCGGATGGTGCCGTGGGCGGCTGTGTAGGGGATGCCCATGGCCCGCATCACGTGGGAAGGTTCGAGCGAGCCCGAGGTGCAGGCCGAGCCCGAGCTGGCGGCGATGCCCAGCTTGTTCAGCAGCAGCAGGATGGCCTCGCCCTCGATGTATTCGAAGGCGATGTTGCTGGTGTTGGGCAGCCGGTTGGCCACGTCGCCGGTGGGGAAGCAATGGGTGATCTGGCTGAGGATGCCTTTTTCCAGCTTGTCCCGCAGGGCGCGCACGGTGGTGTTCTCGGTTTCCATGTGCTTCATCGCCAGCTCGCAGGCCATGCCGAGGCCGACGATGGAGGCCGAGTTCTCGGTGCCGGCGCGACGGCCGCGCTCCTGGTGGCCGCCGCGCAGCAGCGGACGGAAGCGGCAGCCACGGCGCAGGTAGAGCACGCCGATGCCCTTGGGGGCGTGGAGCTTGTGGCCGGAGAGCGACAGCATGTCGATCTTGGTGTTCTTCAGGTCGATGGGGATCTTGCCCACGGCCTGCACGGCGTCGGTGTGGAACATGATGCCCTTGGCCGCCGCCAGCTCGGCCATCTCTTCCACCGGAAAGATGGTGCCCGTCTCGTTGTTGGCCCACATCACCGACACCACGGCCACGCGGTCATTCAGCAGCGACTTGTACTCGTCGATGTCGAGGCGGCCTTTTTTATCCACCTTGAGCTTGTGGACGATGTAGCCCTCCTTCTCGAGCCATTCGCACAGGGTCAGGATGGCCGGGTGCTCGACGACGGTGGTGATGACCGTGTTGCGCTCCGGCTGGGCCTTGAGGGCCGATAGGATGGCGGTGGAATCGGATTCGGTGCCGCAGGAGGTGAAGATGATCTCCGAATCATGCTCGGCGCCCAGCAGCGCCTGCACCTGACTGCGCGCCTTCTTGAGGGCCTTGCCCACTTCGCTGCCGAAGGCGTGGATGGACGAGGCGTTGCCGAAATGCTCGGTGAAGAACGGGAGCATGGCCTCCACCACCGCAGGATCGACCCGCGTCGTGGCGTTGTTGTCGAGATAGACGGGTTTCATGGCACGGGCCTCTCTATGTTCTGTTGGGGTGTCGCGGCGATCCGGCCACCGACCGGATCGCGGGTGCTGGCGTATCGGGGGATTACGCCTCAACCGGCATGTGGGACGAGGGCAGAACCTGCACCAGCTCGCCCAGCGCCTCGATCATCTTCTGCTGGATGCCGCCCAGGGTGGCCGCTTCCATCATGCAGCCGGAGCAGGCGCCCTTCAGATGCACGTAGATCTTCTTGCCCTGCACGTCGGCCAGCTCCACGTCGCCGTGGTCGCGCTGGAGCATCGGGCGGACGGATTCGAGGACTTCCTCGATCTTCTTGATCTTCTGCACCAGGGTGAGCTTGGTGGAAGGCGGCTTCGGCGCTTCCGGGGTGGCCGGGCAGGCGGGCGGGGGCGACACTTCGCCGGGGCCGGCGCGCTCGGCCATCACCTTGGCGAGGATCTCCTCGATGCCTTCGTGGCAGGCGGCGCAGCCACCACCGGCCTTGGTGTAGAAGGTGACTTCCTCGACGGTGTTGAGGTTGTTGGCCTTCACCACGTCTTCGATCATCACCGCGTCCACGGCAAAGCACTTGCAGATCAGCGCACCTTCCTCGTGGTCGTCGCTCCACTCCTCGCCGCGGTAGTTGGCGATGGCGGCCTGCAGGGCTTCGCGGCCCATCACCGAGCAGTGCATCTTCTCGGGCGGCAGGCCATCGAGGAAGTCGGCGATGTCCTGATTGGAAACCTTGAGGGCTTCATCCAGGGTCATGCCCTTGATCATCTCGGTGAGCGCCGACGACGAGGCGATCGCCGAGCCGCAGCCGAAGGTCTGGAAGTGCGCGTCCTGGATGACCTCGGTCTCGGGTTCGACCTTGAGCATCAGGCGCAGCGCATCGCCGCACTGGATGGAGCCCACGTCGCCGATGCCGTTGGCTTCTTCCAGCGGGCCGGAGTTGCGCGGGTTGAAGAAGTGCTCGCGGACCTTGTCTGAGTATTCCCACATGGCGGCAGCTCCTTAAACCGAGAACGAAGAACCGCAGGCGCACTTGGCGCTGGCGTTGGGGTTGTCGAACTTGAAACCGGTGTGGGTGAGCGTATCCACGAAATCCACGGTGACGTTGTCGATCATCGGCATGGTCATCGGGTCCACCAGCAGCTTCACGCCGTCGATTTCCAGTTCCCAGTCGTCCTCGGCCTTCTCGGCTTCGAGCTTCATGCCGTACTGAAGGCCGGAGCAGCCGCCGCCCGAAACAACCAGGCGCAGACCGGCAACGGGGGTTTCGGAGCCGCGGATGAAACGTTGGACGGCTTTGACGGCAGCGGGGGTGAGATTGATCATTTCGGTTCTCCGATTTGGGGGGCTATGCCTCCTCTTTGCAAGGGACGTGCCACGTCCCGCCAAACCGGCAAACCGTTGTTTTTGATAGGGATGTCAGCCTTCGGACGACTGTCGGAGGCGTGTCGCGTTTACGACAATGGGGGATTCGCGCCGCCGCCGCGACGCGCTCGATCAGCCGGCCAGGCGTTCGCGCAGGCGCGGCGCGGCCCAGTCGAGGAAGGCCCGCACCCGGGACGGCAGCAGCCGCCCGTGGGGATACAGCAGGCTCACCGGCACCGCCGGCGGCGCCCAGTCGTCCAGCAGCCGCTCCAGCTCGCCGGCGGCCTCCGACGCGCGCACCTGATAGGCCAGGAAGCGCCCGCAGCCCACGCCCTTGCGGCAGGCATCCAGCCCCACGTCCACCTGATTGGTGGCGAAGCTGCTGCGCACCGGCACCCGCACGTGCTCGCTGCCCCGCTCGAAATGCCATTCGTGCCCGTCGCCCAGCCCGGTGAGGCGGATCACCGCGTGGCCGGCGAGCTCCGTCGGGTGCATCGGCCGGCCGTGGCGGGCGATGTAGCCCGGACTCGCGCAGGTCACCCGGCGGGTGCTGCCCACCGGCACCGCCACCAGCCCCGAATCCGGCAGCGCGCCGATGCGCAGCGCCAGGTCGATGCTCTCGTCGAGGAGATCAAGCACCCGATCCACCAGCAGCAGCTCGACGCTCATCTCGGGATGTTCGGCGAGGAAATCGGTGACCACCGGCGCCACGTGCAGCCGGCCGAACATCACCGGCGCGGTGATCACCAGCCGCCCCGACGGCCGCGTGCGCCGGGCGGTGACGGCGTTCTCCATGTCGGCCAGATCGGCCAGCAGACGCCGGCTGCGCTCCAGGTAGTCGCGCCCCTCTTCGGTGAGCGCGATGCGCCGCGTGCTGCGGTTGAGCAGGCGCACGCCGAGGGATTCCTCCAGCGCCGCGAGGCTGCGCACCACCGCCGCCAGCGACACCCCGAGCCGATCCGCGGCGGCCGTCAGGCTGCCGGCCTCGACGATGCCGACAAAGGTGTTCATCGCCTTGAACTTGTCCATAGGGCCAAGATTAAACCGATCGCCGCACCAATGAAATTCTCAAACGCGTATTTATTGCCGCAATCGAAAGGATCACGATAGCCAAAACGGTCTGGAGAACCTGCCATGTCCCGCCACTTTGCCGACATCACCTGCACGCCCGGCGTACGCGCCACCCAGCAGCGCTACCTGGGCGCCCCGCTGCCCACACCGGCGGGCAACCCCGAAGCGATCCTGGGCGATCGGGAGCGCGCCTTCATCGCCGCCCGCGACAGCGCCTACCTCGCCACCGTGGGCGAAGGCGGCTGGCCCCACGTGCAGCACCGGGGCGGCCCGCCGGGCTTCCTGCGGGTGATCGATGAACGCACGCTGGCCTTTGCCGACTACGGCGGCAACCGCCAGTTCGTCAGCATCGGCAACCTGGCAGGCCAGCCCAAGGCGGCGCTGATCCTGATGGACTACCCCAACCGCCGGCGCCTCAAGCTGCTCGCCGAGATCACCGTGCTGCCCGCCGACGAGGCCGACCCGACGCTCGTCGCCGCCGTCGGCCTGCCCGGCGCGCCACCCACCGAGCGGGTGATGGTGCTGCACATCGCGGCCTTCGACTGGAACTGCTCGCAGCACATCACTCCGCGCTATTCGGCCCGCGAGCTGGCGGCGCTGGACATCCCTTCCACCCCTTCCCACCCCTGACGCCCCAACGAGAAAAGGAGACACCCATGAAACTGTACGACCTCACCCTTTCCGGCAACTGCTACAAGGTGCGCCTGTTTGCCGGGCTGGCCGGCATCCCCGTGGACATCGTCCCAGTGGATTTCCTCGCCGGCGAGCACAAGCGCCCGCCCCTGATCGAGCTCAACCCGTGGGGCGAGCTGCCCGTCCTGGTGGATGGCGAGGTGGTGCTGCGCGATTCCCAGGCGATCCTCGTCTATCTCGCCCGCCGCTACGCCGGCGAAGCCTGGCTGCCCAGCGATCCGGCGGCGATGGCCGAGGTGGTGCAGTGGCTCTCTACCGCCGCCAACGAAGTGCAGAACGGCCCTGGCGCGGCGCGGCTGGTGGACAAGTTCGGCTACGCCCTCGACAAGGCCGACACCCTGCGCCGGGCGGCGCGCATCCTGCCGCTGATCAACGCACGGCTGGCCGATCACGACTGGCTGGCGCTGGACCGGCCGACCATTGCCGACTGCGCGGTGCTCCCCTACGTGGCGCTGGCCCCGGAAGGCGGCGTGTCCCTGAGCGACTTCCCCCACATCCGCGCGTGGATCGCGCGGGTCAAGGCCCTGCCGGGCTTTGCACCGATGCCGGGCGTGTGAGCGCGGCGGATCAGCCCAGCACGTGCTCGTAGGCCCGGCGCAGGAGCTGGCGCTCCACGTCGGTCAGGGCGCGGGATTCGGTGATGGCGATGAATCGCGCGCCGATCCGGTCGGCCGCGCCAAAGGGCGGGTCGATGCCGGCAAAGGCGCCCAGCAGCACCGGCACGTCGCCGCCCGGGGTATCCACCCAGGCCTGGAAATCGCCTTCCGGGTCGATGGCATCCTCGGGCAGGCCGAGCCGCACCTCCGCCTCGCGCACGATGGCGGCGGGGTGAATCTGGACCTTCGGCGACCAGTCCTCGTCCCGCAGCGCGGCCAGCGCCGGCAGGGCCTTGAAGGCGACGACGCCATAGGGCAGGCACAGAAAACGCACCCGCCCGCTGGTCTTGTGTTTGTGCAGCAGGATCAGCCGCGGCTGCGTGTCCATCGTCAGGTCATGTAGGCGGCGATCACGGCCTCGCCGCGAAGCTTGTCGGGCTTGCCCCACACCTGCACGGATTCCACGTAGCTCTCGGGCTTGTCGGGATGGGGCAGCAGCACCTGGTATTCGGCAAACACGCGCCCATCGGGGAACAGCGTGACGGTGCCATAGCGGGCCGAGCCGCGCCAGGTGCCGATCAGGCTTACCTCCTGGGAGAAGGGGTCGGTCTTCTCCTCGAAGGAGAGCAGCGACCAGTCCGGCTCGTTGCCGATGGACAGGCCAAGGCGCTCCACCTCCCGCCGCAGGGCCGCGCACACGGCGGCCCCGGTGGCGGCGTCGGGCTGCGGCGCGACCGCCGCGACAGGCTCGGCCCCGGCCATCACACGCTCGCCGGCGAGTAGGTGTAGCAGTCCTTCGGGCACACCCGGCCGCAGGAGCCGCAGCCGATGCAGTCGGCGCCGTTGGCGATGGACATCACCATCATGTTGTCGTCGTCGGAGTCGTCGTCATCCTCCAGCTCGCGCTCGACCAGATCGAGCACGTTGCGCGGACAGACCTTGTAGCAGCGGCCACAGCCGATGCACTTGGCCTGATCCAGGTTGGTGACGAATTCGGGCGTCCATTCCACGCCCCCGCGGGTCAGGCCAGTGATCTGCGCCATGATGAATCAACCTTTCTGTGCCGCAGACAGGCGGGCGTTGGCCTCCGCCCATGCCTGGCAGGCGTCGTACGTGGATTGGGAAATGCCCGGGATCTCGTGGTAGCCCGCCGGCAGGCGGTCTTCCACGAGGTCGTGCAGCTGGGAGGCCCATTCGGAAGCGATGCGCTTGAGCTTCTTCACTTCCTTGTCGAGGGCCGCGATCTCTTCGGCGGTGCTCATGACGGCCTCCCTGCTCACATCCCGGCGACGGCGGGGTATTCGCCGATGCGCTCAAGGGCCACGGAGAGGATCTTGTCGGCCTCGTCCTTCATCTTGGAGAGGCTGGCAAAGCCGAAGCGATGCACGTCGCGCAGGGTGCGATCCACGGCGACCAGCTTGCCGACGGTGATCAGCGCGCGGCCAAAGCCTTCGTGGGTCAGATGCACCAGCGGCACGGCGAGCTGCTTGCATTCCTTCTCGATGAGCACGGCGATGGCGTTGTAGAAAGCCTTCACGCGGGCGATGGTCACGTCGTCCGGGTCGCCGATGAGGGGGATTTCGGCCTTGCGTTCCTTGGTGAGGACGTAGGGATCGAGGATCTTCTCCACTGTCCAGCCCTGGTAGGTGCCGTAGGTGTCGAGGGCGCGCATCTGGCGGGCCATCTCCTTGATGAAATCGGTATCGAGGATGGGATCGCGTTCGACGACGGGGTCAGTCATGATGAAACTCCTGGATGGAAATGGGTGAGGAAGGCGTGCGGATCGGCACGAGCCGGGGGGCGGGCATCAGGCGGGGTGCCAGTGCGATCGCAAATCGGGCGAGGATCAGGGCGGCGAGAAAGCCCCCCATCGCCCCCAGTGCAGTAACGCCATCGCGGCCGTCGAAGGCGGCAGCGAGCGCCGCCCCCAGCAGCATGGCGATGGCCGGAAAGAGATAGCCGAGCACGGCGCTGGCCGACAGGCCCGCCGCCGGCAGGCCGACGGAGACCACATCACCCACCGCCACGCCCGCTTCGAGGGGCACCGTGAGCATCGTGGCCGGGCGGTCGCCGGCCATCTTGCCCACGCCGCAGGCGCTCACGTGGCCGCAGGACGAGCAGCCGCCGGTCTCCATGGCGACGATGGCCTTGCCGCCCTCGATGCGGCGCACCACGCCGCGGTGTTCGATGAAGGGCGCGCTCATCCCTGCCAACCCTCGTCTTCCATCTCCGAGAAGCGGTCGTCGGATTTGGTCTGGGCGGCGATGGCGCGGTCGATCCACTGCACGCCGCCCTCCTTCATCGCCCGGCTGATCTCGGCCAGCAGTTCAGGGATGGCGTCCACCTCGTCGGTGCGGATCGGCTGGATGCCCTTGGCCATGAGCTGCTTGATCGCCGAGGCGCCGATGGCCATCACGTACACCGCGTGGCAGCCGGCGAGAAACTCCACCTTGGCGGCGAGCTTGTTCTCGTTGCCGTCCATCGCCTCTTCGGGGAAGTCGGCGACGCCCACGAGGGTGGCCTTGTCGGGCACCACTTCGTAGATGGCGAAACCTTCGGCGGCGCCGAAGTGCTGATTGACCCGACTGCGGTCGGTGGAGGCGAAGGCGACCCTGAGCACGGCGGCGGGCTCCTCTTTAATGGACCAGACCAGCTGCAGACGACGGGGAGCCATGGTTGTCGCCGAGGCGGGGCTCGGCCCGGTAGATTGATTGATAGGGTTCGAGTTCATGGTGTTGCCTCAGCATCAGGTTGGCGAAATCGAACAAGGCCTGCCGCGTGCCGCGGTAGCCCACCCAGGTGCGCGCATAGCCGCCCACCTGGTCGTATTGGGGAAAGCCGGCCCGCATCAGGGGCAGGCCCAGCCGCTCGGCGGTGCCCGCGGCGTGGGAGTTGGCGACGATCACCTGGGCGCCGCCGGCGCGGGCGTCCTTCTCCAGGTCTTCCAGATCGCCGATGACGATCTTCGGCACCGGCAACAGCGCCAGGCTCTCGTGCTTGGCCGGGCTCACCGCGGCAACGATCTCGGCGCCCATGCCGGTGAGGAAGGTGGCCTGCATGCCCAGCAGGTCGGGATCGGCCGCCAGGGCCACGCGGGCGAAGCCGAGCATGAAGTGGCAGTCGACCATCGCGTCCTGCAGCTGGGCGCGCCAGCGGTCGATGCGTGCCGGCACCGGCTGGCCGGAGATGTCGGCCAGCGCCTGGGTGAAGGCGTCGCAGTCTTCCAGCCCCATCAGGCCGGCAAAGCGGTAGTCGGGCACGCCGGTGCGGGCGCGGAGCAGGTCCGCCGCCTTGAAGAGCGACGGGCCGACCACTAGCGTGGCCGCCGATTCGCCCATGATCTCGATCTCGGCCCGGGGCGTGCCACCGATGGTGAGGGACGAGAACTCGGCGTCGGTGAGGTGCCCGTCGAGGGAATCGCCGATGTCCGGCAGCACCACCGCCCGCAGGCCGAAGGCTTCGATCCACTCGCGAATCGCCTCGATGTCGCCGGGGGTGAGCATGCCCGACGCCAGCACGTTCACCTGCTTGGGCCGGCGCCCGGCGCTGCAGCCTTCGGGCACCAGCACATCGATCATCGATTCCACCGCCAGGGCGTAGCCGCTCTCCAGGCAGCCCACGTAGTCGGGCGTGTTCACCGGCACCACCGCCACCCCGGCGTACTCCGGGTGCTTCTCGCGGAAGATCCGCACCGTGCGGCGGATGTCGGTGCCCTGGGTTTCCGAAAGCCCCGTGGTAACGAGGCCAATCACGTCGGGCTTGCTCTTCTCGGAAAGCACCCGCAGGCCCTCGACCACGTTGTCGTCGGCGCCCATGATCGAGGCCACCTGATCCATCGCCGTGGTCTGCAGCGGAATCGGCTCGCGGAAGTGGCGCACGAAGAACACCTTGCCAAAGGCCGTGCAGCCCTGGGAGCCGTGCATCAGCGGCAGGCTCCGGCCCAGGCCGAGGAAAGCCAGCGAGGCCCCCACCGGCTGGCTCACCTTGAGCGGATTGACCGCCAGCGCCTTCTTGGATTGGACGATTTCAGCCATCTTGATCTCCTCAAGCAGCGAGCACGGTGCCAGGCCCTTGCTTGGCCGCCCACGGGGCGGGCTTGCGCACCGACGCCCACACCGGGCTGCCCATCGACAGGGCCAGCTGACGGGCCAGCTCTTCCATGCCGGCGTAACCGGCGTAGCCGAATTCCCGCTCCTGGTTGATGTCGAGGAAGGGGATGCGCGCCTTGAGGGCCGTGTAGAGGTTGCGGCCGCCGGCGATGAGGATGTCGGCCTTGTACTCGTGGTAGGTGGACAGCAGCGCCTTGGGGCTGCCGTCGTCGATCATCTTGGTGTCGTCGCCCATCAGCTCGCGGATGCGCGCCTTGTCCTCTTCGGTGGACTTCTTGGTGCCGGTGGCGACCACCTTCATGCCCAGGTCCTGCAGGGCCGAGACGATGGACCAGGACTTCACGCCGCCGGTGTAGAGCAGCACGCGCTTGCCGTTGAGGCGCTCGCGCCAGGGGTCGAGCGCCGCGCGGGACTTGGCCTCCTCCCGGGCGATGACGGCCTCGGTGCGGGCGATCAGGTCGGCGTCGCCAATGATCCGGGCGAAGTCGCGCAGGGCGTTGTTCATGTCCTGCACGCCGTAGAAGCTGCCCTCGAAGAACGGGATGCCGAAGTTGTCTTCCATCTTGCGGGCCACGTTGAGCAGCGCCTTGGCGCACACCACCATGTTCACCTTCGCCCGGTGCATGGTCTGCACCTCGTGGAAGCGCGCGTCGCCGGACAGGGTGCACAGGATGCGCAGGCCCAGTTCGTCGAAGAGCGGCAGCACGTGCCAGAACTCACCGGCGATGTTGTATTCGCCGATCAGATTCACGTCGTAGGTGGGCAGGCCGTCGGCGCGGGGGGCGGCGGGTTCGGGCTCGCGGGTGCCGATCACATGCTTGAACATCGCCTCGCCGGCGAGGCGGTTACCCAGGTTCTTGGTGCCGTAGAAGCCAGCGGCGTCCACCGGCACCACCGGGGTGCCCCAGCGCTCGGTGGCGGCCTTGCAGACGGCCTCCACGTCGTCACCGATCAGGGCGGTGACGCAGGTGTTGTAGATGAACACCGCGGCCGGCGAGTAGCTGTCGATGGCCTGCTTGATGGCGTGGAACAGGCGCTTCTCGCCGCGGCCCATCACCACGTCGGTCTCGGAGAGATCGGTGGTCATCCCGATGCGGTACAGCGTGGGGCCGGAGGAGCGGGTGCCCCGGTTGTCCCACGACGAGCCCGCACAGGCGATCGGGCCGTGGACGATGTGGGCCACGTCGGCGATCGGCAGCAGCGCGATCTGTGCGCCATCGAAGGAACACCCGCCGGCGGTGGCGCCGGGCTTGGGCTTGGCGCACCCGGACTTTTCCTTCTTGTTGTGGCTGCAGGCCGGCTCGTCGAGCAGGGCCTGGATTTCGCTGGCTTTCATGCTGGCCTCTCCAAGGGTTCAGGCACCTACCTGCAATTTGAGTGCCAGCTCCAAACCCCTGTTTTTAAAGGCCTGACGGTCATTCCACGCATGTAGCAAAGCCGACAAAACCCCGCTGCCGGTACAAACCCAACAGCGCCCCACCAAAGACAAAGGCCGCCAGAACGGCGGCCTTCGGGCAGAAGCGCGGAGGTAATCAGTGGCTGGCGGGGGACGCTACGGGCGCCTCCAGCGCCACCGGCGCCGGGGCGTTGTGGTCGGTATCCGGGTGCCAGCCGAGCACCGTGAGCATGATGAAGAAGCCGGTCACGTAGGCCACCGGCACGTGCCAGCCGTGGCGCAGCCACTGGGCCGCCGAGCGAGCCTCGGGGAACATGCTCGACAGGGCCACCCCGGCCGACGAGCCGAACCACAGCATCGAACCGCCAAAACCCACCGCGTAGGCCAGGAAGCCCCAGTCGTAGCCGCCCTGGCGCAGGGCCAGCGCGGTGAGCGGGATGTTGTCGAACACCGCCGACACGAAGCCCAGGGCAAGGGCCGACTGCCACGAGGCGGCGGGCAGCTCCTCCACCGGCATCATCGAGGCGCACAGCACCAGCGACAGCAGGAAGACCGAGCCCTTGATGGTGTCCGGCAGCACCTCCCAGTCGTGGCGACGCACCGGGACGGTCAGCAGGATCGCCGCCCACACGGCCACACCGATGAAGGGGAAGGCGTCGGCCATCTCGGGAAACTTGATGTTAATGGTGATGTTGGTCCCCACCGCGAACACCAGCATGGTCAGCACGATGAAGATCCGCCCCCAGTCCACGTGGGTGTGCTGGTGGGCGTGGCGCAGGATGGGCGAGTAGGCGTGCTGCTGACGGGCACCGAAGTAGCCGATGATGACCAGCGCCACCGCCGCCGCCACGTAGGCATCCACCACGATCAGCGGGCTCACCCCGTCGATCCACATCATGGTGGTGGTGGTGTCGCCCACCACACTGCCCGAGCCACCCGCGTTGGACGCCGCGACGATGGCCGCCAGGTAGCCCACGTGCACCTTGGCCTTGAAGAGCTGATGGGCCATCGCGCCACCAATCAGCGCCGCGGCGATGTTGTCGAGAAAGCCGGAGAGCACGAAGACCATCACCAGCAGCAGGAAGCCGCCCTTCCAGTCACCCGGCAGAAAGCGCGGCAGGATCACCGGCACGTGGCTCTTCTCGAAATGCCGGGCGAGCAGCGCAAAGCCGGTGAGCAGGCAGAACAGGTTGGCGATGGTCACCCACTCGTGCCCCAGGTGGCCGACCAGGCCCGCCACGCCGGCGCCGGTCTTGAAGCCGGTGATGAGCACCTTGTAGGCGCTGATGGTGACGAGGCCGACAAGGGCCACGTAGAGGGTGGTATTGTGGAACAGCGCCACCCCCAGCAGGGTGAGCGCGAAAAGGATGAAATCCAGCGGGATGCCACCGACGGAGGGCAGGCTGCCGGCCGCGAAGGCCGACACGGGGAGCAGCAGGCCGAGGGCCAGCAGCGCCCGGCCCGTTGAGGGTGGGTGCGAAGGATGAGCGGACATGGGCGTTCTCGAAGGCAAATGAAAAATCGGGGAGCCGACATGAAACCGGCCGGGCGGGCCGGCCGGTCGAGGCAGGTCAGTCGTCGGCGAGATCGCGCCGGGGCACGGTTTCCGGGTCGGCGATGATGGCGCGGTAGATCTCCACCCGGTCACCCGGGCGCAGGGCCGCATCGGGCTTCACCAGCCGCCCGAAGACACCGACCTTCTGCTTCGTGAGGTCGATGTGGGGGAACTGGTCAAGGATGCCCGAGCGCTTGATGGCATCCGTCACCGTGGCCGTCTCGGGCACCTCGATGGTCACCCAGATCTGGTTTCCGGGCTCGGAGTAGGCAACGCCAATCTGCATTTTGTGATCTCCTCAAGCCGCCGACGGCGTGGCCAGCCCGCGGCCCCGCACCGCCGCCCGGGCTTCGGCGCGCCGCTCCATCGCCCGCTTGCCGGCGAGCAGGAAGCCCAGCAGGGCAAACCCGCCGGGCGGCAGGATCATCAGCAGTGCACCGCCATAGCCGGGCAGTTTCATTTCAAGAAAGGCAAACGACGGCCCGAGCAGGTTGGATGCCTGGGCGAACAGCGTGCCGGCGCCGAGGAACTCCCGCAGCAACCCCATCACCGTCAGCGCGCCGGTAAAGCCCAGCCCCATCGCCAGCCCATCCACTGCCGAGGCGGCCACCCCGTTCTTGACGGCGAAGGCTTCGGCACGGCCGAGGATGGCGCAGTTCACCACGATCAGCGCGATGAACAACCCGAGCACCTTGTACAGATCGTGCAGCCAGGCGTTCATGGCCATGTCCACCACCGTCACCAGGGTGGCGATGAGCACAACGAACACCGGAATGCGCACCTGGGAGCTGACGGTGTGACGGATCATCGACACCAGCACGTTGGAGACCACCAGTACCGCGGTGGTCGCCAGCCCCATGCCCAGGCCGTTGGTGCCGCTGGTGGTGACCGCCATGGCCGGACACATGGCCAGCAGCTGGGAGAACACCACGTTCTGGTCCCACAGGCCTTCCTTGATGATGCTGCGGTAGTCGTTGCTCATGTCAGCCTCCCGTGATTTCCGTGCGGTGCTCGGCAAAAAAATCCAGCCCGCCCTTCACCGCCTTGACCACCGCGCGGGGGGTGATGGTGGCGCCGGCAAACTGGTCGAACACGCCGCCGTCTTTCTTCACCCCCCACCGTTCGGGGGCCGGATCGCCCAGGGACTTGCCGTCGAAGGCCTTCACCCAGGGGTCTTTCTTCACCTCGATCTTGTCGCCCAGGCCCGGGGTCTCGGTGTGCTTGAGCACCCGTACGCCCAGGGTGTGGCCTTCGGCATCGACGGCCATCAGGATGTTGATCTCGCCGGCGTAGCCCCGCTCGGCCACCTGAAAGACCGCAGCCTTCACGGCCCCGGCGTGGCGGGCGCGGTAGATCGTCACCGGTTTGCCGGCCTTGTCGATGGCCAGCGTGTCCTTCAGGAAATCGTTGTCGGCCAGCCCGGCCGGCAGCACCTCGGCGAGGGAATCCCGCAGGTCCTTGGCTTCGGCGGCGGCGATGGCCTCGCCGGTAGAGCCAGCAGCCATCGCCAGCGCGGCGCTCGCCACCAGGGCCACGATGCCGAGCAGTACCGGCTGGTAGCCGATGTGCTCGCGGATTTCGTCCAGTTTCATGGGTCAGGCGCTCCCTTACTTGGCCGGAATTTCCAGCGGCTTGCCCTTGCGGTCGCGGCCGAGGATGCGCGGCTTGACCAGGCGGTCGATGACCGGCGTGAGGGCGTTCATCATCAGCACGGCAAAGGCCATGCCCTCGGGGTAGCCACCCCAGGTGCGGATGATCCAGGTGATGAGACCGATGCACAGCCCGAAGACGATCTGCCCCGGGCCGGTGTTGGGGGATGTCACGTAGTCGGTGGCGATGAAGAAGGCGCCGAGCATCGCCGCACCGGAGAGCAGGTGCTCGGCAACACCGAGGTAATGGGCCGGGTCCACCGCGTGGCCGATGGCCGCCGGAATCGCCAGCCCCGCCAGCACCGCCACCGGCGTGTGCCAGGTGATGACGCCGGTGGCCAGCAGGTAGAGCCCACCCGCAAGAATCAGCAGCGAGGCTGATTCGCCCAGGCTGCCCGCCCGGGTGCCGAACCACGACAGGGCCGGCGCGTTGGCGGCGGCGAGGGATTGCAGCAGGTCGATGCCCCGGGACATCTCGGTCTTGGTGTGGCCCAGCAGCGAGGCACTGGCGATGCCGTCGAGCGGCGGCGCGCTGGTCACGAAGATGTGCAGCCCCTGCAGGAAATCCGGCGCCGGCACGCTGGCCAGGCTCATGGGCAGCACCCACTGGGTGAGCGGCACCGGAAACGACACCAGCAGCGCCACCCGGGCGACCATCGCCGGGTTGAAGACGTTCTGCCCCACCCCGCCGAACACCTGCTTGCCGATCACGATGGCGATGAAGCCGCCCACCACCGCCACCCACCAGGGCGCCCACGGCGGCAGGGTCATCGCCAGCAGCCAGCCGGTGAGCAGCGCCGAGCCGTCGAACAGCGTCTTGCGCACACGGGTGGAGCCGGTCATGCGCAGGGCCATGGCCTCGAAGACGAGGCACGACACCACCGTCAGCAGCCACAGGAAGAACGACGGCCAGCCGAACAGCCAGAAGCCGTAGAGGGTGGCCGGCACCAGCGCGAGCTGGACCCGGACCATGGTGCGCCCGACGGTGTTGCCGCCGTGGGCGTGGGGCGAGGCGATCGCTTCGCCCTGGAGGGTGGCGAGATTCACGCGATTTCTCCCTTCTTCGGTTCGGTGCTGGCTGGCGCCGCGGCGGCAGCGGCTGCAGCCTGCTGGGCGGCTCGCTCGGCCTTGCGTCTGGCGGCGGCTTCGGCCTTCTCGCGCGCTTCACGCTCCAGCCGCTCCTGCCGGGCAACGCCGAGCTTCTTGGTGGATTCGGTGCGCAGCTTGGCGCGCTCCCGGGCCGAGAGATCGCCCTTGGCGTGGTAGAAGTACTGCACCAGCGGGATGTGCGACGGGCACACGTAGGCGCAGCAGCCGCAGGCGATGCAGTCGGCGAGGCCCAGGTCCATCGCACCATCCAGGTCGTCGTTGCGGATGCGGGCGCTCATCTCGAGGGGCAGCAGCCCCATCGGACACGCCTTCACGCAGCTACTGCAGCGGATGCAGGCCTCGGGCTCCAGCGCCTCGGCCTCCTTCGCGTCGAGCAGCAGGATGCCGCTGGTGCCCTTGACCACCGGCACCCGGGCATGGGGCAGCAGGGTGCCCATCATCGGGCCACCCATCACCAGCCGGGCCACCTCGCCCCTGGCCCCGCCGGTGAAGGCGATCAGGTCGCTCACCAGCATGCCCAGCGGCACCTCGTAGTTTCCGGGCATGGCCGCGGCGGCGCCGTTGACCGTCACGAGGCGACTCACCAACGGCCGACCCAGCACCACCGCGTCATGCACGGCCCGGGCAGTGCCCACGTTATGAACGATCACCCCCACGTCGGCGGCGCGGGCGTCCGACGGCACCTCGCGGCCGGTCAGCTCGACGATCAGCTGGCGGTCGGACCCCATCGGGTAGCGCGCCGGCACCGGCACGATGGTGATGTTGTCGAAACCCCTGGCCGCCTCGCCCATGGCGGCGATGGCCTCGGGCTTGTTGTCCTCGATCCCCACCTTGGCGCAGCCGGCGCCGGTGGCCACCAGCATCAGACGGATGCCCGAGACGATCTCGGCGGCCTTGTCGCGCATCAGCCGGTCGTCGCACGAGAGATAGGGCTCGCACTCGCTGCCGTTGATGATGAGGGTGTCGATGTCGGAGCGGCGCCCCAGGTTGAGCTTGACCGAAGACGGGAAGGTCGCCCCGCCCATTCCCACCACGCCGGCGGCGGCCACCCGCGCGGCCACGTCGGCCGCGGCCAGGGCGTAGGGGTCGGCGGGCAGGTTTTCGGGTTCGATCCAGCGGTCGTCGCCGTCAACCGTGAGGGTGATCGCCATCGCCGGCAGGCCCGAGGCGTGGGGCGCGGTGATCTCGCCGATGGCGCTGATGACACCCGAGGTGGGCGCATGCAGCGGGGCCGAGATGTTGCCCTGGGCCGCCGCGATCAGCTCGCCCTTCCTGACCTTCTGGCCCACCAGCACCACCGGGCGCGCGGCAGCGCCCACGTGCTGGGACAGCATCAGATGCAGGCGCTGCGGCAGCGGCACCGCATGGACGGGCTGGTCGGCGGCCGGCCGCTTGTGGTCGGCCGGATGCACGCCCCAGTGCTTGCCCGTGAGTTTCTTGATCAGACTGCTGAAGTCCATGGTGGCTCCTTAGGCTCCCGTTACCCGTTGCGCCGTGACCACGGCAGCCGGCAGATTGCGTTCGCGGGTCGTCATCGCTTTCCTCATGCTGCCAGCGGCTTGGGCATCACCCAGTGCTGGACGGTGACCGGCACCGGCTTCATCGCCAGCGCCTCGGTGGGGCACTTCTCGACGCAACTGCTGCAACCGGTACAGGCCTCCCGCAGCACGTTGTGGATCTGCTTGGCCGCGCCGACGATGGCGTCGGTCGGACACACCTTGCTGCAGCGGCAGCAGCCGATGCACAACTCCTCGGCCACCATCGCGATCTTCGGGCCGTCGTCCGACAGCCCCGACAGATCGACGGTGAGACCCAGCTTGGCGGCGATCGCCGCAGCGAGGCTCTTGCCACCGGGCGGGCAGCAGGTGGGCGGCGCCGTGCCATCGACGATGGCGGTGGCGGCGCCGGAGCAGCCCGGAAACCCGCACTGGCCGCAGTTCGAGCCCGGCATCATGGCGATGAGTTCATCCACCACCGGGTTGCCCTCGACCCGCAGGGCCTTGTTGGCGATACCCAGCACGACGCCGAGCACGGCGCCAAGCACGGTGAGACTGAAGATGGCGATCAACATTTTGCGGCGCTCCCTTACACGTTCATGCCCGAGAAGCCCATGAAGGCCAGGGCCAAGAGGCTGATGGTGACGAAGGCGATCGGCGCGCCGGCGAAGGCCGCCGGCACCCGGGCCAGGGCCACGCGCTCGCGCAGCCCGGCAAAGATCAGCAGCACGATGGTGAAACCCAGGGCCGACCCGAAGCCATACACCAGGCTCTTGAACAGGCTGAAGCCCTGCTGCACGTTGAGCAGCGCCACACCCAGCACCGCACAGTTGGTGGTGATGAGCGGCAGGTAGATGCCCAGCGACTGGTACAGCCCGGGGCTCGATTTCTTGATGAACATCTCGGTGAATTGCACCACCGCGGCGATCACCAGGATGAAGGTGAGGATGCGCAGATAGCCCAGGCCCAGGGGCTGGAGCAGCCAGTTGTCGAGCATCCACGACGCGCCGGCCGCCAGGGTGATCACGAAGGTGGTCGCCAGGCCCATGCCGAGGGCGCTGTCCACGCTCTTAGAGACGCCCATCACCGGGCACAGGCCAAGAAACTTGATCAGCACCACGTTGTTCACCAACGCGGTCGACAACAGCAGTAGCAGGAAGTCCTTCATGGGATGGCGCCTCTGTTCGGGTTTAGCCAGCCCAACGCATAAGCCATGCCAACCTCGCTGCAGTGCCGCAAATGCCCGGCGGCGTGCGGAATTGTGGGGCACGCACCAAAGAGGGGCGGATTTCGGGGGGCGGAATGTCACAAAGCCGACAGGCGTTTATGTCGCATTTGCCCCGAAAACCCGCCGTCTGCCGCGCCAGCCGCGGGAAGCGGGCATTTTTGTGCACCACGGCACGGAAGATGCTCCGGCAAACCAAAGAAGCGTCCGATCCGAGAAACGCACACCCGAGGAGCCAAATTCATGCCGTCAGCCAAATGCCTCGCGGCTCAACACGCGCAACCCAGCCCGAAGCTTCCGCCGGAGGTTTATCTCCATGCCGTGAACCAGGCCGATCTGGCCATCTCGATCACCGACCTCGCGGCGA
The DNA here is from genome assembly GCF_009469605.1 of Zoogloea sp. 1C4. GTDB lineage: Bacteria > Pseudomonadota > Gammaproteobacteria > Burkholderiales > Rhodocyclaceae > Zoogloea > Zoogloea oryzae. Next base: position 13,354 of record NZ_SSXU01000006.1, on the reverse strand, counting down.
ACATCCTCTTCGCCAACGAGAGCTTCACCCGGGTCACCGGCTACACCCCGGGCGAGGTGGTGGGCAACAACGAGTCGATGCTCTCCAACCGCACCACCCCGCGGGAGATCTACCAATCCATGTGGACCGCGCTGATGGAGCAGCGGCCCTGGTCGGGCAAGCTCCTCAACCGCAAGAAGAGTGGCCAGCTGTACCTGGCCGAGCTGACCATCTCGCCGGTGGTGGACGCCGCCGGCAAGACCACCCATTACCTGGGCATGCACCGGGACATCACCGAGTTCCACCGGCTCGAGCAGATGGTGCGCAACCAGAAGGCGCTGATCGAATCGGTGGTGGATGCCGCCCCGATCGCCATCGCGCTCCTCGACCAGAAGGGCCGAGTGCTGCTCGACAACCAGGCCTACAAGAAGCTCGTCACCGACCTGCGGGTGGCCGAACCGGCCCACACCCTGCTCGACAGCGTGCTCGGCACCTGGCGCACCCAGCTCTCCGACGACATCGCCACCTGCGTCTTCGAGAACCGCGAAGCCCGGGTGGACCACCGCAACGGCCGGCCCCGCTGGCTGTCGGTGACCACCTCGATGATCCAGATCCACAGCGACAACGCCGACAACTACTTCGCCTCGTCCGACCAGCCCGGGCTGCTGCTGGTGATCTCCGACGTCACCAGCCTGCGCGCCGAGCAGGAGCGCGCCCGCACCGCCGCCCTGCAGGCCGCGATGGCCGAGGAAGAGCGCACCGCGGCCCTGCGCGAGGGCCTCTCGGCGGCGATCTTCCGGCTCGAAGAACCCATGAACGTGATGGCCTCGGCGGTCTCGATCCTGCAGCGGCGCGACCCGTCCAGCGCGGATCTGCTCAAGCACGCCCTCTCCGCCGGCCGCGAGCACATGGAATCCCTGCGCCTGGTGATCCCGCCCAGCGCGCCGGAGATGGTCTTCAGCGTCAATCTCAACGAGCTGCTGCGCGACGTGCTGGAAGTGTGCACGCCCCGCCTGCTGCGCGCCGGCGTGGTGGTGGACTGGCACCCGGCCGCCACCCTGCCGCCCCTGCTGGGCCGCCCGCTGCAGCTGCGGATGCTCTTCAAGGCGCTGGTGGATAACGCCATCGAAGCCATGGACACCAAGGGCTGGAAACGCCGCGAGCTGACCCTCGCCACCTCGGTGGTGCGCAACTGCATGGTGGTCACCGTCACCGACAGCGGCCCCGGCATCCCGGCCGAGCTGCGCCACCGGGCCTTCGAGCCCTTCTTCTCGGCCAAGACGGGGGCGAGCCGCCACCTCGGCACCGGCCTGTCGCGAGCCCAGCAGATCGTCTCGGACCACGGCGGCATCATCGACCTGGACGAGAGCCCCGGCGGCGGCTGCCACGTGGTCGTCGAGTTCCGCCTGGACGGCGACCCGATCTGAGACACAACGACGAGAGCAGAATGCACGAACACGTGATCCACTCCGCGGACTGTCCGCCCCCCGGCGGCTACTGCCGCACCCACGAGCTGAACATCCAGCTGCTCGCCGCCCTCTACGCGGTCAGCCGGGTCCTCAGCCGTTCGCTGGTGTTCGAGGAGACCCTGCGCGACGTGCTGCGGGTGCTGCAGGACGAAGCCGGCCTCACCGCCGGCATGATCGGCGTCGTCGATGCCCAGAGCGGCAACCTCATCACCCACACCCTCCATCACCCCACGGGCCCCACCGGCGTGCAGTACCAGCCCGGCGAAGGCATCCTCGGCCTGATGCTCGAGAAGCCCCGCTCGGTGATGCTCGCCCGGGTCGCCGACGAGCCGCGCTTCCTCAACCGCCAGGGCATCTACCAGCAGGAGCTGCCCTTCATCGCGGTGCCGATCAAGGTCGGCGGCAACCTCCAGGGCATCCTGGCGGTACAGCCCGAGGCGCCGGAAGACGGCCTGATCCAGGAGCGCGGCCAGTTCGTCGAGATGGTCGCCAACCTCATCGGCCAGGCCCTGCGCCTGTCGCTGGAAGTGGAGCAGGAGAAATCCAGCCTCGTCGAAGAGCGCGACCTGCTGCGCCGCACGGTGCGCCACCAGTTCGGCTTCGACAGCATGGTGGGCCGCTCGGCGGTGATGCGTCGGGTGTTCGATCAAGCGCGCCTGGTGGCCAAGTGGAACACCACCGTGCTGATCCGCGGCGAGACCGGCACCGGCAAGGAGCTCATCGCCAACGCCATCCACTACAACTCGCCCCGCGCCCGCAACGCGATGGTCAAGCTCAACTGTGCAGCGCTGCCCGAGAACCTGCTCGAATCCGAGCTCTTCGGCCACGAGCGCGGCGCCTTCACCGGCGCCGTCGAGGCCCGCAAGGGGCGCTTCGAGCAGGCCAACGGCGGCACCCTGTTCCTCGACGAGATCGGCGAAATCTCGCCCTCCTTCCAGGCCAAGCTCCTGCGGGTGCTGCAGGAAGGCGAGTTCGAGCGCGTGGGCGGCAGCCGCACCGTGAAGGTGGACGTGCGCATCGTCGCCGCCACCCACCGGGATCTGGAAGCCGCGGTGGATTTCGGCGACTTCCGCGAGGACTTGTTCTACCGCCTCAACGTGATGCCTTTGTTCCTGCCGCCGCTGCGCGAGCGCATCGAGGACATCCCCGAGATCGCCCGCCACCTGCTCACCAAGATCGGCAGCGAGCAGAAGCGCAAGCTCACCCTCACCGACATGGCCCAGCGCCGCCTCGCCAGCCACGAGTGGCCGGGCAACGTGCGCGAGCTGGAGAACTGTCTGGAGCGGGCCGCCGTGCTGTCGGAAGATGGCGTCATCGACGTGGATCTGATCCGCTTCCCGAGCACCCGCGAACGCCAGCCGGCCCGCCCGCCCCGGGACATGGGCCTGGGCAGCCCGGCGCCTGCCCGGCCGCCGGCCGACGTGGATCTGAACGACCCGGGCATCTCCGAGAAGGAGCGGGTCGTGGCCGCGCTTGAACAAGCCGGCTGGGTGCAGGCCAAGGCCGCGCGGCTGCTGGGCATGACGCCCCGCCAGATCGCCTACCGCATCCAGACCCTCAACATCGAAGTGAAGCAATTCTGACCCGCTTGTCGGCTTTGCGACATCGCGCACGGCCGGCAAGCCGCTGATTTGCCAGACAAAAAATCTGGCACTCAACTTGCACGAGAGGCTCCTGACCCCAGCACTTGCACTTTCAGGAGCCACAAAAATGCCCAAACCCAAAAAACACATCCTCGTCTGCGTCCAGGGCCGCCCCCAGGGCCACCCGCGCGGTTCCTGCCAGGACAAGGGCTGCGGCCAGGTCTGGCAGGCCTTCTCGGACGAATTCACCACCCGCAACCTGTGGGCCTCGGGCTTCCAGCTCACCAACACCGGCTGCCTCGGCCCCTGCCAGGCTGGCCCCACCGCCATCGTCTATCCCGAAGGCGTGATGTACACCGGCATCAAGCCCACCGACGTCTCCGCCATCATCGAGGAACACCTGCTCCTCGACGCCCCGGTCGAGCGCCTGCTGGCCCCGGCCGACATCTGGAGCTGATGCCATGAGCGCAACCCAGTACGACATCGGCGACATGGTCTTTGCGGCCGAGGACATCCTCAACGATGGCGGCATGCCCGGCATCGACGAGGAAGAAGGCCTGATCGCCCCCGCCGGCGCCCGCGGCGTGGTGGTGCACTTCGGTCATTCGGAAGTCGACCCGAGCCGCGAGATCTACCTCGTGCGCTTCGAGACCGGCGCCGACGGCAGCCTCGGCAACCCAGTGGGCTGCCTGCCCGACGAGCTCACCCAAGACCCGCCCCCCAGCCACTGACCTTCGAGCCTCCGCGCCATGACGTCCATCGGCATCTTCTTCGGCACCGACACCGGCCGCACCCGCCTCATCGCCAAGCAGATCGCCAAGAAGCTCGGCGACGTGGCGGCGGCGCCGGTCAACATCGGGCGCGCCACGCTGGAGGAATTCCTCGCCCACGACGCCCTGATCCTCGGCTGCCCCACCTACGGCGACGGCGAGCTGCCGGGCGAGTCGGTGGGCCTCAAGCCGAGCTGGGAAGAGTTCATGCCCCAGCTGGCCGGGGTCGACCTCTCCGGCAAGGTGATCGCCCTGTATGGCCTTGGCGACCAGAAGAAATACCCGGCCGTGTTTGTGGACGCCATCGGCATCCTCCACGAAGCCCTCAGCGACCGGGGCGCCCGGCTCATCGGCCAGTGGCCCGCCGCCGGCTACGATTTCAACGCCTCCCGGGCGCTGGAGGGCGAGCACTTCCTCGGCCTCGCCCTCGACCAGGTGAATCAGCCGGTGCTCACCGAAGCGCGCATCGACACCTGGCTCGCCCAGATCCGACCGGAGCTGCTGCCATGAACACCAACGCCTGGGCCCTGCCCAAGGACCGCGCCCTGCGCCGCCTGCTCGTTTCCTTCGACCCGGCCCTGGGCGAAGCCTGCGACATCGAACCCGACAGCGGCACCGACCCCGCCATCGTCACCCTGCGCCACGCCGAGCTCGACCGCCTGCGCGCCCACGTCTTCCTGCACGGGCAGCGCCCCGGCACCTACGGCGTGTATTACGAATACCCCAACCCGCTGCCCGACATGCCCAGCAGCATCGAAAACCAGCCCCTGGCCCGCGTGCTCGACGGGCTCAGGATGCATTTCGACGCCTGAGGAGGCCGCCTCGCCATGTTCTTCCCGCCGCCCCGCCTCAACCTGGCCGCCGCCCGCAGCGAGAAGCGCGACGACGCCCGCTGGCTCGACGACCTGCCCCCCGCCTGGCGCGACATGGTGGTGGCCCCGATCAGCTTCACGGTGCACCGGGAATACGAACTGGCCGCCAGCCGCACCTTCGGCTACGACGCCTACGACCTGCGCTGCTTCTACCACCACAGCTACGTGCTCACCGAAACCCGCTCCGACAACGACGAGGATTTCTACACCGTCGTCACCCGGGGCGAGACCCTGCGCGCCTGGCGCCTGCGGGATGACCGCTGGCTCACCTGGCGGCGCACCGTGTGCGGCAGCGACGGCACCGTGAGCCGCGGCTTCTACAGCTTCTCGCCCACCTGCCCGGTGTAGCGCCCGCTCATGTCGCCCTACCGGCTGCCCGACCCGGCCCTCGAAGCCATCCTCGCCGAAGACACCCCCGAGGGCGACGCCACCACCTTTGCCCTGGGCATCGGCGATGCACGCGGCGTGCTCGAATACCGCGCCCGGGGCCCGATGACCCTGTGCGGCAGCGAAGAAGCCGCCCGCATGGGCCAGCTGCGCGATCTCGCCGTCGCCGGCCCGGTGGCCGCCAGTGGCAGCGTGCTCGACGCCGGCCAGCTGATCCTTCGCCTCGAAGGCCGGGCGGCGGACCTCCACGCCGTGTGGAAGACCAGCCAGACCCTGATGGAGTACCTCTCGGGCATCGCCAGCGCCACCGCCGCCATCGTGGCTGCGGCCCGGCGGGGCAACCCGGCGGCATCGGTGGCGTGCACCCGCAAGAACTTTCCCGGCACCAAGGCCGCCGCCATCAAGGCCATCCTGTGCGGCGGCGCCACGCCCCACCGCCTGAGCCTCTCCGAAACCCTGCTGGTGTTTGCCGAGCACCGGGCCTTTCTTGATGAATCCCCCGCCGCCAGCCTCGCCCGCCTGCGCAATGCGTGGCCCGAGCGGCGCATCGTGGTGGAAGTGGGCGACGAAGCCGAAGCCGCCCTGTGGCTCGACGCCGGCGCGGATGTGCTGCAGCTCGAGAAACTCCCCGTCGCCGCGGTGGCCCGTATCGCCGCCATCGCCGCGCGCATGCCTCGCCCGCCGCTGATCGCCGCCGCCGGTGGGGTGAATGCCGGCAACGCCGAAGATTTCGCCCGGGCCGGCGCCGGGGTGCTCGTCACCAGCAGCCCCTACTTCGCCCCGCCCCGCGACGTGGCCGTCACCCTGCGGCCCGCCCCCTGAACCCACCCACTGCCCCGCCCCCGACCATGAAGATCGCCATCGCCACCCGGGATTTCGCCACCGTCGGCGGCCACGCCGGCCAGGCCCGCCACTGGCTGCTCTACGACCTCGCCCGCTACGCCCCCGGCCAGCTGCTGCCCGCCCCCGCCAGATCGACCTCTCCGCCGAGCAGGTGCTGCACGTGTTCAAGGACAACGCCCCCCACCCCCTCGACGGGGTGGATCTGGTGGTCGCCGCCAGCGCCGGCGACGGCTTCGTGCGCCACATGCGCACCCGCGGCACCGACGTGATGCTCACCGGCGAGACCGACCCCGCCGAAGTCATCACCCGCATCGTCTCCGGCCAGCCCCTGCCCGACCAGCGCTTCGACATCACCACCACCCTGTGCAAGCTGCGGGATCTGTTCTCGCGCCACTAAAGCCCGGCCAGCCCGGCCGATGCACCGCATCACCTGCGGGCAGGACAAGGCGGTGAAACCGTGAAGGCCAGCCATCGGCGCCCACCAAACCGGGTCATCCGGCAGCGAAACACGCCTGCAGGCGGGCGAGCATCGTTTCGCGCGCTGAAACCGGCTTGCCCGCCCCCGCATCGAGGTTTCGGGCCCTGAATCATCGTTTCAGCGCCTGAATGATCGTTTCAGCGCCTGAAACTGAATCCACGCGCCATGAAACTGCGTTGCGCGCGCAATAAAGCGCGTTTCAGGCGCTGAATCGCGCCTTCTCGGGCTGAAACGACGTTTCCTGCCGCAAGAATCGATATTTTCGTGAAGAAACGCTGCCTGTGGATGGCTTCGGAGGCCGAACGCCCCCACACCACCGCCCCACCCCGCTAAAAGGTAATTACCTCGTCCGCCACCAGCGTCCCCTCGGCCAGACACCGTAGCCAGACGCCGTAGGTCGGGTTAGCCCAAAGGGCGTAACCCGACACGCGCCATCGTTTCAGGCGACCCGGGATGTCGGGTTACGCCCTTTGGGCTAACCCGACCTACCTGCCGTATGCATCGCCCTGCGAAGGCGTCGACGCGCCGCCGGAAGCAGTGGAAGATATGCCCATCGGCAACACGGCCCGGCGGGCCGGTTGCGTTGCCCGGAAGCGGAGCCGGGCTTCGTTCATGCACACAACAAAAGGGAGGAAGACCATGCACAAGCGCGACACCACGCTCAGCACCGACCAGAAAGCGCTGGCGATCAATCTCGACAAGTACAAGTACGGCTCCATCGTCGAGATCGGCGCCGGGCAGGAGGTGGCGCGGCGTTTCTTCTCGGTGGGCGCGGCGGCGGGCACCATCGCCAAGACCATGTCGGCCTACGACATGGCGGTGAGCGACGACATCTACGGCCACGCGGACCGCTACGTCAGCCGGTCCCGGCTGCTGCAGATGCTCGACAAGGAGTTCTCGCTGGTGGTGCAGCGGCTGGCCCACGTGCGTCCCAAGAACACCACCTTCTTCGCCTACGCCGCCACCGTCACCGCGCGCAGCTTCAAGCAGAAGAACGAATGCCACGGCTGGGTGGGCATCCGCCTGCAGCTGCACCCGGGCGCCGAGCCCTCCGACGTGATCCTCCACGTGCGCATGCTCGACAACGACAACGCCCAGCAGTCCGAAGCGCTGGGCATCCTTGGGGTCAATCTGATCCACGGGGCCTTCCACCACTTCCACCACCCGGCCTGGGTGGTCGAGGGTCTGGCCGACGGCCTCGGCTCGGAGCGCATCGAGGTGGACCTGATCCACTTCTCGGGCCCCTACTTCGAGGAAGTGGAAAACCGCCTGATGAACCTGCACCTCATCCGCAGCTGGCTGACCCGCGCGGTGGTGTTTGCGCCTACCGGCGACGTGGTGGTGCCGGGCGAGCTGTTCTACCGCAAGCCGGTGATGGTGATGCGCGGCAGCTTCAAGCCGGTGACGCTGGTCAATGAAGACATGATGTGCGCCGGCCTCAAGCAGTTCAGCCAGCTGGCGGCGGTGGATGAAGGGGAGATCCTGTCCCTCGCCGAGATCACCATGAACTCGCTCATCAGCGGCGACAACGTGGATGGCGCGGATTTCCTCGCCCGCATCGACCTGCTGGCCTCCCTGGGCTACACGGTGATGATCTCGGACTACGTGCGCTACTTCCGCCTGCGCGCCTACCTGCGCCGCTACACCCAGAAGCCCATCGGCATCGTGCTGTCGGTGCGCGACTTCAACTACCTGTTCGACGAGAAGTATTACGAGGGCCTGGAGGGCGGCATCCTGGAAGCCTTCGGCAAGCTCTTCCCCGACAACACCCACGTTTATGTTTACCCCACCCGCATGCAGCGGGGCGGCGAGACGACGCTGGTGACCCTCGACAACGTGGAGGTGCCGGCCAACCTGCGCCACCTGCTCACCTTCCTGAAAGAGAACCAGAAGCTCCTGGCCGTCGAACCCCACGACGACAGCCACCTGCACATCGACGTGGCCGAAGTGCTCACCGGCCTGCGCCGCGGCCGCGGGGCGTGGATGGACGACGTGCCGCCGGGCGTCGCCGAACGCATCGTCAGCAACCGCCTGCTGGGCTTCGATACCGAGTAGGCGCGGCGTGCCGGCGCGGGGCCATCGGCCTCACGCCGGCACGGGCTTCAGCGGGATTCCGTGGCCGTGCCGTCCCGTCCGCGGAAGGAGGCCTCGAGGACGGTCCGGGTGAGATCCTGATCGGCGTCGTCATCGGTGCGGACCACCAGCACCGTGTTGCCGGCCTGGATCGCATCCGCCACCAGCTCGGAGAAGCGCCCTTCCTTGTGGTTGGCGCCGACGGCCGCCCCCACCACGCCGCCGATGCTGGCAAACCAGCCCAGCATGGCGAGGGGCGCGACCACCGGGCTGGCCACGAAGAGGGTCACGCCCGACGCGACGATGGCCAGGGTGCCGAGGGCGCCGACGCCGGTGCCCACCAGCGTCCCGATGCCACCGTCCACCAGCACGTCCTTGAGCACATCATCGCTGCCGTCGTCGGCCAGCTGGGGTGGCGCCTCGTGGCAGATGCGGATCTGCCCGGCGCGAATGCCGCGCTCCTCGAGCTGCAGGCGCACGCCGTCGGCCTCTTCCCGGCTGGGATAGACCGCGGAGAACACATGCTTGGGGCGCGAGACGAGGCCGAGGGCGGCGCTCTCGGTGCCTTCAACGATCGTGATCGATTCAACTGGGTTGTTCATGGAAACCTCCTGATGAGCAGCGGTGGGCCGCCTGGAGCGGACACCGTGCGGGATAGCCCTATTTGGGGCGGGGCGGACGCAAACCGGCGGCAACCTCGTCGGAACCGATGGTGGACCTTGCGCCGCCCCCCTTCCGTGCGCCGGCGAACATTCCGCCGGGGCCGGCCGCCCGAGGGGCCCGGATACGTGCGATGGCGTACCGACGCGGCCGGTGCTCGCTGCCACCCTGCCTCCAGCGTCACCGCCCGGTCAGAACGGCACGACCACCGCACTCACATCATGGAGATCACGAGCATGAGCAAATCCGACGACATCACCGACCGGCGCAACGCCCCGCTGGCAACGCCCACCGACCTGAAGGCCAAGGCCACCCGGGACATCGCCGGCGCCATGAACGCCATCCTCGCCGACATCTACGGGCTCTACCTCAAGACCAAGAACTTCCACTGGCACATGAGCGGCCCCCACTTCCGCGACTACCACCTGCTGCTGGACGACCAGGCCGACCAGCTCTTTGCGATGACCGATCCGGTGGCCGAGCGCATCCGCAAGCTGGGCGGCAGCACCCTCCGGTCGATCGGGCACATCGCGCGTCTGCAGCGGGTTTCCGACAACGACGCGGACTACGTCGAGCCCCTCGACATGCTTGCGGAGTTGTGCGAGGACAACAAGACCCTGGCCGCGCGCTTCCGCGAAGCCCATGATCTGTGCAACGAGCACCGGGACATCGCCACCGCGAGCCTGATCGAAGTGTGGATCGACGAAACGGAGCGCCGCACCTGGTTCCTGTTCGAAGCGAGCCGCAAGGACAGGTCCGGCCACTGAAACACCCCCGCCCCGTCCCGCTTCCGGGATGCGGCCGGGCGTCCGGCACGCCGGCCATCCGCGTTGAAGGAGAACACCATGAAAGCGCAAACCCACGTCCTGTTCCTGCCCGGCCTCCTCAATGACGCCAGCCTCTTCCAGCAGCAGATCGACGTCCTCTCCGCGGTGGCGAGCACCGATGTGGCCGACCTCACCCAGGCCGAGACCATCGCCGACGCGGCCCGGAGCGTGCTCGACCACGCCCCGAAGGAACCCTTCGTGCTGGTGGGCCTGTCGCTGGGCGGCTACGTGGCCTTCGAGATCATGCGCCAGGCGCCGGAGCGGGTGGCCGCCCTGGCCCTGCTCGACACCTCCGCCCGCCCCGAATCACCCGAGGCCCGGGCGGCGCGCACCGCGCTGATGACGCTGGCCGAAACCGACCTAGAAGCCGTCTTCGAGCAGCTGATGCCGCGCCTGTCCCACCCGGACCGGATGAACCAGCCGGCGGTGCGCGGGGTCGTCCATTCGATGATGAGCAGCCTCGGCAAGGGCATCTTCCTGCGCCAGCAGCGGATGATCATGACGCGCCCCGACAGCCGCCCGAGCCTGGCCGACATCCGCTGCCCGACCCTGGTGATCTGCGGCCGCGAAGACCTCATCACCCCGCTGCCGATCGCCGCGGAGATCGCCGCCGGAATTCAGGATTCGCGGCTGTGCATCGTCGAGAACTGCGGGCACCTCTCGCCCCTCGACCAGCCGGACGAAGTGGCCCGCCTGCTACTGGAGTGGATCACCCACCTCCGCCACTGAGCAGGCGCGCGGCCCCTCAGCCCAGCGCCTTGGCCAGCAGCACGGCCACGTCTGCGTCTCGCCGCTCCACATGCAGCGGGCCGGCGAGACGACGCTGGTGACCCTCGACAACGTAGAAGTGCCGGCCAACCTGCACCACCTGCACATCGACGTGGCCGAAGTGCTCACCGGCCTGCGCCGCGACCGCGGCGCGTGGATGGACGACGTGCCGGCGGGCGTCGCCGAGAAGATCATCAACGGCCGGCTGCTGGGTTTTGATACGGAGTAAGTCCAGGCGCTCAGGCCTGTTCCGGAACCTTCTCAGCCGTATCCGCCATCTTGAAGAGCGCCGTCATCAAGTCGTTTCCAGCGGCAAACAAGGGCTCGGCGGCACCCTTGCCGACGAGCAGCGCGCTCGCCGAGTCGCTGACGCGGTATAGCGCATCCGTGGTGCGGATGTAGAAATACACCGTGGCAGGATCTGGCTCGGGATGAGCATCCACCTTTTCAGCACGGTCAACCCATCGGGCCGCCTCGGCAACAAACGCCCGAGCCAGATCCGCAGCACCGTACGCGCCACAGATGGCGGAGCCCTGCTTCTTCATGTAGATGCTCCCAGTACCGTCGGTGCAGGCGATCACCGTCGCCTGCGTGTCCTTGATGGGCCAGTCCATGGCAACACCGACCACAGCACCGGGCTGGAGGGGCGCGCTGCCGAGCATGTCCTCAGGGGCTGTGGTGTAAAAAATTTCGCGCAAGCCCTCATACAGGGCGAGGTTGGCTTTCTCCCGACGCTTACGCCACGCAGTAAAACCAAGCGCCGCGCACCCCATGAGCAGGTACAGCACCAGCTGCAGACTATCGGCATCCATGACCATCTCCTCATCGACACAATGTCAGATTCATTGTATTGCTGGCGAGGAAACGTCAATTCGATCTGGGTCAAACGCCGCCGCTACCCCAGCGCCTTCGCCAGCAGCACCGCCACATGCATCGCCTCGCGGCCGGCGCCGTCCTTGATCTGATGCCGGCACGAGAAGCCGTCGGCGATGATTGGGGCGTCGTCGGCGGCGGCACGCACGGCCGGCAGCAGCGCCAGCTCGCCCATCGCCTGGGAGGCTTCGTAGTGCTCGGCCTCCAGCCCGAAGCTGCCGGACATGCCGCAGCAGCTGGCATCCACGATGTCGAACTCGAAGCCGGGGATCCACCCGAGCACCTTCTTCACCGACTTCATCGCGCCAAAGGCCTTCTGGTGGCAATGGCCGTGCACCACCGCCCGGCCGCCGGGGATGGGCTTGAGATCCAGCTTCAGCCCCTTGTTGCCCTCGCGCATCAGGAACTCCTCGAACAGGAAGGCCTGCTTGGAGAGTTGCCCCACCGCCGGGCCCAGGGACAGGCTGTAGAACTCATCCCGCAGCGCCAGCAGGCACGAGGGCTCCAGCCCGACGATGGGCGTGCCTTCGGCCAGCGCCGGGCCCAGCGCGGCCATCCCCCGTTGCGCCTCCACCTTTGCCTCATCCACCAGCCCCTGTGACAGATAGGTGCGCCCACAGCACAGGGGCCGTGTCGGCTCGGCATCGGTGGCGACCGGCTGCAGCACCTCCACCGCATAGCCCCCGGCGCGCAGCACCTTCAGCGCCGCCTCGGCCACCTCGGGCGTGTAGTAGTGGGTGAAGGTATCCACGAAGAGCATCACCTTGCCCCGCGTGCCGGTGGCCTCAGAGGCCGGCGCGGTAAAGCCGTCGGCGACGATCTCGGGGATCGGCCGCCGGGCCGAGATGCCCAGCCAGCGCTCCGCCACCCCCGCCAGCCACGGCGAGGCGTTGCGCAGGCGCACCAGGCGCTTGAGCAGCGAGCGCCGCGCGTGCAGCCAGCGGGGCAGCCCGGCAAACAGCCGCACCCGCCGCGAGGGGCCGAGCCGGGCATTCCGCTGGGCGAGGTATTCGGTCTTGATGAGGGTCATGTCCACCGCGCTGGGGCATTCCTTCTTGCAGCCCTTGCACGACACGCACAAGTCCATCGCCGCGGCGAGGTCGGGGTGGGCGAAGGGTTCGTCACCCAGCTCGCCGTTGAGCGCCGCCTTGAAGGCCTTCACCCGCGCGCCGGTGGAATGCATCGGGTTGTAGTGGTCTAATTTCCTCGGACACCTCGATAGGTGGATCATCCACCCGTAGAGGAGAACTTAATGAAACAGAAACGCCGGGCGTTCGATGCGAGCTTCAAGCTGCAAGTCGTCCAGATGATCAGGGACCAAGGCCTGAGCGTCGGCCAAGTATGCCGCGACATGGGTCTGGGAGAGACCGCGGTGCGGCGCTGGCTGGCGCAACTCGATGCGGAGCAAAGCGGACAGGCAGGTATCGGCAAGCCGCTGACGGCTGAACAGCAACGCATTCGCCAGCTCGAGGCGGAGAATCGGCAGCTTCGCCAGGACAATGACCTGCTGAAAAAAGCGTCGGCCTTCTTTGCCCGCGAACTGAAATGACCTACCGGTGCATCGCTCAGTTGCAAGAGAAGGCCGACAACACCGCATTGCTGTGCCGGTTGCTGGGCGTGAGTCGTTCGGGCTTCTACGCCGCCCGCTCACGCAGGGGCGAACCCGCCAGGGTTTGCCCAACGAGCACCCACCTGCGCGCCGCCTTCACCGCCTCCGGACGCTGCTATGGCAGCCGGCGCCTGCGCGCCGTCCTGCATGCGCAGGGGCTTCG
>NZ_SSXU01000068.1 GCF_009469605.1 Zoogloea sp. 1C4 | reverse complement strand
GGGGGGGGGTGCGGGGGGGGGGGAGACCCCCCGACGTAGGCGGACCGCCGCCAGCGGGTGTTTTTCATAGTATTTGTTGGCGTTTCAGATATTTTTCTTATCTTTGCACCCAAAATCAAAACAAAAAAGAGAATGGGACATCAAGAAGACATTGCAAAAACAGAAAGCAAAATCATCGTTATTCGAGATACACAAGTTATCCTCGATAGAGATGTTGCCGAATTGTATGGGGTTGAGACGAAAGCCATCAACCAGGCAGTAAAGAGAAACATCGAGAAGTTTCCTCCAGAGTATATGTTTCAGTTAAGCAAAGAAGAAAAGCAGGAGGTGGTAACAAAATGTGACCACCTCGGTAACTTGCGCTATTCTAGGACTTTGCCGAATGCATTCACGGAACAAGGATTGTATATGCTCGCCACAATTCTGAAATCGCCAATAGCTACAGAAACAACATTTGCCATCATAGACACCTTCACCAACCTTCGCAAACTGGCAAGGACTATGGCAAAACTGAATGACGAAGCAGAGCAAGGTATCGTTCCTGATGAAGCAGAGCAAGGAAAGTTACAGGGTATGATGAATGAAGTTTTTGCTGATAAGCTTCCATTGAAAATGCGCAAGTTTGCCTTTAGCATAAACCTTGGCATCGCTAAACTATCCTTTGAGACAACAAGAGAACGAAAAGATTAAACCGCTGTTGTTATGTGCTATTAAGTTAGTGTTAGTCTCTTCACTGAGGCTGGACGTCCTCAGCGGAAGCCTATCGTTGTTGTGTGCGATTAAGTTCGTGTTTGCCTCATTACTGAGACTGGACGTGACAGATAGGCTGGAGCCGGAGATTAGAGAAATCTTTTCTTCGGCTCTTCTTATTTCAGAAAAGTGCTCTGACGTTTCCGGATTTCTGTTCAAGTCGTTCTTTGTGTCCAAATTCGCAAGTTTTGACAGCGAAAAGTAAAATATCTTGACAGCGAGGAAAAGTCTGCTATTTTAATTATCTGTTTTTCCCCCTTCCATCCTCCAACAATTTTCCCACAAACGCAAGCACACACTCAGAGGCAACGCAACCGCTCGCGCCGCGAGGGCTTGTCCCTCGCCCCTAAAAAATAAAAAAACTATAGCAAAAACACTCAATTTTCAAGGCATTTTTATCGATAGTTTTTCCTATAGTTTTTTATCTAGTTTTTCCCCCTCTGTAACTTACTGATACTCAGAGCCTCCGAGCAACAAACTATAACTTTTTGGTGGCTAACTATAACTTTTTGGTGGCTAAACTATAACTTTTTGGTGGCTTTCTTGCCCTTTTATAAAACTTTAACTATAACTTTATATTTATTTCGTTATATTTTTTATATCTTTGCACCAGAAAATAATAATTAAACGTTCAAAGATATGAAATCAGACAGATTAAACAGCGAAGTAGTGCTGAGTTGGGAGGAGTTTTCTCGGCTTCGTGCAGCAATGCGAGAGCATCTTTCAAAGGCGGCTCTCGACGAAGTAGAGATATTTGACAAAATAAACAACTTCAACATATAGAATCATGGAAGAGAAAAAGCAAGATATCACCCTCTACCAAGCCAACCCCTTGACTGAATCCAGATACGAATTTTCTCCTACCGAGAAGAATGCGTTTTACATGGTCATTAGGCAAGTGAGGAAAAACTATGTCGAGCGTGAGCCACCTCGCACAGAGTTCGAGAACATGAAAGTACAGATTAGCACAAGCGACCTTGTGCAGATTACCGACAAAGACCACACGGAGAGAGCCAGAAAGGCACTCCGTGCGCTCCGTGACAAGGCTATCGAGTTCGAGGACAAGGAAGGAAATTGGCTTTATTGTGGCTTCATCAATCAAGCCAGATGGGTGGCAAAGAAGCAAGTCTATGAGGTGGAGGTAAGCAGCGACCTTATGCCGTATCTTGTGCAACTCGCAAGCCAATACACCGAGTATTCTCTTCTTGTTGCAATGTCCCTCAAGGGCAAGCACTCGCAACGCTTCTATGAGCTATGCAGCCAGTACAAGAATCGAGGTGTATTCGGGAAGACAGTACAGCAACTCAAAGAAATGTTTATGTTGGAGGACAAATACCCTCTCCTTCCTCTATTCAAACAGAAAGTTATCAATACCGCACAAAAGGAAATCAAATCCTTCTATGACCAAGGACAATGCGACCTCTGGTTTGAATACAGCCAAGATGGCAAAGGAGACAACGCACATTTCACTTTCTATGTACACACAAAGGAAGAGGAGAAGCGCAAGAAAGCACAGAAGAACGCTCCAGCTTGGGACGATATGTTCAAGCAGAAACGGGGCA
>NZ_SSXU01000067.1 GCF_009469605.1 Zoogloea sp. 1C4 | reverse complement strand
AACATAGTAAGTATATCAAATGAATCATACCATACTTGATATTTCCATTTTTTCCATGCTTCTATGTTGTCATCTGCTTGAGATGTAGTTATAGTTCTACTTAAGTTAAAAATACTATCACATATCCTTAGATATGGTTTATTTTTAAGTATATCATAATAATCTATTATATAGTTAATAATAGGATTATCATAATGTAAATTATTATATCCTGCAAAGATTTTATTTGAATCAATTTGAGTTTCAGTAGTATAGAGATCTCCAAATTTTAATGGTGCATTAATATTTGGTACACGAAAGAAATCAACTAATTCTGATAATTGATTTTTTCTGCTTGATATCTCAAACTTATGAAACTTCCCTGATTCAGTATTCTTTGCTGTGCAATGAAATACATTTGGGAAAACTTCAATATCATAGACATATACTGTTTTTCCTCTTATCTTCATAGCGTATAAATTTAGTGGAGTGTATGGGAATCGAACCCATGATGCCGATTGGTTGCAGCACTATAAATAGTGTATTAGAGTCTCTCTAATATTCCTCCCTGTACCCTGCGCTTGCCTACTAGCTGAACACCCCTTGAGGCAGGATTCTTTATAGACTATCCTGCTAAAAGTCTGTCGCTCTACGCTGCTTGCTTTATCTCTGGCAAATGTTTAGCAAAGCATTTCTTTTCTAAAGTTGCTCTATCTACTATCGTAATAGACTCGTAGTTACTATATTTATCGGATAACTTTGTATTCAATTTAGTAACTACTTCAGTAAGTTGTTCAATAGGTAGATTAGAGTAGCTTGTCTTAAACTCTTTATCGTCTGTAGTAGCTATAACTACTTTATACGGTCTTTGTTCTAAATACTGTAGCTTCTTAGACATCTTGAACTCTGCAAGTTGTTTAGCTACTTTCTTAATTTTCTCTTCATGAGCGGCTTTATAAGCTTGTTGTTTAGCAATACGTTCTGCTTTATTGCTACCATATAGATTCTGTACCAGTTCTTTATGGTAACCAGAATAAGGACGTTCTTCTAATAACTGTTTTTTATCCTTCTTATCAGACACCTGTATAGGTTTCTTAGGAATACTAGCTATACCTTTTTTAGCTTCATGATACTCCTTTCGTGCATTAGTAGCTTCAGGAGTCCACTTATAAGTATATACTTCTCTACTTACTATCTTATCATGACGACGAGTAGTTACAAATTCCTTTGTCATAGGCTTAATATTTTCTGACAAAGATATCCCTTTACTACACATAGTTTTATAATCTGAGGACTTAGTTAATCCATAACGTTTCTGTAAGTTTTGCTGGTATTTAGCATTTTTCTTATTTCTAGTTTCTTGATTCATAACAATTGATTTTAATAGTTAAAAACTAAAGGAAGCTAAATAGGTTAATATTTTAAGATTTCCCGTACGTACTCTCCCTATCGCTTCCTTGTTATATTTTAAGCAGCTAAGCACATTGGAGCAGCAGAATCATCAAATTCTGTTTCTTCATTGAACTTAGTAAGTTTCTCTTTTAATTTCAGAATCTCTAAATCGAGTTCTTTTATTCGTGCTTTAACCCAGTTTGAAGTTAAAACTTCAGTCTTATTCAGAGCTTTTTTACCTTTCTTAGACTTAAGAACAGGGTTCAAAGTTCGTATACGACTTAGATGTACTTTCATTTCTTGCAATTCACATAGCTTAAATACATCCAATTGATTACAATCAGCTGGCAAATCACTAAATTTCTTTATACCCATGTTGATACATAGTATCTTTAATTTAACAATTACTCGATCATCTGTAAGACCTTTAATTGTATTATAAAGTTCTTTCAAATCGTAAGTACGCTGATAATTACGATTTACTACATTCTCAATAGAAATAATATTCCAATACTTAGTAATATCTGCTGATAGTTTATCACGCTGTTCAATAAATTTATTTGCTTTCATATATACTTGATTTTAATAATTTGACAATTAGTTAATTACATAGTATATTAGAAAGTCTACCTGTGTAGTTAATAGACCGATCAAAGTCTAATAACTTAAAATATCAGCTATCTTCACAGACCGCTGATATGAATAACAATAAAATTAAGAAATAAGACAGACAAGATCAAAGAGTTAGCGCCTCTGTCACATCTCGATACGGCATCCGATTCTTCTTCTCTCGGCTTTCCAACACTTAGTTACCTTAGTAACATTATCAGAGGCAAGTAAGTAAGAGTATATACGAACCCAACCAAATGTATATACTCTTACTGATTTTATGTTGATTTTCAATTATTTTCTACTCAATACGAACCCAACCAAATGTATATATTCGATTATAAATCTCCTTCAACAT
>NZ_SSXU01000066.1 GCF_009469605.1 Zoogloea sp. 1C4 | reverse complement strand
ACTATTATTAATGGTAATGAATCTACTACTGGTTCTATAGCTAATGCTATTAAACAGGCTAAGTCATATACAGATACAACTGTAACAGCTGAATAGACTAGAGCAGAGAAAGCAGAATAGAAACTAACTAGTGATTTAGCTAGTGAAGTAACTAGAGCTAAAGGTGCTGAGTCTGCTAATGCTACAGCTATAGCAAATGAAGTAGAAAGAGCTACTGGTGTAGAAGAGACATTAAATAGTAATATTACTCAACTGTAGACTCAAAAAGTAGATAAAGTTGAAGGTAAAGGTCTTAGTACTAATGATTATACTACTCCTGAAAAGAATAAGTTAGCAGCTATAGAAGCTGAAGCTAATAAGTATATATTACCTGCTGCTACAGCTAGTGCATTAGGTGGTGTTAAGATAGGTAGTAATATAACATTAGCAGATGGTGGTACTATCAGTATAACTAAAGCTAATGTAACTAGTGCATTAGGTGTAGATCCTACTACTACTTATGTGAAGAAAGCTGGCGATACTATGACTGGTACATTAACATCTGCATCTACTACTGGATCAATTGTGTTTAAAGGCGTTGAAAATAGTGATATAACAAATATATACAAATCTGGTGGTAATTTATCTGAAGGTTTTGGTATGCATGCCAACGCTGATATCATTAATGGTTTGAGATTCAATTGGTATGATACATTTTGGTATATAGGTAATATTAGAGGTTCTGGTACAGAAAGTTACGGATTTGGAATTGTAGATAATAATGATTAGATAGGTTTTAGGGTAACTACTGATGCAGTTTATGCAAATAAATACACATCTAGTGTATCTACCGGTAATGCTCCTATATCTGTTAAATCTACAACTATGTGTCCAAATCTGAATGCAGATATGGTAGATGGTGTTAATGTTAAAGATATTGAACATACATTATACATATCGTCAACTATTAAAAATTATTTAAAGATTTAGGTTAATCATAAGTATTTCCCCAATAGTTATAAAATTGTTGAATATTATGATGGCTACATTTATGTTTACTAGTTATTAATAAATGCTTATTCTCCAAAATTTACCGATCTTTAGCTCATTAGTGGAAAAGTACATACTGGAATTAAAACATTTTATGATTTGACTAAATGGTATATAGAAACTACAGAATCTGGAATGAACATATACATATATCAACCTGAAAATAGTAATTTCAAAATATATGGAGTTATACATGGAGAACCTCAATCTCCAAATGTTCAATTTAGTGTTGTTAGTTCATTGCCTAGTAATGTAGTAAGTAGACATATTACATTCAATGTAACATCTTAGAATTTAGAAGAATTTGACTGGTACGGGGTATCTTGGTCAGAAACATCTTCTAATCCAGATTGTACTCGTATTGGTAATATGGACATGCATAGATCATTGCCTATATAGAGTATGATGAAACCATTTGCTTTTTAGACACAACCGGTTTATAAAGACTAGTTTGTTCCTTTGAAGGAAAACTTTACTGAAGCAATGTATGGGCATACAAGTAATGGAGAAGCTGGATAGGTAGCATCTACAGTAAACGTTATGATTAAGATACCAGAATTTTGGTATGTCGATGATTATGTTCCTGGTACAAAAACACACAATTTAAAAATATGTCCACACGCTAAACCAGGATGGCATCACCACAAAGAAGCATATGTTAGCGCATATGAAGCATTCAACTTTGATAATAAAGGTAGATTAATAAGTACGAAAAACGTTGTTCCTACTGTTAATTTTACCAGAACTAATGGTAGAACTTGGGCTAGAGCTAATGGATTTGACGGAGAAGCTAAATGGAATCTTTATACATATGAAGAGCATAGAGCTATATGTCATTTGTTCTTAGTAGAATATGCTACTAGAAATTCACAAAAGGCTGTTAATACTGAACTAACTCCTGAAGGATTTAGACAAGGTGGATTGGGTTCTGGTTGTACTACAGGAACAGCAACTATCAACGGAGCTCAAACTTGGTCGTTTATTCCAACTGGAAGATCTGATAGTTTAGGTAGTGGTTCTGGTGAAGTTACAGTAACTATACAATAGACTGATTCATCTGGTTCTAATACTTCTACTATTACACGTAAGTGTAACAGATATAGAGGAATTGAAAATCCATTTGGTCACATATGGAAACACATAGATGATGTTATTAGTAAATATGAAGCTACATATCGTACTTGGTATAAATCTGTAAAACCTGATCAATTTGACACTAACAAAAACAATAGTTATAAACCTTTAACATCAGCATCAGTTACAACTGGTTATAAAACCGAAATTAGAGCTACTCCTACTTGTGATTTCTTCGCTGAAGCTTGTACTAATGGTTCAGAAACTACAT
>NZ_SSXU01000065.1 GCF_009469605.1 Zoogloea sp. 1C4 | reverse complement strand
TTCTTTAGAGATATATTACCAGAAGAACTTAAAAATGCAAGTTTTTATAGTAAACGCAAATGGTTAATTGATAATGGTATAATAGGTAGTAGAATGGTAGACGGTGTAGAAGTAGAATCTAAACCTTATGGTATAGGATATCGTATTCCTACACAGGGTTTGTCTTCCATGTTCTCATTCCAAGTAGCTGATATTATGCCAACTACTATTGGTGATACAATCATAGTTCCGGAAGAATTTACAGCTATGACTGGTTCTGACTTCGACGTTGATAAACTTTATCTAGCTACATATACATATAAAGATGGTAAAAGAGTAAGTTCTGACGAAAAATCGGAACAAGGTTACGTTAATAAGTTGCTAGATAATTACTCATTAGTACTGACTGACTTTACTAATATTGCTGAAACTAGAGCTTCTATTGATACATTAACAAAGATTCTTCAAAAGCAGATTCTTCCAATAGTTCAACCAAAAAATACTGTAGAAGTAAATCCTATGTATGAATTAGCTCCTTCTTTCTAGCTTTCTAGAAAGACAGAGTATACTGGTGGTAAAGCTGGTATTGCTCCATTTGCACTTAACTCTACTAATCATGCGTTAACTCAATTTACTCACCTATGTATCAATTATTCTAATGCTAACAGATATAACTTAGGTCAGTTAGATTAGGTATATGGAGAAGATGATCAACGTATTATGGACTGGTTATCAGCATTGATTAACGCCCACGTGGACGTTGCGAAAGACCCATATATTATGGCTTTGAACGTAAACTCTATTACTTATAATATGACTTCTCTACTCATTAGAGGTGGTAAAGGTGAGAATACTTTCTACTTCTTAGCACAACCTGCATTGCGTAGGTTTACTAAAGAAATGTTAGAAAGTAAAGGTATAATAGGTGCAGAAAAAGGAATAACTGAAAGAGATAAACTTAAATCTATAGCTAAAGAATATATGACTTCTTTGAGAGAAGCGATTGTATCATTAGATGATAGTGATTCTAATAAAGCAAAGTATGCATAGTATTATAATAGTTTAGCTAGTGAATATTCACTTCCATCTATAGAAGGATATGATGCTGTTGAGGTCAATTATAATGATGTGTTTGATAAGAAAGTAGCATCTGAAGCGTTAAAAAAACCAAAAGAAGTCAATGGATTATATCAACAAGTCATATCTATTAGAGCTTATCAAGATTTGTCTTCAGATACAGAAGTTTTATCAAATTTAGTTCAATTATCATAGATTGATACTAAGAAATTTGGTAATACCTTACCGTTACAGTTAAATTTCAAACGTAGATTAAATAGATATATAGATAATTATCAAAGTAGGTTCTATATAAATGGAGCTGATAACATAGAAAAACCTATAAACTATTACTTATCTTCTACATTCCTTAAGTAGAAACTAGATGCTGGTATAAATACTCCTAGAATATTATTAAGCGGACAAGTTATAGAAGCTACAAAAGGATATAAGACAATATTTAATGCTGCATGTGACTTCTTTTTAGGTAATTCTTCAGATAAAAACACTGTAGCTGAATTATCAAAAATATTAACTACCTCACTAAGAACTAAAGCTGTAGTGAATGCAGTTGAGGACTTTAATATTAGCGATAAGAAATTCCTTAATATGTTAAGAGGACCTAAAAGTATAGCTAAAAGGTTAACTTAGATTAAAAATGATTTAAGAAAACGTAATGATTTACCAGCAATTGCGTTCAATGGTCATATTAAGAATGAGTTACTTAACTATCTACAAGAATATGCATCTGATGGTACTAACTAGAAATACGATAGAATAGTAACAGCAGATAATGCTTTAACTAATACTGCTACTTATGAAAACAGATTACTGTCAGCATATCAAGATCTACTAGACTGTGAAGATGAAAGTATAAGAAAGTTTGCTAATAGATTAGGTGTGTATGCTTACTTAACTAGTTTCGATAATAGAAGTACTGATTCATTCTTCGATGTAATAACTACTGCTTGGAAGAAACAAAAAGGTTATTCAGATGCAATTAAAGCTGCTATAGAAATACTTAATAATGATAAATTAGTAGGTATGGACTATTTTGGTTTTAATTCTGAAAACATGCAGAATAATAACTTTACAGAGTTATTTACAGAAATAGCTAGAAATGCTTATAGAAACGATAAGATAGTTAATCCGTATCAATTAAGTAATTACGATAATAAATATGGCACATTAGTTCAAATAAAGCCTGATTCTAAACCAATGCCAGCAGTATTTAGTAGTTGGAGAGCTAATCAACCATTTATTAAGATTCAACTTAATCCTAATGACATCAATAGTTATATATTGTATCAGAAAGTAGCAACAGTATATCAAACTGATGAAAATGGTGAT
>NZ_SSXU01000064.1 GCF_009469605.1 Zoogloea sp. 1C4 | reverse complement strand
TTTAATCTTCATCTACTTGAAATTCTTCAACTTCTCCAGTTTCTGGGTTTAGTAAAGTAACAAATCCTATCTTTTTGAAAGACTTCCAACAGCAATGATATACTACTATATGATCTATATCAAATGGATTATCTGTAAAACTATTAATCTTGTGCAGTTTAATAGATTCATAATCTATACTAGTCTTTCTTATCTCTGGATTATTACCTGCTCCAGGTCTTTGATCAATAAGTTCTAGTAGTTCATTCAGTTGTCTTTCAGACATTTTATCATAGAACCTGTCGTATATTTCAGTAGCAGACATGATCATCTTTCTACGACACCAAGCAGCATCATCTATGAATTCTAAGTCTAAAGAATGTTCATAATCAAAATACATAGGGTTCACTCTTTCTACATAAGGATCTCCATTGATTACACCTATGTAATATATTTCTTCTCCACCTATTAAAGCATCTTTCCAGCCTTTATAGAATTCATGAGTAAGATTTAATTTTCTCTTGAGGAATTGTAATGCATGATAAGCTTCAGTTTCTGCTATATCTTTATAATCTTTCTGTACATACTTAGCTATAGCTTCCGGAGTCTATATTTCTCCTGTAGCTAATGCTTGTTCATATCTAGCTGCTTGTTCTGGGCTTAACTTACTTGCTATAGTAGCTTGAATATAATCCATTAGCATTTCTTTAGCTTTTTCCTATAGTTCACTAGCAGCTATATCACTTGTACGTTGTGGATAAAAATTAAAAGGTCTTTTGGTTTCTTCACCAAGTAACTGATCTACATATGGTTTAATAATATTATAATCCTATGCCATAGCAGGAAATCCATCATCTTGTTTAAATGGATTAGTTACATATTTAAGATCCTTTTCATTATATATACTATTGTATAAATCATAGTAAGTCTACATCTCGTCAGATCTAGATCTACCATTACCACCAAATCCTGAATCTCCAGCGCCTACTACATAATCTACGCAGGCTTCTTTCCAGGCTTGTGTCTTTTTTGACATTGGTAGTTTCTGTGCAGGGAAACTTTTAGTATTCTTCATAGTTAAAATGTATATACATTATCGTCATTAGAAAATACTCTAGGAGTATCATCGTTAAACCAACTCTGCGCAAAAATTGGTCCATCAAAGAGCATCTTCTATTTATTTTCTTTTTCTTTCTTTTTAACAACTACATTATATAGTTGTTCTCTATATATCATAACCTACATCAACGCCATCACTCGGTCAAAGTTACCTGTATCATTATAGCTTATTAGCTCTTCTAATAGCGGCTCTGATAGTATTCTGGTTAGGTTTTTCTTACCTGGTGCATACTCTTCATTTAACCATTCTTTGATCATGCCTTCTCCCCATTGCTTTATCTACTTATTCATATGACAACCTTTTCTTCTTTGTACTTTAGAATTACTAACTATGTCATTAATAATATCAGGTTGATCAGCTAATAAGTAATCACAATGTTTAGCAGTAAAGTAAGGGAATAGACCTTTGCGTTCATTTTCATACATTATACGTGCATTATAGTATAATGCTAACTTACGTAAGTTTTCATAGTATTCCTCAGCTGTTGCAGGTCTACCAGTATATTCAGCTACTATAATATCATAGTACTCTTCAAAGTTCTAAAACCTCTTATATACTATAGATGATCCTAATGAATTAGTACCAGACTAATCATGATCATAAGGGTCTACACCTATTATATATAATCCAGCTGTTGCATCTTTAGCAGGATGTTCCCATATAACTATTGAACCAGTAGGATCATCATCTTTACCAAGTGGATACTTAGTAACATCACCGTGTTTCTTAGGTATCCATTTGATATTACCAGACTCATCAAATATTAAATCACCCACTTGTTTATGATTCTATAACTAAGTATTAGTACGAATAAGTCCTAATTGCTCCTGTAATTCTTTCTTAGGAAATATATTACCGTTAAATTCTAGCATTGCTTCTTGTGGAGTAATAGGACGCTCTGCAACATAACGGTCTATAGCTGTAGTATTAGTAGCTGTACTTATTACCTTTCTACGTTCATCTAATATAAATTCAAGGGAAGGTTTAGTAATAGTATTACCATCATCATCCATGTATATTCTATTACCATCATCATCTCTAGTATCTAGATTAGTATACTATGGAACAAAGAATCCACACAATTTATCTGTAGGTGTACTATCCCATATGTTCTCAAATCCTAAACAATTGTATCCATCTGGATTATAGAACATATCTTTCATAGTTTCAAATGCAGAGCCTTCGTCACCACCAGTTCCCCATACAATCATAGTACCAAACGCTACACCGTCTTGTTCTACAGATGGTCTAGCAATTTGCCACGCAGCACCTAATTCTGAGAATGAACCTCCTTCTTCAAATAGAATTAATTTGGCACGTTTACCACGTACTACATCAGGATTATCTTTCAAAGTA
>NZ_SSXU01000063.1 GCF_009469605.1 Zoogloea sp. 1C4 | reverse complement strand
GGAGCTACCCTAGAGCGTTATATGCTCGATAATGTTCAGCACGTAGTCTTGGACACTACGATTTGTTGGGCATCATCGTGTTTATTACTCCTTCTTGATTCAAACTATGATAAGTCTGCGAGTAACTTAAGAGGATTTCGTTCCCCTTGTACTGTTTAATTTTGTAGACTGCTCTCTACTAATTGCGTCTTCTGTTTCTGTCTCCAGTCGGTTCTCACCAAAAACAAGAGGGTTGTACACGCTCTCCCTCTATCTTATTGCTTCTTCAGTCTATAGATAGTATATAGACACAATAAGTTATTATACTTTCAGTAATAGCCTATAGTTGTAGCTATACTCTATTCCTACTAATATTCTGTACTATCTTAATTTTAAGAAAGTAATCTAACCATTTACTTTCTAATCCTTTGATTTAGATATCTCTGGATATACACCATTATAGCTCTATAATCGCATTGGCTGTTCTAGTTGCGACTCAGATTTATCTTCTCTGATTGTTGTTGTTTCAGTCTTTGGAGAATATCCGTACAAGTGGTTTTATTCTCTTTAACTGATGGCAGTTCTCTTACCTTAATGTATTTAGGTACTTCCTTCTCTACAACAGAAGTTAGATAGATGATACTGTCTTTCTTTTTGATTTCAACATTGATATTTTGTTCTGGGTTGCTTTGTCCATTTAATTTTATAGCGTTATTGTTCAAATTAATATCAATATTAAAGTCTTTTGTCCGAGGTACATCTGTGAACTTCGGAATCACATACTCGTGCGCGGTGGCGGTATTTGTATAGTTAGTTACAAATCCTACATATCCACCGAAAGCTAGCATTGCTAGCGTAAACAAAACTGTTGGTTTTTTACTCATTTTGATAATGCGTTAATTGTTACTTTTTAGTAGCATATGCAGATTTCTCAACATAGAAAGTAAGAGGATTTAAAGAAGTTGATGTATACAAGCCAGATACTTTCTGCATTACTTGTTTCAACATCTTATCATTCATTTCTGCTCCATAAGCAATACGCATATTGTTTACAGTCTTTATTGCTGAAATGTGTTTACCTTTAAGATTTAGACCCTTGATTTCTGGATATACAAGTTTGTCTTCATCTTTACCTTCGTTATTAGCAGAAGTAATAATACGATTGATCAGATCGTCATTAGTTCCACTAATTAATTGAGAATACCGTTTTGCTTCTTCTTCGTAGTTATTGTTTTTTGCAGTTTCATCAGCAATCTTCTTAGCTAAGAATACTTTCACAACATTAGCAACTTGCGCATCGTTGTATGTTGTTAATTGGTTCTTAAGCCAAGCATGAGATGCTAAAACTGACAAATTACCAGTTAAATTACCCCAAATAGCATTCGCACAACCTTCAAGCAATGTAGCGTTTCGTCCTGCTTCCTTCATCTTAAGTAATACAGTTGCTAATACTTGTGCTGGTTCTGCATCTTTGTCAAGTTTATAGGCTTCCCGTGCAAATTCAATCATATTTGCTACGTTCTTACCTATACCTCCTGACTTCTGCTTGTGTCGCATGTTCATAATAGTACACATTGCTGCTACTTTCTGTTCATCTGTGACACATTCTTCAGGTTTTGGCATTTCCTGAGTCTGCGGAACTTTAGCATCTTGTTCTAAAGCTTTTTGCATTTCAGGATTTGTCTTTGCGACAGCATCTTTGAAGTTAATCTCGAGCTGTCCATCAGATGTTTTGCTAGGAAGCAAATTAACACCGAGGAACAAAGAAGCTGTTTCATTCAAATATGCAAACATTTCTTCGTTCACAGTAAAACCTTGTTCTTTTGCATCATTCTTGAACTGGTCATTCCATTTCTGAATTAATACAAACATCATAAGGTCTGCCTGTTTTCCTGTTGCTTGATACATTGCCCGATCATCTTTAATCTCTTCACGGCGTTTCAGAATTGCGTTCATCAAATCTACTGAGTGATTTGCATCAATTCTGTCACTGTTCTGAGTTACAATGTTGGGCGCAGGAGCTGCGGCTGTTTTAATAGTAGGAGTATTGTTGATGTCAATTTCTTCAGCTTCTACTTCTTCTATCTTCTCCTTCTTCGACTTCTGCTGTTTAGGTTTCTTTTCAGTAGATGCGGGTTTAGGATCTTCCTTCTTTGGTTCTTCAACTGGTTTAGTTTCAGGAACTTCAGCAGGAATAGGATTCTTAATTCCTTCCTTAATCCGTTTAACGTCAATTCCGTCTCCCTTCTTTACATTAGATACTGGGAAGAGGACACTAGTAGTTTCACTAGTTTCGTTGTTCTTCCACTCGGCTTTGATATTTTCAATGCCTTTGCTGTCTTTCTCAATCTTAAGAGAAAGTAGACTCATATACGGTGATTTTGTGCACAACATATGAGTTTCATATGCTGATTTACCCATTGGAGTCTGATAGATACCACCTTTCTTTTGTTCAGCTGGTTTTTCTTTAGGTTTCTTTTCTTCTGG
>NZ_SSXU01000062.1 GCF_009469605.1 Zoogloea sp. 1C4 | reverse complement strand
AGTAGATACTTTATCTTTCCAATATTCTTTAAAACCTTCAAAACCTCTAGCTCTAACATATCTCCACATAGAACCTGATATTTGTGGCAATCTATATGAACTTAAATTAGTAAGATTAGTAAGTTTGCTATTTGATTCTTTAAGAGTATTCACACATTCTTTGTATAATTCATGTAAATCTTCATTTGAAGATACTTTATTAAATGCTTCTGAATTATCGTATAGTTCTAATTTAGGCAAATAGTATTCTCCCTAGTCTTCAACTTCTGGTTTGTAGTTCTTATTAACAAATGGAGAATTCTAATCTACCTCTGAAAAGTAAATAGATGGCTGTTCTTTAAGTATATATTTTTCTTTCACTGGAACAACTGTTGTAAGATAAGATTTAGGATATATATTACCTTGACTATCTCTATTACAATGTGTCATTTCAAATTCTGCTAAAGTTCCATTAGCAATGGCATCAGCTCTAAGTTTATAGAACAGCTTAGACGGTATCACTTTAGCTATATCGTTAAATTTTAATCCAGTAGTTTTCTTTTTACCGTTTCTTTTTCTTATCCTATATAAATCTACATCTATTTTATCTAATTCAGCTTGAGCAACTCCTGGTATTAACTTTTCAATTTCATGTATCTTATCATCTCTAAATTGTTTAAGTATAGCTCTTTTTCTTTCTTGCAACTATTCATATAGCTTTTTATCTGATTCATTGTTTATTTCAGATCTTTCTACTTTAGCAAGATCATCATAGAATTCTTGAGTATATTCATCTCTAGAATTATACTATAACCATCTTTGATACTGAGCTTCAGATAAATTTGCTTTTTTTTCAGCCTTGATTTTATCAAATAATGCTTTATTTGATTTTAAAACCATACCTTTAGACAACTTATCATTTAATGCAGCTAGTTCTACAGCTATTTCATATTCTTCACCTTGTTTTAATTTTCCATCTATACCATATATACTAGCTAACTATTTTTTTTCTAAATATAAATCCTTTAGTTTACTTTGATTTTCTTCTGATAACTTACTTGTGTCATAGAATCCATTAGCGTCTTTTACAGTATCTAGTAATTTGTGTATTTTGATTTGTACTAATTCTCTAGCATCAGCAGCTAAAGGTGATAGATTGTTAAATAGTTCATAGTATTCAGGAGTATATTTTCTTTCACAATGTTCTGATAACCATTTGTTTTTTCTTTTATTGTACTCTGTACGTATAGTTGGTTTTACAGAGCGTAAATCATCTACATCTAACATGCCTAAATCACTTCTAAGCTACTTTAAGAATTGTTTATAGTCATTGTTAAATCTACCATAGTTTCTTTTTCTAACTAGATATCCAGTAGGTAAACCATTTTCATCAAGCTCTACTAATTTTTTTTGATTAAAAGTACCAGCTTTTTTTAATAGTTCTGTTAGTTTATTATACTTTTCGTAAGTAGCTCTATTAACTTCAAATTCTGCATTTTGAGTTATATGAAATAAAGCTCTAATGGCTTCGTCATTAATTTTATCTCCAGCTCCTACCCAAGCAGTAATAGCTAATATGTCTTTACCTACTGTTTCTTGATGTTCCTATATATAATTTTCTATAGTTGGACTATTAACAGATATACCAATTCTTCTAATTTCTTCAGCAGACTACTTAGTAATCATATTATTAACATTGTTAGCTCCTACATTTAGAATAGTCTGCATTCTTTTTGCTTCCTTTAATAAATTTCTATATAGATTTTCTCCAACTATATATTTATATTCCTCTGTAGCAGATAAAGTATTAACACATTCATCTAACATTGGACAATAGAAATTAAAGAAATCTTGTTTTAGATCTAACAACTACTTTAGTGTCATTTTATCCTACACTCCATTTACTACATCTCTGATTTGTCTTATAGTAGATAGTATATCATATTTAGTACTATATATAAAGTTAGTTATGTTCTAAATCCTATCTACTGTTCTATTTTCTAATTCAGATATTTGTAATGTTAAAGCTGCTTTAAATTCATCTGTAACATTAGTATCTTTTTTATTCAGAGTATATAATCTGGCTTTAAGACCATCGTGTATTTTCTGTATTACTTTTTCCAATTCTTTCTCAAGATTTTCTTTAGTAGCATAATCATATTTATCAAAATACTATCTATATGCTTCTATATATTCTTGTACATCTTGCTGATATCTTTCATCTAGACTATTAGCTAAGTAATACTATAAGGATTCATCTAGCTCTGACCCTTTTATTCTGTTATCAGAAGTAGAAAAAGAACCAGAATTATCAATAGATTTTATCTAATTTGGTCTAGTAGCAACATATACAGTTTGATTTACTTTCTAGTTATCATCAAAATTTGTAAACACTACCCCACTGTTATCCTATTCTGATACCCTGTTTACTATTGGTACAAATCCTTCGCCACTGTCTCTTAATTGCTATTTTGTACCACTGTGTTTCTCTAAATTTCTCACATTTAAAAATA
>NZ_SSXU01000061.1 GCF_009469605.1 Zoogloea sp. 1C4 | reverse complement strand
TCTTATAATTGACTTAGAGGGAGGTTCAGAATTTCTAGAAGCTCTCTCTATTCAAGCTCGTACTATTGAAGATTTAGGTAATATATCTAGAGCAATCAGTGAAGAAATCGCTACAACAGGAAAGAAACCTTATAAATATATTGCTATAGATAATGCTACTAGACTCGAAGAAATATGTTTAGGATATGCTAAAGTTCTGTATTGTCAGACACCAATGGGCAAATCTTATAAGGGAGATGATGTTCGTACATTACCAAATGGTAGCGGATATCTCTACTTAAGAGAAGCAGTTAAAAAAGTAATAAACATGTTTAAAAATCTTTGTGATAATTTTATTCTTATAGGTCATACTAAAGATAAGATGATTAATAAAGATGGTGAAGAGCTTATAGAAATGGCTATAGATTTAGTTGGAAGACTAGGTGATATAGTATGTGGTGAAGCAGATGCTGTTGGTTATGTCTATCGTAAAAAGAACGAAACTATTATATCTTTTGAAGGTGGAGATAATTCAGTAAGAGAAGCTAGAGCTCCTCACTTACGAGGTAAGAAGATAGTTATCGCAGAAAGCGATGAAAATAATGATATTAAAGTTCACTGGGATAAAATTTATTTAGACGAGTGCACAGCCTGATTTAAAAACTTAAAAATATTGAAATTATGACATATAGTAAAGAACGTGCAGCAAATATTAGCAAAAGTGATATTAAGTATATTCCCGCTGGTATTATTGAAAATGTAGTATTGAAGAGTGTAAAAACAGAGGTTTCTCCTAATGGTAATCAATTCTTAGAAATTGTTTTTGAGAAAGATGGAGCAACATTAACTCATACAGAATGGAAACCCACACTTGGTGGATTTGTAACTACAGAAGAACAGCTTCAAACAAAAATGGATAAGCAGTATTCTCGTATGTTGCAGATACTTAACTGTTACTATAAGGATGAAGAGCTTGACTTTAATGGAGAAAGCTTTGAACAGTTTGCTCAGTGGATTACTGATATGCTGAACAAAGTAGATAAGAGTAAAAAACTTAGAGCAAAAATAGTATATAATGATAAAGGATATACTACTTTGCCTAATTATGCTAAGTATACTTTTATTGAGCCTATGGAATTGCCAGAAGGTCAATCATCTTCTATTACTATGCTAAATATTGACCAATTTACAAAGCCTGTTGTAGCAGATAAAGAAGTAAAAAACGACAACCCGTTTAGTGCAACTTCATCTACTACTAATACACAAGCTTTTACAGATAAAACAGACGATCTACCATTTTAATATAAAGTAGATCATTATTAATAAATAAGGGTAGTGTAAAAGCTACCCTTATTCTTTTTTAATCATTAAAACAAATCATCATGGTAGAAATAGAACATATTCAAGATATAGAAAAAGATCAACCTGCAAAGTCTAGTGCAAAAGAACAGAAGCTAAAAGATCCTAAAGATTTAACTACAGAAACTCAAGATACTGATGCATCTGAAGCTACAGAGCATGATGAACAAATTGAAAATCAAGAAGACAATATATATGAAGATAGCACCTTAGTTAATCATAATACAGATGTTCATGATTTAAAGCCTGGAAATAGATTTTATGGTAGTATAAAATATAATAATTCTAAAGGAAAACAACAAGCACAACAAGGTATTTTCTTAGTATTAACTTCAGAAGTAAAAGGAAAGAAAGGACAATCCAGAGAATATACTATAACAAATTGTACTGGACAAGAGTACAAAGTGTGTAGTGGAGCTATTAAAATAGCTAATATAACAGATCTTAAAAAAAAGAAACAAATAGAGAAAAAAGCACTAGAGCAATTTGGAAGTAAAACAGAAATCAAAGAATTACTTAACAAATTGAAAAAAGAATTTGAAAAGAAAGAGAAAGAAGAAAAGGAAAAAGAAGAATTGAAGAAAATTCAATTTTCATTTAGTTCACTAGAACCAGAAGATAAGCTTAAAAATCTAATTAAAGCAGGTATGAATAATATCTGGATGGTTGGTCCAGCTGGTTGTGGTAAATCAACTATAGCTCGTAATACGGCTAAAGAACTGGATGTTCCTTACTTATGTATCTCTTGTGGTATTGGTACTTCTGCAACAGAATTTACAGGATATAAATATCCTACTCGTGAAGCAACTAAGTTTGCTGAATTCTATGCTAAGAAGTCAATAATCCTTATAGATGAGATGACTGCGCTCGATCCATCTGTAGCACAGGTTATTAATGCAGCATTAGCAAACGGTGAAATAGAGACTACTACAGGTACTGTTTTACGACATCCTGAATGTATCATTATTGCTACGTCAAATACTTTTGGTAATGGAGCAGACCGTCAGTATGTTGCTAATAACCAATTAGACGCTTCAACAATTGACCGTTTTACTGGAGCAATAATTGAAGTAGATTACTCTGTTAAATATGAGTCACAATTTGATCACGAAGTGGTAGATTATATTTATTTACTACGTAACTGCATTAAAATAAATTCATTACGTCGTATTGCTTCT
>NZ_SSXU01000060.1 GCF_009469605.1 Zoogloea sp. 1C4 | reverse complement strand
GCTATAGAATCTAGAAATAGAATAATTGAGGATCTATATTCTAATCCAGCTTATATGGAAAGAGCTAGATAGATTTAGAATACTTATGGTGATAATTATGCTCAAGTATACGAAGATATAATTAATTAGTATAACACTAATTATTGGAATTTGCCTAATCCTGTTATAAAACAATTAGATGCTAAGGCTAAAATGCAGGCTAAGGATGCAGCTGTAAATAGGTATATTACTAGAAGACAACCAGCAGGATATGATGATTTTGAATATTAGATAAATAGAAATCTTACAGAGATAGATTATCCTACTACTAGACATGAATTAGGACACTATGTAGATTTCAATTTAGCTAAAAGTTCAAACCCCGATTATAGCAACTCTATGTTTGCAGAGTTAAAAAGAGATTTATCAAAATAGAAGAATCCATTATTTCCAGATAAAACTGATTATTATAGCAAAGGTACAGAATAGAAGTCTTATATGAATACTCTTAGAGAGTATATGTTTAAGACTGGTATGATTAATAATATAGGAGATAAGGTAACTTCTAGATAGATTAAGAAAGCTATAAGATCCTTGCCTAAAGATATGAGATCTATTGAAGCTGCTTATCTTCAATTTGCTACACCTGGATAGTATACAAAATGGTTTAACAAGATACCTTTACTTGGTACTTATCCAATAGTAAATAAACAATTTTAGAATTATGAAGAAGATAAAGATAAAGCCAGAGAATAGAGGTAAGTTCAATGCAACTAAAAAGAAAACAGGAAAGACAACTGAAGAGCTAACTCACAGTAAGAATCCTGTAACAAGAAAAAGAGCAATATTCGCTTAGAATGCTGCTAAATGGAATAAAGGTAAAAAGAAGAAAAAATAAATCTAATTAAATATTTTAATTATGGATAAAAAAATGACATTAGGTGGATTTGAAGCTGTACTAGATAGCTTTATCCCTAATCCAGACGGTGGTTTTAGAAATTCAAATGTTGATGAAAACATTAATGTTAACGCTGATGAATTTGAATCACTAGACGATGAAGAATTGGAAGATATTAAAAATAACAATATCGAAGTAAAGAATAAGAAAGAAAAACCAGTAGAAGAACAAGATACTGAGGAAGAAGAAATTGAAGAAGAAGATATTGAAGATAAATCAAAACGTAAGCCTGGTAGACCTCGTAAAGAAGAAACTATTGAGGAAGAAACAGAAGAGGAAGAAGAGGTTGAAGATAATAATGAAGAAAATGTTGTTACTAACTTCTTTGACGCTATGGCTGAAAAACTCAATTGGGAATTTGAAGAAGATGAAGATAAACCCAAAAGTGTTGATGAGTTAATTAATTACTTCCAAAATGTCATTGAAGAAAATAGTAAGCCTGAATACTCTAGTGAAGAAGTTGAAGCACTAGATAATTTCGTAAAACAAGGTGGAGATTTAAAGAAGTATCTGACTATTGATGCTGAGTTAGATTTAGATGATATTGATATTGAAGATGAAGCTAATCAGAAATTGGTAGTAAAACAATTACTTAAAGAAAAAGGGTTCTCTACTAAGAAGATTGATAAGTTAGTAAGTAGATACGAAGAAGCTGGATTACTTGAAGATGAAGCGCAAGACGCTTTAGAAGATCTGAAAGAGATTAAAGAAGAAAGGAAGAAACAGCTATTAGAGGATCAGAAAAAGGCTTATCGTGAATAGTTACAGAGACAACAGCAATTCTATGATAACGTTGTTAGCGAAATAAAAGGCTTAAAGAATATACGTGGTATTACAGTCCCTGAAAAAGATAAAAAGGTTTTAATGGATTATATACTTAAGCCAGACACAGACGGTAAAACAAAGTACCAAAAGGACTATGCTAAGGGTGGTGTTAAGAATCTGATAGAATCAGCATACTTTACAATGAATGCTGACAAACTTATTGAAGCCGCTAAACGTGAAGGAAACAATTCAGCTATTGATAAGTTTAGACGAAGTTTAAAATCTAGTAGTATTACTACTAAATCTAGAAAACAAGCTACGGGTTCTGATGATGATCCAATTTGGTTCTCAGCTGCACGACAACTGCGTATATCATAATAATTAATTATTAAATAAAAAAATTAAATTACTAGTATTTTATGGATAATAATATTCTTAATAACCTCCAATTATACAAAGGTAAATGGTTTTCTGATTTGATCGACACTAATAAGATTAGTCTCGCTTCTCAGCAAAGACCCTATGAGGTATCTACTATCCTGTCATACGTATTTGGTACTAAAGATAATGGTTACAGTACTTCTCTTGATATGTTGACAGGTGGTCTTGGAAATGTAATGACTATTGATCAGCCTTCATTTGAATGGGGTGTTATGATCGACCAAGATAGAGCTGTTACAATTCGTGACGCTAAATGGAATGGTGCTGCAATTAGTGAAAATTCTACTCCAGGTTTGGGTAATACTCCTATTACTTTGTGGTTGGAAGATGCATGGTTTGGTCCTGGTGCTACTATCGAATTTGATGATAAGAGTCAAGCACGTATTCAGGACGCTCCGTATCAAGATGGCAACCTGTATGTTTATACAGTATTTGTATCTAATGGTAGTCCCGCTTCTTATATTGACCCTGCCGTTTTAGCTTCT
>NZ_SSXU01000059.1 GCF_009469605.1 Zoogloea sp. 1C4 | reverse complement strand
GCAGGCTCCGGTGGCGGATCTCGCCTGCGCATAATCATTGGTGGTTTCCTGTGGCTCCCATGCCTCACTCCAGGAGACCACCATGCCCACCGACCTCTGCTTGGCGCACCTTGTCCGCCGTGACTGGCTGACGGACGGCCCGCTGAACGAACTCCTTGCTTTGTACATCGAGGCGCTGCAGAACCGGCGCTATGCCAGAAGCACCCTCAGCGCTTATCTGCGTGGCCTCGCGCATTTCAGCTACTGGATGCGGGGTGAAGGCCTGAGTGTCGCGGATATCGATCGAGCCCTCATCGAGCGCTTCCTGCGGCATCACCTGCCGACGTGCGCCTGCCCAGCGCCTTGCCGATCCGATGTGAAGGAGATGCGGGCGGCGCTCCATCATTTGCTGGATCTGCTCCCCCCAGCGGATGGGGAGGCGACGACGTCGGCCTGCATTGCAGCCGAGCTTGAGCGCTTCGACGATCATCTGCGCCACACCTGTGGCCTGGCGCCGCTGACCTGCACCTATCGGTGCCGACACGTCGCGGCATTCCTGGCTCGTTGTTTCGGGGATGCGCCCCTCGAGATGGGACGCTTGGCCGCCGATGATATCGATGCCTTCCTGAAGGACCTGGCTGCCCGCTGGCAGCCCGCCTCGCGCAAGGTGATCTGCACCAGTTTGCGCAGCTATTTCCGCTTCCACACCCTGCTGGGCGACGACACCCGGACACTTTCCGCGTCGCTGCCGGCCATCGCGAACTGGCCACGTCGGCATCCGCCAAAGGTGCTCACGGACAGCCAGATCGAGCACTTCCTGCACGCCTTCGATCGGACGGATCCGGTCGGCCTGCGCGACCATGCCATCGCCCGCTGTCTGCTCGATCTGGGCCTGCGGGGCGACGAGGCCACGCACCTGACGCTGGATGATCTGGATTGGCGCAACGGAACGGTGACACTCCACCGGACCAAGAGCCAGCGTGTGCAGCATCTGCCCTTGCCGGTGCAGACCGGCGAAGCGCTTGCCCACTATTTACGGGAAGGACGTCCGCAGACGGATAGCCGCGTCCTGTTCATTCGTCACCGCGCCCCCTTCGGTGTCCCGCTTGGCGTGGCAGCCATCCGCAGCGCGATGAATCGGGCCTTTGCCCGCTGCGCTCTGGCAGATCAGTTCTGCAACACCCATGTGCTTCGGCGCTCGATGGCCACCCGGCTGCAGAAGACCGGCGTGTCGATCAAGGAGATCGCCGATGTGCTCCGCCACCGGGATGTGAACACCGCCAGGGTGTATGCCCGTGTCGACCTGGACCGTCTTCGGACGGTCGCCTTGCCTTGGCCAGGGAGCGCATCATGAGCGCCACCCCGACCTGGGCAGCCCGAGTGGAGGCCTACCTCGCTTATCGTCGCAGCTTCGGCTTTGAGCTCTCGATCGAAGGCGGCCAACTCGGATCGTTCGCCCGCTTTGCGGACCAACGCGGAGCCGAACGGCTCACGCTGGAGCTGGCCACCGACTGGGCACGCACCTCACGCTATCCCCGTCCGATCAGCTGGGCGCGGCGTATCGAGGTGCTGCGCGGCTTTGCCGCTTTCTGCCTGCGCACCGACCCGGACACGGTCGTGCCGCCGCCCAAGCTCTTCGGCCCGGCCCACCGACGCCTGGTGCCACATATTTACACCACCGAGGAACTGCAAAGCCTCCTGGATGCAACCGATCGCCTGGGCCCTCCCGGCCGGCTGCGCCCGGCCACCTGCCGAACCCTCTTCGGGCTGCTGGCAGCAACGGGGTTGCGTATCTCCGAAGCGCTCAAGCTGACCCGGACCGATGTGGATCTAGAGGCCGGCGTGCTCGATATCCGGGACACCAAGTGTCACCAGCGCCGCTTCGTTCCGCTGCACTCGAGCGTCACGCCCCACCTGCAAGCGTATGCCCAGCAGCGGGACCGGCTCGTCCCCGGCCCCTGCTGCGATCGCTTCTTCCTGCGTGACGACGGCCGAGCCATCAATCAGCCGAGCATGCTGTACGCGCTGCACCAGGTGTGTCGCCAGCTGGGCTGGCAAGTACGCGGGGACCACGCCCATCACCGGCTCCACGATCTGCGCCATACCTTCATCGTGCGCAGTGTATTGCGCCTCTACAAACAGGGTGACGACGTCGAGCGGGGCTTGTCTGCCCTCTCGATCTACGTCGGGCACGCCAAGGTGATCGATACCTACTGGTACCTCACCGGAATCCCTGAGTTGATGGCCATCGCTGCCGAACGTTTCCACCGTTATGCCCAGGGAGAACCGACATGATCCCGCTCCTTGCCGATCCCGCCGAGTTCGCCGCCTTGGTTCAGCGCTTCTTTGCCGAGCGCCTCCTTCAGCAGCAGGCCGTGAGCCCCAGGACCGTGGCCGCGTACCGGGACACCTTCCGGCTTCTGCTGGGCTATGCTGAACGCCAGCTTGGCAAGCCGCCCGCCAGGCTGGCCTTGGGGGATGTCGATGCGGAGTTGATTCTTGGCTTCCTGGCTCACCTCGAAGCCGAGCGCCACAACACGGTGCGTAGCCGCAATGCGCGGCTCGCTGCGGTCCGGGCCTTTGCCCGCTACGTCGCGCTGCAATGCCCGCCGGCCCTGCTGCTCGCCCAGCGCATCCTGGCCATCCCGATGAAACGCTTCGACAAGCCGCTGCTCGGGTTTCTCTCTCGCGATGAAGTGCAGGCGCTCCTGACGGCCCCTGACCCTGCAACGTGGTACGGTCGCCGGGACCGCGTGCTGCTACAGCTGCTCTACAACACCGGAGCCCGGGTCTCCGAGCTCATCGGCATCCGCGTCGATGATCTGGAGCTCGACGTCACACCATCGGTACGCTTGCACGGCAAGGGACGCAA
>NZ_SSXU01000005.1:17856-326474 GCF_009469605.1 Zoogloea sp. 1C4 | reverse complement strand
TTGCCCAAGGTCGCCCTGGTCGCTTGCATGCGCAAGTTGCTCACCACGCTCAACGCCATGGTGCGCACTGCAAAACCTTGGGACAAGTCGCTTCATTGCGCTTGACTTCGAAGACGGTTACTCAGTCCTTTCCGCCGGACGCACGGTCGAGGCATTGCCAGGCGGACTCAACCATCGCCCGCACCCGTTCGATGCCATAGCTGTCGAGCACCCGCTCGCGCCCCGCCTCGCCCATCCGCCGTGCCAGCGCAGCATCGGCCAGCAGCGGCTTGAGGGCCGTCACCAGCGAGGCCACGTCGTCGGGCTCGGCCAACGTGCCGTTGTAGCCATCGGTCACCACCTGGGGAATCCCGCCCACGCGGGTTGCCACCACCGGCAGGCCCGCGGCCTGGGCTTCGAGCAGCGCCATCGGCACGCCTTCAAAACGTGACGGCAGCAAAAATATGCCGGCCCGGGCCAGCAGACGGGCCTTGGCCTCGCCCGCCACCCAGCCAGGCAGCTCGACCCGCTCGGCCACACCTGCGGCCACCGCGGCTGCGCGCACCCGCGCCACATCGCCTTCGCCCGCGAGGATCACCCGCAGGTCGGGGCGCGTGCCAGCCAGCCGCGCCAGCGCGTCGATCAGCACGAACACGCCCTTGGCGTCTTCCAGCCTGCCCAGGAACAGCAGCGTATGGGGTTCGCGCGGCACATCGGGCGGAAGCTGCACGGGCAGCACCGGGTTGGGCAGCACACGCACGTCCGGATGGCCGATGTGCTTGCGCAGCCATTCCGCCCAGCTTTCGGAGAGCACGAAGACCACCTCGGCGCCGCGCACGCTGCGGTTGATCCACGCCCGCTCCAGCGCCGATGCATCCGCGTGGTAACGATCGAAGGCGCCCCCGTGCAGATGAAAGATGTACGGTTTGCCGGCCAGCCGGGCCAGCGCCAGCAGCAGGCTCTTGCGGCGGAAGCTGGCGTTGGACGCCGAGTGGGCGTGGACCGCCGCCACCCGGCCCAGGGCCAGCATCAGGCAGAAGCGCAGCAGCGCGCCGGTGAAAACCACAAGCTTGGCGACGGCGCTGCCGTCGGCGTAGGTCGGCAGATGCAGCACCGGCCGGCGGCCGCCGAAACCCGCGTCCTGCCAGATCCGCATCACCGAGGCGATCCCGCCGCGGGACTGGATATCCGGCCCGAGCATCACCAGCATCGGCGCACCCTTCTCACGCATGGGTCACCTCTGCCTCGGCGCTGATGTGCTGGACGATGGTGCGCAGCTTGCCGTTGGCGGTGCGCGCCATGGACGACACCTCGCGCAGCTCGGCATCCACCATGCCGTGGAACTTGCTGTGGAAGAACTGCTGCAGCTCGCAGCAGGTCTCGCGGGAGAGGCCGCCCCCCGCCTGCAGGCGCACGATCAGGCGGCCTGGCTCGAACTGCTCGTACTGCACCGCGTCGATCCGCGCAAAGGCCGGCGGACGCAGGCCGCCCACCGACGTCATGGGGATCGCCCGGCCGTCGCGGCCGTAGATGAAGTCGGAGTCGCGCCCCTCGATGCGTTCGAGCACCGCGAAGCCCGGCAGATCCGGGTGTTCCGGACCGGTGGACCACTGGGCGATGTCGCCGGTGCGGTAGCGGATGAAGGGCATCACCCGGTTGTCGAAGCCGGTGACGACGATCTCGCCGGAGACGCCCCGCTCGGTGATGACGCAGCCTTCGTGGTCGATCAGCTCGACCTTGCCGTACAGCGGCCACACGAAATAACGCGGGTCGTCGGGCATCGAGGCGGCCATCACGGCGCGCTCCGAGTGCCCGTAATGCAGCAGCACCGGGCACGGGAACACGCGCCGGATGGTGTCGAGCATGAAGGGCTCGACGGTCTCGGAGAACAGCTGCACGCCCCGCACGCGACGGACGAAATCCGCGTGCTCGGGGTGCTTGTCCAGCCAGTTGGCAAACAGGTACACCGCCGACGGGTAGCCCTGGATGCCGCTCACCCGGTGGCGCCGCGCGGCCTCCACGTGGCCCGGCATCAGTTCATCGGTGAGGTGATTGGGGCTCACCGCCAGCATCCGCTTGATCGGGTCGTAGCTGTGGGTCACGCCCTCCTCCGCGCCGCGCACGTTGCGGCCGCGCAGGGACAGGATGGTGACGCGGCGGCGGTAGCCCAGGCGACGATTGAAGCTGTCGATGTACGCGGTCTCCTTGCAGCGGGTCAGGCCGCGTTCGAGTAGAAAGCGCAGGGGCTCGGACGAGGAGCCGCTGGTCTGCATCGGCAGGCCGGCGTCCGGCGGGCAGGCGGTGGAGCGGTAGGCCTGGGGATGGCGTTTCAGGTCGAGGCGCGTGGTCAACGGGAAGGCCGCCAGCCACGCCTCCACCGGCGCGCCGTCACACAGCAGCGCGAGCACGCCAGCGTAGGCCGGCACGGTCTCGGCGGCCCAGCGCAGGGTGCGGCGCAGGCGCTCGTCGGCGAGCAGCTTCAGCTTCTCTGGGCAGCGCAGCTGGGCCTCGGCGAGAAAACGCCGGTAGCCGGTGCCGTAGCGCATGGCCTTCGGCAGGCAGCCGTAAGCCAGTCCCAGGGGGGTCTTGATCCACTGGGGGGCATCCAGGTACTTGCCCAGCCAGCGGTAGAGATGGTCCTCGACGCTCATGATCCTAGTTTCTTGCGGTGGTCTCCGCGGGCCGTTCGGTGAGGTGCTGGATCATCAGCCGGCGCTTGCCGCGGGCGGTGCGCTCGATGTGCGGCACCACCTGCAGCTCGGCTTCGACGAGGCCCAGCAGCTTGGTCCGGAAGTAGTCGTCGATCACCGCCAGCACGGCGGGATCGAGGGGGTCGGCCGATTGCAGGCGGACGGTGATCCGCCCCGGCTCGTGCTGTTCGTACTGGGTGGCTTCCACCTTCAGGAAGGCCGGCGGACGCAGCCCACCCAGGGACGCCACCGGAATCCGGCGGCCGTCACGGGCCACGAAGTAGTCGTTGTTGCGGCCGTCGATGCGTTCGAGCACCGGGTAGCCGGGCAGCGCCGGATGGGGCGCGCGGTCCGACCACATGGCGAGATCGCCGGTGCGGTAGCGGATGAAGGGCATCGCCTTGTTGTCGAAGCCGGTTGCCACCACCTCGCCCTGCACGCCGGGTTCGGTGATCGGCTGGCCGGCTTCGTCCACCAGCTCCACGTGGCCATACAGCGGCCACACGAAGTAACGGTGGTCGTCGGGCATCGAGCCGGCCATCACCGAGCGCTCCGAGTGGCCGTAGTGCACCAGCACCGGGCAGCCGAAGACCTTCTCGATCAGCGTCACCATGCCTTCGTCGGCGGATTCGGAGAACAACTGCACGCCCCGCACCGCCCGGGTAAAGCGCGGCACCGGGTTGAATTCCAGCCAGCGGGCCAGTTCATAGACCGCCGACGAGTAGCCCTGGATGAAGCTCACCCCGTACTTGATGGCCGCATCCACGTGGCCGGGCATGTAGGCGGCGTCCAGGTGGTTGGGGCTGATCCACAGCATCTGCTTGATCGGCTCGTAGCTGTGCAGGGGGCCGTTGTCGGCCGCCGCGCCGCGGATGTTGCGCCCGCGCAGGGAGAGCACCACATCCTGTCGGGTCAGGCCGATGCGGCGGCTGAAGGCTTCGATGTAGGCCGACTCCTTGGAGCGGGTCACGCCCTTCTGCAATGCGAACTTGAAGGGCTCGGCCACCGAGCCGCTGGTCTGCATGGGCAGGCGCTCGGCCTCGCCGCAGGCGGTGGAGAGGTACGCCTCGGGGTTGCGCTTGTAGTCGAGCTTGGTCATCAGGGGGAAGAGCGCCAGCAGTTCGGAGAGCGGCATGTCGATGAGCAGCTGGGCGGCCAGCGCGGCGTAGGCAGGCACGGTCTGGATCGCCCACATCAGCGTCTCGCGCAGGCGCGATTCGGACAGGCGCTGGATCTCTGCCGCGTCCGTCAGGCTGGCCTCGTCGCGGAAGCGCGCGAAGTCCTTGCCGTGGCGCAGCCGGTCGGGCAGCAGGCTGTAGAGGCGCCCGAGGGGCTCCTTCACCCACTGGGGGGCGTCCATGTAGCGCTTGAGCCAGCGGTAGCCCCAGTCTTCAATACCCATGCCGTGCCTCCCGTCTCAGCGCCGGACCCACTCGCGCGCAAACAGCGCGACGAAGGCCATGTCGTCGATGAAGTAACGGCGGAACATCCGCCGCGGCTCCTGCAGGAAGCGGTAGAACCACTCCAGCCCGGCGTTCTGCATCCACACCGGGGCGCGCTTGACGAGGCCTACGGCCACGTCGAAGGTGCCGCCCACGCCCATCGCGAAGGGGATCTTCATCGCCGCCTGGTAGCGGGCGAGGAAGGCCTCCTTCTTGGGCGAGCTGATCGCCACGAACAGGATGTCGGCGCGGGCCGCGGCGATCTGCTCGACCACCTGGGCTTCCTCCTCCGGCTTCCAGTAGCCGTTGCGGTAGCCGGCGATGGTGAGGCCGGGGTAGCGGGCCGGATACAGCCGCGCCACGCCACTCACCACCTCTTCACGGGCGCCCAGCAGATAGACGCGCCAGCCCTTCTTCGCGGCCTGGGCCATCAGCGCCTCAAACAGATCGACGCCGGTGACACGCTCCTTGAGCGGCTTGCCGAGCAGGCGCGAGGCCCACACCACGGGCATCCCGTCGGCGTTGATGAGGTCGCAGTCGTTGATGATCTGACGCAATGCGGGGTCGCGGTTGGCCTTGACGATCTTGTCGACATTGACCACCACGTGCTGGTGCGGCGTGCCCGCATGGATGAAGCCCTCGACGACGCCGAGGGTCTCTTCCATGTTCAGGTTGTCCACCTTGCATCCCATCAAATCAATTCTCATTGCGCTGTTTTCCCGTCGGAATTATCCCGGCCACCATCGCTGCGACCCGTGGCGGAGGGCACGGGGCGCTTGCCGCGCACCGCCGCAAAGCGTGACCGTCTTGTCAGAAAGTCAAAAACAGTGAGCCCCGGCGCGTGGCTGAGGGTGTGCACGCAGGCAATCCCCGGCTTCCAGCCCGGCTCGATCCGCTGCTCGGTGTGTTCGATGTACTCGGTGGGCGTAAGCCGCTCGATGCGCCGCAGGCTCAGCGCGTGGCCGTATTCGGGCACGCATTCCTGGGCCGGCCGCAGCAGCTTGCCGTCCCGCATGAAGAGCGGCCCGGCCGGGCGGGCGAAGCGCGCATCGGCCAC
Source organism: Zoogloea sp. 1C4 (assembly GCF_009469605.1). Classification (GTDB taxonomy): domain Bacteria; phylum Pseudomonadota; class Gammaproteobacteria; order Burkholderiales; family Rhodocyclaceae; genus Zoogloea; species Zoogloea oryzae. The sequence continues at coordinate 321,306 of NZ_SSXU01000005.1, read as the reverse complement.
CACCGGGTTGGCGGCGTGGGGTTGCCACGGGCCCAGCGGGCTGTCGGCGTAGTAGGCGTGCAGCTCGTCGTGCTTGTCGGCGCCCGGCTCGGTGACGTTGCCGAGCATCCACCAGCGGCCTTCGTGCTCGAAAAGCGTGGCATCCACCATGTCGATGCCGGTCATGATGTCGGCGACCTTCTCCCAGTGGTCGGGCAGGTTCACGCAGCGGTAGAGCTCCACGCTGCGGTTGGCACCGCTCTCCGGCACCATCCACAGCTGGCCTTCCCATTCGAACAGGAAGGGGTAGGAGAGGTGCCACGGACGCACCATCACCGACACCGGCTCGGCCCAGCTGCCATCCGGCTGCACGCGCATCGCCTTGAGGGTGCCGCGGCCTTCCTTGTAGATCACCTCTTCGATGAACACCCACCAGCCGCCGCCTTCTGCCGGCCACACCATCGGGTCGGCCCAGAAGCGGTCTGCGGGCGGATGGATCAGGGTCGCGCGGGCCGGATCGAGGCACAGCGCATCCTCGAACACCAGCGCCAGCCCCCACTGGTCGCGGCTCAGGGCCTTCGACGCCGAGCGCGACACGGTGCGCCGCACCAGGGTGGCAAAGCGCTGGGCCGCAGGGCTACCCGGAAAGGCATCCACGCCGCCGGCCGGCACTTCGGGCAGCGGCGCCACGGCGCCCTCCGCCGTCAGGCGCACCAGCGCCCGACGCACCATGCCCATACCCTTGGCGATGGCACGACGGCGGTTGCGGCGGATCGAGAAGGTGCACGAAGCCCCCAGCGAGGTGTCGATCACCGCGCCGCCGGGGATGGTTTCGAGCTGGATCACCGTGCTGTCGGCGCCCTCCACCACCGGATCGGCGCCCGCCAGCGGGGTGACCGCCGGGCGGCCGGAGAGCATCAGCGCCCAGTGATGGGTCGGGCTGACGGCCATCGGCATCGGCGCGGTGCGCAGGTCGAGCAGCACGTCACAGCCCCGGGTGGCGAGCCAGGCGTCGGCGGGCTCGGCGGTCGGCGCGATCCACTCGGCCACGCCGGCCGGGGTCGGCAGCTCCGCCAGACGCAGCGGCGAGGCACCCCGGTCGAAGACCATCTCGTCGACCCGGTCGGCCCAGTCGGCGGCCGGCAGCGGCGACGCATCGCGCAGCAGCGCAACGAGACGCACATCGGGCAAGTCGAGGCAGTCGCCCACCAGACGGACAACCCAGCTGGGCACCGGCCCGGCCGGGAGGAAAACAGCGAGGCGCACGGTCATCGCGGCCTCCGAACGCGGCAAGTTCATGCAAAAACCTCCGGCGCGCGGCGCAACACGGCCCGGCGCAATAACAGGTTGCGCGACAGGGTCGCGCCCAGAAGAACGGCAAACAGACACAGCACCGCATCCACCCCCGGCGGTGCAACGAGCATCACCAGCCCGCAGGCGGCGACGAAGATCACCAGCGAGAGCACATTCACCCGCAGCGGCAGGCGGGTTTCCTCGACGGTCTGGAGATAATTGGCTTCCGGCAGCACCAGCTGGCCCACGTAGAAGCTGGCGAGCTGGAGCACGAAGATCGCGGTGGCGCCGGCCAGGGCAAAATCGGGCCGCTGGCCCCACCACGCCAGGCCGCACCAGGCCAGCACGGCCAGCACGCTGAGGGCGGTGTTCACGCGGATCAGGTCGTGGCGCAGGGTGTCGAGGGTCGCCCGCACCTCGCGATGCCCGGCCTGACGCACCACCCTGGCCAGCGCCGGCAGCGCGTTGAAGCTGAGGGCGCGCGGAAACAGCAGCAGCACGCTGGTCAGGCTGCCGATCAGCGCCACCAGCCCGCCGTAGCCCTCGCCCGCCACCCGCACGGTGAAGGGCACGAGGATCATCGACATGCCGGCGCTGACGAAATTGAGCGCCGCCTGCTCGGCCGAGGTGCGGGCACTGCCGGCGGGCAGCGCGGCGGCTTCGTGCCCCCGGTGGCGCATCAGGTGGACCAGGCCGGCGAGGCCCAGCAGCGCAGTGGGCACCGCCAGCGCGGCGTAAGGCATCCAGCGGTGACGCCCGCCATCCACCACGATGCCGGCGGTGAGCAGCACCACCAGCAGGGTTTCCAGCACCAGCAGCGGGCGGTAGCACGTCAGCGCCAGGCCGTAGTGGCGGGCCACGGTGTAGGCCGTCCAGCCGGCCAGCAGCAGCGCCGTCCAGCCCGGCTCGAACAGCCAGCCGCCCCACGCCAGCAGCGGCAAAGGCAGGCAGGCGAGCAGGGTGAACACCACCGCGCCCCGGGCCAGCCCCAGCATCACCGGCGCGGCGCGGCCTTCGCCGGCCACCGGCACGCGGGCCAGCACCAGCGCCGACCAGCCCACCGCCGAGAAAAGGCCCAGCATCATGGCGATCGACAGATCGTTGGCGAAGCGCCCCAGCGCCTCGGTGCCGCACACCGCCTGCACCAGCGCAAAGTGGAGCAGGCGCTGGCCGCCGGGTGCGGCGGTCACCGCCAGCACCTCGCCCCGCCGCAGGAGGGCCGCCATCGACAGGCTCATCGCGCGCCCTCCCCGCTGATCCGCTGCCATGCGGCGGTCGCCGCCACCAGCGCCAGGGGCATCAGCAGGCTGGCCTGGGGACGGAACATGATCCCGTTGCTGAAGGCCGTGGACGCCCCCAGCGCCGCCAGCAGCGGCAGCGCCACCCCCGGCGGAAAGGCCGCGGCCCACACCGCCAGGATCGCCAGGACCATTCCCAGCCCCAGCACGCCCTGCTGGTTGAGCAGGCGGATGAAGTCGTTGTGGGAATCCTTCGCGCTCCACCACCACACTTCGGACACGATCCAGTCCGAGCCCTCGCCGTGGCCGAACATCCATTCCAGCAGCGTGCTGTTGGCGAGGATGTCGATCTTCTGCAGCCACATGGAGAAGCGGCCGGACGTCACCTCGACCAGCTCGTCCCACGACGGCAGGTGGATCAGCCCGAACAGCAGCGGCACGAAGGCCAGCGTCAGCAGGCCGGCAAAGCCGACGAACATCACCACCGGCGCCATCCGCATGCGCTGCAGCATCACCACGCCGCCAAAGGCAACCGCCGCCACCATCGAGGTACGCACGCCCCAGCCGTAGAACACCAGCAGCAGCGAGAACAGCAGCTGGGCGATGAACAGCCGGCGGCTCAGGTGGCCGGCCTCGAAGAGGTATAGCGACAGCGCCGCGCACACCACCACCAGATACGAGCTGGTGTGCAGCGAGGCAAAGTACACCGGCCAGAACGGCTCGCCGCCCCGGTTGAGGGAGGGCGGCATCACGACGAGCGCAAACACCACCATCACCCAGATCAGCACCAGGGTGATCTGCATCAGGCGGATCACCAGCGCCGTCTCCCGCTCGTAGAGGCGCAGCAGCAGCACCGACAACAGCGGCGGCGTGACGATCTTGAAGTACTCGAAGACCGCCGTCGAAAAGTTGAGCCCGGTCAGCGCCTCGGTCGTCAGGAAGGACGCGAGGCCAATCGGCACCGCCACGAGGATCAGCGGTGCGCGCTGGAGGATGGCGTCGGCGTAGGTGCCGATGCCGGCGAACATCACCCCCAGCAGCATGGCGTCGGCCAGCCGGTTGTACATGGATTCGCCTTCCGCATCGATCACCGGCTGGGTCAGCATGACCGCCACCGCCAGCTTCAGCCACAGGGTGGCAAAGAGCGCCCAGGCAAAGCCCTGCGCCACCCGCTTCTCAAAGGGGGTGGCAAGGCTGACGGGCGCCGTGGCGGAGAGGGCGAAGGCCATCAGAAGTCGAGCAGCACGCCGCCGATCACCACCACGCCGGCGTCCCGCAGGCCGGCCGAGAGCGCCGCCACCCGCTTGTGGGCCGAGGCGTGGCGACGGGCCACGATGATCGCGCTGCCACAGGTGGCGGCGACGAGCTGGGCATCGGCGCCCACTTCATCGGCCGGGGTATCCACCAGCGTCATCTCGAAGGTCTCCCGGGCCACCGCGATCTGCGCGCCAAAGGCCGGACGGGCCAGCAGCTCCTGGGGGTTGGGCGGCACGATGCCGGCCTGCAGCACCGACAGGTGATCGAAGCGCGAGTGGGGCTGGATTGCGCCGCCCTTGTCGCCCCGCTCGGCCAGCCGCGAGGCCAGGCCGCCGGCCGGCGGCAGGCGGAACAGGGTCTGCTGGCGCGGGTTGCGCAGGTCGCCATCGACCAGCAGGGTGCGCTCACCCAGCTGGGAGAACACCACCGCCAGGTTGGCCGCCAGCCAGCTGCGCCCTTCACCACGCACCGGGCCGACGATGGCGACGGTGCGCAGCATCGGGTTGGCCATGCGCCGCAGCACCAGCTGGCTGCGCAGCTTGCGCAGGGCTTCGACGCGGGGCGAGGTGGGATCGAAGGCGGCCACCAGCTCCGGGTCAGCGCCCTGGTCGCCAGCGGAGAGCACCGGGTAGTCGAACTGCCGCGACAGGGCGGCGTGCACGTCGGCCTGGGTCACCAGCCCGAGCTCGATGGCCGCCGCGCCGAAGGGAATCCCCCGCTCCCGCTGACGGGCCGTGACACGGGCCACCGCGTCGGCCGACAGGCGGCCGGTGGACACGAGGATTTCACCCAGATTGGGGAAGGCGACCGGAGGTTTTTCGAAGGCAGACACTTGGGAATGACCGGAAAAGGATTTCATGTCCATGGATGCTCCTCAGGCCCGCCGCAGGGCCAGACGCAGGCGCGAGCCCTCGTTGGCGGCGTCCGGCAGGCGGGGTATCTCGGCCAGCAGCGGCGCGCCGATGGCGTCGTCCAGGTCTGCGGCACTGCGGATGCGGCGGTCGAACAGCTCGCGCACGATGCTCACTGCCATGCCCAGCAGGGCGCCGATGACGATGGCGAGACCCAGGTTGAGCAGCAGCTTGGGGCTGGCCGCTTCGGTGGGCGGCACCGCCACCGACAGCACGGCCACGTTGCCCTGGCGCGACTTGCTCTCGAGGCTGGTCTGGGTCAGGCGGGCCATCACCAGGTCGTAGGCCTTCTGGGCGCTATCCACCTCGCGCTGTAGCACGCCCATCTCGTCGCGCTGCTGCTTGAGCTGCAGCACGCGCTGCTTCTGGGCTTCGAGGCGGCTCTTGACGTCGCCTTCGCGGGCCTGGTTGATGCGGGTGTTGGTGCCCACCACCGCAGCCACGTTGCCGGATTCGGTGCGCAGCCGGGCGCGCAGGGATTCCACCTCGCCCTTCACGCGCTGGTACTGGGGATGGTTCTCGCCGAGATAGCCGGAGAGCTCGGAGAGTTTGGCTTCCTGGCGGGCCAGATCCACCTTGAGGGCCTGGACCAGCGGGCTGGCGGTGACTTCGTTGGCGCTGCCGCCCTGGCGCTGGCGCGAGGTGGTTTCGGTGCTCTGGGCCTGGATGGCCGTGTATTGGGTGGAGAGCTCGGTGAGGCGCGCGCTCTCCAGGTCGAGCTTCTCGTCGCCCACCAGGCCGTGGCTGCGCTGGAACTCCGACAGGCGGGCCTGGGCGGTTTCCAGGTTGGCGCGCAGGGCCTTGGTGTGCTCGTCGAACCACGCGGCCGACTGCTTGGCCGGCTCGATCTTCAGCTCCAGATCGGTCTCCACGTAGGCCTTGGCCAGCGCGTTGGCGTAGTCGGCGGCAAACTTCGGGTCGTCGCCGGTAAAGGTGACGGTCAGCACGTTGCTCTCGTGGGACGGGCTCACCTTGACGAACTTCTTCAAGCGTCCGGCGATCCAGCGGTCGGCATCGCCCTGCCCGCCCGAGGCCTTCTGCCACTTCTCGGCCCAGCGCGGCATCTGCGCCACCTTCAGCGCCGCCACCGCCTTGGCGCCGACCCGCTCGCTGGCCATGATGTCGGCCTGGGTGGCGAGGAAGCCCGGCGTCGTCGCGCCGCTGCCCGGCTGCACCACCAGCGGATCACCGCCGCGGGATTCGACCACCACCTCGGACGAGGCCACGTACTGGCGCGGCAGCACGAGGCTCACCACCAGGGCCAGTAGCACCACGCTGCCCCACACCATGAAGAGTTCCCGACGCCGCGCCCGGAGTACCGCCAGAAGTTGAGTGATGCCCATGTCGGCGTCCGATCAGAAGAGGGCCTCGCGGACGACGATCACGTCATCCGCCTGCACCAGGTCGTTGAGTTGGGGGGTGAGCACGCGCACGGCGCCGTCCTCGCCGCGACGGTGGATGCGCACGCCGCGCTCGGTGCCCCGCTGGCTGAGGCCGCCGCCCATGGCGAGGGCCTGCAGCACGGTCATCTGGCGCTCGATGCGGTAGGCGCCGGAGCGCTGCACCTCGCCATACACGTACACCTGCGGGGCGCGATTCACGTAGAGGGTGTCGCCCGCCATCACCGGCAGGTCCTTCTCGGGCGTCCAGGTGACGAAGAGTTCGGTCACGTCGATCTCGGCGCGCACCCGGCGGCCACTCCGCATGCCGGTGAGGATCACCTTGTCGGCCCCCTGAGGCGCCATGCCGCCGGCCAGGGCCAGGGCGTCGGTGACCTTCATCGCGGTGCTTTCCAGCGGGTAGCGACCGGGCCGGGCCACCTGACCAAGCACCGCCACCTGGGCGCCGCGCACCTGCTGGAGCACCACCGTGACCTGGGGCTGGAGCACGAAGCCGCCCTTCTTCAGGCCGTCGGCAATCGCCTTCTCGGCGCCTGCCACGCTCAGCCCGCCCACCTGCACGTTGCCCACCAGCGGGTAGCTGATCGAGCCGGTTTCGGAGACGCGGGTCTCGAGGCTGAGATCCGGGTTCTGGAAGACCGAGATCTTCAGCCCATCCCCCGGCCCGAGGCGATATTCCTGGGCGGCCGGCTCCTGCCCGGCGGCCTCCCGCGCATGGGCCGGCACCAGCCCGGCGACGAGCGCGAGCCCGGTCACCAGCGCACCCAGCGCCGCCCTGCCGCGCTTCCAACCTGTCGTCAAAACACCCACTGCAAGCTCCCCGCCAATGTCCAATAGTTGAAACTCTGTGCCGCCTCGGTCGAAGTCCGGCGCTCCCGCGTCAGCGAGGTGATCCAGCGCGTGCGCGGCGTCAGCTGCCAGGTGCCGGCCACTGCAGCCAGCACACCCTTGTCTTCCCGCTGGGACGCGGTGCTCACCCCGAAACCCGGGTCGCCCCGGTACTGGGCGTCGCGCCATTCCAGGCGGCTGTCCACCCGCAGCTTCGGCGAGTACTCCCAGACCGCCCCAAACCGCAGGCCCTTCACGGCCACGTAGTTCGAGACGAAGTCCTGGGCCGGCTCCACGTCGTGGCGCAGCGTGGTGCTGATCAGCGTGCGTGGCGTCACCCGCCACTCGAAGCCGACGCTCCCGTTGTGGCCCGTGTAGTTGTTCTGCGGAAAACGCTGGTAGCTGCGGCTCACCGTACCCAGCCGGGCCAGCAGGCGCGTTCCGCTTCGCAGCGGCAGCGTCGCTTCCGCAAAGAATTCGTCCTGCTCGAAGCGCGATTCGCTCAGACCGGTGACCGTCACCGGCGCGTTGGGGTATTGGCCCTGGGCACGCCGACGGGTCACCGCCACCACCGCCCCCGACGCCGGCGCGTAGCGCAGCACAGCGTCAAAACCGGCAAAATCGATTTCATTGCTGGGCCGCGAGCCATCCGGATAACGCCGGCTGCCCTGCCCGACCTGAGCGCCGACAAACCAGTCCGGCGCCACCTGATAAAACCCGCCGGCCGTGAACTGCCGCGTCACACCCAGGCTGCGCTGCTGCTGGCGGTAGTACGCAAAGTCGTCGGTCGCCTCGCGCTGTTCGGCAGACAGCTCGCCCTTCCAGTCCGGCCCGGCCGTCCAGCGCCAGCGGCCCACGAGGCTGTTGGCGTTGTTGTCCAGAAAACCGAACTCCCGGTAACGCGACACCGCCAGCTCGTAATCGAGGGTGAACTGCTGCCCGGCGTAGTACTTCTCCAGGCCCAGGCCCAGCTTGGTGGTGCTGTTCCAGTCGCCCATCCCCTTCAGGCCGGCCGCCGTGGCCGCCGCAGCGCCGGAGAGTCGAAACAGGTTGCTGTCGTAGGCGAGGGTTTCGCTGACGCTGATCCGCGAGCCGATGCCCTTGCCCAGCGGCAGGTCGATGGGGTCGCTGCCCCGGTCTTCCGCCGCCACCTTGGCCGAATCGTCGGACAGCGCCCGGCTCAGCTCCAGATACGGCGGGTCCAGCTCGTCGCTCTCGAAAAGCGGCCCCGGCCTGCGCGGTTCGCCCAGCATGGTCGAAACGTGGAGGGCCACGCCTTCGCTACCAAAAGCGGGCAGACCTGCCCCGATCAGCAGCAAAACACCCCCGACACGAACACCAAAATCACGCAAATCCGCACCCCGATTAGCAAGTTGCAGCATCTTGAGGGAGAAGCGGACGAAATCAAGCCAAATTTTACGCATTTTGCAAAAGCACCGGCGTTCTGCACAGTTTTTTGCAAACAAATTCACATATCCAATAAATTTGACATTAACAATATCGAACTTGCAGTACATTCCGCATCGACCAGACAACCATCGGGATACAACAGTCCGCCATGCAGGCCGCCATCGAACGACAGGCGCCGGGCATCAAGCCCCACCTGTCCCTGATCTCCATCTTCGAGGCCCTTCTCGACCCCATCGCCTTCTCCGGCAGCCTGCTGGGGGTGGCGAACTGGTTTGGCGTGGGCGGGCAGCCTGCCTACGCGGTGCTGGCGATCACGGTGTTCCTGCTGGCCCAGCCGATGCCGATGCACATCGACAGCGGCCTCAAGGCGCTGTACCGGGGAAGCTGGCTGAAGGGGGTCGCGCTGTTCGGCATCCTCACCCTGATCGGACTGATGACGGGCTTTGGCAGCGCCTACGCGCCAGAGGTACTGCTGGTGTGGTTCGTGGTCGGGCCGGCGACGGCCGCCCTCGCCCGCCATGCCGCCCACACCTTCACGCCGATGGTCATGGCCCACGCGGGCTACCGCCAGCGGGCGGTGATCGTGGGCGCCAGCCACGCCGGCCTGGCCGTGGCCGACCGTCTCGAACGCTCCCGCCGCGCCGGCAAGCGCCTGCTCGGCTTCTTTGACGACCGCCATTCGAGCCGCCACGCCCGCGCCGGCATCCACCATCTGGGCAAGATCAAGGATCTGGTGGATTACGTGCGCGACAACGACGTGGACGTGATCTACATCGCCCTGCCCATGAGCAGCCAGCCGCGCATCCTCCAGTTGCTGGACGAGCTGCGCGACACCACGGTGTCGATCTATTTCGTGCCGGATTTCTTCATGACCGACCTGATCCAGGCGCGCATGGACGACCTGGGCGGCCTGCCCGTGGTGGCGGTGTGCGAATCACCGTTCACCGGCGTCAATGGCCTCTTCAAGCAGGCTTTCGATTTCGTGCTGGCGGCGGCCATCCTGATGATGATCTCGCCGCTGCTGGTGGCCATCGCCATCGCGGTGAAGGCCACTTCGCCGGGCCCGGTACTGTTCCGCCAGCACCGCTATGGCCTCGACGGGGAGCGCATCCTGGTCTACAAGTTCCGCTCCATGAGCGTCTGCGAGAACGGTGACACCATCACCCAGGCCCGGGTGGGCGACAGCCGGGTGACGCCCCTGGGCGCCTTCCTGCGGCGCACCTCGCTGGACGAGCTGCCCCAGTTCATCAACGTGCTCCAGGGCCGCATGAGCATCGTCGGCCCGCGCCCCCACGCGGTGGCCCACAACGAGACCTACCGCAAGCTCATCAAGGGCTACATGATCCGCCACAAGGTGCGCCCGGGCATCACCGGCTGGGCCCAGGTGAACGGCTGCCGCGGCGAGACCGAAACCCTCGACAAGATGAAGCGGCGCATCGACTTCGACCTGGAATACCTGCGCAACTGGTCCTTCCTGCTCGACCTGCGGATCATCCTGCGCACCGTCGGGCTGATCCGCAAAGACCCGAACGCCTACTGAGGCCCGACCTCAAAAAATGCGAAAACGCAGCCTGTCGAGGGCTGCGTTTTTTTGCTTCAAGGGGCCGAAAAGCCATCCCTCTGCAGCGTGAACCGTAGGTCGGACTTCAGTCCGACATCACGGGTTGAGCAGGCAGGGGTTGTCGGACTGAAGTCCGACCTACAGGGGCAGGCTGTCACCGGGCTTGGGAAGCATCACGTCCTTCCAGCCCAGCCGGTCGCGGATGGCCTGGGCGAAGGTGGCCGAGGCTCCGGCCTCGCCGTGGATCACGCAGGTGTGGCGCGGCGGGGTATGAACGCCGCCGATCCAGTCCAGCAGCCCGGCCTGGTCGGCGTGGGCCGACAGCCCGCCCACCGTGTAAATGCGCGCCCGCACCGGCACCGGCTCGCCGAAGATATGCACCAGCCGGGCGCCATCCACCAGCCGCCGGCCGAGCGTGCCGGCCGCCTGGAAGCCGGCGATCAGCACGCTACACTCGCTGCGGGGCAGGTTCTCCCGCAGGTGGTATTTGATCCGTCCGGCCTCGCACATGCCGCTGGCCGAGATGATGATCGCCCCGCTGCGCACGTCGTTAAGCGCCCGGGAAGCCTCCACGTCGGCCACGAACTCCAGCTTCAGCTTGTTCGGGTGGGCCTTCAGCCATTCGAGCAGATCCCGCGTCTCGCTGTCGAGCAGCGCCGGGTGGGCCAGGGTGATGCGCGTCGCCTCGTTGGCCATGGGCGAATCCACGAAGACCTTGAGGGGCTCCAGCCTTCCCTGCCGCACCAGATCGGCCAGGATGTAGATGATCTCCTGGGTGCGCCCCACCGCGAAGGACGGGATCACCAGGTTGCCGTGGCAGGCCCGGGTGCGGCCGATCGCGGCGATGATCTCCTCCTCGGTCTCGGCCAAGGGGCGGTGCAGGCGGTCGCCGTAGGTGGATTCGATCAGCAGCAGATCGGCCGAGGGGATGATCGTCTCCGGGTCGTTCAGCACCGGCCGGTCGCGCATCCCGATGTCGCCGGAGAACACCAGCCGGCGCGGCCGGCCCTCGCCCGCGGCGGTTACCTCCAGCCACGCCGAACCCAGGATGTGCCCCGCATCATGAAAGCGCACCGCGATGCCCGGCGCCGGCTCGATGGTCCTGCCGTAGGGCGCCGGCTGCAGCAGGCCGAGGGTGGTCTGGGCCTGGGCCACGGTGTAGAGCGGCGCCACCACGCCCCGCTCGCTACCGCCCCGGCGGTGCTGGTGGCGCAGCTGCCACTCGGATTCCTTCTCCTGGATGTGGGCGCTGTCGGGCAGGAGTACCGCCAGCAGGTCGATGGTGGCGGGCGTGGCGTAGATCGGGCCGCGAAAACCCAGCACCGCCAGCCGCGGCAAGAGGCCGGAGTGGTCGATGTGGGCGTGGGTCAGCAGCACGAAGTCGATGTCCCGCACGTCGAAGCCGAAATCCAGCGCCCGGAGGTTCTTGGCCCGGGCCTCGCGCCCGCCCTGGAACATCCCGCAATCGACCAGGAAGCGGACATCGCCGGCTTCCACCAGAGTGCACGAACCGGTCACTTCGCCGGCCGCGCCAAAGAAACGGACTCGCATCTCGCAGTACCTCCTTGCGCATTCGAGTATGAGCGCCCGCCCCACGGATTGCAATGTCCGGCGTCAACACACCTCGTCCACCTCAAGGCTCGCACTTGGTGGTAGAACACCGTCCCCACGCCCGCCGACACGCCCCGCGCCCGATGAAACCCCGCCTGCTCCGCCTGCTTCACCTTGCTCACCGCTGGCTGGGCATCACCACCGGACTACTGATCCTCGGCTGGTTCGTCTCCGGCATCGTGATGCTCTACGTGCCCTTCCCCAAGCTGACGCCCGAGGAGCGGCTGGCGCATCTGGCGGCTCTCCGGCCGGACGCCATCCGGGTCAGCCCGGCCGTCGCGGCCCGCGCCTGCCCCCAGAAGCCCCGCAGCGTGCGGCTGGCGATGGCCGATGGCCGGCCGGTGTTTCACTTTGGCACCGCAGACGGCACCTGCAGCGTGTGGGCCGACGACGGCACGCCCGTGGCCGTCACCCGCGACGCTGCCGTCGCCGCCACCCGCCGCTTCGCCCCCGATGCGCCCATCGGCACGGTCAACACCGTCGAGCGCGACCAATGGACGGTCTACACCACCTACAACGCCCACCGCCCGCTGCTGCGTGTGTCGCTGGACGACGCGGCGGGCACCGATCTTTACGTGTCTTCCCGCAGCGGCGAGGTGCTGCTGGATACCACCCGCTTCGAGCGGGGCTGGAACTGGATCGGCACCGTCGCCCACTGGATCTACTTCACCCCCCTTCGCGGCGACGACACCACCCTGTGGCGCCAGCTGGTGCTGTGGCTGCCGGCCGCCGCGATGCTCACGGTGGCCGCCGGGCTCATCCTCGGCATCCAGCGCCTGCGCCTGCGACGGCGCTATCCGCGGGGCGCGGTCACGCCCTATCGGGGCTGGAAACGCTGGCACCACCTGCTGGGGGTGAGCGTGGGCGGACTCGCCGCCACCTGGCTGGTGTCGGGCTGGCTGTCGAATCATCCCTTCGGCCTGCTGGCCTTCAGCAGCCTGCCGAAGGGCGCCGCCCAGAAGCTGGCCGGCGTGGCGTTCAGCCCGGCGGACGACCTCGCCCTGCTCCACCGCCAGCTTGCCCAGGTGCCCGACGCCCGGGAGGCCGAGTGGTATCGCTTTGGCGGCCGGAGCTATCTGGAAGCACGCACCCCGGGCGCCATCCAACGCATCGACGACCAGGCCCGCCCGGCCGCGCCCTTCACGCCGGAAACCCTCGCCACCGCCATCGCGGCCATCGAGGGCCATACGGTCGCCAGCGCCGAGCTCATCCACGAGCCCGACCTGTACCACTACGGCCGACGCAATCAGGCGGTCTTCCCGGCCGCACGCATCCACCTGGCCGACGCCGAGGACACCACCTGGTATCTCGACCCCGCCACCGGCCGTGTTCTGTCCCGCATCGATGACGCCAACCGCCTGCACCGCTGGATCTTCAACGGCCTGCACCGGCTCGACATTCCGCCCCTGCACGCCCTGCCGACGCTCCGCGAAGGCCTCGCCACCGTACTGTGCCTCCTGGGCGCACTCCTCGCCGGGAGCGGCTGCGTGCTCGCGTGGAGACGGCTGCGCCACCGCAAGGCATCCGCCCGCTGAAAACGACAATGCCCGGCCCCTCCTCCAGGATTGACGTGTAGCCGCCGGTGGGCGGGGCACTGATCCTGATCCGCCCCAACCCCAGCCAGCCACCCCAAGACACTCGACGAGATCGCCGGCGGAGCGCTCATTACCCAAGCACTCAAACGCCATCCGGGTGCGGGTCGAATCCACCCTGACGGGCGCCGGGCGGCGGCTGAAGATCGCGCTCGAGATCGATGGCGTGGAGGCCAATCTCGTTCGGGTGGCCGAAGACATGGCCAGCGAAGTGCTGTCCCGTGAGGCCATCGCCACCAAGGCCGGCGAGTGGCTCGCCAACCCCGTCTCGCCACAGCCGCCAGCCCACCCCGGGGCCGTAGCGCAGCCCGCGCGCTCACCGGCACGCCTCACCTTGCCAGCCCCTCCACACGCGCGAGGCATGCCATACGGCCGGGCATCCCATCCGTTCCGCATCCCCCGCCCCCGAAAAACCCTCCCGCGCGGAGGGCCGCCGGGGCCGTCATCCGCCCCCGCCCACGCAGGATTTCGGCATCCACGGGGCCGCATTTTCCCGACAAATCAAAGGCCTGAGCCACCTTGCCGAAGTTTTTTCCTTGATTTTCCAGCCCACAAACACTACTACATGTAGTAGAAAAAAAAGTTTTGAAGCACTATTGATTTTTTTAAGTATTTGTTTTTAAACGTCAAAAAATTTTGCTCATTTCTTTCTCCGGGGGTAAGCTATGCGCCGACTTACATCATTACCGATCAGCCATCCAAGAGCCATGACCGCCACGACCAAAACCGCCAAAGTCCAGCCCGCCACCGCCGCCAACCTCGAACCGCAGGAGATCTCCGGCGAGGTCCTGCTGGAGAAATACGCCAAGGGCAACGAGCAGACCATCTCCGACGTGCGCCTGCGTGTCGCCCGTGCCCTGGCGGCGATGGAATCCGAAGAAAAGCGCCTGTTCTGGGAGACCAAGTTCCTGGAAGCCCAGGAGCGCGGCTTCGTGCCCGCCGGCCGCATCAACTCCGCCGCCGGCACCAACCTGGCCGCCACGCTTATCAACTGCTTCGTGCAGCCGGTGGGTGATTCGATCACCGAATCCGTCGACGGCCGCTGCGGCATCTACACCGCGCTGGCCCAGTCCGCCGAGACCATGCGTCGCGGCGGCGGCGTCGGCTACGACTTCTCCTCCATCCGTCCGAAGGGCGCGATGGTGCGCGGCACCCAGTCCAACGCCTCCGGCCCGGTCTCCTACATGCGCGTCTTCGACCGCTCCTGCGAGACCGTCGAATCCGCCGGCTCCCGCCGCGGCGCCCAGATGGGCGTGCTGCGCTGCGACCACCCGGACATCGAGGAATTCATCCACGCCAAGGATCACGGCGACCTCACCAACTTCAACGTCTCCATCGCCGTGACCGACCTGTTCATGCAGGCCGTTGAAGCCGATGGCGACGTCGAGCTCGCCCACAAGGCCGAGCCGTCCAGCGACATCAAGGCCGCAGGTGGCTACCAGCGCGACGACGGACTGTGGGTCTACCGCAAGGTGCGCGCCCGTGACCTGTGGGATCAGGTCATGCGCTCCACCTACGACCACGCCGAGCCGGGCATCCTGTTCCTTGATCGCATGAACAAGGACAACAACCTTTACTACTGCGAGACCATCGAGGCCACCAACCCCTGCGCCGAGCAGCCCCTGCCGTCCTACGGCTGCTGCTGCCTGGGCTCGATCAACCTCACGCTGTACGTGAAGGACGCCTTCTCCGAGAAGGCCAGCTTCGACTTTACCGGCTTTGGCAAGACCATCGAAACCTCCATCCGGATGCTCGACAACGTCCTCGAAGCCACCCACTGGCCGCTCGAACAGCAGCACGCCGAAGCCCAGTCCAAGCGCCGTGTCGGCCTTGGCTTCACCGGCCTCGGCAACGCGCTGGCCATGCTGCGCCTGCGCTACGACACCGACGAAGCCCGCGCGATGGCCACCCAGATCTCCGAGTTCATGCGCGACCAGGCCTACCTGGCCTCCGTCGAGCTCGCCAAGGAGCGCGGTGCCTTCCCGCTGTTCAACGCCGACATGTACCTCTCCGGCGGCAACTTCGCGTCGCGCCTGCCCACCGAAGTGAAGGACAAGATCCGCAAGCACGGCCTGCGCAACTCGCACCTGCTGTCGATCGCCCCCACCGGCACCATCAGCCTGGCCTTCGCCGACAACGCCTCCAACGGCATCGAGCCGCCGTTCTCCTACACCTACACCCGCAAGAAGCGGATGGCCGACGGCACCTTCAAGGAGCACGCCGTCGAGGACTACGCCTGGCGCCTGTACCGTCACCTGGGCGGTGACGTGAACAAGCTGCCCCCGTACTTCGTGACCGCGCTCGAGATCTCCGCCAAGGCCCACAAGGACATGGTCGCGGCCGTCGCCCCGTTCATCGACACCTCCATCTCCAAGACGGTGAATGTGCCCGAGGACTACCCCTACGCCGAGTTCGAGAACCTCTACCTCGACGCCTGGAAGTCCGGCCTCAAGGGCCTCGCCACCTACCGTCCCAACAGCGTGCTGGGCTCCGTGCTGTCGGTCACCCCGAGCAGCGAGCAGAAGCAGCCGCAGGATGTCGAGATGTCCGACGACACCAACCGTCGTCTGTCCATCAAGAACCTGCCGGCCCCGGTGCTCTCGTCCCTGCGCTGGCCGGGCCGCCCGGATCTGCCGGATGGCAACGCCGCCTGGACTTACATGCTCAACACCCCGCAGGGCAACTTCGCCCTCTTCGTGGGTCACATGGACCCGGTCGAGGACAGCCCCGCCAAGGGCGCCTTCCCGTTCGAAGTGTGGGTGAATGGTGCCGACCAGCCCCGTGGCCTGGGCGCCGTCGCCAAGACCCTGTCGATGGACATGCGCGCCAACGACCGTGGCTGGCTCAAGCTCAAGCTCGAGGCCCTCGCCAAGACCGTCGGCGAAAAGCCCTTCGAGCTGCGCTTCCCGCCCCACGGCGAACAGAAGCTGATGCCGGGCGTCGTCTCCGCCTTCGCCCAGGTCGTGCGCTACCGCTGCGAGAAGCTCAACGCCCTCGAAGGCGATCTGCCGACCCCGGTGCTCGACAGCGTGTTCAGCCTGCAGGAGCCCAAGACCGGCACCGACGGCACCCTGTCCTGGACTGTCGACATCCAGAACCCGGCCACCGGCGAAGACTTCGTGCTCGGCCTCAAGGAAATCACCCTGCCGGACGGCGTGACCCGCCCCTACTCCATGTGGCTGTCGGGCAACTACCCGCGCGCCCTGGACGGCCTGACCCGCATCCTGTCCCTCGACATGCGCGTGATGGACCCGGCCTGGATCGGCATGAAGCTGCGCAAGCTCATCGACTACCCGGAACCCCTGGGTGACTTCATGGCCTTCGTGCCCGGCACCCGCCGTCAGCAGAACTGGCCCTCCACCGTCGCCTACATGGCCGCGCTGGTGATCCACCGCTACGCCATGCTGGGCGTGCTCGACGAAGCCGGCTACCCGACCCGCGAGATGGGCATCCTCGAAGCCCCCCGCGACACCAACGAGCCCAAGCTGATGCAGGGCGCCCTGTGCAGCGAATGCGGCAACCACTCCGTGATCCGCAAGGACGGCTGCGACTTCTGCACCGCCTGCGGCGCAGTCGGCACCTGCGGCTGATCCAGCCCTGCCCACGCAAAACGGCCCCTCTCCGGAGGGGCCGTTTTCGTTGGATGGTGGCAAACGGCGTGCCGCTCATACCCGATAGCCCTCCTCCCGCAGCACCTGGCTCACCGCCGGGCGCGCCAGCATGCGGCGGAAGTGGGCCGCGCAGTTGGGCGGCAGCGGCAGCTTCAGCCGGTCGGCCCAGAACTCCGTGTAGAACAGCGCCGCGTCGGCGATCGAGAAGGTGCCGGCCAGGTATTCCCGCCCGGCGAGCAGGCCATCCATCACCGCGAAGCCGTCCGCAACGATCTGCCGCCCGCGGGCCTGCACCGCGTCGTGGTCAGCCAGGTTGGGGGTGAAGCTGGCGGTGGTGAAGATCCGCGTGAAGCCCTGGCCGTGGATGGTGCCGACCGCGTGGTTCATCGCCTCCAGCACGCGCACCTCGCCCTCGGCATCGGTGGGCAGCAGCCCGCGTCGCGGGTACTGACGGGCCAGCCACCAGGCGATCGCCTGAAACTCGGTGATCGCCGTGCCATCGTTACGCACCAGGGTCGGGATGGTGCCCTTCGGGTTGATCGCCAGGTAGTCGGGCTTGAGGTGGTCGCCCGCGGGCAGATTGACGATGTAGGCCTCGAACACCGCGCCCACCTCTTCGAGCAGGATGTGGATGCCGGTAGAGCACGAGCCGGGGGTCATGTAGAACTTCATGGGCAAGCCTTGCAGGTGGCGGGACAAGCGCCACGTGCAAGATCAATGCCATCAGCCTGGGCCGGGCGGCACCCGCCTGGCGCGGCCCGGGCGCCCGCAAAGCCTTGTCGGCAAGGCGCCGAAAAGGGCCGGCGGATTGTCGCAATCCGCTCAGGCGCCGGGGTCAACTACGGCGGCTGATCCGGCCGAGGATCGCCGCCGGGATGTCGGTGAGCGGCAGCACCTTGTCCACCCCGCCCAGCTTCACGGCTTCCTTGGGCATGCCATAAACCACGCAGC
This sequence comes from Zoogloea sp. 1C4, assembly GCF_009469605.1. Lineage (GTDB taxonomy): Bacteria > Pseudomonadota > Gammaproteobacteria > Burkholderiales > Rhodocyclaceae > Zoogloea > Zoogloea oryzae. Next base: position 303,664 of record NZ_SSXU01000005.1, on the reverse strand, counting down.
TGGCTTCGTCCTGGGCCACCGTCCAGGCGCCGGCGTCGTGCATTTCCTTGAGGCCGCGGGCGCCGTCGTCACCCATCCCGGTCATGATGACGCCCACCGCGTTGCGGCCGGCAAAGCGCGCGGCAGACCGGAACAGCACATCCACCGACGGCCGGTGACGGCTCACCGGCGGGCCGTCGATCACGTCGACCACGTACTGCGCGCCGCTACGCTTGAGCAGCATGTGCCGCCCGCCCGGCGCGATGAGCACCCGGCCCGGCATCACCCGGTCGCCATGGCGGGCCTCGCGGACTTCCACCTCGCACAGGCCATCAAGGCGCTGGGCAAAGGCGCCGGTGAACTTCTCCGGCATGTGCTGCACCACGACGATCCCCGGCGACACCCGGGGCAGCGCCCGCAGCACGGATTCCAGCGCCTGGGTGCCGCCGGTGGAGGTGCCGATGGCCACCACCGTCTCGGTAGTCTGCGCCATCGCCGAGCCCGCGGGCAGGATCGCGTCGGCTGAGAGCTTGGGCGCCACAGGGTTCGGTGCAGGGGCGCTCGGCACCAGGCGCCGCACGTTGGACCGGGCCGCGGCCTTCACCGCGCTGATGAGATCGTCGGAGCAATCGTGGAGAAACTGCTTGAGCCCCACCTTGGGCTTGGTCACCACGCACACGGCGCCGGCCGACAGGGCCTGCAGCGCCGTCTCCGAGCCTTTCTCGGTGAGGGTCGAGCAGATCACCACCGGCGTTGGCCGTTCGGCCATGATCCGGCGCAAGAAGGTGATGCCGTCCATCCGCGGCATCTCCACGTCGAGGACGATCACGTCGGGCCACTGGGCCTTCATCTTCTCGAGGGCGAACACCGGGTCCACGGCGGCACCGATCACCTCGATGCCGACATCCTCATCCAGCGTGGCGGACAGGACCTGACGGACCACCGCCGAATCGTCGACGATCATCACCTTGATGGTGGGCATGGGGAGATTCCTTTTCTGGTTGTTCTTGAAGGGCCCGGCAGCACGCCGTGCCGCATGGTGACGCGGCCGCTCCACACATCGAAGATCAGGTGACGGTGGCCGTAGCCTTCCACATGGGTTGCGCTGCACAGCAGGCGGTGCCGCTCCACCAGCCGCAGGGCCGCCTCCACGTTCTGGCGGCCCACCGACTTCGATGTGGCGCCGCTCACCACACCGGGGAACATGTCGCCGCCGCCAAAGAGCCGCACCCGCACGCCGCTGGTGTCCAGCCCCGCCCGGTGGATCTCGTCGAGCAGCAGCCCGAAGGCCTCGTCGCCGTAGCGCCCGTCGGGCCTGCGGCCGTGGCGCTCACCGCGGGTGGGCAGCATGAAGTGGCACATGCCACCCACCCGCGCCCCGGGATGCCAGAACACCGCCGACACGCAGGAGCCGAGCACGGTGCGGATGCGCGTGTGCCTGTCGCCGAAATACCATTCGCCCGGCTGCAGGAAGATCTCGACGACCCCGTCGGGCATGCGCATGGGTTCAGGCCGCCGGCTTGCGATAGATCGACGGGCGGACGGTCTTCAGCGCATCGGAGACGCCGTTGAGGTTCTCCGAATGGCTGAGCATGAAATAGCCCCCCGGCCGCAGCAGCGGCAGGATGCGCCGGATCACCTGACGCTTGGTTTCCAGGTCGAAATAGATCATCACGTTGCGCAGGAAGATCACGTCGAACTGGCCGATGTCCGGCAAGGCGGCGTTCAGGTTGATCTGGCGGAAGTTGATGCGCCCGCGCAGCTCGGGCTTCATCATGAAAGTGCCGTCCTGGCTGCCGATGCCCTTCAGGCAGTACTTCGCCAGCAGCGGCCGGGGGATGCCCGCCGCGTCGTCCATCGGGTAACGCCCCTCCCGCGCATGGGCCAGCACGCGGGTGGAGAGGTCCGACGCGACGATTTCCCACGGGCGCCCCGCCAGCACCTCGGCCATCACCATGGCGATGGTGTAGGGCTCCTCGCCGCTGGAGCAGGCGCCGCTCCACACCCGCACCGTGCTCTGCCCCTTCAGTTCGGGCAGGGCGTGGCTGCGCAGGAAGTCGAAATGCTTGGGCTCGCGGAAGAAGTAGGTCTCGTTGGTGGTCAGCAGATCCACCGCGACCTGGCGCTCATCGGAATCGGCCTGCACCCGCTTCAGGTAGCTGCCGTAGCCGTCCAGATCCAGCTGGCGCAGCCGGCGGGCCAGCCGCCCGGCCACCAGCTGCTTCTTGGCGTCGGACAGGCTAATCCCCGCCAGCGAGTACATCATCGCGCGGAACTGACCGAACTCCCGATCCGTCAGCTGGCCCTGCAGACCCATGACGTGGCCCCGGACGGCGGTCGTCGTCATGGCTTCAGACCACAACGCTGCTGGCAAGACGCGGCAAGGCGCCGGCGTCCACCGGCTGCCCGTGCCGCGACAGCTCGTCGAGCGCCGACAGCTCGTCCGTGGACAGCACCGCCTCCACGTTGAGCAGGATCACGAAGCCGCCGCCCACCTTGCCCATGCCGCGGATGAAATCCGCCCGGATGCGCGCGCCAAAGGCCGGCGGCGGCTCGATCTCGCCGGGCGGGATCTCCAGCACCTCGCTCACCGTATCCACCACGATGCCCAGCACCTGGCACTCGTCGCTGCCGCTCATCTCGATGATGACGATGCAGGTGCGCCGGGTGACCTCGGTGGGCTGGCCGCCGAAGCGCGCCTTCAGGTCGATCACCGGCACCACCGCGCCACGCAGGTTGATGACGCCGCGGATGCTCCGCGGCATCATCGGCACGGTGGTCACCTGACCGTACTCGATGATCTCCTTCACGCTGAGGGTCTCGACGGCGTACATCTCGCCGCCCAGGGTGAAGGTCAGGTACTGGCGGGGCTCCAAGGCCACCGCTGGCAGGTCTTTCCTGGCAAGCGTGGCCATCGCTCAGCCCTCGAACTGGACAAACTCGGTTTCAAAGATCGGCGCCCGACCGGACTGGCGACGGCTCTCGGCACGGCTGGCGGCCTCGGCGCGGGCGGGCCGTGCCCGATGGCCGCTGGCAAGCTTGAAGTAGGCCATCGCCTTGCTCAGCTGCTCGGCCTGGGCGCTCATCTCTTCGGCGGTGGCCGCAAGCTCCTCGGAGGCCGAGGCGTTCTGCTGGGTGGTCTGGGAGAGCTGGGCCATGGCCGAGTTGATCTGGCCGACACCGGAGCTCTGCTCGTCCGACGCGGAGGCGATCTCCTGGACCAGATCGGAGGTCTTGGTGATGCTCGGGATGATCCCTTCGAACAGCGTCCCGGCCCGTTCGGCCAGGGCCACGCTGCTCTTGGCAGTCTCGGAGATCTCCTGGGCCGCCACCTGGCTGCGCTCGGCCAGCTTGCGCACCTCGGCCGCCACCACCGCAAAACCCTTGCCGTGCTCGCCGGCCCGGGCCGCCTCGATGGCTGCATTGAGCGCCAGCAGATTGGTCTGGTAGGCGATGTCGTCGACGATGCCGATCTTGTCGGCGATGCTCTTCATGGCCTCGACGGTGGAGCGCACGGCCTCACCGCCCTCGATCGCCTCCTTGGCCGCCTTGGCCGCCATGCTGTCGGTAAGGGTGGCGTTCTCGCTGTTCTGGGTAACGGAGGCCGACATCTGCTCCATCGACGCCGAGGTCTCCTCGACGCTCGCTGCCTGCTCGCTGGACGACTGGGACAGGCTCTGGGCGGTGGCGCTCACCTCTTCCGATGCGCTGGAGAGCGAATCGGCCGAGCTGCGCACTTCGGTGATGATGGACGTGAGCCGCTCGTTCATGATCTTCACGTTGTAGAGCAGGCTGGTCGTGTCGCCGGCCTTGGTGTCGACGGTCAGCGTCATGTCGCCTTCGGCAATCTTCGACACCACCTGGGCCGCGTAACCCGGCTCGCCGCCCAGCTGCTGCATCAGGTTGCGGGTGATCAGCACACCGATGAGCGACACCGCAACCAGCGTGGCCGCACCAATCCCCATCGCCACCCAGCGGGCGCTGGCGATGCTGTGGGCAGCGTCCTCGGCGGTCTTCCGGCCCAGTTCGGCGTTGTACTGGCGGTGCTCCTCGAAGGCATCCCACAGGCGGGCCATCGTGGCCTGGTTGGCCATCAGCAGGTCCCGCGCCTCTTCCATCTTGTTCACCCGCGAGAGCACATAGACCCGATCGCGAAGCTGGTCGAACTCGGCGAGCGCAGCCCGGTCGGCCGCGAGCAGGCTCTTGTCCTTCTCGTCACTGAGGAGGCCTTCGTACTTCTTCAGGGCTTCGTCGATCTTGCGGTGGTTGGCGGCGATCTTCTCTTCGAGGCCGGTCATCACCGCCGTGTCGGACGCGGCGATGTGCTGCCACAGCTGGGTGCGGGCGGCAGCCATCGGTGCGAACGCCGCGTCCAGCGTGAGGACGCTGGGCACCACGATCTCATTGGCGTAGTTGGTGGTTTCATAGACCCGGCTCATCTGGGTCAGGCTGACGGTGGCCAGAAGGATGATCCCGAACGCAGCGGACAGGATCAGGGACAGCATTTTCTTGCTGACGGTCATGATGATTCTCCAAAGGGTGGCCGACGGCTCAAGCCGCCGACAGGGTGGAAGACAGGTGACGGGAGACGGGTTGGCGCTCGGTCACCTGCCGAACCAGCCCGGGAACATCGAGGATCAGGGCAACTTCTCCGCTGCCGAGAATGGTGGAACCGCCGATGCAGCGGATATGACTGAAAACCTTGCCGAGCGGCTTGATGACGGTCTGGAACTCGCCGAAGAGCTGATCGACCACCAGCCCGGCGCGCTCCCCGGCGTACTGCACTACCACCACGTTCTCGCGGCGGGGCGCTTCGCCCGGGATGTCGAACAGGTCGCGCAGGCGCACGAAGGGCAGCACCTCGCCGCGCAGGTTGAGGTAGCTCGCGCCCTGCTCGGGTTTGTCCTTTTCGGGCAGCTCGATGCACTCCAGCACCTGCTCCAGGGGCACCACGTAGGACGCGCTGCCGGCCCCGATGAGAAAGCCTTCGATGATGGCCAGCGTCAGCGGTAGGCGCAGGCGCACCGTGGTGCCCTGCCCTTCCACGCTGTCCAGATCCACGGTGCCCCGCAGCGCCAGGATGTTGCGCTTGACCACATCCATCCCCACACCACGCCCCGAAAGGTTGCTGACCTGCGCCGCGGTGGAGAAGCCGGGCTCGAAGACGAGGCCAAAGATCTCCTTGTCCGACAGCACCTGGCCTTCGCCCACCAGCCCGCGCTCGACCGCCTTCTGCAGGATGCGCTCCTTGCGCAGCCCGCCGCCGTCGTCGCTCACCTCGATGACGATGCTGCCCGACTCGTGATAGGCGTTCAGGCTGAGCCGGCCCTGCCGCGGCTTGCCGCGGGCGGCGCGCACGTCGGCCGGCTCGATGCCGTGGTCCAGGGCGTTGCGCACGATATGGGTGAGCGGATCGCCGATCTTCTCGACGACGGTCTTGTCCAGCTCGGTTTCGCCGCCGCGGATATCGAGCTGGATGTCCTTGCCCAGCTCGGCGGCCACGTCCCGGACGACCCGGCGGAAGCGGCTGAAGGTGGCGCCGATCTGCACCATGCGCAGGTTGAGCGCCGAATCGCGCACGTCCTCCACCAGCCGCGACAGCACGCCGGTGGCTTCTACCAGCGCGGGCACCTTGACCCGCCGCGCCACCAGCTGGGCGCCAGCCCCGGCGATGATGAGCTCGCCCACCAGGTTGATGAGCTGGTCGAGCTTGGCGGCGTCCACCCGGATCAGGGTCGGCTCGCCAGCCCGGGCCTTCCGGGCTTCCTGCTGGTGGTCGAGGGCCGCATCCACCAGCGGCGCATCCACCAGCTGCTGCTCGACGAGCACCTCGCCGATCAGCGGGGGAAGCTCGCCAGTGATCTGGCAGGCTTCGGCGCGGGCCTCCTGGGTGCGCAGGGCCAGGGCCAGCTCGTCGGCGGTGAGCGAACCGCAGCGGACGAGCATCTCGCCCAGCAGCAGCTTGTCGTCCGGCAGGTCGCGGACCAACGCCCGGTAATCGTCCAGCGGGCCGTAAGGCGGGATGATCCGGACCAGGCTGTCCTCCCGCACGAAATCGAAAGCGCCATTCACCGTGGCGGCGTCGGCCTGGCTGGCAAAGCTGAGGTCGAAGCCGAGATAGCAGGTTTCGGGATCAAGGGCCGACAGGGGCGGAACGCCACCGATCACGGTCTCGAGGCTGACGATCTCGCCGAGGGTGCCCAGGTAGTTCAGGATCGACAGCGGGTCCATGCCGTTACGCAGCAGGTCGGCACCCGGCCGCATCGACACGTGCCACAGGCCGCTGGCCACGGTGTCCGCGCCCGCAGCCATAAGATGCTCGGCCGGGTTCCCGGCGACGGCGGCGTCGGTCCCCGCCGACTGCGCACCCGGAGTGGCACCCCGGTCGAGGACCGCCTGCAGCCGGGCGGTGAGCGCCGTGCTCCGGGCGCTGATCGCGTCGTCTGGCGCCTCACCGGCGGCCAGGCCGTCGATCAATGCGCCCAGCTGGTCGCAGACTTCCAGAAACAGCGCCCCGAAGGCCGGCTCGAAGGCGAGCTGGTGGGCGCGGATCCGATCAAGCACGCTCTCCGCCACGTGGGTGAAGGCCACGATGTGGTCCAGCGAGAACAGCCCCGCCGAGCCCTTGATGGTGTGCGCCGCGCGAAAGATCGCGTTGATGGTTTCGGGGTCGTCGGCGTTGCCCTCGACTTCCAGCAGCGCGTCTTCCATCTGCTGGAGCAGTTCGCGGCTCTCGGCGATGAAGGTCTGGAGCGGATCTTCGAAATGGTCGGTCATGGTCGGCAGCTCCGCGTGTCAGGCCTGAGCCGCCGGCTCGAGCTCGAAGAATCTAAGCAGGCGACAGAACTCGAACGCCTCCAGAACCCGCTTGCTGGCGGCGCGCACATTGAAGCCCCGGTCGCCGTCGGCCGCCTCCAGGCGCAGCGAGACCAGCAGCTGAATGCCCGCCGCGTCGATGTCGCTGACGCCCGACAGGTCAAGCTCCACATCACCCGGCGCGGCCAGCGCGGCCAGCAACTCGTCACGCCATTCGCGGGCGGTGTAGATGGTCATCTCGCCAGTAATCACGACATGGCTGCTGCCAAGGTTCTTCAGATCGGATGCGTTCATGGTGTTCTCTCCTCCGGCAGGCGGATTCAGGGCAGGACCAGCTTGGCGACCGCGCCGAGCATCTGCTGCGGCTGGAAGGGCTTTACCACCCAGGCCTTGGCGCCAGCCGCCTGGCCCTCGCGCTTCTTGTCCTCGCCGGCCTCGGTGGTGAGCATGATCACCGGCGTGAAGCGGTAGGCCGGAAGCTGCTTAACCGCCTTCACGAAGCTGATGCCGTCCATGTTCGGCATGTTCACGTCGCTGATGATGAGATGCACCTTGCGGCCGTCCAGCTTGCCCAGGGCGTCCCGCCCGTCGCAGCCTTCCAGCACTTCGTAGCCTGCCCCGCGCAGCGCGATGGCGACGACCTGACGCAGGGACGCCGAGTCATCCACGATGAGGATGGTCTTTGCCATGTGTGTTTCCTTAAAAGAATGTGATGCCTGCTGCATCCTGGGCACGGGCCGCAGCCTCGCCCCGATGCAGGGAATGTTGTTCGGGTGTGGTGTAGGCGCGGGCCATCTCCACCATCCACATCCCGACGTCGATCGGTTGCGGGGCGATGCCGGATTGCTGGTCCGCACGCACACCGGCGAGGAGCCCCTTGAGCCGTCCCATGTCGGACTCCACATGCCCGAGCACCTGACTGACCCGGTCCTGGAACTGCAGCGCCACGAGCACCTCGCCGATCTCGCCCGCCACCATCTGCCCCTCGACAGTCAGCGACTGGGAGGCATCGACCAAATTTCCGGCTGCCGTGCGCAGGCGCTGTACCACCTGACCGATCTGCTGGCCGGATTCGCTCACCAGCAGCTGGTCGTCCCGGGCGTTGCGCTCGGAGACCGACAACACCTCATGGATAGCCCGCGTCGCTGAACTCACTGTCTCGCCGATCTTCCTGCCGGTATCGCCCGACGACGAAGACAGCTTGCGCACCTCGTCCGCCACCACCGCGAAACCTCGCCCCGCCTCGCCAGCCCGCGCTGCCTCGATGGCGGCGTTGAGCGCCAGCAGGTTGGTCTGCTTGGCCACATCGGCCACCTCGCCCGCCATCTGCTGCAGCGATTCGGTGATGCTGGCCAGCTGTGCCACCTGCTCGAGCAGCACCTCCTTGTGCGAGAGCGCATCCCGCAGGGCGGCAACAATCGTGTCGAGCTCCGTCTCGCTCATGTTGAGCAGTGCCACCAGATCCTCTCCGCTCGCCCCGCGCGACGTGGCCACCGCGGTCTCGACCCGCGTGGAGATGCCCGCAAAGCGGTTGGACAGCGCAGTGATGGCGTCTTCCGTCTGCTGACGGGCCTGAGCCACCTGCCCGCTCCACACGGGCAGCACTTCCTCGCACAGCGTGTCGAGCCCTTCCACTGGCGCCAGCATGGATTCCTGAGCCCGCAGCACATCGGCAAGCCGGGCCTCCGCCGCACTCAGCGCCTGCCAGTGGCGACGGGCTTGATGGCCACCGAGCAGCGCCACCGCGATCCACTGCAACACCGCCAGCGCCAGCACCTCCGGCCGCAGGCCCCCCACCACGACGAACAGCCCCGCACTCAATCCGCCCAGACCGATCCACGCCCATGGCAGACCGGGCCTTGCAACATTTGCCGCCTGCTCCCGGGCAATCCCTTGCGCCTGCATGTACGACTCCATCACCGCCCCTCCTCCAGACTCTGGCCAGTCCGTTCGTTTTCCCGCCGCCAATTGCGCAGAAATGCCTGCACCATGACCGTCAGCTCCGAGCTGTCGAGCGGGGTGCCCACTATCACCACCTCATCCGGCAGACGCTGGCGTACCCCCACCTTGTCCGCTTCCGATGCCACCAGCACCACCACCAGCATCGCGCGATCCCTGGCATGGGCGATCAGCGCATTGATCATCCGGAAGAAGTCCAGTCCGGTGACACCCAGATCGGTAATCAGCACCGTAGGCGCCATCTCGCCAATGCGGATCAGCCCTTCAAACCCATCCCCCACGCCAACCACGACACAGTCGGACAGCACCTCTTCCAGCCGGCGCTGCAAGGCCTGCCGCTCCTGCGGGTTCTCGCGAAGCACGAGTACGCCGAAGGGCGCATGGCGGGTCATGCCGGCCCGCTGCTGCTCGTCGAGCAGCCGTCCGACCGAACCCATCAGAATCCGGCGATGCCCGCCCGGCGTCTTCCATGCCTGCAACCGGCCGTCCTCGACCCAAAGCTGGGCCGTTCGCACACTGATGCCAAGCAAGCGGGCCGCTTCGCGGGTGGAACATGTCTGGGCGGAGAGAGCGTCTGTGGTCATAATCCTTACCTGTTTTATCGATATTATCATTTTTATTGTTTTAATCAATATTTTGTCGAATTTAACGTTTTTATGTTTCAGCGCAACCGCCGGCAGAACCGTAAAAGAGCGCAGGAATCGCGGTCAATTCAAATTTATCTTTATTTTTCAGTGCAATGCAAAGCCACACCGATCGGTACGACAATCTGACCCTAGGTGTCAGAATCCTGTTTCACAATCCAGGCCGGGGAAAGATGAATCGTTTTTGTTGTTTTTGTTATTAAAATCTTTTGTTTTTAGCGAATACCCCCCTCATCACAGCGAGGTCGCCCTGCCCACCTTGGGTATCAAGGGGCAACTGAAAGCCTTGAAGAACGGAATCTGAAGAAAGAAAAAGCCCCTGACCGGCATTCCGGACAGGGGCTTTGGGGATCACTCATGCGCACCGGCAGCTAACCGGCGGAAAGACAGTTCAACTCACAACGTCAACGAATGCGGCGCGCGGACCGACAGCACGGCATGCAGGAACAACGAACGGGGAACAGCTTCACCAGTCGGCACAACCGCCACCAGAGAATCCGCTGAGTTTGCGTCCGCCCGGGCTCATGGGCACCCGGAGGCCGACAAGCCTACGGGTTGCGCCAAGGTCGTGCGCTTGTGTTTCTGGAGCAGGCCCCAGACGAGGGCTGCCAGTTCGTGTCCGTCAATCGGCGGCTCCACCAGCACCACATCCCCGGGCAGACGGGCGCTCACCGCAGCCCTGTCAACGCCTGATGCCAGAAGAACCACGACCACCATCGGGTGCTCCCGGACATCGTCGAGCAGCGAATGAATCATCTGAAAGAAATCAAGGCCCGTGACGCCCAGATCCGTGATCAGCACATCCGGCCTGATCTCGCCGATCCGGATCAACCCTTCGAAGCCACTCGCCACCGCCCAGACCGTGCAGTCGGAGAGCACGCTGCCCAGCAACGCCTGCAGCGCACGCCGATCCCGGGCGTTTTCCTTGAGGATCAGCACACTTGAAGCATCAGGCCCGGATGTCGCTCCTGCGCGACGCTGCTCGTCCACCAGCCGCTCGACCGACTCGACCAGGATGCGGCGATGTCCTCCGGGCGTCTTCCATGCACGAAGCCGCCCATCCTCGACCCACAGCTGGGCCGTGCGGACGCTGACCCCGAGCAAGCGAGCGGCCTCGCGGGTGGAACAGGTCAGGGACGTCGAGGGGACTGGGTTCATGGGGGCGGACTGTTGTTTTCGTTATTATCGATTTTTATGTTTATTTGCGCAAATACGGCCATTTCACGCACATTCAACAAATACACAACTCAGTCGTCGCCCCTCCGCCAAACATCGGTACGTCGTGTCGTCCAGTCTGTCGGGTGCGCCCAAGAAAAAACCCCGCGCCCAGCAATGCTGGGACGCGGGGTTTGAATGCAGCAGCGCCTTGGGGCGCAGCGGCAGCTCTTACATCTCGACGGTATCCGCCACTTCAACGAAGGACGGGATCTGGTCGAAGTTCATGTAGCGGTAGATGTCGGCCGCCTTGGCGTTCACCACCTTGATGTTCTCCATGTACTCGGCCACGGTCGGGATCTTGCCGAGCAGCGCGCACATCGCGGACAGTTCGGCGGAACCCAGATACACGCGGGTGTCGATGCCGAGACGGTTCGGGAAGTTACGGGTGGAGGTGGACATGGCGGTCGAGCCCTTGCGGATCTGCGCCTGGTTGCCCATGCACAGGGAGCAGCCCGGCATTTCCATACGGGCGCCAGCCTTGCCGAGGACGCTGTAGTAGCCTTCTTCGGTCAGGATCAGGGCGTCCATCTTGGTCGGCGGGGCGATCCACAGACGGGTCGGGATGTCGGACTTGCCATCGAGCACCTTGCCAGCAGCACGGAAGTGACCGATGTTGGTCATGCACGAGCCGATGAACACTTCGTCGATCTTGTCGCCGGCGACTTCGGACAGCACCTTCACATCATCCGGGTCGTTCGGGCAGGCAACGATCGGCTCCTTGACGTCGGCCAGATCGATCTCGATCACGGCGGCGTACTGGGCGTTGGCATCGCCCTTTAGCAGGACGCCGTTGGCGATCCAGTCTTCCATGGCGTTGATTCGGCGCTTCAGGGTGCGGGCGTCTTCGTAGCCTTCGGCGATCATCCACTTCATCAGGGTGATGTTCGAACGCATGTACTCGACGATCGGCTCCTTGTTCAGGGCGATCGCGCAGGCGGCGGCAGAACGCTCGGCGGCGGCGTCGGACAGTTCGAAGGCCTGTTCGACCTTCAGATCCGGCAGACCTTCGATTTCGAGGATGCGGCCGGAGAAGACGTTCTTCTTGCCCTTCTTCTCGACAGTCAGCAGGCCGGCCTTGATGGCGTACAGCGGGATCGCGTTGACCAGGTCACGCAGGGTGATGCCCGGCTGCATCTGGCCCTTGAAGCGGACCAGCACGGATTCCGGCATGTCGAGCGGCATGACGCCGGTGGCGGCGGCAAAGGCGACCAGACCGGAACCGGCCGGGAAGGAGATGCCGATCGGGAAGCGGGTGTGGGAGTCACCACCGGTGCCGACGGTATCCGGCAGCAGCAGGCGGTTCAGCCAGGAGTGGATCACGCCGTCGCCCGGACGCAGCGCAACGCCGCCACGGGTGGAGATGAAGGACGGCAGCTCGCGGTGCATCTTGACGTCCACCAGCTTCGGGTAGGCGGCGGTGTGGCAGAAGGACTGCATCACCAGATCGGCGGAGAAGCCGAGGCAGGCCAGATCCTTCAGCTCGTCGCGGGTCATCGGGCCAGTGGTGTCCTGGGAGCCGACGGTGGTCATCTTGGGCTCGCAGTAGGTGCCCGGCAGGATGCCCTTGCCTTCCGGCAGGCCACAGGCGCGGCCGACCATCTTCTGGGCCAGGGAGTAGCCGGTGCCGGCGTCGGCCGGGTTCTGCGGCAGGCGGAACAGGGTGGACACCGGCAGGCCGAGGAATTCGCGGGCCTTGGTGGTCAGACCACGACCGATGATCAGCGGGATACGGCCGCCAGCGCGGACTTCGTCGAGGATGACGAGGGTCTTGAGCTGGGATTCGGCGATCACGGCACCGTTCTTGGTGGCGGTGACCTTGCCGGTGGCGCCGTCAACCTTCAGTTCGATCTCGTCGCCCATGTCCATCTGGCCGGCGTCGATTTCGATCGGCAGCGCGCCGGCATCTTCCATGGTGTTGAAGAAGATCGGGGCGATCTTGGAGCCCAGGCAGACGCCGCCAAAGCGCTTGTTCGGGACGAAGGGGATGTCTTCGCCGGTGAACCACAGCACGGAGTTGGTGGCGGACTTGCGGGAGGAACCGGTACCGACCACGTCACCGACGTAGGCGATCAGGTTGCCCTTGGCAGCCAGGGCTTCGAGCTGCTTGATCGGGCCACGGGAGCCCGGCTCGTCGGCTTCGATACCCGGACGCGGGTTCTTCAGCATGGCCAGGGCGTGCAGCGGGATGTCGGGGCGGGACCAGGCGTCCGGCGCGGGCGACAGGTCGTCGGTGTTGGTTTCGCCGGTGACCTTGAAGACGGTGAGCTTCTGGGAGGCCGGGACTTCCGGACGGGAGGTGAACCACTCGGCATCGGCCCAGGACTGGATCACGGCCTTGGCGTTGGCGTTGCCGCCCTTGGCCAGTTCGGCGACGTCGTGGAAGTAGTCGAAGACCAGAAGGGTCTTCTTGAGGCCTTCGGCGGCGGGGGCGCCACATTCGGCGTCGCCCAGCAGGTCGATCAGCGGCTTGACGTTGTAGCCGCCGAGCATGGTGCCCAGCAGTTCGGTGGCCTTGACCTTGGAAACCAGACCACAGGCCACTTCGCCCTTGGCGACCTTGGCCAGGAACTCGGCCTTGACCTTGGCGGCGTCATCCACGCCGGCGGGGACGCGGTAAGTCAGCAGATCTACCAGGAAAGCTTCTTCGCCGGCCGGCGGATTCTGCAGCAGTTCGACCAGAGCCTGGGTTTGCTGCTTCGACAGGGGCAGCGGCGGGATGCCGAGGGCGGCACGCTCGGCAACGTGCTGGCGGTAGGCTTCAAGCATGGGTAGATCCTTCCTAGACGATGGTTACATTACGGTGATGCTGTCTTGCGCGTTGGGCCGGGAAAACCCCGGGGCGCGTCTCCCTCACAGACCGGCCTTTGGTTTTTATAAGGCAGAGCCAAGTCTTATATATATTATATTTTAAAACTACCTCGATTGTGCGAACGCACAATCCAATTTTTCCAGCAAGTTCAACGGCTCCCGCACCATGCCGGTGCGTGCATCAAGCCTGGAGCACGCGCTCGACGGCGCCCAGCGTGATCGGCTTGATCAGCAGATCATCAAAACCCGCATCAATGAGCCGCTGCCTCTCTTCCGGGAGCGCATGGGCAGTATAGGCGATGACGCGCAGGCCGCCGAATCGGCCGTCGGCGCGGATGCGCGCGAGCACCTCTTCACCCGACATGCCGGGCATGCTGATATCCAGGAGCACGATGCTGAAGGACTCGGCATCCAGCTTGGCAAGCGCGTCCGGGCCATCCTCGGCCTGATCCGTGGTGTACCCGAGGCGGCTCACGAATGCGATCGCGAGGCGTCGGTTGATCACGTTGTCGTCTACAACGAGAACCCTTTTCAGGGAGGAGGACGAATCGCTCATGGAAAGTGCCTATCGGGACTGCGGGAGGGTGATCGGAAGGAACAGGGTGAATGTCGAGCCAACGCCCATGATCGACTGCACGACGAGATCGCCGCCCAGCAGATGCGCGAGCTCCCGCGCGAGGGCAAGACCAAGGCCGGTGCCACCGTGGTCACGGGTCAGGAATTGGTCCAACTGGCGGAATCTCTCGAAAATGACTTCCTGTGCCTCGGGCGGGATGCCCGGCCCGGTGTCGGAGACGGCGAAGGCAACCCGCTCGCCGTCCAGTGTCACGCGAAGGCCAATCCTGCCATTCTCTGTGAACTTGATCGCGTTGTTCAAGAGATTATTGAGAATCTGTCTTACCCGCTGGATGTCCATCGACAGCGACTCGGGCAGGTTGTCGGCCAGTTCGAGCTCCAGGGACAGCCCCTTGGCCTGCGCATGGGGGCGGTGGGCGCCAACAAGTTCGCGGGCAAGGCCGACCAGACCGTGGTTCGTCGACTTCAATTCGAGCCGCCCGGCCTCGATCTTCGCGAGGTCGAGCAGATCATTGACGATGTCCAGCAGGTGCTGGCCGGAGGACTGGATCGTGGTGGCGTACTCCAGATGGACCGGATCGGCCAGTTCGAGCTGCAGCAGTTCCGAATAGCCGAGGATGCCGTTGAGCGGCGTGCGCAGTTCGTGGGACATGCTGGCGAGGAAATCCGACTTGAGCTTGTTGGCCTCCTCCGCCCGGGTCCGGGCCTCCTCCGAGCGCTTGAACGATTCCTGCACCTCGTCGGCCATGCTGTTGAACGACTGGGCCAGTTGCCCCATCTCGTCGTCGGTCTGCACCTTCAGGCGATAGGACAACTCGCCCGCCTGGAAGCGCCCGAGGCCACCGATCATGGTGGTGATCCGGCGCGTGATGAACTGGGCCATCCAGATCGCCACGACGATCACCAGCGCCACCATCAGCAGCGTGGATAGCGTGAGCGCCCCGGCAGTCTGGGTCAGGTTCTCGGCGATGCCGTCCTGCAGCCCCTGGCGCTGGGCGAGGAGCGACTTGTCCATCTCGGCGATGCTCTGCCCGATGCGCTTGGCCGATTCGGTCGCCGCCCGGTGGAAGTCATCCACGTTGGCGCCGATGGTGACGATGCCGAAACCGCGCGGGGATTGGGCGTACTGGCCGGTGTAATACGGGATCGCCGCCGCGGTGGTCAGTTTCCAGAGGCCCGAGAAGAAGATCGCAAACGAGCCCGAGCCGCCCTTTTCGGTGAGCTGGTTCCAGCCCGCACACTGGGGCGAGAAGTTGAGGTAGCGACAGTCGAGCCCCACGGTGCCGGCCTTGATCAGTGCCACCGCCGGCTTCTTCTTGAGCGACTGCTCGTCGAAGGGTTTGACCGTCTCGAGGAAGTCCCGTGACGACTTGCCCGACGCCTGCCAGGCTTCGTAGAGCGACTGGTCCAGCCACGGCGTCACCGGCTCGCCGGTGGCCGGATCGTAACCGGGGATGAAGTAGTCCCGCGGGTGCGAGATCGCGCGGCTGCGGTGATCCCACATGAAGGCGTAGTTGCCGACGATGGCGTCGTTGATCGGGGTGTAGCGCGAATCGGTCGGGCTGATGTGGTCGGTGAACTCGCGGATGTGGTCGTGGTCGAGGGCGAGGGTCACGTAGCCGACGATCCTGCCGCCCCGCTGGACCGGCGTCGCCCACCGCACGATGCCGCGAAAGCGCTTGCCCACCGGGTTCTCGGTGCCCGCGTAGGCAGACTCCTCGGGCTTGAATTCGATGCCCGCCTTCTTGGCACTGGCCGGCAGATACGCGCCCACCACCTTGCTGCCCACGTAAGCGCCGATCACGTCAGAGACGAAGATCTCGCCCGGCTTGAGCTTCTTCAGCTCGGGCCAGTAGCGCTCGGCCTTCAGGAAGGTGTGGTGCGGATTGCTCACGTCACGCAGTTCGCCCGGCATGAGATCGCCGGTCACCACCTTCACCCGTTCCCTGCCCTGCAGGTCGACGAAGCTCATCTCCACAAACAGCGGACGGGGTTCCGCATGGCCAATGTATTCGGGCGGACGGGCGCTGAACGCCTTCGCGTTGTCGGCCAGCGCCTGGCGGGGGTCGGCCGCCAACGCCTCGTCCCATTCATCCGAAGCCGCGGGCTCCCAGCGGGTGCCGTCCTCGGCCAGCTGCCACTGCCCGTGGCGATGGATCGGCCGCAGCCGATACAGCAGGAAGTTGCGGTACGCGCCTTCGGAGGGCTCGATCAGGGATGCCTGGCGAATGTCCGAATCCCGGTCGTACAGAAAGCTGGCCACCGCCCGCGCGGTGTCGGTGGTGAGCCGCTCGATGGCGACCCGCGCCCGGTCGTCCAGGGCCTTGATCGAATCGTTGGTGGCGCCCTCGCCCACCTGTTTGACCGTCGCCAGCATCGACTCGGCCATTGCGCTCGCCCTGGCGCTCACCGTATCCCCGAGCCGCTGGGCCATCCCCCAGGCCAGCAGCGCCAACAGCAGCAACGGGAGCACCTTGATGACCACGAAGATCGCGATCAGTTTGCCCCGAATACCCATCCCCCGACTTTTCAATCCCATGCCTCCACCTCGCACCGTCCGGCCGGGCAAGCCACGCCCCGACTTCCAGCAACCGGAATGCTGATTATCTGCCCAAGATCGTTGACCTTGTCTCTAACGGCACCCATGCCGGAATCTCAAGGAATGGCATCGCGATTGCTTGCAGAGCCCACCCGCCTCATTCCAGAATGCCGCCTCCTGCTCCAACCGCTGCCCACCCATGGCCCATCCCTGCCCCTGCGGCAAGCCCGCCGAATATGCCGCCTGTTGTGGCCGGCACCTCGACGGCGGCGAACCGGCGCCCACCGCCGAGGCGCTGATGCGCTCCCGCTACACCGCCTTCACCCTCGGCCGGGACGACTACCTGCTGGCCACCTGGCATCCCGATTTCCGTCCGTCCGCCCTGAACCTTGCCGACGATCCGCCCACCAAGTGGCTGGGCCTCGCGGTGAAGCGCTTCGAGCAGGCCGACGACACCCATGCGGTGGTGGAATTCGTGGCGCGCTACAAGATCGGCGGCCGCGCCCACCGCCTGCACGAAACCAGCCGCTTCGTCCGCGAGGATGGCCGCTGGCTGTACCAGGATGGCGACATCCACCCAAACTGAAAAAAAACTCAAGGAGACACACCCATGAAGCTTTACTACTCCCCTGGCGCCTGCTCCCTCTCACCCCACATCGTGCTGCGCGAGGCCGGTTTCGACGTCACCCTCGAAAAGGTGAACCTGCGCACCAAGGAGACCGAGACCGGCGCCAACTACGCCGCCATCAACCCCAAGGGCTACGTGCCGGCGCTGCAGCTGGATGGTGGCGAACTCCTCACCGAAGGCCCGGCCATCGTTCAATACGTGGCCGACCTGGTGCCCGAGAAGAAGCTCGCCCCGCCCGCCGGCACCCTCGCCCGGGCCCGACTGCAGGAATGGCTGACCTTCATCGGCACCGAACTCCACAAGAGCTTCAGCCCACTGTTCAACCCGGCCGCCAGCGACGACATGCGCGAAGCTGCCCGGGCCAACCTGGCCCGCCGCTTTCCGATCGCCGCCGCGGCCCTCGACGCCAAGCCTTATCTGCTGGGCGACGAATTCTCGGTGGCCGACGCCTACCTCTTCACGGTGCTGGGCTGGGCCGGTCTGGTGAACGTGGATCTCAGCCCGTGGCCGAGCCTCGGCGCCTTTGCCGAGCGCATCAAGGCCCGCCCCGCCGTTCAGGCGGCGCTCAAGGCCGAAGGGCTGCTGAAGTAAGAAACTGAAAGACGATCAGCCGGCGGCGACCAGTTCGATGGTCTCGCCGGCAAAGTCGATGCGCTGACCCGGGCGCAGCTTGGCCCGCTTGCGATTCTCGATTTCCCCATCCACGAAGACCGCACCGTCGGCGACGCGCTGCTTGGCTTCGCCGCCCGAGCCGCACAGGCCCGAGGCCTTCAGCAGTTGGTCGAGCTGGATGAATTCGCCTTCGACGGGGAAACGGATGGTCATGGTGGCGGGCTCCGGGCAGATGCCGAAAGATGTGAGGAGCGGCGGATTGTGTCAGACCCGACCCAATCCGCCAATCCGGGCCGCCCGCCGGCAGCCCGTCAAACGCCAGAATCAGGCCGGAATGCGCAGCACCTGACCCGGGTAGATCTTGTCCGGGTGACCGAGCATCGGCTTGTTGGCCTCGAAGATCTTCATGTAGGCGTTGGCATTGCCATAGAAGGTTTTGGCGATGGCCGACAGGGTGTCGCCCCGCACCACGGTATGGAACTGGGCCGGCGGCTCGGGGTTGGTCACGGCAAGCTGGTCGTCCACCTTGTCCACGCCATCCACGTTGCCGCAGCACAGCAGCACTTTCTCCTTGGTGGTCTGATCAAGCACGGTGCCGGCCACCGTCACCGTGCTGCTGGCGCCGTCAAAGCTCACCGCCAGACCGCTGGTGTCGAGGCCCTGCTTGTCGATGTAGGCCACGATGGAGGCGGCGGCCTTCTGGTTGAGTTCAGCCAGCTTGTCGGCGGCACTGGGCTCGGCGGCGGCGGCTTCCACATCCTTGCGGCCGAACAGCTTCTCGCCCGCTTCACGTACGAAACTCAGCAAACCCATATGTCTCTCCTAGTGGTGGTCAAACCGACAGACTAAGCCTGCTGCGAGACAAGGGCATCAAATATATGTTTCTAACTGTCAAACCACCGTCATCAGCGGCAGGAAGTCACTCGCCCAGCGGCTTCATCCCGTGACGGCGCCGGGCACGGGCACAGCCTTCGTCGCCGATGCCCAGCGCCGCGAAGGGCGCAAAATCCCGACATGGCCCGGGGCGGCAGTCGTAGATCGTGCATTTGACCTCCTGGCCGATCTCGCCGGCCAGTGCGATGCAGCGCGGCGGGCCATCGTCGGTGCCGCGCATCCGCGCCAGGGTAGCCGTCACCGGCACCGTCAGGGCCACCGGCACGCAGCCGCCGGGGCAGGTTTCGAGATCGGAAACGTGGAAATCCACCCGAAAACTCGCGCAGCACGCGCCGCAGGTAAGGCAGGGATCGGCCAAGTTCTTGCTCCGTGTCATGACGGGCCCGAGGGCGCCGCCAGTTTGAAAATCTGTCCCGCCACCTTGCGGGCGCCATGCACCGACAGGTGGTCGTCGTCAAAGTAATCCGCCTTGCCCCCGCTGGCGGCCAGACAGACCTTGCCGTCGCACAGGACGTCGGCCGGGTCCACCAGGATCACGCCCGGCGGCAAGTCTGCCAGATGATCACGCACAAACCGCTGACGGCGCATCCACCAACGCTCGGCAACGCCGACGATCCGCTCGCCGCGTTCCAGCAGGATGAGATCGCCGATGCCCTTGCGCAGCTCTGGCGCCTGCTCCACCACCACCACCCGCTTGCCGGCCGCGTGCAGGCGCGTCACCAGATCCACGTAGCTGCGCCAAACCCGCAGGCGCGCCGCCTCGCCCACCGTGTCGGGCAGCGCCGGGTAGATGCCTTCGTGCTCGCCAAAGAGATACAGATTCATCCGGTAGGCCACCACCACCGTATCGACCCCTCGCAGCGACAGCAGATAGGCCAGCGCGGCATCGGACCAACGCCGGCATGGCGTGTCCAGATCGCCCTGCCCGAGCACCGGGCCGCAGCCGCTGAAGCTCAGGTGCCTGAGGCTCTGCCCGTGATCCCGCAGGCCTTCGGCCAGCGCGTAGGCCAGCTCCACCGCGTGGCTGTCGCCAAACACCGCCCAGGTGGTCCGGCCGCTGAAATACGTGCAGCTGCGGGACGGCGGGGTGAAATCCGGTGAATCGAGGTTGTGACAGGCATCGCGCAGCGGGCTGGGCTCGGCCGTCTTGCGCAGGGCGATCTGGCCCTCGTCGAGGCGCGCGGCCTCGTAGCCGCCGGTCATCCGCCCGCCCTGCCCCACGGCGATGAAGAACAGCAGGAACACGCCACTCAGCACGAACACCCCCCGGCGGGGAATCGTCCGCCGCTGGCGGAAAGGCCGCTCGACAAACCGCCAGCTGAGATAGGCCAGCCCCACCGACGCCACCGCCAGCGCCGCCATCAACCCATGACTCGGCGCCCCGATGGCACGCACACGGGCAAAGGCGAGGAGCGGCTGATGCCACAGGTAGGCGCTGTAGCTGAGCATCCCCACGCCCACGAAGAAGCGGCTGCCGAGGATCGCCCCGACGCCGGTCTGCGGCGTGACGAAGAGGATCACCAGCGCCGTTCCCACCGTGGGCAGCAGCGCGTACAGCCCGGGAAACGGAGTGCTCCGGTCAAACAGAAGGACCGACGCGGCGATCGCCCCAAAGCCCGCCAGACTGGCCACCTGCCCCATCCACGCCCGCGGCGGGACGAGCGCTCCGCTCTCGCCGGCCCGGGCCGACAGCACCAGCGCCGCCAGCGCACCGATGAGCAGCTCCCAGCCCCGGGTGGGGAGCAGGTAGTAGGCGGCAGTCGGATCGCGCCGCAGGCCCCATTCGGCGACCACCAGACTGGCCGCCAGCAGCACGGCGAGCATCACCGCGATCCGCCGCCGACCCAGGCGCCAGGCGGCCATCAAAAGGAGCGGGAAGAACAGGTAGTACTGCTCCTCCACCGCCAGGCTCCAGGTATGGAGCAGCGGCTTGAGCTCCGCCGAGCTGTCGAAATAGCCGCTCTCGCGCCAGAACAGCACGTTGGACGCAAACAGCGAGACGCCGATCAGGCTGTTGCAGAATTTTTGCATCTCGGCCGGCGCCAGCCACAGCCAAGCAAAAGGCAGCGTGACCAGCATCACCACAAACAGCGCCGGCAGAATGCGCCGGGCGCGCCGCTCGTAGAAGCCGACGAGGGTGAAGGTGCCGGCCTGGAGCTCGGAAAGCAGGATGGTCGTGATCAGGTAGCCGCTGATCACGAAAAAGACATCCACGCCCACATAGCCGCCGCCGAAAAGGCCGAAGCCAGCGTGGAACAGGATCACCGGCAAGACGGCGACGGCCCGCAGGCCGTCGATCTCGCCGCGATACTTCAGGCCCACAAAACCGGGCCCTCAGGGCTGCGGAGGCTTACTTCCCCTCGCCGCAACATTTCTTGTACTTCTTGCCGCTGCCGCAGGGGCAGGGTTCGTTGCGGCCCGGGCCACTCCTGGCGGCGCCGGTGGCGGCGGTCACGGCCACCGGTTCGGGCGTCGGCAGGCCGAGGGCGCGCCAGTTCTGGTAGAGCCGCTGCACCGCGAGGCCCTTTTCTTCAAGCTCGGCCAGCTGGGCTTCGGCGTCAGGCAGCACGGTGACTTCCTCTTCAGGCCCGAGGATGGTCTCCAGCAGGGATTCGGCGATGGTCGTGTCGCTCACCGCGTCAGGCCATTCCACCGGCCACATCTCGAAGCCCTGCTCGAAGCCGTTGGTCCACTCCTCGCCGATGGCCGGGTCGTCGTCGCCGCCCTGGGCGTAGCAGAACGGCTGCCAGCCTTCGGCCTCGCCCTCTTCATCGCCCAGCTCGTCGCCGATCACCGCCAGCATGTCGTTGTAGTAGCGCAGAACCAGCTCGATGGCCTTCTGCAGCACCGCACCGGAGCCGAAGCCCACCTCGCCTTCGTCGGCGGTCCACACCGCCGGCAGCCATTCTTCCACCTTGATCGGCAGCGGCGACGAGACGATGGCGGCCAGGTAGCCGTCCAGCATCTCCATGTTCATGCAGTCGGCGGGCACATCCTCGGAAACCAGCAGCTCCTCGAGCTGCTCCAGTTCTTCTTCGGTCAGGGGTTCGGATTGAAATTGGGTCATGACGGGTTTTCCTCCAGTTTTGGTTGGCTATCGAGCTCCACCACACACCGGTAAAGGGTCTGGCCGGAATCCCGGTACTTGCGTTCAAAAGGCGTGAGCGGCGATGGGGCCTCGAAGGACTCCCAGCCAACCTCGCGGCCGGTCAGGAGACCGATCGCGAGGGCGAATTCTTCCACATAAATATGCCAGTTGCTGCGGCATTCCAGCCTTCCCCCCAGCCTTGGCACAAAAGGAAACACGGGATGCGCATGCCATCGCCGGGCCAGGTGGCCGATCTTCGGCCACGGGTTGGGGTAGAGGATGTAATGCCGGGCGAGCCGGATGCCGGCCTCGGCCATCAGCCGCCAGAAATCCACCAGATCGGCCCGCACGAAGACCATGTTCTTCGGCATCAGCGCGTCGGGGTAAGGCTTCTTGCGGGACAGCCGGTCTTCCGATTGATCCACGCCGATCACCCAGTGATCGGGAAACGCCCGGGCGAGCTGGATGGTGCTGTGCCCCACCCCGCAGCCGGCGTCGAGGATCAGCGGCGCCTTGCCGTCCCAGCCGGCGAGGCTGGCCTCGAAGGCGGCCTTGTTGTAATCGAGATACGGTTTGCGGAAATCGGAGCGGGCATGTTTGGCAACCCGCTCGATGAGGTGTTCATGAACGCCCGGCTGGGCGCTCTCGGGAATCTTCGAATTGGCGTACATCCCGCAATTCTACGCGGCGGCCATCAGCACCGGTACGCCATGACAGCCCAGGATGTGGGCGACCACCAGCGGATCCTTCTGGGCGCGCAGTTCGGCGTAGAGAATCTCGGCCCGGGGAAAGTTGCGCCGCAGCATCCCCAGCCACTGCTTGAGCCGGCCCGGAGCGTGGCGCGCCTCGACCTTGGCCAGCACCCGCCGCCAGAACTCGCCGATCAGCGGCAGCAGCTCGGCCCACTCGGCCTCGCGATCCGGCTCAGCCTCGCCCCCCGCGCGGATGCGCCGCACCAGGAAAGGATCGGACACCGCGCCGCGGCCCAGCATCACGTCGGCCGCGCCGCTCACCTCGCGGCAGCGCCGCCAGTCGGCCTCGTTCCACACCTCACCGTTGGCCACCACCGGCACATCCACCACGTCGGCGATGCGGCCGACCCACTCCCAGTGGGCGGGCGGACGATAACCGTCGGTCTTGGTGCGGGCATGGACGACGAGATCCTCGATCCCGCCGTCGGCCAGGGCCTGGGCGCATTCCAGCGCACGGCCGGTGTCGCCCACGCCCAGACGCATCTTGGCGGTGAAGGGGATGTGCCGCGGCACCGCCCGACGCACCGCGCAGGCAATTGCATGGAGCACCTCAGGCGTATCCAGCAGCGCGGCCCCGCCGCCGTGGCGATTGACCAGCGGCGCCGGGCAGCCGAAGTTGAGGTCGATCCCCGCCGGGTTCATCTGCGCCAGCTGGGCGGCGTTGTCGCCCATGCAGGGCGGATCGGAGCCCAGCAGCTGCACCCGCACCGGCGTGCCGCTGCTCGTCATGCTGCCGGCGCGTAGCTCCGGCGACACCCGCGCAAAGGCTCGCAGCGGCAGCAACGTGCCCGATACCCGCACGAACTCAGTCACCGCGTGGTCGTAACCCGGCACGCGGGTCAGCACTTCACGCAGCACATCGTCCGCGAGGCCTTCCATCGGAGCGAGCAGCAACCGGGTCATCGTCGAAAACACCTTTTACATCAAAGCCGGGCGCGCAATGTACCGGAGAATCGCCGCCGGCAGAAGCCACCCGTCGGCGCGGCCTGCGCGGGTGCTCGCCGGGCCGGTGCCGGGCGCGGTAAGATTCGCCCCCCACGCCGCACGACGACGACATCCATCATGGGCCGGCCCACCTCCGCCAACGGCGACACCCGCAACCTGCGCGACCTGCTGCTGCTCGCCCTGCCGGCGCTGCTGCTCGTCGCCGCCGCCTTTGCGCTGGCCTGGCAGTTCGTGAAGCCGGCGCCGCCCAAGAAGATCGTCATCACCACCGGCGTGGCCGGCGGCGCCTACCAGTATTTTGGCGAGCGCTACCGGGAGAAGTTCGCCCAGGAAGGCATCGAGGTCGAGCTGCGCCCGTCCAGCGGCGCGGTGGAAAACCTCCGCCGCCTGAAGACCGACGACGACGTGGACGTGGGCTTCATCCAGGGCGGCATCGCCAACGAGCCCGAATCCGACGATCTCGCCACCCTCGGCAGCATGTACCTCGAGCCGGTGTGGGTGTTCTACCGGGGCGACGCCCAGCACGACCGCATCTACCAGCTCAAGGGCCGCAGGATCGCCATCGGCGTGCAGGGCAGCGGCGCCCAGCTCTTCGCCCTCCAGCTGCTGGCCGCCAACGGCTTTGCCACCAACGACCCGAAGCTGCTCGCCATCGGCGGCATGGATGCGGTGGACGCCCTGCGCCGCGGCGAGATCGACGCCTTCTTCGTGGTGGGCGCGCCCCAGGCGCCGGTGGTGGATGCCCTCCTCCACACCGACGGCATCAGCCTGCTCAACTTTGCCCAGGCCGACGGCTACGTGCGCCATTTCCCCCACCTGGTCAAGGTGGTGCTGCCCCGCGGCGCCATCAAGATCCAGGCCGACAAGCCCAACCGCGACATCCAGCTGCTGGCCGCCACCGCCAACCTGGTGGTGCGCGCCGACATCCACCCGGCCATCGTCACCCTGCTCCTCAAGCACGCCCGCGAGATCCACAGCCCGCCCGGCCTGCTCCAGGACGCCAACGCCTTCCCCACGCCCCGCGACCACGCCCTGCCGCTGCACCCCATGGCCCGGCGCTTCTACGATTCCGGCCCGCCGCTGCTCCAGCGCTACCTGCCCTTCTGGCTGGCGGTGCTCATCGACCGGCTGCTGGTGATGGTCCTGCCCTTCTTCGCGGTGGTAATTCCCCTCACCAAGATCATCCCCGGCATCTACAACTGGCGGATGCGCTCGCGGGTGTATCGCTGGTATGGCGAACTCAAGTTCCTCGAAGCCGAGATCGACGCCCTGCCCGAAGCCGCCCGCACTGCCGACGCCCTCGACGCCTTCAACCTGCGCCTCGACCGCATCGAGATGCGCGCCGCCCACCGCAAGCTGCCCCTCGCCTTCAGCAACGAGCTTTACACCCTGCGTGAACATATTGGCCTTGTCCGCCGCCGGCTGGCCCGGCTCGCGGAAACCGTCACGACAATCGCCAAGTCATAGTTTTAGAGTGATCGTGCCGGTAACCCCCGGCACCGGAATCACCGTCTCCCGCCGAGTCTCACCATGAGCCCCCATCTAGATCTCACCGCCCCCTACGCCCCCCTCGTCCGCCGGATCGAATCCGAAGGCAGCATCGACGGCCAGATGCTGGTCATCGACCACTTCCTCAACCACCGCATCGAGCCCGGCTTCATCTTCGAGCTGGCCCATGAGCTCGCCCGCCGGCTGTCCTTCTTCCAGCCCAACGTGATCCTCACCGCCGAAGCCAGCGGCATCGCCCCGGCGCTGATCGTCGCCCAGGCCCTGAGCGTGCCGATGGTGTATGCCAAGAAGTACTCGACGGACGTGGAAGCGCCCTCCATCTGCCGCACCATTCCGTCGCCCACCAAGAAGGGCGTCGAGACGCGGCTGGCGATCTCCACCCGCTACATCCGCCCCGGCCAGCGGGTGGTGATCGTCGATGACTTCCTCGCCAACGGCCGCACCGCCGCCGCCCTCATCGAGATGGCCCGCGAAGCCGGCGCCGACGTGCGGGGCGCCGGCTTCGTGGTCGAAAAACGCTTCAAGCAAGGCCGCGAGCACATCGAAGCCCTGCACGTGCCGGTATCCACCCTCGCCCAGGTCGAACGCGTGGAAGACGGCCGGGTGGTGATGACCCAGGCGCGGGACGCTTGAACCCCATGCCATAACGTCACCCGCTGCGTTATCCTCTCCGACGTCATCGAGGAGAGATGGGAAATGGATAGCGCAAGCCAGCACAAGGTCATCCCGGTGTTCTGCAGTCACCGGGGGGTAGATAAACCGGCCGTCCGGGAGTTTGCCACCCGGCTGCGGCAAGCCGGCATCGACGCCTGGTTCGACCAGTGGGAGATCCAGCCCAGCGACGACATCGTCGCCAAGATGAACGAAGGGCTCGACACCTGCGAGGTCGGTCTCGTGTTCTTCTCCAGCGAGGAGCACGACGGCCCCTGGTTCCGCGCCGAAGTTGCAACGCTCACTTTCGAAATGATCGAGAACGGCAAACGCCTGATCCCGGTCATGATCGACGCCAAAGCCCCCATCCCGCCATTCCTGCGCCCCCGTGCCCGGCGTGGCATCGACGAATTCGACGCCATCGTCGATGCCATCCGCGGCACCACCTCGCGGCCGCCTCTCGCCCCACCGCCCGCCACCGCCATCTGCCACCGGATCGAAATCGAGCTTCGACCGGCGACTCCGGCCGGCACGCTCGACCTCATCGCCCACGAAAACGGCGCGCCAATCGCCCAGCTTGGCGGCCTCACGCTGCCGCCGGAGGCGCTGCAGAACTTCGCCCAGTTCCTTCACGGCGGCTTTTCCACCGCATTCCGCGGCCCCCACGAAGCGGCCGCCCTTTCCCTCGGCGAGGCGCTCGCCCGCCTCGGTCAGCTGCTGGGCGCGGTGCTGTTTACCGGTCCGTTGGGTGCCCACATCGCCCGCCGGCTCGACACCCTCGCGATCGGCGACGAACTGCAGCTCGTCTTCGCCAGCGCCGACGCCACCCTGCTGGGCCTGCCCTTCGAAGCCGCCCGCCTGCCGGATGGGCGCGTGCCGGCGCTGCTGCCAGCCGTTTCCATGCTGCGCCGGGTGATCGACGCCCCCGAGCCCGCTCACGCGCCCCAAGCCGGGCCCCTGAAGATCCTCGTCGCCGTCGGCGCCCCGGACGAAGGCCAGACCCGCAGCGCCGTACTCGACCTGGAAGCCGAACTCCAGCGCATTCTCGACGCAGTGGATGTGGCCAGCCGCCACGGCAACGCCCAGGTCAAGATTCTCGAAGTGGGCCACCCGGACGAAATCCGCAAGGCCCTCGCCGCCGACGCCTTTCATGTGCTGCACCTCTCCTGCCACGGCAGCCCCGGCAGCGTCGAACTCGAAGACGAAGACGGCAAAGCCATCTCGGTGAGCGCCGAGCAACTGGCCGCTGCCCTGCTCGACGCCCACCAGCCGCTGCCACTGGTCTTTCTGGCTACTTGCGATGGCGGCTCGCCGGCCGGCGAAACGGCCAGCTTTGCCCAGGCCCTGGTGCAGAAGGGCATCCCCCAGGTGCTGGCGATGCAGACCCGCGTCAGCGACGACTACGCCACCCAGCTAGCCGCCGCCTTCTACCGCGCCCTTGGCACGCCCGAGCGCCCCACCGCCAGCCGCGCCCTCGCCCACGCCCGGCGCGAGCTGGAAACTCAGCGCGCCCAAAGCCAGCGCCCCACGCCGCCGGAATACGCCACCCCGTCTCTCTTCTGCGCCGGCCTCGAACAGCCCCTACTCGACCGCCGCCTCGCCCAGCAAGACTTGCGCCTGCCGCCCGTCCATCAAGCCGGCAGCCTTGCCGTGCCGCAGCTCAAACTTGGCGACCTGATCGGCCGGCGGGCCGAGCTGCGCCGGAGCCTGCGCATTCTGCGGAGCCACCCCGCCACGGTGGCCGAGCTTGGCGAGCGGGCCGGCGTAGTGCTGCAAGGCATGGGCGGCGTGGGCAAGAGCAGCCTTGCCGGCCGCGTCATGGCCCGGCTCACTGAAGATGGCTGGCTATGCGCCGCTCTCTCCGGCCCCTTCGATGCTGGCAAGCTCATCAACGCCATTGCGGGTGCCGGCCGCAAGAGCAAACACAAACAGTGGAAAACCCTCGCCGCCAGCCTCGCTGCCAGCCTCGGCACCAACGACGATCTGCAACGCATCGAACTCATCTGCGACGCCCTGACTGAACAACGCCTCCTCATCGTCCTCGACAACTTCGAAGACAACCTGGACCCCGCCCCCGCTGGTGCCCGCTTCAAGCAAGCCTTCCACGCCGAACTGCTCACCCAACTGTGCGAAGCCGCCCACTGCGGGCGCCTGCTCCTCACCAGCCGCTACGCCCCGGCGGACCTCTCCCCGTGGCTGGAGACCCTGCCCCTGGGCCCCCTCAGCGCCGCCCAAACCCGCAAGCTCATCCTGCGCCTGCCCAGCCTGCTGGTCCAACTGGAAGCCGATGATGCCAACACCCCCCTCACCGGCGCCCTGCAAACCCTGCTCCTGCGCGTCGGCGGCCACCCGCGCATGCTCGAATACCTGGACGCCGTGCTGCACAACGGCCGCGCCCGCCTGCCCGACGTCACCGCCCGCCTGAAACGCCAGGCGCAAGCCCTGGGCGTAGACGTCAACACCCCACCGGCCGATCTGGACGAAGCCCTTGCCCTCACCCTGCAGCTGGGCACCCGCGACGTGCTGCTGGACACCCTCCTCACCCTCGCCGACGACGACGGGGACCGCCCCACCCTGCTCCAGGCCGCCGCCTCCAACCTACCCATTTCCGTAGCCGGCGTGGCCCACGCGCTGCATGGCGCCGTGCCAGACAAAGCCCTCGTCGCCACCACCCGCAAGGCCCTCACGCGGCTGTCGGTGCTCTCGCTCCTCAGCTTCGTCTCCGAGCAGGAGGTGTTCGTGCACCGCTGGACCGCCGAAGTCCTGCTCACCTCAGGGGCCACGCTGTCGGCCGACACCCGCAACGCAATCCTCACCCGCGCCGGGCACTACCGCTGGTGGCGGGTCGAGCACGAAACCCGTGACCTCGACGACGCCATCGAAGCCACCCGCAACCTGCTCGCCGGCGAGGCCTTCGACGCGGTGAGCGGCATCGCCGGCGGCATTTGCGACTTCCTGACCCAGGCCAATCAACTCGCCAGCGCCGGCAGCTTTGCCGGTGAAGTCTGCACCACCCTCCCGCCCACCCACCCCGGTTTCGCGGCGCTGGCCGACACCGAAGCCAGCGCGCTGCTCGCCCTCGGCTACACCGACGCCGCACTGGCCCGCTATCGTCAGCTGCTTGCACACCACCAGCGGCTCGCCCAGGCCGAACCCCAGCGCGCCGACTACCAGCGCGACCTGTCCGTCTCCTACAACAAGCTCGGCGACCTCATGACCGCCCTCGGCCAGGGCGACGAGGCCCGCGACTACTTCCTCAAGGACCTCGACATCGCCCAGCGGCTCGCCCAGGCCGAACCCCAGCGCGCCGACTACCAGCGCGATCTGTCCATCTCCTACAACAAGCTCGGCGACCTCATGACCGCCCTCGGCAAGGGCGACGAGGCCCGCGACTACTTCCTCAAAGACCTCGCCATCGCCCAGCGGCTCGCCCAGGCCGAACCCCAGCGCGCCGACTACCAGCGCGATCTGATCGTCTCCCTCGTCCGCATCGCTCAGACGGACCCGGCCCACGCGGTCGAGCAGCTGAGGCGCGCCCTCGACATTGCGCGGGCACTCAAGGCCAGGGGGCTGCTGGTCAAGGGGCTCGACAAGATGATTGCCGCGCTCCAGGCCATGCTGGCCGAAGCAGGCCTGGCTTGAGCAACGCAGCCGGGCAATTCGGCGGAATCGACCCTTCTGCCGACTCGCCCCTCAGCGGAACTTGACCCCCACCCCCGGATTCCCCGGCAGCCCGTCGTACTTCACCATCACCCCCATCCCCGGCTTGGGCGGGAAGAGTTTAGTGAAGGAGCCCAGCGACAGCAGGTCGCCACGCTTCAGCGGCGTACCGGCGGCGGCGAGATCGCGGGCGAGCCAGCTGGCGGCGTTGAGGGGGTTGCCGAGGGTGGCGCTGCCCTTGCCGGTGTCGAGCACGCTGCCGGTGCTGTCGGCAAGGGTCACGGTCATGGTGGCGAAGGCGCCGGCCAGCGCAGGCGTCGCCTTGATGGGGATGGCCTTGCCGACCACGCCGGCGCGGGCGCCCACGTTGATCATCGCCAGCATCGGGCCGCCCAGTTTTGACGGGTCGGCCACCATCAGGTCGGGCAGCTCGATGAAGGGGGAGAAGCTCTTGAGCGCCTTGAGGGCCGCCAGGGGCGTATCGGCCTTAGCCAGGGCGGCCGGGTCGGCCACCTCGACGATCATGTCGGCCTCGAACACCGGGCGGGTACCAAAACTCACTGGCAGTTCGGCGCCATCGGCCACCAGCATGGATTTGAACAGCGTGCCGCGCAGGGGCGCGTCGTGGTTGAAGCGCTTCTGCACCGCCGGGTTGGTGAGGCCGGCCTTGTAGCCGACGACCTCGCCGTAGGTCTGGGCGAGGAAGCGCACCACCTTGTCGCGGCCGCACAGGCCATCGGCCATGCTCATCTCGCCGGCCGGCGCGGGAACCGGCTGGCGGGCGACGACGGCGGCGGCCACGGCGGCGGCTTCGAGATCGGTCGGGCAGGCGGCGTGGGCTGCCAGGGGCGCAGCGGCGAGCCCGGCAAGGGCGATGGCGGCGGACAGGGCGGGAGATTTCATGGCAGTTCTCCGGTAAGTAGGCAGGTGGGATTCATCGAACGGATGGGGCACGTCGGCCCATCGATGGGTCTGGCCAGGCCATCGGTGAGTGAAATTGACCCATGCATGGCCGGCCGGCAGTCATCGATGAGCACCAGACCGCCATCGATGACGGGCCGCCGCCCATCGGTGACCAATTTTTGCTCACGCGTGAGTGGCAGACCACCATGCGTGAGTCTCGGTTGCTCACGGATGAGTGAAATTGACTCATCGATGAGTGTCGGAGACTCATCGATGGGTGCCCGCAAGCCACGCCTGGGGCCAGTCAGCTCGGGCGTGTTCAGCGCGCCACCGGCAGCGGATAGAACAGCTGCTCGTTGCCGATCCGGTAGGCCGAGATCGCCCGGCGGCCTTCGGCCGAGGTGATCCAGTTGATGAAGCGCTCGCCCGCTGCGCGCTTGACGTGGGGGTGCCTGGCCGGGTTCACCAGCATCACGCCGTAGGGGTTGTAGAGCTTGGGGTCGCCCGCGCAGAGGATGGCCAGATCCTGGCGGTTCTTGAAGCTGGCCCAGGTGCCGCGATCCGCCAGGGTGTAGGCGCCCATACCGGCGGCCATGTTGAGGGTCGGGCCCATGCCGGCGCCGGCTTCCTTGTACCAGCCCTGCCCCTTGGGCTCGACGCCGGCGCTCTGCCAGAAGCGCAGCTCGGCGGCGTGGGTGCCGCTACGGTCGCCGCGAGACACCCAGCTAGCGCCCTTGCGGGCGATGCGCCCGAAGGCATCCACGGCGTCCTTCGCGCCTTTCACGCCGGCCGCGTCGGCGGCGGGGCCGACCAGCACGAAGTCGTTGTACATCACGTCGCGGCGGTCCACGCCGTAGCCTTCGGCCACAAACTTGTCCTCGGCGGCCCGGTCATGCACCAGCAGCACGTCAGCATCGCCCCGCCGGCCCACGTCCAGCGCCTGCCCGGTGCCGAGGGCCACCACCTTCACCGCGATGCCCGAATCCTTCTCGAAGATCGGCAGGATGAAGTTGAACAGGCCGGATTGCTCGGTGGAGGTGGTCGAAGCCAGCACGATGGATTCGCCGGCCTGGGCGGTGGATGCCAGCGCGGCAAGGCCCAGCACCACGGATTTGAGCAACTTCAGAAAGCCATGCGCCACGGTAGTTCTCCCAGGATGTAAAGCCGCGCGGCCTGGGAGGCCGGGCGGGCGAAAAAGCGCTGCACCGGCGCATGCTCGCACACCCGGCCGGCATCCATGAACACCACGTCATCCGCCAGCCGGGTGGCCTGGCCGAGGTTGTGGGTGGTCATCAGGATGCGGGTGCCTTCGGTGCGGATCTCGCGCACGATGCGTTCGATGGCCTCGACCGAGCTCGGGTCGAGGCTGGCGGTGGGTTCGTCGAGCAGCAGCAGGCGCGGCCGGGTGATCCACGCCCGGGCCAAGGCGAGGCGCTGGCGCTCGCCACCCGAGAGCCCGCGGGCGCTGTCCGTCGCCCGGTGGGCCAGGCCGACCCGTTCCAGCACCGCATGGGCGCGACTGCGCCGCTCGGCCGCCGCCGCGCCCAACGGCCGCAGGGCCAGCTCCACATTGCCGAGGAGCGAATCGCGCAGCATCTTGGGCTGCTGGAAGACCATCGCCACGCCAAAGTCCGGCCGTGGCCCGCCGCCAAAATCGATATGGCCGGATTCCGGCTCGATCAGCCCGCACAGGCTGCGCAGCAGCACGCTCTTGCCGGCGCCGTTGGGCCCCAGCAGGATGGTGATGCCGTCACCGCCGAGTTCGAGGGTCAGGCCATCCAGCACGGCCCGGCCCCCCACGCGCCAGCGCAGGTCGGTCACCTTCAGCGGAAACACGCCGGCCCCCTCATGCGTAACGCCGCATCGCCCACTGGCGCAGGGCGTAGGCCACACCGTTGAGCAGCAGGATCACCGCCAGCAGCACCATGCCCAGGGCCACCGCCAGGGGCAGGTCGCCCTTGCTGGTCTCCAGGGCGATGGCGGTGGTCATAGTACGGGTCGAGCGATCGATATTGCCGCCGACGATCATCACCGCGCCCACCTCCGACATGGCCCGCCCCAGCCCGGCCAACAAGGCCACCAGCAGCGAATGCCGGCAGTCGTAAAGCAGCACCCTAACCCGCCCGGCCCAGCGGAAGCCCATCGCGGTGAGCTCCTCTTCGTATTCGCGCCACGCATCCTCGACCACCTGCCGGGCGATGGCGGCCATCAGCGGCACCACCAGCACGGTCTGGGCGATCACCATCGCGGTGGGTGAATAGAGCAGCCCCAGATACCCCAGCGGCCCGGAGCGCGACAGGGCCAGATACACCACCACCCCCACCACCACCGACGGCAAACCCATGCAGCCGTTGAGCATCACCACCAAGAGCTGCCGGCCAGGAAAGCGCCCCACGCCCAGGCAGGCCCCCAGGGGCAGGCCGATGAGCGTGCCCAGCAGCACGGCCAGCCCGCTCACCTCGAGGGACAGGGTGACGATCTCCGCCACCTGATGATCGAAGCCGGCGAGGAGCGCGAAGGCATCGGAAAACGCCGCACCGAGCCCGCTCATCCGCCCCCCCGCTGCATGGCGCGGTCGATGTGGGCCAGCAGCGCCGCCCGGTCGGGCACGTCGCCGGCAACAAAACGGTAGCGGGCGGCAAGCACCGGCAGGCGGAACTGGCCCAGGCGACGTTCCGGCAGTTCGACAAGATCGATGTCGAGCGTCACCCCGCCCGAGGCCACCCGCAGGCACCCCGGCGACGGCGCCGAGACGCCATCCGGCACGGCCAGCCGTAGCCCACGCTCAAACTCGGCCAGCGTCGCGCCGACCTCCCGGACGAAACCGCCCGGCGCGCTCACATCTTCCGCCATGGGCCGGGTCAGCCTCCGGCGATGGGTGGCCAGATCGCCAGTTCATCGCCCTCGGCCAGCACCCGGTCGGCCCGGGCGGCCGGAGGGATGTAATGGCCATTGACCAGCACCAGGTGAGCGCTCTTCTCGGGCACCCGGTACTGGGTGATGAGGTCGCCCACCGTGGAGCCGGGCGCCACGTCCAGCTCCACGATGTTGCCCCGCCTGTCGGCAGGCAGGTAGTCCGCCAGGGAGGCGAAGAGCTTGAAGACGACTCGCATGCAGGCTTTCAGGCAAAGGCGGCCGCGGCCTGCCGGCGGGCCATGGAATCGGGCTGGGTGGCTGCCAGATACGCCTCGAAGAAACGCTGGGGCGCTTCGAGGAGCACGTCCTTCCAGGGGCCGAGCTTGAGCCGGCCCTGGATCAGCCCGCGCAGCGCGCCCACATGCTGGGTCATGCCGATGGAGGTGGCGCCGATCAGCACGTCGTCCTTGAACTGGAGGCTGAGGTAGCGGAAGGCCGCCTCGTCCACCACCTCGACGCCCTGCCCCTCCGGCTCGCCCCACCACTGCCCGAAGGACGTGGAGATGAGGCCGAGGGTATCGAGCACGTTGATCGCCAGCACGCCAGGCATCCGCCCGTTGCCGCCAGCCATGTTGATGGCGGCGACACGGGCCTGATCGGCCGCGTTGGGCTGGATGGCCGACACCAGGTGAGCACCGGTGAAAAGATCCGGCGCCTCGGCCACGTCGCCGGCAGCAAAGATGCCGGGCACCGAGGTTTCCATCCGCGCATCCACCAGCACACCCTTGGCCACGTGCACCGGGGTGGCGTCGAGGAAGGCCGCGTTGGGCGCCACGCCCGCCGCGACGATCACCAGATCGCAGGCGAGCTTGTCGCCGGTGGAGAGGCTGACGGTGAGCGGCGCATCGCCGCCCTCGGCCCGGTCGATGCGCTCGACGCCGGCGGAGGTGACCACCCGGATACCCTGCTCCTCGACCCAGCGCTTGATCATGCCGCCGGCCTTGGGCGTCATCATCCGCGGCACCATCCGGTCGCCCATCTCGACCACCGTGAGCTGCACGCCGCGCTTGGCGAGGGCTTCCATGATGATGCAGCCGATGAAGCCGGCGCCCAGCTGCAGCACTCGCGCGCCGGGTTTAGCCAGCGCGGCGATGGCGCCGGCGTCGGTCAGGGTCCAGCAGGTCTGCACCTCGGGCAGGTCGACGCCGGGGATCGGCGGACGCACCGGGTGGGAGCCGGTTGCCACCAGCAGCCGGTCGTAGGTTTCAAAGTGGCCGTCGGCAAACAGCACCGTCTGCTTGGCCGTGTCGAGCGCCACCGCGCGGCCCTCCAGCAGCCGCACGCCCAGGGCCTCGAAGTGGCCCGGCGTCTTGCGCAGATAGGTGCCGGATTCGTCGATGTTGCCTTCCAACAGGTAGGGAATCGCCATCCGTGAATAGGACGGCAGGTTCTCGCTGCCGACCATCACGATTTCGTCGCGGGGCGCAGCGCGACGCAGGGCCTCGGCGGCAACCACGCCGGCCGGGCCATTGCCCAGGATCAGATGCTTCATCGGGAAATCCTCATGTCGCAGGCACGACGACGCCGGCCGGAGCCGGCGTCGTGTGCGCTTGGATCAACAGCTCGGGAACCGCAGCGGACGCGGCCCTCAGAGGCCGAGGCGGGACAGCGTCTCGGGCGTGGGTACGCCTTCCTGGGTCCAGCCGCGCAGCTCGTAGTACTCCGGCAGCATCTTGTCGATGCCATTCACCAGGCCCTTGGCCGGGCCAGTCTTGGCCGGTTCGGTCTTGAGGCGCGGCGGCAGGTCGTCATCCTTGCGGGTGAGGCCGGCGGCGTTGTTGAACTGGCGCTCCATGTTCCAGATGCGCTCGCCCATCAGGTTGAGCTTGTCCATCGACCAGTCGCCCTCGCAGGCGGCCTCGATCTGGGGCTGCACGTCGGCCACCGTCCAGGCAAACGAGGTGAACACGCAGATGCCGGCCGAATCGAACACCGCGGTCGCGTCCTGGAAGGCCTTCACCAGCTCGGGCTTGCCATCGGTGGTGAGCGGATCGGTCTTGACCGGAATGCCCAGCACTTCGGACGCCACGGTGTACGAGCGCAGGTGGCACGCACCACGGTTGGAGGTGGCGTAGGTGAGGCCCATGCCCTGGATGGCGCGGGAATCGTAGGCCGGGAACTCCTGCCCCTTAACCGTCATCGACAGCTCCGGGTGGCCGTACCTGGTGCACAGCCGCTTCGAGCCTTCGCCGATTTCCTTGCCGAAGCCTTCGCCCCGGGCGGTCATCTCGGCCAGCCGGGCGAGCGCCTCGGCCGAGCCAAAGGGCGCGTCGATGCCGATCTGCTCCTTGGTGAGCACGCCCATCTCGTAGAGCTCCATCACCGCGCCAACCGTGGCGCCGAAGGAGATCGGGTCCATGCCCTGCTCGTTGCACAGCAGGTTGGCGTACTGCAGGGCTTCAAGATCGCCCACGCCGTTGGCGGCGCCCAGTGCCCAGGCGGCTTCGTACTCGAGGCCGCCGGAGGCGCCCCAGTACTCGGGCTTGTTCACCACCGTGAAGTGGCCCTTGTCGATCTCGGAGATGCGGCCGCAGGCGATGGTGCAGCCAAAGCACGCGGCGTTGGTGACCAGATGCGGCTTGTTGTCGCTGGGGCGCTTCTCGTGCATGGCCTCGGCAGAAATCTTGCCGGCGTCCTCGAACTGCACGTCCCGGTGGTTGCGGGTGGGCAGCGCGCCCATCTCGTTGATGACGTTCATCAGCACCTGGGTGCCAAACTTGGGCAGGCCCTGGCCGGTGACGGCGTTGTCGGCCAGCACCTTCTTCTTCTCGGCGGTGACTTTCATGAAGGCCTTCATGTCCTTCACGCCCGACACGCCCTTGGTGCCGCGCAAGGCCACAGCCTTGAGGTTCTTCGAGCCCATCACCGCGCCCACGCCGGAGCGGCCCGCCGCCCGGTGCAGGTCATTGACGATGCAGCCGAAGAGCACCTGGTTCTCGCCCGCGAGGCCGATGGACGAGACGCGGACCAGCGGATCCTGCAGCTCGTGCTTGATGGTCTCCTCGGTGTGCCAGCAGCTGGTGCCCCACAGATGGGAGGCGTCCTTCAGCTCGGCCTTGTCGTTTTCCAGGTAGAGATAGACCGGCTTTGGCGAACGACCTTCGAAGATGATCATGTCCCAGCCGGCAAACTTCATCTCGGCGCCAAAGAAGCCGCCGGAGTTGGAACACGCAATGGCGCCGGTGAGCGGGCCTTTGGTGACCACGGTGTAGCGCCCACCGGTGGAAGCCATCGTGCCGGTGAGCGGCCCGGTGGACATGATCATCTTGTTGTCGGGGGACAGCGGGTCGACCTTCGGGTCGACTTCGGAGACGAAGTATTTGGTGGCAAGCCCGCGGGAGCCCAGGTAGTCCTGAGCCCATTCCATGTTGAGGGGTTCGGCGGTGCAGGTGCCGGTGGTGAGATTGACGCGCAGCAGTTTTCGGTTCCAGGCCATGGTCGTCTCCTTATTCGGTCACAGCGGTGTTGGCCTTGGCAGCCCAGGCGCGCATCTTGTCGATCCCCGTCCAGTCGGCATCCACATAGGTGATCGCGCCGGTCGGACAGGCCTCTGCACAGGCCGGTTCGCCGCCGCACAGGTCGCACTTCTGGACCTTGCCGCTATCCTGGTTGTAATTGATGGTGCCGAAGGGACAGGCGATGGTGCACACCTTGCAACCGACGCACACATCGTCGAAAACCTGCTTGGCGCCAGTGCCAGCATCGATGCGGATCGCATCGACCGGACAGGCGTTGAGACACCAGGCTTCGGTGCATTGGGTGCAGGTGTAGGGAACCTTGCGGCCTTCCGTCTCGAAGCTGAAAACCTTGATGCGTGACTTCGACGGATTGATCGCCCCAGTGTGCTCGACCGAGCATGCCATCTCACACTGCAGGCAGCCGGTACACTTCTTGGGGTCAATGTGAAGCGATTTCCACATGAATGTCTCCTCGTTTTTATTGGGCCCGCGAGCTGCGAACCAGGGCTGCATCAGTCTCATCCAGCGCACGCCTGCAGGCCGCGCGAGGACTCGCCGTCAGCGCAGCATACGCAGACGTGTGGCGGTGTCAATGCGCACCGCCGCAATGATTCCAGCGGTTCCGATTTGTGTTACTAATCAGGCCTCTCGACCGATAGCCAGGAGCCCCCGATGAGCCTCGACCCAGGATGCGCCGCCCCCCGCCAGACGCTGACCGTCCTTGAAGCACGCCGGACCATCCTCGACGCCGTGGCACCGGTGGGCGGCCACGAATGCGTGGCCCTGCGGGCCAGCCTGGGCCGCCCCCTCGCGCGGGACGTGATCGCCCCGTGCAACGTGCCGGCCCACGACAACTCGGCGATGGATGGCTACGCCGTGCGGGCCGAAGACCTGCCGGCCGACGGCGAGGTGTCGCTCCAGGTGGTGGGCACGGCCTACGCCGGACGGGGTTTTTCCGGCATCGTCGGGCGCGGCCAGGCGGTGCGGATCATGACCGGCGGCGTGATGCCGATGGGCGCCGACAGCGTGGTGGTGCAGGAGGTCGTCCGCGTCGACGGCGAGCGCATCACCGTGCCCAGCGGCCTGCGTCGCGGGCAGAACGTGCGCCGCGCCGGCGAGGATCTGGCCGAAGGCGGCGTGGCGATCCCCCGCGGCAAGCGCATGGGCCCCGCCGAGCTGGGCCTTGCCGCATCCCTCGGGCTGGCGGAGGTAGCCGTCACCCGGCGCCTGCGGGTGGCGTTCTTCTCGACCGGCGACGAGCTCGCCAGCATCGGCCGCCCCCTCGCCCCGGGCGAGGTCTATGACTCCAACCGCTACACCCTCCACGGCGCCCTCGCCCGCCTGGGCTACGAGCTGATCGACATGGGCGTGGTGCCCGACCGTCCGGACGAACTCGAGGCCGCCTTCCTCACCGCGGCCGGCAGCGCCGACGTGGTGCTCACCACCGGCGGCGTGTCGGTGGGCGAAGCCGACTTCATCCGCGATCTGATGCAGCGCCTGGGCGAAGTGGGCTTCTGGAAGATCGACATCAAGCCGGGCCGTCCGATGGCCTTCGGGCGCATCGGCAAGGCCTGGATGTTCGGCCTGCCGGGCAACCCGGTGGCGGTGATGGTGACCTTCTACCAGTTCGTGCAGGACGCCCTGCTCAAGCTATCCGGCGTCGATCCGCTGCCCGAGCGGCCGATGATGCCCGCCGTCTGCGTGGCACCGGTGCGCAAGCTGGCTGGCCGCTGCGAGTTCCTGCGCGGCCGGCTGTTTGCCGAGGACGGCGTGTGGAAGGTGAAACCGGCGTCGGCCCAGGGCTCGGGGGTGCTGCGCTCGCTCTCCGAGGCAAACTGCTTCATCGTGATCGACGAGAACCGCGGCGACGTGAAGGCTGGCGAGACCGTGCCGGTGCAACTCTTCGAGGGCCTGATCTGACGCCGCTCAGGGGTTGCGGCAGGCGCCCACGACGCGATCGCCCCGCCGGCCGCAGGGCGTGACGGCGCCGGCGGCGGGAGACGGCACGCCTTCGCCATCCATCCGCGCTTCAAAGGTGCGCCAGGCAGCCACGCCGCGGCGGTCGAGCTCCAGCCGCAGCAGCCAGCCCACCCGCCCCGCGGGCAGCTCGTCGAAGCCATCGAAGACAAAGTTGCCCAGGCTATAGACGATCGGGCGCCCCCGGTACAGCTCCGCCCCCTGGGTGACGTGGGGATGGCCGCCCACCACCGCCGCCGCACCCGCGTCGATCATCCGCCGGGCGAGTGCCCGCTGGCGGGCCGAGGGCTTGGGCTCCCGCTCCCAGCCCCAGTGCATGAAGGGAATCACCAGATCGGCTCCTGCCTTGCGGGCGGCGCGGATGTCGGCGATCACGTGGCTGTCCTCGCTCCAGGCGATACCGGGGTGGTCAGCGCCAGCCTCGAACACCCGCGGTTTGAATTCGTTATAGCCGAGCACGGCAATGCGCAGCCCCTTGCGCTCGATCCACAGGGGCGCGTGGGCCTCGACCAGATTGCGCCCACCCCCGAAACGGCGGATGCCGGCGCCATCCAGCAGGGCCATCGTTTCGGTGAAGGCCACCTGGCCATAATCGCCCGAGTGGTTGTTGGCCAGCGACACCGCATCGAAGCGCCCCTGCAGCACTGACAGCACCCGTGGATGGGCGCGGAAACTGTAGATCTTGTTGTCCAGCGGCGTGCCGGTGGTGGCCACCGGGCATTCCAGATTGGCGATGCGGTAGTCTGCACCCGCCAGCATCGGCGCGACCCCCGCGAGGGGATCGCGCCCGTCAGCCACCACCCGGCCCGGGCCATCGTCGAGCATCACGTCGCCGGCGAAGATCAGGCTCAGGCTTTCGGCCGCGGCGGCCGGCGCCAGGGCGATCAGCGCGGCGGCGGCCAGCAGGCTTCGAAGGCTCATTTCCGACCTCCCTGCGCAGTTTCGCACCAGTATTCGAGTTCGCTGTCCCGCCGGGGCTCGTAGACCCGCTGCAGCCCGGTGAAGCCGTACGCGCCGCGATTGGCAAGGGGCAACGGATGGGTGGACTGGTGGATGAGCGTCGGGCCGTGATCGAGATCGGCGTAGGTGTAGATCTTGACCGCCGCAAGCTCGCGGGGTTGCCCTTCGAACACCACCCGGAACAGGAAGTGACTGCCGATCGGCTCGCTCCCGACACCGTAGGGCGAGGCCACCGGACGGGCCACGTGCAGG
Organism: Zoogloea sp. 1C4; assembly: GCF_009469605.1. GTDB lineage: Bacteria > Pseudomonadota > Gammaproteobacteria > Burkholderiales > Rhodocyclaceae > Zoogloea > Zoogloea oryzae. Next base: position 263,920 of record NZ_SSXU01000005.1, on the reverse strand, counting down.
CGTGTTTCGCCCCCGTAGGTGGTGTGGCAATGGATGCGCGCAGCGGCATCGGCCATGCCGGGCGCGACGCTGACGGCCAGGGCGAGGAGCGGGAACGGGAGTCGGAGCATGTTTTGCATTGCCAGGAAAAAAAAGCCGACCGCGGCTTGGGCGGTCGGCTTTTCGTGCTGCGTGGAAGCGGGATCAGGCGGTGAGGGCTGCCTTGATCTGTTCCAGGGTGCTCGGGTCTTCGATGGTGGTCAGATCGCCCGGGTCGCGGCCTTCGGCCAGGGCCTGGATCGAACGACGGAGCATCTTGCCGGAGCGGGTCTTGGGCAGACCGGAGATGAAGTGCACGCGGGCCGGACGGGCGATGGCGCCGAGGCTGCCGTCCACGATCTTCATCACGGCCTTTTCGAGGGCCACGACCTTTTCGGGGGTGTCGATGGTGGTCGGATCCTTGACGACGGCGAAGGCCATCGGCATCTGGCCCTTGAGCTGATCGGCCACGCCCACCACCGCCACTTCGGCGATCGCCGGATGGGACTGCACCGCTTCCTCGATCTCGCGGGTGCCGAGACGGTGACCGGCGACGTTGATCACGTCATCGGTACGGCCGAGGATCTTGTAATAGCCGGCGTCGTCCTTGATGCCCCAGTCGAAGCTGGAGTAGACCATCGGGTCCTGGAACAGCGTGAAGTAGGTGGACACGAAGCGCTTGTCGTCGCCCCACACGGTGGACAGGCAGCCCGGCGGCAGCGGCGGCACGACGCCGACGATGCCCTTCTCGTTGGGGCCGCACTCGGAGCCGTCGTCGCGGAACAGACGCACGTCGTAGCCGTAAACCGGGAAGCCCGGGGAGCCCAGCTGCACGTCGTGCTTTTCGACGCCAGGCATCAGCGACAGCATCGCCCAGCCGGTTTCGGTCTGCCAGTAGTGGTCGATGACCTGGATGCCCAGCTCGTCCATCATCCACTGGTGGGAGGTTTCGTCCATCGGCTCGCCGGCGCAATACAGGGCGCGCAGCTTGGAGAGGTCGTACTTCTTGAGGAAGGCCGGGTCCTGCTTCTTGAGCACGCGGATGGCGGTCGGTGCGCTGAACATCACGGTGACTTCCTGCTCCTGGCAGATCTTCCACCAGATGCCGGCGTCCGGGCGCAGCGGCGTGCCTTCGTACATGATCGTGGCCATGCCGGCGATCAGCGGGCCGTAGATGATGTAGCTGTGACCCACCACCCAGCCGATGTCGGAGGTGGAGAAGAAGGTCTCGCCCGCGTTGCCGCAGTAGATGTGCTTCATCGAGGCGGCCAGCGCCACGGCATAGCCGCCGGTGTCGCGCTGCACGCCCTTGGGCTTGCCGGTGGTGCCGGAGGTGTACAGGATGTAGCTGGGTTCGGACGACTCGAGCCAGGTGACCGGCACGTTGGCATCCATGTGGGCGGCGCGCAGGGTGGCGTAATCCACGTCGCGGCCTTCGACCACGACCATTTCCTTGTCGAGGCCACGGTTGACCATCAGCACCTTGGCGGGCTTGTGCTCGGCCAGGCTGATGGCTTCGTCCAGCAGGTGCTTGTAGGGCACCGGGCGGCCGCCGCGCATGCCGGCGTCGGCAGAGACGATCACGGTGGGCTTGGCATCATCGATGCGGGTGGCCAGCGAGTGGGAGGCGAAGCCGCCGAACACCACCGAGTGGATCGCGCCGATGCGGGCACAGGCCAGCATCGCGAAGCAGGCTTCGGCGATCATCGGCATGTAGATCAGGACACGGTCGCCCTTCTTGACGCCGAGGCTTTGGTAGATCGCCGCCATGCGCATGACTTCGGTGCGCAGTTCGGAGAACGAATAGGTTTTCTCTTCGTCCGTCTCGGTGGAGATGTAGACCAGCGCCTTGCCGTTCGGGTTGCTTTCCGCGTGACGGTCGACGGCGTTGTAGCAGAGGTTGGTTTCACCGCCCTTGAACCACTTGACGAACGGCGGGTTGGAGAAGTCGTAGATCTGCTCGGGCTGCTTGTTCCAGTGGATCAGCTCGGCCTGCTCGCCCCAGAAGCCGTTGCGGTCTTCGATGGAGCGCTTGTGAAATTCCTTGTATGAAGCCATGGGTTCCTCCCCCAAATAAAGTCCGAACATGGGCAGCGGCGGCGGTGCGTCATGGCGCCCGCTCAGTCGTTGTGCTGCGCTGCCGTTTCCAGGCCGGCTTCTGCGACGCGTGCGAGGGTGGCAAGCGGCAGACCGGACGGGTGCTCGGATTCTATCAATTCCAGCAGAGGAAGGAGGGTCCGGATGGCATCCGGGAGTTTACTGCGCAGCGCGGCATCCGGCCCGGTGGTGGCCAGGTGCTGCAATAGTTGGTCGATGCTCACCGGCGGGCGGGCCGGCGGTGCGAGCATGTCGGGGGTCACCTCGCCGCTGTCACCGATCACCCGGTTGCCGCCGGCAAGCTGCCCGGCGGTGAGGCGCTCGACGGCGATGCCGATCAGGTGGCTGACAGTCTGCTGCAACTCGGGATCGGCGGCCGCGATGCCCATGGTCAGGCGGATGCGGATGCGCTCCTCCCGATAGGTCATCACGATGTGCTCGATCGCCCCGCGCAGGCGCATCGCAAAGCCGCAGGCGCCGAGCATGTCGGTGCTGGGCGAGACCACCGCAAAGCGCGCCGGAGCCAGTTCGGCCACGGTGTCTTCCTTGCGCAGCTTGGTGGCCATGATCTTCGAGAGCTTGCGATTGACCAACTGCGCCACGTGGGCGCCGTAGCGCGCCACGAGGGTGTCGAACTGGTCGATCTCGATGACCATCACCGACAGGGCGCCATGCTTGCGCTGGGCGAGGGACAGCTCCTGGGAGGCGTGGTAATGCAGGTAGGACTGGGTGGCGAGCCCGGAGGCCGGATCAACCGGACTGGCGGTGGCCAGGGCCGCGCGGCTTTCCTCGAGATCGCGCTGGGTGCGGGCGAGCTGGGTGAGCGCCTCGAGGCGCGCCAGGAGCTCGATGTTGCCGATGCTCTTGGAGATGAAGTCGGTGGCGCCGGCGCTCTTGGCCTTGACGCGCACGTCCGGCTCGTCATCGCCGGAGATGACCACCACCGGCAGGGTATTGATTCGTGACAGGCGCGAGGAACGGATGCGCTCCAGCAGGCCGTAGCCATCGAGATTGGGCATCCCGATGTCGGTGATCACCGCCTGGATGGTCGGGTCGACCAGCAGCGTCCGCCAGCCGGCCTCCCCGTCCGCTTCCTCACGTACGTCGAAGCGGTCCCTTACGTGCCGGATGATCGATGCTCTGACCATCCGGGAGTCGTCAATGATCAGAACACGCGGCAGGGCCTGATCGGTTGAATCGTTCATGCTGGGGACTCGCTGTTGGGGACTTCACCCCTTAACGGCAATCACCGTGCGCCCCTTGACCTTGCCGGCGATGAAGTCGTTAAAAACGCCCGGCAGTTCGGCAAACGGCACCGTGCGGGTCATGGATGCAAGGTGGCGCGGTTTGAGATCGCCGGCCAGGCGCTGCCACACGCGGGTACGGGTCGGCTCGCCCATGTAGCCGGAGTCGACGCCCAGCAGGCTGACGCCACGCAGGATGAACGGGAACACCGTGGTGTCGAGCTTGATGCTCTGGGCGTTGCCGATGCTGGCCACGGTGCCGGCCTGCTTCATGGTCGAGAGCACCCAGGCGAGGATGTCACCACCCACGTTATCCACCGCGCCAGCCCACAGGCCCACGTCCAGCGGGCGGGTCTTGGCCGGGTCGATGGTGTCGCGCAGCTTGATCTCGGCCGCGCCCAGATCCTTGAGGTAAGCCTCTTCGTGGGCTTTGCCGGTGAGGGCCACCACGTGATAACCGAGGCCTGCCAGCATGTCGATGGCGAGGCCGCCCACGCCACCGCTGGCGCCGGTGACGATCACCGGGCCGTTGGCGGGCGCCAGGCCGTTGTCTTCCATCCGCACGATGCCCAGCGCCGCAGTGAAACCGGCGGTGCCCAGCGCCATCGCGTCGAACAGCGACAGGCCGTCGGGCAGCGGCACCACCCAGCCGGCCGGCACGCGGGCGTACTGGGCGTAACCGCCATGGTGAGCCACGCCGATGTCGTAGCTGGTGGCGATCACGGCGTCGCCCGGCTTGAAGCGCGGGTCGGCGCTCTCGACCACCGTCCCGCTCATGTCGATGCCGCCCACGCACGGGAAGCGCCGGATGATCTTGCCGGCGCCGGTGGCGGCCAGCGCGTCCTTGTAATTGACGCTTGAATACGCCACCTCGATGAGAACCTCACCGGCATCGAGCTGGTCGACGGTGAGCGGCTCCATCGCGGCGAGCACCTTGCGGTTCTCGTCCTGCCGCAGAACAAAGGCCTGGAACGGGTTCGGGACGCTGGACATGGTTTTGCTCTCCTCTGGAACGGGATGCGCGACGGCAACCCTTTGTGTTGGTCGGCCGATTATAGCCTTGGCTGCCAGCCTGCTTGCCTCGACTTCCGCCCTGGGACTCAATCCCGCGACCGTCCTGCCGTAAATGAGGTCATCACCCGCCGGAGCATGACAATGGCCCTGATCCCACAGCCGTTCGACACCATCGACAGTTACATCGCCTTCTTCAGCCAGGAACCCCTGCCCGTGCTCAAGCACACGGTCAAGGAGCTCCAGGCGATGCTCGAACAGGAGGACAGCATCAACGGGCGGACGGTAGCCGCGCTGGTGCTGTCGGACCCGATGATGACGCTGAAGGTGCTGATCCACATCGAGGCCAACCGGCGCGCCCGGCAGAACCACGACATCACGACGATCGAGCGGGCGATCATGATGATGGGCATCTCACCGTTTCTGCGCGACTTTGCCGACCAGCCGACCATCGAAGGCCAGATTGCCCAGCATCCGAAGGCTCTGGTGGGCGTGCTGCGGGTGATCAGCCGCGCCCGACGGGCGGCCCGCTACGCCCGCGACTGGGCGATCGTGCGCCATGATCTGGATGTGGATGAGGTGACGGTGGCGGCGCTGCTGTCGGAGGTCACCGAGATCCTGTGCTGGTGTTTCGCCCCAACCCTCACCCAGCAGGTGTATGAACTCCAGCGGGTCGACCGCGGGCTGCGCTCGGCGGTGGCCCAGCGCTCGGTGTTCAATTTCTCGGCCAAGGAACTGCAGCTGGCGCTGGTGCGCCACTGGCACCTGCCAGACCTGCTGGTGTCGATGATGGACGAGCGCTACATCGACAACGCCCGGGTGCGCACCGTGCAGCTGGCCAACAGCCTCGCCCGCCACACCGCCCAGGGCTGGGACAACCCGGCGATTCCCGATGACCTGTCGGCCATCGAGAAGCTGATCCACATCAGCCGCGAGAACCTGCTGGCCCGCCTGCAGGTGCCCCACGAGTCGATCGAGAACCTGCTGGACGCCGGCGGAGACCCCGACCGCGCCCTGCCCCAGGCCTGACCGGGCTTACTTTCCGCCCGAACGGGCCTCGAGCGCTTCCCAGCGCAGCATCGCTGCCTCGATCTCGCCCTCCAGCGCCTGCAGCCGCGCGTTGAGCTGTGGCACATCCTGGGGCGCATCCCGGTAGATGGCCGGGTCGTTGAGCCGGGCCTGGATCGTGCCCTGCTCGTCCTCCAGCGCAGCGATGCGGTCTGGCAGTGCTTCCAGTTCACGCTGTTCCTTCCAGCTCAGCTTGGCCGGCTTGTTGGCGGCAGCCGGCGCAGGCGCAACGTCCTTCTTTGGCGCAGTGGGCTTGGGCGTCGCAGCTGTTGCTGCGGCTTCGCTGGTCTTGCGCACCCGCAGCCAGTCCTCATAACCGCCGGCGTATTCCTTCCAGCGGCCGTCGCCTTCGGCGGCGATGACCTGGGTCACCACGTTATCCAGGAAGGCCCGGTCGTGGCTCACCAAAAACACCGTGCCGTCGTACTGGGCCAGCAGGTCTTCGAGCAGATCGAGAGTTTCAATGTCCAGATCGTTGGTCGGCTCGTCGAGCACCAGCACGTTGGCCGGCCGGGCGAACAGCCGGGCCAGCAGCAGCCGGTTGCGCTCGCCACCGGAGAGCGACTTGACCGGCGAGCGGGCGCGCTGGGGCGAGAACAGGAAATCCCCCAGATAACCGATGATGTGGGTGCGGTGACCGGCGATCTCCACGTAGTCGGAGCCCGGGCTGATCACCTCGGTGAGCGGCGCTTCCGGGTCGAGCTGCTCGCGCAGCTGGTCGAAGTAGGCCACCGTCTGGCGCGTGCCGCGGCGGACGCGGCCGTCGTCCGGCTCCAGCCCGCCGAGGATGAGCTTGAGCAGTGTCGTCTTGCCTGCGCCGTTGGGGCCGATCAGGCCGATCCGGTCGCCCCGCAGGATGCGCGTCGAGAAATCGCGGACGATGGTGCGCTCGCCAAAGCGCTTGTTGACGTTCTCCAGCTCGGCCACCATCTGGCCACTGCCTTCACCCCGATCCAGCGCCAGCTTGACCGTTCCCAGCCGATCACGCCGCGCGCCACGCTCGCGGCGTAGCGCCTCCAGCCGGCGCACCCGGCCTTCATTGCGGGTCCGCCGCGCTTCCACGCCCTTGCGGATCCACACCTCCTCCTGGGCCAGCAGCTTGTCGAAGCGGGCGTTGGCCTTCTCTTCGGCGTCCAGTTGGTCGGCCTTGCGAGCGAGGTATTCGGAAAAGCGCCCGGGGTGGCTGGACAGGATGCCGCGATCCAGCTCGACGATCCGCGTCGCCACATGGTCGAGGAACACCCGGTCGTGGGTGATGACCACCACCGCGCCGGCAAAATCGCGGATCAGCTCTTCAAGCCACAGAATGCCGTCGATGTCCAGGTGGTTGGTCGGCTCGTCCAGCAGCAGGATCTCCGGCTCGCCCACCAGCGCCCGGGCCAACGCCACCCGCTTGATGCCGCCGCCCGACAGGCTGCCCACCACCGCCTCGCCCGACAGCTTGAGCTGCCCCAGCACCTGCTCGACACGCTGCTCGAGCCGCCAGGCCTGGGCATCCTCGATCCGGTGCTGCAGGTCTTCGAGCCGGGCCAGCGCGGCCTCGCTGGCATCCTCGGCCACCGCCAGCGTCGCGGCGTGGTAATCCACCAGCAGCTGGGCCACGTCGCCCAGGCCGTCGGCCACGGTGGCGAACACGCTTCGCTCGAGGGGGAAATCCGCCTCCTGGGGCACGTAGGCCACCCGCGCGCCGGGCTGGCGCCACAGTCGCCCATCATCCAGCGTCGCCTGCCCCGCGAGCGCCTTCAGCAGGCTCGACTTGCCGCTGCCGTTGCGCCCGATGAGCGCAACCCGCTCGCCGGGGTCGAGCTGGAAGGCCGCCTTGTCGAGGAGGGCAACATGGCCGAAGGCAAGGCAGGCATCGTCGAGGGTGATCAGGGGCATGGCGAATCCGGGGGGCTGAAGCGGGAAAGCTGCGGATTCTACCCTGCCAGGCCCCCCGGGGCCCTTTTCGGCGGATACCGGGCAGCGCGACGGGTGTCTACAAGTGCGTCACACACCCCGCAAAACATGCTTGACGAACGACTGGTCAATCTGTTTAATACGAATTGTTCTCATTTGCTTTAACAACTACCGTGACACCCCCTGACGAAACAGCCAAGGCTGCACAACCCCCAGAGGCCCCACGGGTACAAGCCGGTCACATGGACACGCCAATCCGTAGCAAGGATCTGTTCGATAACCGCAGCTGCATCTTCATCGAACACGAAGGCATGATTTATGCATTGCGTACTACACGTGCCGGCAAACTGATTCTCACAAAATGATGCTCACCACTCATCACCGCCATTCCGTGCTTCCGGTCTCCACCGCCGCGCCGCGGCTCTCTACCCCGAGCGTCGCGCTACTGCTGGCGATCGGACTGGCCGGCGGGTATGCGGCGATCGAACTGGTGCTGCAGCTCTATCCGATCCACTGAACGCCTGGCTGTCCAGAAGCGCTGGAGGAAACAGGACAATGTACGTTTGTGTTTGTCGTGCAATCACCGAAAAACAGATCGAATCCGCCGTCGCCGGCGGCGCTCGCCGACTCCGTGATCTTCGGGTAGAGTTGGGCGTCACCGAGGAATGCGGGCGGTGTGCCCGGTGCGCCAAGCAGTGCCTGCACGAGGCCCTCGACAAGCAGCACCCGCCCCAGCTCCTTCCGCACGGCATCCGTACATTTCCATTGATCCAGGAGGCAGCATGAAAGGCGACAAGAAGGTCATCCAGCATCTGAACAAGCAACTCACCATCGAGCTGACCGCCATCAACCAGTACTTCCTGCACGCGCGCATGTATAAGAACTGGGGCCTCGGCAAGCTGGGCAAGCACGAATACGAAGAATCCATCGAAGAAATGAAGCACGCCGACATGCTGATCGAGCGCGTGCTGTTTCTTGAGGGCCTCCCCAACCTGCAGAACCTCGACAAGCTGCTGATTGGCGAAAACGTCCCGGAATGTCTCCAGGGCGATCTGAAGCTGGAGCAAGGCGGCCACGCCCACCTCAAGGACGCGATCGCTTACTGTGAATCCGTCCGCGACTACGTGAGCCGCGACATCTTCCAGCACATCCTCGACGACACCGAAGAGCACATCGACTATCTCGAAACCCAGCTTGAGCTGGTCGAGAAAGTCGGCATCCAGAACTACCTGCAATCCCAGATGGACGTCAGCTCGTCCTGATCCGGCCTCACCCCGACACCGCGGAAAGCATGAAGACGTGGCATTTTCCGGCGCTGCCGGGATAGAATGCCGCCCTCCTCTCTCCGTAGTTCAATGGATAGAACGGGCGCCTCCTAAGCGCCAGATACAGGTTCGATTCCTGTCGGGGGGACCAGACCCGGCAAGGCCCTCCTCGTGAGGGCCTTGTTCTTTTTGGGGCGCACTCCGCGTCACCGGTTCGATTCCCCCGACAGGAATCACACCGATTCCCGGGCAACCGCACAAAAAAAGAGGCCGGCATCTCAGCCGGCCTCTTTCTGCAGCAATACAACGCAGGTCAGTGCTTCACGACCTCACCGTTTTCAGTCGGCTCGGCCGGCTTGGCGACGGCGACATCCGCCGCGGGGACTTCCGGCAGCGCCTCGGGCATGCGCTCCAGCGCGTGCTCGAGCACCTGGTCGATCCACTTGACCGGGATGATCTCCAGCTCGTTCTTCACGTTGTCGGGGATCTCGGTGAGATCCTTGACGTTTTCCTGGGGAATCAACGCGCGGGTGATGCCACCACGTACCGCCGCCAGCAGCTTTTCCTTCAGGCCGCCGATCGGCAGGACTTCGCCACGCAGCGTGATTTCGCCCGTCATCGCCACGTCGCAGCGCACCGGGATGCCAGTGAGCACCGACACCAGACCGGTGCAGATCGCGATGCCGGCGGACGGACCGTCCTTGGGAATCGCGCCTTCCGGCAAGTGGATGTGGATGTCGGACTTCTGGTAGAAATCCTCCTGGATGCCCAGCGACTTGGAACGCCGACGCACCACCGACAGGGCCGCCTGGATGGACTCCTGCATGACCTCGCCGAGCTTGCCGGTGGTCATGATCTTGCCCTTGCCCGGCAGCGCCACGGCTTCAACGGTCAGCAGTTCGCCACCCACTTCGGTCCACGCGAGGCCGGTCACCTGGCCGATCTGGTTTTCCTTCTCGGCCACACCGAAGGTGTACTTCCGCACGCCCAGGTACTTGTCGATGTTCTTGGCGTTCACCACCACCTTCGCCTTGCGCTTGCCCAGGACCAGCGCCTTGACGACCTTGCGGCAGACCTTCGACACCTCGCGTTCGAGGCCTCGCACGCCCGCCTCACGGGTGTAGAAGCGCACGATGTCGCGGATGGCGTCTTCGGTCACCGACAGCTCCTCGCGCTTGATCCCGTTGTTCTTCATCTGCTTGGGAACAAGGTAGCGCTGGGCAATGTTGACCTTCTCGTCCTCGGTGTAACCCGACAGACGGATGAGTTCCATCCGGTCGAGGAGCGGTGCCGGGATGTTGAGGGTGTTGGCAGTCGCCACGAACATCACGTCCGACAGGTCGTATTCCACTTCGATGTAGTGGTCGACGAAGGTCGAGTTCTGTTCGGGGTCGAGCACCTCCAGCAGCGCCGACGACGGATCGCCGCGGAAGTCCTGGCCCATCTTGTCCACTTCATCCAGCAGGAACAGCGGATTGCGCACGGCAACCTTGGACATGTTCTGCAGGATCTTGCCCGGCATCGAACCGATGTAGGTGCGACGGTGGCCGCGGATCTCGGCTTCGTCACGCACACCGCCGAGGCTCATGCGCACGAACTTGCGGTTCGTGGCGCGGGCCACCGACTGGCCGAGGGAGGTCTTGCCGACGCCCGGGGGGCCGACGAGGCACAGGATCGGCGCCTTGAGCTTGTCGACGCGCTGCTGCACGGCGAGGTACTCAAGGATGCGTTCCTTGACCTTCTCGAGGCCGTAGTGCTCGGTGTCGAGCACCTTCTCGGCTTCGGCCAGATCCTTACTGATGCGGGATTTCTTCTTCCAGGGCAGGCCGACCAGGGTCTCGATGTAGTTGCGGACCACGGTGGCTTCGGCCGACATGGGCGACATCAGGCGCAGCTTCTTCAGCTCGGCCTGGGCCTTGGCCATGGCCTCCTTGGTCATGCCGGCGGCCTTGATCTTCTTGTCCATCTCCTCGAGATCGGCGCCGTCCTCGCCTTCGCCGAGTTCCTTCTGGATTGCTTTGACCTGTTCGTTCAGGTAGTACTCGCGCTGGCTCTTTTCCATCTGGCGCTTGACGCGGCCACGGATGCGCTTTTCAACCTGAAGGATGTCGAGTTCGGTTTCGAGCTGGTTGAGCAGGCGCTCGAGGCGCTCGCCCGGATCGAACATCTCGAGGATTTCCTGCTTCTGTTCGAGCTTGAGCGGCAGGTGGGCGGCGATGGTGTCTGCCAGCCGGCCCGGCTCCTCGATGCCCGACAGGGAGCTGAGGATCTCCGGCGGGATCTTCTTGTTGAGCTTAACGTACTGGTCGAACTGGCTGATGATCGCCCGGCGCATGGCCTCGACCTCGTTGTCCGGCGTCTCGGCGGCGGGCATCGGCTGGGCCTTGGCGACGAACAGGGTGCGCAGGTCTTCGACCGACACCACGCGGGCGCGCTGCACGCCTTCAACCAGCACCTTCACGGTGCCGTCGGGCAGCTTGAGCATCTGCAGGATGTTGGCGATGCAGCCCAGATCGTAGAGATCGTCAGCCGAGGGTTCGTCCTTGGCGGCAGACTTCTGGGCGACCAGCAGGATGCTCTTGCCGGCCTCCATGGCGTTCTCGAGCGCCTTGATGGACTTGGGGCGACCCACGAACAGCGGGATCACCATGTGCGGGAAGACGACGACGTCGCGCAGCGGCAGCAGCGGCAGTTCGACTTGGTCTTCGGAGAGGTCAAGCGTGCTCGACATGATTATTCCTTTAAAGGCACTAAGGCCCCATATGGGGCCTCAGCGACATCAATTCAAGCAGTCGGATGAAACTTCTTCTGCCTGATTTCAGTTGGAGCCGGAGACCTTGGGTTGATCGGCGTAGATCAGGATCGGCTGGGCGCCGCCATCGATCATGCCTTCGTCGATCACGACTTTGGACACGTTTTCCATGGACGGCAACTCATACATGGTGTCGAGCAGCGTCGCTTCAAGGATCGAACGCAGACCGCGGGCACCGGTCTTGCGCTTGAGCGCCTTGCGGGCAATGGCCTGAAGCGCCGCCGGCCGCACCTCGAGTTCGACGCCTTCCATCGAAAACAGTTTCTGATATTGCTTGATCAGGGCGTTTTTCGGTTCGATGAGGATCTGGATGAGCGCTTCCTCGTCGAGCTCCTGCAGCGTGGCGACCACCGGCAGACGACCGATGAGCTCGGGGATGAGGCCGAACTTGATCAGATCTTCGGGTTCGACATTGCGCAGAGATTCGGAGACGTTCCTGCTCTCGCGGCTCTTCACCTCGGCGCCGAAACCAATGCCGACCTGCTCGGTACGGTTGCGGATCACCTTGTCGAGACCGTCGAAGGCGCCGCCACAGACGAACAGGATGTTGGTGGTATCCACCTGCACGAAATCCTGGTTCGGGTGCTTGCGGCCACCTTGCGGCGGCACCGACGCGATGGTGCCTTCGATGAGCTTGAGCAGCGCCTGCTGCACGCCCTCGCCGGACACGTCGCGGGTGATCGACGGGTTGTCGGACTTGCGGGAGATCTTGTCGATCTCGTCGATGTAGACGATGCCCTGCTGGGCCTTGTCCACTTCGTAGTCGCACTTCTGGAGCAGCTTCTGGATGATGTTCTCGACATCCTCGCCCACGTAGCCGGCCTCGGTGAGGGTGGTGGCATCCGCCATCACGAAGGGCACGTTGAGCAGGCGGGCCAGGGTCTGGGCAAGAAGGGTCTTGCCCGAACCGGTCGGGCCGACCAGCAGGATGTTGCTCTTCGAGAGTTCGACTTCGTCGTGGGTCTTGGACAGGTGGCGCAGCCGCTTGTAGTGGTTGTACACCGCCACGGAGAGGATGCGCTTGGCCGCGCTCTGACCGATCACGTACTGGTCGAGGATCTCGGAGATTTCGCGCGGGGACGGGAGTTCACCCTTGATGCCCTTGGCGCTTCCGGTGTCCGCAGTAATTTCGTCGCGAATGATGTCGTTGCACAGCTCGATGCACTCGTCGCAGATGAACACGGACGGACCCGCGATCAGCTTGCGGACCTCGTGTTGGCTCTTGCCGCAGAACGAGCAATACAGGAGCTTTTCGCCGCTCGTTTTCTTGTCCGCCATTACTGCCTTCCTCTCTGTACTGGATGCTTGAAACCGATCAAGCCACGTCGGCGCGGCTGGTGAGAACCTTGTCGACGATGCCGTAACGCACGGCCTCTTCCGCCGACATGAAGTTGTCGCGATCCGTGTCCTTTTCGATGGCTTCGACAGGCTGGCCGGTGTGCTTGGCGAGCATGTCGTTGAGCTTGGCGCGCAGGGACAGGATCTCGCGGGCGTGGATCTCGATGTCCGAGGCCTGGCCCTGGAAACCACCCAGCGGCTGATGAATCATGATGCGTGAGTTCGGCAGCGAGAATCGCTTGTCCTTGGCTCCGGATGCAAGCAGGAAGGCGCCCATGCTGGCCGCCTGCCCGATGCACAGGGTGCTCACGTCCGGCTTGATGAACTGCATGGTGTCGTAGATCGCCATGCCGGCCGTGACCGAGCCACCCGGAGAGTTGATGTAGAAGAAGATGTCCTTGTCCGGGTTTTCGGATTCAAGGAACAGCAACTGGGCCACGATCAGGTTGGCGGTCACGTCATTGACGGGCCCGACCAGAAACACCACCCGCTCCTTGAGCAGGCGCGAGTAGATGTCGTACGAACGCTCGCCGCGACCGCTCTGCTCGACCACCATCGGGATCAGGCCGAGACCGACCGGATCCCAGTCACTACGAGAAAACGGGGGTGTCAATGGATTCATTTCCTGTCGCTTTCCGCGGAATTAAGCCGCATTGCCCATAAGTTCGTCAAAAGAGATGGCCTTGTCGGTCGTCTTGGCGTTGCTCACGACCCACTCCACCACATTGTCCTCGATCACCAGCGCTTCGGCCTGGGCCAGACGCTGGGGCTGGGAGTAGTACCAGCCGACCACTTCGCTCGGATCTTCGTAGCTGGCTGCGAAGTCTTCAATGGTGGCACGGATCTGTTCCGGCTTGGCAAACAGCTCCTTGCTCTTCACGAGCTCGGACATGATCAGGCCGAGCTTGACGCGGCGGGCCGCCTGCTCGCCGAACCAGCTGGCGTCGATCGGGAGGTCCTTGGTCTGCATGCCGCGGGCTTCGAAGTCACGCTTGGCATTTTCGGCAAGCGTCTGGGATTCCTGAGCGACGAGGGCCTTCGGCACTTCGATCGGGTGGGTCTCGATCAGCACGTTCATGACGCGCTCCTTGATCTTGGCCTGGATGCGACGCTTCACTTCGCGCTCCAGGTTGGCCTTCACCTCTTCGCGCATCTTGGTCACGTCGCCGTCGGCGATGCCCAGGGACTTGGCGAACTCGGCGTCGACTTCCGGCAGCTGCGGCGCTTCAACCTTCTTCACGGCCACGTCGAACTGGACGGTCTGGCCGGCCAGGTTAGCGGCGTGGTAGTCAGCCGGGAAGGTCATGTCGAAAGTCTTGGACTCGCCGGCAGCGAGGCCCAGGGTGGCGGTTTCGAAATCCTTGAGCATCTGGCCGCCGCCGATCACGAAGGCGAAATCGGTCGCCTTGCCACCTTCAAACTCGACACCGTCCTTGCGGCCGGTGAAATCGACCACCACGCGGTCGCCGTCCTGGGCGGCACGCTCGGCCTGCACGAAAGTGGTGCGCTGCTTGCGCAGGACGTCGAGGGTCTTGTCCACTTCGGCGTCGGTCACTTCGAGTTGCGGGCGCTCGACTTCCTGGCCGCTCACGTCGGCGATCACCACATCCGGGTAGACCTCGAAGACGGCGGTGAATTCCAGGGCTTCGGAGCCGGTGGCTTCCTTCGGCTCGATGTTCGGGTAGCCGGCAACGCGCACGTTCAGGGCGCGGATCTGTTCGCCAAGGACGCGCTCGACAGCGGCGCCGATGGCTTCGGAACGGGCTTGCGGGCCGTAGGTCTGCGCGACCATCCGGAACGGGACCTTCCCCGGACGGAATCCCGGCATCTTGACGGTGCGAGCCATCTTCTTCAGACGGGCATCCACGTCCTTGTCGATTTCAGCCAGCGGCACGGACATATCGATACGGCGCTCGAGTGCGCTCACCACGGTTTCCTGGTTGCTCATGAAAATTCCCTGATCGTTCTTGACAATAACGCCTCACGACACAGGCAGAGAACACAGAGCAAGACTCGTGCCTTCTCAAACCCGACTGCCATGAAGTCGTCGGAAAAACCTTTAGTCTAACACAGCACAGGAAATGGCTTGCAGCACAGCCTGCAATGCCGCGCCGATGCGTCGTCTCGGCGCTACTGCCGTGACAAACTCCCGCTCGATCAACGGAACTCCAATTGATCTTCAGCTATCACACAAACTGTAATGACCCGAACTCCGAAGCCTTGATGGGATGCCCACAAGCTGACGAGGTGCTCAGCTCAACGTTCTGCGTAATGTGTCGTTATCCAGGCTGTTGGACGACGACGAAACCGGCACCCGCGCCTGGTGCCCTGCCCCCGGGAGACATCAGATGAGTATCTTCACCAGCTTTCAGACCCGTTACGAAACAACACGGGAAGAGGAAATGTCGGTCCAGGAATACCTGGAACTGTGCAAGTCCGACAAGATGGCTTACGCCAGCTCCGCCGAGCGGATGCTCCAGGCGATCGGCGAGCCGGAGCTTGTCGATACCCGTCTCGACCCCCGCCTCTCGCGCATCTTTTCCAACAAGATGATCAAGATCTATCCGGCCTTCCGGGATTTCTACGGAATGGAGGAATCGATCGAGAACATCGTGTCGTATTTCCGACACGCAGCCCAGGGTCTGGAGGAAAAGAAACAGATCCTGTACCTCTTGGGGCCGGTGGGCGGCGGCAAGAGTTCGCTCGCCGAGAAGCTCAAGTCGCTGGTCGAGAAGATCCCCTTCTACGCCATCAAGGGCTCGCCGGTGCATGAGTCGCCCCTCGGGCTGTTCAGCATGGAGGAGGATGGCGCGATCCTCGAAGACGACTACGGCATCCCCCGGCGCTACCTCAACACCATCATGAGCCCGTGGGCGGTCAAGCGCCTGCACGAGTTCAATGGTGACGTCACCAAGTTCAAGGTGGTCAAGCTGCGCCCGTCCGTGCTGCGCCAGATCGCCGTGGCCAAGACCGAACCCGGCGACGAGAACAACCAGGACATCTCGTCGCTGGTGGGCAAGATCGACATCCGCAAGCTGGAGCAGTATTCCCAGGACGATCCGGATGCCTACTCCTACTCCGGCGGCCTGTGCCTCGCCAACCGGGGGCTGCTTGAGTTCGTCGAGATGTTCAAGGCACCGATCAAGGTGCTGCATCCGCTCCTAACCGCCACCCAGGAAGGCAACTACAAGGGCACCGAAGGCTTCGGCGCGATCCCCTTCGACGGCATCGTGATGGCCCACTCCAACGAGTCCGAATGGGCAGCGTTCAAGAACAACCGCAACAACGAGGCCTTCCTCGACCGCATCTACACCGTCAAGGTGCCGTACTGCCTGCGGGTGTCGGACGAGGTGCGCATCTACGAGAAGCTGCTCACCAACAGTTCACTGTCCCACGCCCCCTGCGCGCCCGACACCCTAAAGATGATGGCGCAGTTTGCGGTACTGTCGCGGGTCAAGGAACCCGAGAACTCCAGCTTGTTCTCCAAGATGCGCGTCTACGACGGCGAGAACCTGAAGGACACCGACCCGAAGGCCAAGAGCTATCAGGAATACCGCGACTACGCCGGCGTCGACGAAGGCATGAACGGCCTCTCCACTCGCTTCGCCTTCAAGGTGCTGTCCAAGGTGTTCAACTTTGACCACCGCGAAGTGGCTGCCAATCCGGTGCACCTCATGTACGTGCTCGAGCAGCAGATCGCCCAGGAGCAGTACCCGCCCGAGAACGAAGCCAAGTACCTGGCCTTCATCAAGGAATTCCTCGCCCCGCGCTACGCCGAGTTCATCGGCAAGGAGATCCAGACCGCCTACCTCGAGAGCTACAGCGAGTACGGCCAGAACATCTTCGACCGCTACGTGACCTACGCCGACTTCTGGATCCAGGACCAGGAATACCGCGACCAGAACACCGGCGAGATCCTCGACCGCAACGCGCTCAACGACGAGCTCGAGAAGATCGAGAAGCCGGCCGGCATCAGCAACCCGAAGGACTTCCGCAACGAGGTGGTGAACTTCGTGCTGCGCGCCCGCGCCAAGAACAACGGCAAGAACCCGAGCTGGACCAGCTACGAGAAGCTCCGCGCGGTGATCGAGAAGAAGATGTTCTCCAACACCGAAGACCTGCTGCCCGTCATCAGCTTCAACGCCAAGGCCAGCGGCGACGAGCAGAAGAAGCACCAGAACTTCGTCAATCGCATGATCGAAAAGGGCTACACCGAGAAGCAGGTCCGCTTGCTCTGCGAGTGGTATCTGCGCGTCCGCAAGTCGTCCTGACCGCACGACCGCCGGCCCCGTCGGGCTGGCGGCACGTCAACAGTTCGCGAGGCCCGAATGGTCCGAATCATCGATCGCCGGTTCGACAGCAAGAACAAGAGTGCTGTGAACCGGCAGAGGTTCATGCGCCGTTTCAAACACCAGATCCGCGAGGCGGTGGCCGATGCCATCTCCGGCCGCTCCATCAAGGATCTGGATAACGGCGAGAGCGTCTCCATCCCCGCCAAGGATCTCTCCGAGCCCCAGTTTCATCATGGGCGCGGCGGGGTGTGGGAAACCATCTTCACCGGCAACGACCAGTTCTCCACCGGCGACCAGATCAACCGGCCGCAAGGCGGCGGCGGTAGCGGCACCGGCAAGGGCAAGGCCAGCAACGAGGGCGAAGGCGAGGACGATTTCGTCTTCAACCTCTCCCGCGAGGAGTTCCTCGACGTCTTCTTCGACGATCTTGCGCTGCCCAACCTGGTCAAGACCCAGCTCGCCCGCATCCACGAATACAAGAGCCAGCGCGCCGGTTTCACCAACGACGGCACGCCAGCCAACATCAACGTTGTGCGCTCCTTGCGCGGCGCGCTGGGCCGCCGGCTGGCGCTCTCGTCGCCCTACCGCGGCAGCCTGCGTGAGTTGCAAAAGCAACTTGAAGAGTTGCTTTTGACACATTCAGAAGACGACCCCGAAGTCGTCAAGCTGAAGGACGAGATCGGCATTCTCCGTGCCAAGATCGAGGCGATCCCCTTCATCGACACCTTCGACCTGCGCTACAACAACCGCACCAAGGTGCCCAAACCGACCACCCAGGCGGTGATGTTCTGCATCATGGACGTGTCGGGCTCGATGGACGAAGAGAAGAAAGCCACCGCCAAGCGCTTCTTCATGCTGCTGTATCTCTTCCTCACCCGCACCTACGAGCACATCGAGGTGGTGTTCATCCGCCACCATACCGTGGCCAAGGAAGTGAACGAGGAAGACTTCTTCCACTCCCGCGAATCCGGCGGCACCGTGGTGTCGAGCGCCCTCGAGCTGATGAAGGACATCCTCCACGAGCGCTACGCCAACGGCGCCTGGAACATCTACGGCGCGCAGGCCTCCGATGGCGACAACTGGGAGAACGATTCGCCCCACTGCCGCGAGGTGCTCGCCAGTTCGATCCTGCCCTTCCTCCAGTATTTCGCCTACATCGAGATCACCCCCGGCGAGCCGCAGAACCTGTGGCGCGAGTACGAAAAGCTGGTCGGCGCGCAGCCCAACTTCGCGATGCAGCACATCGAAGGCCTGCCCGACATCTACCCGGTGTTCCGCGAACTCTTCAAAAAGAAACTGGCATGAGCACAGCGACCAGAACCAAGCGCAGGAAACCCCTGCCCGCCCCCGGCGAATGGACCTTCGAGCTCATCGAGACCTACCACGCCGAGATCGACCGCGTGGCGCGAGGCTTCGGGCTCGACACCTACCCCATCCAGATCGAGGTCATCACCTCCGAGCAGATGATGGACGCCTACTCGTCCGTCGGCATGCCCGTCAATTACCACCACTGGTCCTTCGGCAAGAGCTTCCTGCAGACCGAAAAGGGCTACCGCCGCGGGCAGATGGGGCTCGCCTACGAGATCGTCATCAACTCCAACCCCTGCATCGCCTATCTCATGGAAGAGAACACCATGACGATGCAGGCCCTGGTGATCGCCCACGCCGCCTACGGCCACAACAGCTTCTTCAAGGGCAACTACCTGTTCCGGCAGTGGACCAACGCCGACGCCATCGTCGACTACCTCCTCTTCGCCAAGAACTACCTCACCGAATGCGAAGAGCGCTACGGCGAAGAGGAAGTCGAACTCCTCCTCGACTCCTGCCACGCGCTGATGAACGTCGGCGTGGATCGCTACAAGCGTCCCGCCAAGCTCTCGCTGGATAAAGAGCTCACCCGCCAGCGGGAGCGCCGAATACCTGCAAAGTCAGGTCAATGACCTGTGGCGCACCCTGCCCGCCCAGCAGCAGCGCGCCGCCACCGTCGAGGCCCGGCGCTTCCCGCCCGAACCCCAGGAGAATCTCCTCTACTTCATCGAGAAGAACGCCCCACTCCTCGAACCCTGGCAGCGCGAGATCGTGCGCATCGTGCGCAAGATCGGCCAGTACTTCTTCCCCCAGCGCCAGACCCAGGTGATGAACGAAGGCTGGGCCACCTACTGGCACTACACCCTGCTCAACACGATGTACGACGAGGGGCTGCTCACCGACAGCTTCATGATGGAGTTCCTCCACTCCCACACCAACGTCGTCTATCAGCCCAGCTACAGCGAACCCTGGTACCGCGGTCTCAACCCCTACGCCCTGGGTTTTGCCATGTGGCAGGACATCCGCCGCATCTGCGAAGCCCCCACCGACGAAGACCGCTACTGGTTCCCGGACATCGCCGGCAGCGACTGGCGCGAGACCTTCGACTTCGCCATGCGCA
Organism: Zoogloea sp. 1C4; assembly: GCF_009469605.1. GTDB lineage: Bacteria > Pseudomonadota > Gammaproteobacteria > Burkholderiales > Rhodocyclaceae > Zoogloea > Zoogloea oryzae. Next base: position 244,448 of record NZ_SSXU01000005.1, on the reverse strand, counting down.
ACTTCAAGGACGAAAGCTTCGTCGCCCAGTTCCTGTCGCCCAAGGTAATGCGCGACTTCCGCCTCTTCGCCATCCTCGACGACGACAAGGACAGCAAGCTCAAGATCTCCGCGATCCACGACGAAAGCGGCTACCGCCGCGTGCGCGAAATCCTCTCCGACAACTACAACCTGGGCAGCCGCGAGCCCAACCTGCAGGTCTGGAACGTCGACCTGCGCGGCGACCGCTCCCTCACCCTGCGCCACCAGATGTACCAGCGCCGCCCGCTAGCCGGCGACAACGACGAAGTCCTCAAGCACGTCGCCCGCCTGTGGGGCTTTGCCGTGAAGCTCGAAGTCGCCCAGGAAGACGGCACCGTGCACTGCATCAACGAATGCCGGCAGGACAGGCGGAAGAGCGACCGGAACTGAGCCCACCCGCTCACCCCCCAACAATCGCCCCCCGCCCACCGGCGGGGCCGATTAAAATGGCGGGATGCCCGCCCGCAACGCCCACCAGATCCTAGGGGTCGATCCCGATGCCACCCTCGCCGAAATCAAGCGCGCCTACAAGCGCCTGGCGATGCGCTGGCACCCGGATCGCAACCCCGACCCCCAGGCCCAGGATCAGTTCCGCCTCGTCCGCCAGGCCTTCGAACGCCTCACCCAAAAGCCCGTCGACGCGTCGGACGACGAAGACACCACCCCGGAACCGCCGCGCAAATCCGCCAAGCCCAAAGGCGAGGATCGTCGCCAGGAGGTTTTCGTCGATCTCCTCGACGCTGCCCGGGGCGCCACCGTCACCGTCACCGTAGAAGGCCGCGAGCCCTGCAACGACTGCAACGGCAGCGGCCACCGCAGCTATGGCCGCACCAGCATGTGCAGCCACTGTCACGGCAGCGGCCGGGTGCGCAGCGGCGGTGGGCTCAAGTCCTGCTCGCACTGCCACGGCAAGGGCTTCACCACCGACACCCGCTGCCCGAGCTGCGAAGGCCGCGGCTGGAACCCGGCTGACCGGCAACTGGCCGTCACCGTTCCGCCCGCCATGCTGCCCGGCGAAGAGCTGCGCATCAGTGGCCAGGGCGGCCCCGCACCCGACGACGGCGAGCCGGGCGACCTCTACCTCACCCTGCGCACCCATCCGCACCCGCTGTTCCGCCTCGACGGCCACGACATCCACGTCACCGTGCCGGTGAGCGTTTTCCGCGTGCTGGCCGGCGGCAGCATCGACGTGCCGACCCTCGACGGCGTGCGCGAGGTGCTGCTCCCTGAAGCCGCCACCAGCCCCGAGATCCGCGTGGCCGGCGCCGGCTTTCCGGGCCGCGGCCGCCGCAAGCCCGGCGACCTGCGCGTCCATCTCGACACCCAGCAGCTCCAGTTCCTCGGCAAGGAACAAAAAGCCATGCTCGAGATGGCCGAGCAGATGCTCCAGAACAACCTCAAGGCCCAGAGCCCGGTGCTGGCCCGCTGGAACGCGGTGGTCGACACCTACCGCTGATCCACCCCAAGGCCCACGACAAGACGGCAAAAATTGCCGCATCCGCCCCCAGGCCATTCCCCGAACAGAGATTCCATGTCCCGCAAAAAACCCGAACTCCTCGCCCCCGCCGGCTCCCTGGCGATGCTCGACACCGCCTTCGCCTTTGGTGCCGACGCCATCTACGCCGGCCAGCCGCGTTACTCGCTGCGCGTGCGTAACAACGATTTCGGCGACCTGCCGGTGCTGGCCGACGGCATCCACCGCGCCCACGCCCAGGGCAAGCACTTCTACGTGGTCGCCAACATCTATCCCCACGGCGCCAAGATCAAGACCTTCATCAAGGACATCGCCCCGGTCATCGCCCTCAAGCCCGACGCGCTGATCATGTCCGATCCGGGCCTGATCCTGATGGTCCGCGAGAACTTCCCCGAGATGCCCATCCACCTGTCGGTGCAGTCCAACACGGTCAATGCCGCCGCGGTGCGCTTCTGGAAGATGGCCGGCATCTCGCGGGTGATCCTGTCGCGGGAGCTCTCCATCGACGAAATCGCCAGCATCCGTCAGGATTGCCCCGACACCGAGCTCGAAGTCTTCATCCACGGCGCCCTGTGCATCGCGTATTCGGGCCGCTGCCTGCTCTCCGGCTACTTCAACCACCGCGACCCCAACCAGGGCACCTGCACCAACTCCTGCCGCTGGGATTTCAAGACCCACGAGGCCAAGACCTGCAGCAGCGGCGACGTCTATCTGCTCGAAGAACCGCAAAAGCGCGCCGGCGACTACATGCCCATCGAAGAGGACGAGCACGGCACCTACATCCTCAACTCCAAGGATCTGCGCGCCATCGAACACGTCCAGCGGCTGACCGAGATCGGCATCGACTCCTTCAAGATCGAAGGCCGCACCAAGAGCCCCTACTACGTCGCCCGCACCAGCCAGGCCTACCGCCAGGCCATCGACGACGCCTTCGCCGGCCGCGGCCTCGACCCGGCGCTGCTGGGCCAGCTCGAGGGCCTCGCCAACCGGGGCTACACCGACGGCTTCTACCAGCGCCACACACCCCACGAGATGCAGAACTACCTGCGCGGCCACTCCGAATCCAACCGCAGCCTGTACGTGGGCGACGTGGTGGGCTACGACGCCGAGCGTGGCCTCGCCGAAATCGCCTCGAAAAACGCGTTTTCGGTAGGTGATCGGCTCGAGCTGATCCACCCTTCCGGCAACGCCGAGATCCGCGTCGAACGCCTGATCGACGCCGCCGGCGAGCCTGTCGAGCGGGTGCCCGGCAGCGATCACCGAGTCTGGCTGCCGCTGCCTTCAGGCTGCGTCGGCGCCTTTGTCGCGCGATTTTTATAAATCTTGCCGGTTTTCTTGCCTAAGGCGCTGAAGTAGTTCAGAATGCTGTGTTTTCCGGGTGGCCAAATTCACCACCCACGTGTACTTCCCAAAGGACCAAGCGATGAAAGCCGATACCCACCCGAATTACAAAGAAGTGCAAGTGACTTGCTCCTGCGGCAACACTTTCACCACCCGCTCCACGATGGGCAAGCCCCAGTACCACGTGGAAGTGTGCTCTGCCTGCCACCCGTTCTACACCGGCAAGCAGAAGATCGTTGACACCGCGGGTCGCGTCGAGCGCTTCCGTCAGAAGTACGGTTCCGTGCAGCGCCTGGGCTAATATTCGCCCAACGCCGGCATCGTCCGAAAAAGGCAGCCGAGGCTGCCTTTTTTATTGCCGGTTGCACACCCACCGCACTCAGATCGAGCACCCATGCCCCACGACGCCCCCCGCCTTTCCCTGCCGGCGCCGGTTACCGGCTGGCCTCTGGCCGTGCTCATCGCCGTCTATCTGCTGGTGGGCACCACCGGGCATCTCCCGTGGCGGGGTGACGATCTCACCCACCTCGGCCCGATCCACGCCATCCTCACCCGTGGCAGCTGGCTGATGCCCGAGATCGCCGGCGAAGCCTTCCACGACTTCCCGCCCCTCTACTACTGGGCCGGCGCCATCTTGGCCAAGCTCCTCGGCGGCCTGCTGCCGATCCACGACGCAGCCCGCCTCGCCAGCAGCCTGTTCACCGCCGCCTTCCTTTACTGGACAGGCATCGCCGCCCGTCGCCTGTATGGCGAAACCGCCTTCGCGCCGGCGATCCTGCTGGCCCTCGGCGCCGTCGGCCTCGTCGTCCACGCCCACGAAACCCAGCCCATCCTCGCCCAGCTCGCCGGCATGGCCGTGTGTTACGCCGGCCTTGGCCAGCTGGCTGAACGTCCGATCCGCGGCGGGCTCCAGGCCGGTCTCGGCAGTGGGCTCGCCTTCCTCGCCGGAGGCCTGCCCGGCGTGGTGCTCACCGTGCCCGTGCTGCTGGTCGCACCCATGCTGTGCCCCAGCTGCCGCAACCGCACCGTCGTCACCGGCATCGCCCTTGGTCTGATGACAGGCTGCGCGATCGCCGGCGCATGGCTGGGCTCGGCCGCCCTGTCCGACCCCGACGCCCTCGCCGCCTGGTGGGCCAACGAACTCACCACCAACACGCCCCACGCCTACCATCTGGCCGATTTCGGCAAGCTGCTCCAGCTGGCCGGCTGGTTCGCCTGGCCCCTGTGGCCGATCGCAGGCTGGGCGGTGTGGCGCAACCGGCACACCCTGGCCACGCCACCGCTGGCGCTTCCGCTCATGGCCAGCCTGCTGGCGATCCTGCTGGTTGCCACCACCGGCAACCTGCGCCCGGCCAACATGCTGCCGGTGCTGCCGCCGCTGGCGCTGCTCGCCGCCCTGGGCGTCTCCAGCCTGCGCCGGGGTGCCGCCAATGCCTTCGACTGGTTCGGCATCATGGCCTTCGCCTTCTTCGCCCTGCTGGTGTGGGCGGGATGGAGCGCGCTGCACTTCGGCTGGCCGCCGGGCCTTGCCCGCTCGGTCGCCAAGATGGCCCCGGATTTCCCCCGCGACAGCCTGGTCGGTGGAACGCTGATCGGCGTGCTCATCAGCATTGCGCTGCTGGTCATGCCGCTGTTCGTGCGCCGCACGCCCGCCCGCGGCACCACCAATTGGGCGTTCGGCATCACCTTGCTGTGGTGCCTTGCCGTCATCCTGTGGCAGCCCTGGTTTGCCTACACCAAGAACTACCAGCCGGTCGCCGCCGAGCTGAAGGCCGCCCTGGCAGGCCAGCCCACCAGCTGCATCGCACGACGCGGCCTGGGTGACACCCAGCGGGCCGCCCTCGACTACTTTGCCGGCATCCGCACGGTGCCCAATGCCAGTGGCGGCGAGTGCAAGCTGCTGCTCACCTACGCCACGAGCAGCCAGGCCCAGAAGGTCCGCGGCGAAGGGAGTCTGATCTGGGAGCGGCGCCTCGGTGGTGGCCGTAAGGCCGAGACTTTCAAACTCTACAACCGTGACTGATCGCGCCCATCTCCGGCTCGACACGAGCCGCGCAGCCCAGGCCCTGCAAGGCCACCGTGATGCCATTGGCGACACCACCATGCGCGATCTCTTCGCGGGTGATGCGACGCGCTTCGAGCGCTTCTCGTGTGCTGCCGACGGCCTTCTGCTCGATTACTCCAAGCAGCGCATCACGTCGTCGGCGATGGCCGAACTGCTCGCCCTCGCCGACGAGGCCGGACTGAAGGATGGCATCGCCGCGATGCTGTCCGGCGAGCCGGTCAATTTCACCGAAGATCGCGCCGCCCTGCACTGCGCCGCGCGCATGTTCGAACTCACGCCGGCCGCAGCCCGGGCTGAGATCGCCGCCACCCGCAAGCGCCTCGATGCCTTCGTGGCGCAGGTGCACGCCGGCGAGTTCGTGGGTGCCACCGGCCAGCCGATCCGCCACGTGGTGCATCTGGGCATCGGTGGTTCGGATCTCGGTCCGCGTCTCCTCGCCGAAGCCTTCTCCCCGTCGCAGCCGACGCGGCTTGAACTGTCGTTCGCCGCAAACGTGGACGACACCGAGATCCGCGCGATCCTCGACCGCGCCAATCCGGCCGAAACCCTGTTCATCGTCGCCTCGAAGAGCTTCTCCACCGCCGAGACGCTCTTCAATGCCCGTGCCGCGCGTGCCTGGCTGGCCGCCGCACTGGGCGCCGATGCCGACCTCAGCCGGCATTTCGTGGCGATCAGCAACAACGTGGCCGCGGCCGTTGCCTTCGGCATCGCCGAAGACACCACCTTCCCGATGCCCGAATGGATCGGCGGACGGTTTTCGGTGTGGTCGGCCATCGGCCTGCCGCTGATGCTGGCGTTCGGCACCGAGGTCTTCGACGACTTCCTCGCCGGCGGTCGCAGCATGGACACCCACTTCGCCAGCGCCCCGTTCGCCGCAAACCTACCGGTGATCACCGCCCTCCTCGGCATCTGGAACGCCACCTTCCTCGGGCTCGACGGTCACGCGGTGCTGCCCTACAGCCACCGCCTGCGCAGCCTGCCGGCCTATCTTCAGCAGCTGGAGATGGAAAGCAACGGCAAGTCGGTGGATCACCAGGGGCAACCGGTGAGCTGGCAGACGGCACCGATCATCTTCGGCGGCCCCGGCACCGTGGGCCAGCACGCTTACCACCAGCTGTTCTACCAGGGCACCCGCAAGGTGGCGTTCGACTTCGTGCTGCCCATCTGTGCAACGCCTTCGGCCACCGACCGCAGCCTGTTCGGCAACGCCCTGGCCCAGTCCGCCGCGCTGATGCTGGGTCGCACGCTGGACGAAGCCCGCGCCGAACTGCGCGCCCGTGGCATCGACGATGCCGAGGTGGAGCGTCTCGCACCCCATCTGGTGTGCGCCGGCAACCAGCCCAGCACCACGCTGCTGATGCCGTCGGTCACGCCTTTCACCCTCGGGCAGATCCTGGCGCTCTACGAGCACAAGGTCTTCGTTCAGGGCTGGATCTGGGGCATCAACAGCTTCGACCAGTACGGCGTGGAGCTGGGCAAGAACATGGCCCGGGACATCGAGGCCAGCTCCGACCGCCAGCGCGACGGCTCCACCGTCGGCTTGCTCGCAGCCATCGAAGCGATGAGCCGCAAGGCGGGTTGATCCCGCGCCCGATCACCCGACACACGAACGAACGCATCCCTGCCCGACGGGCCGGGTGAACTTCACTTCAAACCACTTATTTTTGCTGGGGAGTCTGGACGAAGACTTCGTCCGGCTTGGTCAGACCGAGCTCGAAACGGGCTCGTTCCTCGACGGCTTCGTAGCCTGTCTTGAGATCACGCACCTCGGCATCGAGACCGGTGTTTCGCTGTTCCAGCTTGCGATTGCCCTCTTTCTGGGCCGCGAGCTGCTTTTCCACGTCCCAGACACGCAGCCAACCGCCCTTGCCGATCCATAGCGGATACTGCAAGGCAAGCACGAGCAAGGCGAGGATGAGGGTAGGCCAACGCATGGGAGCAGAACAGGAAAACGGGGCCGACCGGGCGGCCGGCCCCAGGCTACAACTTAGCGGTTACGCAGGTTGTAGAAAGCCGACAGGCCCGGGTAGAAGGCGGTATCGCCGAGATCTTCCTCGATGCGCAGCAGCTGGTTGTACTTGGAGATGCGATCGGAACGGGACAGGGAACCGGTCTTGATCTGCATGGCGTTCAGACCCACCGAGATGTCGGCGATGGTGGAGTCTTCGGTTTCACCGGAACGGTGGGAGATCACCGCAGTGTAACCGGCACGCTTGGCCATCTCGACGGCGGCGAAGGTTTCGGTCAGGGTGCCGATCTGGTTGATCTTGATGAGGATCGAGTTGGCGATGCCCTTGTCGATGCCTTCCTTCAGGATGCGGGTGTTGGTCACGAAGAGGTCGTCACCGACGATCTGAACCTTCTTGCCGAGGCGGTCGGTCAGGTGCTTCCAGCCAGCCCAGTCACCTTCGGCCATACCGTCTTCGATCGAGATGATCGGGAACTTGTCGGCCAGGGTGGCGAGGTAGTCGGTGAAGCCTTCGGACGTCAGCGACAGGCCTTCGCCGACCAGCTCGTACTTGCCGTTCTTGTAGAACTCGGAAGCGGCGCAGTCGAGGGCCAGGACGATGTCGCGGCCCGGCTCGTAACCGGCGTTGGCGGCGGCTTCGAGGATCATGTTGAGGGCTTCATCGGTGCCCGAGACGTTCGGGGCAAAACCGCCTTCGTCGCCGACGGTGGTGGGGTAGCCCTTCTTGTCGGTGAGCTTCTTGAGGTGATGGAAGATCTCGGCGCCACAGCGCAGGGCTTCGCGGAAGCTCTTCACGCCAACCGGCATGATCATGCATTCCTGGATGTCCAGGGAGTTGTTGGCGTGGGCGCCACCGTTGATGACGTTCATCATCGGCACCGGCATGGCCATGCCACCGGAACCACCGAAGTAACGATACAGCGGCAGGCCCGCTTCTTCAGCGGCAGCCTTGGCCACGGCCATGGACACGGCCAGCAGCGCGTTGGCGCCCAGGCGCGACTTGTTGTCGGTGCCGTCCAGGTCGATCAGGGTCTTGTCGATGAAGGCCTGCTCTTCGGCGTCGAGGCCGATCAGCGCTTCGGAGATTTCGGTATTGACGTTCTCGACCGCCTGCAGCACGCCCTTGCCCAGGTAGCGGGCGGCATCGCCGTCACGCAGCTCGATGGCTTCGCGGGAGCCGGTGGACGCGCCGGACGGCACAGCGGCACGGCCCATCACGCCGGATTCCAGCAGCACATCGGCTTCAACCGTGGGATTGCCGCGGGAATCGAGGACCTCGCGGGCAATGACATCAACAATGGCGCTCATGAACTTCCTTTCTTATCACTGAATTTACAGCGGCGACCTTCCGGCCGCCTCTAACTTCGAAACCGGAAAATCGCCTGCGGGCTCAGCCTTTCAGCTCTTCAAAACCCTCACCCTTGACCAGCGCGTCGATCGCCTTGAGGGTCGAGAGCAGAGCCTTGAGTTTGGGCAGCGGCCACGCGTTGGGGCCGTCGGAGAAGGCCTTGGCAGGATCGGGGTGGGTTTCCATGAACAGGCCGGCAATGCCGACGGCGACCGCCGCCCGCGCCAGCACCGGCACGAACTCCCGCTGGCCGCCGGAAACCGTGCCCTGCCCACCCGGCAGCTGGACCGAGTGGGTGGCATCGAAAACCACCGGACAGCCGGTGTCGCGCATGATCGCCAGGGAGCGCATGTCGGACACCAGGTTGTTGTAGCCGAAGGATGCACCGCGCTCGCACACCATGATGGTGTCGGCGCCGCCGTTGGCCTCGCGGGCCTTGTCGACGACGTTCTTCATGTCGCCCGGGGCGAGGAACTGGCCCTTCTTGATGTTCACCGGCTTGCCGGACGCCGCGACCGCGTGGATGAAGTCGGTCTGGCGGCACAGGAAGGCCGGGGTCTGCAGCACATCGACGACAGCCGCCACATGGGGCACTTCGGCTTCGGTGTGCACGTCGGTGAGGACGGGCACGCCGACCTTCTCGCGGACTTCGGCGAGGATCTCGAGGCCCTTCTCCATGCCCATGCCACGAAACGACTTGCCGGAACTGCGGTTCGCCTTGTCGTAGCTGGACTTGTAGATGAACGGGATGCCCAGTTCGCCGCAGATGTCCTTGAGCGCCGTGGCGGTCTCGAAGGCCATCTCGCGGGACTCGATGACGCAGGGCCCGGCGATGAGGAAGAAGGGTTTGTCGATGCCGACGTCGAAGCCGCAGAGTTTCATGGGGTTTCCTTTTACTTGCCCTGCTGGTGAGCGAGCGCTGCCTTGACGAAGGCGGTGAACAGCGGGTGGCCGTTACGCGGGTTGGAGGTGAACTCCGGATGGAACTGGCAGCCGACGAACCACGGATGGACGTCGGACGGCAGCTCGATCATCTCGCACAGGTCGGTGCCCGGCGCGCGACCGGCAACCCGCAGACCCTGCTCTTCGAGCTTGGCCAGCAGGGTGTTGTTCACTTCGTAGCGGTGGCGGTGGCGCTCGGTGATCTCGGCCTTGCCGTAGATCTCGCGGGCCAGGGAGCCTTCGGTCAGATTGCAGACTTGGCCACCCAGACGCATCGTGCCGCCCAGGTCGGAATCCTCGCCACGCTTCTCGACCTTGCCGGAGGCGTCGTGCCATTCGGTGATGAGGCCGATCACCGGGAAGCCGGTGTGCTTGTCGAACTCGGTACTGTGGGCGCCGTTCATGCTGGCCACGTCACGGGCGAACTCGACGACCGCCAGCTGCATGCCGAGGCAGATGCCCAGGTACGGCACCTTGTTCTCGCGGGCATAGCGGATCGCGGCGATCTTGCCTTCGGTACCACGACGGCCGAAGCCACCAGGCACGAGGATCGCATCCATCGACTTGAGCACGTCACAGCCGTTCTTCTCGATGTCCTCGGAATCCAGGTAGTGGATGTTCACCTTGCTGCGGGTGTGCATCCCGGCGTGGTTGAGGGCTTCGATCAGCGACTTGTAGGATTCGGTCAGGTCGACATACTTGCCGACGAAGGCGATGTCGAGGCTGTGGTTCGGGTTGTTCAGCGCGTCGAGCAGGCGCTCCCAGATCGACAGATCGGCCGCACGGGCGAGGATGCCCAGCTTGTGGCAGACGATCTCGTCGAGCATCTGGTCGTGCAGCATGCCGGGGATGCGGTAGATCGAATCGGCATCGAGACATTCGATGACGGCTTCGGGCATCACGTTGCAGAACAGCGCGATCTTGCGACGCTCATCGGCCGGAACCGAACGATCGGCACGGCACAGCAGGATGTCGGGCTGGATGCCGATCTCGCGCAGTTCCTTCACCGAGTGCTGGGTGGGCTTGGTCTTGAGCTCACCGGCGGTCGGGATGTAGGGCAACAGCGTGAGATGGATGAAACAGGTGCCCTGACGGCCTTCCTCGATGCCCATCTGGCGGATGGCCTCCAAGAAGGGCAGCGACTCGATGTCGCCGACAGTACCGCCCACTTCGACGATCGCCACGTCGGCACCTTCGGCGCCACGCTTGACGTAGGTCTTGATCTCGTCGGTGATGTGGGGGATGACCTGCACCGTCTTGCCGAGATATTCGCCGCGCCGTTCCTTCTTGATCACCGCCTCGTAGATCTGGCCGGTGGTGAAGTTGTTGCGCTTGCTCATCTTGGCGCTGGTGAAGCGCTCGTAGTGGCCGAGGTCGAGGTCGGTTTCGGCACCATCCTCGGTCACGAAGACTTCCCCATGCTGGAAGGGGCTCATCGTGCCGGGGTCGACGTTGATGTAGGGGTCGAGCTTGAGGTGGGTAACCTTGATGCCGCGGGATTCGAGAATCGCCCCGAGGGAGGCTGCAGCGATGCCCTTGCCCAGAGAGGACACGACACCACCGGTAACAAAGACGTATTTGGTCATGACACGGGGGACTTCTGGAAAGGGGAATGATAGCCGATCCACCCCCCTCTCTTCAACGGGCGAAGCCCCCGGTCGTGACATCAAACCGCTAGTTGTCCCGGATGAAATCCCGGTTTACTTCCCGAAACAGGTCGGTGGCGCTCTCGTGCAGCCATTCGAAGGCCACCATTTCACGGGTGACGACCTCGATCCCATGGCTGCGCATGCGGGCCAGGGCGGCTTCCCGGTCGGCCGGCTTGCGGGAACCGACCGCATCCGCCACCACGAAGACCTCCTTGCCCTGCCAGCGCAGCTCCAGCACCGTCTGCAGCACGCACACGTGGGCTTCGGTGCCGACCACCACCACCTGTCGGCGCGAATCCACGGCGGTGCCTTCAAGGCAGCCGTCGGCCACGCAGGAGAAGTGCGTCTTGGTGACGACCGGCGCATCGCCCACCGCCGCCAGCAGCGGATCGGCGGTACGGCCGAGACCTTCCGGATACTGCTCGGAAACCACCACCGGCACACCAACCCGCCGGGCGACGCCGGCGAGCCATACGCAGTTGCCCAACACCGCCTCGCCATCGGCGATGGCCGGCAGCAGGCGGGCCTGCACATCGACGACCAACAGGCTGCTCTTGTGACGATCCATCAACATTGCCGCACCTCTCCTTCGGTCAGGATTGCAGTTCAGGCCGCGCGCGGAACTCGTCCAGGGCCGCCGGATTGGCCAGCGCCTCGACGTTCTTCACCGGTTCGCCATGCACTACCGAGCGCACAGCCAGTTCGACGATCTTGCCGCTCTTGGTGCGTGGGATGTCCTTCACCTGCACCACCTTGGCGGGCACATGGCGCGGCGTGGTGTTGTCGCGGATGGTCTGGCGGACTCGGGCGATCAGCGCGTCGTCGAGGGCAAGGCCCTCACGCAGCTTGACGAACAGCACCACCCGCACGTCGGCGGCATCACCCGGCGGCCACTGCTGACCGATCACCAGGGCTTCGACCACCTCCTCCAGCTTTTCGACCTGACGGTAGATCTCGGCGGTGCCGATGCGCACGCCACCCGGGTTGAGGGTGGCGTCGGAGCGGCCATAGATGATCAGCCCGTCGTGGGCGGTGATCTCCGAGTAGTCGCCGTGACACCACACATTGTCGAAGCGCGCGAAGTACGCAGCCCGATACCTGGCGCCGTCGTCGTCCTTCCAGAAGCCGATCGGCATCACCGGGAAGGGGCGCGTGCACACAAGCTCGCCCTTCTCGCTGCGCACCGGCGTGCCGGTCTCGTCGAACACATCCACCGCCATGCCCAGGCCCTTGCACTGGATCTCGCCGGCGTAGACCGGCAGCGTGGGATTGCCGAGGACGAAGCAGGAAACGATGTCGGTGCCGCCCGAGATCGACGACAGGCAGAGGTCGGCCTTGATCTCACGATAGACGTACTCGAAGCCCTCCGGCACCAACGGACTGCCGGTGGAGAACATCGCCCGCAGTTTGGTGAGGTTGTGGGTGGAACCCGGACGCAGACCGGCCTTGGCGATGCCGTCGATGAACTTGGCGGAGGTGCCGAAGTGAGTCATCCCTTCGGACTGGGCGTAGTCGAAGAGAATCGCCCCGTTGCCGATCATCGGTGAGCCGTCGTACAGCAGCAGCGTCGCGCCGGCCGCCAGGCCCGAAACCAGCCAGTTCCACATCATCCAGCCGCAGGTGGTGAAGTAGAACAGCTTGTCGCCCGGCTTCACGTCGCCGTGGAGCTTGAGCTCCTTGAGGTGCTGCAGCAGCACCCCGCCGGCGCAGTGCACGATGCACTTGGGCACGCCCGTGGTGCCCGACGAATACATAATGTAGAGCGGGTGATCGAAGGGCAGCCGCACGAAGGGGATCTCCGTCTCGGCCAGGAAGGGCTTGACGAACTCCGCCAGCACGCGCGCGTGATGCACGTGGGAAAGATCGTGCTTTGCATGCACGTAAGGCACCACCACCACCCGCTTGACCGACGGCAGCCCGTCGGTGATCGCCGCGAGACGATCCAGGCAATCCACGATCTTCCCGTTGTAGTAGTAGCCATCCACGGCCACCAGCACCTTGGGTTCGATCTGGCCGAAGCGATCCAGCACGCCCTGCACACCGAAATCCGGCGACGCGGACGAGAAGATCGCCCCGATGCTGGTCGCCGCGAGCATCACCACGATGGTTTCGGGCAGGTTCGGCATCCACGCCGCCACCCGATCGCCCGGCTCCACGCCCATGTCCTTCAGGGCGGCGGCAAAGTGCGCCACCTGACGATACAGATCGCCATGGGAGAGGCGGTTGTGTACGCGATCCTCGCCCCAGAACACCAGCGCGTCGCTGTCGTCCCGCTGGCGCAGGAGGTTCTCGGCGAAGTTGAGGCGCGCGCCAGGAAACCAGCGGGCGCCGGGCATGCGGTCGCCGTCCTCGAGGACGACATCGCCCCGGCTACCCTTCACCTCGCCGTATTCCCAGATCGACGTCCAGAACTCGGCGGGCTGATCGACGGACCACCCATGCAGCGCGGCGTAATCGGCAAAGCTGCGGCCCCAGCGGGCCTCAGCCTGGCGGGTGAAGGCGGTGATGTTGGCGTCCGCGATGCGGGCCGTGTCCGGCACCCACAGCGGGCGCTCGGCGATGGGATAACTCATGAACTTCTCCTCTTACCTTGTCTTATATGCGGATTCCGGCTCGACGTCCGGTTCCGTTGGCACTCAAGCTACTCAGCTTACCTCGGCGCGGATGTCCTCGGGGAGCGGCACCGACTTGCCGGTCCGGGGGTCCATCCACACCACCTTGGACGAACCCTCGGCGTAGATGCGCTCGTCGCCTTCCACGCCCAGCTCGTACCACGTCATCACGCTGCTGCGCCCCGGCTCTCCGCCGTACATCCGCAGCACCACGGTGGCGGGATAGTTGATGGGAATGAGGAAGGTGCAACTGGCGTTGATGATCACCGGCGCCACCGGGTTGTCGGGCGTGACGGCAGAGCCGGACTGTTCCAGCCACTCCACCCGCGCCTGTTCGCAGTAGCGGAAATACACCGTGTTGTTCACGTGACCGTAGGCGTCCATGTCCCCCCAGCGCACCGGGATGCGGGTGGTCAGAAGCAGTTTTCGGTCAGGGTGTGCGTGCGGGGTCGGGTCATTCATTTCAGGCTGTCTCTCCATCCGTTGTTTTTTGATTGCAGTGCCCGGCAGGATGCTATACAACTGCCCCGCGCGGGCCGACTCAATGTAACATACGCTTGCGTATGTTGCCTGCCATCTCCCATGCTGCAGCAGCCTTGCCGGCGCATCGGGAGAAGGAGAATGCGCGGGCTGTGCGCAGACAGAGAACAAATCAAAACAACTCAGGAGGTGACAGCGATGGAACGCGATTCCATGGAATTCGACGTCCTGATCGTCGGCGGAGGCCCGGCTGGCCTCTCGGCAGCGATCCGGCTCAAGCAGCTTGCAGCAGAAAAAGGTCAGGACTTTTCCGTCTGCCTGATCGAAAAGGCCGCCGAGATCGGCGCCCACATCCTCTCCGGCGCGGTGGTCGACCCCTGCGCCATCAACGAACTCTTCCCCGACTGGAAGGAACGCGGCGCACCGCTCAACACGCCGGTCACCGAAGACCGCGTGATCTTCCTGTCGGAAACCGGCGGCCGCCAGGTGCCCAACGGCCTGCTGCCCGATTCCTTCCACAACGACGGCAACTACATCGTCCGCCTCGGTAACCTCGCCAAGTGGCTGGGCGAACAGGCCGAAGCCATGGGCGTCGAGGTCTACCCCGGCTTTGCCGGCGCCCAGCTGCTGTTTGACGACAAAGGCGCAGTCGCCGGCGTCATCACCGGCGACATGGGCGTGCTGAAGGACGGCACCCAGGGCCCCAACTTCCAGCCGGGCATGGAACTGCGCGCCAGGTACACCCTGTTTGCCGAAGGCTGCCGCGGCCACCTGGGCAAGGAACTCGAAGCCCGCTTCAACCTGCGCGACGGCGTCGATCCGCAGACCTACGGCATCGGCATCAAGGAGCTTTGGGAAATCCCCGCGGCCCAGCACGTCCAAGGCCTGGTGGTGCACACCGCCGGCTGGCCGATGGACACCGCCACCTATGGCGGCGGCTTCTGCTATCACCTGGAAGACAACCTCGTGGCCGTCGGCTTCGTGGTCGGCCTCAACTACAGCAATCCCTACCTGTCTCCCTTCGAGGAATTCCAGCGTTACAAGACGCACCCGGAAATCCGCAAGTTCCTCGAAGGCGGCAAGCGTCTCGCCTACGGCGCCCGCGCCATCGCCGCCGGCGGCCTGCAGAGCCAGCCCAAGCTGGTCTTCCCGGGCGGCGCGCTGATCGGTGACGACGCCGGCTTCCTCAACGCCGCGCGCATCAAGGGCACCCACGCCGCGATGAAGTCCGGCATGCTCGCCGCCGAGGCCGCCTACGACGCCCTCGCGGCCGAGCGCAGCCAGGATGAACTCAGCGCCTACCCGGAAGCCTTCAAGGGCAGCTGGCTCCACGCCGAGCTCCACAAGACCCGCAACTTCAAGCCCTACATGAAGAAAGGCCTGTGGCTCGGCTCCGTCCTGTTCGGCGCCGAGCAGGTGCTCTTTGGCGGCAAGGTGCCCTGGACGCTCCACAACCACGCCGATCACACGGCCCTCAAGCCGGCCGCCGAGTGCAGCCCGATTGCCTATCCCAAGCCCGACGGCAAGCTCACCTTCGACCGCCTGTCTTCCGTCTTCCTCTCCAACACCAACCATGAGGAAGACGAGCCCTGTCACCTGCAGCTGAAGGACGCCTCGGTGCCCATCGCCATCAACCTGGCGAAGTACGACGCGCCCGAGCAGCGCTACTGCCCGGCCGGCGTGTATGAGATCGTCCGCAGCCCTGAAGGCGACAATCCGCAACTGCAGATCAACGCCCAGAACTGCGTGCACTGCAAGACCTGCGACATCAAGGACCCGACCCAGAACATCAACTGGGTCACACCCCAGGGGGGCGAAGGCCCGATCTACCAGGGGATGTAAGTTGCGTCGTACAAGAAACCGGGCCCAGCCCGGTTTCTTTTTGTCTGGCACGCGCCGGATGGGCACAAAAAAACGAGGGGGCCAAAGCCCCCTCGTTTCGTTTTCAACAGTTCAAACCGCCGATCAGTCGACCCACTTGCGCGCATTGCGGAACATCCGCAGCCACGGCGAATCCTCGCCCAGATCAGCCGGGTGCCAGCTCATCTGCACGGTGCGGGCGGTCCGCTCGGGGTGCGGCATCATGATGGTGAAACGGCCATCCGGCGTGGTGAGGCCGGTGATGCCATCGGGCGAGCCGTTCGGGTTGAACGGGTAGCGAGTGGCGATGGCGCCGGTGTTATCCACGTAGCGCAGCGCGATCCTGGCATTGTCCTTGTCGTCCACACCCTGGAACACCGCACGGCCTTCGCCGTGGGACACCACGATCGGCATCCGGCTACCCGCCATGCCGGCGAGCAGGATGGACGGGCTTTCCTGCACCTCGACCATCACGAAGCGGGCCTCGAACTGTTCGCTGCGGTTGCGCTGGAAGCGCGGCCAGCAGTCGGCACCCGGAATGATCTCGGCCAGGTTGGACATCATCTGGCAGCCGTTGCACACGCCCAGCGCGAAGGTGTCGGCGCGGTTGAAGAAGGCTTCGAACTGCGAACGCAGCGCCGGGTTGAAGAGGATCGACTTGGCCCAGCCCTGCCCCGCCCCTAGCACGTCGCCGTACGAGAAGCCGCCGCAGGCCGCAAGACCCTTGAAGCCCGACAGATGCACGCGGCCGGCCTGGAGATCGGACATGTGCACGTCGAAGGGCGCGAAGCCCGCGCGCTCGAAGGCGGCGGCCATCTCGGCCTGGGAGTTCACGCCCTGCTCACGCAGGATGGCGACCTTCGGACGGGCGCCGGTGATGATGAACGGCGCGGCGATGTCGTCGGCCGGATCAAAGCTGAGCTTGACCGACAGGCCGGGGTTGGTGACATCGGCCAGGGCCTCGAATTCTTCCTTGGCGCATTCGGCATCGTCGCGCAGGCGGGCGATCTGGTAACTGGTGGCCGACCAGGTTTGCAGCAGCTCGGCGCGGGGCGCGGCAAAAACGATCTTGGCGTTGCGCCAGAAGCGCAGCTCGTCGCGGTCGTTAGGCTCGCCCACGAAGTGGTAGCTGAGACCGGCGGCACGCAGCGGCTCGGTGAAGCGGCTGCGATCCTCACGGCGGATCTGGATGACGGCACCCAACTCTTCGGCAAACAGCGCCTTGAACAGCATGTCGTTGAAGCGACCCTTGAGGGAATCCGGGCGCTTGTCGAGGCCATCCACGTCATTCATGAACTGGTCGTAGGCCACCGTATCGAGCATCACCGACAGGCCGCACCTGGAGGCGAAGGCCATCTCGCACAGGGTGGCGAACAAGCCACCGTCGGCGCGGTCGTGGTAGGCGAGGATCAGTTCATCCTTGCGCCACTGCTGGATCAGATCGAAGAAAGCCTTGAGCTGGGCGGCATCCACGTCCGGCGCGTGTTCGGCGACGGAGTTGTAAGCCTGGGCCAGCACCGAGCCACCGAGGCGGTTGGCGTTGTTGCCGAGGTCGATGAGGAGCAGCTCGGTCTCGACGCCATCCAGCAGCTGCAGCTGCGGCGTGAGGGTGCGGCGCACGTCCTGCACCGGCGCGAAGGCAGTGACGATCAGCGACAGCGGCGAGACGACCTGCTTGGATTCATCTTCGTCGTGCCAGGCGGTGCGCATCGACAGGGAATCCTTGCCCACCGGGATCGCGATGCCGGCCTGCTGGCAGAACTGCGACACGGCCTCGACCGTCTTGTAGAGCTTGACGTCCTCGCCCCGATGGCCGGCAGCGGCCATCCAGTTGGCGGAGAGCTTCACGTCGCCCAGCGAACGGATGTCGGCGGCGGCGATGTTGGTGATGGATTCGCCGATCGCCATGCGGCCCGAGGCCGGCGCATCCAGCGTGGCGACCGGGGTGCGCTCGCCCATCGCGAAGGCTTCGCCCAGGTAGCCGTGGAAGCTCATGGTGGTGACGGCCACGTCGGCCACCGGCACCTGCCACGGGCCAACCATCTGGTCGCGGGCGGTCATGCCGCCCACCGAGCGGTCACCGATGGTGATGAGGAAGTTCTTGCTGGCCACGGCCGGCATCGACAGCACGCGGCGACAGGCGTCGTCGAGGCTGATGTCAGTCACGTCGAAGGGCGGCACGAAGACCTGACGGCTGGACACGTTGCGGGTCATCTTGGGCGGTTTGCCCAGCAGCACCTGCATTTCCATGTCGACCGGCTTGTTGTCGAAGTGGCGGTCGGAAACGACCAGATGGCCGTCGTCAGAAGCCGAGCCGACCACCGCGAACGGGCAGCGCTCGCGTTCGCAGATGGCCTGGAAGACCGGCAGGCTCTCGGGGGCGATCGCCAGGACGTAGCGTTCCTGGGATTCGTTCGACCAGATCTCGCGCGGGCTCATGCCCGGCTCTTCGATGTGCACTTCGCGCAGCTCGAAGCGGGCGCCCAGCTCGGCGGAATCGGCGAGCTCGGGGAAGGCGTTGGAAAGGCCGCCGGCGCCCACGTCGTGGATCGACAGGATCGGGTTGGCTTCACCCTTTTGCCAGCAGGCGTCGATGACTTCCTGGCAGCGGCGCTGGATTTCGGGGTTGCCGCGCTGGACGGAGGCGAAGTCGAGGTCGGCAGTGTTGGTGCCGGTGGCCATGGACGAGGCGGCGCCGCCGCCAAGGCCGATCAGCATGCCGGGGCCGCCCAACTGGATCAGCAGCGTGCCGGGGCCGAACTTGATCTTGAAGGACTGCTGATCCTGGATGCTGCCCAGGCCACCGGCGATCATGATCGGCTTGTGGTAGCCGCGCACTTCGTCCTGCACGCTCTGTTCAAAAGTACGGAAGTAGCCGGTGAGGTTGGGACGGCCGAATTCGTTGTTGAACGCGGCGGCGCCCAGGGGGCCTTCGATCATGATGTCGAGGGCCGAGGCGATGCGCTCGGGCTTGCCGTAGTGCCGCTCCCAGGGCTGCTCGAAACCGGGGATCTCGAGGTTGGAGACCGAGAAGCCGGCGAGGCCCGCCTTGGGCTTGGAGCCGCGGCCGGTGGCGCCTTCGTCGCGGATCTCGCCGCCGGAGCCGGTGGACGCACCCGGGAAGGGCGAGATCGCCGTCGGGTGGTTATGGGTCTCGACCTTGGCCAGGATGTGGGTGAGTTCGTTGCGGAACTGCCAGGCGCCGTTCTCGTCCGGGTAGAGCTTGTCCACCGCCGCGCCTTCGATCACCGAAGCGTTGTCGGAATACGCGACGACGGTGCCTTCCGGGTGGGCCTTGTGGGTCTCGCGGATCATGCCGAAGAGGGTCTTCTCCATCGGACGGCCGTCGATCACCCAGTCGGCGTTGAAGATCTTGTGGCGGCAGTGCTCGGAGTTCGCCTGGGCGAACATCATCAGCTCGACGTCGGTCGGGTTGCGGCCCATACGGGTGAAGTTTTCAACCAGGTAGTCGATCTCGTCTTCCGACAGCGCCAGACCCAGCTCGGAGTTGGCGATCACCAGTGCGTCGCGGCCGCTGGCGATGATGTCGACGGTGGTGAGCGCCTGCGGCTGATAGTGGTGGAACAGCGCGTGGGCGGCGTCGGGGTTGTCGAGCACCGACTCGGTCATGCGATCGTGGATCACCGGGAAGACGGCTTCGCGGTCGCGGGCGTCGAGGACGCCACGCACATCGAAGGAGAACGCCGTGCCGCGCTCGACGCGGATGACCTTGTCGAAACCGCACTGATGAGCGATGTCCGTCGCCTTCGAGGACCACGGGGAAATGGTGCCCAGACGGGGCGTGACCACCAGCATCGAACCGGCCGGCGCGTCGCCTTCCGGGTGAGCGCCCAGCAGATCCGCGAGCCGGGCCAGTTCGTCCACATCGAGCGGAGCACTGACCTCCGCGAAATACCAGTGCTCGGCCGCCAGCCCCTTCAGGCGTGGCAGGGCGGATTTGACCGCGTCGTTGAGCCGGGCAAGGCGGGAACTGGAGAAGGCGGGCGCACCGCGCAGCTTGAGGATTTCGGACATGGCAGGGATGGGCGCGAAGTTGAAACCGGCCCGGATCGGGCGTGAACGGCGATCCAGACACGTAAAGACCGGGCATTATACCCGAGCACTGCCAGTGCTCCGACCGCGCGTTTGATTGGCGCATTGCAACAACCGCCAAAATGGGAAGCGCCGGAATGTGAGATAATTATCGGTCGCCTCCATTTTACATTCGTGGCCCATGACAACCCGTCGCTCCAACTTCCTGTCGTCGCGCGTTTTCTGGGCCATCGCGGTGGTCTTCTGCGCCATCGAAGGAGCGATCCTCGCCCTGGCCTACGAACGCAACATCGACCAGATCGAACTCTCCGACCAGGTTGCGCTGGTGCGCGAATCGACCATCGTCGTGTGGCGGCTGGTAGCCGGTTCCAGCGTCGTGTCCGGCAGCCAATTCCCCGACAACCCGACCGTCACCGACCCCCAGTTCGTGTGGCTGACCGCAGCCTTGCAGGGCCTGCGCACCGGGGGTGAGGTGCAGGGGCTCGACGGTACCGTCTTCCATCTCTTCCCGATCGAAGCCGCTGACACCCGACACACCCTCACCGACGCCATCGTCCGCTGGAGCAGCTTCCTGCGCCTGCACACCCACGCCCCGGGCTCCAGCACCGCCTACGAAGAACTTCGCGCCCTCGGCCCCACCCTCGCCGGGCTGGGCATCCATCTGGCCGAAAAACGCGACGAGGCGAGCCGCGCCGCCATGCGGCTGGTGATCCTCGCCCTCGGCACCAGCGTGCTGGCCTTCGTGATCGTCGGCACGCTGCTGATCCGCCAGACCCGCCGCTTCGAGCGCTCCGGCCAGCTGATGCGCTCGATGATGAACCAGATCGGCGCGGGGGTCTGCATCCTCGGCAGCACCGACAAGATCGCCGACGCCAACCGGGCCGCCTGCCGGATGCTCGGCCGCCCGCGCCGCGAGCTGCGCGGCAAACGCCTCGACGAGATACTCCAGGAGGAGGACGGCGTCTGGACGGGGGAGCGCCCCGACGGCATGCCGCTGGCCATTGAACGCATACCGGGGATGATCCAGAGCGAGAAAGGCCCGCTGCGCATCGTCACCCTCCTCGACATCACCGCCCGCCACCTCACCAACGAGTGCCTCCAGCATCTGGCCAACCACGACCCGCTCACCGGCCTGCCCAACCGGGGCTTCCTCGAAGGCTACTTCACCCGCGAACTCGCCCGCAGCAGCAAGCAGGGGCTGGTGCTTGGCGTCGCAGCGCTCGACCTCGACGGTTTCAAGCCGGTCAACGACACCTACGGCCACGCGGTCGGCGACGAGCTGCTCGTCCAGATCGCCCAACGCTTCACATCCGCCCTGCGCATCAGCGACCTGATCGCCCGCACCGGCGGGGACGAATTCGTCGGCATCTTCCCCGACGTGGGCAACCGCGAGAGCCTGTCCTTTCTGGGTGAAAGGCTGCTCGGCGTGTTCGACCACCCCTTCCAGGTGAGGGGCCACGTGATCTCGCTCACCGCCAGCATCGGCCTCTCCATCGCGCCGGATGACGGCGAGGATCAGGACAGTCTGGTCCGCGCCGCCGATGCGGCCATGTACCGGGCCAAGCAGTCCGGACGCCGCCGCCTCCAGCTGACCGCCGTCGGCACCCCGGGGCGAGCCGCCTGACGCCTGTTTCGGGGCAGGCCTGGTATCAGGTAAACTGCACTGTTTTGTCGCACGAACCTGCCTTGCAACTGCCCGCCTCCACCGACCACGCCGACCAGCCCGTCCGCGACACCTTCCCGCTGGGTTGGGCGCTCGCGCCTGCGCTCGTCCTCGCCGGGCTTGCCGGCGCAGTGGCCCTGGCCGACAGCAACCAGCGCCTGTTCGTCGAACTCAACGCCGCCAGCGGCAGCCTGCCGCCGCGCCTGTGGGCCATGATCACCGTCTGCGGATCGGTGCTCGGCGCCATTGCCCTCCTCGCCGCCACCATCAAGACCCAGCCCCGCTGGCTGGCCTCGGCGTTCATCGGCGCGCCGCTCGCCATCCTCTTCAGCGAAGGCGGCAAGCGTTACTTCGACGTAATGCGCCCCGCCGGCGTGCTGGAACCCGAGAGCTTCAACCTCATCGGCCAGAAGCTCTACGTCCATGCGTTTCCATCGGGCCACTCGGTCACCGCGTTCTGTGTGGCTGCAGCGATCATCCTCAGCTGGCCGAAACCTGAAAACCGCTGGCGCGCCGGGATCGCCGGCCTCTTGCTGGCCAGCCTCGTCGCCTTCTCCCGGATCGCCGTGGGCGCCCACTGGCCACTCGACATCCTCACCGGGGCGGCCGGCGGCTGGCTTGCCGGCGCCGTCGGCGCGTGGCTCACCACTCGCACTGATTTCCTCCACTCGCCCCGCGGCGCCCGGGTGATGGCCACCATCGCCCTCGCCACCAGCCTGGCGATGCTGTTCATCGACCTTGGCCAGCCGGACGCGCGCCTGTTCCGCATCAGCCTCGCCGCCTGGGGAATCGGCGGCGCCGCCGCAGCCCTGATGAACGACCGGGAGCCGCGCACATGAACCTCAAACGACTTCTCGCCATCGCCGTCTCGGCGGGGCTGCTGGCCTGGCTGATGGCCGACGGCCGCTGGCGCGGGCTTGGCGAGGTGATCCAGCGCCTCAGCGGGCCGACTCTCGCCCTGTCGGCGGCGGGCTTCGCCCTCTCCTACCTGCTGCGCGCGCTGCGCATCTACGACGAATTCCGCGCCCAGGCCGGCGGACGCTTCGGCACCTGCCTGCGCATCACCCTCATCCATAACGCGATGATCAACGTCGTGCCCTTCCGGGGTGGCGAGGCGGCCTTCCCGATCCTGCTCCGGCAGAATTTTGGCGTGCCGCTGCCCCGGGCCATTGCGTCGCTGTTCTGGTTCCGCCTGCAGGACGCCTTCGTGGTGATGGCGCTCGCCGCCGTGGTGTGGCCCGGCCTGCATCCTGCACTCAAGGCACTGGCCGTGGCCGGCGTGCTGCTGATGGCCTGGTGGCTGCCCCGCTGGGCGCGAGCGCCCCACGCCTGGGCCGACGGCAGCGGCCTCACCGCCAAGTTCGCCAAGGTGCGCGATGCCTTCGCGGAAAGCACCAAGCACGCCCGCTACGGCTGGGTGTGGACCATCGCCAACTGGACGGTGAAGCTCGCCGCCCAGGCCTGGCTGCTCGCCGCGCTGATCCCCGCCGCCCTCGACGTGGGCGCGGCCGGCGCCCTTGGGGCCGAACTCGCCGCAATCCTCCCGATACAGGGCGTGGCCGGCTTCGGCACCTACGAGGCTGGCGCCGCCGCGGCCCTGCTGCCCAGCGGCGTGCCCCTCCAGGCCGGCCTGCAGGCGGCCCTGGCCCTGCATCTTTTCGTGATCGCCTGCGCGGTCACCTCGGGGGCAATCGCCTGGCTTTTCCCTGCCGCAGCGGCAGCAGAAACGCGCGCCGAGGCCCCGTCCGACATACAATCCGCCTCGTCCGCCGCCGACGGGGCGCCCACCCGAACTTCAGCCGACTGACCACCATGACCGACGTCACCCAATACGATTCACCGCTCCCGCCCGCCAAGGCGGAGATTCCCGCCGATCTGCTACCCCATCGCCTGTCGGTGGTGGTGCCGCTCTACAACGAGGAAGACAATGTGGATCCGCTCCTCGCGCGCATCCATCTGGCCCTCGACGGCTACCCCTACCCGTGGGAAGTCGTGATCGTCGACGACGGCTCGTCCGACAACACCGTCCCCAACCTCGAGAGGGCCGCCGCCCGCCTCGGCCCGCACGTGCGCATCGTCGCGCTGATGCGCAACTTCAAGCAGACCGCTGCCATGCAGGCCGGCCTCGACGCAGCCCGCGGCGACGTGATCGTGACCATGGACGGCGACCTCCAGAACGACCCGATCGACATCCCGCGGATGGTCGGTCGCCTGCTGCGCGAGGATCTCGACCTCGTCGCCGGCTGGCGCAAGAACCGCAAGGACGGGATGATCCTGCGCAAGATCCCCTCCAAGATCGCCAACCGCCTGATCGCCCGCATCACCGGCGTCAAGCTGCAGGATTACGGCTGCTCCCTCAAGGCCTTCCGCGCCAGTGCGATCAAGAACGTGCGCCTGTACGGCGAGATGCACCGCTTCATCCCGGCGTGGCTGGCTACCGTCACCACCCCGCGCAAGATCGCCCAGGAAGTCGTCACCCACCACGCGCGGATGTTTGGCGAATCCAAGTACGGCATCTCGCGCACCTTCCGGGTGATCCTCGACCTGATCTTCGTGTACTTCTTCATGCGCTTCCGCACCCGTCCGGGCCACTTCTTTGGTGGCATCGGTCTGGGCCTGGGCGCGCTGGGCATCCTGATCCTCACCTACCTCACCGGCCTCAAGCTCTTCACCGGCGCCTCCATCGGCACCCGGCCGATGTTCTTCGGCGGCTTCTTCTTCGTCATCGCCGGCATCCAGATGGTCACCACCGGCGTGCTGGCCGAGCTGCTCACCCGGGTGTATTTCGAATCCGGCCAGAGCCAGGCCTACGTCGCCCGCGAAACCGCACCCCTCGACGACGGTCAGGGCTGGCACACCGCCAAGGCCTGATCCAACGTTTGCCCATGATCGGTCACGCCAGCGCCGAAAGGCGGCTCGCGGGTAGCACCCTCGGCCGCCTGATCCTCGTCCTGCCCTTCATCGCCTTCCTGCTCCGGCTGGGAGGCGCGCCGCTCTTCGACGTGGACGAAGGCGCGTTCTCCGAAGCCACCCGCGAGATGTTCGAACGGGGCGATTTCCTGTTCACCTATCTCAACGGCGCACCGCGCTTCGACAAACCGATCTTCATCTACTGGCTGCAGTCGGTGGGCTACCTGATCTTCGGCGCCAGCGAGTGGGCCTTCCGCCTGCCCTCGGCCCTGGCGGCCATCGTCTGGAGCTACGCCACCTACTTCTTCGCCCGCAAGCGCTTTGGCGAAGAGGCCGGCCTGCTGGCGCTGGCCGTGGCGAGCACGGCGCTGGGCCCCTTCGCCATCGGTCGCGCCGCCACCGCCGACGGGCTGCTCAACTGCCTCCTGGCGCTCACCCTGTTCGACGTATGGCGCCATCTCGAAAGCGGCCAGCGGGCGCCGCTGCTGCGCGCCTTCGTGTGGATGGGCATCGGCGCCCTCACCAAGGGGCCGGTGGCGCTGGTCGTGCCGGGCGCGGTGAGCTTTCTCTTCTGCGCCAGCCGCGGCGAATGGAAGCGCTGGCTGAAGATGCTGTTCGACCCCGCCGGGCTGGCGATCCTCGTTGTCATCGTCGCCCCGTGGTACGCCTACGCCCTGCATCGTCACGGACAGGATTTCATCGACGGCTTCATCCTGCGCCACAACGTGCAGCGCTTCTCGGGTTCCCTCGAAGGCCACGGCGGCAGCGCGTTCTATTACCTGCTCGCGGTGCCGCTGCTGCTGCTGCCCTGGAGCGGCCTCCTGATCGGCGCCCTCACCCGTCTGCGCGCCGGGCTTGCCGACCCGCTGCAACGCTTCCTGTGGATCTGGTTCGGCTTCGTGCTGGGCTTCTTCTCGCTGTCGGGCACCAAGCTGCCCCACTACGTGCTCTACGGCTGCACGCCGCTGTTCATCCTGATCGGCCTCCACGCCCAGTCGATACGCCGGGTGTGGCCGCATCTTCTGCTGCCCGGGCTGCTGTTCATCCTGTTCCCGCTGCTGCCCAATCTGTTCGACGCACTCTCCCGCAGCACCCTCGGCGACGGCTTCTACCGCGCCCAGCTGGCCCGGGCGCTGCCGATGGCCGACAGCTTCTACATCGGCGCCACCATCGCCGGGCTGGTGATCTGGGTGGCCGTCGTGTTCTTCCCACGGATGCCCATGCTCGCCAAGCTGGTGGTGACCGGCGCGATGCAGGTCATCCTGCTGGCCGGCGTCGTGGTGCCCTACGCGGGCGAACTCGTGCAGGGCCCGGTCAAGGCGGCTGGCCTCAAGGCCCGGGAGCTCGGCGGCGAAGTCGTCTTCTGGCGCTTCACCACCGCGCCGAGCTTCAGCGTCTATCGTCAGGCCGTCACCCTGAAGGGTGATCCCAAGCCCGGCCAGCTGGCCCTCACCCGCATCGACCGCCTGGCGCCCGACGCCCCGGTCGACACCGTCTTCCAGCAAGGCGGCGTGGTGCTCGTGAAGGCCCGCCCGTGAACGTTACCGACAGCCGCGCCGCGCCCCTCGCGGTGATCGTCGCCGTGCTCACCGCCTACCGGCTGTGGGTGATCGGCCACCTGGGCATCGACCTCTACGTGGACGAGGCCTACTACTGGGGCTGGTCGCAGAACCTCGACTGGGGTTACTTCTCGAAGCCGCCGGTGATCGCCGCGCTGATCGCCGCCAGTACGGCGATCCTCGGCAACAGCCTGATCGCCATCAAGCTGCCCTCGCTGCTGCTGTACCCCGCCACGGCCTTCGCCCTGTATGCGCTCGGCGCGCGGCTGTATTCGACGCGGGTCGGCTTCTGGGCTGGCCTCGGCTTCATGTCGATGCCGCTGGTGGCAGCCCTCGGGCTATTCGTCTCCACCGACGCGCCGCTGCTCCTGTGCTGGTCGCTGGCGCTGCTGTTCCTGCTGCGGGCGCTTGATGAGGAAGGCTGGGCCAACTGGCTGGCCTGTGGCGCGCTCATCGGCATCGGCCTGATGTCGAAGTACACGATGGCCGCCTTCCTGCCGTCGGCCCTGCTGCTGATCGTCCTGTCGCCGCGCCATCGCCGCTGGCTGGCGCGGCCCCAGCCGTGGGTGGCGTTGCTGCTGGCCGCGGCCATCCTGGCGCCCAACCTGTACTGGAACTGGGCCCACGACTTTCCCACCTTCCGCCACACCGCCGAGATCACCCGCGTCGGCCACGGCGAGCGCGGCTGGCACCCGGGCCAGCTGGGCGAGTTCATCGGCGCCCAGTGGCTGTCCTTCGGCCCGCTGCTCGGCGTGCTGCTCGGCTGGGCACTGCTGCGTTCGGTCAAGCTGTTGCGTAACGACGCCCACCGCACGCTGCTGATCTTCATCGTGCCGCTGCTGCTCCTGGTGAGCTTCCAGGCCCTCACCGGCCGGGCCAACGGCAACTGGGCGGCGCCGATCTTCGTCGCGGCCTGCCTGCTGGTGCCGGCGGTTTTCCTGGCCGATCGTCGGCGCTGGGTGATTGCCGGTGTGGTGGTCAATCTGGTGGCGTCCCTCGGTGCCTACCACTGGCCCGACATCGCCCGGATCGCCGGCATCGACCTCACCGCGAAGAACGACCCGTACAAACGCGCCCGCGGCTGGATCAACCTGGCCGACGGTGTTGCGCCCTACCTCGCCCAGCACCCCGGTGCCATCCTGGTGGGCGAAGACCGCGAGATCATCGCCCACCTCGTCTATCGCCTGCACCCGACCGACTACGCCGCCTGGAACCCCGGTCGGCTTCCCCGCGACCAGTACGAAGTGACCACCACTCTCGCCGACAAGCGCGGGTGCGACGTGCTCTACGTGGGCCGCAAGGCCGAGATCCCCGACATCGCCGCACGCTTCGCCGCCAGCGAGCAGCTCGGCAAGGTGGTGGTGCCGATCCACAAGGATTTCAAGCGGGAGGTGTATGTCTTCCTGCTGAGGGATTTCCAGGGCTATTGAGCCAAGCCGCAACGATCAGCCCTGGCTGTTGTCCGGCAGCGAAGCCGGCAGATCGTCCAGTTGTGCCGCCTCGATGCGCTGAAAATGGGCGCTGATCTTGCGTGACGAGGTCTGCACCTCGGCCACGTCTTCGCCGGCCTGGCGGATGTGGGTGGCGAGTTTCTGCATCCGCTCGTCGAAGCGGTTGAAATCCTTGGCGAGCTTGCCCAGCGCGTCCTTGATGACGTGGATCTGCTTGCGGGTCTCCACGTCCTTCAGCACCGCGCGGGCGGTGTTGAGTACCGCCATCAGGGTGGTCGGCGAGACGATCCACACCCGCCGGCTCATGGCGTAGGCGATCACCTCCGGGTGATAGGCGTGGAGCTCGGCGAACACCGCCTCGGCGGGCAGGAACATCACCGCGCCGTCCGACGTCACCTCGGGCAGGATGTACTTGCCTGCGATCGCATCCACGTGCTTCTTCACGTCGCTCCGGAAGGCAGTCTGGGCCGCACGGCGCTCCAGTTCGCCCACGTCGGTAGCGAACATCCGGTGATAGTTTTCCAGCGGAAACTTCGAATCCACAATCACCATGCCGGTAGGCTCGGGCAGGCGCAGCACGCAGTCGGCGCGGGTGCCGTTGGGCAGGGTGAACTGAAAATCGAAGGCCTCGGGCGGCAGCGCGTTGCGCACCAGCGCCTCCAGCTGGACTTCACCAAACGCGCCCCGGGCCCGCTTGTCGCCCAGCAGCTCCTGCAGGCTCACCACGTTGGTGGTCAGGTCGCCGATCTTCTTCTGGGCCTCGTCGATGGTCGCGAGCCGGGCCATCACGCTGGCGAAGGTCTCGTTGGTCTTGCGAAAGCCTTCGTCGAGGCGCTGATTGACGTGGCCGGTGATCGCCTCGAGGCGCTCGCCCACGGTGCGGTTCATCGCCTCGATGCTGGTGCCGAGCTGTTCGGACGCGCTCATGAGGCCGCTTTGAAGGAGCTCGCGGTCGGCCCGGGCATGCTCGGCGAGGGTCTTGAGCGTCTCGGCCAGCATTTCGCTACGGAGCTTTTCCTGCCCGGCAGCAAAGGCGTTGGCAAGATCCGCCAGGCGCAGGACGGTCTCCTCCTTCTGGCTGCCCAGCTGGCCCACGAGCGCGAGATGAAGCTGCTGCAAAGCCTGGCGTGAGGCAGCCTGCTCGGCGTCGAGCCGATCCCGCAGGTTATCCACCTCGGCGGCCACCAGATCGATGACCCGGTCGCTTCCGGCCACGGACGTGGCCTGCAACTCCTTCACCAGCTGCAACTGCTGATCGGCAAACCCCTGATCGACTCGCCGGCCCAGGCGCCCGATCTGGACGAGCAGCCACAGCACCGCCAACACCAGCACGGCAAAGGCGACGAGGAAGATCAGCAGAAATGCGGCGTCGGTATTCATCGGCCGGAGTATATCGCGACGAACTGTAAATTAGTTCAGTGCGCGCAGACTTGCCAACGGCGGCCGGTAAAGCAGGTGGCGGGTGCCGAGCCAGCCGGCCAGCGTGACGACCGCGCAACCGGCCACAGCCCCCGCCAGCAGCGGCAGCACGCTGGGCACGTAGGGCAGCTTGAAGACGAAATGGGCCAGCGCCCAGCCGATGCCCGTCGCGCCCACGCCCGCCAGCACACCCGCCACCAGCCCGAGGGCGGCGAACTCGGCGAGCAGCGCCCAGCGCAGCTGCCGGTTACGGGCACCGAGGGTGCGCAGGATCGCCAGCTCGCGCTCCCGCTCGTCGTGAGTGGCCTGCAGCGCGCCGAACAGCACGATCACCCCCGCCACCACCGCAAAGCCGAACACGAACTGCACCGCCGCGATCAGTTGATCGACCATGGTCTGGATCTGCCCGATCACTGCCGCCACGTCGATCACCGTGAAGTTGGGGAAGGCCGCCACCAGCCGGTTGGCAAAATCCATCTTCGCCGGCGGCAGGTAGAAGCTGGTGATGTAGCTGGCCGGAAAATCCTCCAGCATCCCGGGCGCGGCGATCACGAAGAAGTTCACCCGCATCGAATCCCAATCCAGCTTGCGCAGGCTGGTGATGCGCGCTTCCGACCGCGTGCCGGCAATCTCGAAGGTCAGCACGTCGCCCATAGCGAGCCCGAGGGTCTGGGCCAGGCCCTGTTCCACCGAGAACTGCGGCTGCCGGCTCTCGCCGTGCCACACGCCTGCCACCACGCTGTTTCCGTCGGGCAGGCGGGCATCGAAGGAAAGGTTGAAATCGCGGTCCACGAGGCGCTTTGCACGCTCCTCGGGGTAATCGTCCGGCCCTACCGGGCGGCCATTCACCGCCACCAGCCGGCCACGGATCATCGGCTGCATCGAGGGCGACATGCGGCCCTCCGCCCGGAAGAACTGGCCCAGAGGCTCCACCTGATCGGGCTGGATGTTGATGACGAAGCGGTTGGGCGCATCCGCCGGCGTCGCCTGCTTCCAGTTGGCGAGCAGATCGCTCCGAACGAGCGTGAGAAGCAACAAGGCCGTCAGCCCCATGCCGAGGGCCAGCACCTGCACGAGGCTCGCCACCGGCCGCCGGCGCAGCGCCGCCAGGCCGTAACGCCAGCCGCTGCCTGCCACCGCCCGCATACGGCCCAGCAGCCGCAGCACCACCCAGCCCACGCCGCCATACACCGCAAAGGCCAGCGCAAAGCCGCCCACCACCCAGGCACCGAGCAGCCAGTCGCGCGCGATGCCCACCAGCAGGCCGGCCAGCACCAGCGCGCCAACCGCCCACGCGAGGCCTTCCCGCGCGGCGATGCCATCCCATTCGCGGCGCAGCACCCGCAGCGTGGGCACCCGCCCCAGGCGGATCAGCGGCGGCAGCGCGAAACCCAGCAGGAGCAGCAGGCTCACCGCCAGCCCGTGGGCCACCGGCCACCAACCCGGCGCCGGCAGCGGAAAGCCCACCAGATCGCCCAGCAGGCCATTGAGCACGAACTGCACCGCAAAGCCCAGCGCACAGCCCACCACGCCGGCAAACAGCCCGAGCAGCACGAACTCGCCGATGAAGAGCCGCAGCAGTTGCCCCTGCCTGGCCCCCACGCAGCGCATCACCGCGCAGCCATCGAGATGCCGTTCGACGAAACGCCGGGTGGCGAGCCCCACCGCCACCGCCGCCAGCACCACTGCCAGCATCGCCGCAAAACGCAGGAAGCGCTCGGTACGGTCGAGGGTGGAGCGCACCTCGGGCCGGGCGTTATCGACGGTCTCGAGGCGCTCGCCCCGCTGCAGCCGTGGCTTGGCCCAGGCCTCGAAGCCCGCCACCGCAGCCGGTTCGCCCGCCACGTGCAGATGATAGAAGGCCCGGCTGCCGGGCTGGATCAGCCGGGTTGCGGGCAGGTCGGCGGCGTTGATGACGAGCCGCGGCAGCAGGCTGAAGAAGTTGGCGCCCCGGTCGGATTCAAAACTCAGCACCGCCGCCATCTTCATCCGCTGGGCGCCGAGGCCGATCTCGTCGCCCACCTTCGCGCCCAGCGCGCTGGCGAGCCGTTCGTCGAGCCACAGCGTACCCGGCGCGGGGATGCCGCGCGCCGGCGCGTCCGGCTGGTTGAGGCCCGGCGCGATGCGGATCGAACCCCGCAGCGGATGGCCGTCCTCCACCACCTTCACCCCCGCCAGCTGCGCGCCCTCGCCCAGACTGGCCATGCTGGTGAAGGTGGCAGAAACCACGGACTTCAGCCCGCGCCGGGTGGCTTCGTCCCGATAGGCCGGATCAAGGGAGTGATCCGACACCAGCACCAGATCGCCGCCCAGGAGCTGGTTGGCCTCGCGCTTGAGGGCCTGGGCGACCCGGTCGGTGAAGAAGCCGACGCTGGTCAGGCTGGCCACGGCGATCACCAGGGCCATCACGAGCAGGCCCAGCTCGCCGGCGCGCAGATCGCGCCGGAGCATCCGGAGGGAAAGGGAGAACATGGGTCAGGCGGGAAGCGGCAACCAGCGTTGGAGCGGGCGGCTGCATAAAAGTGCCCGCCCCGGAGTGGCGGTTATCAGGCGTCGGCCAGCCAGCGTTCCACCAGGCGCACCCAGTAGGCCACGCCGTAGGGAATCGCGTCGTCGTTGAAGTCATAGTGGGGGTTGTGCAGCGTGCAGCCGCCCTCCCCCGGACCGTTGCCGAGCCACACGTAGCAGCCGGGCTTTTCCTGCAGGAAGTAGGCAAAATCCTCGGCGCCCATGCTGGGTTTGGGGTCGATGAGGGTGTTGCCCTCGCCGCACACATCGCCCGCCACCCGGGCGCAGAACTCCGCCTCGGGCACGGTGTTGATGGTCGGGGGATAGCCGCGCCTGTAGCTGAAATGCACGTTGGCGCCGAAGGCCGCGCCGATGCCCGCGCACACCCGCTGCATGGCGTCCTCCACCTGGGCCCGGATGTCCGGCCGGAAGGCCCGCACCGTGCCGCCGATGCGCACCACGTCGGGGATCACGTTGTAGGCGTCGCCCGCGTGGAACTGGGTGACCGACAGCACCGCCGAATCTGCCGGGTCCACATTGCGGCTCACCACCGACTGCAGCGCCTGCACCAGCGACGCGCCGCACAGCACCGGGTCGATGCCCTGATGGGGCATGGCGGCATGGGCGCCGTGGCCACGGATCTCGATATCGAAGCGGTCGGCGCAAGCCATCACCGGCCCGCGATGCACGGCGATCTGCCCCACCGGCACACCGGGCCAGTTGTGCATGCCGAACACCGCCTCCATTGGAAAGCGCGTGAACAGCCCGTCGGCGATCATCTCCGGCGCGCCGCCCTCCCCTTCCTCGGCAGGCTGGAACAGGAAGTACACCGTGCCGTCGAACGCCGGGTTGCGCGCGAGGTGCGCCGCCGCCCCCAGCAGCATCGCGGTGTGGCCGTCGTGGCCGCAGGCGTGCATCTTGCCGGGGTGGCGCGAGTGGTGGGTGAAGTCGTTCTTCTCCTGGATCGGCAGCGCGTCCATGTCGGCCCTGAGGCCAATGGCACGCTTGCTGGTGCCCGCCCGCAGCACGCCCACCACGCCGGTCTTGCCGACGCCCCGGTGGGTTTCGATGCCCAGCGCCTCGAGTCGCTCGGCCACCAGCGCGGCGGTGCGATGCTCTTCAAAGGCGAGTTCGGGGTGGGCGTGGATGTCGCGGCGGATTGCCGTGGTCGCGGCCTGTTCGGCACGGATCTGATCGAGTAGGTTCATGAGGCGTCCCCGATGCGTCGAGAATCGGCCCTGCGGCCGGAATCGCGAAATAATAGCAGCGGCGCCGCTTTCGCCCCACCGCGCCAAACCACAATTGCGCTGACGATCCACAATGAAACTCTTTTACGCCGACCACTTCGTGCTGCCTCTGCCGCCGGGCCACCGCTTTCCGATGGAAAAGTACAGCCGCCTGCGGGAACGCCTGCTGGCCTCTGGCCACTTTGCCGCCGACGACTTCCGGGTGCCCGACGCCGCCAGCGACACCGAACTCCTGCGCGCCCACGACGCCGGCTACGTGCAGCGCGTGGTGCGCGGCACGCTCGGCCACGACGAAGTCCGGCGGATTGGCTTCCCGTGGTCCGAGGCGATGGTCGAGCGCTCGCGGCGCTCGGCGGGCGCCACCCTCGCAGCCTGCCGCGCCGCGCTGGCCGAAGGCTGGGCCGCCAACCTCGCTGGCGGCACCCACCACGCCTTCCGCGACCGGGGCGAAGGCTTCTGCGTGTTCAACGACGCCGCCGTCGCGGCCCTCGCGATGCGTGCCGAAGGCCGCGTAGCGCGCGTGGCGATCGTCGACTGCGACGTGCATCAGGGCAACGGCACTGCGTCCATCCTCGCCAACCGGGCCGACTGCTTCACCTTCAGCATCCACGGCGCGCGCAACTTTCCCTTCGACAAGGAAACCAGCGATCTGGACGTGGAGCTGCCCGACGGCACCAGCGACGCGGCCTACCTCGCGGCCCTCGACGACGCGTTAGCACTGGTCTTCCGCCACCAGCCCGATCTGGTGATCTACCTCGCCGGCGCCGATCCGTTTGAAGACGACCGCCTCGGCCGCCTCAAGCTCACCAAGGCCGGTCTCGCCGCGCGGGACGAGCGCGTGCTCGGCGAATGCCGGCGGCGCAGCCTGCCCGTCGCCATCGCCATGGCCGGCGGCTACGCTCGGCAGATCGACGACACCGTGGCCATCCACGCCACCACCATCGACACCGCCCGCCGGATTTTCGCCGCCGCGCCGCCGCTATAATTGACGCAAACGTCAACGTCACCCCCGCCCCCGAGAGGAATCCCCCATGCGTTTCGAAGGCTCCGAGAACTACGTCGCCACGCCCGACCTGATGCTGGCCGTCAATGCCGCGATCCGGCTGCAGCGGCCGCTCCTCATCAAGGGCGAACCGGGCACCGGCAAGACCATGCTCGCCGAAGAAGTGGCCGCCGCCCTGGGCATGCCGCTTTTGCAGTGGCACATCAAATCCACCACCAAGGCCCAGCAAGGGCTCTACGAATACGACGCCGTGTCGCGCCTGAGGGACTCCCAACTCGGCGACGACCGGGTGAAGGACATCGGCAACTACATCGTCAAGGGCACCCTGTGGCAGGCCTTTGACGCCGACGCGCCCTGCGTGGTGCTGATCGACGAGATCGACAAGGCCGACATCGAGTTCCCCAACGATCTCCTGCGCGAACTCGACCGCATGGAGTTCTTTGTGTACGAAACCCGTGAGCTGGTGAAGGCCAGGCACCGCCCCATCGTCTTCATCACCTCCAACAACGAGAAGGAGCTGCCCGACGCCTTCCTGCGCCGGTGCTTCTTCCACTACATCAAGTTCCCCGACCGGGACACCATGCACAAGATCGTCGACGTGCACTTTCCGGGCATCAAGCAGTCGCTGCTGAAGGAAGCGCTGGAAGTCTTCTTCGGCCTGCGCGACGTGCCGGGGCTGAAGAAGAAACCCTCCACGTCCGAGCTCATCGACTGGCTCAAGCTGCTGGTGTCCGAGGACATCCCGCCCGAAGCCCTGCGCTCGCCCGATCAGAAGGCCATCATCCCGCCGCTCCACGGCGCACTGCTCAAGAACGAGCAGGACATGCACCTCTTCGAGCGCCTGGTGTTCATGGCCCAGCGCAACCGCTGACCGCCACCGGAGCGCCGCGATGCTCATCGACTTCTTCCTGCACCTCAAGGCCCGCAAGCTGCCGGTGTCCACCAAGGAATTCCTGACCCTGCTCGAAGCCCTGCAGGCCGGGCTGGGCAACCACAGCCTGGACGACTTCTACTTCCTGTCTCGCGCCACGCTGATCAAGGACGAATCCCAGTTCGACCGCTTCGATCAGGCCTTCGGCGAATACTTCAAGGGCGTCGAATCGGTGCCCGGGCTGGAAGTCGATCTGCCCGAGGAATGGCTGAAGGCGATGATGCAGAAGCACCTCACGCCCGAGGAGAAGGCCAAGCTGGAAGCCCTCGGCTGGGACAAGCTGATGGAGGAGTTCAAGAAGCGCCTCGCCGAGCAGAAAGGCCGCCACCAGGGCGGCAGCAAGTGGGTCGGCACCGGCGGCACCTCGCCCTTCGGCAACAGCGGCTACAACCCGGAAGGCATCCGCGTGGGCGGCGAATCCGCCGGCAACCGCACCGCGGTCAAGGTGTGGGACCAGCGCGAGTATCGCAACCTGGACGACACCGTCGAGCTCGGCACGCGCAACATCAAGGTCGCCCTGCGCCGCCTGCGCAGCTTCGCCCGCCTGGGCGCGCCGGACGAGCTGGATCTGGACGGCACCATCGCCGCCACCGCCCGCAACGCGGGCTACCTCGATCTGCTGATGCGCCCCGAGCGCCACAATGCGGTGAAGGTGCTGATCTTCTTCGACGTGGGCGGCTCGATGGACCCGTACGTGAAGGTTTGCGAGGAGCTGTTCTCGGCCTGCCGGGCCGAGTTCAAGCACCTGGAGTACTTCTACTTCCACAACTGCGTGTACGACCACGTGTGGCGCGACAGCTACCGCCGCCACTCCGAGCGCACACCCACGCTCGACGTGATCCACAAGTACGGGCCCGACTACAAGCTGATCTTCGTGGGCGACGCGACCATGAGCCCCTACGAGATCCTCCAGCCCAATGGCTCCATCGAGTACAGCAACACCGAGGCCGGCGCGGTGTGGCTGCGCCGCCTGGCCGAGGCCTATCCGGCCGTCGCGTGGCTCAACCCCGAACCCGAGCGGATGTGGGATTACCGGCAGTCCATCGGGATCATCCGGCAGATCCTCGCCGAGCGGATGTTCCCGCTGACCCTCGACGGCCTCACCCGCGCCATCAGCCAGCTGTCCCGCAAAAACTGAGGCGGGCCGGAGCCCGCCTCGTTTCACCCATCGCCGGACAACGCCGCCGCTTACGGCACCCGGTAGAAATCCTGGGTCAGCAGATCGACGCCGCAGGGCAGCTGCTCGATCCAGTCGAGGAAGCGATTGACCATAGCCTTGCCCTCGAAACGGCAGCCGTGCTGAGGCACGATCATCTCCACATCCATCTGACGCACCATGTTCACCCAGAAGCGGCAGATCTTGTTGGAGATCATGTAGCGACGGTGAAAGCCGATCATCGTGGCGATGTGCTCGTCGAAGTTGGTGACCGGCTTGGAGGCCTGGTCGTGATCCACGAGGGACGCGCCCATGTCGCCGGTGAACAAAATCTTCGAGACCGGGTCATAGAACTGGAAGTTGCCTTCCGAGTGCATGAAGTGCGCCGGCACCGCCTTGATGGTGTTGTTGCCGAGCACGATGTTCATGCCTTCGTCGGGGATGCCGATGATCCGGGCGGTGTAATCCTTGCCGGTGGTGAAGTGGGGCACGAAGCGCGTCCACAGGCGGGAGATCATCACCTTGCAGTGGGTGGCGACCATCCACTTGTTGAGGGACGCGATGATGTCCGGATCAGCGTGGGTGGCGAAGATGAAGTCCAGCCCGCGGGACGGGAAGAAGCGCTGCATCGACATCAGCAGACCGGTGTAGGTCATGTTGCCGCCCGGGTCGATCAGGGCGCCATGCTGGCCGTCGACAATGAGGAACTGATTGCACTGGACGGCGTGGTCGGCCTCCTCGTCCACCAGGTCATAAAAGGCCAGACAGGCATGCGTGCCATTGTTGAAGAGTTCGACAGCCATGTTGTGGAATTCTGCAATATCGGTGGGACCGACACTTTATCCGACAAAATGACATATCGAAAAGGTGACAGTGATTTACATTGACGATTATCAAACTATGTCCTCGTCAGCCTTGCGCGTTTTGGAGTATGTTGCCCATTTTTGCCCTGCAGCAAAGAGGCCCCCGCCTGTGAAGAAATCCGCCCTGCTATTCCTTGCCCTGGCTTGTCCCGTCCTGTTCTCCGCACCTCCTGCGGCCGCGCTGGGCACCGCGCCCCAGGCGAGCGCCTCGAGCCGCTCGCAGCAACTCGGGAGGATGAACAAGACCGTCCCCTTCGGTGGCGCGCACTCCGCCTACAAGGACACCCGCCGGGCCACCGAGGTCAGGCCGCCCAGCTCGACGATCTGCGCGCTGCGGGAGCAGACTCAGGGCATCGGCACGACCCGCCAGGACGCCTCTGGCAAGATCCAGGTCTTCAACGACCCTCGCACCCAAAAGGGCTCCAGCGGTGACATCTACGGCGACTGCAACCGCAGCCTCTCCGGACGCATCTCGCCGCGCACCATCGCCAAGCCCAAGACGGCCTACAACGCCCGCACAAATACCCTCAACGCGGCGAGCGACGGCTACGTCAACCGCTCGGCCACCCGTTCGATGATGCCCAAGAAGCTGCCCTCGATGTACGACCCGGCCACCGGCACGCTGCGGGCCAACAAGCGCCCCAACGCCTACCAGATCTACCAGGAATGAAAACGGGGGCGCACACCCAACGGTATGCGCCCCCGCTCGAGACCGCGCCAGCCGCGGCCTGAAACCCCGGCGTGGCAGATCGTCAGTTCCCGTTCATCGCCAGCATCAGCTGGTTGATGCGCTTCACGAAGCTCGCCGGGTCATCCAGCGTGCCGCCTTCGGCCAGCAGGGCCTGATCGAAGAGCACCGCCGCCCAGTCGTCGAACTGCTTGTCCTCGTACTTGAGGCGCAGCACCACCGGGTGAGCCGGGTTGATCTCGAGGATCGGCTTGGAGATCGGCATGGTCTGGCCGGCGGCCTTCATCAGGCGCGCCAGGTTCATCCCCATGTCGTGCTCGTCGGCCACCAGGCAGGCGGGCGAATCGGTCAGGCGATGAGTGACGCGGACTTCCTTCACCTTGTCGCCGAGGGTGGTCTTCATCTTGTCGAGGAGATCCTTCAGCTCTCCGGTTTCCTTTTCGACGGCGGCCTTCTCGGCTTCGTCTTCCAGCTTGCCCAGATCCAGCCCGCCCTTGGCCACGGAGGCCAGCTGCTTGCCGTCGAACTCGGTGAGGTTACCCACCACCCACTCATCCACGCGGTCGGACAGCAGCAGCACCTCGATGCCCTTCTTGCGGAAGATCTCGAGGTGCGGGCTGTTCTTCGCGGCGTTGAAGCTGTCGGCAGTGACGAAGTAGATCTTGTCCTGGCCTTCCTTCATGCGGCCGATGTAGTCGGCCAGCGACACGGTTTCCTCGGCGGTGTCGGCATGGGTGGACGCAAAACGCAGCAGGCCGGCGATCTTTTCCTTGTTGGAGTGATCCTCGCCGACGCCTTCCTTCAGCACCTTGCCGAACTCCTTCCAGAAGGTGACGTACTTGTCCTTCTGGTTCTCGGCGAGATCTTCGAGCAGGCCCAGCACCTTCTTCGTGCAGCCGGCGCGCAGGGTGTCGATGTCCTTGGATTCCTGGAGGATCTCGCGGGACACGTTGAGCGGCAGGTCGTTGGAATCCACCACCCCGCGCACGAAGCGCAGGTACAGCGGCATCAGCTTCTCGGCGTCGTCCATGATGAACACGCGGCGCACATACAGCTTCACACCGTGGCGGGCCTGGCGGTCCCACATGTCGAAGGGCGCGTGGCCGGGCACGTAGAGCAGCTGGGTGTACTCGTGGCGGCCTTCCACCTTCGAGTGGGTCCAGGCCAGCGGCTCTTCGTAGTCGTGGCCGACGTGCTTGTAGAACTCGGTGTATTCCTCGTCGGTGATGTCCGACTTCGACCGCGCCCACAGGGCGTTGGCCTTGTTGACGGTCTCGTCCTCGTCGGTGACAACCTGCTCCTTCTTCTCCTCGTCCCACTGCTCCTTCTTCATCACGATGGGCTGAAGGATGTGGTCGGAGTACTTCTGGATGATCGAGCGGAGCTTCCACGACGACAGCAGGTCGTCCTGGTCTTCACGCAGGTGCAGGGTGATCTCTGTGCCGCGGCCGGCCTTCTCGATCGGCTCGACGGTGTATTCGCCGGCGGTGTCGCCGGTCATCGAGCATTCCCACTGCACGCCGTCGGCGGCAGCCAGGCCGGCGCGGCGGGTGCGCACCGTCACCTTGTCGGCCACGATGAAGGCCGAGTAGAAGCCCACGCCGAACTGGCCGATCAGGTGGGCGTCCTTCTTCTGGTCGCCGGTGAGCTTGCCGAAGAATTCCTTGGTGCCGGACTTGGCGATGGTGCCCAGGTTGGTCACCACCTCGTCGCGGCTCATGCCAATGCCGTTGTCGGCGATCGTCAGGGTGCGGGCGGCCTTGTCGTAGGCCACGCGGATCTTCAGCTCGGCGTCGTC
Source organism: Zoogloea sp. 1C4 (assembly GCF_009469605.1). Taxonomy (GTDB): domain Bacteria; phylum Pseudomonadota; class Gammaproteobacteria; order Burkholderiales; family Rhodocyclaceae; genus Zoogloea; species Zoogloea oryzae. Next base: position 205,439 of record NZ_SSXU01000005.1, on the reverse strand, counting down.
CTCGAACAGCCCGCCGTTCTCAAGGGCTTCGAAACGCAGCTTGTCACAGGCATCAGAGGCATTCGAAACCAGCTCCCGCAGGAAGATCTCGCGGTTCGAATACAGCGAATGGATCATGAGGTGCAGCAGCTGCTTCACCTCGGCCTGGAAGTTCAAGGTTTGCGCGGACGTTTGCTCGACAGTCATAAAGCTTGCTCCATAAGGACCGTTAACGCTCCCCATATGGGTGCTGCCTTCCAGCTTTCAAGCCCCCCACACCGTCGATGGACCGAGCCCGCCTGCCATCATCCCTGCTGTCGCACCTGTACCTGCCGACAGACCAAGGCGCCCCGGGCACGTTCCGCCCGATGCGCCGGCTGCGCGCGGCCATCTGGCTGGCCTTCGGGCTGCTCGCCACGCTGATCGTCGTCGTCGCCGTCTCGCTGATTCGCTTCGATCACCGCGCCGCCCTCCAGCAGACCGAATCCGAACTCCAGAGCCTCACCCGCGTCTTCGAGGAGCACGTGGCCCGCAGCTTTGGCGAGGCCGAGAGCGCCGTCACCGAGATCGCCGGGCTCGTCGCCACCCGCAGCGGGGCCGACAGCTTCGCCGAGCGCGAACTCCAGAACCTCCTGCGCGAACGCGCGGCCAATCTGCCGGAAGTCGAGAACCTGTTCGTCGAACGGGAAGACGGCAGCCTCGCCGCCCAGTCCCACGACGGGCGGACCGCCAGCGAGACCGCCACCGCCTCGCCCGAACGGCGCAACCTGCCCCTGCGCATCGACGAAGGCATCACCATCGGCAGCCCGACCCGCAGCGCCAACACCGGCAAATGGATCACCCCGGTCACCCGCCAGGTCTTCGACCCCAGCGGCAAATACGTGGGCACCGTGGGCGCCGCGATCAGCCATGCCTACTTCGAAGGCATCTACCGGGACATCCGCTTCGCCGAGGGCGACACCATCCTGATCCTCCACGCGATCCGCGCGATCACCCTGATCCGCCACCCCCAGGTGGATGCGCTGGTCGGCCGCAGCGTCACGGATTCGCCGGCCATCGGGCCCGAGCCGGCATCCCGCAGCATGGTGGTGACCAGCCCCCTGCAGGGCGAGAGCGAAGAACGCATCACGGCCTACCGCCGTCTGGCAGACCGTCCGCTGGTGGTGGGCACCAGCCGCCCGATCGCCGGGGCGCTGGCCGGCTTCCATGAACACCGCCGGCGCATCCTCGCCGCTGCCGGGCTGATGCTCACGCTGCTCGGCGCCCTCGCCCTGCTGCTCCACCGGGACACCCGCCGGCGCGACGAGGAAGGCCTGGCCCTGGCCGAGCTCAACGCCACCCTGGAAGACCGCGTGCGCCTTCGCACCGAGGAGCTCGAACAGACCAACCGCGAACTCCTCAACTTCAGCTACTCCATCTCCCACGACCTGCGCGCGCCGCTACGGGCCATCAACGGCTTCGCCCACGCCCTGGAAGAAGACTACGGCGATCGCCTCGACGACGCCGGCCGCAACTACGTGAGCCGGCTGCGCAAGGCCAGCCTGCGGATGGGCGACCTCATCGACGAGCTGCTCAAGCTCGCCAGCGTCTCCAACCGCCCGCTGCACATCGAATCCACCGACATCTCGGCCATCGCCCGGGAGATCCTCGACGACCTCGCCGAGCACGATCCGGCGCGGCTGGTCCACATCCACGTGGATACGGGCCTCGTCGCCGACGCCGACGCGATCCTGATCCGCAAGGCCCTCGAGAACCTGCTGGGCAACGCCTGGAAGTTCTCCCGCGACAGCCACCCGGCGTTCATCCAGGTGGGCGGCCGCCTGCATGGCGAGGAGCACCTGTTCTACGTCACCGACAACGGCGTGGGGTTCGACATGGAACACGCGACGCACCTCTTCCAGCCCTTCCAGCAGCTTCACCGGAACAAGGGCTTCGAGGGTTCGGGGATTGGCCTCGCCAGCGTGCGACGGATCGTCGAGCGCCACGGCGGGCGGATCTGGGCGGAATCGGCGCCGGGCACCGGCACCACGATGTTCTTCACCCTGCCGCGCACGCCGGCGATGGTCCGCCGGCCGCGGGAAAGAATGCGGGGCTGACACGCCCCACGGCGTTCACACGTAACGGATTTCCAGCACTTCGATCTCGCGCAGCCCGGCCGGGCTGGCAAAACGCACCACGTCGCCCTCCCGTGCCTTGAGCAGCGCCCGGGACAAGGGCGCGATCCAGCTGATACGCCCTTCAGACGCATTCGCCTCATCCACGCCGACGATCTGGTAAGTCTGCTCGGTGTCGCCATCCACATCGCAGACGGTCACCGTCGCGCCGAAGAACACCTGCTCGGTGTTCTCCTGCTCGGACGGCGTCACCACCGTCGAATTCTCGAGCCGCTTGATGAGAAAGCGGATGCGCCGGTCGATCTCACGCAGGCGCTTCTTGCCGTAGATGTAATCGCCGTTCTCGGAGCGGTCACCATTACCCGCCGCCCAGCGGACGGTTTCGACCAGTTTGGGGCGCTCGTCGCGGACGAGTTGATCCAGCTCCGTGCGCAGGATCTCGTAACCACGACGGGTCATGTAATTGGTGGTGCCCGGCGGCAGGCTCGGCGCCCCCGGCGGCGCATCGTCGTCGTCCTGGTCGTTTTCCTTGACGAAAGCCTTGTTCACCCTGAAACGCTCCGCTCAGCCAAAATGGGACGGCTATGTTAGGAGCCGTCCGGGCCACTGGCAAGACAAGCTTTCAGTGATAGACGGCCGGCTGATTGAACAGGCTGCCATAGTCGGCAATCAGGCTCTCGAAATCGTCCATCTCGGTGGCGGATTCGGCCACGTCGCGCAGCTCGCGCTTGAAACGCACGGCCGCCTCGTCGCGAAACAGCGTTCCCACGCCGCGACGCTTGTCGATCACTTCGACCGCGTCGAAGCCCGGATAGTCCACCACGTACAGCACTGGATTGTTGAGTACCACGTTCATGACAGGTCTCCTGGATAGCGGATTGGCCTTGTGGGCATCAGTGCTTCAGTAGATGGGAACGTTCCTCCCCGCTTCAAGTTCCCCGACACCGTTGTATTTCGCTTCGCCCGGGCCTAAGATTCAACGCATCCTGTCCGTTTTCGGGCTATCCATTCATCACAGGCATGAACGACAGCAACGACCCGAACGCCGACGTCTCCAGCCTGACCGCAAGGCTGGCGGTCCTCACCACCGAACACCGGGATCTGAACGCGATCATCGACCAGATCGCGATGGCCCCGCCTCCCGGCGACGACCTGCTGCTCCGCCGCCTCAAGAAACGCAAGCTGCTGCTGAAGGATCGCATCGCGATCATCCAGCACCTGCTCGATCCCGACGTACCCGCCTGAACCTACCGCCAACGCACTCCATGCCGATCCACCGAAACGCCGGGGCCGACACGCTCGCCCTGCACGCCGGCCAGACCCCGGACGCCACCCACCGCTCCCGGGCCACCCCGATCCACTTCACCACCAGCTACGTCTTCGAGAGCAGCGACCACGCCGCCGCCCTGTTCAACCAGGAACGCGCCGGCCACGTCTATTCGCGCATCTCCAACCCCACCAACGCCGTGCTCGAAGAGCGCATCGCGGCGCTGGACGGCGGCGTCGGCGCAATCGCCTGCGCCAGCGGCCAGGCCGCGCTGATGCTGGCCATCACCACGCTGATGGGCAGCGGCGGCCACATCGTCGCATCCCGCTCGCTGTACGGCGGCTCCCACAACCTGCTGGCCTACACCCTGCCCCGCTTCGGGATCACCACCACCTTCGTGCCGCCACGCGACATGCAGGCCTGGCGCGACGCGATCCGTCCCGACACCCGCCTGCTCTTCGGCGAAGCCATCGGCAACCCGGGCCTTGAAGTCCTCGACATCCCCACCGTCACCGGCATCGCCCACACCGCCGGCGTGCCGCTGCTGGTGGATGCCACCCTCGTCACCCCGGCGCTGCAGTGCCCCATCGATCTCGGCGCCGATCTGGTGATGCACTCCGCCACCAAGTTCCTCGGCGGCCACGGCGTGGCCATCGGCGGGCTGCTGGTGGATGGCGGCGGCTTCGACTGGGAAGCCACCGGCGGTCGCTTCCCCACCCTCACCGAACCCTACGACGGCTTCCACGGCATGGATTTCGCCGAGGAATCGCCCATCGCCGCCTTCCTGCTGCGCGCCCGCCGCGAAGGCCTGCGGGATTTTGGCGCCTGCCTGTCGCCCATGAACGCCTTCCAGATCCTCCAGGGTATCGAGACCCTCGGCCTGCGCATGGAGCGCCACGTGGCCAACGCCCGGGCGCTGGTAGCCCATCTTGCCGCTCACCCGATGGTCGAATCCGTCTCTTGGCCCGAGCTCGACAGCCACCCCGACCACGCCCTCGCCGCGAAACTGCTGCCCAAGGGCTGCGGCGGCGTGTTCAGCTTCAGCCTGAAGGGCGGCCGCGCCGCCGGCGCCACCTTCATCGAGGCCCTGCGCCTGTTCTCGCACCTGGCCAACGTGGGCGACGCCAAGTCGCTGGCGATCCATCCGGCCAGCACCACCCACTTCCGCATGTCGCCCGACGCACTCCTCGCCGCCGGCATCACCGAAGGCACCATCCGCCTGTCGGTGGGCCTCGAGAACGCCCCGGATCTCATCGAAGATCTCGAACGCGGCCTTACCGCCGTCGCCAAGGCCAGCCAGACCGGAGGTGCCCGATGAAACTCACCCTCGCCGGGCGCGACACCTACGTCTACACCGGCGGCCGCGCCTTCGACGCCGCCCGCCCCACCATCGTCTTCATCCACGGCGCCGGTCACGACCACAGCGTCTGGACGCTCCAGAGCCGCTACTTCGCCACCCACGGCTGGAACCCGGTGGTGCCCGATCTCCCCGGCCACGGCCAGAGCGCCGGCCCGCAGCTCACGTCCATCGAGGCAATTGCCGACTGGGTGCTCGCCCTGCTTGACGGGCTGGGCGTGGCAACCGCCACCCTCGCCGGCCACAGCATGGGCTCACTGGTCGCCCTGCAGGCCGCATCCCGAGCGCCAGAGCGCGTCCGCAGCCTCGTGCTGGTCGGCTCGGTGGCCCCGATGCCCGTCGCCCCGCCCCTCCTCGACGCCACCCTCGCCGCCCGCGACAAGGCCCACCGGATGATCAACCAGTGGTCCTACGCGCCGGGCTCGCAGCTGGGCGGCAGCAGCATTCCGGGGCTCAACCTCACGGCCATCAACGAGCGCCTGATGCAGCGCGCGGCCCCCGGCGTGCTGCACACCGACATGTCGGCCTGCAACGCCTACACCGGCGGCTTCGACGCCGCCGCCAGGGTGACTTGCCCGGTGCTCCTCCTCAGCGCTGCCCAGGACCGCATGACACCGCCCAAGGCCATCGCCCCGCTGGCAAATGCCTTCACCTCAGCCAGAAAGGTCAATAAGGTTGTCCTTTCCGGTGCCGGCCACGCGATGATGGCCGAAGCCCCCGGCGCCGTGCTCGACGCCATCTGGCAGTTTGCCGATTCCAACCGCAGTTCCGAGGCCGTTCCATGACCTGAACCAAATCCGCAGGCCATTCATCAAACAACCAAAAACGGAGACAAAAATGGCTCAGCAAACACCCCCGACAGAAGAGCAGGCAGCGTCCCTGCCCTTCCCCACGATCCGCAACATTGGCATCGGCGCGCCTTTTCGCTGGATCGCCCGCGGCTTCTCCGACCTCAAGGCCTGTGCCATCGCCAGCCTGTTCTACGGCTTCTGCTTCACCGGCATGGGCCTGCTGGTCACCTTTGTCTTCTCCCACGCCTACCAGTACACCTCGGCCGTCACCACCGGCTTCCTGCTCCTCGCGCCCTTCTTTGCGATGGGGCTTTACGAGCTCTCCCGCCGACGCCAGCTCGGCGAGCCCTGCGCCCTCGGCCCGACGCTCACCGTCTGGCGGCGCAACCTGGGCAACATCGCCCTCTTTGCCGCCGTGCTCACGGTCATCTTCCTGATCTGGGCGCGCGCCTCGCTGGTGGTCTTCGCCATGTTCTACACGCAAGAGCTGCCCAGCCTCAGCGGCTTCCTGAGCCAGGTAGTGTCCCTGGAAAACCTCGAGTTCCTGGTGGTCTACTTTGGTGTCGGCGCAATCTTCGCCCTGCTGGTTTTCGCGGTGAGCGTGGTGTCGATCCCACTGATGCTCGACCGCAACCAGGACGCCATCACCTCGATGATCGCCAGCATCCGTGCGCTGGCCGAAAACCCGCTGCCGCTGCTGGTCTGGGCCTTCCTGATCGTCAGCCTGACCATCGTCGGCTTCCTGAGCTTCCACCTCGGGCTGGCGGTGCTGATGCCGGTGATCGGCCACGCCACCTGGCACGCCTATCGGGATCTGGTCGAACCGCTGCCGGATTGAGCTGAACCAGTACCATCCCGCGCGAGGGCGATCACCGCGCCGAGCACGATCGCCCCGCCGATGATCTGCCCCAGGCTCACCGCCTCGCCGAGGAACACCGCGGCGAGGATGAAGGTCACCACCGGCTCCAGGGTCGACAGCGTCGCCGCGTCGGCCGCCCCCAGGCGCTGGATGCCGGCAAAGAAGGTCGCCATCGCCACTGCAGTGGAAACCAGCGCGATCGCCACGCAGGCCATCCACGCCGCCGGACCAACCGGGAAACGCGGGCCAGTCGCCAGCACCAGCCCGCCAAACACCAGCGCCGCCGCCAGCATCACCACCGTGGATGACGCCAGCGCATCCTCGGCCGCCAGCACCCGGCTTCCGGCCACGATGTAGATCGAGTAGATCACCGCTGTCGCCACACCCAGCGCCACGCCGATCCCGCTGCCGCCGAGCCCTTCACCCAAGGTGAGCGCCGTGCCCACGAGGGCGGCCCCCATCGCCAGGCTGCGCCGGTGGGTCAGCCGTTCGCCCAGAAAAGCCACGCCGATCAAGGCCACCAGAAACGGGTACAGGTACAACAGCAGCGCCACCAGTCCGGCCGACGCAAAGCGCAACGCGCTGAAAAAGCACATCGACTGCGCCACATAGCCAACCCCGCCCATCAGCGCCAACACCGTGGCGTTCCGCCGGGACGGCCAGCGCCGACGGGTTGCGAGGGTGAGCGCCGCCATCGCGACACTCGCAATCGCAAATCGCAGGAAGAGCACCGCGGTCACGTCAGCGCCACCGGCGTACGCCACCCGGGCGAAGATCGCCATCGCACCGAACGACGTCGCCGACAAGGCCACCAGCCCCGCTCCAACCCACCGCGCACTTGCCATCTGATCGCTATTCCCGCCCGCAAAGCGGCCGATCGTGCCGCCCGGCCGCGCCCCGGTCAAGCCGGAATGTGCGTTTCGGCGACACTCCGGCGGGCTCCGGCAGCGCTTATTTTCATTCGCCCTTTGCAATCCGCCCCGGGCTGTGGCGAAAATGCACGATGCAACTCCGTCGTATTCACCGAAAGGCCCTCATGAAAATCCGCTCGCTTCGTCCGCTGGCCCTCGCGCTCCCGCTTGCCTTGTGCTTCGCCGCCGCCCACGCGGCCGACGCGCCGTCGCTGCCCACCGCCGACATCGCCGTCGAAAGCAGCCGCTCGGCCCCCAACGACCAGTTCCGCGCGCAGGTCTACACCGAAGCCACCGACAGCAACCCGGCCGAACTCGCCCGCAAGATCAACAACACCGTCGCCCAGGCCCTTCAGACCGCCCGCGCCTATCCGGCGGTCAAGATCCGCACGGCCGGCAACAACACCTACCCGATCTACGCCAAGACTGGCCGCAGCATCGAATCCTGGCGGATGCGCTCCACTCTCGCCCTCGAAAGTAAGGATGCCGGCCAGCTTTCCGAACTCATCGGCAAGCTCCAGCAGACCATGGCCATCGGCGGGCTCTCTGCCGCCCCGTCGCCCGAAACCTGGAAGAAGATCGAGGACGAAGCCATCACCGACGCCCTCGCCGCCTTCGAGGCCCGTGCCAAACTGGTCGCCGCCAGCCTCCACAAGAAGTGGCGGATCAAGCACGTGTCGGTGAACACCAGCGGCTACCAGCCCCGTCCGCCGGTGATGCCGATGGCCCGCGCCGCCATGGCCGTTGCCGACGCCGCGCCGCCCGCCCCCATCGAGGCCGGCGACAGCCCGGTGTCGGTGTCCGTCAATGGCCAGATCGAACTGCTCGAATGATTGCCCTGATCCAGCGCGTCCTCGAAGCCCGCGTCACGGTTGACGGGCGCACGGTCGGCGAGATCGGCCCCGGCCTGCTGGCGCTGGTGGCGGTCGAGCGTGGCGACCAGCCCGCCAACGCCACGCGGATGGTCGAGCGGCTGCTCGGCTATCGGGTGTTCTCGGATGACGACGGGCGGATGAACCGGTCGCTGGTCGATACCGGCGGCGGCCTGCTGCTGGTGTCGCAATTCACCCTCGCCGCCGACACCAGCAAGGGCACGCGGGCCAGCTTCACCCCCGCCGCGCCACCCGACGAAGCCGAGAAACTGTTCAACCAGGTCGTCACCCTCGCCCGCAGCCGCCATCCGGTGGTCGAGACGGGCGAGTTTGGCGCCGAAATGTCGATATCGCTCATCAACCATGGCCCGGTCACTTTCCGTCTCACCGCTTGAACGCCGGCTGGCCGCGCTGGCACTGCTGGCGTTTCTGGCCGGCTGCAGTCAGACGCCCCAACGCCCGGCGTCCAGCACATCCGTCCCCCGCGCCACCGCACCGGCGCGCGGCTGGTTCGCCCTGCCGCGGGACGACCACGCCCAGGAAATGGTGATCTTTGCGCTGGGGCTGCTCGACACCGGCTACCGCTTCGGCGGCAAGAACCCGGAAGCTGGCCTGGATTGCAGCGGGATGGTGAGCTACGTGGTCGAACAGGTGAGCGGAAAGCGCCTGCCCTACAACGCTGCAGGCATCGCCGAGCGCACCCGGCCGATTCCGTCGAACTCCGTCCGGCCGGGCGATCTGGTGTTCTTCAACACCCTCGGCCGCTCGTATTCGCACATGGGGATTTACGTGGGCGACGGCAAGTTCGTGCACGCCCCCAACAGCCGCGGCAAGGTGCGGGTGGATCGCCTCGACAACCGCTATTACGCCGATCGCTTCGAGGGTGCCCGCACCCTGCTGCCGGAGGGTTGATCCGGCAGCGTTCGCCTCAGCTTACGCGTCTTCCTTCAGCCAGCGAGCGGCATCCAGCGCGTAATAGGTGAGGATGCCGTCGGCACCGGCGCGCTTGAAGGCCACCAGGGCTTCCAGCGCGCAAGCCTTCTCGTTGAGCCATCCGTTGGCCGCGGCAGCCTTCAGCATCGCGTACTCTCCGCTCACCTGATAGACGTAGGTGGGCACCTGCAGCTCGGATTTCACCCGACGGACGATGTCGAGATAAGGCATGCCGGGCTTCACCATGAACATGTCGGCGCCTTCCGAGATGTCGAGGGCGACTTCACGCAGGGCCTCGTCGGAATTGGCCGGGTCCATCTGGTAGGTGTATTTGTTGCCCTTGCCCAGATTGCCGGCCGAACCCACCGCGTCACGGAACGGGCCGTAGAAGCTCGACGCGTACTTGGCCGAATACGCCAGGATTCGGGTGTAGATCTGGCGGGCGGCATCGAGCTCGGCGCGGATGCGCGCGACGCGGCCGTCCATCATGTCGGAAGGCGCCACCACGTCGGCACCGGCCTGGGCGTGACACAGCGCCTGTCTGGCGAGCACTTCCAGCGTCTCGTCGTTGAGCACGTAGCCGGTGTCGTCGATCAGGCCGTCCTGGCCGTGGCTGGTGTAAGGGTCGAGCGCCACGTCGGTGATGATGCCCAGATCGGGGAAACGTGCCTTCAGGGCCTGCACCACACGGGGCACCAGGCCGTCCGGGTTGTAGGCCTCTTCGGCGCCGAGGGATTTCTTGGCGTCTTCGACCACCGGAAACAGCGCCAGCGCCGGCACGCCGAGCGCCACGGCTTCTTCGGCGACGCGCAGCAGGTTGTCGAGGGAAACGCGGCTCACGCCCGGCATGGAGGCCACGGGCTGGTTGATCTGCTCACCCTCGAGGACGAAGACGGGGTAGATCAGGTCGTCCGCAGACAGCCGATGCTCGCGCATCAGGCGGCGGGAGAAATCATCGCGGCGCATGCGGCGCATGCGGGTGGACGGGAAGGCGGAATGAACAGGCTTCATGGGCAATCTCGGGGTGCTTACATCTGGAAACGAATTGAACCCGGAACTTTCGTCCGGGTTGCCAAGACTAACACGCAGATGGTGACGAACCGTCTCCCGCTATACCTCCCTGAGCGGGTGCCTTGAGCAAGCAAGGCATTTTTGGCCCCCGGCAACCCCTCGCCGGGGGTTTTTTATTTCATCAGCGCCGCACGACCCGCCGCACCACCGCACCTACCTCCGCGCCCACCGGGTGACGGGTGACCACCACCCCGATCACCCAGCCGATGGACGAAGCGATGATGCAGCCCACTACGCCGAAGAACGGCGCCGCGTGAGGAAAGGCCAGCTTGAAGGCGAGGCACGACGTGGCCGCGCACAGAGCCACCAGCAGTGACGGCCCCAGGGCCTCGCCGACGCGGCTGAGATCAAAACCCAGCAGACGGCGCAGCACCAGCAGGGTGTAAGCGGTAATCAGCAGATCGCCAACCGCAATGCCCGCGGCTACGTGATCGAGGCTGTACATGCTGCCGATGAGGATCAGCACCACCTTGATCGGCTGCCCGACCAGCTGGAAGCGCAGGGTGTACTTCGACTTGCCGGTGCCGCTTACCACGGCCGCGCCGGTCACCGCGATCGTCAGCGCCGCCGAACCCACGCAGAGGATGCGCGCCGGCTCGATGATCCGCGCCCACTTCTCGCTATAGAGCAGCAGCACGATGGAGTCCATCGCCAGCGCCATGCAGGCGAAGAGCGGAAAGGCCAGTGCACTGAGGTAGCAGATGCTCTTGAGGAACTGATCGCCAACGCTTTCGCCGTCCCGGTGGGTGCGGGCGAAGGCCGGCATCAGCACCGGCGTCAGCCCTTCCATGATCGAGCGGAAGGCCAGCCCGACGACGCCCAGGGAACGTGCCAGATAACCTGCGGTTTCGATGCTCATTGCCTTGCCGACGATCATTTCGGGCGCCGACAGGCCGAACTCCCACAGCAGCGACGATCCGCAGAAGCGGCCGCCGGTGCGCAGGATGTGGCGCCATTCGGAGAACTCGATCCGCATCGGCACTTCGCGCTTGGTCATCAGCACGGTCATGAGCACCGTGAGCGTGGTGCTCGCCACCGCGCCCCAGGCGAGGCCGATGAAGCCGACCCCCATCGAGCACAGCCCGATCGACACCGTTGCCTGAAGCGTGCCCGATGCCAGGTTGATCCGCACCACCTTGTCGAAGTTGAGGTTGCGCTTGAGGATCGCCATCGACACCGACCCGAAGGGCAGCAGGAAGAAGTTGATCGACAGCACATGCATCACCAGCCCGATGCCCTCTTCCCGGTAAAACGCCGCCACCGGGCCGCTCGCCACCCAGGTGAGCAAACCGAGGGTCCAGCTCATGATGACGGCGATGGTCGCCGCCGTCTGGAGGCGCACCGGGGTGAGATCGCGTTCCTGGATGAGGTAGCTGGTGATGCCCAGATCGCGCAGGGCGTGGGACATGGCGAGGATCAGGCTTCCGATGGAAAAGATGCCGATCTCTTCGGGGGAGAGCAGTCGCGCCAGGACAACCGACGAGACGAACTGAATGACAAACACGATGGCTTTCTCTCCGACGGAGAGAAAGACCGCTTTCTTTACATTAGCCATGGGTTACGGACGCGAGCCTCGCCCCTGAGAATCCGACTGAAGCATCAATGATTTCAACACAAGTGAATGGATGGACGGCGCGCGCCATCTTGGAGCTGTGCATTTGATCGAGTCGGTGGGGTTAAGCTTCGAGCGCGAAGCATCACACAAATCATTGGTGCGCCACGATGAAGCTGTGCACGGGTGTGCAAACAATTGTTCTTTTCTCACAGCATTCCGTCTGGTTTCACGCGGCCGGACCCTTGAGCCCATAGCGCCCGCTGCCGCGATTCGCAGCATCCATCATCAGCGCATCGGCGTAGAACTTGGTGGCCCAGTTGGGCAGCTGCCAGGGGTGGTAACCGCCGTTGATGGGATGGGCGCCCTTGATGGCGCCGATCATCTCGCGCTCGTCGCCGGCGAGACGCTGGGTGCGCTTCACGAAACCGAGGATCCGCGTGGTGGCGTCGCGGTAGCGTGTGTCGCCGGTGATCTGGAACAGGCGCCCCCAGTTGATGCCCAGCTGGCAGTCGCCGGTGAGGCACGACCACTTCACCGTCGGGCGCCAGTCCTGGTCAAAACGGCCCGGCATGAAGCCATCGGCCGGCAGGGCCGCGATCATCGCATCGCCGATCTGGCGGGCGGCCTGGATGAAATCCTCCCGGCCTGCGTAATCGCCGATCTCGAGCAGGCCGCGCATGGCGTAGGCGATGGTGTGGGTGAAGGGCTGGGCGTTGTCCTGCAGGCAGTTGGTGTCGAGCCAGCCGTTGGACCGCGCCTGGGTCAGCGCCCATTCGCAGTTGCGCACCGCGGCGTCGAGAAAGCGATGCTCGCCGGTGATCTCATGGGTGCGGGCGAGGCTCCACGCCGAGCGGGTGTTGTAGGTATTGACCGACTTGCCGGTCATCGGCGAGCCGAACTGCCGCCAGCAGCCGTCGTCGTCCATGATGTCGCACAGCCACGCGGACGCGCGCACCGCGGCATCCCGATAGGCTTCGTTGCGCTCTTCCTCGAAGGCGCGCACCCAGCCGAAGATCACCTGCCCGGTGTTGAACACCGTGGGCTGGTCCGAATCGCCCAGGGCGCCGGCGAGCACGCCGCCGCCGGGCAGCTGGATGTCGATCTCCCAGTCGGCCATGCGGCGCGCCCGGACGCGGCAGTCGTCGTCGCCGGCCAGCGCCGCGTAGCGGTACAAGGTGGGGATGATGTAGCCGGTGGTCTCGGGGTAGGACGGGGCCCAGCGGCGCGAGCGGACCAGGAAGGTCTGGGCGACGCCCCCGTTGCCCGTCACGTCCTGAGCGAGCTTGAGCCAGGCGATGGCGGCATCCAGGTGGACGCGATTATCGACGGGCGTCGTCATGCCGATGCCGAGGGTGTCGCGCAGCACGAGTCCCTTCTGGCGGAGAGTTTCACTGAGGCTCATCGTTGGTTTCCGGGCTTCATGCGGTCATGGGCGGCTCAGGGCCGTGCGCCTGCCGTTTCGGGGAAGTCGAAGAAATGGGCGCCGCCCGCCACGAAGCGGGCCGATTCGCGGCTGTGGTCAGCCGCACGGATCCAGGTAAGGCGCGTGTTGCCGACCTTGCCGTGGTGGAGCACCCCGACTTTGTCGAGATGGGCCACCAGCCGGGGTTCACGGCGCAGCTTGTTGGCCTGGGCGGCGAGCACCCGCACCGTGCAGGTGTGCCGTTCGCCAGCCCGGTCGATCACCACGCCGGTGTGCAGATCCGGCTCGTAGAGCGGGAAAGGCAGCGTCGCGGCAAGCTGGTCCTCGACGAAATGGGTGTAGGTGAAGGTGGAGAACGGCGCGTCGAAACCGAGGATCAGTGCGTTGCGTTCGAGCAGCCGCGCAAAGGGCGATTCGCCGCCGAAGGGCTTATCGGCCGCCTCGTGGCCAGCCACAAAGGCCTCGGCGTCGCGGCCCCAGGCCAGGAGTGGATGGGTCACGCTCAAGCTGCGCACCACGCCCGCGCTGCGCCGGAAGACCTCCGACACGATACCCATCATCGACGGGCTGCGGGCGACGTTCATGGGCTTGCCGGTGGCGAGCCACTGGGCCGAGCTCATGTTGTGATACGGCATCGACATCATCACCAGCAGCCCTTCAGGCCCCACGGCTTCCTTGAAGGTGCGCACCACATCCGCCGGCTTGCCCTTGAAACCGTTGAGCGGCAGCCAGGACGAATGGACAACCAGCGTCGAGCCGGGCGTCACGCCGATCTCCCGCAGACGGGCAGCGAGCTCCTTCGGGCCATAAGCCCAGATGGTCTTCGCCGCGGCTTCCTTGACCCACTGCTTGAGCGCGCCGAGGCTCATCGCCCTGCCCTCCCCGGCTGTCCGGCGACCACTTCGTCCAGCACCCGGGCGAAGCGCTCGGTGATGGCCTTGCGGTCGAACTGGGCGAGATAGGCGTCGTCGGCCTGGACGGTTTCGGGCACCGGTCGGGCGAGCCACTCGCGCAGCATCGCCTCGCAGGCGTCCACCGATTCGGCCGGCACCGTCTTGCCGAGGCCGGCCTTGTCGATGATCTGCTGGGTCGCGCCCGGGTCGCACAGGGCGAAGATCGGGCGGCGCACCGAGACGTACTCGAAGAGCTTGCCCGGGATCACCCCGTCGGAGGTCTCGCCGGTATCGACGATCAGCAGCAGGTAGTCGCAATTGACCTGGGCGTCCATCGCTTCGCCATAGCTCACATCACCGACGAAGTCATAGAGATGGCCGATGCCGTACTCGGCGATGATCTGGTCGTAACGGCGCTGGATCTCCGGCTCGACGCCGCCGATGATGCGCACGCGCGCCCGCCCGGCCAGCGCCGGATCGGAACGGTGAATGCGCCCGAGGGCTTCGGCGAAGGCGTAGCCCTTGCGGTTCTTGAACAACCGGCCGGTGTAGACGAACTCGATCGTCTCGCCGTTGAACGGCCGCGTACGCTGACGACTGCCGTAGAGCTCGGTGTCGTAGCCGTTGGTGAGCGTCTCCCAGCGGGCCTTGAGCTGCGGATGCAGACGCTGCATGTAAGCCGTCTTGGGCTCGGAGACCGTGACGATCACGTCGGCCCGGCGCAGCAGCCGGCGCTCCATCCGGAACTCCATCTTCTTGCGCCACTCGGGCATCCACTCGCGCAGCACATCGCCGTACCACAGGTCGCGGTAGTCGGCGATCCACGGCAGGCCGGTTTCCTTGCGCAGCTCGTGGCCGACGTGAAGACTGGAGAACGGCGGCAGCGTGGTGTAGATGGCGTCGATCTGGCGTTCGGCGCACAGCGCGCGGCACACCTTGAGGGCATCCTGCGCCCAGGGGCGGAAGTCGTCGGGTACGTTCACGAGGGTGCGCAGCACCCAGCGGATCATGCCGTGGGCCTTGTCCATCAGCCCGCCGCCCGACTGCGCCACAGGCGCCCGGGTTGCAGCAGGCGCCGGCTTTGTCGCTGGTGCCGCAGCAACAGGCGCTGGCGCGGCGGGCTTGCGGCCCAGCAGGCGCTTGACCGTATCGGCGATCTCGACCTCGAGATTGCGCAGCGGCAGTCGGATGATCTCGTCGCCATCGACGATCTCAGCCATCAGCGCCTCGTCGTAGTTGCCCTCACGGCCCGAGGGCTGCAGCGTCACCACAATGCAGCGCCAGCCAAAGCGGCGCAGGTGCTCGACGAACTTGACGGTGCGGATCCGGCCGATGGTCTTGAGGGGCGGAAACTCGCCGGCGATGACCAGCAGCGTGCGGGGTTCAGCCATGCTTGCCTCCCTTGTTCTGCAGGCGCTCGCAGAGATTCTGGAAGATCTGGACGCTGTGCTCCCAGCTGTGGGCCTGAGCATGGGCCAGGGCGCCAGCTTCGAGGCGGGCCCGGAAGGCGTCGTCACCAAGCACCCGCAGGATCGCGTCGGCGATCTCATCGACCCGCTCGCCATTCACCAGCAGCCCGCTGACGCCATCCTGAACGGCCTCGACCGCCCCGCCCGCGCGGCCGCCTACAACAGCCCGGCCGCAGGCGTTGGCTTCGAGGAAGGTCAGCCCGAAGCCTTCGGTGTCGCCGTCCGGCATCGTGCGGTTGGGCATCGCGAACAGCACCGCGCTGCGATACGCAGACAGCAGGTCGGCGTCGCTCAGGGCGCCCGCGAGGGTGATGCTGTGGGCCACGCCGGACTCGTCGACCAGCGCCTGCAGCGAAGCCCGCTGAGGGCCGTCGCCGATGATCAGCAGATGGCAGTCGGGGTGGGCGGCGAAGACCTGGGGCCAGGCACGGATGGTCTGGTCGAAACCCTTGCGGGCGATCAGCCGGCCAACGGCCACCACGATCCGCTTGCCCGCGAGCCCGAAGCGCGCGCGGAACGCGGGGTCGTCCGGGCCGGGCGAGAATCGTTTCGTATCGACGCCGTTTTCGATGAGGCACACGCGATCCGGGGCAATCCCCATCTCATCCACCAGCACCCGCTGGGTGAAGCGGCTCACCGCGACCACCGCATCGGCGGCGCGCAGGTGGGTTGCCCTGCTGGCGCCGAAGGAACCGGCGTCGAAGCGGGTGGTGATTTCCTCGCCATGCACGTAGATCACCATGCGCTTGCCGAAGACCCGCTGGAAGAACTCGCCCAGCCAGGCGGTGGAAGCCAGTTCGCCGATGCAGATGACCTCGATGCCATGCCGGCGGATGAGCTTCCAGACCGTCCAGATGACCCGGAGCCGCAGCGGAACGTCGATGGTGAGGAAGCGCCAGGCAGCGATCAGCTTGTGGGCCGGCCGGCTGATCCGCGGCCGGAGCAGATCCAGCCGGTACACGGGAAAGCCGCAGTTCTGGTCATGGGCGCGCCAGCCCGCGATCTCGGCACCGTCGTTGTAGTCGCGCCGGGTCGCCAGGGCGACCATCCGCCCCTTAGGGGCGTAACGGCACAGGTTCGAATAGACGGTCGCAGACCCTCCCTGGATCGGCGTGAAGATGCTGGCAACGATGAGGCATGCGCCAACCGACGCGTTTCGGGTCATGCGTCCTTATTTCCGGTCGGCGGTCGCGGTGCGTTCGAGATCGGCCAGGATCCCGGCAATGTGCTCGTTCGCGAAGGCCGCCGTCCTGACACGGGCAGCCTCGACGCTGTCGGGGCTGTAGGCGGTGATCGCCACCGCAGCAGCATCGTCGCCCCGGCCACGGAGCCGCGACAGGGCTTCGAGGATCTTGCTGGTGAAATCGCTGGTGGTGGTCATGCCATTCACCCAGTAGAAATGATAGACGGCAGCATGGACGCCTTTCTTCACGAAGCCTTCGAGCCGCACATTCGGCACGTTCGGGCTGTCGTTGGGCGGCTGGGTGGAGATCGACCAGCCCCATTTCTTGGTGGGTTCGAGCTGATTCTGGATGTTGATCAGCTCGGTGCCCTGCGTCTGATTACGATAATAGGCGACAAAAACGTCGACCGGCTGGCCCTGATACGTGTAGGTCGCCTGATGGACCACCCGCGCACCCGGGAAATGGGGGCGAATCGCGTCGTCGGCCGACTCGCCCTGGGGCAGGCTTGCCAGGGATTCAAGCCGCAACGACGGCGTGTCGGACGAATCCGGCGCCTGGAGGACCTGCACGACCATATGCCAGCCGAAGGGAATCGCCGCGGCAAGCAGGGTCGCGCCCATCAGGACCGGCATTGGCGCCTGGACGCCATGGCTCGACGGGGCGTGCTCGGGCACCGGGTCGCGCCAGCGGGCCCCGATGGCGAAGCTCGCGAAGATCGAGACGCCGAAGATCACCCAGCCCAAGGCAATGTGGCTCAGGCCGAGGCCCCACTCGTTGGCGGTCTTGTGGGCCACCATCACGATGACGTAGGCGCGGATCCAGTTGGCGATCAGCGGCATCACGATGGCCCAAAGCATGAACAGGATGCGCTTGCGCCACTGGGTGTAGGTGAGATACGCGAAGACCGCGCCGATGAACACCGAGGTGAGCAGGTAGCGGATACCGCCACAGGCTTCCACCACCGACCACTGGCCGCTCGGAATGACGAAGTTGCGGCCTTCCTGATAGACCGGCACGCCGCTGTGACGCAGGGCCACGACGGTGGCGTCGGCCGTCCAGTTCATCAGCACCGGCAGGATCTCCTGGCCGAAGGGCACCGCAAACAGCAGGAAGAACAGCGGGCCGAGCACGCGGCGGAAGATCTCGTCGCCCGTCACCGCCCAGACTGCGCTGATCATCATCAGCACGATGGCGAACTGCACCACCGCCGCCACAGACACCAGCTCGCCCAGCATGGCGAGGAAGCCGGTCAGGACGAGCGCCGCAAAGCCCTTCCAGGACGGACAGCAGTATTCTCCGCGCAGCACCGGCAGCTTGCTCCACAGCAGGTAGGCCACCACCACCAGCACCACGTAGCCGTGCTCGTGGCTGGGCAGCGTGTCCCAGGCGTCGAGCACCATCCGCACCTGGGTGCGGAAGCTGAAGAGGATCGCGCCCCAGGCGATGAGCACGACGACCAGCCCAAGGAGGCCGCTACCCCGCCGGGTGCCGGAAAGCACCTTGCTGTCGATCAGCTGATCAGGCATGGCAGTCGATTTATGGTCAAGAGAAGTCATCAATGTGTCTCGTCAGCTGGAAGTTGCCTGCAGGCGGCCGACTCCGGCCTGCGCCGGGGACTGTCCGGCGGGCGTCGCGCCTGCAGTGGCCGACTCCTCGGCCAGTCGTTTCTTGATCCACTTTTCGGTCATCACGACCATCGCCATGAAATAGAACGGCATGTCCCAATAGGCCAGGCTCAGGAAGGCGCCGCCCACCGCAAAGCCGATCAGGCTCACCTTGACCATCGAACCGAGCTGGCCGGCCCATTCGAAATCCGGGCGATCCACCGCATACTTCATCAGGCGCCCGGCGGTCCGGTAGGTCAGCCCCCAGAACAGCAGGTAGAGGATCAGCCCGATGTAACCGTGCTGGCCCAGCACCTGGAAGTAGATACTGTGCGCCACCAGGATGAAGTTCGAGTTGGGTGCGTACATCTGGTAGATGATCGGCGTGTTGGTGAGGAAGCCCGCGCCGAGCACGCGGCTGTTGGCGATGTTGATCGCCATCATCCAGGCGTTGAGACGCCCCAGCGCGGATTCATCCTGATCGTAGGTCTTGATGGTCTCCATCCGCGAGGTCCACTCTTCAGGCATGAAGTAGACCATCGCCGGAGAGAGGATCAGGAGCACGAGGCCGATCGAGAGCTTCGACTTGCTGCGCCACCAGAACACCGAGAACATCGCCGCGATCGACAGCAGCGCGCCCCGGGAGTGGCTGCCGATGGCCGCCACCGCGCACAGGAACATGGTGACGTAAATGCCGCGCCGCACCCAGGTCTTGCCGATGGGCCGCAGCACCGGCAGCGTCACGACTTTTTCCACCTGCAGGGACAGGAAATACAGCAGCGGAATGGTGATCACGAGGGCGACGGCGAGCTCATTGTTGCCCTCCACCACGCTCTGCGGCGGCCCCCACACCCGGAACGAACCACCGGTCATCAGGGTGAACAGGCCGCCCTTCGCCCCGAAGTAGGCAATCGACATCGCGGTGACGCCCACGAAGCCGGTAATCTGTTCCCGCGTCTGCATGGTCGAGGCCACCACCAGCACCATCATCAGCACCTTGATGACGTCGAGGTAGATCGAGAGGCTCTCGGGCTGGTGGATCGCGGTGAGCGTGGTGATGCCCATCCACGCCACGAAGATCGCCAGCACGGTCACGGGTGGCGCCGTCGGGGCGCTCACATGCTTGGGATGGGCGGCCATCGCGATGACGATCAGCACGGCCGAGATCATCGCCAGCGGCATGGTGTAGGCAAAACCCCAGCCCAGCCGGTGGGGGTTCATCAGGCCGATCCACACCCACAGCAGCGCGCCGTTGTACGGCGACTTCAGTGCCCTCAGGGCGCCGTACGAGAAGAGTAATAAGACCAGTATGTCACGCACTGCATTTGCCCCAATCGGTCAGCAAGACCGTCAACCACCCAAACCCTGTCAGGCCGCGACGCGGCTGATCACGTAGCGGAACTTGCCGGACTTCTCGGCCGGAATCTCGTCCACCAGCTTGACGTCGATGGCGACCGACTCTCCCAGGCGACGCTTCAGGCCGCTCTCGATGCGCCCCACGTCGCCGGGTTCGAAAGCCGCGCCGGGAATCACGAAGACCGTCGTCAGGGCCTTGGTTTCCTGGACGATCTTGAACGATGCCACCCCGGGAATATCCCGGAGCACATAGATCAGCGACAGGCCGTGCATCACGGTTCCGTCGGCAGCGATCACGAAATCGGTGCTGCGCCCCTGGATCTCGCTCAGAATGGGCAGTCCCCGACCACATGGACAGGCATGATCGCTCAGGACACCGACATCGCCCGTGCGGTAGCGCACGAATGGGTAATCTCTTGTTGCGAGGTGTGTCACGACGATCTCGCCCGACTGCCCCGGGGGCAGCACATTGCCATCGCTGTCGATGATCTCGACGACGATGTCCTCGGCGGTGATGTGCATCGAGCCCGACGGGCAGGCGTGGGCGATGAAGCCCGCGTCGCGGCCGCCGTAGCCGTTGGCGACCGGCGCCTTGAACAGCCGGCTGATGACTTCGCGCTGGTGGTCGTAGAGTCGCTCCGACGTGACGAACACCACCTTGATGCCCAGATCGTCCAGACGGATGCCCTTCTTCTCGGCGTGGGCGGCGATGTGGCTGATGGCCGACGGATAGCCGAAGAGCATCTTCGGGCGCATCTCGCGGATGCGGGCGATGAAACCCTCGACCTTGGCGTCGGACATCTCGAAGGCCGGCAGCAGCTCGGTGCGCATCAGCTTGTCGCGGATCAGGCGCACGCGGTCCTGGGTCCCCAGTTCGATGGGCGAACCCCAGATGACGATCTCCGGATCGCCGATGTCCACGTCCCACCAGCGGGTGGCGCGCCACTTGGCGGCCACATCGTGGGTGACGCGCTCGGTGCCGATGAAGAAGATCAGCGGCTCGCCGCTCGATCCGCCGGTATTGAAGCGCGCCAGGCCCTTGGCGTCGTCGGCGCGCAGGCCGTCGCTGTTCTGCTTGATCACCGCCTTGGTGAGAAAGGGCAGCTTCTGCAGGTCGGCCGGGCCGGTCACCTTGTTCGGATCGAAACCGGTGCGGGCGAAGAGTTCGCGGTAGTACGGCGTGTGGGCGCCGATGTCGGCCAGAAAAGCCTTCAGGCGCTGGGCCTGTTTTTCGAGGATGCGCTCCCGGGGCCACCACTGGACGTCTTCCATTTCCTGGCGGATCGCCACGGTGTCGTGGTGCTTCAGGCGTTCCTGGACGGGAAAGAGGACGTTGGCGACGAAGCGGGTGTACAGGTCAGACATGTGGGCTCCTACGTCCGGCGGGCCGCGCCCGAGGCACGGCAGGCGTCGGCGTACGCGGCAAGCAGTTCATTCTTGACGGCCGACCAGGCGTAGCGCCGGACGTCGTCCTGGCCCGCGGCGCGGATTCGCGCCGCCAGGGCCGCATCGTTGAGGAAGCGCAGCGCGGCATCGGCCATCGCCTGCGGGTCGTCGGCAGGCACCAGCAGCGCGGTGACTTCGTGCTCGACGATGAACGGAATCCCGCCCACGTTGGTGGTGACCACCGGCACACCACTCGCCAGCGCTTCGAGCACCGAGTTGGGCATGTTGTCCACCCGGCTCGGGTTGAAGGTCAGATCGGAATCCCGGTACAGCGCGGCCATCTGGTCGCGGTCGAGGCGGCCGGTAAAGACGACCTTGTCGGCAATCCCGAGGCTGGCGGCCAGGGCCTGCAGCTCGGCGGCCTGGGGGCCGGTGCCGGCCACCGACAGGCGGGCGTCGCGGCGCGCCTTGGCCACCCGCGCGAAGGCCTTCAGCGCGGTGTCGATGCCGTAGATGGGCTCCAGGTTGCGGGCCACCACGATGTGGGCCGCCGGCGTGCGGGTCGCGTCCGCCGGGCGGAAACGCGCCAGATCGATGATGTTGGAGACGATCCGCCCCTCCATCCCGAAGCGGTCGAAGACCTCTTTCAGGAAGCCGGACGGCAGCACCAGCATCGCCGCACGCCGCATGCTCGCGCGTACGGAGTCGGCAGAACGATTGAGGAAAGGTTCGGCCTCGCCACCCCGATAATTGACCACCACCGGCTTGCCGCGCAGGCTGCCGATCCAGATCGCCGGCGCGGCAAACAGATGCCACGACCAGCCGGAGTTGGCCATCACGTGGAGCAGATCCGCCTTGCCGGCGGCGCGCCACAGGTGCAGCAGATACGGCACCAACCGGAACAGCGCGCGGACGCCCTTGAGCTTTTCGGCCCAGGCCGGGCGGTACGGAGCATTCACCTGCACCACCTCGACTTCGGCGCCCTCCCCGCGCAGCAGCTCCCCGAGCTGCCGGGTCTGGTTGGCCATGCCACCGGCAGGCGGCGGCAGCGGACCAACCAGCGCAATCTTCAGATCAGCGAATTTCATGCCGCCGATCTCGGCGCGAGCCGACCGTACACCGCCTTGTAGTTGGCGACGCTGTTCTTCCAGTTGCGCACGTCTTCGACGAAGTGGCGGCCGGCGGTGCGCATGGCAGCCCAGCGGTCGCGGTGGGCCAGCATGTCGTTGAGGGTGGCGACCAACGCGGGCACCTGGCCGGCGGCGAACAGGCGACCGGTCTCCCCGTCGCGGATGAGTTCCTTGTGGCCGCCCACATCCGAGGCCACGAAGATGCGGCCCTGGGCCATCGCCTCCAGCGGCTTGAGCGGCGTGACCAGCTCGGTCAGGCGCATCGAGTGGCGCGGATAGGCCAGCAGGTCGATCAGGTCGTAGTAACGGCTGACTTCGGAATGGGGCACGCGGCCGGTGAACACCACCTTGTCGGCGATGCCGAGGCGCTGGGCCTGGGCCTTGAGGTTGGCGTCCTGGGGGCCACCGCCAACCAGCAGCACGCGCAGATCCGGCTGGCCAGCGTGCATCGCGGCGAAGGCGTCAAGGAGCAGATCGAGGCCTTCGTAGGCGTAGAACGAACCCACGAAGCCCAGCACCGTCTTGCCCTGCAGGCCCAGCTTGGCCTTGAGGGTTTCGTCCGCGGCGCCGGAAAGCTGGAAACCTTCCACGTCCACGGCGTTGGGGATGACCGTCACCTTGGTTTCGGGAACGCCCCGGGCGACGATGTCGCGGCGCAGGCCTTCGCAGATGGTGAACACGTGATCGACGCGCTTGATGGCCCAGGTTTCGAGGGCGCGGGTGGCACGGTAGCGCAGGCTGCCTTCGGAGGTGGTGCCGTGGTCCACCGCGGCGTCTTCCCAGAAGGCGCGGATTTCATAGACGACGGGAATCCCCAGCCGACGGCCGACGCGGATCGCCGGGATGGCGTTGAGCACCGGCGAGTGGGCGTGGATGACATCCGGACGCAGTTCGCGGGCGAGCTGTTCGAGGCGGGCTTCGGTGGCGCGGATCAGGCGCCATTCGTTGATCCCGGCCGGGCCAGCGGGCGGCACCTCGGAACGGTAGAAGCGCAGGCCGTCCACGTCTTCCATGGCCGCGGCGGTCTTGCCCTGCTTGGGCGAGGTGACGTGGAAGGTCTCCCAGCCCAGGGCGCGCTGTTCGCGCAGGATGGCCGCGGTGCGGAAGGTGTAGCCGCTGTGCAGCGGGATCGAGTGATCGAGAACGTGGAGGACGCGCATTTACTGACTCATCACGGCCACGGCGGGTTTCGGGGCCGCGGCTTGGCTGTTACGCAGGAAGGCTTCGAACATCATGGTGGTCCACAGGGGCGCGCTGTAGTCGCGGGCGCCGGACTGGTGGGCATCGACCAGATGCTCGAGATATTCGCGGTTGAAGATGCCGGTTTCGGCGAGCGTGGAACCCAGGATGGCCTCGCGCACGCGCTCCTTGAGCGGGCCGCGGAACCAGCGGGCCAGCGGCACCGCAAAGCCCATCTTGGGGCGATACAGGACGTCGCGGGGCAGCATCGGCTCCATCGCCTTCTTGAAGACGTACTTGCCTTCCTGGCCCTTGATCTTGAGGCCGGACGGCAGCGTGGCCAGCCATTCGACCAGCTTGTGGTCCATCAGCGGCTCGCGCACTTCGAGGGAGTGGGCCATGCTGGCGCGGTCGACCTTGGTGTTGATGTCGCCCACGAGGTAGGTCTTGGTGTCGAGGTACTGGATGAGGGCCAGCGGGTCGTCTGTCTGCGCGGCGTTGCCGTGACGGCGGAAGACCTCAAGCGCGTTGTAGCCGGAGAGCTCCGCGCGGAACTTGCTGGAGAACAGGCTGCGCCGCATGTCGTCGCGCAGGATCGACACGGAGTGGAAATACGCCTGCACCGAATCCCGGGCCAGGGCCTGGAAGGTGGTCTTGGCGCGGAACATCCGCGGCGCCCAGTCGGCCTTGGGATACATCCGGCCGAGCAGCCCGAACACCGGACGGCGGATGCCGGCGGGCATCGAGCCGCGCATCTTTTCTTCCATCAGATGCATGCGGTAGCGGCGATAGCCGCCCATGCTCTCGTCGCCGCCATCGCCCGACAAGGCCACGGTGACGTGCTTGCGGGCGAGCTGACAGACCCGATAGGTCGGGATCGCCGAGCTGTCGGCGTAGGGCTCGTCGTAGAGCGCCGCCAGGGTGTCGATGAGGTCGAAGTCGTCGGACTTGACGGTCTCGACGTAGTGCCGGGTCTGGTAGCGGTCGGCCACCATCTTGGCGAACTCGGATTCGTTGAAGGCCGGATCGTCGAAGGCGATCGAGCAGGTGTTGACCGGATCGGACGACAGGCCGGCCATGGTCGCCACCACGGCGCTGGAATCCACGCCACCGGACAGGAAGGCGCCCAGCGGTACGTCGGAGATCATGCGCAGGCGGACGGATTCGCGCAGGCGTTCGGTGAGCTCGGCGGTGGCATCTTCGAGGGACAACGGGTTGTCCAGCGTGAAGCGCACGTCCCAGTAGAGCTTGGGCGCCGGGATCGGCTGGCCGCGGCGGATGCACAGGCTCTCGCCCGGCTGGAGCTTCTTCGCGCCCTTGAAGATGGTGCGCGGCTCGGCCACGTAGCCAAGGGCGAAATATTCTTCGACCGCGTGGGGGTCGATGCGGCGGTCGAGGCCCGGGTGCTGCATCAGCACCTTGAGTTCGGAACCGAAGACCAGCGTGCCGTCGTCAAGGATCGCGTAGTAGAACGGCTTCACGCCCAGGCGGTCGCGGGCGATGAAGAAGGTCTGCTTGTTGCGATCCCACAGGGCGAAGGCGAACATCCCGCGGAAACGCTGAACGCACTCCTCACCCCAGGATTCCCAGGCGTGGACGATGACTTCGGTGTCGCTGCGGGTGTGGAAACGGTGGCCGAGGGCTTCGAGCTCGGGCACGAGTTCCTGGAAGTTGTAGATCTCGCCGTTGAACACCACGGCCACGGTGCCGTCTTCGTTGAACAGCGGCTGCTGCCCGGTGGAGAGATCGATGATCGACAGGCGGCGATGGCCCAGGGCCACGCCGGGCTCGAAGTGAAGATCACCCTCATCCGGCCCACGATGGAACTGGATGTCGTTCATCCGCTTCATCAGGTCGCGATCGAAGTCACGACTGCCGCGGGTATCAAAAAGGCCAGCAATGCCGCACATGGAATCTGTTTTCTTTCAGTGAAGGGCGTTTCTGGATTGGATGGCAGCCGCGTAACCGGGCTGGGCCGCGCAGAGGCGCGTTTCGTAAAGCGAAAGATAGCTGCCAACCATTGCATCAAGACTGAACTGGGCGCACACCCGCGCCCTGCCCGCCGCGCCAAAGGCCGCAGCGCGGGCCGGATCGGCGAGCAGCGCCGCCATCGCGCCGGCCAGCGCGGCGGGATCGGCGGACGGCACCAGCAGGCCGGTTTCGCCATCAACGACCAGCTCGGCGTTGCCGCCCACCCGGGTTGCAACCACCGGCAGGCCGGAGGCCATCGCCTCGAGCAGGGTGTTGGAGATGCCCTCGGCCAGCGAAGGCAGCACGAAGACGCTCATGCCGCTGTTCATGAGCGGAATGTTGGACTGCTCGCCGGCCATCCAGACATGCTGTTCGAGCTGCTCGGACTTGAGCAGCTCGGCGAGCTCGGCCTGCAGCGGGCCGCCACCCACGATCATCAGCCGCGCACGACGGGCGGCATCCGGATTGCCACGCACCAGCAGCCCAAAGGCGCGGATCAG
Organism: Zoogloea sp. 1C4; assembly: GCF_009469605.1. GTDB lineage: Bacteria > Pseudomonadota > Gammaproteobacteria > Burkholderiales > Rhodocyclaceae > Zoogloea > Zoogloea oryzae. The sequence continues at coordinate 179,635 of NZ_SSXU01000005.1, read as the reverse complement.
ATTGGCGTGATCCTTGACGGCCTGCAGGCGCCCCACCGCCCCAAAAACCACCAGGCCAGGGTCGTTGAACGGCGAGCCCGGAATCTCGCCACGGGCGGCGACGGGCACGAAGCGATCGGTATCGACGCCGTTGCAGATGCGCCGGACGCGATCGGCGCGCACGCACACCTTGTCAGTGAGGTAGGACTCGATCCGCTTCGACAGCGCCACGTAACCCGACACGAAGGGCGAATAGGCCTTGCGGAGCAACTGGAACTTGCGGCTGACGCCTTCGAGATCCGACGCATCCCAGCCGTGTTCGCCGTGGATGCGCACCGGCACCCCGGCCGCCCACGCCGGCACCACCATCTCGAGGGCAGCGAGGTTGCGGGTATGGACAATGGCCGGGCGATGCTCGCGGAACAGCCGGTACAGCGTGGGGTACAGCTTGATCCCGTGGCCCTCGCCTTTTTCGATGGACATGAAGGTCACGTCGCTGCGCTTGATACGTTCGCAGAAGCTCGGCACGCAGCGGGTGAGCGCGACGATCATGTGCCGGAAGCGCTCGGGCGGCATCCGGTTGATGAGGTTAACGATCCCGTTCTCCAGCCCGCCAACGTCGAAGCTGTAGACCACGTGAATCACCAGGGGACGGGGATCGTTCATGAAATCCAAACAGTCATTGCGCACCATGCGCAACGTCAGAACAATGGGTGGATGCACCCAGCAGCTTCTCGAGCGCCGCCAGGTGGGCCGACCAGCTGTAGGAACGCAGGACCGCCTCCCGGGCAGCCAGGCCCATGGTGCGGCGCAATGTTACATCAGCAAGTAATGTGACAGTACGCGAAACGAATTCCTCGCCACTGTGGGCAATCTCACAGTCATGCCCCGAGCGGGCCTCGAGTCCGGTGGCCGGTGCCGAGGAAATCACGACCGGACGCGCCATGGCCATCGCTTCGAGCACCTTGTTCTGGATGCCACGGGCAATGCGCAGGGGCGCGACGATCACATCAGAATGGGCGAGATACGGGCGCACGTCGGGCACCGTGCCGGTGACGACGACGCCCTCCCCCGCCAGCGCCTGGACAGCGGGCGCGGGGTTCATGCCGACGATCCAGAAGCGGGCGTCAGGCACCTGCGCGCGCACCTTGGGCAGTAGCTCGGTAGCAAACCACACGACCGCATCCACGTTGGGCCAGTAATCCATGGCACCAGTGAAGACGATCACCGGGCCGCCGGCCGGATAGGGGCTGGCGCCACCGTTGGCGGGCGAGAAGTAGTCGGAATCGACCCCGTTCTGCATCGCGCTGACCCGCCCGACGAGTTCGGGCGCGGCCTTGCGGAACAGGTCGGCTTCGGCTTCGGTTACGAACACGCTGGCTTCGGCCTTGGCGGCTGCATCGCGCTCGAAGGCCAGCAGCTGGCGCCCTTCGCGGCGATAAAGCCAGGACATCGGCCAGCGGTGGTCGCCGGCGTATTGGGTCCATTTGGCGGAATCGAGATCGCAGAAGTCGATCACCCGGTGGGACAGGCCCGGCGCGTCGAGGTACTGGGCCATCGGGCCCGAGAACGCGACGGCTTCGTGGATGCCTTCGCGGGCCACCACCTGCTTCACCCAGGCGGCGAGTTCGGCGTTGCGGTAGTACGGCACGCTGAGGGCTTCGCCGGTGACGAGGCCGCGCAGACTGGCGATCTTGGCGGTGCGCGGATCGAGCCGGATGACCCGGCTTTCCTCGCACCACTCGGACAGCTTGTCGATGTACTGAACGTCGTCCGGATGATCGACGAAGGTGCCGAGGAAGATCCGGTGTCGCTTGGCCAGCTGGCGCAGGATGTTGAAGGAACGGACCTTGTCGCCCTTGTTGGGCGGGTAAGGGATGCGATGGACCAGATAGAGCAGCGGAGTGCGGACGTCAGCCACCAGCGGTTACCCCAGATTGCGGACGATGTGCGGCCCGAGGGTGTTGGCCACGCTCAGCGGCAGACGACGCCACATGGCGATGAAGGCACGGTACTTGGGGTTCATCGGGTTGTTCTGGGGAACGGCGTCGCGCTTGTAGAGGCGGTATTCGTACGAGAGGGGCATCGGCTCGAAGCCCCAGTTCTTCTTGAAGCTGTAGGGGCCCGTACCGACCTTGCTGCGACCGTAGTCGAAGATGCGGTAGCCCTTGGCGCAGGCCCGGCGCATCAGCTCCCAGTACTTGAAATCGTTGGCAGCAAAATCACGCGCGGCGAGATCGTCGCCGGCGTAGTAAGGCAGGACTTCGTCGCGGAAGTAGAAGGTCAGAACGGTGGAGAGAGGTTTGCCTTCGGCCGACGAAACAGTCATGACCTCGCAATCCTGCCCGAAAACCTTCAGCAGCACTTCAAAGAAATGTTTCGGCAGCGCGGGCGTGCCGTGGCGCCGCACGTTATCGGAAAACAGTGCGAAGAAACGGTCGGCGTTCGGATCTACCTCGGCGACGAGCCCGTTCTTGATGCCCTTCCTCACCATCGCCCGCTGCTTGCGCGGGATGGCCAGCATGTTGGCCTCCTCGTCGGGGAGGATCTCCTTGCGGAAAGTGAAGTACAGCTCCTGACGCGGCCAGTCGGCGTGACGCTCGCGCAGGTTGCGGTATTCGAGGTGCTGCACGCCGCACTTGCGGGCAAGCTCGTCGGCAGTGGTTTCGAGGGCGGCGATCGCCTCGGCATCAGCACCCGCCACGCCGCCGTAAACGGCAAAAGGCAGCGAGGTCATCGCGTGGCCGAACAGACGGCTCTTGACCTCGACCAGCGGCAGCACGGCGACGATCTGGCCGTCGCGCTCGGCGAGCAGGTAATGGGTGCGGTGACGGAACACCGACTCCATGATGTCGTGCCATTCGATGCGGTGAAAGAACGTGGCGTCGGGGCAGGCGAAAACGAATTCGTTCCAGCGCGCAGAATCCCCCGCCACGAACGGGCGTACTTTGACAACAGATACCATTCCCGGAACCTTAGACTGAGGTTTGAAGTGCGGGGAGGAAGACTTCGTCCATGCGACCCCAGGAGAAATCCTGGAGCAGGCGGGCGAGACGGGCTTCGGTGTGTTCCAGATTCACGTAGTGCCGGAAGCGGGTCTTGGCGCTCGCCTCCTTGACGACGGGCTGCTCCGGATCGATCTCCCACGGATGAAAGTAGAAGATCGCCGGGCGGCGGTCTTCTTCATTGACCTTGCGGATGCCCCAGGCCGACACCGGATAGGGCAACAGCCGGAAATAGCCGCCGCCGCCCACAGGCCAGTTGCGGCCGAGACGACGGACGGTGGTGATCGGGATCTCGACCAGCGCCTTGCCGACGGGATACGGAAAGCGCGGCGCATCTGGCACGCCGTAGTGGTCGTGCTTGACCGGATAGACGCTGGAACTGTAGGTGTAGCCTGCGGCCTCGATCACGCCATGGGCCCAGGGGTTGGACAGGCCGACCGAGAAACTCGGTGCCCGGTAGCCCTTCACCTCGCAATCGGCGATATCTTCCAGCACGGCCTTGGCGAGCTGGATGTCGGCCAGAAAGGCTTCCGGCGTCTGTTCGCTGGCACGCTGGTGACCATAGCCGTGGCTCGCGATCTCGTGGCCTTCCATGGCGATCAGGCGGACCAGCTTGGGGTAGCGCTCGGCAATCCACCCAAGGGTGAAGAACGTGCCCTTGGCCTCGTGCTTGTGCATCAGTTCAAGGATGCGATGGACGTTCCGCTCGACCCGGCACGGCGTGCTGTTCCAGCTTTCCTTCGGAAAATGCGGCGCCAGTGCGGAGACCTGGAAGTAGTCCTCCACGTCGATGGTGAGCGCATTGACGATGGAACCGCCCTCGCGGGACATGGGAGTCGTCATTTCGCCGGCGCTCCACCTTCGGCCCCGGCCTCTTGCTGGGCAGGCGCTGCCTTCAGCAACTGGCTGAGGGTGTTGAGCGTGGTGGACAGGGTGCGCTCGAGTAGCGCCAGGCGCTCGTCGAAGCGGGTCATGTCGAAGGACGGGCCGGCGTTGGCCAGCAGCTTGGCAGCTTCGGGGTCAGCCAGCAGGCGCTGCAGATCAAGGGCCACGGAAGCCGGCTGCACACCAGTCGCCAGCTCGGCGGTGGTGGCCAAGGCCGTGGGGGTGACCTGCTCTTCACGCATCTCGGAGACGATCTGGTTCACCAGCTCGACGCCCACCCGACGCTGCTCGCCCAGGAAGGCCGCCAGCATGATGCGGTCGCACAGGGCGTTGATGCGGCGCGGAATGCCTTGGCTGACGTTGTAGATCTCGCGCATGGCCTCCGCATCGAAGGCCGGATTGCCCTTCCAGCCGACACACGCCAGGCGGTGCTCCACGTAGGCCTGGGTTTCCTGCAGATCGAGGGGCCCCAGGTGATACGAGGCGATGACCCGCTGGCGCAGCTGGACCATCTCGGGGCTCTGCATGATGGCCCGGAATTCCGGCTGGCCGACCAGGAAGCTCTGCAGCAGCGCGTGATCTTCGAGCTGGAAGTTGGAGAGCATCCGCAGCTCCTCGACCGCCTTCTGGGTGAGGTTCTGGGCTTCGTCGACGATCAGCAGCGCGCGCTTGCCGGCGGCGGTGGTGCTGACCAGGAAAGCCTCGATGGCCAGCAGCAGATCGCTCTTGGAAAGGTGCTTGCTCGGGATGCCGAAGGAGGCAGCGACCAGACGCAGGATGTCGTCGGCGTCGATCTGGGTGCTCACCAGATTGGCGGCAACGATCTTCTTGGAGTCGAGCTTCTCGAGCAGGCTGCGCACCAGCAGGGTCTTGCCGGCGCCGACTTCACCGGTGATGACGATGAAGCCCTCGTTCTGGTGCAGTCCGTATTCGAGGTAGGCCATCGCGCGGCGGTGGCCACGGCTGCCGTAGAAAAAGCTGGGATCCGGGTTGAGCTGGAAGGGCTTGCCCCGCAGACCGAAATAGGCTTCGTACATGACGTGCTCAGAATTGGAAGAGAAGCGACCCGTAAAGGGCGTTCTCGGAGTAGGACGCGATGCCGCCCCCCTGGCTGTTACGCACATTCAGCGCACCAGTGGTACGGGGCGTGAGGCGCGTGGAGACACCCGCGGTGATCATCCGATTACGCGCGTCGCTTGCACCGCCCACGCTCGTGGAGTCGGTGTGGCTGCGCATCAGCGTGTAGGTGCCGGTCGCCGTGGTGATCGGCGTCATCTTGTGCTGGAGCGAGACGGTGGCGCCCGTGGTGCGCAGATTTGACGTGGTGGTGATGTCTTCGGTCACCGCGAAATCGCGTTCGGTGATCGTCGTGCGGTTCGAGTTGAACGCGATCACCGACAGGCTGTTGCGTCGACCGATGAACGTGACGCCAAGCTGCAGGCGACGATCGAGGTAGAAACCATTGGCGAGGCCCGACTGCAGCCCGATCAGCGCGCTACTCGCATCCGCGCCGGTGCTGGTCAGGGTCAGCCTGCGGATACAGGCATCCCGCGTCGCCGCCGGCTCAGAGGCGCAGTACAGCTTGGCCAGATCCAGCAGCGTCACGGCGCTGGTCATGTTCTGGCTGGTGGTCGTGATGTCCTTCGAGTAGCTACCCTGAAAAGCCACCTGCGGGCCCCGGTGCTCTGCCGTCAAATTGAAGCCGGTGCCGAAGAAGCGGTCCTCGATCGTGCCGGAGATCTTGGTGAGGGGCGTCGGCGTCCAGTCGGCTCCAAGCCCGTAGATCGTCGTCGTTTTATTGTCGACGGTCGAGTAGTTATTGGTTTCCGTACCGCCGATCAGGCGCAGCGATAGCTGGGGATCCACCGCCCACAACGCGGAGGCTCGGAACGTCCGGTGGTCCACGTCGCGGTTGTTGGTGCGCGAGGTGTGGCTGTCGTTGAGACTCATCGACCAGCCCAGGTTGCCGAACGCCCGCGGATCGGTCGCGCTGACCGACCAGACGTTGGTCTGAAGCCGATTCAGGACGGTCGTGCTGGAATCGGACTGGTTGGCCGTAAAACGGGCCTCGACGGTACCCGTGTTGGCAAAACGCCCCTTGATGTTGGGGCTCATCGAAATGGTCCGGACTTCAGACCAGTTGCTCGCGCCGGTCACGGTATCGCCGCCGATCGGCCGGAAGGCGTAGGTGGGCTGGCGACTCACCGATGCCATCAGATCGAGGAAGCCGTGGTTGTCCCACCAGGTGAGCTTGCCGTTACCGTTGAGCAGCAGCTGGTTGCTGTCGTGCTGCGAGCCATTGCCGTAGAAGGACGAATTGACGCCGACGTCCATCGCACCCTTCACGCGATAACCCGTTGCCTCGAAGCGGAGCATCGGGCGGATCTGGGTGATCCAGTCGCTCTCGGCCGCAGACGACCGGGACAGACGGGCATTGTCGGTGAGTGTCTCGGTGACCATCACCGAAGGAACGACCGCGAACTCACGCACCTGCTGCTGGGCGATGGCGGGCGATGCGACGGCACCGAGGGCTGCGCACAGGAGCGCCAGCCGGCGCACGGAGGTCGCCGGCATTGCGCGGGAAGCGGGAGTCGTCACGCGTTCTCCTTCGGCGCATGACCATAGCCGTAGCCATAGCCGTAACCATAGCCGTAGCCGTAAGAGCCGGCACCGGATTGCAGCGCCTTGTTCAGCAGCATCAGCTTGACCGGGCAGCTCTCGATGGTCGAGAGCGCCTGCTTGACCGCGGCCTGAGTGGTCTTGTTGGATTCGACGACCATCACGATCTGGCCCATGTGGGTGGCCAGCACGCGGGATTCGGTGGTGACCAGCAGCGGGGGCGAATCGAACACGATGATCCGGTCGGAGTAACGCTCGGCCAGCTCTTCGAGGAGGTTGTTCATCACGTCGCTGGCGAGCAGTTCGGTGGCGCGCGGGTGCGGCGTGCCGGCCGGCAGCAGGTTCAGCTTCTCGATGTTGGTCTTGAGCATGACGTCGCTCAGCTGGGTGCCCGGGTTGGTGAGCACGTCCATCAGGCCCTTCTTGGGAGGCAGGCCGAGAATGTTGAGCACCGAAGGACGGGACACGTCGGCGTCGATCAGCAGCACCGTGTGATCCAGTTCCATCGCCATGCTGATGGCCAGGTTGATGGAGCTGAAGCTCTTGCCCTCACCGGGCAGCGAGCTGGTGATCATGATGAGGTTGGCGTTGTCGATCGCCGAGGCGCCCTTGCCCTGCACGTTGCGCAGCAGCGGACGTTTGATGATCCGGAACTCGTCGCCGATCAGCGAACGGGGCGCGTTCGGGGTGACGATCCCGATGGACTGCAGGCGCTCCAGGTCGATCTCGATGTACTTCGAGGTGCTGCCTGCGGCGGCCGACTTCGCCTCGGCACTGGCCTGCACGGCGGGCGCCGGCGGCGCGGCAACCTCGGGCACGGGCTCGGCGATCACCGGCTCGACGCGGCTCGGCTGATCGGCGAAGGCCGAAGCAACGGGAGCGACGGCAACCCGCGCGGCCTGACCGTCATCCACCGGAGCCGGGCTTTCGTTGTCGACCGGAGCGGAGGTTGCCCTCTGCAGCTGCTCAAGTCGCTCGACTGCTTTTTCAATAATGCTCATGTTCGCCTCTCAACCCATCCGCGCCAGCAGCAGCCAGACGGTCATTGCGCCAAACAAACCTACAAGGGCGCCCACGCCACCGAGGAAGAAGACCTTGCTCCGCCGCTGGTTGCGCATGCGGTCGGTGTCGCCAATCATGCTCACCGCGCCCAGCACGGCCAGCCCGGTCACCTCGCGCAGCACCTGGGTGTCGGAGAACACCGGCCGGATCTGGCTGATCAGGAAGGACACGATCCCGCCGATCAGCAGCGCCGCGAGGCCCGCCGCCGGCATCAGCAGCAGGCGGTTGGGCGCGGACGGCTTGCTCGGCACCGTCGGCGGATCGATCAGGCGGAAGTCGGCCACACCGGACGTCGCGCCCATCTCGACCGCCATGGTGGCGGACTCACGACGGGCCACGAGGGCGTCGTAGTTCTTCTTGTTGATGTCGTAGTCGCGGTTGAGCTGGGTGAATTCGGTCTCGAGCTGCGGCAGGGTGCGCGACGCGGCACCCAAGGCCTGGAGGCGCGAGTCGTACTCGGCCACGCGGGCCCGCAGGGACGCGACGTTCGCCTCGGCTTCGGCCAGGGACAGACGCATCTGCTGGAACACCGGATTCACGTTGCTCGACGAACCCACCGAGGCGCCAGCACCGGACGCAGCCGAAGCGGCAGCCTTGCGACGGGCCTGGAGTTCGGCGGACTTCTGGGCTTCGAGCTCTTCGATCACCTTGCGGGCGCCCACGACATCCGGGTGCTTGTCGGTGTACTTGAGCAGCAGGCCGTCGAGGGACTTCTTCATCGACTCGATCCGATCGTCAAGCTCGGGTACCGGCATCGACGCCAGCGAGGCGCTGGACATCTTTTCGGGCAGCGCGACGGACTCTTCGCCGGAGAGCTGGCGCTTGAGGGCGTCGCGGGAGTTTTCGGCTTCACGCAGGGCGAGCTTGGCCTGGTTGAGCTGCTCGCTCACCTCGCTCATCTTGCGGAAGTAGTCCTGACCACCGGCACCGAGGGTGCCCATGTTGCGGACCTTGTATTCCTTGAGGCGGTTCTCGGCCTCGATCAGCTTCTGCTCGTAGGCCTTGATCTGCTCTTCGATGAAGCGCCGGGCGGTATCGGAATCCTTGCGCTTGTCGCCCAGGCCAGACTCCACGAAGATCGACACCATCGACTGCACGACGCGCTTGGCGCGTTCCGGGTCGGTATCGGTGTAGGCCAGGGTGTAGAGGTTGTCGCGGCCCGCTTCGCGGATCTGCAGCGCCTTGGTGACGTTGATCACCAGCGTCTCGCGGTCTTCCTTGGTCTTGGCTGCCAGATCGAGGTCGGCCATGCGGATCAGCTTCTCGACGTTGGGACGGCTGATCAGCGTACGGCTGAGGATGCCGATCTGCTGATCCACGTTGGGCTGGACGGCCAGCCCGGACATCAGCGGCTTGAGGATCGACTGGGTATCCACATAGACGCGGGCAGACGATTCGTAGCGGTCAGGCAGCAGATAGACAATCGCGGCGATGATCGGACCGACAATCCACGCGGCCGCCAAGCCCCACCAGCGATAGAGCCACATGCCGCGGAGCGTCACCGACAACTGTCTTAGTATGTCTTCCATTGGGAAATTCCGAATGCATCCCCCCGGGACATCCCGGGGGGCAAATCAAGAGTGGGGTCAGAACCAGCTCTGGGGAATGATGAGAACGTCGCCCGGCTTCATTTCGATATTGGCCGAAACATCGCCACGCTTGACGAGATCCTTCAGGCGGACGGAGTACTGCTTGTTGCCTTCCGAGGTCCGCAGCAGAGTGGCGCGGTTACCATCGGCGTAATCGGTCAGACCATTGACCGAGATCATGACGTCCAACAGGGACATCTTCTGACGGAACGGCAGGGTCTGGGGCTTGGCCGCCTCACCCACCACCCGAACCTGCTGGGAATACGGACCGACAAAGGTGGTCACGATGACGGTCACGACCGGATCGCGGATGTACTTGCCGAGCGCCTGCTCGATCTCGCGGGCAAGCGTGCTGGCATCACGGCCGGAAGCCGGCAGATCCTCAACCAGGGGCGTGGTGATCTTGCCGTCCGGACGCACCGGGACCGTCATCGACAGCTCGGGGTTGCGCCAGACAACGATATTCACGTTATCGCCCGGCCCGATCTGATAGGCATAATCGGCAGCCTCTGCGGTCACCGGCGCCGGCGGATAAGTGGTGGCGCACCCTGCCAGACCGGCTACGGCGCACGCCAGCAAGCCGTTCTTAAAATAGCGTTTCATAAGGTACTTCCCCTGGATACGGCCAAAGTTCAGCCTTTGAATGATAACGGGCGGATATTACGGCAGCGCGCGATTCCGTCCGGAGAAAAACGTCACGACGCCCCAAAAAGGGGAAACATGACTGCGCCATCAAGATGGCTGAATATTTCTGCGGGAATCCGCCCGGCGCGGATGATACCTACTCCGGGCAGTATTTTCTGTCAGAAAGACCACCGGGCCTCGGTGTAGACCCGGTCGCGATCCGCGTAACGGCCGAAAATGCCGTTGGCGGCGCCACCAAAGGCGTCAACCCCGAAAACCACGCGCGTGCTCTTGTTTGCAGACCAGATCAGCTTGGGGCGGAACATGTAGTCGTTGCGGTTGAGCATCGACACGTAAAGCGCTTCGGCCTGCCAGTTCTTGGCGAGCCGGGTGCCAACCAGGACGCTGGCACCGCCTTCGGTCCGCTCAAAGCCCGTGCGGGCATCGTAATCGAGCATGCGGCGGGCGAAGTATTGTAGATTCACCCGCCCGTCGTTGAAGGCGGGAATATCGACCCCGACCACGTAATCAATTGTGTCCTGATCAACCAGCCCGTTGGGCGCATCCAGCGGATTCTGGGTATTGAACTTGCGGCCGCGGGAGTGCACCGTCTCGCCCTTCAGCACGAAGTCGCCGAAATCCTTGGTCACGGTGGCGCCGACCTGGCTGATGCGCTCATGGCGCGGCTGGAATTCGGCCTGCCCGCCCGAGAGCCCGGTGAAGTAGAAAGTCTGGGCCACATCCATGCTGCGGTAGTAGAAGCCGGAGACATCCCAGCCACCGACCATCCGCGACAGGCGTGCGCCCCAGTTGGTGTTGCCAAGGGAGTTGTCCGGCTTGGCTTCACCCAGCACCTTCGCGTCACGGGGAAGCGGATAGAACTCGGCCCCCGGCTTGCCGATGTTGTCGTAGCTCGGCACCGGAATCCAGATCAGCTCGGCGTGGGTTTCGCCAAAGTAGTATTCGGCGCGGGTCGCCCACTGGGGAATCCGCAGCTGCTCGAAATCGGGCAGGAAGAAGCTGCGAAGATCCCGCGCGGAGACCACGTCGGCAAAGAACAGCCCGACCATCTCACCCCACACGATGTGCTGGCGGCCGAAGCGGAAATCCACGTCGCCGAGCGAGAAGTCGGCATAGGTTTCACGCAGGTGGAACTGGTACTGCTGGTCGCGCCGCACGGCGTCCGGATAGAAGCCGGAATCGATCGCGAAGACCGCGTCGGCATCGGCCCGGCCGGAGATCTTCCACTTGACGCTGTCTCCGCCGGTGGCCGAAACCTCGGCACGGGAGCGCGCCATCGACCAGTGATCCTGGCCGCCATAGGTGCGCGCCAGATCGAACTGGAGGAAGCCGGCCGTCTTGACGCCGCCGCCCTCGCCCGCCACGTCATCAAGCCCCAGGTCGTCGTCGGCTGCTGCAGCGGCGCCGCAGCAGAGCATCATCGATAACGCGACCGCACTGCGGCGAAGCTTTGGTTTCAAGCTGTCCATTTCCTACTTTCCCCTCGTAAAACGTGAATGGCCGGACGTGCGCCAGATGCCCGTCCGGCGGCGCATCAGGCCCGGTACGGAACGAAGCGCCAGGTGCCGTTGAGTTTGAGCCCGAGCTTGGTGGGCTGGCCGTCTTCCATCCGGACCTGCTGGACGGCGCGGCTCATCACCTGCTTGTCGTGGGTCGAAAACACGAATGTTGTCTTGCAATCCTCGTTGATGCGCTGCATCAAATCAAGAATGCTCTTGCCGGTGTTCTTGTCGAGGTTGGCGGTAGGCTCGTCGGCCAGCACTACCTTCGAGTGTGTGACCAGCGCCCGGGCAATCGCCACCCGCTGACGCTGGCCGCCCGACAACTGGTTCGGGCGGTGGTGCGCGTACTTCGCCAGCCCCACCAGCTTGAGGTAATCGTTCACCCGCGCGCGCCGCTCTTCCTTGCTGATTTCCGGCATCTGGAGCAGCGGGTATTCCACGTTTTCCTCGGCGGAGAGCACCGGCAGCAGATTAAAGGTCTGGAAGATGAAGCCGATGGTCCTCGCACGGATGTTGGCGAGTTCATCGGGAGTCTGCCCGGAGACATCCTTTCCCTCGATGAACACCCTGCCCTCGCTTGGCGTATCGATACACCCCATAATATTGAGGAGCGTGGACTTGCCACTCCCTGATGTACCCGCGATGGCCATGAAGTAACCTTCCTTGACATCGAGGGTGACCTTCCTCAGCGCATTGACGTCCTGATCACCGAGACGATAGATCTTGCTGACATTTTCGATCCTGATGATCGTCTTCGGGTCCGTCGTCGACGTCCCATCCGTGCTGTCGTCGCGGCTTGTTTGCATTGCCCCACCGGTCTATGTTGTTTGCTTTCAAAGGATAACACTATGAGCTTCAAATTTAGCCCTTCGAGCTGCCGGTCTCGGTTCCTCGGCGCTGCGCTTGCGACCCTCTCGCTGCTGTCCGGCGCGCCGGTACTGGCCGACGATGCGGCCGTGGATCAGGCCAAATCCATCGTCGCCAAGGCCGACGAAATCCGTTTCCCGCGGGATGGCTTCCAGGTCATCATCGACATCTCGTCGGTGAGCGCAGGTGAGCCGGCCGAGGATCGCAAGTACCGCATCCTCTCCAAGGGCAACGAGAACACCATCGTCCAGACCCTCGAACCCGCCACCGACAAGGGCCAGGCCATGCTGATGCGCGGCCGCGACCTGTGGGTGTTCATGCCCAACGTGTCCCAGCCGGTGCGCCTGTCCCTCGCCCAGCGCCTCACCGGCCAGGTGGCCAACGGTGACCTGGCCCGGGCCAACTTCGCCGGCGACTACGAGCCAAAGATCATCCGCACCGACACCATCGACGGCGAGAAGATGCACGTGCTGGAGCTCACCGCAGTCGACCGCGGCGTGACCTACGCCAAGGTGCTGTACTGGGTCCGCCAGTCCAACAACTGGCCCTACAAGGCCGAGTTCTATTCCCTCTCAGACCGTCTGCTGAAGGTGTGCCGTTACGACAAGTTCAAGGATCTGGGCGGGCGCGTGCGCCCCACCCAGCTGGTCATGGAGGACGCCCTGAAGAAGGGCGAGGTATCAACCCTGCGTTACTCGCAGATGGCGGCCAAGGATCTGCCCGACCGCGTGTTTACCAAGCAGTACATGGACAAGCTCAACCGGGTCGATTGAGCTCAGGCGAGGTTTGAATCTCCTGCTGCGGGCGGCGCTTCCAGCCGCAGCAGGATTGCCGCTGCGGCAGCCTCCAGCGCGGCGGCGCCCCCATCAGTAGGGGGCAACGCAAGACGGCGCAACACGCCGCCAATCCGCACATCCAGCCCTTCCCTGTCGATACCCACCACCGCCACCCCAGGCGGAACCTGACGCTCCAGCCGGGCCACAAGCCCGGCTTCGGCATCCGGATCGAGCGCCGCTGCTGGCGCCTCGGCGGCAAGCCAGCCCATTCGGCCAAAGCCGCCAACGAAACGCGCCTTGTCGGGCTCCAGACGGAAGAACCGGAAATCCCCCAGCTCAAGATACAGCGCGGATTCCGGGCTATAGCGCACGTAGCGCTGGCGGGACGCCTCGTCCAGATCAACCGGCTGCATCCGGCCCAGCAAGGTCAGACGGGCCTGAGCCAGATTGATGCCATCCCCTTCGGTCACCAGCAGGCTGGCCCGCGGGTCGGCCAGCAGGTTGCGCGTATGCTCGGCAAGCCCGCTGATGAGGAACACCGGCCGGCCGGAAGCGTCCGACACGAAAGGCACGGCGCTCACGAAGGGAAAGCCCGGCATCGCCACCGAGTGGGTGCCCAGCGCCCCGCTACGGCTTTGCCGCAGCAGCGCGCGGACTTCGGCGTAGTCGATCTTCACTGCCGCTGACGGCGTGCCTCGAAGAGGCACAGACCGCTCGCCACCGACACGTTGAGGCTTTCCACCGTGCCGTACATCGGAATGCTCACCAGCTCGTCGCAGGTTTCGCGGGTCAGGCGGCGCAGGCCGTCGCCTTCGGCGCCTAGCACCCAGGCGATCGGGCCTTTCTGGTCGACGGTGTAGATCGACTTTTCAGATTCACCCGCCGCGCCCAGCACCCACACGCCAGCTTCCTGCATCTCGCGCAGGGCCCGGGCGAGGTTGGTGACGGTGATGTACGGGACGGTATCCGCCGCCCCGCTCGCCACCTTCACGGCGGTGGCGTTGAGCCCCACAGCCTTGTCCTTGGGCGCGATGACGGCGTGGGCGCCGGCGGCGTCGGCCACCCGCAGGCAGGCGCCGAGATTGTGGGGATCCTGGATGCCATCGAGAACCAGCAGCAACGCGGGCTCGGTGAGACCGTCGAGCACGTCGTCGAGCTTGAGCTCCTTGCGGCGGCCGTCGATGCGGGCCACCACGCCCTGATGGCGGCGGGTGCCGACCATCTTGTCGAGGCGATCGCCTTCGGTCGGGATCAGGCGGGTGCCGAGTTGCTCGGCATGGCGGACGAGATCCCGCGCGCGGGGGTCGCTACGTTTGGAATCGGTGTAGATCTCGAAGATCGCTTCCGGATCATGACGGAGCTTGGCGAGGACGGCGTGAAAACCGTAGATGAGACGGGAACTGGCGGTGTTATCAGACACGTTTTGCTTTCTTCTTTGCGGTGCCCGTTGCTGACTTGCGGGGCTTTGCGGTCTTGGAGGCCGCCTTGGCAGGCTTGGCGCTCGGGCTTGCCTTCGGCTTGGCGGCCTTGGGCTTGGCGGCGGATTTCGTGGCCGCGCGTTCGGCGGGCTGCTCGGCCGGCTGCGGTGCCGCCTTGCGGGCTGCAGGCTTCGACTTGGCAACCGGCACCTCAGTGGGCACCTCAGCCGGCGGAGCGGCAGGTATGACGGCGCGTTCGGCCTCTGTCTTGCCCCTGCGACGCCGCGCGGGCGCCTCTACAGCGGCCGGAGCCGATGCCTTGGCGGCCTGGTCCTTGGTGGTCTTGCCAACCCGCTCGGTGGCACGTGCCGGGCCGGTGATGATCCGGAAGTCGATCTTGCTGGCTTCCATGTTCACCCGCACCAGCTGCACCCGGACCCGGTCCGACAGGCGATAACGCTCGCCGGTCCGCTCGCCCACCAGGCTGTGATGGGCGTCGTCGTAGTGGAAGTAATCGTTGCCGAGATCGGAAATGTGCACCAGGCCTTCGACAAAAACGTCGTCCAGGGCCACGAAAAGGCCGAAAGGTACCACCGCCGAAACGCTGCCGTCGAATTCCTCGCCGATCCGGTCCTGCATGTAATAGCACTTGAGCCAGTTCTCCACGTCCCGGTCGGCCTCGTCGGCGCGCCGCTCGGTCATCGAGCAGTGCATGCCGATGGCTTCCCAGTCGCCTGCGTCCTGCGCCGGCACGTAGCGCTGGCCGTTCAGCACGGCCTTGATCGCCCGGTGGACGAGCAGATCGGGATAACGGCGGATCGGCGACGTGAAGTGGGTGTAGGCGTCGTACGCCAGGCCGAAGTGGCCCACGTTGTCGGGGCTGTAAACCGCCTGACGCAGGGAGCGCAGCATCACGGTCTGCAGCAGCTGCAGATCGGGGCGCCCCTGGATCTGTTCGAGCAGGCGCGCGTAATCACCAGCCTTGGGCTCTTCTCCGCCACCCAGCTGGATGCCGAACTCAGCGAGGAAATCCCGCAACTTGGCGAGTTTCTCGGGCGTCGGGCCTTCATGCACCCGGTAAAGCGCCGGATGCTCGTTGGCCTGGAGGAAATCCGACGCGCAGACGTTGGCGGCCAGCATGCACTCTTCGATCAGCCGGTGGGCGTCGTTCCGGCTCTCCGGCACGATCTGGGCGATCTTGCCGTTATCGTCGAAGATCATCTTCGTTTCCTGCGTCTCGAAGTCGATCGCGCCGCGCTTCGCGCGGGCTTTCAGTAGCACTCGGAAGAGCTTGTCGAGGTTCTGCAGGTGGGGCAGTAGTTCGCCGATCACCTCGAGAGCAGCTGGATCGTTGTCGTACAGCGCGGCGGCCACCTGGTTGTAGGTGAGGCGCGCCTTGGAGAACATCACCGCCGGATAGAAGCGGTATTGCTTGACGACACCCGTCTGGGAGATCGCCATGTCGCACACCATACACAGGCGCTCCACCTGCGGATTGAGCGAGCACAGGCCATTGGAGAGCTTCTCCGGCAGCATCGGGATCACCCGCCGCGGGAAATACACCGAATTGCCCCGATCGTAAGCCTCGCCATCCAGCGGCGAGCCCACGGTGACGTAGTGCGACACGTCGGCGATCGCCACCACCAGACGGAAACCCCGGCCCTGGCGTTCGCAGAACACCGCATCATCGAAATCCCGCGCGGTTTCGCCATCGATGGTGACCAGCGGAAGCTGGGTGAGATCCTCCCTGCCCTTCCAGTCCAGCTTGCGGACCTTCTCGGGGAGCTTCCGCGCCTGGGCCTTGGCGTCAGCCGAAAACTCGTGGGGGAGCTCGTGCTTGCGCAGCGCGATCTCGATTTCCATCCCCGGATCGGCGTAGTTGCCGAGGGTTTCGACGATGCGCCCGACCGGCTGGGCATAGCGGGTCGGCTGCTCGACAAGCTCGACCACCACCACCTGCCCGGCCGCCGGCTTGGACTTGCTCTTGCCCGGCGCTAGCAGAATCTCCTGCGAAATGCGGCGATTTTCGGGAACGACGAGGGTTACGCCGTTTTCCACCAGCACGCGGCCGACGATGCGGGTATTGGCCCGCTCCAGCACCTCAACGAGCTTGCCCTCAGGGCGACCGCGGCGATCCTGCCCCGCGATCCGGACCATCACCCGGTCGCCATGGAGCACCTCGCGCATCTCGTTGGGGCCGAGGAAGATGTCCGGATGCTCGTCGTCGGTCACGACAAAGCCGTAGCCATCCGGATGGCCCTGAACGGTGCCGCGGATCAGATCGGCCTTCGCCGGCAGCAGATAGGCACCGCGCCGGTTGCGCATGACCTGCCCGTCGCGCTCCATGGCGCGCATGCGGCGTTCGAAGAACTCAAGTTCTTCAGGAAGGATGTCGAGGGCCGTCGCGACGTCCGGAAACGGCATCGGCACGCCATGCTCGGCGAGAATCTGGATGATGAACTCGCGGCTCGGCAGCGGGAAATCGTATTTCTGGATTTCGCGCTCGAAGAAGGGGTCGCTGCGACGCAGCTTGCTGAGTTTTTTGATGTTATTGGACTTGTAAGTTGACACGTGTTCTTTCTAATCTATAATGGCGCCTTCGTTGCCCAGATGGCGAAATTGGTAGACGCGCTAGTTTCAGGTACTAGTGCCGCGAGGCGTGGAGGTTCGAGTCCTCTTCTGGGCACCAAGTTTCAGGAAAGCCGATCGATTTGTCGATCGGCTTTTTGTTTTTGTACTTCCGCTCGGCCTGCACCACAAAGCACTGGACGCGCGTGACCCGGGCCACACTCATCGGGGCCCCGCCAAAAGGCAGGTGAAGGTCACGGAGGATTTGCATTCGCATTAGACTTGTCTATAATAGCGGCTTCGCTGCCCAGATGGCGAAATTGGTAGACGCGCTAGTTTCAGGTACTAGTGCCGCGAGGCGTGGAGGTTCGAGTCCTCTTCTGGGCACCAGAATACACCGGAAAGCCGATCGATTTGTCGATCGGCTTTTTGTTTTTGTGCCACGCAACGCCATGACATCGCATCACCTGCGGTGAAACGCGCTTGCCGGGAAGTGGGAATTCTTGCGGGAGGATATTCAGGATCTTGTACCCTACCCTGCCCAGCAGCCCGACCGGGCCGCAAGGCAAGACAGGTTTGACGACGCGCGAGATCAGGCGCCGAAGGGGTGACGCTTGAGGATGGTCTCGTCACGCTCCGGGCCGGTCGAGATCACGTCGATCGACACTTCGCAGATTTCCTCAATGCGGTGCAGGTAGGCGCGGGCCTCCGGCGGCAGCGCATCCCAGGTCTGGGCGCCGAAAGTGGTGCCGCTCCAGCCGGGCATGGTTTCAAGGATCGGCTCGCAACGGGCAACTTCCTCGGAGCCCATCGGCAGCAGATCGATGCGCTTGCCGTCGAGCATGTAACCGACGCACAGCTTGAGTTCTTTCAGGCCATCGAGCACGTCCAGCTTGGTGATGCACAGGCCGGAAACACCGTTGATGATGATCGAGCGCTTGAGGGCTGCCAGATCGAGCCAGCCGCAGCGGCGCTTGCGCCCCGTCACGGTGCCGAACTCGCGGCCGACGGTGGACATCTGATAGCCCGGCGTGCCTTCGGTTTCGAAATCCAGCTCGGTCGGGAACGGACCTCCACCCACGCGGGTGCAGTAGGCCTTGGTGATGCCCAGCACGTAATGCAGACGGCCCGGGCCAACGCCGGAACCCGCCGCTGCCTGACCCGCCACGCAGTTGCTGGAGGTGACGAACGGATAGGTACCGTGGTCGATGTCGAGCAGCGTACCCTGGGCACCTTCGAACAGCAGGTTGCCACCGTTCTTGTTGATGGCATACAGGTCGGCCGACACGTCAGTGACCATCGGCAGGATTTCCTGCGCATCAGCCATGGCTTGGTCGAACTCGGTCTGGAAATCGACCGGCTCGGCGCCCAGATATTGGGTCAGCACGAAGTTGTGATATTCGAGGTTCTCAGCCAGCTTTTCGGCGAAGCGCTTCGGATCGAGCAGATCGTAGACGCGCAGCGCACGGCGGGCCACCTTGTCTTCATAGGTGGGGCCGATGCCCTTGCCGGTGGTGCCGATCTTGCTGCCGGCACTCTTCTTGGCCTCGCGGGCACGATCGACGGCGGAGTGATAGCCGAGGATCAGCGGACAGCCCGGGCTGATCTTCAGGCGATCACGCACCTTGATGCCACCGGCCTCAAGACCGCGGACCTCAGCCAGCAGGTGATGGACATCCAGCACCACACCGTTGCCGATGAAGCACTCGACGCCCTCGCGCACGATGCCGGACGGCACCAGGTTGAGCTTGTACTCGGTCGTGCCGACGACCAGCGTGTGGCCCGCGTTGTGGCCACCCTGGAAACGGACCACGCCCTGCGCCTGATCGGTGAGCCAGTCGACGATCTTGCCCTTGCCTTCGTCGCCCCACTGGGTACCGACAACCACTACGTTCTTTGCCATTTGATTACTCTCCCTGAAGCGGTTCAACCTGCCAGGCACCGCCCCGCAGAACAAGACGCCGGTCACAGCCGGCCTCACGCCACGTGCCTTCATGGCCGGGCAATTCAATCGTCACACTCTCGCCGGCGGCGCGCAGACCCGCGACCGCCTCGGCAAAACCCTGCTCTCCACCATCCCGCGCGAGGATCGACCCCGCCGGAAGCGGATCAGCCACCTGAGTGGCAAGCTCCCGCAGATCAAGGCTGAAACCCGTTGCAGGGCGGCCGCGACCAAAGGCGCGCCCGACGCTGTCGTAACGACCACCCAGCGCCAGTGCCACGGGGGAATTGCCGCCATAGGCCGCAAAAACCACCCCGCTGTGGTAGTGATATCCACGCAAGTCGGCGAGATCGAAACTGATCGGCAAGCCTTGCAGACGGGTCGCAAGCTCTTCGAGGTCGCTCAGCGCCATCTGAATCTCGGGGTCCGCCGGCATGATCTGGCGTGCCTTGGCGAGCACCTCGGCGCCACCATAAAGGGTCGGCAACGCAAACAGCGCCGCGCGCAGTTCACCCGGAATATCGCCGAGCAGATCCTGCAGGCCGGGCAGATCCTTTGCCTGCAGGCAGCCGAAGAGCGCTTCTTCCTGTTGGGGCAGCAGCCCTGCCTTGCCAGCCAACGCCTTGAACAGCCCGACGTGCCCCAGATCGATGCGGGACGTGCCCACACCAGCGATCTGCAGTGTCTCAGCGAGCAGGCGGATCACTTCAGCGTCCGCCTCGATACCCGCGTGGCCATAAAGCTCGGCACCTAGCTGGAGCGGCTCGCGGGTGGCGGTCAGGCACGAGGGCATCGCGTGGGCAACGCTGCCGCAGTAGCACAGACGCGCCACGCCCTTGCGGTTGAGCAGATGCGCATCAATCCGCGCCACCTGCGGCGTGATGTCGGCGCGCACGCCCATCGTTCGGCCGGAAAGCTGGTCGACAAGCTTGAGCGTCTTGAGATTCAGATCCTGTCCAGCGCCCGTGAGCAGCGACTCGAGGTATTCGAGCAGCGGCGGAGCAACGAGCTGGTAGCCGTTCAGGCGGAACGCATCGAGGAGACGACGGCGCAGATCTTCCAGTTTTGCCGCCTCTGCGGGCAGGGCATCCTGGATGTATTCGGGTAGAACCCAACGCAACATGGGTAAAGCGCCTCAGGTAAAGACTAACAAAATGACGAGGCCGAGAAGCATCGAACCAAGGCCGACGAAGCGGATCTGCCCGTCGGCCAGCCGGAGCAGGCGGGTGAAAGTCTCCCGCCAGGTGGCTGGTGCAACGAAGGGGATGATGCCCTCGAGCACCAGCATCAAGGCAAACGCGAGGATCAGGGAACGCCCCATTATTTCCCGTTCTTGCCGCTCTTTGACGACTCCGGCGCAGCCTGCGCGCGACCACCCGCCGACTTGAGATACTTGAAGAAATCAGAGTTCGGCTCGATCACCATCACGTCGGACTTGCTCTTGAAGGTGCTACGGTAGGCTTCGAGGCTACGGTAGAAGGCATAGAACTCGGGGCTCTGGCCAAAAGCCTGGGCATAGATCGTCGACGCCTTGGCATCGCCCTCGCCCTTGATCTTCTGGGCATCCCGATAAGCCTCGGCAAGGATCACCTCGCGCTGCTTGTCGGCATCAGCCTTGATCTTCTCAGCCTCGGCACCGCCCTGGGAACGCAGCTCGTTGGCAACCCGCTTACGCTCGGCTTCCATCCGGCGATAGACGGATTCGGAAACTTCGGCCGGCAGATCAACGCGCTTGAGGCGTACATCGACGATCTGGACGCCGATCTTGCGGGCGTCGAGATCCGCCTTGCTGCGCATCTCGTCCATGATCTTGTCCCGCTCGCCGGACACCACTTCATGCACGGTGCGCTTGCCGAACTCCTCCCGCAGGCCGGCATTGACGGTCTGCTCAAGGCGGGTCTTGGCACGGGTTTCATCACCGCCAACCGAGATGTAGTAAAGCTTGGGATCGACGATCCGCCACTTCACGAACAGGTCGACCAGCACGTTCTTCTTTTCGGAAGTGATGAAACGCTCGGGCTCGGACGTATCCAGCGTGAGGATGCGCTTGTCGAAATACCGCACGTTCTGGATGAGCGGAATCTTCAGGTGCAGGCCAGGCTCACTGATCTGACCCTTCACTTCACCCAGCTGGAAGACCAGCGCGTGCTGACGCTGATCCACCGTGAACAGACTCATCGAGAGGATCGCGAAGACGAACAGGCCGACGCCTGCGAAGAATGGAAGACGGTCACGCATCAGCGATCTCCCCGCTCACGGTTGCGGGTGGATTCCCGGGTACGCGCTTCACCCGAAAGGGCATCCGGCCGAGGCGGAGCGGCGCCCTCGACCACTGCCGGCATCTGGGCCGGACGCGCCGCAGCAGCAGCCGGATCGCCAACCACGGCGGCCGGCGTCTGCGCGGCGGTGGCCTGGATCAGCTTGTCGAGCGGCAGGCTCAGCAAGTTGCTGCTGCTCCTGGTATCCACCAGCACCTTGGACGAATTGGTAAACACCTGCTGCATGGTTTCGAGGTACATCCGCTGACGGGTCACTTCGGGCGCCTTGGCGTATTCGGCGTAGATCTGCTTGAAGCGCGACGCATCGCCCTCGGCCTGGGCCACCACGCGGTTCTTGTGGGCATCGGCCTCTTCCATCAGGCGCGAGGCCGCACCACGGGCGCGGGGAATCACGTCGTTGGCGTAGGCCTGGCCTTCGTTTTTCTGACGCTCACGATCCTGGCCCGCCTTCACGGCATCGTCGAAAGCCGACTGCACCTGCTCCGGCGGCTGGGCGTTCTGCATCGTCACCTTGCTGACCTGGATCCCGGTGGCGTAGCGGTCGAGGATGTCCTGGGTGAGCTTCTGGGCGTTGGCGGCAACCTGCTCGCGACCTTCGTAGAGCACGAAGTCCATCTTGCTCTTGCCGACAATCTCGCGCACCGCGGTTTCGGCCGCCTGGATCACGGAGTCATCCGCATTGCGGTTGTTGAAGAGGTACTGCTGCGGATCCTTCAGGATGTACTGCACCGCGAACTGGATGTTCACGATGTTCTCATCGTCCGTCAGCATCAGGGCTTCCTTGAGCACCTTGTTGCGCTCGGAGCCGCGGTAGCCGATCTCGACGGTACGCACGCCGGTGAGATTCACCAGCTCGTGGGTCTGGATCGGATACGGCATACGCCAGCGCAGGCCCGGCTCGGTCGCCTCAATGAAGCGGCCGAACTGCAGGACGATGCCCCGCTGGCTTGCATCGACGATATAGAAACCGCTCGCCAGCCAGATCACTGCCGCGAACGCCGCGATCAGGCCGATGCCGCCCCCGAACTGACGGAAGTTCATCTCGGGCAGGCGATTGCCGCCGTCACCGCCGGACCCACCGTTGCCCGGGCCACCACTGCGCCCGAACATGCCGGACAGCCGCCGGTTGAAGTCGCGCCAGAGCTCTTCGAGATCGGGCGGACC
This sequence comes from Zoogloea sp. 1C4, assembly GCF_009469605.1. Taxonomy (GTDB): domain Bacteria; phylum Pseudomonadota; class Gammaproteobacteria; order Burkholderiales; family Rhodocyclaceae; genus Zoogloea; species Zoogloea oryzae. The sequence goes on along the minus strand of NZ_SSXU01000005.1, from coordinate 157,335 downwards.
CTGATTGTCGCCGCCGCCGCGATTGTCGCCGCCGCCGCGATTGCCCCATTTGGGATCGTTGAGAGACATGAGGATGCCTGAGATCACAGTAATAATCCGCTCCGGGAATGGTTGAAGCCCAGCCCCCTCAAAAGGGTTCCGGACTTTCCGATGCGGCAGCCAAGGCTGCCTTGTGTTCCAGCGCCACGTCGGTCAGAACCTGACGCAGCAACTCGAGCCCTTCGCCGGTGCGGGCGCTGAGCAAAACGCGCGTGATCTTACCACAAGCATCCTGCTGGACCTCCGGACTCGCCAGCGTGGCGTCGATCTTGTTCCAGACCTGGATCTGAGGAAGGGTGCCGGCGCCGATCTCTTCCAGCACCGAATTGACCGCGGCGATTTGCCCTTCCCGATCTTCACTGGCCGAATCCACCACATGCAGCAGGAGGTCGGCAGCTGCCGTTTCCTCGAGTGTTGCGTGGAAGGCAGCCACCAGCGAATGCGGCAGATCACGGATGAATCCGACCGTATCGGACAGCACGATGTTCCCGGCCTCACCCAAATAAAGCCGCCGGGACGTGGTATCCAGCGTGGCGAACAGCTGATCGGCGGCATAGGCGCCGGCCTTCGTCAGGGCATTGAACAACGTGGATTTGCCCGCGTTGGTATAACCGACGAGGGAAACCGACAGGACATCCCGGCGCTCCCTAGCGCGTCGGCGGACCGAACGCTGGCGCTCGAGCTTGGCGAGACGGTCCTTGAGCAGCTTGACGCGCTCACCCAGCAGGCGGCGGTCGGTTTCGAGCTGCTTCTCACCCGGACCACGCAGGCCGATACCCCCCTTCTGGCGTTCAAGGTGAGTCCAGCCGCGCACGAGGCGGGTGGACAGATGCTGCAGCTGGGCGAGTTCAACCTGAAGCTTGCCCTCGTGGCTCTTGGCACGCAGGGCGAAGATGTCGAGGATCAGCGCCGAGCGGTCGACAACCCGGCAGTTGAGCTTGCGCTCGAGATTGCGCTGCTGCGCCGCGGTGATGTCGTGGTTGAAGATGACGATGTCGGCCTCGTTCATCCGGGCCACCAGACCGATCTCCTCGGCCTTGCCCTTGCCCACGTAATGGGCCGGATCGGGCGCCTGACGACGTCCCTGGACGACACCGACAACGGTCGCTCCGGCGCTTTCGGCCAGCAGCGACACTTCAGAAAGACGTTCTTCTATCCCGCCCTGACCGAAATCGACCTGAACAAGGAGTGCCCGCGTACCCGAGGCCGGCCGTTCAAGCATGCCGGGCCCCGGATTCGTGTTGGCCGCGAACGGGCCAGATCATCAGCCCGATCAGCTTGCGGCCTCGTTCTGTTCCTGCTGGATATTGACGGGGCGAGCCGGCACCACGGTGGAGATGGCGTGCTTGTAGACCATCTGGGTGACGGTGTTCTTCAGGAGGACAACGTACTGATCGAAGGACTCGACCTGCCCCTGCAGCTTGATGCCATTCACGAGGTAGATCGAAACCGGCACGTGTTCGCGCCGCAGGGCGTTGAGGAATGGGTCTTGAAGGAGTTGCCCCTTGTTGCTCATGGTAGAACCTCTATGGTTGTAGTTTTGAATAATTATAGAGCGACTTGCTGCAGTGCCACATTAGCACCGAGGATCGCTGTTGGTGTGGAAATCGGTTCGTCAATCCCTGTTGGCGTAGGGGTTGTGGGACGACCTGAATTGTATCCTCAGGGGCGTTCCTTGCAGCTTGAACGCCTCCAGGAAGGTGCGTTCAAGGTAACGAGTATATGACGCAGACACGTTGTCGAGCGCACTGCCGTGCACCACGATCACCGGCGGATTCATCCCGCCCTGGTGGGCGTAGCGCATCTTGGGCCGGAAACCGCCGTGGCGCGGCGGTTGCTGCTTGAGCACCGCGTCGAGCAGCAGGCGGGTGAGCTTGGGGGTTGCAAGCTTGGTCATCGCGGCTGCATAGGCACCATCGACAGCCTTCAGCATCGGGACGATCCCCTGCCCCTTCAACGCGGAAACATAAAGGAAACGCGCAAAGCCCAGAAAAGGCAGCTTGCGTTCGATGTCTTCCTTGATGCGCTGACGGCGGTAATCATCCACCGAATCCCACTTGTTGACCGCAACAACCAGTGCCCTGCCCGCCTCGACGACAAAGCCGCCGATGTGGGCGTCCTGGTCGGAGATCTCCTGGCTGGCATCGAGGACAAGCACTACGACATTGGCCTGCTCGACGGCCTGCAGGGTCTTGATGACCGAGAACTTCTCGACGGCCTCGAAGACCTTGCCGCGCTTGCGCAGACCGGCAGTGTCGATCAGCGTGTAGTGCTGGCCGTTGCGCTCGAAAGGCACCTCGATGGCATCGCGGGTCGTGCCGGGCATGTCGAATGCGATCACCCGCTCTTCGCCGATCAGCGTATTCACCAGCGTGGACTTGCCCACATTGGGGCGACCGACAATGGCGACCCGCGGACCGGACGACGAAGCTTCGTCGTCTTCCGGATCTTCCGGGAAGCTCTCGAGGATCAGCTCCATCAGGGACGTGACGTTGTCACCGTGGGCCGACGAGATGCACAGCGGATCACCCAGACCAAGCTGATGGAACTCGGCAGAGACCATCGCGCGGTTCATGCCTTCGGCCTTGTTCACGACCAGGAAGGTCGGCCGGCCGGCACGGCGCAGGCGGACGGCGATCTGCTCGTCGTGGGGCGTCAGGCCGCTGCGGGCATCCACCATGAACAGCAGCGCATCGGCTTCGGCGATGGCCTGCTCGGCCTGCTTGGCCATCTCATGGACGATGCCTTCCTTGGCCACCGGGTCGAAACCGGCGGTATCCACCACGAGGAATTCCCGCTCCGCGGCACGGCCGAGACCGTAGCGACGATCGCGGGTGAGCCCGGGAAAATCGGCCACGAGGGCATCCCGGGTCTTCGTGAGGCGATTGAACAGGGTGGACTTGCCCACATTGGGGCGTCCGACGAGGACTAGGGTGGGTTTCACGCGTGGGCGACTCCGTTATTGAACGCCGACGGCTGCGACGTTGCCGTCACGCGTCTGGATGACGACGCTGCCGCCTGCACGTTGCGGGTCGGCGAGGACGGGACTGGATGCGGGCCGAAGACGCCCCACCAGCCTGCCGTCGTCCTTGCGCAGCAGATGGACATAGCCTTCGGCATCGCCGACGACCACGTAATAATCGTTGATGACCCGGGGACGCCCGGTGCCACGTCCGGCGAGCTGATCCTGCTTCCAGGCGCTGGCGCCGCTACCGATGTCGAGCGCCAGCACGGCGCCCTTGTCGTCGGTCACGAAGACCTGGCTGTCGTCCAGATCCAGCCCCTTCGAGCTGGACAGATCGCGGGTCCACAGGGTGGAACCATTGCTCATGTCGAAGCAGGCGATGCGCCCCTGGTAAGCCACCGCACAAGTGGCGCGGGAGCCCATCACGGGCAGGCTGGTGATGTCGGACATGCGCTCGAGTTCGGTCGCGCCGCGGGGGATCGCCACCGTACCTTCCCACATCAGGCTGCCGTTTGCGGGGCTGACCGCCGCCAGCTTGCCGCCAGGAAAGCCCGCCAGGATCACGTTGCTCTCGAGCAACACGCCGGCAGAGTTACGCAGCGACAGCGGCGGCGTGGCACGCTGATAAACCCAGCGCTGACGCCCATCCGCAGAATCGAGCCCGAACAGGCGGCTGTCGGCACTACGCACAACGACCAGACCGTTCGAGACGGCCGGGGCGGCGAGCACCTCGGCGTTCACCGGAACGCGCCATTTGACCTGCCCGCTGTTGGCGTCGAGGGCGATCACTTCGCCCTTCGGCGTACCGACGACAACCAGGCTGCCGTCACTGCCGACACCGCCGGAAATCGTCACCTTGAGGGGCGTCTTCCAGCGCACGCGGCCGTTGTCGAGGCGCACCACATCGCCATCGCCAGCGGCGAAGACGGCGTCACCGACGATCGCCGGCTGAAGCACGTACACGCCGGTATTGCCGACGCGCACACGCCATGCCTCACTTGTCGCCACCGGACTGGTGATGGGCGTGAGGGCGGGCAGCTTGCCGCTGCTGGAGAACGGGTTGAGCGAACTGCACGCACCCAGCGCCAGCGCAGCGACGACGATCAACGCCCGTTGCGGGGCTTTCATTGGGCACCCCCAACCGCATCGAGCTTGGCCTGGGCGATCTCGCGGAGCGTGACCGATTCGGCCTTGGTGGCGGATTCGAGGCTGGAAACGACGGTCTTGTACGCAGCGCGGGCTTCTTCCTTCTTGCCCTGGGCAACCAGGATGTCGCCCTTCAGATCGGCGAAGCGGGCGGCCAGGCTTTCGTCCGGAGCGGTCTGGAGTTGGGCCAGGGCTTCGTCGTAGGCCTTGTCGTCGAGCATCACGCTCGCCAGACGCAGGCGGGCGAGATCGCGCAGGGCGGGATCGCTGGCCTTTTCTGCGGCCCAGGCCAGCGGCGCGCGAGCGTTCTTCAGATCACCGGCCTCGGCCTGGACCTTGGCCGACAGCAGGGCCGCCAGATCGGCGTAGGCCGTGCCGCTGAACTTTTCGAGCAACGCTCCTGCAACCTCGCGGACCTTCGGCGCGTTGTGCTCGGCCGCCGCAGTCTGAAGCTGATCGTAGAGCGCGGACGCCTCGGCGACCTGCTTGCCCTTGTACCAGTTCCAGCCCTGCCAGCCGACCGAAGCCAGCGCGGCGGCGACCGCGAGGGTCGTCACCAGCTTGCCGTACTGTTCCCACCAGCCCTTGATCTGGGAAATCTGTTCCTGCTCTTCGAGGTCAAATGCAGCCATCGTCTTCTTCCGAATCTAGTAGGCGGTCAGCCAGGGTTTCGGGGAGCGTGTCCATGGGCACGCGAATCTGTTCGCCACCGTCACGCAGGGGCTTGAGGCTCACCTCGCCGGCTGCGGCTTCGTCGTCGCCGATCACCACGGCAAACGGCGCGCCGGAGGCATCGGCGCGTTTCATCTGGGACTTGAAGCTGCCGCCACCGCAGTGCAGGGTGACCGCGAAGCCCGTGCCACGGAGCGCTTCGGCAACCCGGAAGGCAGCCCGCTGGGCTGCCTCGCCGGCGTGGACGAGGTAGACATCCGGCACGAGGCGCTGGGCTTCACCACCACACTCCTGCCACAGGGCGAGCAGACGCTCGACACCCATCGCGAAACCGGCTGCCGGCGCCGGCTTGCCACCGAGCTGAGCCACCAGGCCATCGTAGCGACCGCCGGCACAGATGGTGCCCTGGGCGCCGAGGCGGGTGGTGACCCACTCGAACACCGTGCGGTTGTAGTAATCCAGCCCGCGCACCAGGCGGTGGTTTATGCGATACGGCAGCCCGGCATCCTTGAGGATGGTCTGCACGCCGTCGAAATGCTTGAGGGATTCCTCGCCCAGGAACTCGGCCAGCTTGGGGGCCCCTTCGACGATGGCCTGAAGATCCGGGTTCTTGGTGTCGAGGATGCGCAGCGGGTTGGTGTAGAGCCGGCGCTGGCCATCCTCGTCGAGGCTGTCCTTGTGCTGCTCGAGATAGGCGATCAGCGCGGCCCGGTGGGCGGCGCGTTCTTCGCTGCTGCCAAGGGAGTTGATCTCCAGCTTGACGTCTTCGAGGCCCAGGTCGTCCCACAGGCGCGCACACATCAGGATGTGCTCGGCGTCGATGTCCGGACCGTCGAAACCGAGGGCCTCGACGCCGATCTGATGGAACTGGCGGTAACGCCCCTTCTGGGGCCGCTCGTGACGGAACATCGGGCCGTGGTAGTACAGCCGGCGCGGCTGGCCGAACAGCAGGTTGTGCTGGATCGCGGCGCGCACGCAGGAGGCGGTGCCTTCCGGGCGCAGGGTGAGGTGTTCGCCGTTGAGGGCGTCCTCGAAGGAGTACATCTCCTTCTCGACGATGTCGGTCACTTCACCGATGGCGCGCTTGAACAGCGGCGTCGGCTCGACGATGGGCATGCGGATGGGACGGTAACCGTAGCTGTGCAGCCAGTCGCGGACGATGTCCTCGAAGTGCTCCCAGGTTTCGGCCTCTTCGGGCAGGATGTCGTTCATCCCGCGGACGGCCTGGAGGGTCTTGCTCATGATTCCTTTTGTTCTTCTGTTGACTGCGGCCTGTCAGACAGCCGCGCCCTTGCGGGGATAGGTGCGGGCCACATAGCGTTCGATGATGGCCTTGAATTCGTTGGTGATGTTGTCGCCGCGCAGGGTCTGGGTCTTGACGCCATCTTCGAACACCGGCGCCGCGGGGGATTCACCCGTGCCCGGCAGCGAGATGCCGATGTTGGCGTGCTTGCTCTCGCCCGGGCCATTGACGATGCATCCCATCACCGCGAGGGTCATGTTCTCGACGCCGTCGAACTGATCGCGCCACAGCGGCATGTTGTCGCGCACGTAGTTCTGGACGTCGGACGCCATTTCCTGGAACAGCGTGCTGGTGGTGCGGCCGCAACCCGGGCACGCCGTGACCATCGGCGTGAACGCCCGCAGACCCATGGTCTGGAGAATCTCCTGGGCAACGATGACTTCCTGGGTACGGCTGCCGTTGGGCTCCGGCGTCAGCGAAACGCGGATCGTGTCGCCGATGCCTTCCTGGAGCAGCACCGCCAGCGCCGCGGTCGAGCCGACGATGCCCTTCGAGCCCATACCGGCCTCGGTGAGGCCCAGGTGCAGCGGGTAGTCGCAGCGGGCGGCCAGATCGCGATAGACGGCGATCAGATCCTGCACACTGCTGACCTTGGCCGACAGGATGATCTTGTTGCCCGCGAGGCCGTATTCCTCTGCCTTGGCAGCGGATTCGAGCGCCGAGGTGACCAGCGCCTCGCGCATCACCGCGCCGGCATCGCGGGGCACGGCGCGCTTGGCGTTCTCATCCATGATCCGCGCCATCACGGACTGATCGAGGCTGCCCCAATTGACACCGATGCGCACCGGCTTGTCGTACTTGCAGGCCATCTCGACAATCGACGCGAACTGGGTGTCGCGCTTGACCCCCTGCCCCACGTTGCCCGGATTGATGCGCAGCTTGTCGAGGGCCTCGGCGCAGGCCGGGTTGTCGGCGAGCAGCTTGTGGCCGTTGTAGTGGAAATCGCCCACCAGCGGCACATCGAGGTTCATCGCGAGCAGCTTCTCGCGGATCTTCGGCACGGCCTTGGCGGCTTCGTCGGTATTGACGGTGACACGCACCATTTCGGAGCCGGCGCGGGCCAGCTGGGCCACCTGCATGGTGGTGGCGAAATCGTCGGCGGTATCGGTGTTGGTCATCGACTGGACGACGACCGGCGCGTCGGAGCCGATCAGCACATGGCCGACACGAACCTGACGGGTGATCCGGCGGGTGGCTGCGCGCCCGGAGAGAAGTAGATCCATCTTGCGTCCTGTCACTCGAACTTGAGGCGGGCAATCGTCATCTTGCCGGTGAGACCGAAATCCACCGGCTGGCCGTTGCGCTCGAGCTTGACCGAGCGGGCGTTGCCGATCACGACGGCGACGGGTGGCGAGACTTCGAACTCTTCCCGCGAACCGGCCTTGCCCAGCTTGGTGATGACGGCCTTGCCGTTCTTGTCCTTCACTTCGATCCACGCATCCTGCGCGAAATCGAACACCAGCCGATCCTTGCCGCCGACAGCGGCAGCCGGCGCAGGCGCGGGAGCAGGCTCGTCGACCTTGACCGGAACGGGCAGCGGCACCGCGGTCGGCGTGCCCTGGGCCACGGCCGGATCGGCAGCGGCAGGCGCGACATCGGGCGTCTTGCCTGCGCCACCTTCCTGGGTCGGCGCACCCGCAGCGGGCGGCATGCCTGCAGCCTCGCCGACCGGTGCCGGGGCGCTGGCGATCAGTTCGTCAGCCACCTTCTTGCGCTGGGTGTCGTAATACCAGCCGGCGACAACGATCCCGAACAGGGCCAGCGCAGCCAGCACACCGGGAATCACCGAGCGGCGGAAACGCCCGCGACCAACCTGGGGCATGTCGCCCTGGGCGTTAGAGGCCGGTGAAAGCTCGACAGTCTCGGACGTGACCGATGCCTGCAGGCCAGCGAGCAGCGGCGCCGGATCGATCTTGAGCAGGCGCGCATAGTTGCGCAGGAAGCCCCGCGTGAAGGCGGCGCCGGGAAGCTGGTCGAAACGACCGGACTCCAGCGCTTCGACCTGCCGGGGATTGAGCTTGAGGGAATTCGCCACCTCGGAAACGCTGAGGCCGAGCGCCTCACGCTGGCGTCGCAGGGTTTCGCCAGCGGAAGAATCCGCAGGCGTCCCCGCCGGGGCCTGAGGCAAAACTTGAGGATCGGTCACTGATACTGCCCTTGCAAGAAAGCCTGATATTCGGGAGAGCCGGGAAAACGGCGCCGTAACTGCTGCACGAGGGAGGCCTCGGCCGCCCGGTCGCCGAGCTTGCGTTCGACACGGATCGCCAGCCAGAGGCTTTCGGCCGACGAGTCACCACCCTGATGCAGGGCGGCGAGATAGCGTTTGGCCGCCTCGTTGGCACCACGCCGGTAGGCGATGGCGGCCAGGTGATAGATCGCCGCCTGATTGCCATTGTCGGCCTCGACCGCCCGCAGGAAGAAGTCTTCAGCAGCCGCGTCGTTCTTCAGGCGCAGCTGGCACATGCCGGCGTTGGCGAGCGCGCGGGTCGGCGTCTGGTAATAGGGATTGCGGGCCGCTGCGGTGAGTTGCTCCAGCCCAGCCGGCTCTTTGCCCATCGAGCACAGGAACCAGCCGTAGCTGTTCATGATCTCCGGATCGCCCGGCGCGAGTTGCAGCGCGCGCTCGAAATTGGCGGCAGCGACAGCATTCTCTTCGAGGTACATGTGCACCAGCCCCATCAGCTGATAGGCCGGCGCGTAGCGGGGATCGTAGTGGGCGGCGGACTTGGCTTCATCCAGCGCCACGCCGTAACGACCTGCCTGCAGGTAGGCCAGCCCCAGGTCGACGTGCACCTTGGCCTTGCGCTGGGCATCCGTGACCGTGGGCCTGTCGGAGACGGGCCGTTCGATCGACGCCACCGGCGCACCGAAATTGCTTCCGGCACAACCCGCAAGGCCGACGACGGCAAGCACAACAGCGACGGCGGACGGGATGCGTCTCATCACATTCAGTCTCCGGTGATCGGCACGATTCGGGTCGTGCGACGGGTTTTGTCCTTCACCTGCCCGGCAAGCTGGCCGCAGGCTGCATCAACATCATCCCCGCGGGTCTTGCGGGTGGTGGTGACGATGCCGGCCGCAATGAGGATCTCGGCGAAGCGCTTGATGCGCGGCGCCGACGAACGCTCGAAACCGGAATTCGGGAAGGGGTTGAACGGAATCAGGTTGAACTTGCAGGGCACGTCGCGGGTGAGCGCGATGAGCTCGCGGGCGTGGGCGTCGGAATCATTCACCCCGTCGAGCATGACGTACTCGAAGGTGATGAAATCCCGGGGCGCACGCTCGAGATAACGCTGGCACGCGGCCATGAGTTCACGCAGGGGGTATTTCTGGTTGATCGGCACGAGCTGGTCGCGCAGGGCATCGTTGGATGCGTGCAGCGATACCGCCAGAGCCGTCGGGCAGGCCTCGCGCAGGCGATCCATCGCCGGGACAATACCGGACGTGGAGACCGTCACCCGCCGCCGCGACAGGCCGTAGGCGTTGTCATCGAGCATCAGGTTGAGCGCCGACACCACGTTGTCGAAGTTGGCGAGGGGCTCGCCCATCCCCATCATCACCACGTTGCTGATGACTCGCTCGCCGTCGCCGTTGGCGCCGAGCAGGCGGTTGGCGAGCCACAGCTGGCCGATGATCTCGGCGGCACTGAGGTTCCGGTTGAAACCCTGCTTGCCGGTGGAACAGAACGCGCAATCGAGCGCACAGCCCGCCTGGGACGAGATGCACAGGGTGCCGCGGTTGGTTTCGGGGATGAAGACCGTCTCGACCGCGTTGGCGTTGCCCACGTCGAGCAGCCACTTGCGGGTGCCGTCCGTCGAGATGCTGTCGCGCACCGGAACCGGCGGCGTGATGCAGGCCGTCGCCGCGAGCTTGGCCCGCAGCGACTTGGCCACGTCGGTCATCTGCTCGAAATCGGTCACGCCGAAGCGATGCACCCAGCGGAGCACCTGCTTGGCACGAAAGGGTTTCTCACCTTGCTGGAGGAACCAGTCGGTGAGCGCTGCCGCATCGAAATCGAGAAGATTGACCACGTGTATTTCCATCCAGACCAGCGGGAGGAAGAAATTTCATCCCGCCGGTAGAGATCATCAACGGCTGTAAACGTTCATGCCGGGGAAAAAGAAGGCAACTTCCACAGCAGCGGTTTCCGGCGCGTCGGAGCCGTGAACGGCGTTGGCGTCGATGGACTCGGCGAAGTCGGCACGGATGGTGCCCTTGTCGGCCTTCTTCGGGTCGGTGGCGCCCATCAGCTCGCGGTTCTTGGCGATGGCGTTCTCGCCTTCCAGGCACTGGATCATCACCGGGCCGGAGGTCATGAAGGAAACCAGATCCTTGAAGAAGGGGCGCTCTTTGTGCACGGCGTAGAACTCACCGGCTTCGCGCTCGGACAGGTGCGCCATCTTGGCGGCGATGACCTTCAGGCCGGCGCCTTCGAAACGGGCGTAGATCTGGCCGATCACGTTCTTGGCGACGGCATCGGGCTTGATGATGGAAAGGGTGCGTTCAATAGCCATGAGTCAGGACTCCGTGAGACAAAGGATGGTCGAAAAACCGAAAGCTTGGAATTTTAGCAGGTTGGTGCGTCAGATCGGCGTTTTTCGGCATTGCCACGACGATGGACGGCGCGCGACGCGCCGACAGGGGACGGGCGCCGGATGCGCAACCAAGGGGATATGGGGGCGAAGAGGCAAAAAAAAGGGTGCGCATCGCGCACCCCCAACCCCAACAGAGAGACTTAAGCCACAGGCAGTGATGCCTGGAAGACACTAGTTCTTGCTCGCACTTGCGTCTTCAACTTGGAATCGAGTATGCACGACGCCCCTGGGGGCAGAATTGATTTGGGTCAAAAACCCTTCAGATAGCGTGGAGATTTCCAGCTCAGTCGCCCGCCTTCGGGACGCTCTTCTCCCGGGCCTGCGTCGGCGGATCGTCGTCGTCGCTGACGACGCGGTAGCCCGGCCCTTCCAGGTCGTCGAACTGCCCGCTCCGCACCGACCACCAGAAAATGACGCCGATCAGGAAGACCAGGACGATGGACAGCGGGATGAGCAGATAAAGACTTTCCATGATCCGATCTCAGCGTTGGCGCCCGCGCTGGAGGCGCAGGGCATTGAGGACGACGAACAGCGAACTCGCCGACATGCCGATCCCGGCCATCCAAGGCGTGACGAGCCCGGACATGGCGAGGGGAACGGCGGTGAAATTGTAGGCGAACGACCACCAGAGATTCTGGCGGATGATCTTGAGCGCCCGACGGGAGAGATCCAGCCCTTCCGCCAGGGACGACAGCCGGCCGGACAGCAGCACGATGTCGGCCTGATTGCGGGCGAGGTCGGTGCCGCCGCCCATCGCGATGGAAACCTGGGCCTGGGCCAGCACCGGCGCGTCGTTCACGCCGTCGCCGACCATCGCGACGATCGCGTTCTCGGTCTGCAGCGCACGCAGCGCGGCGTGCTTGCCTTCGGGAGTCATGCCGCCCCGGGCATTGGCGATGCCCAGCTCCCGGGCCAGTGCCTCGACGGTGGCCGGGGTGTCGCCGCTCAGGATCGACAGGTCGATGCCCTTGTCGCGCAGCGAGGCCAGCGCCGCCGGACAATCCTCCCGCAGCCCGTCGGACAGGGCAAAGCCGGCGATCCAGCCCGCGGCCGAACCCAGCGCGATCACGGTGCGGCCGGAGCGCTCGTCGGCCAGCAGCGCTTCCGGCTCGGGCGAGCCCACCAGCTCGGCCACGAAAGAAGGACGGCCGATGCGGTAGGCGACGCCATCCAGCACACCGGCCACGCCCTGCCCCGTCGTTGCCGCCACGTTGCCGAAAGCCGGCACCACCAGGCCGCCGCCGCGCCGGCGCAGGGCCTCGGCGATGGCGTGCTCGGAGCCCTGCTCCAGGCCGGCGGCAAGGCGCAGCGCGTCCATCTCGTCACTCTGCCCCAGCAGGCGGATCTGCTCGACGCGCATCTCGCCGTAGGTGAGCGTGCCGGTCTTGTCGAAAACAAAATGATCGGCCCGGGCCAGGGCTTCGATTGCGTGGCCGCGGGTGACCAGCACCCCCATCCGCGCCAGCGCGTCGGTGGCCACCGTAAGCGCCACCGGCGTGGCCAGCGAGAGCGCGCAGGGGCAGCTCACCACCAGCACCGAGACGAACACCCACAGGGCGCGATCGGGGTCGTGCCACCACCACCAGCCGGCGGTGATCACCGCGAGCACCAGCAGCGCGACGATGAAATAGGCCGCCACCCGGTCGGCCTGCTGGACGACGCGGGGCTTCTCGACAGAAGCACGCTCCATCAGCTGGCGGATTGCTGCGAGGCGGGTGTGCTCGCCGGTACGGGTGACCCGCACGCACAGCGGGCTGCCGATGTTCACGCTGCCGCCGGTCACCTGGGCGCCGGGCTTCTTGGGCACCGGACGGCTCTCGCCGGTGAGGAGCGCCTCGTTGGCCTCGCTCTCGCCCTCGGTCACGATGCCGTCGGCCGGCACGGTCTCGCCCGGTTTCACGCGGATCATGTCGCCGGCCTGCAATTGCGACACCGGCACGCGCTCGCCTTCCGGATCAGGCCAGTGGTTGAGGCGTTCGGCGAAGGCCGGCAGCGCCTTGCCCAGCTCCTCCACGCCGCGCACCGCTTTCTGGCGGGCCAGCATTTCCACGTAGCGGCCGCACAGCAGGAAGAACACGAACATCGTCACCGAATCGAAGTACACCTCGCCCTTGCCGATGAAGGTGGCCCAGCAACTGGCCACGAAGGCCGCGCCGACCCCCAGCGCGACGGGCACGTCCATGCCCAGCCGGCGCAGCTTGATGTCGCGCCAGGCGTGGCTGAAGAAAGGCGCGGCGGAATACAGCACCACCGGCGCGGTGAGGATCAGGCTCGCCCAGCGCATCATCGACTCGATGTCGGCGGTCATGTCGCCGTCGGCGATGTACACCGGGAAGGCGTACATCATCACCTGCATCATCCCGAAGCCGGCGACGAACAGTCGCCACAGGGCCGCGCGGCGCTCGCGCTGGGAAATCTGCTCGGAGCGGGCCGAGTCATAGGGATAGGCCCGGTAGCCGATGGCCTGGATGGCGGCGAGGATGTCGGAGAGCTTGATCTTGCGCTCGTCCCAGCGCACCCGGGCGCGGCGGGTGGCGTAGTTGATGTCCACCGCCGTGACGCCGGGCTGGTGGGCCACGTGCTGCTCGTTGAGCCAGATGCACGCAGAGCAGGTGATGCCTTCGAGGATCAGCGCCGCTTCGCGCTCGTGTTCGCCGATGGGCTTGACGAAGCCCTGCTGGAAATCCGGATGATCGAAGAGGCCGAGATCCTTCAGCTCGTCGGGCATCGCCTCGCGGGCCTGCTCGGGCATCGCGTCGCGGCGCCGGTAGTAGTCGATCAGGCCGCTGCTGACGATGGACTGGGCCACTGCCTGGCAGCCCGTGCAGCACATGTGGTGGGGGGTGCCTTCGATATCGACGGCGAGATCGACATCATCGGGAATCGGCAGACCGCAGTGGTAGCAGTCGTGCTCGCGGGTGGGCACTTGGGACGGCGACGACGGGGAAGAAGGCTGGGACAACGAGGGCCTCGCAGAGCGGAACACACGTGGCCCGGGCAGGCCACGGAAAACACGCCCTTTTATCACAACTGGCCGGCCCGACCAAACCCGGCGCCCTCCCCCGCCAAAAGGAAACGCACCCCGCAGGGTGCATTTCGGTTACGGATCAGCTTGCCCGGCAGTGCATCACATCATGCCCAGCATCCGCGGGAACCACAGGGACAGGCCCGGCCAGTAGGTGACGAGACCCAGAAAGATCAGCATCGACAGCAGCCACGGCCACACCGCGACGGTGAGTTCGGTGATGCCCATCTTGGTGATGCCCGAGGCCACGTACAGGTTGAGGCCCACCGGCGGATGGCACATGCCGACTTCCATGTTCACCACCATGATGATGCCGAAGTGCACCGGGTCGATGCCCAGCTTCATCGCCACGGGGAACAGGATCGGGGCGAAGATCAGCACGATGGACGACGGCTCCATGAAGTTGCCGGCCAAGAGCAGCAGCACGTTCACCGCCAGCAGGAAGGCGATCACCCCCAGCCCGTTGCCGAGCATCCAGTCGGCCAGCGCCTGCGGGATGTTCTCGTTGGTCATGATGAAGGAGAACAGCACCGCGTTGGTGATGATGTAGAGCAGCATCGCCGACATGTTGGCCGAGTTGAGCAGCACCTTCGGCACGTCGGAGAGCGGCATGTCCTTGTAGACGAACACCGCCACGATGAAGGCGTACATGGCGCTCATCGCCGCCGCCTCGGTGGGCGTGAAGATGCCGGTGTAGATCCCGCCCATCACCACCACGATCAGCAGCAGCCCCCACACCGAATCCCGGAAGGCCTTCATCCGCTCGGCGAAGCTCGCCTTGGGCTGACGCGGGTAGTCGAACTTGCGGGCCCGATACCAGGTCACACCGCCCAGGGTTGCCGCCAGGGCCAGGCCCGGCACCACGCCGGCCATGAACAGCGCGCCGACCGAGGTGTTGGTGGCCACCGAGTACATCACCATCACGATGGACGGCGGGATCAGGATGCCCAGCGCCCCGGCCGTGGTGATGATCCCGGCGCCGAAGCGGTTCGGAAAGCCCGCCCGCACCATCGCCGGCAGCAGGATCGAACCGATCGCCACCACCGTCGCCGGCGACGAACCGGACACCGCCGCGAACAGCGCACAGGCCACCACGCCGGCGAGGCCCAGACCCCCATACCAGTGGCCAACCATCGCCGTGGCGAAGTTGATCATCCGTTTGGCCACACCCCCGTGAGTGAGGAAGTTGCCCGCCAGGATGAAGAACGGGATCGCCATGATCTCGAACTTCTCGATGCCGGTAAATAGCTTGAGCGCCACCGATTCGAGCGGCACCTCGGTCATCGTGAACAGGAAGGTGAGCACCGTGAGGCCGAGGGAGATCGAGATGGGCATCCCGGTCAGCATCAGGACGGCCAGGATGCCAAAGATGATTGCGGCGTTCATT
Organism: Zoogloea sp. 1C4; assembly: GCF_009469605.1. Lineage (GTDB taxonomy): Bacteria > Pseudomonadota > Gammaproteobacteria > Burkholderiales > Rhodocyclaceae > Zoogloea > Zoogloea oryzae. The sequence goes on along the minus strand of NZ_SSXU01000005.1, from coordinate 142,203 downwards.
GCTGGCCTCCCTTCTTGTCACCGACCTGACGATGCTTGAGATCGTGCATGTGCAGGTTGTCGTCCATGCCGTAGACATCCACATCCACCGGCAGCACTTCGTCTTCCAGACCATCCACATGACCATGATCGTGGTGCGGCAGCTCGCCGGTACGCACGAAGTTCCAGGCCACCTGCAGGAAGCGGAAGCACATCAGGCTGGAACCCAGGGGGATCGCGCTATAGACGATCCAGGTGGGCCACTCCAGATCGGGCGTGGTGGGGCCTTCCGGCACATCGCCAAACTCGGCGCCGGTCAGGCTGAGGAAGGCGTAGTGGGCGCCGTTCTCCCACACGAAGTGGGCGCCAAGCGTAGCCACCACCGCGGTAAACAGTGCGCCGGCCATCAGCCCGAAGAGGATGAACTTGCTCCGGTTGCTGTCGGACAGGCGGTTGATGAGCACATCGACGCCCACGTGGATGCCGGTCCGCACGCCATAGGCGGCGCCGAACTTGGCCATCCACACGAACATGATGATGCACAGCTCCTGGGTCCAGCTCACATTGAGGGACAGGAGCCAGTCCTGAAGGCCGGGAATGCTGAGACCGGCCAGATATCGGTGAACGACCGCGAGAAAGATGATCGCAGTCGCTCCCCCCATGAGGAGCGTGATGATCCACTCCTCGAGGCGATCGAGAATCTTCATGATTTGACCTCGCTGAAGAACGCAGCGGGAAAGGGGAAAGCCCCGGGCAGGAACACGCCCGGCCCGGGGCTACCTGACATTACAGCTTCGCGGGATCGAAGCCGGTTTCCTTGTAGATCGACTGGATCAGATCCTTGCCGATCCGGCCTTCCATCTTCTGATGGACGGGTACCAGCGCCTTCTTGAAGGCGAGCTTCTCTTCCTTGGTCGGCACATAGACCTGGGTCTTGCCGCTCTTCTTGATCGCCTCCAGGGACTTGTCGTTCTCTTCCTGGGCGATCTTGTTGGCGTAGGCGGTAGATTCCTTCATGGCCTGTTCAAGCTGACCGCGGACATCGGCCGGCAGGCCGTCCCAGAACTTCTTGTTGGCGATCACTGCGTAACCCAGATAGCCGTGGTCGGTCACGGTCAGGTGCTTCTGCACCTCGTGCATCTTCTGGGTGTACATGTTGGAGTGGGGATTCTCGGTGCCATCCACGACGCCGGTCTGCAGGGCCTGGTACACCTCGGAGAAGGCCATCACCTGGGGCAGGCCGCCAACGGCACGGATTTCCTCTTCAAGCACCTTGGACGACTGGATGCGCAGCTTCTTGCCCTTCAGGTCGGCCGGGGTGCGGATCGGGGTGTTGGCCGAGAACGACTTGAAGCCGTTGTCCCAGAAAGCCAGACCGACGATGCCCTTGGGCTCGAGCTTCTTCAGGATGCTGGCACCCACCGGGCCCTGGGTGATCCGGTGCAGTTCGGTGTAATCGTCGAAGATGTAGGGCAGGTCGAAGGCCTCGAACTCCTTCACGCCCAGCGGGCCAAACTTGGCGAGCGACGGCGCCAGCATCTGCACGGCGCCCAGCTGCAGGGCTTCGAGTTCTTCCTTGTCCTTGTAAAGTGCGCTGTTGGCGAAGACCTCAACCTTCACCTTGCCCTTGGTGAGCTCCTCGGCGCGCTTCTTGAAGAATTCCGAGGCCTTGCCCTTCGGGGTGTCGGCAGCCACCACGTGGCTGAACTTGATGACGATCGGGGCCTGGGCGGCGGCCATGCCGGAGAAAGTGGCAAGGCCCAGGGCGGCGAGACTGAAAATTGCGGTGCGACGCTTCATGATTGTCTCCAATAAAATTTATTTAATCTCGAACAAGCTGCCGTTATGGCAAACCATGTCGCGAGTTTCGACATGGCGCGCTCCCCCCTCAATTGTGGATAACCGCAGTGTGGAAAATTCGAATGCCCGGAGCCACTCCAAAAGGTCATAACGCAGCCTGCGCCAACACCATGATCGCCAACCCCTTGCCGACCCCGCCTTCCGCCCCGCCCCGCGTGTACTGGAGCCTCCCCTACGCCGCCGTGGTGCTGTTCATCGCCACCATGGCCGCGCTGCTGTGGCTCACCCACCGCCAGGACGCCGAGGAGCAGCGCGCCACGCTCATCAACGACGTGCTGTGGATGGAGCAGAACCTCTCCTTCCAGTTCGAGCGCAACAACGCCCAGCTCACCCAGCTCGGGCCGGAACTGCTCGGCGCAAACAGCCGCGGCGCGGCCACCGAGGCCCGCATCAAGCGCGCCCTCGACCCGGAAAGCGGGATGATCCGCATCCTGTGGCTCGGCCCCGACGGCAAGGTGAAGGACGCCGAGCCGCCCTACACCGACAGCCACCTGGTGGGCGAAGCTGCCGGCAGCTTTCCGTCGGACGCCGCCTTCCGCCTCTCCCGCTCCCTCGGCCGGCCCACCTACAGCGACGCCTACGCGGTGATCGGCAACCAGAGCCACTTTGAGGTCCATGTGCCGATCTTCGAGGGCGGACACCACCTGGGCACGGTCGTCGGCGTGTATTCGGTCAATGAAATCCTGGCCCATCAGGTGCCCTGGTGGTTCTCCGAGCGCTACCGGGTGGCGGTGGTGAACAACCTGGGCACCGAGATTGCAGCCAAGTCGAAGGTCTCGCCGCTCTCGGGCCTCGCCTACGAGATTCCCTTCGAGCCGCCAGGCCACGGGCTCGATCTGCAGATCACCGCCTACAAGTCGGAGGTGCGCTGGATCTCGCTGCTGCTGATGGGCTCGCTGGGCGTGCTCGCCGCGGCCATTGTCTGGAGCCTGTGGCAGCTGCGGCGCCACATGGTCCGCCGGCAGGCCGCCGAGCAGGCCCTGCGCAGCGAGCACGCCTTCCGCAAGGCGATGGAAGATTCCCTCAACACCGGCATGCGCGCCCGCGATCTGCAGGGCCGCATCACCTACGTGAACCCGGCCTTCTGCCGGATGGTCGGATGGAGCGCCGATGAGCTCGTCGGCCTGATGCCGCCAATGCCCTACTGGGCGCCCGAGAGCCTCGAACGCACCTACGAAGTCCATCAGATGATCCTCGGCGGCAACGCCCCGCCCCAGGGCGTCGAGATCCGCCTGATGCGCAGGAGCGGCGAACGCTTCGACGCGCTGCTCATCGAGGCCCCGCTGATCGACGCCGACGGCCGCCAGATCGGCTGGATGGGCTCGATGGTGGATGTCACCGAGCAGAAACGCACCCAGGAACTCGCCCGCCAGCAGCAGGAACGCCTGCAGGCCACCGCCCGGCTGGTCACGATGGGCGAGATGGCCTCGACCCTCGCCCACGAGCTCAACCAGCCCCTGGCCGCCATCTCCAGCTACAACACCGGCTGCCTCAACATGATCGAGCACGGCGCGCTCTCCGAAGGCGAGCTCACCGGCATCCTCCAGAAGATCGGCAAGCAGGCCCAGCGCGCCGGCCAGATCATCCGCCGGGTGCATGCCTTCGTGCGGCGCAGCGAACCCAAGCTCGAACCCGCCGATCTCAACGCCATCATCCGTGAGGCCGTCGGCCTGGTTGAGCCCGACGCCATCCGCCGCGGCGTGGACATCGACGTGGATCTCGACGAACACCTCCCCGACGTGCTGGCCGATCCGGTGATGATCGAGCAGGTAGCCGTCAATCTGATCCGCAACGGCATGGACGCGATGGCCGACACCCCCCGCCCTGCGCGCCACGTCCAGCTCACCACCCGCGAGGCCGACGGCATGCTGATCTTCAGCGTGGCCGACCGGGGCAAGGGCATTCCGCCCGACGTGGCCGAAAAGCTCTTCGCCCCGTTCTTCACCACCAAGGAAGAAGGCATGGGCATGGGCCTCAACATCTGCCGTTCCATCGCCGAGCTGCACCGCGGCCGCCTCACCTTCGAGGCCCATCCGGGCGGTGGTACGATTTTCAACTTCTCGCTCCCGGTGCATACCCAATGAGCAATCCCGCCACCACTCCCCTCACCCACATCGTCGACGACGACGAAGCCATCCGCGACGCCCTCAGCTGGCTGTTCCGCACCCGCAACGTGGCCGCCCGCGCCTGGGCCTCGGCCGAAGACTTCCTGGCCGCCTGGCAGCCCGACTGGCAGGGCTGCATCGTGCTCGACATCCGGATGCGCGAGATGAGCGGCCTCGAATGCTTCGACGCCCTGCTGGAGCGCGGCAACACCCTGCCGGTGATCTTCCTCACCGGCCACGGCGATGTGCCCATGGCGGTGGGCGCCCTCAAGAAAGGCGCCTTCGACTTCCTCGAAAAGCCGGTGGACGACAACGCGCTGGTGGACGTGGTGATCCGCGCGCTGGCCACCAACGCCCGCCATCAGGCCAACCAGGAAACCCAGGCCACCGTCGCCACCCGCCTCGCCCAGCTCACCCCGCGGGAGCACGAAGTGATGCAACTGGTGCTGGCCGGCAAGTTCAACAAAGTGATCGCCGACGAGCTGAACATCTCGATGCGTACCGTCGAAGTGCACCGCTCCCGGGTGTTCGAAAAAATGGGCGTGCGCTCGGCGGTCGAGCTGGCCCAACTGCTCTCGCCGCGGGACTGAGCTCGGCGGGGCAAGACAAAGCTGGGGCGCACCCCCGACGGGGCGACGATGACTTGCGCCCCTGCCTGTTCATGAACAGCTTGTCAGTGAGCCGGCAGGCGGGCTTGCCTTCGAAGAACACGTCGACGGAGTGGGTGATCCAGTCGGTGCCGCCCAGGTGGATGCCCGAGACGATCCCACCCATCGACCTGCCTTCGTCGACCACGCGCTCGGCAAACTGGCTACCAAAGTTGGCGATGCGGTTACCACCATCGGCGAAGACGCTGACGGCGCCCTTGATCATGCAGGCGACAGCATTGGTGTTGCAGGGAAGCGGGAAGGCAATTTTGTCGAAGATGCAGATACCGCCTTCGTGCTGGACGAGTTCGGCAACGGTTTGATTAATGTCCATGAGACTCGACTCAGTCAAACCGTCGAATCCAGGCTAATGCCTCTTCTCTATCGTCCAGCCCCTGCGGCACGCGGAACAGCCCATCGTGGTCGTAGCCCTCGAATCGAATTGATTTCGTATAACGCGCCACCAACCTATAGGCTTCGGGAACGTCGTCACTCCCGGTGTCGCCGATCTGCGGACAGGCCCCAGCCTGGATTACCACCCCGCCCGGGTAGGCGTGCAGCTTGCACACCGGCTCCAGCGCCGCGCGCATCTTGTCGCGTCCGCCCAGTTCCCCAACCAGCGCGTCGCTCAGCACGGTCAGCCAGTTCACGCATTTGATGCGGTTGTGAACTGACTGCGCCTCCATAGAGAAATCCACGCACCCTTGGAAATCAAACCCAGGAAAGCGCTTGAACAGTTGCTGGGCGTATTCGCTTTCCTGTTTGCTCTCGAATATGAAGACAAACCCGGCGCTGCCATGTACTGGCTGGCAGATGGCGCACCAGCGCAAAGTGGCAGCTAGTAGCACGTCAAAATTCGGCACCCCTTGGTTGTTACATATCTGGAAATGGGCGTTGACGCAGGAAAGTTCGTGTTCTTCCGCACGACAGACCATAACATCGGCTCGGTACGGATCAACGCTGTCAATCTTCATGCCAATGTCCACCATGCCCATCAGCGCTGCACCATAGCCATTGTGCGGTGGCAGATCGATGTCGGCTTGGATACGGGCACGCGGGTCGCCAGAGAACTTGACCGCGCGTTTCGTCCCTCGGGCCAGGAAACGATCCACTTTGTCTGGAAACATTTTCCAGTAATCCACCATGAACTCCAGCGCGCGCTGGCGTAGCAAAAGCTGATCGCAAGGTGACATATATAGTTCCGCCCCCAGGCCGAACTTGCAGGCGACAGCATCGGTGTTGTAGGGAAGCGGGAAGGCAATTTTGTCGAAGATGCAGACACCGCCTTCGCGCTGGACGAGTTCGGCAACGGCTTGATTGATGTCCATGGGGTGTCATTCTCCTTGTCGATACAGCGGCACGGGGTCAAGGGATGGGGATGGCGTTGCGGGCTGGAATGACCCGCGTACCTTCCGAGATGATCAGCACGCCCCATAAGGCCCAACCCGTCAGGGCGACGCCGGTGGCGGCCTGGAGCGCGTCGCCGTACTTGTCGATGAAGCTCTTCTTCGGCTCGGGTGCCGTCACCGGCGCCGGATGTTGCGGCGGCTCCTCGTCGTCGTCGCAGTTACAGCGTTGGTCGACCTTGAACTCCTCGAAGTTCTTTTTGCTACCTGTCTGCCGCTTGGCGATGTCGCGGTATTCTTTTGCCGCTTCGTTATCCAGCGAATCCCCCGGAAACTTCACATCGAAGATTTTGCTCAACTTGCCATCCGCGCCGATGCGGCCAATGTCCAGGCGACGGGAGTCGGGCCAAGGATATTGCGAGCTGGGCAGGCCTGGGTTGGACGTGCTGCCGATCATATCCCAGCCACCGCCCCGGTCGAAGGACACCTCGCGCCACATCCGCGCGTCGGGCTTGGGATAGCGGCCGGTGCGGGCATTGGCCGGGCCGTTGTAATACTTGTCGTCGATCTTCCTGCGCATGCACTCTTGAAACGTCTGGCCCCGTTGAAGCGGCTGCGGCCCGCCTTTCTTGTGGGTGTTCCAGCACGCGCAGGCCATTTCGCAAATCTCGTCGAAGAAGTCCTGATCGGCCTGGGGCAGGTCGCGTTGCTTCAAACCCGCCATGTTCACCGTGTTGCGGTGGTTCATGAACAGCTTGTCGGTGAGCCGGCAGGCGGGCTTGCCTTCGAAGAACACGTCGAAGGAGTGGGTGATCCAGTCGGTTTCGGCCAGGTGGGTGCCAGAGACGATCCCGCCCATCGACCCGCCTTCGTCGAACACGCTCTTGGCAAACTGGCTGCCAAAGTTGGCGATGCTGTTGCCGCCATCGGCAAAAACGCTGACGGTGCCTTTGATGAGGTCGCGCGAGTAGGCCTCGTTCTGGTAGGGCAGCGGGATGCCCGTGCTTGGCGTCTTGCACACGTCGGGCAAGGTGTTGTGGCTGACGCCGCCGCTGCCGCGATGGCATAGGGTCAGGCCGTTGATGTTGATGGTGATCGCCATGCGCGAATCTCCGGCAGATTCCGTGTGGGTTGGCTGGCACCGAGGACGGCGGCACCACGCAATGTGTCGTCTGAGCTGGCAAGCACCAGGATATGAGTGCCCTGCGGCCGCCGCCATTGGCCGTAGGCTGCCAGGGCAACGTGCGCCAGGGCGCTGGCGCTGTGCAAGTCGCCGCTGGCGAGCGCCGGCACGCTGCGCTGCCAATCCGGGGTGAACGCGCGGCCCAGACGCAATGCGGCAAAGCCGAACTGGTCGGCGCGGTAGGGCTCGCCGTTGAGATCGGCGATCAGCTGACCGACCGGGGCGGGGCTGTGCGTGCGCGCTTGCTCGATGGCCTGGCGTGCCGCCTGGGTGAGGCCCAGGCCCGTACAAGGCCGGGGTGAAGTATGCGTAACGGGCTCCAGCGCGGTGGCGCAACCCAGCAGCCGCGCCCAGCTCGCCGGGGCGAGCTGGACCGACGCGCCGAGCGCGATGGCGGCGGCGCCTTCGCCGGGCACGCGGCCATAGGCATTGCGGCGCAACTGTCCATGGAGCGGCGTGCTGGCGCCGTGCAGCAGTCCTTGCAGGTCGAGCCAGTGCAGCGCCTCGTGGCCCAGGCCGGCTTCGACGGCGAGCACCACGGCCAGGGCGTCGGGCTGGGCGTGGAGTGCCTGCCGCGCCGCGACCAGCGCGGCGATGCCGGCCGCGTGGCCGCCGCAGACCAGGTGGATGTGCTGCCATGGCCACAGTTCGTGCTGAACGGCTGCGCCCACCTGCTCGACCAAGCCGGGTGGCATACCGGGCCGGGCGGCGTCGGGCAGCACCAGTCAGAGCAGGCGAGGCGCGGTGTGCAGCGCGTGCCACTGGGGTATCAGCGCTTGGGTGAGCTGGGCCAGTGCGTGGCGGGCGAGCACGTGCCAGCGCGAGGCATCGAATGCAGACGCGTCGGGAAAGCAACTGATGCGCGGCGCGCTACCGGCGCAGTCGCGGTAGATCGGGTGGTATTGCAGCAGTGAGAGCTGGCTGCGCACCGCCGCGTCGGCCAGCTCGAGACTGGGCCCGGAGGGGAAGGCGCAGGCGGCACCGAGGATCAAGGGAGCGCCGCTCATGCGCCCGCTCCTGCGTCTTCGTCACCAACCGGCCAGTTCAGCTCGGCGTTCACCGTCCCTGACGGGCGATCCAGCGGACGCTGTTTTTGCAGGATGCGGGTTTTGTCCAGCCGGTTGACCTGGGCATGGCAGGGCACGGCCATGTGGTGCACGATGCTGATGCGCGGATAGTCCGGCTCCAGTATCAGGCTGTGGATCACCGAGCGGCTGGCAACCGAGCTGCCATCGGTGAAGTAGGTCTGGAAAGCCAGCGTGAGCTTTGGCAGCTTGAAGGCCAGCTTGCCGTCGGCCGCATAGCCGGGCGGGGTGAGGTTGACCAGCATGACTTCTTCGCCACCGCGCAGGTGCCCTGCCGCTTGCTGCGCGGCAGGGGCGAGCTGCCAGTGGCGGGGGTCGAGATCCTGCGGTGGCAAGGGGTAGCGTTGCTCGAACCAGGCCGCGTCGTAGGTGCCGGCGTATTGACGCCGTTGGGGCCAATGACCGGGGATGGGGCCGAATCCCAGCGGTGCGGGTCTGTCGCCGGGGTTGCCGATCGGGTGGTCGTGCGCTTCGACGTTCGGCAGCCAGACCCGCCCATCCGCATCGGGTTGAATGCCAAGGCCCAGCGGGTTGCCGCTGTGGTGCTCGGCGTCCGGCGCATCGCCGCCAAAGGCGCGCTCGAACACCAACGGCATGCGCAGAAAAGGGATGGGCTTGCTCGGTGAGTCGAACTGCACGCCGCGTTGCCAGTAGCGATCCCCCGACACCAAGGCCAAACGCCTCATGGGGCCAACGCGAAAGCCGACGAGCAGTTCTTCCACGGGCTGCGCCCCTTGCGCATGGGCATGGCCGCACAGCAACACATCGGTGACGGGTTTCGGAGGGCCGAGGTCGGTGTCGTAACGCAAACTGCGCAGGCCCTCATTGGGTACCGGGCCGCCGTGCACCGGCACCTGCGCGTCGGCGATACGCGTGCGGCCATCGGGCAGGATGTCGTAAGTGGCTTTGACCGCGACGATCCAGACTTCGGCGCCCTCAGCGTCACGAATCCAGCCGCTGTCGGCTGCGAAGGGGGTGCGGTTGTCGAGCGCCCACATGCTTCAGTTCAGTTCAATCTGGCCGCCGACGATACGGTTGAGTCCTTCCGCGTCGCTCAGAATGTAGTCGCCACGCAGCGTGATCTTGCCGTTGGGGTAGAGCGTGATGCTCGACTTGCCGCAACGCAAGGTGATCTGCCGCTTGGCTTCGAGCACCAGCTCGTCGGCCATCGGGGCGGGCGGCTCGCATGTGGGCGCGACCGGGGCGCCGGTTTCGGTCGCCGGGGCGGATAAAAACAGTTCCAGTTCGTGATCCATGGGAGACACTCCTCTTCTCATTTCAGCTCGTGAAGCAGCGAGCGTTGTACGTCGGCGGGCAGTTCCGTGGGAAACAACGGTCCGCGGAGCAGGCGTTGGCGATGCTCGGCGGCCAAAGGACGCCAAGGCAGCAGGCCGCTGCGCAGGACGGTGGAGAGCCAGGATGGCGTAAGGGGCTGTCCGGCAAAGTAGCGCTGATCAGCGGTGAATCGTCCGCGCCGGGCGCGCCACCACGCGGCAAAAGCAGGGGCGTCCGGCCACGGCAATGCGTCGTCATCAGGGTTCGCGGGAAGCTGATCACCGGGCTCGGGAGGACGCCCGGTTCGCGCTGGTTTGGCACCGAGCCAGCCATCACGTCCGGGGTCGGAGCCGGTGATGAGCTCCAGCGCGGCAGCGGCGATCCCGCCATGCTGGCGATCCTCCAAGGCGAAGATCAGTTCGGGAACGGCGTCTACCTGCCCCTGCCAGCCAAGCGCCTGCAGGTAAGGTCGGCGGAACTCCGGCCGTGAGGCTAGACGGACCAACAGCGGCCCGGTCCGGGCCGGCGCATGTAAGACGAGTGTACGCAGTGCGCCCGTCGCAATCGTGTCCTGTTCGCCCACGGCCAGGGTTTGCAAGGCGTCGCAGGCGGGGCCATGGTGCTCGAGTGGTCCGAGTGTCAGCAAGGTCTGCGCCGCCGCCAGACGCACGGCGGGTTGCGCATGGTCGAGATAACGCAGGCCAGCGGGCGCCAGATCGGCTCGACCGAGATCACGGACCAGCTGCAATACGGCACACAGGCTCTCCGCATCGAACGCCTGCGTGCGCAGCCAAGCCAGCGTGCGCTCATCCAAGCCTGGGCAGTCGCGGTGACGCAGGCCGGTCAACCCGATCCGTTTCGCCAGGGGCAGCGAGTCGATGGCGAGTTCCAGCAGCAGAGAGACCGGCGCCCATTGCAGCGCGGCGACCCGCGCCGGCATCAGATCGGGAATCGCTGCGGTCAGCGCGGCGGTGGCGTCCAGCAACTCGCCATCTTGCGTGGCCAAGGCGTAGTAGGTCAGCGCAAACAGCTCCGCACTGCGCATGGGCTCGTTCAGAAGACCGCCCAGGTGCTGCCGTGCAGGCGCGCCCAAGTAGACCAGCGCAGCCAACGCAGCCCGGATGCGGTCGTCGTAGGCCACGAGGTCGGCAAAATCCAGCGCCGGGTTGACCAGACGGTCGGCACGACGACGCCAGCCAAAGGCCAGCAGGTCCACATGGCGATCAGCCAGTTTGACCGCAGTCGTCGCAAGCAAACCGGAGATCACCGCAGCGTCCTCGGCAGCCATGACGGCCCGCAGCCACTTCCGGCGGTGTCGTCGGAACCGAAAGCCAAACCGATACTGGCCGATGTTTCGACGGCACGGTCAATGAATCTGCCTCCCATGCGCGCTCCAAGCTGACGATTCGAAATATCTTTTCAAGTTTGTTGGAAACCGCTGATCAATAGCGTTTCCAACGCATGCGCCTTCACGCCATCCGTTTGTCGATGACTTCGGTAACCGTCTTGTCTGCTTCCACCACCGCTTCTCGGGGGCGTTCGCGTGCCGAGCCCCCTTTTGCGGGCACAGCAGGCGGATCGCCCCCGTAACCACATCGCGGCTCGTCTCGCCGGATCAAGATTGGTCAGCCCTATCAGTGAGAACGCCTGCACGGTAGGCTTCGCGACCTCCTTGTAGGGCGCCGCGGTGCAGCCAAACTGGCGCTCAATCACACAAAGACATGCGCTCTACCCACGTCCGGATCGATGACTCCCCTCGGCGCCCCATCTACCGGATCAGGGTCAGGGGCCGATCAGGGTCGAGCACTTCAGTCCGAGCACCGGGCCGGCTTATGTAAGCTCAATTAAACGCCACATCCCCTTTCATCGCAAGCCGCATCCACTGGGCATGGAACGCGGGAGATGCAGGCGATGCCCGCTACCCCGCCGCCCGCGGCGGCGGCGCTTGTGCTTTACCCTTCCCTTCTGATTCCGTCCCCTCCTCCGCCGCTTTCACTCGGGAGAGCGACTTGCGCTCGAATTTCTTCTTCAGGCCCATGGAGGCGATCTGGTTGGCGTCTTCGCCGTAGATGGCCTTCACTTGGTTCTTCGTTTCAATCATGATGCGTGGAATTCTTCTTCGGCGACGATAGCGCCGCCGCGGGCTTCTGCGGCGGCGTTGTTGGCGACGATCCCGGCTTCCAGCGCCCGGCGGTAGCGCTCGTCGACAGCAACGAGGATGGGGGCGGGATTGGTCGGGATAGGCGTGCTCAGGCGTGAGGGCGTGACGGGCGAGACTGAAGCGTATTTGGCCGCGGCAGAATCAAGCGCGTGCACGGCCGCATCGCCATCGGCGGCGGCTTGGTGGTCCTTGGTCACGGCCGGATCGTGCTCGTGCACCACCATGGACGATGCGGCGGTGGACGAGGACGCCTTGGCCCGGCGCGAGGAGGATCTTGACGCGCGGGAGGACGCCTCGGCCAGGGACGACGCGTGTTTGACGGCGGGTGGTTACGGCTGCTGCGCCCGTACTGTGGCGAAGGTGGTGTTGGGTTACGCTGCGCGAACCCGACCTACGCGGGCTGGGGCCGGCGAAGTTCGATCTGGGGCCGGTTCAAGTTCGGGTTGAACCCGTTCAAGTTCTTGTTGAACCGGTTCAAGTTCGAGATGAAGTCGTTCAACTTCGACTTGAGCCCGTGCAAGTCAGACTCGAACTTGTTCAACTTCAGGTTCGCCCGGCCAGCCCGACCACACCGGCACCCACCCGGCCGCGCCCGCCGGGCATGCAAACTGCGCAGCCACTCCCACCCCGGCGATCCACGCCAGTTGATCGCCTACCCACAGCAGCGGCAGCTCATCCCGTAGCCAGCCCGGCACGCCGGCTTCCTGCAGCAGCTTCTTCAGCGCCCGGGACGGCCCGTCAGGATGCACACGCAGACGCTCGCCGCCCCCACGCCGACGCAGCAGGCACGGCCCTCCGGCCAGCAGCGCCGCCGCCAGCCCTTGTCCCGTCGCCGGCCGGAAGGCCACCTCGCCACCGGCCCAGGCCAGCGTCGCCTCGCCAGACCACACCAGCGCTGCCGGTGCATCCCGGCACTCCACGGCCTCCAGCCACCATTCGTCGCGGTAGATGCACAGCGCCACGCTGCCCAGCGGCAGGCGCAGCCCGGCCGGCGCCGCAGCGGCGCGGAACTGGCGCTCCAGCTCGACCAGCCTGTCCTCATCGGGCATCGCCGCGCCGGCCGCCGCCAGCACCCGACGCAGCACATTGCGCAGCCGCGGCGACGTGAGCCCGACGGCCCCGGCACGCCGATAGCGCCGCGAACCCGGCCGGGCCAGCGCAGCCAGATCAGCGTCGGCCAGCTCGTCCAGCAGGTCCGACGCCTCGGCGGCAAGTCGGCCGAGACGCGCAAGCCCTGCCGCCGCACCGGGAAAGCGCGCGCTCACGGCCGGCAGGATGTCGTTGCGCAGAAAGTTGCGCGAGAAATGGCTGTCGGCATTGCTCGGATCGTCGATCCAGCCCAGATCGTGAGCGGTGGCATGGGCCATCAGCGCCGACCGGGGTACGTCCAGCAGCGGTCGCCACAGGCCCGGCTTGCCGCCACCCGGGACGACCGCCCGCATCCCGCCAGCGCCGCGCACGCCAGCTCCGCGCAGGGCACGAAAGAGGACTGTTTCGGCCTGGTCATCCCGGTGATGGGCGAGCGCCAGCCAGTCGGCGCCGCCTTCCAGCAGCACCGCGCGGCGGGCATCGCGGGCGGCGGCTTCGAGGCCACCGGGATGGGCGCGATCCACCGTCACGTCGTGCACGGCAAAGGGCACGTCCAGCCGCTCGCACAGCGCGCGGCAGACGTCACCCCACGCCGCCGATCCCGGCACAAGGCCGTGGCGCACGTGGGTGGCGGTCAGATCAAAATGAAACTGCCCGCGAAGCCCCGCGAGCAGATGAAGGAGAACCGTGGAATCGAGCCCGCCGGAGAGGCCGACCCGGATGCGCCCCGCGGGTGCCGGCAGGCGCTGCCAGCTCGCCGCGACGCGGGCAGACAGATCAGTCGACGGCAATTTCCTTGAACTTGCCGTAGCTCATCAGCCGCTCGAAACGCCGTTCGAGGAGCTCGGACGGCGACAGGTCGGACACCTGGCGCAGGGCATCCTGCAGCGCCCGCTTGAGGCTCTGGGCCATCGCACGATGATCCCGGTGGGCGCCGCCCACGGGTTCGTTCACCACCTTGTCGATCAGCCCCAGGGACTTGAGGCGGCCGGCGGTGATGCCCATCGTCTCGGCGGCATCGGGGGCACGGTCGGCGCTCTTCCAGAGAATGGAGGCGCAGCCTTCCGGCGAGATCACCGAGTAGGTGGAGTACTGCAGCATCATCAGCTGGTCGCCCACGGCGATCGCCAGCGCGCCGCCGGAGCCGCCTTCGCCAATGATCGTGCAGATGATGGGCACCTTGAGATTGGTCATCTCGTAGAGGTTGTGGCCAATGGCCTCGGACTGGCCACGCTCCTCGGCGTCGATGCCGGGATAGGCGCCCGGGGTGTCGACGAAGGTGAAGATCGGCAGCCCGAACTTCTCGGCCAGACGCATCATGCGCAGGGCCTTGCGGTAGCCCTCGGGGCGCGGCATGCCGAAGTTGCGGAAGATCTTTTCCTTGGTGTCGCGGCCCTTCTGGTGGCCGATGACCATGCACGGCTGGCCGTTGAAGCGGGCCAGGCCACCGACGATGGCCTTGTCGTCCGCAAAGCTGCGGTCACCGTGGAGCTCTTCGAAGTCGGTGAAGATGTGCTCGACGTAATCCAGCGTGTACGGCCGCTGGGGGTGGCGCGCCACGAGGGCGCACTGCCAGGGCGACAGCTTGGCGTAGATATCCTTGGTGAGACCAAAGTTCTTCTGTTCCAGGCGGGCGATCTCTTCGGAGATATCCACGGCCGAATCGTCCTGCACGAAGCGCAGTTCTTCGATCTTCGCCTCGAGCTCGGCAATCGGCTGCTCGAAATCCAGGAAGGTCGTTTTCATTGGGGGCAGGCTCAAAAAAATTTCCCGCATTTTACCCCATCGCCCCGAAAGAAACCCAACGGGCGGGCAGACACCACGCCCGACAGGCAAATCGCATTGCTGCACAGCGCAACAAGCCGCTAACATCCCGTCCTTTTACCCGCTCCGCGGCCCCTCCCCCTTCATGGCTTCGATGAATCTCCTGCGCGCCCTCGCCACCGTCAGCGGCATGACGCTGCTGTCACGCATCCTCGGCTTCGTGCGCGACTTCGTGGTCGCCCGGGCCTTCGGCGCCGGCGTCGAGACCGACGCCTTCTTCGTGGCCTTCCGCCTGCCCAACCTGCTGCGGCGGATGTTTGCCGAAGGCGCGTTCTCGCAGGCCTTCGTGCCCATCCTCGCCGAATACAAGAACAAGCGCGGAGAAACGGAAACCCACCGCCTCGTCAATCACGTGGCGAGCGCGCTGGGCCTGGTGGTGCTGATCGTCTCGATCATCGGCGCGATCTTCGCCCCGTTCATCATCTACGCCACCGCACCGGGCTTCTCGGCCGACGCCAACAAGTTCGAGCTCACCGTCCAGCTGACCCGCATCACCTTCCCGTACATCTTCTTCATGTCGCTGGTGGCGCTGGCCGGTGGCGTGCTCAACACCTGGAGCCGCTTCGCGATCCCGGCCTTCACGCCGGTGCTGCTCAACATCGCCTTCATCGGCATGGCGCTGTTCGCCGCACCCTACTTCGATCCGCCGGTAATGGCGCTGGGCTGGGCGGTGTTCATCGGCGGTCTGGCCCAGCTGGTGCTGCAGATCAAGCCCCTGGCGCAGATCGGCATGCTGCCGCGCTTCTCGCTGAATTTCTCCGATCCGGGCGTGCGGCGCATCCTCAAGCTGATGGCGCCGGCGATCCTCGGCGTGTCGGTCAGCCAGATCTCGCTGCTCATCAACACGGTTTTCGCCTCCTTCCTGCCCAGCGGCAGCGTGTCGTGGCTGTACTACGCCGACCGCCTGATGGAGTTCCCGGCCGGGATGCTGGGCGTGGCGCTCGGCACCATCCTGCTGCCCAGCCTCTCCAAGATGCACGCCGACAAGAACCCCACCGAGTTCTCGGCGCTCCTCGACTGGGGCCTGCGCCTCACCCTGATGCTCACCCTGCCCGCCGCGCTGGGCCTGGCCCTGCTGGCGGTGCCGCTCATCACCACCCTCTTCTACCACGGCGCATTCACCGCCGCGGATGTCTTCCAGACGCGCACCGCGCTGGTGGCCTACAGCGCCGGGCTGGCCGGGCTGATCCTCGTCAAGGTGCTGGCGCCGGCCTTCTACGCCCGCCAGGACGTGCGCACGCCGGTCAAGTTCGGCCTCATCACGCTGGCGGTCACCCAGCTCATGAACCTCGTGTTCATCGGCCCGCTGCAGCACGCCGGGCTGGCGCTGTCCATCGGCCTCGCATCGTGCATCAACGCCGGCATGCTCTACCGCGGCCTGCGCCAGCGCGGCATCTACATGCCCCAGCCGGGCTGGGCCAAGTTCGGCGCCAAGCTGGGCGTGGCGCTGGTGGTGCTGGGGCTGGCGGTGTGGTTTGCGGTGGGCGCCGATGCGGTGTGGCTCAAGTATCCGGGCACCGAGCGGACGATCCGCCTGCTGGTGCTGGTAATCGGCGGCATCCTGGTGTATTTCGCCACCCTGTTCGCCCTGGGTTTCCGGGTCAAAGACTTCCGCCGCCGCGGCACGAGCTGAAATAAAATCCGGGGAAACCTGCAAGAACAACCCGGAGACATCAGCATGCAACTGACCAGCCAGAGCCTGACCGACGGCACCCCGATTGCCGGCGAATTCGCCTTCTGCGTGCCCGCCGCCGAGGGCCACGTGGCCCTCAGCACCAACCGCAATCCGCATCTTGCCTGGGCGGGTGCCCCTGCCGGCACCCAAAGCTTCGCGGTGATCTGCCACGACCCCGACGTGCCCAGCCGCGGCGACGACGTGAACCAGGAAGGCCGCAGCGTGCCGGCCGATCTGCCGCGGGTCGACTTCTTCCACTGGGTGCTGGTGGACCTGCCCGCCGGCACCACCGCCATCGAGGCCGGCGCCCATTCGAGCAGCGTCACCGCCAACGGCAAGCCCGGCCCGGACGCCCCGGGCGGCGGCCGGCACGGCATCAACGACTACACCGGCTGGTTTGCCGGCGACGCGCAGATGAAGGGCAACTACTTCGGCTACGACGGCCCCTGCCCGCCGTGGAATGACTCCATCCGCCACCGCTACGTGTTCACGGTCTTCGCGCTGGACATCCCCCGCGTGCCGGTCGAGGGCATCTTCACCGGCCAGCAGGTGCGCGACGCCATCGCCGGCCACATCCTGGCCCAGGCCAGCCTCACCGTCAGCTACAGCCTCAACCCCGCCGTCCCGGCGTAACGGGCATCACTCTCCGCCGGCCCGCCCTTCCCGGCGCGGGTCGGCCGCACCAATCCAGCCCTTTCCGCTGCGCACCACCAGCGCAATGCCGCTGGTCATGTCGGTCTCGCGCAGCATGTGCCCGCGGGTCCGCAGCCCGTCGATCACCTCCGGCGCCATCCGGCCCCGCTCCACTTCCGTCGGCCCGTTGCGGCTGCCGAGGCGCGGCTGGCTCACGATCTGCGCCGGGCTCAAGCCACCTTCCAGCAAACCCAGCAGCGCCTGGGCCACGTAGTTGGGAATCTGGCTTCCGCCCGGCGAACCAAGCACCGCGTAGAGCCGGCCCTTCCGGTCGAACACCAGCGTCGGCGCCATCGAACTGCGCGGGCGCTTGCCAGGCTCCAGCCGGTTGGCGCCGTCCGTCGAAAAATCCGTGAGCTGGTTGTTGAGCAGAAAGCCACCGGCCATTCGCCGGTTGCCGAAGGCGTCCTCGATGGACGACGTGAGCGCCACCCCGTTGCCGGCCCCATCGACGATGGAAAGATGCGTCGTGGACGGCCGCTCGCCTTCCTCGCCGGGCGCTGCGCAGTCGATGCCCGCCGACCGCCGCGCCGGGCCGGCCATCTCGCCCACCAAGGCCGCCCGCCGGGCCAGATAGCGCACGTCCAGCAGCGCCGCCACCGGCACTGGCCGGAACGCCGGATCGCCCACGCACCCCGCCCGGTCGGCGTAGGCCAGCCGGCCGGTTTCGGCGAAGTGGTGGGCGAAGGCCGTTGAATCCGGCGGCATGCCCGCTGGCAATGCGCGCCAGATCCCGAGCATCGCCAGCACCGTTGTCGCACCGGAACTCGGCGGCGGAAAGCCGCACACGCGGTAACCACGAAACGGCCGGCACAGGGCGTCCCGGCGGGTCGGCGCGTACGCCAGCAGATCCCGCCGGCCGAGCAGCCCGCGCGCATCCGCCACGTCGGCCGGCGAACCACCCCGCACCGCATCGCTGATCGCCTCGGCCAGCGGGCCGCGACGCAGCGCCTCCGGGCCTTCGGCCGCAATGTGCCGCAGGCTGTCGGCGAGGGCCGGATTGCGCAGGCGATGGCCCACCGGCCACGCTTGCCCGTCGGCATCAAAGAAATGAGCCTGCAGCGCCGGATCGGCAAAGCGGCCCTCGTGGGCGAGCAGCCGATGCAGGCGTGGCGACACCGCAAAGCCATCTTCCGCCAGCCGGATCGCCGGCTCGAACAGCCGCGCCCAGGGCAGGCGGCCAGACTTGGCATGGGCCGCGGCGAGCATCGCCACCAAGCCCGGCGTGCCGACGGCCCGCGGATCACGCGCTGCATCGAGAAAGCCCAGCGGCGTGCCCGACCCATCGGTGAAGGGAAAACGGGATGCCGCCAGCGGCGCGGTCTCCCGGCCGTCCCAGGCGTCGATCCGCCTGGTGCGGGCATCAAAGTGCATGAGCAGCCCACCGCCGCCGATGCCCGACGACTGGGGCTCGACCACGCCCAGCACCATCTGCGCGGCGATCGCCGCATCCAGTGCCGACCCGCCTTGCCGCAGGACGGCGACGGCGGCGTCGGTGGCGTGGGGATTGGCGGTGACCGCCATGAAGCGCGTGCCCGCGGCGGGCGGTGAAAGCGTGAAACCGGCCGCGATCTCCGGCGGCGGCGGAAGCTCGGCCCGGGCGCCCAAGGCGACCAGGCCCAGCGTCAGCAGTACGCCATCAAGGCGCATAGGCGGGCAGGCAGGCCGGGACCAGAGGCAACTGCAGGCGCAGGTAATCCGGCAGCCCGCCTGCAAAGCGGGGCCAGTCCTCACCTTCGATCAGCGGACGGCACCAGCGCCGGAAGGCATCCGTGACGCCGAAGCCGTCCGCCGCGATGAACTCGGCCGGCAGCCGGCGCTCCAGGTTGCCCACCGCCTCGAAGGGCGACAGGTTGGTGCGCCAGCGGTAGGGCGAATCGGCGAGGCGTTCGATCCCCACCACGCCCTGCTGCCCCGCCAGCGCGCGCCGCACCGCCGCCTTGCCCACGGCCGCGGCCTGGGCGGTGTCGGTTTTCGAGGCCAGATGGCGGGCCGAACGCTGCAGATAATCGGCCAGCGCGTAGTGCACCTTGTAGCCCAGGCAGGCATGGATGCGCTCGGCCACCACCTCGCCGGCGCCGCCCAGCTGGATGTAACCCTTCTGGTTGCGATCCTGCATCGCCAGCACCTTGCCGTCGGGCCCGCAGATGCCTTCCGCCACCACCACCGCGCAGGCGCCGACCCGCTCCACCACCGCCTTCACCCGGGCCAGGAAGGCCGCCTCATTGAAGGCGACCTCGGGCAGCAGGATGAGGTGCGGCGCGGCGTCGGCGTCCTCGGCGGCCAGGGCGCAGGCCGCGGCGAGCCAGCCGGCGTTGCGCCCCATCACCTCCAGCACGAAGGCGCGGCCGTCGTTGGTGGTCATCGCGGCGAGATCGAGCCCCACTTCGCGGACGGAGGTGGCCAGATACTTGGCGGCGGAGCCGAAACCCGGGCAGCAGTCGGTGCCGACGATGTCGTTATCCACCGTCTTGGGCACGCCCACCACGGTAAGCGGATAGCCCCGGGCGTCGGCGGCGGTCTGGATCTGGCGGCAGGTTTCCATCGACCCGTTGCCGCCGTTGTACAAAAAGTAGCGCACGTCGTGGGCCGCCAGCACCGCAAACAGCCGGTCGTACTGGGCCGGGTTGCGCTCGAGCGGGTCAAGGTCGAAGCGGCACGAACCGAACGCGCCGCCCGGCGTGGCGCGCAGGCGCCCGAGATCCGCGTCGCTGATCCCGGCGGTATCCACCAGCGTCTCGCGCAGCACGCCGAGAATGCCGTTGCGCGCGGCCAGCACGCGGCCGATGCGGTCCGGGTGGGATCGGGCCTCGTCGATCACGCCCGCCGCAGACGCGTTGATGACGGCGGTGACGCCGCCCGACTGGGCATAGAGGAGATTTCCGTGAAGCGGGTTTGCTGTCATCGCATCCACCGTGCAGCGAACCGACGTTCGCCGCCCAGAAATGAAAAGGGCCGGCTGTGAAGGCCGGCCCTGATGCTGCGCGCGGAGCGCTTACTTCAGTGCGTCAAAGGCGCGATCGCGGATTTCCTCGACCTTGCCAAGACCGGCGATCTTGCGATACTGCGGAGCGTTCGGCTCGCCGTTCGCAGCCCAATCCGAATAGTAGGCCACCAGCGGCTTGGTCTGGGAATGATAGACATCCAGACGCTTCTTGACGGTTTCTTCCTTGTCGTCGTCACGCTGGATCAGCGGCTCACCGGTTTCGTCGTCCTTGCCTTCAACCTTGGGCGGGTTGAACTTGACGTGGTAGGTGCGGCCGGAAGCCACGTGAACACGGCGACCGGACATGCGGCCGATGATTTCCTCGTCGGGCACGTCGATCTCGAGCACGAAATCGATGGGCACGCCGGCGGCCTTCATGGCCTCGGCCTGCGGAATGGTGCGCGGGAAGCCGTCGAACATGTAGCCGGACTGGCAGTCGGCTTCCTTCAGGCGATCCTTGACCAGCCCGATGATGATGTCGTCGGACACGAGGCCGCCGGCATCCATGACCTTCTTGGCTTCGATACCCAGCGGGGTGCCGGCCTTGACGGCCGCACGCAGCATGTCGCCGGTGGAAATCTGCGGAATACCGAATTTTTCCTTGATGTAATTGGCTTGAGTGCCCTTGCCGGCTCCCGGCGGTCCCAACAGAATCAGACGCATGCTTACCCTCCTCTGGTTATTGTCGCAGCGATGTGGAACAACGAACTTAACTTGAAACTTACGTAAGGTCAAACACGCGGCGGACCCGCTCGAGATCGTCGGCGGTATCGACGCCCGCGGGTGGCGCGTGATCGAGCACCATGACCTGGATCGGGAAGCCGTGGGCCATCGCCCGCAGCTGTTCAAGGGCTTCCCACTGCTCCAGCGGCGAAGCCGCGAGCGTGGAATAGCGCTTGAGAAAACCCGCCCGGTAGGCGTATAGGCCGATGTGCCGGAAAGCCGGCAACCCGGCGGGCAGCGTGCTGCGGTCGGCGGCGAAGGCATCCCGCGCCCAGGGGATCGGTGCCCGGGAGAAATACAGCGCGCGGCCATCGGCCCCCATCACCACCTTGACGACGTTCGGGTTGAAGAACTCGTCGACGGATTCGAGGGGATGGCAGGCGGTGGCGATGGCGGCAGCCGGATCGGCGGCGAGCGCGGCGGCCGCATCGGCGATGAGCTGCGGCGGAATCAGCGGCTCGTCGCCCTGCACATTGACGACCAGCGTGTCGTCAGCCCAGCCCAGTTGCGTCGCAACTTCGGCGAGGCGGTCGGTGCCGGAGGGATGATCGGCGGAGGTGAGGATCACCTTGCCGCCGGCCGCTTCGACCACCTCGGCGATGCCGCTGTGATCAGTGGCCACCCACACTTCGTCGGCGCCGGCCTGCACGGCCCGGTCGAGGACGCGCAGGACCATCGGCTTGCCGGCGATGTCCAGCAGCGGTTTGCCCGGCAGCCGGCTCGACGAATGGCGGGCCGGGATGACGATCTTGAACGGGACGCTCATCGGGCCTGGGCGAGTTCTTCTTCGGTCAGCGGACGAGCCTCTTCTTCGAGCATCACCGGGATGCCGTCGCGGATCGGATAGGCCAGCCGGGCGCTGACGCTCCACAGCTCCTGCTTGTCCTTGTGGAAGTCGAGCGGGCCCTTGGTGATGGGGCAAACCAGGATTTCAAGCAGTCGGGGATCCATCGATCTTCTCCACAATCAGTTCTGCCGCGCCCGGCGCAAGCTGCGCCCGGACCGGCCACACCCAGCTGTCAGCCGGGGCGAAAGGCGCGCATTTTACCGCATCCTTCTCGGTCATCAGAAGCACATCGCCATCGGGCACCGCCACATCGGCGGCGGTAAAGGCGTGATGATCCGCAAAGGGCCGCCGTTCGATGGTGAGGCCCATGGCTTCGAGCTGGGCAAAGAAGCGCTCGGGCCGCCCGATGCCGGCCATCGCGTGGACGCGCCGCCCCTTGAGATCGGCCGGCAGGCAGTGCTCGGCCCGGTTGCCGACGCGCTCGAAGGCGCCACCGGCCAGATGAAAATCGAACACCGGCACCGGCTTCACCGCATCAGCCAGATCGGCCGAGAGCCCACCGTGGGCGAGGATCACCGTCGCCTCGGCCAGCCGCCCAACGCCTTCGCGCAGCGGGCCGGCGGGCAGGCGCAGGCGGTTGCCGAGGGTGGCTTCGTCCACCACCACGATTTCCACGTCCCGGGCCAGCCGGTAATGCTGCAGGCCGTCGTCGGCGATCAGCACGTCCACATCCGGATGCGCCGCCAGCAGCGCCCGCCCCGCCACCGGACGATCGCGCCCGACGAAAACAGGGCAACCGGACGCCGCAGCCATCAGCACCGGCTCGTCGCCATAGCGGCTTGGGTCGCCGCCCACAGGCACCTCGGCCACGCCTTCAACCGTTCCGCCGTAGCCACGGCTGACGATGCCCGGCCGCCTGCCGCGGGCGCGCAGCTCGGCCGCCAGCCACAGGGCGATCGGCGTCTTGCCGCTACCGCCGACGGCGATGTTGCCCACCACCACTACTGGCACCGGCAGCCGCTCGGCCTTCTTCAGCCCAAGCGCAAACAGCCGGCGACGCGCGCCAGCGAGGAATCCGAACAAGAGGGAGAGGGGAAGCAGGCTCCACGCCGCCGCCCCACGGTGCTGCCAGAAGCCGGGGGCGCTGCGTGGCATGGAGAAGACTGGATGGCTCGGAAGGGACTAGCGCTGGGCCGCCTGGGTGGCGAAGGAGATGTGCACCAGGCCAGCCTGCTGGGCCGCCTGCATCACGTCGATCACGCGCTGGTGCGCCGCCTTGGCGTCGGCATTGATGATGACCACCGGATCCTTGGCGCCGGCCGGCACCACCGCCTGCATCGCGGCGGCAATGGCCGGGATGCCGGTGCCGCTGACCGCGCGCTTGTTGATGACGACCTCGCCGGTGGCGGTGACCGCCACGTTTACCTCGACGGCCTTCTCGTTGCTGGCCTGGGCATCTGCCGTGGGCAGGTTGATCTCCAGCCCGGCGAAACGGGAATAGGTGGTGGTGAGCATCAGGAAGATGATGATCACCAGCAGCACGTCGATCATCGGGATCAGGTTGATCTCCGGCTCCTCGCGGGAGCGGCCACGGCCGAAATTCATGGGATGTGCCTCAGCGACGTTCGC
The DNA here is from genome assembly GCF_009469605.1 of Zoogloea sp. 1C4. Classification (GTDB taxonomy): domain Bacteria; phylum Pseudomonadota; class Gammaproteobacteria; order Burkholderiales; family Rhodocyclaceae; genus Zoogloea; species Zoogloea oryzae. The sequence goes on along the minus strand of NZ_SSXU01000005.1, from coordinate 119,157 downwards.
CGTGGACCACTTCGACGAGACGGATCGCCTGCTGCTCCATCTCGATCACGAAGCCATCGACGGTGGCGCGGAAGTGGCGCCAGAAGATCATGCTCGGCATCGCGATGACCAGACCGAAGCCGGTGTTGTACAGCGCGATGGAGATGCCGTGGGCCAGCTGCTGGGGGTTGGAACCGCCCGGCGTCTGGGAGCCGAAGATCTCGATCATCCCGACCACGGTGCCGAACAGGCCCATCAGCGGGCTGATCGAGGCGATGGTGCCGAGGGTGGTGAGGAAGCGCTCCAGATCGTGGGTCACGGCGCGGCCGGCTTCTTCGATGGATTCCTTCATCACCTCGCGGGAGCTGCGCATGTTGCGCAGGCCGGCGGCGAACACCCGGCCCATCGGCGAACTGAGGGCCACGCGGTTGATCATCTCGGGGGTTGCGCCGGTCTGACGCAACTCAGCCACGACCTTTTCGAGCAGGCCATCGGGAAGAATCTTGCTGCGGCGCAGCGTCAAGAGCCGCTCGATGATCAGCGCCACGGCAACGATGGAAGCAAACAACAAGGGCCAGATTGGCCAGCCGGCAGCCTGAAGAATGGCGAACACGCGAGGACTCCTGCGAATCGTACGAAGCCCGAGAATGTAACCTGCCCTCGGGAGGAGAGCAACACGAAACGCGCTCAGGACAATCCACAAAATCTGTGGATAACTTTGTGGATTGTTGCCCGGCGAACACCCTAAACCCGCAGCGGGTAAGGCTTTTTCCTACTCGGGTCAAAAATTAAGCGACAAGCACTTTCGTTTAAAATCAACAACTTACAACTTTTAACCCAAGTCAAGCCCGGCGGCCGGTTTTTTTTGACGTGGATCAGAGGTACATGTGGATTCCGGTAGAATCCGCACCCATGAACACCCTCCGAAATTCTGCAGAAGTCAAGCCCGGCGAAGTCGTTTCCGTCTCATGGCTCAACCGCGCCGCGCGCGAGGCGCTGGAGGGCAGCATCCCCCTTTTATGGGTCGGCGGCGAAATCTCCACCCTCACCCGCGCCGCCTCCGGCCATCTCTACTTCACCCTCAAGGATGCCGACGCGCAGGTGCGCTGCACCATGTGGCGCAACCGCGCGCAGATGCTTCCTTTCAAGCTCGAGCACGGGATGCGGGTGGAAGTGCGCGCCCTCGTCACCCTCTTCGAGCCCCGGGGTGACTACCAGCTCAATGTCGAGTCGGTGCGCCACGCTGGCGTGGGCAACCTGTATGAAGCCTTCCTCCGCCTCAAGGCGCGGCTGGAGGCCGAAGGGCTGTTCGATCCGGCGATCAAGCGCCCCCTGCCCCGCTTTCCCCGCGGCGTCGCGGTGGTCACCTCGCCCCAGGCTGCCGCCTGGCAGGACGTGATCGCGGCCTTTGCCCGACGCGCGCCGCACCTGCCGCTGTGCCTGTATGCCACCCTCGTCCAGGGCGACGGGGCCCCCGCCCGCATCGCCGCGGCGATCCGCCGGGCCGGCGCCCGGGCTGCAGCCGACGGCAACGACGTGCTGCTGCTGGTGCGCGGTGGCGGCAGCCTGGAAGACCTCGCCGCCTTCAATGACGAAGCCGTGGCCCGGGCGATCCGCGCCTGCCCGCTGCCGGTGGTGGTCGGCGTCGGCCACGAGACCGACGTGAGCATCGCCGACTTCGCCGCCGACCTGCGCGCCGCCACCCCCACCGCCGCCGCCGAGATCACCAGCGCCGGCTTCGTGGATCTGCGGGATCACCTGGAACGCCTGTCGATGCGCATCTCCCGCGCCATGCAGCGGCGCTTCGAAACCGCCGCCCAGCGCCTCGACCGGGCCGCCGCACGGCTCACCCACCCGCGCCAGCGCATCGAGCAGGCCCGTCTGCGCTTGGGCAACCTGGAGCAGCGCCTGCAGGCCCGCGTCCAGCGCCAGCTCGCCGCCAGCCAGGCCCGAACCACCGCGCTGGGGCTGCGCCTCACTGCCCGCCGGCCCGACCTGGCCGCCCGCAAGCGCACCGTCGACACCCTCGCTGCGCGGCTGGAGCGCGCCGGACGCAGCCTCATCCAGCGCCAGCAGGATCGCCTCGACGCCCTCGGCCAGCACCTCGCCCACCTCGATCCGAAAGGCGTGCTGGCGCGCGGCTACAGCATCACCCGCGACGCCGATGGCGGGATCGTGCGGGATGCGGCGAGCCTTGAACCCGGTTCGCGTATCCGGGTCGAATTCCACGTCGGCGAGGTCGATGCAACAGTGAACAGCAAAAAAGGCTGAACCCGGTGCAAAATAACGCATGGTGCAGCGGCAGCCGGAGGAGGTCTGGCCGCGTCCGATTGTGCAGTGAATCAAATCCCGACTAGAATAGTCGGGCAATTGAAACCCCAACCAAAACCCGGAGAACATCAATGGCTCACACCCTGCCCGAACTGCCCTACGCCAAGAACGCGCTGGTTCCGCACCTGTCCGAAGAGACTTTCGATTACCACTACGCCAAGCACCACAACGCCTACGTGGTCAATCTGAACAACCTCGTCGCCGGCACCGAGTACGAGAACCTGTCCATCGAAGAAACCTTCCTGAAGGCCCCGGCCGGCGGCATCTACAACAACGCCGCCCAGGTCTGGAACCACACCTTCTTCTGGAGCTGCATGAAGCCGAACGGCGGCGGCGCTCCGACCGGCGCGCTGGCCGACGCCATCAACGCCAAGTGGGGCTCCTTCGACGAGTTCAAGAAGGCTTTCCAGGCTTCCGCCGTGGGCAACTTCGGTTCCGGCTGGACCTGGCTGGTCAAGAAGGCTGACGGCAGCGTCGACATCGTCAACACCGGCGCCGCGGGCAACCCGCTGAAGACCGGCGAAGGCAAGCCGCTGCTGACCATCGACGTGTGGGAACACGCCTACTACATCGATTACCGCAACCTGCGTCCGAAGTTCGTCGAAACCTTCCTGGCCAGCCTGGCCAACTGGGATTTCGCCTCCGCGAACTTCGCCTGATCGCCGGCTGAATCAGCGCAGTAAAAAGCCCCGGGAAGCATTGCCTCCCGGGGCTTTTTCACGTCAATCGCCCGGCCGGAATCAGGTGGTTGCAAACCAGCGCCGCTGCAGCCACAGCGACACATTGACCAGCCCGATCATCACCGGCACCTCGACCAGAGGCCCGATCACCGCCGCGAAGGCCGCGCCCGAGTCGATGCCATACACCGCCACCGCCACCGCAATCGCCAGCTCGAAGTTGTTGCTGGCCGCGGTGAAGGACAGCGTCGTGCACTTGCCGTAACCCGCCCCGGCCTTGCGGCTCATGGCAAACGACGCGAAGAACATCACCACGAAGTAGATCAAGAGCGGGATCGCGATGCGCACCACATCCATCGGGATGGTGACGATCATCCGGCCCTTCAGGGCAAACATCACCACGATGGTGAACAGCAGCGCCACCAGGGTGATCGGCCCGATCTTCGGCACGAAGCGGCTGTGGTACCACTCCTTGGATACGTAGCGCAGCATCACCACCCGGGTGAGCACCCCGGCCACGCAGGGGATGCCCAGGTAGATCAGCACGCTCTCGGCGATCTGGCCGATGGAGATGTCCACCACCACCCCGGTCAGCCCGAACAGCGGCGGCAGCACCGTCACGAAGAACCACGCATACACGCTGTAGAACAGCACCTGGAAGATCGAGTTGAAGGCCACCAGCCCGGCGGCGTATTCGGTCGAGCCCTTGGCGATCTCGTTCCACACGATCACCATCGCGATGCAGCGGGCCAGCCCGATCAGGATCAGCCCGACCATGTACTCCGGCTTGTCGGGCAGGAAGATCACCGCCAGCGCAAACATCAGCACCGGCCCGATCACCCAGTTCTGCACCAGCGACAGGCCCAGCACCTTGCCGTCGCAGAAGACGTCGGGCAGCTCCTCGTAGCGCACCTTGGCGAAGGGCGGGTACATCATCAGGATCAGCCCGATGGCGATGGGGATGTTGGTGGTGCCCACCTGAAAGTGGTTGATCGCCCCTTCGATGCCCGGCACCAGATTGCCCAAGGCCACGCCCAGCGCCATGGCGGCAAATATCCAGACCGTCAGGTAACGGTCGAGGAAAGACAGTTTGCGGCTTACTTCACTCACGATTCACCTCGATGACCACGGCCGATCTCGTCGAGCTCGTGCTTGAGCGCCATGCCGTCCAGCTTGGCAATGGGCAGGCTGGCGAACAGCGAGATGCGCCGATGGAGGATCAGCAATGCCTGGGAGAAGGCGTGCTGCCTGGCTTCGACCGAGCCCTCGACAGCCGCCGGGTCTTCCAGCCCCCAATGGGCCGTCATCGGCTGACCGGGCCACACCGGGCACACCTCGCCGGCGGCGTTGTCGCACACGGTGAACACGAAATCGAGATGCGGCGAATCAGGGCCGGCAAACTCGTCCCAGCTCTTGCTGCGCAGCCCCTCGGTGGGCATGTGGTTGCGCTTCAGGAGTTCGATGGCCAGCGGATTGACCTGTCCCGCCGGGTGGCTGCCGGCGCTGAAGGCCCGGAAGCGCCCCCCGCCCACCTTGTTGAGGATGGCTTCGGCCAGAATGCTCCGGGCCGAATTGCCGGTGCACAGGAAAAGCACGTTGTAGATCTTGTCCGACATGTCACGCTCCTTGGTTGGCTTGGGTCCGGCGGACCATTTGGCAAAGACGTTCCACGCCCACCGGCTCGTGGCGCAGCAGCGGCACCAGGGCGTAGCGGGCGGCGTGGCGCGCAGCCACGTTCTCGATCTCGGCCAGCTCGTTGCGGGCGCGCCGACGCAGCAGCGTCGACCTCGGCCCGGCCGCCGCCACGCTGTTGTTGATGACCCACGCCCACGGCTCGATGCCAGCGCGGCGCAGGTCGGCCTGCAGGTTGGCGGCTTCCAGCACCGGCGTGGTTTCGGCCAAGGTAACGATCAGCACCTTGGTCCGCTGCGGGTCCTGGAGCTGCATCATCGGCGTGGTGAAGTGGGCGATGCCGCTGCCCATCTGGCGCATGATCTCCCGGTGATAGGCGCCGGTGGCGTCGAGCAGCAGCAGGGTGTGGCCGGTGGGCGCGGTGTCCATCACCACAAACTTGCGCCCCGCCTCGCGGATGATCCGGGAGAAGGCCTGGAAGACGGCGATCTCCTCGGTGCAGGGCGAGCGCAGGTCTTCCTCCAGCAGCGCCCGGCCCTGGGCGTCGAGCTTGGCGCCCTGGGTGTCGAGCACATGCTGGCGGTAGCGTTCGGTCTCGGCGGCCGGGTCGATGCGGCTGACGGTGAGCTGATCCAGCGAGCCTTCCAGTGTCTCGGCCAGGTGGGCGGCCGGGTCGGATGTGGTGAGATGCACCGGCAGGCCGCGCCGGGCGAGCTCCACCGCCACCGCCGCGGCGAGGGTCGTCTTGCCGACGCCGCCCTTGCCCATCAGCATCACCAGCCCGTGGCCGTCGGCGGCGATGCCATCCACCAGCCCGGCGATGTCCGGCGCGGCGGGCGGCGAAACAGGCGCCACATCGTCGGTCGGGCAGACGTCTGCCGGCGCGAAGAGCTGGCGCAGCGCGTCCAGCCCCACCAGGTTGAAGGGCTTGAGGGCGATCCGGTCGGTGGGCAGGCTGGCGAGCCCGGCGGGCATCGCGGCGAGGGCCGCCTGCTCCCGGGCGAAGATCGCCGCGGCGAGCGGGTCTTGCGCAGCGCCGTCCTCCGCCTCGCCCGCCGGCAGCAGGCCGTTGATGACCAGAAACTGCCGGTCGATGCCGATGGCGGCGAGCTCATCGTGGGTGCGCGCCACTTCGCGCAGGGTGGCCTGCTGGGCGCGGGCCACCAGCACCAGCCGGGTGCGCGCGCCGTCGGCCAGGGCATCCACCGCCGCCTTGTACTGGCTGCGCTGCTTCTCCAGCCCGGCCAGCGGGCCGAGGCAGGAAGCGTCGCCCTTCCCCGCCTCCAGAAAGCCGCTCCACGCGCCGGGCAGCTGCAGCAGGCGGATGGTGTGGCCGGTGGGCGCGGTGTCGAAGACGATGTGCTGGTAGTCGTGGGTCAGGCTGGAATCCACCAGCAGCCCGGTGAATTCGTCGAAGGCGGCGATCTCGGTGGTGCAGGCGCCGGAGAGCTGCTCCTCGACGCCCTTCACCACGCTGTCGGGCAAGAGCCCGCGCACCGGCCCGACGATGCGGTCGCGGTAGGCCTGGGCGGCCGCCTGCGGGTCGATCTCGAGGGCCGAGAGGTTGGGCACCGCCGGGATCGGCGTGATCCGGTTGCCGATCTCCACGCCAAACACCTGCCCCACGTTGGAGGCCGGGTCGGTGCTCACCAGCAGCACGCGCCGGCCCCGGGCGGCAAGGTCGATGGCGGTGGCGCAGGCGATGGAGGTCTTGCCCACACCGCCCTTGCCGGTGAAGAACACAAAGCGCGGCAGCGCCTCGAGGAATTGCATGGCGGCCTCCGGGCTCAGCAGCACTTGCTGCCGCTGCAGCAGGGCTTGGGCGCGTCCGGCGCCACGTCGGCCAGGCCCAGCCAGCGGGCGATCTCGGCCCGGGCCGGGTAGCGGCCGGCCAGCGCCACTTCGCCATCCAGCAGCACCAGGGGCAGCGCCTCGGCGCCGGAGCGCTCCAGGAAGCCCTTGACCACCGGGTTGCCGGCAAAGGCCAGGGGCTCCTGGGCGAGATTGAAGCGTTCGACGCTGGCGCCCTGCTGGCGCGCCCAATCCACATCGGCGGAAAACTGGACAAGGGCCTGATCCACATCCACACCGCACACGCCGGTGCTGCAACACAGGGCCGGATCGAAAATCTGGAGAGTTTTCATTTTGACGTTCTTAATAATGTTGAAATATGGTTTACGGCAAAAGCTGGCCGATGCGATCGAGCTCGGCCTTCAGCGCGGCGCGGTCGTGCTGCAGGGTTTCCAGCGGCAGCGCCAGGAAGGCTTCGATGCGGGCGCGCAGGATGCGGTAGGCGGTGCCAAAGGCCGCGTCGATCTCGGCGTCGGTGCCGGTGGCGTGGGCCGGATCTTCCACGCCCCAGTGGGTGCGCAGCACGGGGCCGAGGTAAACCGGGCAGGTCTCGCCGGCGGCGCTGGCACACACCGTGACCACCACGTCCGGCGTCACCGGCAGCGCATCCCACGACTTGCTGTGGTAGCCGTCGGTGGCGATGCCTTCCCGCGCCAAGAGCGCGAGCGACCGGGGATGCACGTAGCCGGCGGGCTTGCTGCCGGCGCTCAGGGCTCGCCAGCCGGCCGGCGCCAGGTGGTTGAAGGTGGCCTCGGCGAGGATCGACCGGCAGGAATTGCCGGTGCACAGAAACAGCACGTTCATGGTCAGGGTTTTCCGTCGTCAGCGGGGATGGGTGGCAGCACGGCCTCCGGGCAGCACGAGGCGGCCCGCAGGTCGGCGCATTTTTCGGGCTGGCCGGAACAGCACTCTTCGGTGAGATAGGCGATCAGATCGAGCATCAGCGGGATGTTGGCCCGGTAACGCTGGAAGCGCCCCTCCTGCTCCACCGACACCAGCCCGGCGTGGGCCAGCGCCTTGAGGTGGAAGGACAGGCTGGACGGCGAGATGTCCAGCGCCGAGGCGATGTCGCCCGCCACCATGCCCTCCGGCCCCTGGCGGACCAGCAGCCGGAAGGCTTCCAGCCGCCAGCCGGACGAGAGGGATTCGAAGATCGTGGTTGCTGTTCTGGTTTCCATGCAGCAACTATACAACGCTTCAACAACTATTGAAATGAAGATTCCGTGAAACCCCACCGGGGTTCACAGCTGCATCCACACGCCGCCCGGCTCGCGCTCCACCGCGATGCCGGTGGCGGTGGTCGTGTAGGTGAGGAAGCACATCTGGCGCGGGTCCGACAGCACCGCCGGGTTCAGCACCGCATACACCTCGCCATTGCAGCGAGCCGAGGCGGTGACGAGGCCGGGGTGGCCTTCCCGGTGCAGCCGCGCGCCGACCTGATGGGTCAGGCCGTAATCGACGGGATCGACCAGCGCCGGGAAGGCCAGCGCCGTGGGGCGCAGATCCACCAGCGCCGCGTCGCAGCGCACCCGGTAGCACTTGCGGTCGATGCGCACGCCGGGCTGGGTGAAGCCGGCGTCGTCCAGCAGGCCGCTGCGCCAGTGATGCACGGTTTCGTGGACGCTGGTCTCCACCGTATCGGCGCCGTACCACACGCCGAAGCTGCCGTCGGAATAGCGGCTCTTCATCCAGTGGCGGAAGGGATAGTGGATGGCGTCGTTCCAGCGGGCGTCCTCGAAGGGCCGGTCGATCACCGGCACCGGCGAGACGAACATCCGCGGCTTGGTGGCGAGCTCGAGCTTGATCGCCGTCTGCCAGTCGGCCGGGTTGTCGGAAAGGTCGTCGAACAGATCCTGCGAGACGCGGATCGACACGATGTTGCGCACCAGATCGCCGTGGGTTTCGGCGAGGCGCGCCTGGGCGAATATCGGGTCGATCACTGGCCGCGCGCCCGGTCGAGATAGGCCAGCACCATCAGCAGGCCGGCAAAGCCGAACTCGCGGATCACGTCGATGGGCGAACGGTGCTCGAAGGCCCGGTTGCGGGTCTTCATCCACGCATAGGCCAGCTCGCGGTTATGGGGAAAGAGCAACCGCAGGTTCTTGTGGATGCCCAGCAGGTGGCCGGCCCGCTCCAGCGTGTCGCGGCTGCCCGACAAGGCCTCGCCCTTGCGGTAGCGCGCCAGCACGGCGCGATTGGAAGTGGCAAAGCCGAGGGCATCGAGCTGCTCTTCGGTGCTGAGTTTCCAGTGGTCGAAAAGCTGCATCAGCATGCCAGCCACGGCCTTGCGGTCGATGTCGTCGGTGACGGCGGCTTGAGGGGCGTTCATGATGGGCTCCGGGATGCGTTGTTGCAATTGTAACCCTGAAAGTTTCAAAAGCAACAATGAAGCCGTGGGGAGTGAGGAGAGATGAGTGAGGAGATGCGGCAATGAAAAACGGGCCGCTGGGCAAGCCCCTCTCAATTCCGGTTGAGAAACCCGGCCAAAATTGGCCAAAGCCCCATCCCGTCGAGGGTTGGGGCTTTTTCTTGTCGAAAACCCGTCCCGCAGATTTTTCGGTAAAACACACCGGTCAAAAGCCTTGAGGCAAAACGGCTACAAAACGAAAGCCCCTCCAAAATCAACCGATTTTCAGAGGGGCTTGCCTTCCTGGCCCTTCATTTTTGGTTGGCACTGCCAGCTAATTTCCATTAGCCCAGAGTTAATTTCTATAAACAACCCGGCCCAAGCTGACCGAACAGATTTTTGAAGAAGTAGCCGCCAGCACGGAAGCGGAGACTTTAACGGGAAGCTGCGAAGCAGAAATGGGTGCTTTTTCATCCCATTGCCATTCCACCGGGTTACCATCTCGGAAAAACAATGGGAGCCTAAATGCAAGCGAATCCGAGATCGCTCGACACCCTGTTCAACTCACAGCTTCGCTACGTCGTGCCGATGTTCCAGCGCCTCTACGTCTGGAAGGAGTCGCCGCAGTGGTCGACCCTTTGGGAGGATGTTTCCGAGAAAGCGCAGCTCCTGATGCGCGGCGTCAAATCCAATCCGCATTACCTCGGGGCCCTGATCATCGAAGGGGTCAAGCCCAACTCGCCGCGAGAGGTGAAGCGCTTCCTCATCATCGACGGCCAGCAGCGGCTCACCACACTCCAACTCCTGTTTTGCGCCTACCGCGACATCGCCCGCGCGAACGAGTGGAAGACGCTGGACCGGACGACGACGCGGTATTTGGAGAACGCCGACGCCGACGTGATGGAGAAGCCGGACGAGGAGCTCTTCAAGCTCTGGCCGACCACGCTCAACCGGGACGCCTTCCGCAGCGTCGTCTCCGCCGGAAGCCCGGAGGAGGTCTCCAAGCGGCATCCGCTCGTCTATCTGCCCAGGAAGCGCAAGCCGGAGCCGCGCAGCAACCTCGCCGAGGGCTACCTGTATTTCTCCAAGATGATTTCGGCATGGATCGACGCGTCGGCCGCGGAGTTCTCGAAGACGCGAGAAGAGGCCGCGTTCGCGCTGCTCCAATCGTTGCAGCAGGATTTCTGCGTCGTCGAGATTTCCCTGTCGGAGGGCGACGACTCGCAGGAAATCTTCTATTCGCTCAACTCCCAGGGCCAGCCGCTGACGCAATCCGATCTACTGCGCAGCCTGATCTTCATGCGGGCGGAGAAAGAGCAGATCGACCGCGACGAAATCTTCGCTGAGTATTGGAGCAAGTTCGAGACGGACTTTTGGAGCATGGACGTCCGCCGGGGCGGCCGAACCTATTCGAGGCTCGACCTCGGCCTCCGCTTCTTCCTCATGGCGAAGACCGGACAGATGGTCGACGCCCGCCGCGTGAACGAGGAATACCGCCGCTGGGTGTCCGCCCATCCCCCGCGCTACGCCACGGTCAAGGACGAGCTCGCGGACTTCACCCGGCACGGCGAGGCTTATCAACGCTACGAGTCCGCGATCCCCTCGGAGCTGCCCTGCACGGACCTGCGACGGGTCCTGATGGACTTCGACGTCTCCACGGCTCTGCCTCTCGTCATGTTCTTGGAGTTGGAGGCCGGCCTCGACGCGGAGCAATCGAAGGATTGCCTCGACGCCGTCGAGTCGTTCATCGCTCGTCGCGTGCTCGCGGGCGAAGAGACGAAGGAATACAACAAGCTGTTCGTCGACGTGATCGGAAGCCTGCGCGGACTGTCCGGCGACGCGGTGCTCCCCGCGTTGCGCAAGAAGCTGCTGGAAGGCGGCGGAACGACCCGGCATTGGCCGACGGACGGGGAGGTCGTCGAGAAGGCCATCTCCCGCCCCGTGTTCAAGATGATCAAGACTCCGGCCTTGCGGCTGATCCTCGAACGCCTGGAAACCGCCCTCCGAAACAAAAAGACGGAAAACTTGGACATTCCGGCCGGGCTGCAAATCGAGCATGTCCTACCGCAGAAATGGGACGCCCATTGGCCGTTGAAGGGCGTCTCGATCCCCGCCAATGTGGCCTTGTATCCGCACCTGGCCCAAGGCGAACTGGCGCCCTTGGCCGACGCCGTGCGGACGCGCAATTCGACCCTGCAAACCCTCGGCAACCTGACGCTTCTGAACCGATACCTCAACCCCGCCGCCAGCAACGGCTCGTTCGAGTCGAAGCTGGTCGAATACCGGAACTCGGTGCTGCGATTGAACCGCCATTTCGACGCCGCGACCGCTTGGGACGAGGAGGCCATCGCCAAGAGAGGGAAAGCGCTGGGCGAGGCGATCTGCAAAATCTGGCCTCGGCCGACCGTCCCGGAGAAATCCGAATCCTGATCCAGAAATGATAAAGGCCCCGAAATCGGGGCCTTCATGCTTTGGGCTACTGCCTTAAACCTGTCTCAAAAAAATCAATCGTTTTTGAGAGGGGCTTGGCCGCTGGGGCCCGTTTCGGTACTGCCGGGATGCGGGCAGGCCCGCTGGCGCTTACACCACCACGGTCTGGGCCTGGCCTTCGGCGCGGGCTTCGATGGTGCCAAGGTTGTACACCGTCTCGCCGGTGGAGCGCAGCTGGGCGGCAGCCATTTCGGCGTCTTCAGCGGCAACGATCACCACCATGCCGACGCCGCAGTTGAACACCCGGTACATTTCCTGGGCGTCCACATTGCCAGCGTGCTGCAGCCACTGGAACAGGTAGGGCATCTCCCACGCGTCCTTCTTCAGCACGGCGGTGAGGTTGTCAGCCAGCACGCGGGGCACGTTTTCGAGGAGGCCGCCGCCGGTGATGTGGGCCATGCCCTTCACGAGGCCGGCGCGCTTTTCCATCAGCGCGAGCAGCGACTTCACGTAGATGCGGGTCGGCTCCATGATGACGTCCTTCAGCTTGCGGCCGTGGAAGTCGCCTTCGAGGTTCGGCTTGGCAATCTCGATGACCTTGCGGATCAGGGAGTAGCCGTTGGAGTGGGCGCCGCTGGAAGCGAGGCCCAGCACCACGTCACCCGGGCGGATGGTGGAGCCGTCGATGAGGTTGCACTTGTCCACCGCGCCCACCGCGAAGCCGGCGAGATCGTATTCGCCATCGGGGTACATGCTGGGCATCTCGGCGGTTTCGCCGCCGATCAGCGCACAGCCGGACAGCTCGCAGCCCTGGGCGATGCCCTGGACGACGGTGGCGGCGGTGTCCACATCAAGCTTGCCGCAGGCGAAGTAATCGAGGAAGAACAGCGGCTCGGCGCCCTGCACCAGGATGTCGTTGACGCTCATCGCCACCAGATCCTGGCCGACGGTGTCGTGCTTGTTGAGCTGGAAGGCCAGCTTGAGCTTGGTGCCCACGCCGTCTGTGCCGGAAACCAGCACCGGCTCCTTGAACTTCTTGGAGATCTCGAACAGGGCGCCGAAACCGCCGATGCCGCCCAGCACCTCCGGGCGCATGGTGCGCTTGGCAAAGGGCTTGATGCGGTCGACCAGGGCATCGCCGGCATCGATGTCCACGCCGGCGTCACGATAAGTAAGGGAACTCATGGGTTCTGTGATCTCTTCAGAAGCGTCCGGATGCCACCGGGAACGCTCATCGGATTGAGCACCCCGCCGGAACCGGCTACATTAACGGGCCTTGCGCCGGGGTTTTGGCCCCTGCCACGCAAACAAACCCGAATTTTAGCCGAAATGTCGCCGGCCCGCCCCTGCCGGGTGCGCCGTCGCAACAATCGCGTGCCCCCATCCGCGTGAAGCAACTCACCCTCGACCTGCGCGCCGACTCACCGCCGCTGCTGGAAAATTTCGTCGCCGCTGCCAACGCCGACCTGCTCGCCGCCCTCTACGAAGCCGTGCCCGTGGCCGATGTGCCCCAGCACCTCTTCCTGTGGGGCGACGCCGGCAGCGGCCGCAGCCATCTGCTGAAAAGCGTCGTCACCGCCGCTGCCCAGGCCGGCCGCCCGGCGTGCTACCTGCAGGCCGCCGATGTCGGCGCCACCCTGCCCGAAGCGCCCGGCCTGCTGCTGGCGGTCGATGACGTGGAGGCCCTCGGCCCCGACGCCCAGATCGCTCTGTTCCGCGCCTTCAACGCTGCCCGCGGCCAGAAGATGACCCTCGTCACCAGCGGCGCGGTGGCCCCGCTGCAGCTGGCGCTACGCGAAGATCTGCGCACCCGCATCGGCCAGAGCCTGATCTTCGAGGTCAAGGGCCTCACCGACGACGACCGCAACGCCATCCTCCAGGCCCAGGCCGCCACCCGCGGGCTGCGCCTCGAACCCGAGCTGGTGCAATACCTCCTGCGCCACGGCCGGCGGGATCTCACCAGCCTGCTGCGCACCCTCGACGCCCTCGACGCCGCCTCGCTCGAACGCAAGCGTGCCGTCACCCTGCCCCTGCTGCGGGAAGTCCTGCAGCGCGACCCGACCCTTTAAGCGCACACCATGGAACTCGTACTTTTCGACCTCGACAACACCCTGCTCGCCGGCGACTCGGATTTCGAGTGGGCCCAATTCCTGATCTCCAAGGGCGTGCTCGACAAGGAAGTCTACGAAGCCCGCAACCAGCAGTTCTACGACCAGTACAAGGCCGGCACGCTGGACATCTTCGAGTTCCTCGACTTCCAGCTGAAACCCCTGGCCCGCCACAGCCGCGCCCAGCTCGACGCCTGGCACCAGGAGTTCATGGACACCCGCGTCCGCCCGATGATGACGCCCAAGGCCCAGGCCCTGGTGAAGCAGCACCTGGATTCCGGCGCGGTGGTGGCCATCGTCACCGCCACCAACAGCTTCGTCACCGGCCCGATCGCCCGGGCCTTCGGCATCCCGCATCTGGTTGCCACCATTCCGGCCCAGGAAGACGGCGCCTTCACCGGCAAGCCCCGCGGCACCCCGGCCTTCAAGGCCGGCAAGATCGAACGCGTCGAAGCCTGGCTCGAAAGCCTCGGCCTGTGCTGGGAGAGCTTCGCCAAGAGCAGCTTCTACAGCGATTCCCACAACGATCTGCCGCTCATGAACAAGGTCGGCAACCCGGTGGCCGTCGACCCGGACGACACCCTGCGGGCCCACGCCGGCAATCACGGCTGGCCGGTGATCTCGCTGCGTTAAACCACTCACGGCCGGGCGTTCCGGCCGGCTCAAGTTCGCGGGCATCGGGCCGTTAGGATTGCGTCATCCAATCACGCGCAGCCCTGAACCCCGAAGCCATATCTCAAGCGGGGCTGCGTCACATCGCCAGCCCCGATGAAGAACGCCTCCTCCCCCCACGCCAGCCTCAAATGCATCGCGCTGGCCCTGGCGGGCTGCTCCGCCTGCGCCCACGGCGCCGACGACCTGACCGAGCTGTCCCTCGACCAGCTCATCGACGTGCCGGTGGTGAGCGCCTCGCGCTTCGAGCAGAAGGCCTCCGAGACCACCGCCGCCGTCAGCGTCGTCACCCGCGACGACATCCGCCAGTTCGGCTGGCGCACCGTCGCCGAGGTGCTGCGCAGCCTCCACGGCTTCTACACCCACAGCGACCGGGGCTACGACTACGTGGGCGCCCGCAGCTTCGCCCGCCCCCAGGACTACAACACCCGCGTGCTGCTGCTGGTCGATGGCCAGCGGGTCAATGACGCCATCTACGACCAGGCCTACATCGGCACCGACGGCATCATCGACCTGGACATCGTCGATCGCATCGAATTCATCCGCGGGCCGGGCTCCTCGATCTACGGCGGCAACGCCGTGTTCGGCGTGATCAACCTCATCACCCGCAGCGGCGCACAGCTCGATGGGGGCGAACTTGGCGCGCGCATCTCCAGCCACAACACCATCGACGGCCGGGCCAGCGTGGGCAAGCGCCTCGACAACGGCGCCGACTTCCTCGCCTCGGTCTCCGGGATGAACGCCACCGGCCCGGCGCTGTACTTCCCCGAGTTCGACACCCCGGCCAACAACGGCGGCCACACCGCCCACACCGACTACACCCGCCAGGGCAGCGTCTTCGCCCGCGTCGGCATCGACGGCCTGCGCCTCACCACCGCCGCCAGCCGGCGGACCAAAGGCGTGCCCACCGGCGCGTTCGGGGCCGAGTTCGACGACCGCGGCCGCGCCTACATCGACACCCAGAGCTACCTCGCCGTCGACTACACCCGCGCCCTCGATGCCGCCACCGAACTCTCCGGCCGCACCTACCTGTCTGACTACACCTACTCGGCCCCCGCCCTTCTGGGCACGCCGCCGGTACGCAACTACGACGAGGCCCACGGCAGCTGGTACGGCGTCGAGCTCAAGCTGGTAAGCAGCCTCTCGGCCCGCAACAAGCTCGTCGCCGGCATCGAGCACCAGCGCAACCGCATCCAGAACCAGCGCAACTACGACGCGGCCCCCTACCGGCTCAACGCCGACGACCACCGCCAGAGCGAGCGCAGCGGCGTGTTCGTGCAGGACGATTTCCAATGGACGCCCGACCTCAAGCTCTCGGTGGGCGGCCGGGTGGATCAGGTCACTGGCCAGGGCGCCCAGTTCAGCCCACGGCTGGGCGCGGTGTATCGGCTGTCGGCCCAGACGGTCTGGAAGCTCCAGTACGGCACCGCCTTCCGGGCGCCCAACGTGTACGAGAGCAACTACAGCTACGCCGGCAGCGCCATCGCCAACCCGCGCCTGCGCGGCGAAAAGATCACCACCTGGGAAACCAGCGTCGAGCACTACCTCGACAGCCAGACCCGCCTGCTCGGCACCGCCTACGTCTATCGCCTCGCCGGCCTGATCGACCAGACCACCGAAGCCCGCTCCGGCCTGCTCCAGTACGTCAACGCCGGCCGCAGCTCGGCCCGCGGTGTCGAGCTGGAAATCGAGAAGCTGTGGACCAACGGCGCCCGCCTGCGCACCAGCCTCGAACTCCAGCACGCCCACGACGCCACCGGCAACGATCTCACCAACTCGCCCAACGTCATCGGCAAGCTCAACCTGTCGGTGCCCATGCCCTGGCAATCCCTGCGCCTGGGCACCGAAGCCCAGTGGCTCGCCGCCCGCAAGACCCACGCCGGCATGGTGCCCGACCACGGCCTCGCCAACCTCACCCTGCTGCGCCCCATGGCCGGCAACCACTGGGAATGGTCGGCCTCGGTCTACAACCTGTTCGACAACCGCTACTTCGACGCCACCGCCTACGACCCCACCGTGCCCCAGCGTGACCGCCTCGCGCAGGACGGCCGCAGCTATCGCCTGAAGGCGGTGTACCGCTTCTGATGGCAGCCCGCGTCATGACTGCCCGCTTCCGCCACCACGCCGTGTATCTGGCCCTGTGGGCCCTGCTCGCCCTGGCCAGCCCGGCTGCGCCGGCCGCCCCGGAGATCGCCGAGGAGAACGCGGTGAAGGCCGCCTTCATCTACAACTTCGCCAAGTTCTCCGAATGGCCGGACGACCCGTGGAGCCGCGCGCCCCGGCTGCGCATCTGCGTCACCGGCAACGGCAGCGACCTCACCGAGGCCGTCGCGGCCCTCGAATCCAAGCCCCCGGTGCGCGGCAAGGCGGTGGACGTGCGCCTCCTCGCCCGCGCCGATGAAGGCGGCCAGTGCCACATCCTGGTCATCACCGGCCGCGCCAGCGCGCTCCCGGTGCTCCAGTCGCTGGGCAGCGCGCCGGTGCTCACGGTGGGCGAATCCGACGGCTTCGCCAGCGCCGGCGGCGTGATCGGCCTTTACATGGAAGGCGACAAGGTGCGCTTCGAGGCCAACCCGGATGCCGCCCAGCGGGCCGGGCTCAAGCTCAGTTCCCAGATCCTCCGGCTCGCCCGGCTGGTCCGCGACGGCAAGGGAGGCCGCTGATGTCCGCCACCGAACGCCCGCCCTCGCTCCTCGAAAAGCTCCTCCGGGCGGGGTCGCTGCGCAAGAAGCTGCGCCTCATCAACCTGCTCACCACCGGCAGCGCGTTTCTCATCGCGGTGCTGCTGCTGGCGGTTCACGACTACTTCGAACTGCGCTCCACCTTCATCGAGGAAGCCCGCACCAAGGCCGAGTTCGTCGGCCGCAACAGTGCCTCGGCGGTGGTGTTCGACGATCAGGTGGCGGCCGAAGGCTTCCTGCGCTCCCTGGCCGATGACCACCAGGTGCGCTTCGCCGCCCTGTGGAAAGCCACCGGCCAGCCCCTCGCCACCTACACCCAGGCCGGCACGGGCGCCGCCCCGGTGCTCGCCCACGCGCCGGCCGCCGGCTACCTCCTCAGCCTGTCGGCGCTGGACGTCACCCAGCCGATCCGGGTCGACGGCGCCCAGGCCGGCGCGGTGACCCTGCGCTTCGACCTGGGCAAGCTCTACCTGCGCCTGATGTGGCACATCATCGCCTTCGCGGTGGTGATCCTCATCGCCCTGGCCATCGCCCACGGGCTGCTGGCGCGGCTCAACCAGACCATCACCGACCCCATGACCCGCCTCGTGGACGTGATGGACCGGGTCACCGCCGGCGCCGACTACGGCATCCGCGCACCGGTCGACTCCAGCGACGAGATCGGCGAGCTGGCCCGGGGCTTCAACGCCATGCTAGAACAGATCCAGGAGCGCGACCGCAGCCTCGCCAGCCACCGGGACCAGCTCGAACACAAGATCGAGATCCGCACCCTCGAACTGCGCCGCGCCAAGGAGCTCGCCGAGGCCGCCAACCAGGCCAAGAGCGATTTTCTCGCCACCATGAGCCACGAGATCCGCACGCCGATGAACGCCATCCTCGGCATGACCGAGATGCTCCGGAGCACACCCCTCAACGCCCAGCAGGCACGCTTCTCGGACGCGGTCTACCAATCCGGCGAGCACCTGCTCAACATCATCAACGACATCCTCGACTTCTCGAAGGTCGAGGCCGGCAAGCTCGAGCTCGAAACCATCGACTTCCACCTGCGCCAGCTCATCGAGGACGTGGGCTACATGTTCGCCCGCGCCGCCGAGGCCAAGGGCGTCGAGCTGGTCTGCGCGGTGCCCCACGACGCCCCGCTGGCCCTGTGCGGCGACCCTGTGCGCCTGCGCCAGATCCTCACCAACCTGATGAGCAACGCGGTCAAGTTCACCCACCAGGGCGAGATCGTCATCCGCGCCCAGCTGCTGGACGAAGACGACGCCCAAGCTCGCTTCCGCATCGAGGTCAAGGACAGCGGGATCGGCATCGCCCCCGACGCCCACGACCGGATCTTCAGCGTCTTCTCCCAGGCCGACAACTCCACCACCCGGCGCTACGGCGGCACCGGCCTCGGGCTGGCGATCACCCGCCGGCTGGTCGAGCTGATGGGCGGCCGCATCGGGCTGGACAGCACCCCGGGCGAAGGCGCCCGCTTCTGGATCGAACTGCCCTTCGCCAAGCAGGATGCCAACGCCCGCACCGGCGTCGACCCGGCCGGGCAGCTCAATGGCCGCCGCGTGCTGCTGGCGGTGGACAACACCAGTCAGCGCCAGGCCATCGGGCAGATCGTCCGGGGCTGGGCGATGCAGCCCGCCGGCGTCGCCACCGGCACCGACGCCTTGCGCGCCCTCGAACACGCCGCCGCCCGGCACCAGCCCTACGACCTCGCGATCATCGACCTGCATCAGCCGGAGATGGACAGCGCCCGGCTGGCGGACGCCATCCGCCGCCACCCGGCCCTCGCCCGCCTGCCCCTGCTCATCGTCGCACCGGTTGGCACGCAGGGCAGCGCTGGCCAGCCGTCGGTCGCCGATGGCGTGCTCACCAAGCCGGTGCGCCAGTCCGACCTTTACGACGCCATCGCCACCGCCCTCTTCCGGGCACCCGCCAAAGCCCCTGCAAGCACTGCCGCCACCAAGCCGGCCACCGGGCTCGCCGGCCACGTGCTGGTGGCCGAGGACAACCCGGTCAACCAGCAGCTGGCGCTGGCCATGCTCCAGTCCTTCGGCCTGCAGTGCACCCTCGCCCACAACGGCGTCGAGGCCGTCGAGAAAGTCCGCAGCGGCCACTTCGATCTGGTGCTGATGGACTGCCAGATGCCCGAGATGGACGGCCTCGAAGCCACCGCGCGGATCCGCGTGCTGCAGGACGAAGGCCAGATCCGCCCGCTCCCGGTGATCGCCCTCACCGCCAACGCCGTGTCTGGCGACCGCGAGCGCTGCATCGCCGCCGGCATGGACGCCTACCTCAGCAAGCCCTTCACCCGCGAACAGCTCTCGCGGATGCTCGCCACCTGGCTGCCCGGCGGGCACGCCGCCGCCCACGAACCCGCAGCCGCGCCCCTGCCGGCCGGCGACGCCCCGATCAACCCGGCCGCCCTCGACGCGATCCGCCGCATCCCCGGGCCCAACGGCCCCGCCCTCGTCGAGCGGGTGATCCGCAGCTTCCTCGCCGAGACCCCGCCGCGCCTCGCCGAACTCGGCCGCAGCCTGCGCGAGGCCGACGCCGAATCCCTGCGCCGGACAGCCCATTACCTCAAGTCGAGCACCGCCCATGTGGGCGCCGAGGTGCTCGCCGCCCAGCTCAAGGCCCTCGAAGCCAGCGCGCGCACCGCCAGCCCGGATGCCACGCAGCGCCTTCTGGCCACCATCGAAGAAGAGTGGTCCCGGGTACGCGATGCCCTGCAGGACACCCTCGAAGGACACGTTCCCCATGTCGAAGCCTGATTCCCTCCCGCCACCCCGCGTCCTGATCGTCGACGACGACTACACCGCCCGCCTGCTCGAAAGGGAAGCCCTCGAACAGACCGGCTTTGCGGTCATCGAAGCCTGCGACGGCAACGAAGCCCTCGCCGCCGTCGACCGGCAGCCGCCCGACCTGGTGCTCCTCGACGTGGACATGCCCGGCCTCGACGGCTTCGAGGTCTGCCGCCAGATCCGCCAGCGCTGGGCCGCCTGCGACATCCCGATCATCATGGTCACCGGGATGGACGACCTCGCCTCCATCAACCTCGCCTACGAGGTGGGTGCCAATGATTTCATGGCCAAGCCCATCAACTGGCCGATCCTCGGCCACCGGGCCCGCTACGTGCTGCGCGCCGCCGAGAGCGTGCGCATCCAGAAGGAACTCGAAGCCCGCCAGACCGCCATCGTCCGGGCCATTCCGGACATGCTGTTCACCCTGCGCGGCGACGGCATGATCCTCGACGCCAAGGCCGGCGCCGGCCGCCGCGACGCCATCCAGCCACGCCTGTTCATCGGCCGGCGGGTGGCCGACGTGCTGCCCGCCGAGCTCGCCGAGCAGCTGGACGACAACCTCCGCCGGGCCCTCGCAGACGGCATGCTCCAGGCCCTCGTGCTCACCCTCCCGGTCGACGGCCAGGACAGGCACTACGAGGCGCGCCTCGCCCGCAGCAGCCAGGATCAGGTGATCGCCGTGGTGCGCGACATCACCCGCGAGAAGCAGAACGAAGAGAAGATCCGCCGGCTGGCCTACTACGACCCGCTCACCGGCATGCCCAACCGCCAGCATTTCGTCGAGCGCCTCGAGCAGGAACTCCAGCGCTCCGCCCGCGAGCGCCGCAAGCTCGCCCTGCTGTTCCTTGATCTGGACGGCTTCAAGCGCATCAACGACACCCTCGGCCACGACACCGGCGACGTGGTGCTGCGCGAAGTGGCCCTGCGC
Organism: Zoogloea sp. 1C4; assembly: GCF_009469605.1. Classification (GTDB taxonomy): domain Bacteria; phylum Pseudomonadota; class Gammaproteobacteria; order Burkholderiales; family Rhodocyclaceae; genus Zoogloea; species Zoogloea oryzae. The sequence goes on along the minus strand of NZ_SSXU01000005.1, from coordinate 98,723 downwards.
CTGAAGGAAAAGCTGCGGGTCAGCGACATCGTCTCCCGGCCCGGCGCCGACGAACCGAGCCCGCCCCTGCACCTGGCGCGCCTGGGTGGCGACGAATTCGTGATCGCCCTGCCATCCCTCGAAGACGCGCGTGCCGCGATCCAGATCGCCCAGCGGGTGCGCAGCGCCCTCGCCCGCCCCTTCCAGGCGGACGACGCCGAGGTGAGCATCGGCGCCAGCATCGGCATCGCCATGTACCCCGAAGACGGCACCGACGCGGCCACCCTGCTCAAGCACGCCGACACCGCCATGTACCACGCCAAGGAGCGCGGCCGGAACAACTGGCAGATGTACAGCGAGGACCTGACCCATCAGGCGGTCGAACGACTCAAGCTCGAGAACGACATCCGCAAGGGGCTGGAGCGCGGCGAGTTCGTGCTGCACTACCAGCCCATCGTGGATACCGCCGACAGCCGCATCGTCGGTGTCGAGGCGCTGCTGCGCTGGCAGCACCCGGAGCGCGGGCTGCTCGAACCCTCGGCCTTCATTCCGGCTGCCGAAGAGAGCGGGCTGATCATCCCCCTCGGCCACCGGGCGCTGGACGCGGCCTGCGCCCAGGGCGCCGCGTGGCAGCGGGCGGGCGTCGCCCCGGCGCGGATCGCCGTCAACCTGTCCGTCCGCCAGCTACGGATGCCGGATTTCACCCACGGCGTGACAAGCCTCCTCGCCCACCACGGGCTCGACGCCGGGCGGCTGGTGCTGGAACTCACCGAAGGGCTGGTGATGGACGGCGACCCGGCCATCGCAGCCGAACTGCACCAGCTGCGGGCGGCCGGCGTGCATTTCGCGCTGGACGATTTCGGCATCGGCTATTCATCCATCGCCCACCTCAAGCGCCTGCCCATCGGCAGCCTGAAGATCGACCGCAGCTTCGTCCACGGCCTGTTCGACAACCCCAACGACGCGGGCATCACCACCGCCATCCTGGCGATGGCCCGGCATCTGGGGCTGGACGTGGTGGCCGAAGGCGTCGAGACCGCCGCCGAGCGGGATTTTCTGCGGGACGCCGGCTGCCGGACGATGCAGGGCTACCTGTTCTCGCCGCCGCGCCCGGCCGCCGAGATGGAAACCCTGCTGCGGGACGCCCTGCGCGAGCCGGCCTGAACCAGCCTGACGGGGATCAGAGCCCGCTGGCCTTGAACCACGCCAGCAGCCGGCCCCAGCCATCCGCCGCATCGGCCGCCCGGTAGCTCGGGCGGTAGTCGGCATGAAAGGCGTGGCCGGCATCCGGATACACCACGAACTCCGCCCGCTTGCCGGCCTTGGCCAGATCGGCCTTCATGTCGTCCACGTCGGACACCGGGATGCCCTGGTCCTTGGCGCCGTAAAGGCCCAGCACCGGGGCGCTGATCTTGTCCACCACGTCGATCGGGTGCTGGGGCGTCATCGCGCTGGCCACGCCGGTCAGGCGGCCATACCAGGCCACGCCGGCCTTGAGCTTCGGGTTGTGGGCGGCGTACAGCCAGGTGATGCGCCCGCCCCAGCAGAAGCCGGTGATGCCCAGCCGCGCCGCATCGCCGCCATTGGCTGCAGCCCACGCCGCGGTGGCGTCCAGGTCGGCCAGCACCTGGGCGTCCGGAACCTTGCTCACCACCTTCGCGAGGATGTCCGCCACGCTGTCGATGCCCACCGGGTCGCCCTGGCGCTGGTAAAGATTGGGCGCGATGGCCTGATAGCCCTGGCGAGCCAGACGCCGGCACACATCGCGGATGTATTCGTGAACGCCGAAGATTTCCTGCACCACCAGCACGGTGGGGAAAGGCCCCTTGCCCGCGGGCTGGGCACGGTAAGCCTTGAGGGCGACGCCATCCGGCGCCGGCAGCGTGATCTCGCCCGCTACCAGCCCGTCGGCCGGGGTGACGACCACGCTATGCCCGAGGGCCGGCTGCACGGCCAGCGCAAAACCCGCCGCCAGCGAACCGCCGACGAAGGTCCGCCGGCTCAGGGGCAGGCCGGGAACGAGACTGTCGAAATCGGAATCCTGAACCGTTGCCATCGAACGCTCCTCACTGTTGGGAAGAGCGTCAGCATACCGCGCCACCGGCGCGGCGCGATCAGTTCCAGGCCGCGTGGGCGGTGGTCACGGCAGCGGGGCGGTCGAACCACACGCCGCTGCGGCTCGCCGGGCGCCGCTCGGCCAGCGCGCGCTCGGTGCCACAGGCGTACTGGCGGGTGAATTTCTCGGTCAGGGTGACGTGCTTGCCGAGCACCTGGATGAAGCCCGCATCCGACAGCTCCCGGAAGATCCGCGACAGGGTTTCCGGCGTGAAGCCCATGCGCGCCGCCAGCACGTTCTTGGGGATCGCCAGCTCCAGTTCGATCCGCGCCGCCTTCGCCGCCGCCGCGGCGCCCAGCCGGCGCAGGTATTCCACCACCTTGGCCGAGCCGGACTGCAGGCAGTCGGCGGCAATGTCGCGCTCGATGGACGACTGACGCTGGGCCACCGCGGCGAGCATCTGGCGCATCAGGCGCGGCTCGCTGTCCATGGCCCGGAAGATGCCGTCGCGCCCGACCGACACCAGCACCACCGGCGACACGGTCTCCACCGACGACACGTAAGGCGCATCGCCAAACAGCTCGGCCACGCCGAACAGCTGGTTGGGCGACAGGATCTCGATGACCTTCTCGCCGCCCTCCGGCGACGAAACCGCCACCTTCAGGTGCCCGGACATCACGTGGAAGAGCGCCTTCGGACGCTCGCCCGAGGCGTAGATCGCCGCCCCCTTGGGCAGGCTCACCACATGAGCTGCGCGCGCTACCTCGGCGATCACGGTATCGGGCAGATCACGAAACAGGGCAAGCTCGCCCAACACCAGAGACAGATCATCAAGACTCGTGCGCATCACATTTACCTCGCTGCTACAAAGTGGGGTCATGCGGGGAAAAACTGCCTTCGACCCCAGTACATGGCACGCAGTCTAGGAGCCCAAACCGGGCTGAAAGTTGACTTAGATCAGAGTCCAAACCTGCTCAAAAATGAGGCAAATACCTCCAACGAGGTATCCGTTTCACCACCCCAAATCCGGCGCCATACCATTGCTTTATAGCGCTTTTTACTAAAAACGCCGCGACACCACCCGAGTCGCACAAAGCCGCTGCCTATCCTTTCGTCTAACCCCATTTTCCTGGCCCGCGTACCCACCGGACGTGACCCCGGAGGCGACTCGGGGCGAGAATGGCGACCTGCCGAACAACCCAGGCCTGCCCCGTGACCGCCCAGCCCTCAAACCAAGGCGTATCCCCCGCCTCGCCGCCCCCGTCCGGGCGCCGCCGCCCGTCGGTGGTGCTGCGCCTGGGTGCGTGGATCGCCGCCATCGCCAGCCTCGCCGCGGTGTCGATCTTCGCCTCGATCACCGTGGCCGAGCTGTCGTCGGGCGAGGCCCGGGCGATCAACCTCGCCGGCTCCCTGCGCATGCAGTCCTACGCCATCGGCGCCGCCGTCACCCAGGGCGACGCCCGCGGCATCGAGCAGGCCATCGCCGAGTTCGAGACGCGCTTCACCAGCCCCGACCTCACGCGCACCATCCCCCAGGGCGCCGATGGAAGCCTGCGCCAGGCCTACGACGCGGTGGGCAGCGTGTGGCGCGGGCGCTTCCACCCGGCTGTGGAGAAGGCCGCCACCGAAGTGGCCGCCGGCCAGCCCGGCGGCGGACGGCTTTCCGCCGAGACGGCCGAGATCGTCACCGCCATCAACCAGCTGGTGGTGCTGATCGAACAGGGCCTGGAAGACAAGCTGCAGCTCCTGCGGCTGGTGCAGGGCATTTCGCTGGTGTTGCTGGTGATCGTCGGCGCGGCGGCGGTGCTGCAGCTGAAACAGAAGGTGTTGCTGCCGCTGCACGACCTGCTCGCCTCCGCCGACCGGGTGCGGCGCGGTGATTTCGCCGTGCGGGTACCAATCCGCGAGCCGGACGAACTCGGCCAGCTCGGCGAGGCCTTCAACTTCATGGTCGAGGATCTCTCCCGCAGCTACGCCCAGCTGGAAAACCGGGTCCAGGAGAAGACCGAGGAGCTCGCCCGCAGCAACCAGTCCCTCGACCTGCTCTACCGGACCACCCGCGCCCTCTCCGAGCGCGCCGTGACCCGGGCGACGCTCCAGCAGGTGCTCGACGACATGGAACAGGTGGTCGGGGTGACGAGCGGCGCAATCTGCCTGAGCCGGGCCGACGCGCCGGAGACCGTCTGCCGCACCGGCGCAGACGGCATCGCCATCGACGCCCTGTGCCGCTCCACCTGCCACGGCTGCGAAAGCGGCGACCGTGCCATCGTGGCCCACCCCAAGCCCGCCGGTGGCCAGACGATTGCCGCCCCGCTCTTCGACGGCAGCCGCAGCCACGGCGCCCTGCTGCTTGCCCTGCCGCCGGGCCAGGCCCTCGCCCCCTGGCAGCTGGAGCTCCTCGAGACCGTCGGCCGCCACGTGGGCGCCGCGCTGGCCTCGACCCAGCGCAACGAGGAGCGCCACCGCCTGGCGCTGCTCGACGAACGCTCGGTGATCGCCCGGGAGCTGCACGACTCCCTCGCCCAGTCGCTGTCCTATCTCAAGATCCAGGTCACCCGGCTGCAGACCCTGCTGCGCAAGAGCCCCACGCCCGAGCCCGTCACCGAGATCGTCGGCGAGCTGCGCGACGGGCTCAACGAGGCCTACCGCCAGCTGCGCGAGCTGCTCACCACCTTCCGCCTGCGCATCGACGGCCGCGGCCTCAACGCGGCCATCGACGACACGGTGCAGGAATTCCGCCGCCGCACGGGGCTGGAGATCACCCTCGACAACCGCCTGGGCGGCGTCGAGCTGGCCCCCAACCGCGAGATCCACGTGCTGCAGATCATCCGCGAGGCCCTCACCAACATCGAACGCCACGCCCAGGCCGGCCGGGTGGCGATCGCCCTCGCCCCGAACGGCGCCGATCGCCTGCGGGTGACGGTGGACGACGACGGCGTGGGCTTCGACGAGGCCGACCGCCCGCTCCATCGCTACGGCATCGTGATCATGCACGACCGCGCCCAGAGCCTCGCCGGCCAGATCAGCGTGCGCCCCCGCGAAGGCGGCGGCACACGGGTCGAGCTGGATTTCCCCGCCGACGCCACCCTCTCCGATTCTCCGACCTCCGCCCAAGGAAGCGCGCCATGAACGCCCCCGCCACCACCTCCGTCATCATCATCGACGACCACCCGCTGTTCCGCAAAGGCGTCTCCCAGCTCATCGCCCTGTCCGACCAGCTCCACCTCATCGGCGAAGCCAGCAGCGGCGAGGAAGGGCTCGAACTGGCCCGCGCCCTCGAGCCCGACCTGATCCTGCTCGACCTCAACATGCGCGGGATGAGCGGCATCGAGACCCTGCGCGCGCTCCGCGAGGCCGACCTCGCCGCACGCATCCTGATCCTCACCGTGTCGGACGCCGCCGACGATCTGGTCGCGGCGATCCGCGCCGGCGCCGACGGCTACCTGCTGAAGGACATGGAACCGGAAGAACTGTTGGCGCGCATCGTCGAGGCGCTCTCGGGGCGCATCGTCATCAGCGAGAGCCTCAACGGACTCCTGGCCCGCTCCCTGCGCGACGAGGCCCAGGCCGCCGAACGCAGCCTCGCCCCGCTCACCGACCGGGAGCGCGACATCCTCGGCTGCCTGGCGAGCGGGCTGTCGAACAAGCTGATTGCCCGCGACCTCAACATCGCCGAGGGCACGGTGAAGGTGCACATCAAGAATCTGCTGAAGAAGCTCAAGTTCCGCTCACGCCTCGAGGCCGCCGTGTGGGCCATCGACCAGAACCTGCGCCCGGGCACCCCCGGGCCGCGCTGAACCCGCCCCGTCAGGCAGGCGCGTCGTCCCGCAGGGGCAGCGCGTCGGCGTAGCGCCGGCTCTCCGGTGCGTCCGGCTGGAAGCGGATCACGATCCGCGTGCCCGAATGGATGCGGCTACTGGTGTCGGCCCCGACGACCAGCTTGCCGCCAATCTGATTCACCAGCCCCACCACCAGGCGCCAGCCCAGGCTGCGGCTGGTGGCCGGCGAGAAGCCCGGCTGAAGCCCCACCCCGTCGTCCTCCACCCACAGGCGGGCGCCGTCCTCGCCGTCGGCTTGCAGGCCCACCTGGATGCGCCCCGCGCTGCCGTGGGGGAAGGCGTGCTTGACGGCGTTGGAGACCAGCTCGTTCACGATCAGCGCGCAGGGGATCGCCGTCTCGATGCCGAGCACCACCTGATCCAGTGCCGATTCGATGCGCACCCCCTGCCGCCCGTGCTGGGACGCCAGCCGCTCCACCAGCTGGCCCAGGTAGCGCTTGAAGTCGATGCTCGCCAGATCGTGGGAGCGGTACAGCTGCTCGTGCACCTGGGACATGGCCATCACCCGCGCCGCGCTGTCCTCGAACAGCTCGCGCACGTCCGCGTCGTCCACGCTGCGCCCCTGCATGGTGAGCAGGCTCGCCACCACCTGGAGGTTGTTCTTCACCCGGTGGTAGATCTCCTTCAGCAGCGCCTCCTTCTCGTGGAGCGCCGCGCTGATCCGCTGTTCGGCGATCTTGGCGTCGGTGATGTCGGCATGCGACCCCGCAACCCGCAGCGCCCGGCCGTCCGACTTGCGCTTGACCACCGCGCCACGGGACAGGATCCAGCGCCACTCGCCGCTCTTGGCGCGCATCCGGAACTCGGCCCGGAAGGCCGCATCGGGCGAGGCGATGAACTCCCGGAAGCGCGCCTCGGTGGCCTCCCGGTCGTCCGGGTGAATCTGCCGCATCAGCGCTTCGGGGCCCAGTTCGAGCTCGCCCACCTCGTAGCCGAGCATCGTGAAATAACGCGGGCTCACGTAGATCGCGCCGGTCTTGAGGTTCCAGTCCCAGATGCCGTCGGTGGCCCCCTCGACCGCCAGGCGCAGGTGTTCCTCGCTCTGCTCCAGCACCGACTCGGCCCGGTTGAGGCGCTTGATGTTGGCGATCAACACCACAATCACCACCGTCAGGGCGACCAGCGCCGCCAGCATCGCCCAGAAGACACCGCCGCTGCGCTCGACCACCCCGGGGGGCTTGCCGATCAGTTGGGCGCCCTCGGGCAAGCGGCTTTCAGGCACGCCAAAGCGCTCCATCACGGTGTGATTGAAGAGCAGCACCGGCTCGGCATCGACCACCGGCAGCGACCGGGCCGGGGTGCCCGCGAGGACGCGCCGGGCCATCCCGGCGGCGACCCGCCCCTGGGTGACGCCGTCTTCCACGCTGCCGCCGATGGTGATCCCGTCCCGCACCCGGTGGCTGGTGATGTCGAACACCGGCGCCGGCGACACCTGGGCCATGCGGGTGATCACCTCGGAATAATCCAGCCGGCGCCCCTGGTCATCCACCGCAGTGGCCAGGGGCAGGATGATGTCGTTGGGCGACAGCCGCGCCACGATGGTGAGGATCTCGCTCAGGCCCAGGTCGAAATACTGCTCCACCGGCAGCGGGCTGCCCATCTTGAGCAGCGCCTCGTGGGCGTGGGCGAAGCCGGTCGCCGACCCGCCCAGATTGCCGAACACCACCATCCGGCGGGCGTCCGGCAGCAACTTGCGGGCCGCGCCCAGGGTGCCGACGATGTCCACGTTCTCCCGCACGCCGGTGATCGGCACATCGGGCCGCACCCGCGCGGGGTCGAAATCACGCACGTCCGAGAACACCACCGACGCCTTGGGAAACAGCGCATCCCGGTGACGCAGCGCGAAGTCCAGCGCCGGGTCGTCGGTGACGATCACCAGGTCGACACGCCGCTCGCCAACCCGCTGGCGCAGATGCGCGACAGTGCCCGCATCATCGTCGCGGCGGGGCTGACGCAGGGCGTCCAGGTCATGGACAAAGACCTCCGGCGGCGCGTCGCCACTGCGCAGCACCTGCAGGATCCCGCTCACCTGGGCGTCCGTCCAGGCAAAGCCCCAGTGGTAGGAATTGATGACCAGCACGGTCTTGCGCTCGGCCACCGGCAGGACCGGGGCGTCCGTGCGGGCCGCCACCGGCCCGAAGACCAGCGCCGCCAGCATCGCCAGAAGCGTGAATACGCGCAGCACGATCGCCTCTCCGGCCTACTGGACCGAAACCGCCGACCCCATCCCGGCACGGCGACCCAGCCCCAGCAGGCTCTCGATCACCATCGCCGGCGCCGGTTGCTCGAACAGGAAGCCCTGTAGCAGGTCACAGCCGAGATCGTTGAGGAAGCGCGCCTGGGCACTGTTCTCGACGCCCTCGCCCACCACCGTGAGCCCCAGCGCCCTCGACATGGTGACGATGGCCGAGACGATGGCGCCACTCTCCCGGTTGTCCGGCAGGTCGGTCATGAACGAGCGGTCGATCTTGAGGGCGTGGATCGGCAGACGCTTGAGATAGCTGAGGCTGGAATAGCCGGTGCCAAAGTCGTCCACCGCGATGCGCAGGCCGTTGCGGCGAAGCTCGTCGAGGGTCGCGCGGGCCCGCTCGGGCTGCTGCATGATGCTCGACTCGGTGAGCTCCAGTGCCAGGCACGACGGGTCGAGGTCGAACTCGGCCAGCGTGCCCATCACCAGCCCGACCAGATCCGGATCGCGGAACTGGCGCGCCGACAGATTCACCGCCACCTTCACGTCCACCGCGCCGGCGTCATGCCAGGCGCGGAGCTGGCTGCACACGGTGCGCAGCACCCAGGCACCGATGGGCACGATCAGCCCGGAGCGCTCGGCACTCTGCATGAAGACATCCGGCGCCACCAGGCCGCGCTCCGGATGCTGCCAGCGCAGCAGCGCCTCCAGCGAATGCACGCCGCCATCGGCGTCGTGGATGGGCTGGTAGTGCAGCTCGAACTGGGATTCGGCCAGCGCCCGGCGCAGGTCGGCCTCCAGCACCATGCGCTGGTTGATCTGCCGGCCCCACTCGCTCGAATAGAACACAAAGCCGTTCTTGCCCAGCTCCTTGGCCCGGTACATGGCGTCGTCGGCGGCCACGATCAGCCGGTCGCCGGTCACCGCGTCGTTGGGAAAACGGCTGATGCCGATGCTGCAGGAGGTCTGGATGAGGTGCTCCTCAAAGGTGCAGGGCAGCTCCATCGCAGCGATCAGCTTGGTGCACACCCCCGCCACCGCGCTGTCGTCCTCGACGCCAGGGAGGATCACCACGAACTCGTCGCCCCCCAGGCGGCCGACGATGTCGGTCTCGCGTACGGCCCCCTTCAGGCGCCGGGCCACATCGCGCAGCAGCGCGTCGCCGGCGTTGTGGCCGAGGGAACCATTCACCAGCTTGAAGTTGTCCAGATCGATGAACATCACCGCCAGCTGCTCGCCCCGGCGCCGGCAGAAGGCGATGGACTGCTCCAGCTGGCGGTTGATCTGGGTGCGGTTGGAGAGCCCGGTGAGGGCATCGTAATAGGCCACGAAGACCAGCTGCTCCTCGGCCGAGCGGCGGGCGGTGACATCCTGCAGCTGGACGATGTAGTAGCGCGTCGTGCCCCGGTCGTCGCGCACCGCGGAGACTGACAGCAGCGCCCACACCACCCGGCTGTCCGGCGTCACCAGGCGCAGCTCGATCTGGAAGCTCGGCAGGCTGTTGTCCATCAGCCGGGCGAGGTACTCGTCGAGCATCGGGCGGTCGCCCTCGTGGCACAGATGGAGGAAGGACAGGCCGGCGATGACCTCGCCATGCACGCCCAGCATCGCCACCGCCACGTCGTTGGCCTGCAGGAAGCGGCCATCCGCCGCCACCAGCGCCATGCCGATGGCCGCGTATTCGAAGGCCGAGTGGAAGCGCCGCTCGCTCTCGGCCAGGGCCCGCTCCATTTCACGGCGGCGGGCGATGTCGCGCAGCACCAGCACGCAGCCCATCAGCTCGCCGTCGCCGGCGATGATCGGTGCGGCGGCGTATTCCACCGGCGTGACCGCACCGCTGCGGGTGGTGAGCAGTGCCGGGCACTGGGCCGGCAGCCCGGACATCATCATGGCGCCGGCCACCGGATCGGGCACCGGCAGGCCGCTCCGCTCGTGGCGCAGATCGAGGATGGCGCCGATCGGCTGGCCGACCGCCTCGGCGTCGCTCAGGCCGATCAGCCCTTCGGCGATGGGGTTGATCATGCGCACCCGCCCGGCCGTATCGGTGGCCACCACGCCCTCGCCGATGGAGCACAGGGTGCGCGAAAACCACTCCTCGCTCTGGCGCAGGCGGCTGTCCATGGCGTGCTTGACGAGGGCCACCTCGATGGAAGCGCGGATGTCGTCGGGCCGGAAGGGCTTCAGCAGATAGCCCTGGGGCGCCGTGGCGCGGGCCCGGCGCAGGGTCTCGTCATCGCTGAAGGCGGTGAGGTAGATCACCGGCACATCCCGTCGCTCGCGCAGGCGGGCGGCCGTTTCCACCCCATCCATGCCACCGCGGATGACGATGTCCATCATCACCAGATCAGGGCCGGTCGAATCGAACAGTTCGATGGCCTGGTCACTGCTCGCCGCAATGCCGGTGACCACATATCCGTAACTCTCGAGGCGCTGGGCCAGGTCCATGGCGATGATCGCCTCGTCCTCGACGATCAGAACCCGGGTCGGCTTGTCGCTCATGCTCTCTCCCACCCGATTGAAATCGGGCGTCTTCCTTGTTATCAAACCGTTCGGAATATGGCTTAACGGTATCTTGACGTATGTCTTTAGTCATATTTTCGGAAACGTTTTCCGAAACCGCGAACATTTCGGCCAGCCGGCTGTCGACCTTCCTGCCGGAAAAATGTACCGTCCATCCCGGCTCAAACTTTGCGGTGGAGAAACAATTGAACAAGCGAATCATCTGGACCCTGCTCTCGGTGCTGTGCGCCGGCCAGACGGCGGCCCAGGAACTGGCCGCGGCGCCCCGCCTGGCCCCCACCGCCGACCAGGCCCAGACGGCCTACCTGAGCGCGCAGATCCTGAGCCGCTATCACTACAAGACCGTTCCCCTCGACGACGCCATGTCGGAGAAGATCTTCGACCGCTATCTCAAGGCCCTCGATCCGGAACGGCTGTTCTTCACCCAGGCCGACATCGACGGCTTCGCCGATGCCCGCACCCGGCTCGACGACGCGATCCTGCGGGGCAATCTTTCTGCGCCCTTCGCCATCTTCCAGCGCTACGAGCAGCGCGTGACCGAGCGCCTCGGCTACGCCCGCGAGCTCCTCGGCCAGGGCTTCGACTTCAGCACCAAGGAAAGCTACCCCTACGCCCGCGACAAGGCCCCGTGGCCCGCCGACGAGGCCGAGGTGCGCGACCTGTGGAAGAAGCGCGTCAAGAACGACTGGCTGCGTCTCAAGCTCGCCGGCAAGGACGACAAGGCCATCCGCGACACCCTCGCCAAGCGCTACGACAACTACGTCACCCGCGCCACCCGCAACAAGAGCGAGGACGTCTTCCAGATCTTCATGAACGCCTACGCCATGTCGATCGAGCCCCACACCAACTATCTCGGGCGTAGCGCCTCGGCCGATTTCGACATCTCCATGCGCCTTTCGCTGGTGGGCATCGGCGCCGTGCTGCAGGAACGTGACGAGTACATCACCATCCGCGAACTGGTGCCCGGCGGCCCGGCGGCGCGCTCCGGCAAGCTCGCCGTGGGCGACCGCATCGTCGGCGTCGGCCAGGGCGACGACGCCGTGGCCGACGTGGTCGGCTCGCGGGTCGACGAGGTCGTCAAGCTGATCCGCGGCGAGAAGAACACCCGCGTGGTGCTCGACGTGCTGCCCGCCGACGCCGGCCCCGACGCCAAGCACAAGCAGGTCGCCCTCACCCGTGACAAGATCAAGCTCGAAGAGCAGGCCGCCAAGAAGTCGGTCATTAAGACCGGCGAAGGCGCCACCGCCCGCAAGATCGGCGTGATCAACCTGCCCGCCTTCTACGAAGACTTCGAAGGCCGCCGCAAGGGCGACAAGGACTACCGCAGCGCCAGCCGCGACGTGGCCCGCCTGATCGACGAGCTGAAGAAGGAAAAGGTCGACGGCCTCCTGATCGACCTGCGCAACAACGGCGGCGGCTCGCTGCGCGAGGCGGTCGAGCTCACCGGCCTCTTCATCGACAAGGGCCCGGTGGTCCAGCAGCGTCGCCCGGATGGCCAGATCGGCGTCGAGAAGGACGAACACGCCGGCACCGCCTGGGATGGCCCGCTGGCGGTGCTCATCAACCGCGGCTCCGCGTCGGCCTCCGAGATCTTCGCCGCCGCGCTGCAGGACTACGGCCGCGCGCCCATCATCGGCGAGCCGAGCTTCGGCAAGGGCACCGTCCAGACCATGATCAGCCTGGACCAGATCGCCCGCAACGACCCGCCCAAGTTCGGCGACCTGAAGATGACCGTCGCCCAGTTCTTCCGCATCAACGGCGGCACCACCCAGCTGCGCGGCGTGGTGCCCGACATCCGCTTCCCGTCGGTGTCCGATCCGCAGAGCTTCGGCGAATCCAGCTACGACAACGCCCTGCCGTGGATTCAGGTGAAGGCCGCCGAATTCCGTCCGGTGGATGAAGTCTCGCCGCGCCTGGCCGATCTCCAGCGCCGCCACGATGCCCGCATCGCCAAGGACAAGGATTTCGCCCAGCTGCTGCAGGACGTGGCCGAGTACAAGCGCCTGCGCGAAACCAAGCAGTTGTCCCTCAACGAGACCGAGCGCCGCCAGGAGAAAGAACGCCAGGAAGCGCGCCTCAAGTCCCGCGACAAGGGCAGCAAGGACAAGCTCGCCGCCCTCCAGGACGACGGCCTCCAGTACGGCGAACGCAGCCTGGCCGCCGATCTCGCCGCCGAGAAGGCCCGCAAGGACAGCAAGGACGTGCTCCTCACCGAAGCCGCCCGCATCGTCGCCGACGAGGCCGAACTGTTTGCCACCCGCACCCAGCTCGCCCTGCGCGAGCGGAATGCCGCCGGCTCCGCCAAGGCCACAACGCTGCGCTGAAACGCCGGCGCCAGAAGCACAACACCCCGGGGTGTCACGCCCCCGGGGTGTTTTCGTTTCAAGGCCCGGCGCGTCCGATCAGGTCGTCACCTCGCCCTCCAGCGAGCGGGACAGCCACTTCAACACCGTCTCGAACAGCAGGTCGGAATCCACCGGCTTGGTGATGTGGTCGTTCATGCCGGCCTCCAGGCACGCCTGGCGATCCTCCACAAAGGCGTTGGCTGTCATCGCCAGGATCGGGGTGCCGGTGTTGGCCGAGTCGGCGCGGATCCGCCGGGTCGCCTCCAGGCCGTTCATGCGGGGCATCTGCATGTCCATCAGGATCAGGTCGTAGCCCGTCTGCCGGGCCATCTCCACGGCCACCAGCCCGTCGTCGGCCACCTCCACGACAAGGCCGGCGTCTTCCAGCAGGCACAGGGACACCTCCTGGTTCACCGGCTCGTCCTCCACCAACAGCACCCGCGCGCCGGCAAACTCGGCCTGAAGCAGCGACTCGGCCGAAACCGGCTTGCCTGCCGCGTCGCTCCGCACCGCGCTGCCGATGCCCAGCCTGGCGGTGAACCAGAAAGTGCTGCCTTCGCCCGGCACGCTCTCCACGCCGATATCGCCCCCCATCTGCAACGCCAGGCGCCGGCTGATCGCCAGCCCAAGGCCCGTGCCGCCGTACTTGCGGGTGGTCGATGCGCCGGCCTGCTCGAAGGCATTGAACAGGCGCGCCGCCTCTTCCGGCGCAATGCCGATCCCCCGGTCGCGCACCTCGAAGCGCACCAGCACGTCGTCCGCGCCGGATTCGATCTGCGCCACGCTCAGCACGATCTCGCCCGCCGGGGTGAACTTCACCGCGTTGCCGACGAGGTTCAGGAGGATCTGGGTGAGCCGCAGCGGATCGCCCCGCAGCGGCGAAATGCCCAGCGCTGGCGGCAGATCGATGCAGAGCCGCAGCCCCTTCTCGGTGATCCGCTGCCCCATCAGGCTGGCCAGGTTCTCCACCACTTCGCCGATACGGAAGTCCACCTGCTCCATCGTCAGCCGGTCGGCCTCGATCTTCGACAGGTCGAGGATGTTGTTGATGACACCCAGCAGATGCTGGGCAGCCTTGCCGATCTTGCCCAGCTGGTCGATCAGCCGGGGGTCGGTGGCCCGGCGCAGGGCCAGGCTGTTCATCCCGATGATGGCCGTCATGGGCGTGCGCAGCTCGTGGCTCATGTTTGCGATGAACGAACTCTTGGCCCGGCTCGCCGCTTCGGCCCGACGCCTTTCGCGGTTGAGCAGAACCAGGCCGATCTGGTCGGCCAGCTGGCAGGCGAAGTCGATCTCATCCGGCGCCCACGCGTGGGGCCTGCCGGTCTCGGCCAGACACAGCAGCCCGAAGGGACGCCGGCCCGAGGCGATCAGGCAGCCGAGCATCGACTGGATCTCGGCCTGCGCGAGCGGACCATGGACCAGGGCGGCCAGACGCGGGTCATGCTGCGCGTCGTTGCTGGCCCTGTAGCGCGCCGCCTTCAGCGCCGCCAGGTGGTCGCCAAAACCGGTCTCTTCAATCACCCGCCCGGCGCAGTGCTCGCCGCTCGAACGGGTGAACAGGTCGATGCAGCGCAGACGGGACTCCCCGTCCTCAAGCAGCCAGACGCTGACCCGCTCCACCTCGAAGGTACGGGCGAGCCGCGCGGTCACCACCTGCACCATGGTGTCCAGATCGCCCTCGTTGATCGCCGGCAGGCCAGCCAGCTGGAGCATCAGCTCCTGCATTGCGGCGCGACGCCGGGCCAGGCGGGTCTGCTCCGTCATGTCACGGAAGGACAGCACCCCGCCGACACAGCGATCCCCATCGAACATCGGCGTGACCAGGAAATCCACCGGAAAGCCGCTGCCATCCCGACGCCAGAAGAACTCGTCATCCCCCCGGCGCGGCCGGTGGTCGATCAGCGACTGCCCGATTGGACAGGCCTCCTCCGGGTACGGCGTGCCATCAGGACGGGAGTGGTGCGTCAGGTCATGCAGCGACTGGCCCAGGAGCGCCTCGCCCGGGTGGCCCAGCATCCGCTCGGCTGCGGGATTGACGAAGGTCATGTGCCCGTCCGAATCGAAACCGATGATGCCCTCGCCCGATGAGGCCAGGATCAGCGCCTGACTGCGGTGGAGCGCCCCCAGCTGCCCGAGGGCCCGGTCCGTTTCGCCCTTGGCGACGCGCAGGCGGGTCAGCGCCTCCACCTGGAAGATATCCAGCAGACGCACCATCGAAGCCGCGATGACGATGGCCGCCGCCGCCCGCGCCAGCTGCACCGGAAAACCGAAGGTCTCGAGGAAGCGCTGGTGGTTGATCACCGACGCAGGAAACCAGTCGGCCTCCGGCACCACCAGCCCGCCCAGCACGCCGTAGGCAATCAGGGCGCCGGCCCCCAGCTGCCCGGCCCGGGTCAGGCTGCGCACATCCTCCCGGGGCAAGCCCGGCAGCCGGGACGGCCTGAGCGCCCGCAGCAGCCCGACCCCCGCGAGGGTGGCGCCTGCAAAGCCAAACACGTAACGGGAAAGAATGCCGAGGGTGGGCAGCGAAGCATCCGACACCGCCGCGCCGATGCCGACAAGGGCCAGCAGGGGCACGTACAGCGCCGGCCGACAGACCGCCGCCAGACAGCCGGCAAGCCAACCGCGCCCGCCGGACCGGTCGTCCGCCTCGACCACGAGCCGGCGGCCGAACTCGAACAGGAACAGGTAGGACACCAGCAGCAACACCGACTGCCCCGCCGCCAGTGACGGCTCGCTGCCGTGCACCGTCCGCCACAGATCCGTCCACTCCAGTACCCCATGCAGCCCGGCAAAACCGCCGAGCAGCCAGAGGGAGCGGGAAAGCGGAAGTTCGCTGTGATCGTTGTGACGGACAAGGATGGCCAGTCCAAGGGCCAGGAAAGCCGCGCCGTAGACGAGGAACACGAGATCCATCGCGCCGGCAAAGAGGTTGGCAGGAGGCATGAGCGCTTATTGTTATCGGCAGATCGGCCACCCCACGAACGGTGGCTCGACACAGCCATAACGGCACACGCCTCCTCCCATTTAGGCCGGGCACACAACTTTGACGCCCGCCCGGGGCTACAGCATCACCTGCGTGCCCAGCTCAACCACCTGATTGGCCGGCAGCCGGAAGTGGCTCGCAGCCCCTTCCGACTGGCGGACCATCCACGCAAACAGGTTGCAGCGCCAGCGCGGCAGCTTGCCCGGGCCATCGACGATGCTCGAGCGGGCCACGAAGAAGGTGGTGGTCATGGGCTCGAGATCCAGCCCCTGGGCCGCGGCCAGGGCCAGGGCGGCCGGCACGTCGGGTTCTTCCCGAAAGCCGACGCGGGCATCCACGTTGTACAGCCCGGGCGCCAGCCGGGTGACGTGCACCCGCTCCCCGTCGGCAACCCGCGGCACGTCCTCGTTCACCACGTGGAGGAACACCGTGCGCTCGTGCATCACCTTGTAGTGCTTGAGGTTGTGGAACAGCGCGCTGGGCACGAGGCTCGGCTCGGAGGTGAGATACACCGCGGTGCCGGGCACCCGGGGCACATCCGGCGGCGGCCCCTTCACGAAACCATCCAGTGGCACATCGATCTGCTCCCGCTGGCGCGCCAGCAGCCGGCTGCCTTCCTTCCAGGTGGTGAGCATCAGGAAGATCGCGGCGCCCAGCGCCATGGGCATCCAGCCGCCCTCGCCCAGCTTGGTGAGGTTGGAGCTGAAGAACAGGCTTTCCAGCAGCCCGAACAGCGCCAGCGCCACCAGCAGGCCGATGCGCATCCGCGCCCGGGTCATGAAGACGATGTAGGCGGTGAGCAGCGTAGTGATGATCATCGTGCCCGACACCGCGATGCCATAGGCCGCCGCCAGGGCGCCGGAAGAACGGAACTGCAGCACCAGCACGACCACCGCCACCAGCATCAGCCAGTTAACACCGGGCACGTAGATCTGGCCGCGCTCGGTATCCGAGGTGTGCAGGATGCGCATCCGCGGCAGGTAACCGAGGCGGGTGGCCTGGAGCGTCATGGAATACGCGCCGGTGATGGTCGCCTGGGAGGCGATCACCGTGGCGAGGGTCGCCAGCCCCACCAGCGGCAGCAGGAACCAGTCCGGCGCCAGCAGGTAGAACGGGTTTTCGATGGCGACCGGCTCGCGCAGCACCAGCGCGCCCTGGCCAAAATAGTTGAGCACCAGCGACGGCCACACCAGCCCGTACCAGGCCAGCCGCACCGGCCGGGCGCCGAAGTGGCCCATGTCGGCATACAGCGCCTCACCCCCGGTGAGGGCCAGGAACACCGCCGACAGCAGGATGAAGGCGAGCTTCGGGCTCTCGAGCGCAAAGTCGAGGGCGTAACGGGGGTCGAGGGCCCGCAGCACCTCAGGCGTGCGCAGGATGCTCGCCACCCCCAGCACCGCCAGGGTGATGAACCACAGCACCGTCACCGGCCCGAAGTAGCGCCCCACCTGCCCGGTGCCGTGCTTCTGGATCATGAACAGCGCCACCAGAATGCCCACGGTGATGGGCACCACGTAGTGCTCCAGGTGCGGCGTGGCCACGCTGAGGCCCTCCACCGCCGACAGCACCGAGATGGCCGGGGTGATGATGGCGTCGCCGTAGAACAGCGCCGCCGCGAAGATGCCCGCCCCCACCGCCAGCGCCGCCCGGCGCGGGCCACGGGCCACCCGGTGGGCCAGCGCGGTGAGGGCCAGCACCCCGCCCTCCCCTTCGTTGTCGAAGCGCAGCACCACCCACACGTATTTGAGGGACACCACGATCAGCACCGCCCAGAAGAAGGCCGACAGCGTGGCCAGCACGTGGGCCTCGCTCGGGTCGATGCCGTGGGCGCCAGCAAAGGCCTCCTTGAAGGCGTACAGGGGGCTGGTGCCGATGTCGCCGTACACCACCCCGAGGGCGGCCAGCGCCAGCGGAATCAGCCCGGCGCCCGCCTGGGCGGATGGATGGGAAGACGCAGATGAGGTCACAGGATCACTCCGGGGTAGGGTTCGGGGGTCAGAGCTGGAAGCGATAGCCCACGCCGGTTTCCGTCAGAAAGTGGCGCGGCTGGGCGGGGTCGTCTTCGAGCTTGTGGCGCAGGTGGCCCACGTAGATGCGCAGGTAGTGGCTGTTGTCGCCCGAGGCCGTGCCCCACACCTCGCGCAGCAGCTGGCGATGGGTGACGACCTTGCCGGCGTTGGCGATCAGGTGCCCGAGCAGGCGGTATTCGATGGGCGTGAGCTTGACCGCCTCGCCCCGGCGCAGCACCTGCCGGCGCGAGAAATCCACCGTCACGTCGCCAAAGGCCACCTCGGCGGCCTCGTTCTCCGGCGCACGCCGCCCGCGCCGCAGCAGCGCGCGCACCCGGGCCAGCAACTCGCCGATGGAAAAGGGCTTGGTGAGGTAGTCGTCGGCCCCCGCGTCGAGCACGCCGATCCTGTCGTGCTCGGTGGAGCGGGCCGACAGCACCAGCACCGGCGCGGAGGACCACGCCCGGAAATCCGCCACAAAGCCCGCGCCGTCGCCGTCGGGCAGGCCCAGGTCGAGGATCACCAGATCGGGCTTGCAGCGCCCGGCTTCCTGCAGGCCCAGGCGCCGGGTGTCGGCGTCCACCACCCGCAGGCCCTCGCCTTCCAGCGCCGTGCGCACAAAGCGGCGGATCTGCAGTTCGTCCTCGATGACCAGGATGGTTGCCTCGCTCATGGGCGTTCTCCGGGGTTGGCGAAGGGTTCGGCATCGATGGCCGGCGGGTTGCCCCGGGGCAGCGTGAAGGCCACGCAGGCGCCGCCTTCGGGCGGATTGATCGCGCGGATCGACCCGCCGTGGGCCTCGACGATGGCCCGGCAGATGGCCAGCCCGACGCCCATCCCCGCCACCGCCGTCTCGCTGCGGCCGCGCTCGAAGAGGTTGAACACCGCCTCCAGCTTGTCCGGCGGAAAGCCCTCGCCGCCGCTCGTCACCCGCAGCTCCACCGTATCCAGCCCCGCCACCGCATCGAGCCGGATCGGCGTGCCCGGCGGCGAATACTTGGCGGCGTTCTCAAACAGATTGCAGAACACCCGCTCCAGCAGCACCGCGTCGAATGCCAGCAGCGGCAGCGCGTCGAGGCCCTCGATGCGCACCGGATGCCCGGCCAGGGCCGGCTCCAGCAGCTTGAGGCTGGCGCCGATCACTTCCTCCACCGGTTGCCACTCCCGGCGCAGGCTCACCGGCCCGGTCTGCAGGCGGGCCATGTCGAGCAGGTTGCCGACCATGCCGTTCACCCGCAGCACCTGATCGCGGATCGCAGCCGCCGTCTCCCGCGCCGCGTCGGGCAGCGGGGGGCGCTGCACCACCAGCGAATCGGCCATTCCGAACAGCGCCGTAAGCGGCGTGCGCACATCGTGGGACAGGGCCGACAGGATGGAGCTGCGCAGGCGCTCCGACACTGCCTCCACCTGGGCCGAGTGGGCCACCTCCACAAAGTGCAGGCGCTCCACCGCCGTGCACGCCAGCGCCGCCACGGCCTCCAGCAGCGGGCGGACGGGCTCGTCGGTCGGGTTCATCCGCACCACCAGGGCGCCCCGGTTGCGCGTCGCGCCGATCATCGGAAGAAAGTGCCGCTCGGGGATCTCGCCTTCGGCAAACACCAGCCCGCGCCCGGCCTCGCAGGCCGTGCGGGCCATCACCAGCTCCGGCGGCTCCAGGTGGGTGGCCGTGCCCGGCGCGGGGATCAGTCGGTCACCATCGCCCGCCAGCAGCAGCACGCACTCGGCGCCCCAGTTGTCACGCAGAAAACCCGCCACCGCCTCGGCCACCTGCTCCACCGACATGGCGCCGGCCAGCGCCCTGGCCAGCCCGTAAAGGGCCTGGGCGATGCGCTCGCGGCCGGCGGCGGCCGTGGCCTGGGTGCGCAGCCCGGCGGTGAGATGCCCCACCAGCAGCGACACCGCCAGCATCACCGCAAAGGTCACCAGATACTGGGCGTGGCTCACCGCCAGCGAAAAACGCGGCGGCACGAAGAGGAAATCGAACAGCACCACGCTCACCAGCGAGGCCATCACCGCCGGCCCGCCCCCGGCCTTCACCGCCACCAGCACCACGGTGAGGAGGAACAGCATGACGATGTTGGACAGATCCAGCACCCCATAAAACGGCAGCGCGAGGCCCGCGGTCAGCCCGCAGGCCAGTAGCGACAGGCCATAACGCCAGCCAGCATGGGCAGCGGCGGGTTCGATCGTGGGTGGAACGACAGGCATCGGGGGCATCTTCTGGCCACTCCAGACGGGGGATACAGAAAAATTCTGGCAGCGATATCGTAAAAATTGCGTAAAGCCCGCAAAAACCTGCCGCGCGATGGCGACCGGCCCCGTGCCCCCTCCGGATGCGCCGAACGGAAACCACCCTTGCCGGCCGATGACCGCCCCCACCTGCCACACCGTCCGGCCTACCCGCAGGCCACGACCGGCAAGTTCGGACGAACAAAAGCAAAAAGCCCTTGGATCACCAAGGGCTTTTTGCTTTGAAACAATGGCGGAAAGGGAGTCCGCCAAATAGTTCTTTCCTGTCCTCTGAGTTCTCTTGAGTTCCTACGTTAAGCCTTTGATTTACCGTAAACCATAGAATCTTGTTGTGCACATACGTTCCCAGCGGATATCATCCGATCACAAATTCTTTGTGGGGTTGGATGTGGGGGATGTGGGGTTATGCCGAAAATAGCGAAGGAACTCGGGGCGCTTGAGGTTGGACGGCTCAAGGACGCAGGGCTGCATGCGGTGGGCGGCGTGGCCGGGCTGCACTTGCAGGTGACACCAGCCGGGAGCCGGTCGTGGATTTTGAGGGCGGTAGTGGGCGGAAAACGACGGGATGTGGGGTTGGGCGCGTTCCCGGCCATCGGTCTGGCAGATGCCCGACGGCTGGCGCGAGAATTCCGCGAGCGAGCCGCAGCGGGGGTTGATCCTGTGGCTGAGCGCGAAGCCGCAAAACAGGCGCTGATTGCCGCGCAGGAAGCCCGCGTTACATTCGATGAGGCGTCACGGCAATTTATTCGAGCCAAGGAATCGGAGTGGCGCAATGCGAAGCATGGCGCCCAATGGACCGCAACTCTGACCAATTACGCAAGCCCGGTAATCGGCAAGCTGGCGGTTGGGGATGTTGAACTGTCGCACATCCTCAGGATTCTTGAACCGATATGGGCGACGAAAACGGAAACCGCCTCAAGGGTCCGGGGGCGTATTGAGTCCGTGCTTGATTGGGCGATTGTTCGCGGTTATCGAAAAGGCGACAACCCGGCAAGGTGGCGCGGACATCTCGACAAGATTCTATCGAAGCCATCCAAAACAAAGGAGGTTGAACACCATACGGCGGTTCCCGTCGATGATTTGGGGGCTTTCATCGAAAGCTTGAGAAAGCGCGAGGGGATCGCAGCTAAAGCGCTCGAATTCTTGATTCTGACCGCTGCGCGATCTGGCGAGGTGCGAGAGGCGGTATGGTCCGAAATTGACCTTAACAAAAAGGTTTGGGTTATCCCGAAAGAGCGGATGAAGGCTGGCCGAGAACATCGGGTTCCCTTGTCGGAGTCGGCAATCAAGCTGCTGCAGGCATTACCGCGCAAGGAAGGAAGTGACGTGGTATTTCCCGCACCTCGCGCTAACTTCCTGAGCGATATGTCACTTTCTGCGGTTATGCGGCGCATGCAGGTTGATGCGGTTCCACACGGTTTTCGCTCGACCTTCCGGGATTGGGCTGCAGAGCGGACCAATTACCCCCGCGATGTTGCTGAAATGGCTTTAGCGCACGCGATTGGTAATAAGGTCGAGGCTGCTTACCGGCGAGGGGATTTGTTCGATAAGCGTACTCGCATGATGGAAGAATGGGCGAAGTTCTGCGACAAACCACAGGTGGGGGCTTCGGTGGTGCCAATTCGGGCAAAGACAAAAGCCAGCGCCGGCAAGTAAGAATTCAACGAGATACAGGAGAAAGACCATGCAAGGCATTAAATACCCTATCAAGCGGCTTATCGACGCAATCCAGACCATTACGAAAATCGAGGTCGAGGACATCGCCAAGGTTTCGGGCATCCCGATGTTTATGGTCGATAGCGCGCTGCGCAGGGAGGCTGAGGGCTTGGAGATTACCGCGCATGGCAATGAGGTTTTGGATCAGCTTCTATTTACGTGGGTCGCCGTCACCGCTGCGGAAATTCCCGTTTATGGCGAGGATCGGATTAGCTATGCAATGCGGGCTTGGCTTGATACTCGCGTCAAGGGGCTTATGTCGAACGTGCTTGAGATATTCGGGCCTGATGCACTTTGCGAGATGACAGGCATTGACGCGGGAAGATTGGTGGGTTGTGCTGAGTTTGCATGGCACGACCTGCGGACGTTGCCGGAGTGGCGCATCATCCGGGCGGCAATCCTGCGCGAGATTGGGCCGGCTGACGCTTGGGCGCTGACGTGGGACGTGCGGGGGCTCGCACCTGTTGCCCGGCAGGCGTCGCCGCGTGACCTGACGCTAGCCGGCCTGCTGGAGGTCGCATAAGCCGTTGACAAGCACCGCTGAGACGATGACACTCAGACCGGAATCAAGCCCAAGCACGCTTGTAGCGCTCCCCGGCATAGCGGGGGGTTGCGCAGGCGGTGGCAGGCTACGGCGCCGATCTGATGGGGCATACCGCCCGGCTCCCCTGGGGCCGTAGGATCGGCGACCGGCATCAACACACACATAGCCTCGACAGGCACGTTAACGGATCGGACAACCGTAAACCCTATGCGATCAGCCACTTAACCGGGCTGGCGCATGGGGTTTTTCTTTTCTGCGCTGGCCTTTGGAAACAAGGATCAGCTATGCAGCAAATCGTCCACACCCCCGCCCTGCTCTCTCGCCGCAGCGTTGAGGCTATTACCTCAATTTCGCGCGCGTCTATTTACCGCTTAATGAAGGCCGGCGAATTCCCCACCCCTGTGCGCGTGTCCGCCAATCGTGTCGCTTGGCGCGAGGCTGATATCCGCCTGTGGATTGAAGCCCGCCAGCCTAATTAAGCAAAACATTCCGCTTCAATGCGGACCCATCAACTATTAACCGAATCAACCAGGAGATAACGAGATGACCACCCAAACCTATGCAATACCACCGCCAACTAAAAAGGATCGTTATATGCATATTTTCCGCTTCGTGAGCCCAGAGGCGCTAGTCTGCAAGCTGCTAGGGATTAAGCCCCGCCAACTGGAGCGCATGTCCGTCAAGCAGATGCTGGAGAGACTATATGGGCTTGACCAGCAAATAACGGACCCAAATGCAAAGGATGCTGCCCTGCAGTTGGCTGCGCTCGCTATGCAGCGAGCGGTCCTTAGCGCGGTCGAGACAAGCGTTAAATCCAATCCCGCACTAGCCGAACACTTTTTGGAGCGAATGGACGACGCAACGGGGGATTGGATCGCGCTCTATAACTGGCTGATTGCGGCGCGTGACGGCGCTGCAATCAAGGATAACCACCGCAAATAACGACAAGCCCGCGTCGTGACGGACGCGGGCTGATAACTGATCTGACACACAAAATTCTATGCTTCACACTGAAAAAATCAAGCCCGATATTGAGGCGATCCGGGCGGCTGGGCTCGATCAGATCGCGCAAGGCTGGTGCTGCTGGCGTTACGCCAAGCGAGAAGGTGGCGGGAAACCTGCAAAGCTGCCGGTCAGCGCGGGCGGCGCGCGCCTGTCCGTCGATGCGCCGGACGACTGGCCGAGTTTCGAGGCTGCGGCGAGCGCTGCGGGGAAATTCAACGGGATCGGACTGTTGCTGTCGAGCGCGCGCGGAATCGTCGGGCTCGACCTAGACGGCTGTATCGACGATGCGGGGGAGGTTAATCCTGATCGCGCGGCAATTGTCGATGATTTTCTAAGTCTGGGAAGTTACGTTGAAGTATCCCCTTCTGGGATGGGCCTGCGACAATTCCTGAAGGGCGTCCGCCTTGAGGACTATTCCAGCCGGGGGCGTGATGGGTTGGAGATTTACGACGACGACGACAAGCGCTATTTAACCGTGACAGGCTGCGCTTATCCGGCCGGCAGCCCTCCCCGCCCGATCATCGCTAATCAAGCAGCGCTTGAATCATTTATCATGAAGTGGAGCCGGGCCACAGTGGGGGCTTCGGGTGCGGCGGATGTGGGCGAGGTCAAGGGCGCACCCGGCAGTCAGACCCGGAATTACGATGAGGTGCTGAAACTGCTCAAGACCCACAATAGACGGGGGAGGATAACCCGCCTTTTGAGGGGTTGTCTCGACGATTACGACGGGGACCATTCTGCGGCTGATCTTTCGCTTTGCTGCGAGGTCGCTTATTTTTCGCGTGACCCTGCTGTTATTGACCGGATTATGCGCGAGTCCGGGTTAATGCGTCCAAAATGGGATGAGATGCGCGGCGCTGAGAAATACGGAGCCCGGACGATTAAGACCGCGCTTGAAAAACAGGATCGCAGCTTTGACGACGATCAGGCAGCGAAGGTCGAGGACGAAAAAGCGGACGCTAAGCAGGTCGGGGACGCGGCATCCCACTTGATCGGCGGCGGTGATGATCTGCGGACGCGTAAGGGCTGGCGGTCTGACGCGTGGGCGCTAACCGAGTTGTTACTGCGGGATCGCCGGTTGCTGGGTGCCGCGTTTTTTGATGAGTTCGCGGGTTATCCGGTCTTGGCCCGTAGCCTGCGGGATGCCTTCGGGGATCGGTCGGCCCCGTTCACAGTGGGGCGCCTCACTGATGCACATCTTCAGGGCGTGGCGCGCTGGTTTGGCCGGTCGTGGGGCTTGCGGCTCGACGCGCGGGCGGTCGCTGCGGCGGTGGCCGGCTGGGCTCAAGCGGTGCGCCGCAACCCGGTCCGTGAGCGGCTGGACGAACTGCGCGCGGGCTGGGACGGTGTTGCGCGGCTCGACGATTGGCTGATTCGATACTGTCATGCGGAAGTCATGACGGATGAGGGCCGGGACATCGGCGCCTATGTGCGCGCAGTCGGTGCGCGCTGGCTGGTGGGGGTCGTCGCGCGGGCTATGGAGCCGGGTTGCAAAAATGACACGATGCTGATTCTTGAGGGTCGGCAAGGGGCGCGCAAATCGTCAGCGGTTCGGGCCATTGCCGAAGCTATCGACGTTAGTTGCCTGCGCGAGGGTTTCACCCTTGGCGAGGGCAAGGACGATCTTATCGCCCTTCGCGGCAAGCTGATCGTTGAATGGGGCGAGCTGGCGGGTATGGGCAAGCGCGACCGGGAACACCTCAAAAATTTCTTGTCGCAGCAAACCGACTCATACCGCGAAGTTTACGGGGTTACTGAATCGGACTGGCCGAGAACCGCCGTGTTCTGTGGGACAACAAATGAGGGGTCGTATCTGGCCGACGTGACCGGGAACCGCAGGTTCTGGCCGGTCAGGGTCGGACGGATTGATATTGATCGCCTTCGCAGGGACGCGCCACAAATCGTCGGGGAAGCGGTCGCGCGCTATCAGGACGGCGCGCGTTGGTGGCTTGACGACGCTGACCCGCGAGACGAAGCAATCCTGAGGTTGGCCGAGGGCGAACAGGTGCGCCGGGTCGGCGGAACGGTCTGGGACGAAATCGCCGCAGACCTCGCGGACAAGCTCATAGCGGGCGGGTTGGTCGAGGACGTGGGCGGCGCTGCAAGCCCGTTGGCGCATTTCAGCGTGGCGCAGGTCCGCGCGTGGCTGGTGGCGGCGACGCGTAATGAACTTGAAGTTTCTGATGCGAACTGGGCGCGCGTCGCCGAGGGGCTACGGCGGGCGGGCTGGGAGGCGCGCAAGATCGGCGGGCGCATGCGCTGGGGGCTGACGACGGAGCGCAGGGAGGCCGGCACCCTTTTCAGGCAGTAGGGTCGGGGATAGGGTCGAAAGCGGTGAATTTCACATCGTGAAATGACGTGGGGAGGGGTAGCGGTGATTTTTGGGGAGCCCCCCCTCCCCAGCCGGAGAGCTATAGCCGGCGTGGTTTTCCGGGCTTTTTCGCCAAAAATGTGGGGAGGGGTCTGCGAGCGGGTTCAACCCTTGGAAACCTAGAGCTGGTGCGGGTTTTCGAGGATTGGGGAGGGAACACCCGTGGTTAGCTTAAAGGAAAAAATTGGGTTTTAGGTAGGGTCAATGAACCCAACCCTTTGAACGCCCATTGAGCAAACCCGTAGCGAGCCCTCCAAACCCTCCCCAAAACGCTGGGGAGCCGCGCCAGCGCTGGGATTGGACGTGGGGAGGGCTGGATTTTGACCCCTCCCCACAAAGTAAGACACAAACCGCCTGAAACCCAGCAGTGACGCGGGTTTCCGGCTGGGGAGGGGGAGCTCCCCCCCTGCCCTCCCCAAACGAACAGAGGAAAATATGGATCGAAGTGAACTGATCGCGGCGCAGACTGAAGCGGCGCGGGCGTTGGATGCCGGGCGCAAGATCGCGGAGCGTGCCGTCAGGGCGCGCAGCGGGCGGCGGGCCACGGGGGTGGCTTCGGGTGGGGCCGACGTGGGCGAGGTCAAGGGCGCGGACCTGGGCCGGCTCATCGGCAGTCCGTCGGCGTTCTGGGCTGCAGCCTGCGCCGCGCAGGCGATGGACGCGGACGCCGTTGAAGCGCTGGATGCTGAAATCCGCTTGACGGCGGCGCAGATGGCCGCAGGCAGCCTTGACCGCGTGCGGGAAGCGCTCGTAGGTCAGTCGGCATGGCTTGGCCTGCTGGCCGTCAATCTCGCCAGCGGTGCGGCAGGTGCCAAAGATGAGGACGGGCGCCAGATCATGCGGCTTGCCCTCGCTGCGCAGCGTCAGGCGGCGCAGACCCTCGCCAGTGCGGCGGCGCTGGCCCGCCTCGAAGTGCAGGTCGGGGACTGAGCCCTAGCCCAAAATGGGGAAAGTTGCCGAGGGCGCCCGGAATTTCGATGAGGACAGGGGGCGGTAGGCGCCGATCCGACCGGAAAAATGTCTATCCCCCTTATCGGAATGCTTCCCATTACCAAAACTCAGGGGACCGGGAACTAGCCAAGCACTTCCTGTTTTGTGGGGCGGGATGTGGGGTAGAAAGCAAAAACGCCCCGAAAGGGGCGTCTTTACTGGTGCTTTGGCGGAAAGGGAGGGATTCGAACCCTCGATACGGCTAAACCGTATACCGGATTTCGAGTCCGGCGCATTCGACCACTCTGCCACCTTTCCGCTCGAAGCGCCGGATTATAGACACTCCGCCGGAAAAAGCCAGAACTTTATGCAGGCTTTGCGGTGCGGGCGGTAAATTCATCGTAGGCGCGCACGGCTTCGGCCGCGTACATCAGGCTCGGGCCGCCGCCCATGTAGGTGCAGATGCCCAGGGTTTCCATCAGCTGCTCGCGGGTCACGCCCAGGCGGATCAGCGCCTTGACGTGGAAACCGATACAACCGTCGCAACGGGCCGAGACGCCGATGGCCAGCGCGATCAGTTCCTTCTCGAGGGCGGTGAGCGCCCCCTCCTTCATCGCCTCCTTGGCCATCACGCCGAAACCTTTCATGGTTTCGGGGATTTCGGCACGCAGGGCTTCCATGCCCTTGCTGAGGTCGCCGGTGATCTGGACGAAGGACTTGCTGCTCATGTTTGCCACTCCTTTTATTAGATTTTACTAATATACAGGATTGGCAATCCAAGGAAAACCGCCGGCATCAAGCCGGCGGCAATTTGTCTCAGTTGGCGGGCTGCAGCACCGTGATGCCGCCCATGTAAGGCTGCAACACCGTCGGCACGCGCACCGAACCGTCGGCCTGCTGGTAGTTCTCGAGCACCGCGACCAGGGTACGCCCCACCGCCAGGCCGGAGCCGTTGAGGGTGGCGAGGGTTTCGTTCTTGCCCTGGGCGTTCTTGAAGCGCGCCTGCATGCGGCGGGCCTGGAAGCTCTCGAAGCACGAGCAGGAGGAAATCTCCCGGTAGGTGTTCTGGGCCGGCAGCCAGACTTCCAGGTCGTAGGTCTTGGCGGCGGAGAAGCCCATGTCGCCAGAGCACAGCACGATCTTGCGGTACGGCAGTTCGAGCTTCTGGAGGATCGCCTCGGCGTGGCCGGTGAGCTCTTCCAGGGCGTCCCAGGCCTTTTCGGGCTGCTCGATGCGGACAAGCTCGACCTTGTCGAACTGGTGCTGGCGGATCATGCCGCGGGTGTCCTTGCCGTAGCTGCCGGCTTCGGAGCGGAAGCACGGGGTGTGGGCAACGAACTTGAGCGGCAGCTGATCGAGCGGCACGATCTCGTCGCGCACGATGTTGGTCACCGGGACTTCGGCGGTCGGGATCAGGTAGAACTTGCCGCCGTCGGCCTTGGGCACGGAGAACAGGTCTTCCTCGAACTTGGGCAGCTGGCCGGTGCCGAACATGCTGGCGGCGTTGACCATATAAGGCGTGTAGAGCTCGGTGTAGCCATGCTCGGCGGTGTGGGTGTCGAGCATGAACTGGGCGAGCGCGCGATGCAGGCGGGCCAGGCCGCCCTTCATCAGCGTGAAGCGGGCGCCGGAGATCTTCACCGCGGTCTCGAAATCCAGCCCGCCCAGGCGGGTGCCGATGTCCACGTGGTCGCGCACTTCGAAGTCGAAGCTCGGGATGGTGCCCCAGCGGCTGACTTCGACGTTGTCTTCTTCGGACTTGCCGGCCGGCACGCTCTCGTGGGGCAGGTTGGGCAGGCCGGCGACGAAGGCGTTGAAGCGCTCCATCAGCTCGGCCAGGGCCACTTCGTTGGCCTTCAGCTCGTCGCCGATGCCGGCAACCTCGGCCAGCACCGCGGAGGCATCCTCACCCTTGCCCTTGAGCTGGCCAACCTGCTTGGACAGGGTGTTGCGGCGGGCCTGGAGTTCCTGGGTGCGGGTCTGGCGCGTCTTGCGCTCGTCCTCGAGGGCCTGGAAGGCGGCAACGTCGAGGCTCATGCCACGGGTGGCGAGGCGCTCCGCGACGAAATCCAGTTTGGCACGGAGCAGTTGAACATCAAGCATGACAATCCCTATTCGAATCTGAAACCGGTCAATCGATGGCGCTTCCGGCAGCGGCTTTGCGCCTGCCTGGACTGGTTGCACCGCAGCACGGCGAAACCGCTTGCACCACTAGCAGA
This sequence comes from Zoogloea sp. 1C4, assembly GCF_009469605.1. Lineage (GTDB taxonomy): Bacteria > Pseudomonadota > Gammaproteobacteria > Burkholderiales > Rhodocyclaceae > Zoogloea > Zoogloea oryzae. Next base: position 69,763 of record NZ_SSXU01000005.1, on the reverse strand, counting down.
AGTTATGAAAATCAGAAAGTTAATAGCCCAGAATTTTTAAACTTTTCTTGATTTCCGCAGCTCAAAAACCACACTTAAAGAAAGACGTACGCAGATGACGTCGCGCACCCAAACCATTGAGGAGACACCCATGTTATCGATACGCGACTGCCTGGATTACTGCGACCTCACCGACGAGGATGTTGCCATCATTGCCGAACACCACGACATCCCTGATGTCGCCGCCGCCCAGATCGCCTGCGGGCTCGTCCAGACCCGGGAAGGCACGTTGCTGCTGACCCAGTTCATGCAGGAGCTCGTCGAGGAAGCCGAAGAGCGCGGTGACCGCGACAAGGCGAAGCGCTTCCGGGCAGCCTGCGCCCGTTTCATCGCGAGCCATCCCGTCCAGACGACCCACTGACGCCATCCTGCCCGGCGCGTGACTCGGCCTCGCGGTCGAGTTCGCGCAGGCGCGCCAGCTTTTCTCCAATCTTCGCTTCGAGCCCGCGGTTCACTGGTTGATACCAGTCGGGCCGCGCCATGCCTTCGGGCAGGTAGTTCTCGCCGGCCGCGTAGCCGCCGGGTTCGTCGTGGGCGTAGCGATAGGCCTTGCCGTAGCCCAGCTCTTTCATGAGCTTGGTGGGCGCGTTGCGCAGATGGATCGGAACCGGGCGCGAGATGTCGTTGGCGACAAACTTTCGGGCCGCATTATACGCCTTGTAAACCGCGTTCGATTTGGCCGCGCAGGCCAGGAAAACCGCGGCTTCGGCCAGTGCCAGCTCGCCTTCGGGCGAGCCCAGGCGCTCGTAGGTCGAGCAGGCGTTGAGGCAGATTTCCAGTGCCCGCGGGTCGGCCAGGCCGATGTCCTCGATGGCCATCCGCACCAGCCGGCGTCCCATGTAGAGCGGCTCGGCGCCCCCGTCGAGCATCCGGCACAGCCAGTACAGGGCGGCATCGGGGTCGGAGCCGCGGATCGACTTGTGCAGCGCCGAGATCTGATCGTAGAAGGCTTCGCCACCCTTGTCGAAACGACGCAGGTTGCGCGACAGGGCTTCGTCGATGAAGGCCGGCGTGACCGGGTTGACGCCGGCCGTCTCGGCCGCCGTCTGCACCTGCTCCAGCAGGTTGAGGAGGCGGCGGGCGTCGCCGTCGGCAAAGCCGGTGAGGCGGTCGCGGGCGTCGTCCTCGAAGGCGAGATCGGGGCAGGCGTGGGCCCGGGCGCGCTCGAAGAGTTCGGCCAGTTCTTCGGCGGTGAGCGGCTGCAGCACGTACACCGCGGCTCGGGACAGCAGCGCGGAGTTCACCTCGAAGGATGGGTTCTCGGTGGTCGCGCCCACCAGCGTGACCAGTCCCTGCTCTACAAAGGGCAAAAACGCGTCCTGCTGGGCCTTGTTGAAGCGATGGACTTCATCCACGAAGAGGATGGTGTGGCGCCCGCGGGCCCGGGCGGCTTCGGCCTGGGCGATGGCTTCGCGGATGTCCTTCACGCCCGAGAACACCGCCGACAGCGCGGTGAACTCCGCATCGAAGGCCTTGGCCATCAGGCGCGCGAGGGTCGTCTTGCCGACACCCGGCGGGCCCCACAGGATCATCGAGTGGGGCTTGCCCGACTGGAAGGCCAGCGCCAGCGGCTTGCCCGGCCCGAGCAGGTGACGCTGCCCGATGACCGCCGTGATGGTCTGCGGACGCATCGCCTCGGCGAGGGGCAGTCGCGGCGGGTCGAGGGAGTCGAACAGATCGGCCATCGAGGGCTGCGACCGGCGCGCTTACTCGCCGACCACGTCGGCGCCCTTGGGCGGCACGAAGCGGAACAGGCCGGCGTCGAGCGACGGGTTGCGCTCGATCTGACCGAATTGCAGCGAGGTGGTCTGGCCGAAGTTGTCGTGGAGCACCATCGCCTTGAGCTGGCCGCCGGCAAAGCCCATGCGGATGCGCTCGAAGCTGCTGTCGTCGGACTTGGGCGTGGCTTCGACCCATTCCAGGCCGTCGGCGTCGCCGGCGTCCTTGAGCACGAAATTCTTGTCCAGCGAGTTATCACCGGCAAGAATTGCCGCCGGCGTGTTGCCCAGGGCCTGGCCGAGCTTCTTGGTGGTGACCTGATTGAGCTCCTGATCAAACGCCCACAGCTTGCTGCCGTCGCCCACGAGCAGCTGGGCGTAGGGCTTTTCGTACACCCAGCGGAACTTGCCCGGCCGGGAGAACGCGAAGGTGCCGCTGGCCTGCTGGGGCTTGCGGCCGGACTTGGAGAGCACCTGCTGGGTGAAGCTGCCCCGCGCGGTGCGCGTGCCATCCATGAACTGCTTGAGTTGGGCCAGCGCGTCGGCGTGGGCCTGCCCGGCGGCGAGCAGGCCGGCCAGCGCCAGCCCACGGACGACGGTGGCAATTGAAGTGCGAATCATCATTCTCCTTCGCGGGCGGGGGCGATTACCTCCCGGTTCCCGTTGGCGCCCATGGGCGAGACGAGGCCGGAGCGTTCCATCTGTTCGATGAGGCGCGCGGCGCGGTTGTAGCCGATGCGCAGGTGTCGCTGGACCAGCGAAATCGACGGCCGGCGGGTCTTGACCACGATCTCGACGGCCTGATCGTAGAGCGGGTCGGCCTCGCTGCCCTCCCCGCCTTCGCCGCCGCCCAGCAGGTCGCCGCCGTCGTCTTCGGGCGAGGCCAGGATGCCGTCCACGTAGTCGGCTTCGCCAGTGGCCTTGAGGTATTCGACCACCTTGTGCACCTCGTCATCCGCCACGAAGGCGCCATGCACGCGCACCGGCAGGCCGGTGCCCGGCGCCAGGTAGAGCATGTCGCCCATGCCGAGGAGCGCCTCGGCGCCCTGCTGGTCGAGGATGGTGCGGGAGTCGATCTTGCTGGAAACCTGGAAGGCCATGCGGGTGGGGATGTTGGCCTTGATGAGGCCGGTGATCACATCCACGCTGGGGCGCTGGGTGGCGAGGATCAGGTGGATGCCGGCCGCCCGGGCCTTTTGCGCCAGACGGGCGATGAGCTCTTCGATCTTCTTGCCGACGACCATCATCAGGTCGGCCAGCTCGTCGATGATCACCACGATGTAGGGCAGCTTGTCGAGGGGCTCGGGGCTTTCGGGGGTAATCGAGAACGGGTTCTTGAGGGGCGCGCCGGCCTTGGCCGCCTCGGCCACCGCCTTGTTGTAGCCGGCCAGGTTGCGCACACCCAGGGCCGACATCAGCTTGTAGCGCTTCTCCATCTCGGCCACGCACCAGTTGAGCGCGTTGGAGGCGTGCTTCATGTCGGTGACCACCGGCGCCAGCAGGTGCGGGATGCCCTCGTAGATCGACAGTTCGAGCATCTTCGGGTCGACCAGGATCAGGCGCACGTCGGCCGGCTCGGACTTGTAGAGCAGCGACAGGATCATCGCGTTGATGCCCACCGACTTGCCCGAACCGGTGGTACCGGCCACCAGCAGGTGGGGCGTCTTGGCGATGTCGGCCACCACCGGCTGGCCGCCGATGTCCTTGCCCAGCGCCACGGTAAGCGGCGAGTGCATGTCGTGGTAGGCCTTGGAGCCGAGGATCTCGGACAGGCGCACCGTCTGGCGCTTGGGGTTGGGGAGCTCCAGCGCCATGCAGGTCTTGCCCGGCACGGTCTCGACGACGCGGATGCTCACCACCGACAGGGCGCGGGCCAGATCCTTGACCAGGTTCATCACCTGACTGCCCTTCACGCCCACCGCCGGCTCGATCTCGAAGCGGGTGATGACCGGGCCCGGGTAGGCCGCCAGCACCTTCACCTCGACGCCGAAGTCGGCGAGCTTGCGCTCGATGAGGCGGGACGTGAATTCGAGGGTTTCGGGCGACGGCGGCTCCACGTCGTGGGAGGGCTCGTCGAGCAGCGCCAAGGGCGGCAGTGCGCCGCCGGGGAGCTCGGTGAACAGCGGGGTCTGGCGTTCCTTCTCGACGCGCACGGATTTCTCGACCTCGACGATCGCCGGCTCGATGCGCAGCGGCGGCGGCGGTGCGGCCTCTTCCTTCTTGCGCTTGGTCTCGACGACGGCCTCGCGCTTCTGGGCGACCTCGCGGCCGATGCGCCGGTCTTCGAGGGTCTGGAAACCGTTGGTGGCAAACAGCCAGACTTTCTCGAGCCCGGTGCCGATGGCTTCCGACGCCTCGACCCAGCTCACGCCCGAGAACAGGCTCAGGCCGCCGGCGATCAGCGCCAGCAGTAGCAGCGTGCCGCCGGTGAAGCCGAGATACTGGAAGGTCAGCGCGCCCAGTTCGAGGCCGATCAGCCCGCCGGGTTCGAGGGGCAAGGTGGCCTTCATCGAGTGAAAGCGCATGGCTTCGAGCCCGCTGCTGGCCAGCAGCACGACGATGAAACCGAATACGACCACGAAGAAGGATCGCCGGTCGGCCCCGAAACTGCGCTGCAGGCGCCGGAAGCCGATGGCCAGACCCAAGCCGAGAAACGCCACCCACCACCAGGCCGAGAGCCCGAAGAGGTAGAGCAGCAGATCAGACAGCCAGGCGCCGAAGCGGCCGCCAGGGTTGCTCACCCGCTCCATCTGAACGGCGTGGGACCAGCCGGGGTCGGCCTTGGAGTAACCGAAAAGCACCATGGCCACGTAGCAGGCCAGCACGCCGAGCAACAGCCAGCGCGCCTCCTGTAGCAGGCTGGCGATCTTTTCCGGAAGGGGGAGCGGACGGGTGGAGGGGCGATTGAGCATGACTTGGCGATACGGGGCCTTGCGAGGCGCGGCAAAAAACAAAAGCGCGGTTGGAAGCCGCGCTTTCGATTATAAACCAGGGTCTCTGGTTGTCCCTTCCCGGTCGTCGTCCAGACCATCAGGGAAGGATTTACGAACCAGTCACAAATCGTAAATTTTTTCGCGCAGGATCACGCCGCTGTCGGTTTCCTCGATCAGGCCGCGCAGGCCGAGATCCTTCATGACGCGGCTGACCATCTCGCGGGACGCGCCGATCATCTTGGCGATGTCCTGCTTGGAAACCTTCTTGCGGACCACCTTGAGGCCGTCCACTTCCTCGGACATCTCAAGGAGCAGGCGCGCCACGCGGCCGTACACATCCATCAGCGCCAGGCTTTCGATCTTGCGGTCGGCGTCGCGCAGGCGGCGGGTGAGGTTGCACATGACGTGCCACGCAAGCTCGAAGTTCTCCTGCATGAGACGCTTGAAATCGGTCTTGGCGATGGTCACCAGATCGGACGGAGACACCGCCACGACCGAGGCCGAACGCGGGCTGTCATCGAGCACGCCCATCTCGCCGAACATCTCGCCCTGGCCGAGAATCGTCAGGATCACTTCGCGACCATCCTCGTCGCTGACCATGACCTTCAGGTTGCCGGTAAGAACAAAATAGACGAAATCGGTGCGATCACCTTCATGTACCACCGCGGACCCCCGCGGAACCCGTCGCATCATCGCGCAGCGCGCGACGGCAGCCAGCCGGTCATCGCCCAGCCCCTGAAAGATGGGGAAGGTACGCAGGGCAATTGTGGACACGGAGCTGGTAACGGTCATAGGGCCTCTCCTGAGCAAAGGGCTAAATTGATTCTTGGCAATGTGACCAAGTTGTCATGTTGCTATCAACGGCCAAGTATAAAGCAAACTTGAGGGTCTCCGAATGACGCACGGGCATGCCCGGTCATTGGCGGCCGACGGGCGTCTTCATTTAGAAACGGTCACCGGGAACTCTGCCCCTTATAATCGCTCTTTGCTGTTCCACCGCCCATCAGACATCAGAGAGACCCACCACGATGGCCACCCGTCACATCAAGCTGCTCATTCTCGGTTCCGGCCCCGCCGGCTACAGCGCCGCGGTCTATGCCGCCCGCGCCAACCTGAACCCCGTGCTCATCACCGGCATCGCCCAGGGCGGCCAGTTGATGACCACCACCGAAGTGGACAACTGGCCGGCCGACCCGGACGGCGTGCAGGGCCCCGAGCTGATGGCGCGCTTCGAGAAGCACGCCGCCCGCTTCAACACCGAGATGATCTTCGATCACATCCACACCACCCACCTGTCGGAAAAGCCCATCCGTCTGGTCGGCGATGCGGGTGAATACACCTGCGACGCGCTCATCGTCGCCACCGGCGCCAGCGCCCAGTATCTCGGTCTGCCCTCCGAAGAAGCCTTCTCCGGCAAGGGCGTGTCGGCCTGCGCCACCTGCGACGGTTTCTTCTACCGCAACCAGGAAGTCGCCGTGATCGGCGGCGGCAACACCGCGGTTGAAGAGGCCCTCTACCTCGCCAACATCGCCAGCAAGGTCACCCTTGTGCACCGCCGCGACAAGTTCAAGGCCGAGCGCATCCTGGTGGACAAGATCCATGAAAAGGTGGCCGCCGGCAAGATCGTGCTCGAGCTCGATTCCACGCTGGACGAAGTCCTGGGCGACGCCACCGGCGTGACCGGCATGCGCATCAAGAGTACCAAGACCGGCGAGACCAAAGATATCGCCCTGAAGGGCGTGTTCATCGCCATCGGCCACAAGCCCAACACCGACATCTTCGAAGGCCAGCTGGAGATGGAAGGCGGCTACATCGTCACCAAGGGCGGGCGCCACGGCAACGCCACCGCCACCAGCGTGCCGGGCGTGTTCGCCGCCGGCGACGTGCAGGACCACATCTACCGTCAGGCCGTGACCAGCGCCGGCACCGGCTGCATGGCCGCCCTCGACGCCGAGCGTTACCTCGACAGCCTGGGCCTCGCCGGCTAAGCCGCGCCAGCCCCACCGAACGGACCGGGCCATCCCCGGTCCGTTTCCATTTGGACAATCACCTTTCGCAAGCATGGGCAAGGACAAGCGCAACTCCGGCCTCGACGCCCTGAAGGCCCTCCGCGACCGCGTGCCGAACAGCGTCCTGAAGACCGTCATCGCCCGCCCGGCGCCCAAGCCGGCCCCGGGCAAGGCCGCACCGCCGCCGGACGAACCCGACGACGCCACGCTGTTCCGCGCCCAGGTGGGCCGCATCCAGCCCCTGCGCGCCGACAACCACGCCGACCTTTCCCGCCCCAGGCCGGCCCCCACGCCGCGCCCAAAGGTTGTCGAGCCCGAGCCGGAGGCCCCGCGCCGCGCGCCGCGCATCGACGAGAACGACCCTTCCGCGGTGTTCCGCGCAGCGCTGGGCGAGATCGCCCCGATCCGCGATTTCAACCGGGTCGACCTGAGCCACCAGCGCCAGCACGCCAACCCGAACGTGCGTGCGATCGAACACTGGGAGCCCATCGCGCCGACTGTGGACGCCAGCGCCCTCCACGACCCGGCCGAGCTCTTCCGCCACGCCGCCGGCGAAGTGGCGCCGCTGAAAGACCGCAACCTCGCCGACCTCGACCGCCCCACGCCCGCCCCGCTCCCCCGCAAGCGCGAGGAAGACGAGCGCGAGGTGCTGCGCGAGGCGCTGGAGTCGCCCCTCACCTTCGAAGACCGCCTCGACATGGGCGACGAGGCCGCCTACCTGCGCGTCGGGCTGCCCCGCCGGGTGCTCACCGACCTGCGCCGCGGGCGCTGGGTGGTGCAGGGCGAGCTCGATCTCCACGGCCTGACCCGCGACGAAGCCCGGGCCAGCCTCGCCCAGTTCATCGCCCTCGCCCTCCAGCAGGGGCGCCGCTGCCTGCGGGTGATCCACGGCAAGGGCCACGGCTCGCCCGGCCGCCTGCCGGTGCTCAAGCACCTCTCCCGGGGCTGGCTGGCCCAGCGGGAAGACATCCTCGCCTTCTGCCAGGCCCGCCCCCACGACGGTGGCGACGGTGCCCTGCTCGTGCTGCTCCAGGCCGGCGGCGGCCCCAGAAGCTAAGCTGCCAGCAGCCCAAAACCATTAGCATTTTCTGATATTTAGCGCCAACGCCAGGGTTTTCGGTAGGACGGCGCACGTTTTTGGTGCCTCGTCGGCGATTCTTGCCCGCCATCAATTTTTTTCGGTCTCCACACCCCTAGAGTGCGCTGCGACAGATTGTCGCAGTGACATCACGCCGCAGGCCGTCACCGCGCAGCCGCCCGATCAGGCGGCCCATCGATTTCGGTTAGGGACAAACGGAGACCAAGAAATGAGCACTGAAGACATCAAGCACGACGATCAAACCCTTGTTCCGGGACGCCGCAAGTTCCTGAACAGCGCAGCCCTTGCCGGCCTGGCCGGTGCCGGTCTGTCCGTGGGCCTCTCCTCCTGCAAGCAGGAAGCCGCGCCGCCTGCCGCGGGCACCGCACCGGCCGCACCGGCGCCTGCCGCCGCCCACGCCGCCGACGGCCTCAACATCCACCCCGCGCCGGGTCAGCTCGACACCTACTACGGCATCTGGTCCGGCGGTCACTCGGGCGAAGTGCGCATCCTCGGCCTGCCCTCCGGCCGCGAGATCAAGCGCGTCCCCACCTTCAACATCGACTGCATGAGCGGCTGGGGCATCACCAACGAATCGAAGGCCATCATCGGCACCAAGGCCGACGGCAGCCTCAAGTACAAGACCGGCGACACCCACCACGTCCACGGTTCGTACACCGACGGCACCTACGACGGCAAGTACTTCTGGGTCAACGACAAGATCCACGGCCGCCTGGCGCGGATCAAGGGCGACACCTTCGAGTGCGACAAGATCACCGAGCTGCCCAACATCCAGGGCTTCCACGGCATCTTCCCCGACCGCCGCGACCCGGTGGACGAGAAGATCAACCACACCACCCGCGTCTTCTGCGGCAACGAGTTCCACCTGCCGCAGCCCAACGACGGGCGCGACATGGATGATCCGTCCAAGTACAAGACGCTCTTCACCTGCGTCGACGCCGAGACCATGGAAGTGCGCTGGCAGTGCCGTGTTGACGGCAACATGGATCTGGTCGCCACTTCCTACGACGGCAAGCTCGCCGCCGCCAACCAGTACAACGTCGAGGGCGGTGCCAAGTACGAGGACATGATGTCCGCCGAGAAGGACGCCTGCGTGTTCTTCCAGGTGGCCCGCATCGAACAGGCCATCAAGGACGGCAAGTTCGTCACCATCGGCGACAGCAAGGTGCCGGTGGTGGACGGCACCAAGGAAGCCAACAAGGATCCGAAGACCGCCCTCACCTGCTACGTGCCGGTTCCCAAGAACCCCCACGGCGTCAATGCCAGCCCGGACGGCAAGTACTTCATCTGCTCCGGCAAGCTGTCGCCCACCGCCACCGTCATCGAACTCACCAAGATCCACGACTTCTTCGACGGCAAGCTCGACGACATCAACAAGAGCATCGTCGCCGAAGTCGAGCTGGGCCTTGGCCCCCTGCACACCGCCTTCGACGGCCGCGGCAATGCCTTCACCACGCTGTTCCTCGACAGCCAGATCGTCAAATGGAACGTGGACACCGCGATCAAGTTCCACGCCGGCGACAAGAACGCCAAGTACGTGGTCGACCGCATCGACGTGCATTACCAGCCGGGTCACATCAACGCCTCCATGTCCGAGACGAAGGAAGCGGACGGCCAGTTCCTGTGCGTCGGCTGCAAGTTCTCGAAGGACCGCTTCCTGCCGGTGGGCCCGCTGCACCCCGAGAACGAGCAGATCATCGACATCCGCGGCGAGAAGATGAAGATGCTGGCCGACCACCCGGTCTATCCGGAGCCCCACGACTTCGTGATCGTCAAGCGCGACAAGATCAAGACGCGCCAGGTGTACAACGTCGACGAGTTCCCCAACGCCATCAAGGACGCCAAGGATGGCGGCGTGTTCCGCAACGGCAACAAGGTCACCGTCAAGCTCGTGTCCCAGGCGCCGGCCTACAGCATGCGCGAGTTCAAGGTGAAGAAGGGCGACGAAGTCACCCTCATCCTCACCAACCTCGACAAGGTGGAAGATCTGACCCACGGCTTCGCGATCCCGAAGTACGACATCAACTTCATCGTGAATCCCCAGGAGACCAAGTCGGTCACCTTCAAGGCCGACAAGCCGGGCGTCTACTGGTGCTACTGCACCCACTTCTGCCACGCCCTGCACCTTGAGATGCGCACCCGGATGATCGTCGAGAAATAAGCGATGACGCCGTAACGATTCCTTATCGAGAAGTAATTTGGGGAGACGCACGCGTCTCCCCTTTTTTCGTTCCGGTTCGCAGGCAGCTGCCTCCGAACCCCGCGTGGCCATGACGCAAACCCGCGCGACTGCGTCAAATTGACTCAGCTTAAGGCGCCCCCCGGGCCCGTTCATCAGAATCCGGCCACATACTGATTTGTGGAGTCACCCGATGATTTCCCTGCGCGCCCTGCGCACCTTCGCCCCACGTTTTGCCGCCCGTCTCGGCGCTGGCATCGCCGCCCTGGCCCTCTCCGGCAGCGCCCTTGCCGACACCTACGAAGTCAAACTCCCCCCCGAGCTGGCCTCCTCGCCGAAGATGTGCGACTACGCGCCCTGCAAGGACGTGATGCCCGGCGCCACCCACTTCTCCGAGCGCAAGGGCCAGCCGCCCTTCGTCGAGGCCTACCGCGATGAAGCCGGCGAGCAGAAGCTCATCGGCTACGTGATGCTGTCCACCGACATCACCGACATCCCCGCCTACTCGGGCAAGCCGGTGGTCACCCTGATCGGCATGGACACCGCGGGCAAGTTCACCGGGGTGAAGATCCTCAAGCACTCCGAACCCATCCTGCTGCTGGGCATCCCCGAATCGGCCCTCATCAAGTTCAACAACCAGTACCTGGGCAAGTTCGTCGGCGACAACATCGAGATCGGCAAGTCGCGCCCCGAGGAAAATCTCATTGGCCTCGACGCCATCACCGGCGCCACCGTCACCGTCATCGCCCAGAACCAGGTAATGATGGTCTCCGGCGGTGAGGTGGCCAAGCAGGTGGGCATCCTCAAGCCGGTGATCCGGCCCCAGGCCAAGTTCCCGCCCGCCGGCCCGGCGCCCAGCTGGGCGCAGCTGGTGGAAGACGGCAGCGTCCAGCGCCTCACCGTGAAGCCCGAGGAAGTCGGCCTTAAGAGCGACGGCCGACCCTACATGGACCTGTGGTTCGGCTACCTCAACCAGCCCACCATCGGCCAGGCCATCCTGGGCAAGGACGGCTACGCCAGCCTGATGGCACGCCTCAAGGAGGGCGAGCACGCCATCTTCATCGTCGCCGACAACAGCATGGACTCCTTCAAGGGTTCCGGCTTCGTGCGCGGCGGCATCTACGACCGGGTGCAGGTGCGCCAGGGCGGCGACAGCTTCACCTTCCGCGATCTGGATTACCTCAACCTGTGGGGCATCTCGGCCGCCGGCGCGCCCTCCTTCACCGAATCGGCGATCTTCATCATCCGCGGCAAGAGCTTCTCGGGCGCCTTCCCGTGGAAGCTGGTCTTCCTGGGCAACAAGATCGACAAGGAAACCGCCGCCAAGACCTTCGCCAACTTCGACAAGGAATACTGGCTCGCCGCCAAATACCTGGAAGGCGGCCGCCCGGTGGTGGTCAAGCCCGACCCCACCTGGCTCAAGGTCTGGAAGGAGCGGGCCGTCGAGATCGGCGCCTTCATCGTGGTGCTGCTCGCCCTCTCCGCCGCCTACGCCAGCCGCGACAAGCTGGTACGCCGCTCCACCCACAAGAACAAATGGCCGGTGAATGCCTTCAAGTACACCGGCTGGGTGCTCTCCATCGGCTTCGTCGGCTTCTACGCCATGGCCCAGCCGTCGATCACCCAGGTGCTCACCTGGTTCCACTCGCTGCTGTTTCAGTGGAAGTGGGAGCTCTTCCTGTCCGACCCCCTGATCTTCGTGTTCTGGATCTTCATCATCGTCACCACCTTCGTGTGGGGTCGCGGCTTCTTCTGCGGCTGGCTGTGCCCGTTCGGGTCGCTCTCCGAGCTGCTCTTCAAGGTGGGCCAGGCAGTGGGCCTCAAGCGCTTCCAGTTCCACCTGCCCCAGGCGCTCCACGACAAGCTCAAGTGGGTGAAGTACGCCGTGTTCTTCGGCCTGCTGGCGGTATCGTTCTTCAGCATGGGGCTGGCCGAGAAGCTCGCCGAGGTCGAGCCCTTCAAGACCACCTTCCTGGTCGGCATCACCAACCGCAGCTGGCCCTACAGCCTGTTTGCGGCCAGCCTGCTGGGCCTGGCGATCTTCATGGAGCGGCCGTTCTGCAAGTACCTGTGCCCGCTGGGCGCGGCGCTCGCCATGCCCACCACCTTCCGGTGGTTCGGCCTCAAGCGGAAGGACGAATGCACCAGCTGCAAGGCCTGCGCCAAGGGCTGCGGCTCGCTCGCCATCGACGCCAAGGGCAACATCGACCAGCGCGAATGCATGCTGTGCCTCGACTGCATGGTCTTCTACTACGACGACCACGCCTGCCCGCCGCTGGCCCAGGAACGCAAGCGCCGCACCAAGGCCGGTCAGCCCCTCACCCCCATCAACGGCAAGGGCTATTTCATCCCCATCCACCCGGCCCCGGTGGACAAGAAGAAGGAAGGAGCCGCAGCATGACCATCGCCGACCGCAACGAACTGCGCCAGCCCGCCTACGGCGAAGCCCACGGCGTCGCCTGGCTCGCTGCCGAGCTGTGGGATCACCTGTGGCCCTGGGCCGGCCGCGGCCAGCCTGCCCGCAAGGCCATCCAGGGCGCCGGCTTCGCGCTGGCGATCGCCGCCACCGTCGCCTGGGTGCTTGCCGCCATGGGCCGCCTGGAGGCCGGCGCGATCATCGGCTGGTGGTTCGGCTGGAGCGTCTTCGAGGTGATCGTCCGCCTCGACGCCAAGCCCTACGTGAAGGAGGGCCCGTGGTGGGGCCATCTCTACCGCCGTGCCACGGTGATGGACATGATCTGCTACGTGAGCTTCAAGAACCTGCTGATCGGCGCCGCGCTGTTCATCGGGCTGCGCACGCTGGGCATCGTGCAGGTGTAAGCCGGCTTTGGGCGAAGGCGCGCGGCGGCCTTGAGGTAAAGTGCCGCCCATGCGCCCCGCTCACCCCATCTCCGAAGACGAAGTCGAGTTCACCGCCATCCGCGCCCAGGGCGCCGGCGGGCAGAACGTGAACAAGGTGTCGAGCGCGGTGCATCTGCGTTTCGACATCGCCGCCTCGTCGCTCCCCGAACATCTGCGGGAACGCCTGCTCCGGCTGGGTGACCAGCGCATCAGCAAGGGCGGCATCGTCATCATCAAGGCGCAGGAATTCCGCAGCCTCGAGAAGAACCGCGCCGAAGCCCTGCGCCGCCTGCAGGAACTCATCGACAGCGTGTCGGTGGTGGCCAAGCCCCGCCGCCCCACCCGGCCGACCCGCGGGTCGGTCACCCGCCGACTGGAGGGCAAGGCCCGGCGCAGCGCCGTGAAGGCCAATCGCGGGCGTGTCGAATGAAGCGCCAGGACTACCGCAATAGACGATAATCGCGGCCTCGAGTCCCCAGCCCGGTGCTGTTCATCCTGGCCCCGGCACCTCGCCCCCATCCTCCCGCACGCCCATCGGGCACCCCGCCAGTCGCCCATGCCGACAGGCCTTTCCCCCTTCACGCCCGACCGGGCAGGACCACCCAATGCAATCGGAAAGCCACATCTTCCGCCAGGACGCCGCCCTCGAACACTCGATCGCCAACATGCAGGCCGCGACTGAAGCCCTCGGCGCTCACATCGAGGTGCCCTTCTGCGGCAAAACGTCGCCTGGCCGTGACCGGCAAGACTGCGACATGCAACAACATCTGCTGACGGCCTACGCCAAGCAGCCCCCGACGAGCACCTGCGCATGAAGACACCCGCGAGACTCGAACCGCTGGTCACCGACGGGCTGGTGGACAGCGTGCTGCGCCAGCTCATGAGCGGCAAGGAGGCCACGGTATACGTCGTCCGCTGCGGCGACGACATCCGCTGCGCCAAGGTCTACAAAGAGGCCAACAAACGCGGATTTCACACCGCGGTGGATTACACCGAGGGGCGAAAGATCAAGAACAGCCGACAGGCCCGCGCCATGGCGAAGCGCTCTCGCTACGGCCGCCAGGAGCAGGAGGCCGCGTGGCAGAGCGCCGAGGTGGACGCCCTGCGCCGACTCGCCGCCGCAGGCGTTCGGGTGCCCACGCCCTACAACTTCCACGAAGGCGTGCTGTTGATGGAGCTGGTGGCCGACGCCGACGGCGAACCTGCGCCGCGCCTCAACGATCTATCCCTCAGCGAGGAAGACGCGCTGGCCTACCACGCGGCGCTGATACGTCAGGTCGTGCGGATGCTGTGCGCCGGCATCGTTCACGGCGACCTCTCTGAATACAACGTGCTGGTGGATGCGGGCGGCCCGGTGATCATCGACCTGCCCCAGGCAGTGGATGCCGCCGCCAACAGCAACGCAAAGCGGATGCTGGGCCGCGACGTGGACAACCTCGCCGACTACTTCGGCCAGTTCGCCCCGCAACTGCTCACCACCCGCTACGGCGAAGAAATCTGGGCGCTCTATGAAGCCGGCTCACTCCATCCGGACAGCGTACTCACCGGCCGCTTCGAGGACCCTACCGACGACGTGAATCTGGATGAGGTCATCCAGGTGATCGAAGCCGCCGACGCAGAACACGCCGAACGCCTGGCCCGCCAACAGGCCGCCGAGGCGGTCGACGACTGGACAGCAGACACATGAGGCCCGCAGCCTGAACCGGAGAACTCAGTGCGCCTCGTCGTAGGCCGACAGGCTCACCCCCGCCGCACCGAGGCATTCGCGCAGGTGCTTGACCTCCTGCTTGGTGAATTCGTTGCCGTGATGGGGATGATGGATGAAGAACTCATGCTTGTTGAGCACGATGCGAAAGCGCGCGCCGTGGTTCGGCTCCACGTCGGCGCCGAGGTGATTGAGCAGGGATTCGACCTCGCGCCACTGGATGTTGCTGCTCACCGGCTCGCGGAAGATCGCCTCAAGGACGTGACGGTGCTTGTTGCTCATGGTTTGCTCCTCCGGTTGATCGTTGGCGATATTCTTGCACTGTGGGCCCGGCCCGCATACGGGCCGCAGGCTTGATCGCGCGGCCTTCGCACCACCTTTGATCCACGACAAAGAAAGACGTCACCATGCCCGTGCTGCTGCAAGTCGATTTCCCCTTTTCCGGCCCCTGGGGCCCGGCGATGACCGAAGCCCTGCAAGGCCTCGCCGCCTCCATCGCCCAGGAGCCCGGCCTGATCTGGAAGATCTGGACCGAGAACGCCGCCACCAATGAGGCCGGCGGCATCTACCTGTTCGCCGACCGCCCCAGCGCCGAGGCCTACCTGGCGATGCACACCGCGCGCCTCAAGGGCTTCGGCATCCCCGAGGTGAATGGCAAGATCTTCGACGTGAACGGCGAGCTCTCCGCCATCGACCGCGCGCCGCTCTAAACCCGCCGATCCCGGCCCGCGTCACCAGCCCACAGCACCGGGCCGGCAAAATAGTCATGGGCCGATCCCGCCGCGGTCGCTATCATGCGCGACCCCCACGCGGCATTTCCCCATGATCACCCTCAAAAACGTCACCTTGCGCCGCGGCGCCAAGGTGCTGCTCGACAGCGCTTCCGTCACCCTCAACCCCGGCGAGAAGGTCGGCCTGGTCGGGCGCAACGGCGCCGGCAAATCGTCCCTGTTCGGCCTGCTCAACGGCAGCCTTCACGAAGACGCGGGCGACTACTCGATCCCCAGCCAGTGGCACATGGCCCAGGTGGCCCAGGACATGCCCGAGACCGAGCAGAGCGCCACCGACTTCGTGATCGAGGGCGACACCGTGCTGCTCGCAGCCCAGCGCGAAGTGGCCGCGGCAGAGGCCAGCGACGACGGCATGCGCATGGCCCACGCCTACATGGAGCTCCACGACGCTGGCGCCCACGACGCGGAAGCCCGCGCCCAAGCTCTGATCCTCGGTCTCGGTTTCAAGGTGTCCGAGCTTTCCCAGCCGGTGAACAGCTTCTCGGGCGGCTGGCGGATGCGCCTGCAGCTGGCCCGAGCGCTGATGTGCCCGTCGGACCTGCTACTCCTCGACGAACCCACCAACCACCTGGATCTGGACGCGCTGGTGTGGCTCGAAGCCTGGCTCAAACGCTACGCCGGCACGCTCATCGTCATCAGCCACGACCGGGAATTCCTCGACGCCATCACCTCAGTCACGCTGCACATCGACAACGCCCGGCTGGTGCGCTACGGCGGCAACTACAGCACTTTTGAAGACATGCGCGCCGAGCAGATGCTGCTCCAGCAGGCTGCGGTGGCCAAGCAGGCCGACAAGATCGCCCACCTCCAGAAATTCATCGACCGCTTCAAGGCCAAGGCCAGCAAGGCCAAACAGGCCCAGAGCCGGGTCAAAGCGCTGGAGCGGATGGAGAAGATCGCCCCGGTGCTGGCCGACGCCGAGTTCAGCTTCGAATTCCAGGAGCCCGCCAACCTGCCCAACCCCATGCTGGCGATGGCCGACGTGAGCGTCGGCTACCCGCCGCCCGACGACGCCCCCGCCGGCACGCCGCCGACGACCATCGTGCGCAACATCAACCGCTCGGTGCATGCGGGCCAGCGCCTGGGCATCCTCGGCGCCAACGGTCAGGGCAAATCCACGCTGGTGAAGACCGTCGCCCGGGCGCTGGCGCCCATCAGCGGCGAGCTCACCGAAGGCAAGGGCCTCAACATCGGCTACTTCGCCCAGCAGGAACTCGACGTGCTGCGCCCCGCCGACACCCCGATGGAGCACATGATCCGCCTCGCCAAGGACACCATCGCCGCCGGCCGCAGCGGCTGGGTGGCCGGGCGCGAGCAGGATCTGCGCAGCTTCCTGGGCACCTTCAATTTCAGCGGCGACATGGTCAAGCAGCCGGTGGGCACCATGAGCGGTGGCGAGAAGGCGCGGCTGGTGCTGTGCATGATCGTCTGGCAGCGCCCCAACCTGCTGCTGCTCGATGAGCCCACCAACCACCTGGATCTGTCCACCCGTGAAGCCCTGAGCGTGGCGCTCAACGAGTTCGAGGGCACGGTGATGCTGGTGAGCCACGACCGGGCCTTGCTGCGCGCGGTGTGCGACGAGTTCTGGCTGGTCACCCGCGGCGGCATCGAGCCCTTCGACGGCGACCTGGACGACTACCAGCGCTTCCTGCTCAACGAGGCCAAGCGCGCCCGCGAAGCCGCCTGAGCACCGCGGCGGTCAGCCGAGGCGGTGCTCGATCACGTAGCGGGTGAGTTCGGCGTTCGACTGGACGCCGGGCTTCTCGATGATCCGCGCCCGGTAGGTGCTCACCGTCTTCACGCTCACGTGCAGGATCTCGCCGATCCGCGTGAGCGAGGTGCCCTTGCTGAGCATCAGCAGCACCTCGGTCTCGCGGCGCGACAGGGCTTCGTGGGCAAGCTTGCGTCCGGTCGGCGCAACGCCGGCCAGCAGCTTCTCGGCGAGCGTCGGGCTCAGGTAGCGGGCGCCGCCCACCACGGTGCGGATCGCGGTGAGGATCTGGTTGGGCGGGCTGTCCTTGTTGAGGAAGCCCGACGCCCCCGCCTCGAGGGACGGGATCGCAAACTCGTCTTCCGAGAACATGCTGAAGATCAGCACCGGCAGACTGGGCCGCAGGCGCTTGATCTGCTTGAGCACCTCCAGGCCGTTAAGGTCCGGCAGCGCGATGTCGAGCAGCACCAGACTCCACTCCCCCTGCTCCACCAGCGAGATCGCATCGAGCCCCGACGCCGCCTCGGCGGTGATCTCCAGATCGTCGGTATCCGCCAGAAACTGCCTCAGGCCGCCCCGCACCACGGCATGGTCATCAACGATCAATACGCTCGCCATCCACTGCTCTCCAGCCTTCTGCCCAGTCTTCGAACGGAATGTGCAGGGTCAGGCAGGTGCCCGCCCCGGGTTCGCTGCTGATCGACAGCCAGCCGCCGAGATACTGGGCCCGCTCCTGCATTCCGATCAGACCGAAGGAATCCAATTTGTCCCGCTCGCCATCTGCGAGCCCGATGCCATTATCCCGCACCTCCACGTCCAGCATGCCATTCTGAATCTCCATCACGATGGAGGCCCGCGTAGCGTGGGCGTGCCGGGCGACGTTGGTCAGCGCCTCCTGCACGATGCGGAACACCGCCGTGTTACGGACTACCGAAAGCGTCAGACGTTCGGGCATCTGCAGGTCGATGGCGATGCCAGTCATGCGCGAAAAATCCGCCGCGTACCACTTGACCGTCGCGATCAGCCCCAGCGTGTCGAGCATCGCGGGGCGCAGCCCGGCCGAGATGCGCTTGACCGTCTTGAGCGCCGAATCCACCTGCTCGAGCAGACGATCGAAGCGGGCCTGGGTAGCTGCCGGCAGCGACAGCCCATCCACCGTGGTGGCCAGCCCGAGCTTGAGCATGGTGAGCGTGCCGCCGAGCTCGTCGTGCACCTCGCGGGCGATGGTGGTGTTCTGCTCCTCACGCACGGTTTCCAGGTGGGCCGCCAGTCGCTTGAGGCGCGCGGCGCTCTCGGCCTGCTCCTCGGCTGCCAGCTTGCGTTCGGTGATGTCCTCGTGCACGGCCACCAGACGCAGGGGGCCGTCACCCTGAAAACAGCTCAGGTTGAGCACGAACCAGCGCCGCTCAGTTGGCGAGGCGCACTCGTATTCGATGGACACATCGTCACGGCGCCCCGCCACCGCACTCCGGATGGCATCCGCCACCTGGCCGGCCACCGGACACTCCGCCAGGGTGACCGCATCGCAGATCGCCAGGTAGTTGGCGCCCTCGCTCATCAGCGACGGATCACCACCGTTGCCGGCTGCAAACTCGCGCCACGCACGATTGACCGCGATGATGACGCCGTTCGCATCCAGCACGCACAGGGGCGAATTGAGGGCGTCGATGGTGGCACGGGTGAAGCGTTCGGACTCCAGCAGCGCCCGGGCCCGCTCCTCCGCCTCGAAGGTGCGTTCGGCCACCTTCTCCTCGAGGGTGTCGTTCATGCGCATCAGCGCCGCTTCAACCTCCTTGCGGGCGCTGATGTCGGTCAGGCTGCCCACCAGCCGGATCACCCGCCCCCGGGCATCGCGGATGATCCGGACGCTGTCGGAAATGTGCACCCACCGCCCACCGTCGCAGAGCAGGCGGTATTCGGTATGCAGGCGGTCACTGCGCTGCTTCAGGCAGGCCAGCACCATCGGCCTGATCCGCCGCAGGTCTTCCGGGTGGATCCGCGCGTGCCACCAGCGCCGGTCGAACTTCACTTCGCCAACGCCACCAAAAACCTTGGTAAAGCCGGCCGAACAGTAGAACGAATCGCTCTCCCGATCCCAGTCGAAGACCATCCCGGCGACCGCCTCCATGGCCAGCCGGAAACGGGATTCGCTCGCCGCCAGGGCGGCCTCGGCCCGCTTGCTGTCGGAGATGTCCTGGGTGCAGCCCATGCCGGCGATCGCCTTGCCGCTGGCGTCAAACTCCAGCTCGACCCGCTCCTTCACCCAACGGATCTCGCCATCCACCACCAGGCGGTGCTCGATGTCGTAGGGCGCGCCGTTCATCGCGGCCTTCCAGGCGCTGTCCACAAACTCGCGGTCGTCCGGATGGACGACGGACAGAAAGCTCTCGTAGGTCAGCGGCACGCCCTTCGGCACGCCGAAGATGCGGTGGTTCTCGTCGGACCAGCGCAGCTCGTTGCGCGCGAGATCCAGCCGCCAGCTGCCCGTGCGGGCCACGGCCTGGGCGCGCTGCAGCTCTTCCTCGCTCTCACGTAGGGATTGCTCGACCCGCTTGAGGCGGCTGATGTCGAGGTTGATGCCCGCCCAGTGGGTGATCTCGCCGCGCTCGTTGCGCACCGGCACGCCCCGCGCCAGGATGTGGTGCCAGTTTCCGTCGGCGCCGCGAAACCGGTGCTCCACATCCCACAACGAGCCCCGCTTGACGCATTCCATCCAGCGGGCGAGGGTTCGTTCGGCATCATCCGGATGCAGCAGGCTGGACCACCCGAAATCCGAACACTGGGCCTGGGTCATGCCCACCAGCTTGAGGAAGGACTCGCTGGCGTAGATGTTGCGGCCGTCCGGCGCGCACACCCACACCCCGTAGTCGATGGATTCGCCGATGGCGCGGTACAGGCGCTCGCTGTCCCGCAGCGCGACCTCCATGCGCTTGCGTTCGGTCACGTCGCTGAGGAAGCCGTGCCACAGGATGCTGCCATCCGCCTCCCGCTGGGGCATCGAATGGCCTTCGATCCAGCGCTCGCCCTTGGTCGGATGGATGACGCGATACTCGGCCCGCCAGGCCGTCAGGGTGCTGGCCGAGGCCGCGACCGTCTCGCTCACGTAGCCCACGTCGCCCGGGTGTATCCGCGCGAAGATCGGCGCGGAGTCATCCACCACGTCTTCCGGCCGCAGGCCATAGAGCTGCTCCAGCGCCGCGCTGGCGTAGGGCATGCAGGACGAGCCGTCCGGCCGCACCCGGAACGAGCAGATCACCCCGGGCACCGTCGCGGCGATCTTGGTCAGCTGCGCCTGCAGCTCGTACTTCTCGCGCATCAGCGCCTCGGCTTCCTTGCGTTCGCCGATGTCGCTGAGGGCCAGATTGAGCACCGGCTGGCCGCCGGCGTCCCGCACCGCGCTGGCTTCCACCAGCATCCACACGCGGCGCCCGTCTTCCTGGCGCATGCGCACTTCGCAGGATTGCAGCGTGGCGGTATCAAAGATGCGCCGGCAATAGCGCGCAAAGGGCGCCCGGTCGCTCTCGCAGACAAAGCCCGCCACCGGCTGGGTGATCAGCCTGCCCAGCGAGACCCCCAGCAGGGTCGCGGCGCGGATGTTGGCCTGCAGGATCGTGCCCCGCTCGTCGATGGTCAGAAAGCCCACCGGCGCAAGCTCGTAGAAATCGAAGTAGTTGGCCCGGGCAGCCTCCAGGCCGATGAGTGCCTGCCGCAACTCGGCGTTCTCGAGCTCCAGCTGTACCTCGCGGGCCGTCAGCGCGTCGAGCTCGCGGCACATGTCTCCGAGGGGAAGCGCGTCGTCGTTCGCGCCCTCGGCCCATCTATCGTCGTCGGCCATCTGGTTCATCCATCGCTTGCCTTGCCGGGATTCTCGCGCCGTTCTGCCGCCGGTGGTGCGAAATCGCGCCGGAGGCTGGTCGATCGCTCGATCTACGCCAACCTGCCCTGATTCCCCGGCTGACGCAGCACCACCTGATTGCGTCCTTCGCGCTTGGCAGCGTAGCAGGCATCGTCGGCGATCTTCAGGGCGGCGGCGCTGCTATCCACCGACGCGTCGATCTCGGCCAGCCCGAAGCTGGCGCTCACCCTGAACTCGCGGCCTTCCCACCGGAAGCGCAACGCCGAGATCGCGCGGCACAGGCTGTCGACGATCCGGCAGGCGTCATCGGTGCTGCAGTTGCGCAGGAGCAGCGCAAACTCGTCGCCGCCGATGCGGCTGGTCAGATCCTCTGTCCGCACGCCTTGCTGGATCAGCCCCGCCACCTCGCGCAGCAGCGCATCACCGGCCGCGTGGCCACCGATGTCATTGACGGTCTTGAAGAAATCCAGATCGATGAAGCACAGCACGCAGCGGTCGGAAGCCCGCCGCGACGCCGCCACGGCCTCATCCAGCGCCTTGTCGAAGGCCCGCCGGTTGGGCAGCCCGGTGAGATGGTCGTGCATGGCCTGATAGGCGAAGCGGTCGCGGGCTTCATCGACCCCGGCCTGCACCGCGCGGCGTGTCCCCTCCAGCGTGCCGATCAGCGCGTTGATGCCCTCGTTCAGCTGCTGCACCTCGCGGCCGACCGCATCCACCGGCAGCCGCACGTCCCACTGCCCGGCACGTACGCGCCTCACCGCATCGGCCACCCGCAGCATCGGGTCACCCCAGGCGTGGCCCAGGCGCAGCGCCACATAGATGCTGCCCGCAAGCGCTGCCAGCGTCAGCAGGGCATGGCGCAGGAACAGCTGATCGCCCGCCGACACGGGCGCGGGCGCATCAATTTCCAGCAGCACCCAGCCTGCCGCATTGGGTTCGACGAGGGTGAACAAGGCATCGCCGATGCCATCGTCGCGGGCGGCCGGCATGGACATCACAGGCGCGGCAAAGGCCATCCGCCCGCCCCGTTCGTCGATGAAACTCGCGGTGCGCACCGCGCGAACCCGCTCCCGCGTGGCGACCGTCGGCCGGCCCCGCTCCACCAGCGGACGGCCGCTGTGGTCGTAGATCGCCAGGGCGCTCACGTTGTCGGCGCCACCAAGGGCATCGACAAACTGTTCAAGTTGATGGGGACGGCGGAAGTACACGCCGGTCTCTACCGCGGTGGCAAGCAGATGCACGGAGGCCACGCCCCGGGCCAGCCTCGCGGGCTCATGGGACACCTTCGGCTCCACCTCATGCACCATGAAAAACGCCACGAGCAGAAAAGGCAGTGGCGTCAGGGCCAGCAGCAGATGCTGGGTCAGCGAGAGGCTCCGCAGCCAGCCGGTGCAAACGGACCGGGACATGTCCCGCCATTTGACCTCATGTGCGAACTTGAGCAGGTCCATCGCCATGACTGCCTCCCGTCACGCTTTCGACTAGGCCCGGCAAGCGGCAGGCCCGTCGGTCGGCCGGGGCGACCCCGGCCGGAACAGTGCTGCGAGCGGCGAACCGTCGCGTCGCCGCTCGCCCCCAGCCGGCGACGCGACGGCCACCAACCCAAGCTACGCGGCTTTCTTCACGGTACCCGGGCGGGCCTTCTCGACCACCCCGAGGCTGGCCTCGGTGATCTCGCGGGACGTACCGATCAGCTTCTCGTAGGTGCTGCTGGCGGCGTTAAGCGCCGAATGCAGCGCGTCAGAGAAAGCCGTCTGACCACCGGACGCCGACGACAGGCACTGCTTTTCCACCTCGGCGGCGAGCCGGCGGGTGACTTCCTCGGCGTTGGCCGAACCCAGCGAGAACACTTCCGCCTGGGTTGCAACAAAGACCTCGCTCACATCGCGGAGATACTCGCTGACCCGTTCAAACTGACGGAGCTGCGTACGAAGCTGTTCCTGATAGTCGCTGCGGGTGTCGCCGACGGCGTAGCCTTCGATGAGGGCCCGGGCAAAATCAGTGTTGAGCGAATAGATGCGCTCGGTTGCCTTGAGGGTGACGCCATAGATCGACTTGCAGGCATCCCCGTTGATGGCGACGACTTCGGCAAATCCTTGCAGGGTGTGGGTAAAGTCCATGGTGCTGTTCTCTTCTAAAAAAATACATTGACCGCCCTGCGCGCGCTGCCCTGCGGCAGGGATGATTCTGGCTAGAGCAAACCCAGTGACAGGGCACTGGTACGGATGAAGTTCACTGCCTCGCTGGTGACGAAAGGCCCGAAGGCGCACAGGGTCACCAGCTTTTCGCTGGCGCTACGTGCTTTCCTGCGCCTTTTGGGCAAAAGAAAGTAGTAGCGGCCAGATGCACGCCCCCCTGCGCTGGAGGCCAGTTGATCCGCCGACAGGGATGTGACGGCCCCCCAGGTCGGAACGCACACCAACGGATTGCCATGATTGGTCAAGGTTGTCTCCTCCACGTCTCGCGTCTTTTTTTGGTCCGGGGAATCCCGAGCCAGGTCATCTCCCGCCACCGGCCTTCTTCGAGGCTTCCGGTCATGCGGGGTGACGGATTTGTGGAGTGAATGATTTCATTAGCGGAACACCATGTCTGTCAGCAGCTCACCAGATGTGTGTCGGAATTGAACAGTTGGGTTGTAGGATTTTTCTGACGCATCCGACGCGCGAGCCCATCCGGAAGGTGCGCCGGGCCGTCATCTCCCGCGTTTCGGGCCGGGCTGGCGCTGCCCGCAAAAAACAGCGATCCTTGCGCCCCGCTCCGCCGCAGCCAACCCCGCCTCCATGACCTGCAAGCTCGTCGTCTTCGACCTCGACGGCACCCTCGCCGACTCCTTCGACACCTTCCGCATCTGTCTCGACGAAGCGGCAGCGGAGCACGGCTTTCGCAGCCTCGCCGGTGAAGACACGCAGCGCATCCGCCGCATGTCGAGCCGGCAGCTGATGGACCACCTGGGCGTGCCGATCTGGAAGGTGCCCACCCTCGCGGTGGACATGCGCCGGCGGATGTTTGCGCGCATCGACGCCATCCGCCCCTTCCCCGGCGCCGACGCCACCCTGCGTCGCCTGCACGACGACGGCTTCGCCCTGGCGCTCCTCACCTCCAACACCCGCGACGCCGCCAGTGCCATGCTGGGCGCCGACACCCTGGCGCTGTTCCAGCACCTGCACTGCCGCACCAGCCTGTTCGGCAAGCGCTTCAAGCTCCGCGAGCTGCTGTGGACCACCCGCCACGCCCCCGAAGCCGTCACCTGCATCGGCGACGAGATCCGCGACGCCGACGCCGCCCGGGCGGTGGGCATGGGATTTCTCGGTGTCGCCTGGGGCTACACGCACCCCGAAGCCCTGCAGGCCCATTGCGACGCACCGCTGCTTACAAGTCTGGAAGCGCTGCCCGAACGCCTGTCCTGCACCTCAACAACGGCCGACTGAAGCCGCCCCCACATCACCCCCAACCCTGTAGGTCGGACTTCAGTCCGACACCACGGCTTGAGCCGGCCAAGCGTTGTCGGACTAAAGTCCGACCTACAGGCACAAGCCAGACCGAGGGCTACGGCCCGCAAAGCACCCATCCCTTCTGGAAGGCCGACTGAAACCGCCCCCGCACGGGACACAAAGCGGCTTTCGCACCCCGCCCCCAGATCACCCCACCCTGTAGGTCGGACTTCAGTCCGACACCACGGCTTGAGCCGGCCAAGCGTTGTCGGACTAAAGTCCGACCTACAGGTACAGGCCAGGCCGAGGGCTACCGACCGCATCGTCAGCCGGTCAACTTCACCCAAATCAAGGCCCGCTGCGACATTCCGCCGCACACTGCACGCCATCCGGACTTCCCCGTGCCTGTTGCCGTGCCCCTTTCATTCCGCCCGCTCCGCCTTGCTCTGGCCCTCCTCGCTGCAGGAACGGCCGTCGCTGCCCAGGCAGCCGGCTGGGACGTCAAGCCGGGTGAGTCGATCCAGGCCACGATCAACCGCGCTGCGCCCGGCGACACCGTGCGCGTTGCCCGCGGTCACTATCTCGAGAACCTGCGCATCGACAAGCCGCTCACCCTCGTCGGCATCGACCGCCCCACCATCGACGGCCGCGGCAAGGGCGACACCATCCGCGTGATCGCCACCGATGTCGCCATCGAGGGGCTGATCGTTGCGGATTCCGGCGCCGATCTGGGCGAGCAGAACGCCGGCATCTACATCCAGCCCGGCGCCCACCGGGCGCGTGTTGCCCACTGTGACTTCAGCTACACCCTGTTCGGGCTGTGGATCGAGAAGGTCGAAGATGTGGTGATCGAGCACAACCTCATCACCGGCAAGCGCGATCTGGATTCGTCCCAGCGGGGCAACGGCATCCAGCTCTACAACACCACCGGCGCGAAGATCATCGGCAACGACATCAGCTTCGTGCGCGACGCCATCTACGTGGATGTGTCCCACCGGGCGCTGTTTCGCGGCAACAAGATGCACCACAGCCGCTACGGCACCCACTACATGAACTCCTACCACAACGTGTGGGAGGACAACGACACCTACTTCAACCGCGGCGGCCTCGCGCTGATGGAAGTCCGCGACCAGATCGTGCGCAACAACCGCGCCTGGGGCAATTCGGACCACGGCATCATGCTGCGGACCATCCAGGACGCCGTGGTCGAGAACAACATCGTCGCCGGCAACGCCCGCGGCTTCTTCATCTACGACGCCGAATACAACACCCTGCGTAACAACCTGGTGGTGGATAACCAGGTGGGCGTGCACCTGTGGGCCGGCTCCAAGCACAACGTGGTCGAGCAGAACGACTTCATCTCCAACCGCGAGCAGGTGAAATACGTTGCCTCGAAGGACGAGACCTGGGGTGCCAAGGACGGCAACCACTGGAGCAACTACGTGGGCTGGGACCGCAACGGCGACGGCACGGGCGACGTGCCCTACGAGGCCAACGACATGGTTGATCGCCTGTCGTGGAAGCACCCGATGGTCAAGCTGCTGCTCGCCAGCCCGGCGATCCAGACCCTGCGACTCATCAGCCAGCAGTTTCCGCTGCTGCGCGCGCCCAGCATCGTGGACCCAAAGCCACGCATGCGCCCCGAACATTCCGACTGGAGAAACTGGCTTGGCAAGCACTATCGTTGAAGCCCGCGGGGTGACCAAGGATTTCGGCACCGTTCAGGCCGTCAAGGGTGTCGACCTCGACATCGCCCCCGGCGAACTGTTCGGCCTCATCGGCCACAACGGCGCCGGCAAGAGCACCCTGTTCAAGATGATGCTCGGGCTCATCCCCGTCACCCGCGGCCAGATCCGCCTCGACGGCGAATCCGTCACCGGCCCGCGTTTCCGCGAGACCCGCCGCAAGATCGGCTACCTGCCCGAGAACGTCGTGCTCTACGACAACCTCACCGGGCTCGAAACCCTGTTCTTCTTTGCCGACCTGAAAGCCGTGCCGCGCAAGCAGTGCGCCGCCCTGCTGGATAAAGTCGGCCTCTCCCACGCCGCCGGCCGCCGTGTGCGCGAATACTCCAAGGGGATGCGCCAGCGCCTCGGCTTTGCCCAGGCCCTGCTTGGCACGCCGCGCCTGCTGTTCCTCGACGAACCCACCACCGGCCTCGACCCCGGCGCCATCCGCGACTTCTACCGCATCCTGCGCGAGCTCAAGGCCGAGGGCGTGACCATGGTGCTCACCTCCCACATCCTCGCCGAGATTCAGGAGCGGGTGGATCGCCTCTCCATCATGGAAGGTGGCCTCATCCGCGCCACCGGCACCGTGCAGGATCTGCGCGAAGCCATGAACCTGCCCCTCACCCTCGAGATCGCCGGCGGCGCCGGCCTCAAGGAGCAGGTCACCCGCCTCCTCGAAGGCATGGCCGTCGAAAGCATCGAGGAAGCCGGCAGCGTGCTGCACATCCGCCTGCCCCGCGAAGCCAAGATGCCCGCCCTCACCCGCCTCGCCACCCTCGGCGACACCATGCGCGATCTCCACGTACGCGAACCGTCGCTCGAAGACGTGTTCTTCGGCTACCGGAGCGGCACATGAACAGCACCGCCGCCCCTGTAGGTCGGACTTCAGTCCGACACCCCACGCCCAGCCAAGCACCGTTTTGTCGGACTAAAGTCCGACCTACAGGACGGCAGCGCGGCGCCGGGATGCCTGGCCTCAACCAGCAGCAACACCGTGCACGAGCCGTTGCAGGAGAGTGTGTTCATCCGCAACCAGTCCAGTGCATGAGCACCACCGCCCCTGTAGGTCGGACTTCAGTCCGACACCCCGCGCCCAGCCAGCCACCGTTTTGTCGGACTAAAGTCCGACCTACAGGATGGCAGCGCGGCGCCGGGATGCCTGGCTTCAACCAGCAACAAAACGATGCACGAGCCGTTGCAGGGGGACGTGTTAATCCGCAACCGACGCAACGCATCAGCACCACCGCCCCTGTAGGTCGGACTTCAGTCCGACACCTTGCGCCCAGCCAGCCACCGACTTGTCGGACTAAAGTCCGACCTACAGGATGGCAGCGCGGCGCCGGGATGCCCGGCCTCAACCAGCAGCAACATCGCGTGCAACACGTTGCTGGACGATGCCTTCTCTGGATACCGCTCAGATAGCAGGTAACAGGACGTGGGACGTGGGTGAAACCACCTCCGCCCACTCCCCACTACCCAACCCCACTCCCCAAAACACCATGCTCTCCATCGACTTCAGACAGATCGGCATCATCGCCGGCAAGGAATTCTGGGACCGCATCCGCAATCGCTGGGTGCTGGCGGTGGCCATCGTGTTCACCGTGTTCGCCCTCGTCATCGCCTACTTCGGCGCGGCCCAGCAGGGCGCGGTGGGCTTCCGCTCCATCGATCTCACCATCGCCTCCCTCGTCAGCCTGGTGATCTACCTCATCCCGCTCATCGCACTCATCCTCGGCTTCGACGCCATCGTGGGCGAGCGGGAGCGCGGCTCGCTCGACCTGCTCCTCACCCTGCCCATCACCCGCAAGGAGCTCATCCTTGGCAAATACGCCGGGCTTGCCGCGGCGCTGGCGTTTTCCACCATCGCCGGCTTTGGCGCGGTGGGGCTGATCCTCTCGCCCCAGCTCGATCTCAACGCCCTCTTCCACTACGCCGGCTTCATGGGCTCGGCCATCCTGCTCGGCTTTGCCTTCCTCAGCCTGGCGGTGATGCTCTCGGTGTTTGCTGGTGATCGCACCCGCGCCTCGGGCCTCGCCATCGGCACGTGGTTCTTCTTTGTGCTGGTGTTTGATCTGCTGCTGCTGGGCGCGCTGGTCGTCACCGCCGGCGACTACGGCGGCGCGATCTTCCCCTACCTGCTGCTCCTCAACCCCGCCGATGTGTTCCGCGTGCTCAACGTCTTCAGCCTTGAAGAAGTGCGCACCCTCTACGGCCTTGCCACCGTCTTCCCCGAAGCCCTGAGCCACCCCGTCACCCTCGGCGGCGTGATGCTCGCCTGGATCGTCGGCCCCCTGGCCGCTGCCATCTGGAGATTTGAACGATGAAACTGCCCCGCTCCGTGCCGCCTCTCGTCCTTCACACCGCCGCCCTGCTGGTGGCCGTCAGCCTGCTCAGCGCCTGCGGCAAGCAGGCCGGCAACAGCGTTGGCCCCGCCGAGATCACCAAAGAGAGCGCCTGCGCCCTCGACGGCATGTACCTCGCCGACTACCCCGGCCCCAAGGCGCAGATCCTCTACGAAGGCGCCCCCGCCCCCGAGTTCTTCTGCGACACCATGGAAATGTTCTCGCTGTATCTCAAGCCCGAACAGGCCCGCAAGGTGGCCGGCATCTACGTGCAGGATCTCGACAAGACCCCCTGGGAAGCCCCCAAGGGCAGCTGGATCGACGCCCGCAGCGCCTTCTATGTGGTCGGCTCCAAGAAGCGCGGCGCCATGGGCCCCACCATCCCCTCGTTTGGCACCCGCGACGGCGCAACAAAGTTTGCCGAAGCCAACGGCGGCAAGGTCTATCCTTTCGCCGAAGTCACCGCCGACATGGCCCGCCTCGACGGCGGCGCCCTCCACGACCAGCGCATGTAACCCTCACCGCCCCCACACGCCCATGGACAGCTTCTACGACCGCCTCGACTTCGACGACGCCATCGAGATCGAACAGCTCTCCCGCCTGATGTACGAAGTCCGCGTAGCCCGCGACAACCTGCTCGCCCAGCTGGGCGCCGGCACGCCCGAACAAGCCCTCGCCGCCATCCGCAGCGGCAACCTGCCCGAGCACCCCGGCTACGAGCAATACCTCACCACCCGCCTCCTCACCGATCTCCACGCCAACGTGCGCGCCCGCCTGGCCGAACGCACCCAGGCCGCCAACCGCTGACCGCCCCGCCATGAGCCTGCACCTCGACCTCGCCGCAGCCATCGAAGAACAGTTTGGCGAACACCTGGAAGCCCCGGTGGACGTCAAGCTCGACGCCCTCATCGCCCGCCTCGACAACGGCGCCGTCCTCGAAGCCCGCATCGCCGCCCCCGACGCCTACGCCATCGCCTGGGCCTGGGGCGAAGCCGAACTGCGCATCGACACCGCCCCCCTGCACAGCGATCTGGCCACCTTTCCCAATCACCTGCACGCCGCCGACGGTAAACTGCGCGCCGATCCCCTCACCCACTGCGGCGATGCCCCCATCGACAACCTGCGCCGGGTGATCCACGCCATCCTGCAAGACCCGCTGCTCGACAACACCCCCGGAGCCCAGCCATGATCCGCCGCGTTCTGCCCGCAATCGGCACCGCCATCATCCCCGCACTCCTCGCCGCCACCGTCATCGGCCAGCCCATTGCCGCCCAGGCGGCCGATCTCTCCCCCCAATACGTCCAGCGCTCCACCCGCTGCCCCGTGTGCGGCATGTACCCCTACCGCACCCCCCAATGGACAGCCCAGATCGTCTTCAACGACCAGACCGCCAGCAGCTTCGACTCCCCCGCAGACATGTTCCGATTCGTGGGCAACATGATGCTCTTCGACAAAACCCACAAACCCGCCGACATCGGCGCCATCTGGGTTGCCGACTACACCACCAAAGCCTGGGTGGATGCGAAGAAAGCCTTCTTCGTCCTCGGCTCCAAAGCCCGCGGCCCCATGAACGAACCCAACCTCCCCGCCTTCGCCAGCCGCGAAGCGGCGGATGCACATGTGAAGGCGGAGGGCGGCAAGGTGCTGGGGTTTGGGGAGGTGACACGGGATATTGTGAAGAGCCTGGCGGGGGCGCATAACCACTAGGCTGGCGACTCCCAAAAACAAAGCGGGCTGGGCATCCTGAGATCAGGGATGACCAGCCCGCTTTTTTATTGACTCCGAAGAGCAGAGGTGGGACTGACCTGCCCCGCAATAAACTTAACTTAAAAGGCTGTTGGATTAATGTAAAAATCTCCATTCGAGCCATAGCCAATGCGAAAACTCTGCTCCCTACCTTTCACTAGCGTTAGCCTCGACTCGCTCATTCCGCCACCACACATACCATTAGGCCAAACACTCACGATATATTCACCCTCAAGCAAATGAAGCTCTACCTTCTCGCCACTGTCAATATCCGCAATTGGAGCCGCATTAAGAAAAAATCGACTTGAGCATGCCGAGCCTAAAACACCCACATCTCTCTTAACAGTCACCTTCGTGGTCAGCGAACCCGGCTTCGCGTAATCACTATTAAGCAATCTATCAACAGGAACAATCTTCGCCTCGAAACTCGAGACAGGACGGGTAGCACATCCCCATAAAAAAGAAACCAAAACAACGAAAACCAAGAAATTTACTTTATTCTCAATCATAATATTTCAAAGAAATAAAAACTCGACTTTAACCGACGTCCACCACCAAAAATTAAGATTACGTCAATCAGATTAGCGCAGCGTAACCTGACATGATCAACAAAAGCCCACCTGAATGAGCCTCACTGCGCGGTCGCCGCCAAATCTGGCCGCAGCACATCCAGCATTTCCCGCGTCACCGCCCCTAAAACGAACACCCTACGCGGATGAACGCCGTCTCCCCGTTGTAAGGCTTGCCCATCAGCTCCAGCTCCACCGACTTAGGTTGGGCAAGCCCCGCCCAGCCACCTCACTAACAAGCTGATTCAAAAGTAAAAATCATGGCCAATAAAAATATGACAACCTCTCAAAACGGCCTATATGCGGCATTTTTGTTCGGTAGGGGTGAAGAGCCCCCGGAAAACAACGTAAATGACGGCACCAAATAGTTTTGCATTAACCTGCTAACCCAGCCAAGCAAAGCGGGCTACCGCAAGGTTGACTTCTTGGAAAATTACATCGCCCCTCCGAAAATTAATTAACGTGAGTTTCCAGAGGACCGCCATTTTCGTCACGCGAAGGAACGGATGAGCGCGAGGCGTCTTCAACGGCTTTGGCTATTTCATCTCTAAAGCTGCGCCCATAGACATTCTGGTAACCTTCTTCAAATTCGTTAGAGTCTCTAAACTTTTCAAAAAGAGGCCATTGATGATAGGAAATTTCATTAACGATCTCACCGTTCTTTCCTATTTCCTGCATCAGACGATTTGCTAAACTGTAATCTTCTTTGATAACTGCCACCGCAAGCCGAAAATCACGGAGCGACGCTTTCCAGTCCATGCTATCTAAAAGTTCGTTCGCCTCATTTTTCTTGTTGATGCTATGAAAGGCAAAAGCTGTATTAATAATTCTTACCCGCAGACTTGTCTCACTAATTCCTTTCTTCATCCCTTCCGTTAAGGAAAACAAGCCAAAATGCAGCGCGGCATTCCATTTTTTCTTTGTCAACTTGTCGTATACAGCACTCTCCATTGACTCCGATATCAAATCTCTCTCAGACGGATTTGTCTTCATCCATAAAGTGTGACCGAGCATAAAACCTATTTTGCTAAGAATAGTCGTCGCGCGCAACAAGTACTCTGGCTCTATGTGGATAAAACTTCCAGCCTGACAACCCTTATCAATTTTAACACCCTCTTTCTTGCAGACGGTTAAGTATTGCTGACTAACTCTTCCGCCGTTATGAACAATTAAATTTCGGCGTTGCGTCATTTCAACGAACTCTTCCCACTCATCGAATTTGCGCAGAGTCCTAATATCAAACCGCCTCTCCAATTCCGCGAATTGCTCTACATAGCTCTCTCGCCGAATGGAGTCAATCTCCTTCTCCAGCATATCCATTTTTACTGCCTCAATATTGCCCAAATCTAGTATTTCGCATAGCGCAAGTTCTCTTCTTATCCCTTTAAAAAGCTCAGGCTTAGAAAGATATATGTTTGTCAACAAATCCCCGGTAAAAAAATCCAGCTCACTAAACAGACTGACAAACAAACTATTCAATACGGCTTTAATTGTATTTGATTTTTGCAGGTAACCCATAGAACGAACAGCACTCAACATCTTGCTAGCCGCATGAGCACCGCTAGCCGCAAGTACGGCTGTCCCATCTTCTTTCTTTTCGGATAGATAACTATCCAACAGCCTCTTAGTTTCTTTTAGCTCTTGATTGTGTTTGGTTATCAGCAAAGGCAGCGTCGTGATCACTGCGGCTTGATGATCTTCAATTGCAATTATAAATTTATGAATCGATTCACCGATTGGATGAGGTTGAGATAGCTCAGACTTTGACAAAGGATCAATTAATTCCGCTTTGATATTTTTATCCATGATCATGACTCTTATTTGATCTGAAATTTGGGCTTAACTTCGCCAACCCTGTCGGCCGGCAAGGAGGTTGATATGAATATAGTTAGTTAAATACTCAGGGGCTCACTGAGATTTGAGAATGACGCTGCTTCGTTGAATTCTAACGTTCGCCATCTTCTATATTGTGAAGATGCCACCCAAACCTGCTCAAACACGTCGACAAGCATTAGCATCGAAGCTACAACATAAGCCTGCCGCTTATGGCACATTGATTGCAGATAGGAAATATCGAGCTACGCTGCGCGAACCCAACTTACTCAGCTATTGGCCATTCAGCAAACGATACGATTATAAGTTGAGGAAAATTCTGTAATTCACCCCTGCCAAACTTGGAGATTCCCACTTCTCCATATCTCGCCATCCCAAGATATGACATCACTTAGGTGTTTGCACATCTTATGCTGACGAAGGCGAGGAGAGCCATCTTTCTTGAACCACTTGCTAACCAATGTTATTGGTTTGGGTGGAGACGCTTTCTTTTTCTCGTTAAGAGCTGGCTGCCAAAAGTATATTATTATTGATTCTGCAATTTCAAGATAGTGCCTTGAAGCATCGCTAGGATAATTTACGTAACCCAGCCAATATTCTTGCTCTCTGTTGATTTTGTGTATCTTATGATGAACTTTAAATCTGTTAACAAAACTTCCCTCGGTAATTCCACAGTATTGAATCGTAGCGTCCCGCCCATACCTTAGCTTTCCCGTAGCCAGATAGAGCCCATTACCCCATTCTGGATTCTCTTCAATGTCGGAATAATTGTATGGCCCCTTCCAGTCAATAATCACGGTGGTGTGAGATGTCACAATTTATCTCTCATATATAATCATTCTGGCAACAGCTCTATCGAACAACATAAAAAACCGGACATCAAGGCCGAAAAGTTATGGTTAAACAATGCACAATACAAAATAGAAAAGCAGCAGCCGACATCATATAAAGATGATTTGACCCATTTAGCCGTAGGGAAGCCCACGCCGTTCCGCCCGAACGGCCCCTATCTAGGCCGCTCTTGGCTAGTAGCCCCCAGCCAGCCCAACCGCACCGACCGGGGGTTCTTCACGCCTTACCTAGCGGTTCTCCTCACCCGGCATCCTTCCCCTTCTTCCCCCGGCCGCCGCCGGTCTTCTTTTCGGACTTCTTCTTCAGGCCCATCGACGCAACTTCGTCGGAGTCTTCGCCGTAGGTGGCGCGGACCTGGTTCTTGCAGCCGTTCATGACGTTGTGGCGCTTGTTTTCGGCGATGGCGCGGGCGTCGCGGATGGCTTTGAAGGTGTTGTAGGCGACGGTTTCGGCTTCGTTCAGTCGCAGGCATTCTTCATGGGCTGCGGTGGCGGCTTCGAGGCTGAATTCGGGATTGGAGGATTTGTAGTCGGCGATGCTCTTGAGGCCGTAGTAGGCGGCTTCGTCGGCGCGGAGGACGGCCGGGGCGAGGTTCTTGAGTTGCACTTTCGTCATGATGGCTTCCGATACTGGATTGAACATGGAATGTGGCGCCACAACGAAATGTTACAGTTGGGCGGCATGTTGAGGAATATGCCATAGGATATAGAACGCTCAAAAATCCGATAAAAAGTCGGGATTTTTTTGCACGGATGGAGGTTGTCTGCCGGATTTTTCTGGGTAAGTGGCGGGCATGGTGTGATTGCCGTAACGGCAATTGGACGATGCGGCGGCGCAGCAATGGTGGCTGGGGTTGACGGGCTTGTCGGGTATGGCGAGGGCCGGGTTTTGCGGGGGCCGTCTTCATGTTGGCGGTGCAAACCTTCATGTTGACCTGCGTAACCCTTATGTTGACCGTCGCTACCTTTATGTTGGGCCGTGCACTGTTCTTGTTGACGGCGCTAACCTTTCAGTTGACCGCCGTAACCTTTATGTTGGGTCGTCAACTAAAGGGTTAGGACGGTGCACTGTTTCAGTTGACGACCCAACATAAGGGTTTGGCTTGCCAACATCGTCTGTTGCGTCGTGCACTGCTTTCTGCGGTGGCTTGATCGCCTTGATCCGGGGGCCGGCAGACGATGTTGGGTGGCGTGATGAAGGATGGCGCCGCAGGATTGAAGGGCGTGGGCCGGCAACCGCCGGGTTGGCGGGTGCGACTGCCTGGGTGTGGGGGCGCTTGCTGCGGTCGTGGCGTTGCGAGGGGGCGTGGCGGGCCGCCTGCCCTTTTTCGTGGCTCGGTCAGGTGCTTCGTCGCCATACAATCCGTGCCCCCGGCGCCGCCTTCAGGCATCATGTCGGCCCTTACCGCTCACGGGGAAACGCCGGGGTCTTTCCGCGTTTCCTGGCCCCCTTGGGGGCGGGCCCGGCATCGCCCGGCCCCGGAGCCTAGAACAACCCGCCCACAAAGGCCCGATCATGTACCCCATCAACGACATCGACGCCCAGCTGCTGCTGGCCACCCTGATTGCTTCCAAGCGGCGCCCGGCCGAGCTGGTGGAGATTGTGGCGGCGGCCGATGTGCTGGGCTGCCCGGTGACGTCGGGCAACCTGTGGGCAGAATCCTTCCGGCGTTTTGCCACCCATGATTTGATGGTGACGGTGGATGGCCGCTACACGCTCACGCCCGCGGCCCTGGCGCTGGGCGAGAAGCTGCCCAAGAAGGCGGATACCGCTGAGCGGGTGTTTCTGGTGCGCGAGCGCCTGTCGGAATACACGCCAGCCGAAAAGACCGCATCGATTCCCATGAGCGTGGAGCAGATGGAAGCCGCCATGGCCGAGCATGCCGCCAATGCCAAGCAGGGCGGCAAGAACCTGCTGATGCCCAAGCCCAAGCTCACCGAAGAAGAAGAACAACGCCGCCGCGGCCCCCATCGCCGCTTCGGCGGCCGCGGCCGGGGCTGATCGCCCCGCGCGCGGCCTGATGGTTCAGGGTGCTTCGCTGCCCTGCGCCACCCACCAGCGCCGTCCGTTCCAGTAAAGCAATACGTCCGGCCCGGCTTCGGTGCCGAGCAGCACGCCATCGCCTTTCCAGCGGCGGGAGACGCGCGGCCAGTCCTTGATGGCGGGGTCGCTGCGCAGCAGCAGCTTGAGGGGCTTGTCGTCTTCTTCCCAGATGGGCGTGGCAAAGAAGCGCTGTTTCTGGATGAGGTCGCAGTGCTTGCCGTGGGCGATCACGATGGTGAAGAGCCCCGGCTCAAAGCGCCGCCGAAAGCCCGACCAGGGATCGGACGCCCGGTCCGCCACCGGGGCCGACACCGTGCCCGGCGGCAGCACCCACAGGCGGTCGGGTTTGCGGTCGCCATCAAAATCACCTTCCCAGACTTTGGCGGGTTGGCCGTTGTAGGTGGGCGGCCCCGCATCGCACAGGCTGGGGGTGGCAATGGCGGCGCCGCTGGCGGCAAGACTTGCGATGAAGGCCAGCGCGAGCCGGCGGGGGGCAAAACTCATGGGGTGGCGAGCCTCGTTTTCCAGTCGTTGAGGAAGGATGTCGGATCGATGAGATCGGTGCGACGCATGAAGGGTACGCCATCGCCGCGCCTGGCGGAGCCTTCCGCCGACTTGAGGCTGAGGCTGCCGCTGGCTTTGCCCGTGTACATCTCGAGGTGCAGCATGGCGCTGGGCACGTTGATGCCAATCAGCAGGCCCACCTTGGCAATCGGCTGGCCGATCTTCACGGTGTCGCCCTTCTTGAGGGTGCAGCCGGGCTTGATCTCGCCATAGCGCAGCACGAAGTCACCGTGGTCGATCTCCAGGGCATCGGTTTCGGCGTAGAAGGCGTAGGGGTCGCGCAGCACCACGCCATCCCGCACCGCGTAGATGGTGCGGCCCACCGGGGCGTAAAGATCGCAGCCGGCGTGGGCGCGCTTGCCGCCGTTGCGGTTTGATCCGAAGGATCGCGGCGAGTGGGCCCAGTCGGCCGTGGCGGGCTGGGCGAAGGGAAAGCACGTGTCGCCGGGCGGCGGCACGCTCACGCTGCCCTCCACCACCGCAGCAAGGCGCTGCCAGGTGCGCCCGCCGGGATCAATGCGGCCATCGACGCCAAAGCCCGAAAGGCTCTGGAAGGCGCGGATCGCCTTGACGGTACCGGACGAACGCGGCGGCCGCCCGATGGCGCCATCCACGCCGCCAGGGTCGAGCTCGGGCCGCCCGAGCAGTTGGGCGGCCTGGGTAAGCAGCTGCTGGACGACCGTGACATCCGGGGCGAGGTTCTTGGCGCCCTTCTCCCATGCGCCAACCGATGCGGTGATTTCCATGATGGGTTCTCCAGGGTTTGGGCATCAACAGCAAAGGACTGCATCGCCCCTGCTGTTTAGCATAGTCGCTGACGGCGGCTTTTTGATGCACGGCCTTGCATGTCATGCAGGTCATGTAGGTCGGACTTTAGTCCGACAACCGCGCGTCAATCGGGCCGCGATGTCGGACTGAAGTCCGACCTACAGGATGGTGGTTGGGGGAGCGTCGTTCAGCACGCACGGGCCTTGTTGCGGGCGGTGAGGCACCCGGACTGATCATGCACAGCCCTGTAGGTCGGACTTTAGTCCGACAGCGGTGCGTCGATCGGGACGCGATGTCGGACTGAAGTCCGACCTACAGGATGTTGATATCTGTGCGAAAAAAAGCCCGGTCATTGCTGACCGGGCTGTGGCGCGCTGGGAGGAACGCGCTTGAGGTAAACGTGGTGGGCTTATTCGGATCTGGCGATCATGAAGTCGACGATCAGCTTGACCTCGTCGTCCTTCAGGGCCGGGTTGCCGCCCTTGGCGGGCATGGCGCCCTTGCTGCCGTTGAAGCCTTCGATGGCGTGCTTGTAGAGGGTGTCCTTGCCCTGGGCGATGCGCGGGCCCCAGTCGGCCTTGTCGCCGAGCTTGGGTGCGCCGGCCACGCCGGTCTGGTGGCACATGGCGCAGGTCTTCTTGAAGAGGGCTTCGCCCTGGCCACCGTCGGCGGCAACCGCGGCAACCGGCGCAGGTGCCGGCGCGGCGGCGGCGGCGGGTGCGGCGGCGGGGGCTTCGGTCTTGGGGGCTTCAGACTTGCCGCAGGCGGCGAGCAGGCCAACGAGGATCAGGGGGAGCAGTTTCTTGGGCGACATGGTTTCTCTCATGATGAATCGGGGGTGAGGTGCATGGTATGCGGCCAGGCCGCCGCGCCTCATTGACCCGAATCAATTGCCGCATTGCGCCTCAGAAACGCACCCGCACGCCCGCCGTAAGCGTCCGCGGCTGCGACAGCGTGCGGTTGTAGGGCTGGTTGTAGGTGTAGGTGTTTTCGGAATAGCCGCGGTCGAAGAGATTGACCACGCTGCCAAACACATCGACGGATTTCTCGAGCGCGTAGGTGGCGCTGGCATTGACGATGGTGTTGGAACCCTGCCCGAAGCGCGTGGTGCTGCTGTTGCTGGTGGTGTCGAGCAGCATCGCGCCGATGTAGCGGACTTCGGCAAAGGTGCGCAGGCGCGGGGTGGGCTTCCAGTTGGCGCCCAGGCTGGCGAGATCCTTGGGCACGCCGGCCAGTTGCACGCGCAGCGGATCGGTGACGATGCCACCGTGACGTGTGAGGTAGGTTTCGGTGTGGGTGTACCAGGCGTCGAGGCTCAGGTTGTGGTTGATGCGCCAGTTGCCGGAGAGCTCGATGCCGTGGGAGCGGCCGTCCTGGTCGTTGGTGTAGTACTTGGCCGCGCCACCGCAGCCGGGCAGCGCCGCGCCGCCGCAGATGAGCTGTACCTGGGCCGGCGCGCTGCCGGCCTTGGCGGTGTAGGTGGCGATCATGTCCTTGATGTCGTACATGAAGTAGGTGGCCGAGAGGCTCAGCGGGCCCTTGCGGTAGTCGCTGCCCACTTCCCAGCCGGTGAGGGTTTCGGGTGCCAGATCGGGGTTGGCGATGGTGGTGCTGGTGCCGGTGCCGAAGGTGCGGGTGAGGTTGTTGAAGCCGGGCGCGCGGAAAGCCTTGTAGGCGGCGGCGCGCAGGGATGCGGCGTCGGTCAGCTCGTAGCGCAGCGCGAGGCTGGGGTTGAAGGCGGTCTTGTCGCTGGCGGGCAGATCGCCCCCGGTGGTGACGCCGGCGGCGGTGGTGCGGGTGTTGGCCCGGTCGCTGATGCGCCAGGTGTCGTAGCGGGCGCTGAGGGTGATCTCCAGCGGGTCGATGGGGAAGACGCGGGTCTGGCCGAAGAGGCCGGTGAAGGTCTGGCGGCCTTCGCCGGAGGTGGTGCTGTTGAAGTTGCCTTGCGGGTTGGCGGGCGATCTGGGCGTGGTGTAGAAGTATTCGGTGTCTTCGGCCTTGAGGCCGCGGTAATCCACGCCGGCCTCGAAGCCCGTCCATTTGCCCGACAGGCGCTGGCTGTAGGTGAGCGAGGCGCCCTGCTCCTGGTAACGCTGGTGGCCGTACTGGGTGTAGAACTCGACGACGTTGGAATTGACGCTGGCCGGGGTGAGGCTGGCGCTGTTGCTGTTCACGCAGCTGGTGCCGCCCTGGTAGTAGCAGCTGCTGCCGTTGTACTTCTCGAAGCGCACCTGCTGGGCCCAGGCGTTGGCGCTGAGGCTGCTGGTGCCGAAGGCCTTGGTGAGATTGGCGGCAAAATCCGGGCTGCGCTGGACGTTGCTGCCGTTCTCGTAGCTGATGTCCTGGTCCTGCACGTGGTAGCCCAGGCGCACGAAGCCCGACAGATCCGCCGCGGGCTTGAAGTAGGTGGTGAGCTGGACGTTGCGGTTCTCGGTGACCACCGCGCCCTTGTGGGGGAAGCGCCACAGGTATTCGGAGGGCGTCGTCTGGTAGCCGTCGGTGTGGTAGATGTCGGCCGCCAGATGGAAGCTCAGGGCTTCGGACACCGCAAAGTTCTTCGATACCGCCACGTTGGCCGTGCCACGGCTGCCCACCGACACCACGGCCTCGCCGGCGTTGTCCTTGACGCGCTTGCTCACCACATTCACCACGCCGGCCACGGCCATGTTGCCCCACAGGCTGGAGTTGCCGCCGCGCACGATCTCGACACGCTCGATGTTGGAGAGGGGCAGCTTGAACCACTGGGTGGTCATGTAGAACGGATCGTGGATGGGCACTCCATCGAGCAGCACCAGCACCTTGGAATTGCCCAGGCCGCGCATCTTGGTCTGGTGGCCGGTGGGGTCGGACTGGCTGGCCGGCACGCCGGAGAAGTTCATCCCGGGGATGTTGCGCAGGAGCTGGTCGAGGGTTTGCGCGGGGGATTCCTCGATCTCGGTACGGGAGATCACGGTGGTGTGGAGCGGCATCTCCTCGACGCGGGTTTCGCTGCGGCTGGCGGAGATGGTCACCGCGTCGAGCTCGCGCGGCTCGGCATTGTCGGCGGCCAGCGCGATAGGAGAATTCATCAATGCAATTGCGATGGCCAGCGGCCGGAGGGTGGTGTTCATGCCAGCTCCTATTTGTTCTTATTGGGGGTTTCAATTACAGGACTATTGGCAGGATTATCGACGCGACACTGCGACAGCCCGGTGCGGCATATCGCCACACCCGTGCCGCAGCGCGGCTGTAAAACACTGATTCATAAGAATTTGATGATAAACACAGGGCAAGAGAAGGATGGACGCCACCCACCCCGGCGGCTACCATTCATTTCCTTGGCCAATCTGGATTCGGAAACGCCAATTAACAGATGAAAATAGAACCGGAATTGATCTGAAATAAGTCGATGATTAAGTCTGCGCTGATTGAAATCCGTTCCGTGCTGGGCGCGAGCCTCATCGCCGCCATGATGGTGCTGCCGCCCTACACCCTCGCCCACGACGCGGCGATGCACGCTGCGCCCACCAAGGCCGCGCGGGTCGAACTCGCCACCGCCGCAGCTTTTGGCCCGGATGGCCAGCTCTACGCGGTGAGCAAGAATGGCGGCCACCTGCAGCTCATCCGCAGCCACGACGACGGCAACCACTGGAGCGCACCGCTGCGGGTGAACGCCCAGCCCGAGCCCATCGCCGCCGACGGCGACAGCCAGCCACGCATCGCCTTCAACCGCGATGGCGACCTGCTGGTGAGCTGGACCAAGCCCCTGCCCCGCCCCTACACCGGCGAGATCCGCCTCGCCCGCCTGCCTGCCGGCGCTGCCGCCTTCGATGCGCCGATCACCGTGCACCACGACCGGGCCGAGATCACCCACCGCTTCCAGAACATCCTCGCCAGCCCCGATGGCCGTGTGACTGCGGTGTGGATCGACAAGCGCGACCAGGAAGCCGCCAAGGCAAAGCGGGAGCCCTACCGCGGCGCGGCGATCTACGCGGCCGTCTCTACCGACGGCGGGCGCAGCTTTGCACCCGAGGTGCGAGTGGCCGATCACTCCTGCGAGTGCTGCCGCATCGCCTTTGCGGCAGACCGCGACGGCGCGCCCATCGCCCTGTGGCGCCATGTGTTTGCGCCCGACGAGCGCGATCACGCCATCGCCCGCCTGAAGCCGGACGGTTCGCCCGAGCGCGTCGACCGCGCCACCTTCGACCGCTGGCGGGTGGATGCCTGCCCCCACCACGGCCCGGCGCTGGCGGTGGATGAGGCCGGCACACGGCACGCCACGTGGTTCAACGTGAAGGACGACGAAGGCCGTGTCTTCTACGGGCGGATCGGCGTGAACACCGTCGAGGGGCAGATTCCGGTGGGCGGCCCGCGGGCGGCCCACGCCGACATCGCCATTGCAAGCGGCGTGCTGGCGATCGTCTGGAAGGAGTTCGACGGCGAGCAGAACCGCCTGCGGGGGATGCGCTCCACCGATGGCGGGCGCAGCTTTGAAACCTTCGAGATCGCTGCCACCTTTGGTGCCGCCGACCAGCCCCGGGCGCTCGTGAAGGGCGGCAAGCTCTACGCCTTCTGGCGTCAGGCGAACGAAGGCTTCAAGCTTTATCCGCTGCCCTGAGCACCCGTCACCCCACCCACTGGCCTGCTGATCCCGATGATGAAATCCACCCTCGCCGCCCTGCTCCTGGCCCTCGCCACCAGCGCGGGCGAGGCCACCGACGCCGGCAGCTTCACCCTGCTCGACCGCCACACCGCCAGGGCAGTGACCGCCCCGCGCAGCGACGCCCGCCCGACGGTGGTCGCCCTGTGGGCATCCGACTGCGCCTACTGCAAGCAGAACCTGCACACCCTGGCGACACTCGCCAAGACCAACCCGCAGCTGCGCATCGTCACCGTGGCGGCCGAGCTGCCCACCG
Organism: Zoogloea sp. 1C4; assembly: GCF_009469605.1. Taxonomy (GTDB): domain Bacteria; phylum Pseudomonadota; class Gammaproteobacteria; order Burkholderiales; family Rhodocyclaceae; genus Zoogloea; species Zoogloea oryzae. The sequence goes on along the minus strand of NZ_SSXU01000005.1, from coordinate 28,109 downwards.
CCGACACCCGGCCGGCGATCGACAAGACCGGCGTGAAGGGCGAGCGCCTCGCTTACGGCGACGACGTGCCTGAAGCCCTCGCCTACGCCATCGACCCCAACTGGCGGGGCGAGCTGCCGCGCACCTATCTCTTCGACGGCAAGGGCGGCATGCAGGCCCGCTCGGGCGTGATCGACGCGGCGGGCTTCAAGGCGGCGCTGGGGCTGAGGTAAGCCTCAGCGCGAGCGGGCCAGATCCACGTCGGCCCCGTTGCGCTCGTCGGTGTAGGGCGCGGTTTGCGCCGGCTGGCTGCTGGCGTGGCAGCTGACGATCACGTTGGAGAGCGGCTTGTCCCGGTGGAGCACCTCCACGGCACAACGCCCGAACACGCTCTCGATGGTGGCCAGCAGGTTGCGGGCGTAGGGTGTTTCCAGCCGCCCGTCGAGGATCAGGTTGGCGAGCAGCACGCCCTCCGGCGCCAGCACCTGGCGGGCGTCGTGCCAGAACTCCTGGGTCACCAGATGGCCGGGGATCGACGTGTGGCTGCTGAACACATCCACCACCACCGCGTCGAAGCGCCGCTCGGTGCTCTTCACGTAACGGCGGGCGTCATCCACCACAAAATCCCCGCGGATCGGCCCCCTGAGGAAGCGCGTCTCGGCGATCTCGCGGATCTGCGGGTCGATATCGACGAAGGTGTAGCGGTTGAAGGTTTCCCGGTGCGAGAGGGTGAAGCCGCCGGCGCCCAGCACGAGGATGTCCTTTGCCTTGAAGCCGAGGTCTTCCAGCAGGATGCGGCGCAGGTGGGTGACGTACTTTGCGTAGCGTGGCGGGTCGTCGGCGTCGATCAGCGAGGCCAACGAGTTGTTCACGAAGAAGGCGCGGGCGTCGACGCTGCCGGGTAGCGCCACGGGCGTCACGCTGTAGTCGGCGTAGGGTGTGTCGCGTACGTCGGTGGGCGGGAAGACGTTGATCGCCACCGCTCCCGCTGATGCCAGCACCGCGCCCGCCCAGCCCCGCCAGCCGGTCGCCGCCAGACGCAGGCTGCCCAGCGCCAACAGCAGCGCGCACACCAGCACCGCGGCCGACACGCCCATCCACTGCATCACCCCCAGCGACAGGCTCACCGAGCCGAGAAAGCTCCCCAGCGTCGACCAGTACAGCGCGTAGCCGCTCGCCTCGCCGGCGCGCATGTGCTTCATCAGGTTGGTGAGCACCGGCACCGTCTGCCCCAGCAGCCACGCCAGCGGGCACAGCACGCCGCCGATGAAGATCAGGTAGGCCACGCCGGCCGGTTGCAGGTGGGCGAACAGGCCATCCACCGTGAGCCGCGCCAGCCCGAGCCCGGCCAGCAGCGCCGAGATCAGGAAGTTGCGCGCCACCACCTGGGTGAAGCGCTCGCTCACCTTCGCGCCGGACGCGTAGCCCAGAGCCAGCGCCAGCAGGAAGAAACCGATGGTCGGCGCCGTGACCACGATGGCGCTGCCCACGTGGGGCACCAGCCGACGCAGGGCGATCACCTCGGCCCCGAGGGAGCAGAAGCCTTCGATGAAGACGATCAGGTAAAGCAGGTGTCGGGGCATGGCGGGCGATGCATGCAGGTTCGGCGGGCCGCCATTATGACGCCCGTCGGGGTCAATCCGCCCCGGCCAACGCAGCCTTCCACGCGGTTACCATCGCCGGATTAAAGGCCTGATGTCCGCAGCCTGCTATCCATACCAGCCGGCTGCCGGGGATTGCAGCGTGGAGGCGCTCGGCGTTGGCGGGCGGGCACACCCGGTCGTCGCGGCCGTGGATCAGCGTGACGGGCAATCCGCCGAGCGTGCTGCAGCCAGCCAGGAACTGAGCCTCGTCCAGAAAGCACCCCGCCGCCAGGTAATGGCCCTGCAGCCGGTACTTGCGCGCCAGACGGTCGAGTTCGTCTGCCGGCAGATCGGGCAAACGCGGCGCGGTGGGCTCGGCCACCGCGGATTCATAACGCGCCCAGGCCATCGCCGCGGCGCGGTTAATGGCCGGATCGGGGCTGGCGAGGCGACGCATCAGCGCGGCCAGCAGATCGCTCCGTTCGCCCTCCTCCACGCCCGCCGCCAGCGCCTGCCAGGCCGCCGGGCAGTGCTCGGCCAGCGCCTGGAAGAACCACCGCACATTGCCCATGCCCGGCAGAAAGCTGCTCCGCAGTACCAGCCCGGTCACCGCCTGCGGGTGCGCCATCGCATAGGCCAGCGCCAGAGTTGCGCCCCACGAGCCGCCCGTCACCCGCCAACGGGCGATGCCCAGGTGGCGGCGCAAGAGCTCGATGTCGGCGATGAGGTGGGCGGTGGTGTTGGCACGCGTCTCGCCCGCCGGCTGGGACTGCCCCGCCCCACGCTGATCGAAGGCCACGATGCGCTGCCGGGCCGGGTCGTAGAGCGACAGCAGGCGTGCACTGCAACCGCTACCCGGCCCGCCGTGGAGCACCAGCACGGGCTCGCCGGCCGGGTTGCCCGTCACCTGCACGGCAAGCTGGTGGCCGTGGCCGACCGGGAGGAAGAAGGAATCGTCGTGGGCTGTCATCGGGGCCGCCCCAGCGGAATCATGATTTTCGTGAGGCGCGAGTATGCCGCCCTTCGCAACAATCCGTCTCACGGCTGCGCCATTCCGGCGGGCCGCAATCAATCAACAATTGGAGACAAGCCATGACCTGGACCACCCCCCAAGCCTGCGATCTGCGTTTCGGTTTCGAAATCACCATGTACATCGCCGCCAAGTAAGCCACCCCGCGTTTGCGGCACGGCCCCCCGGCCGCAAACGCCCCTCAGGGCATCGCCATGTTCATCCGAGTTCTCGGCTCCGCCGCCGGCGGCGGGTTTCCCCAGTGGAACTGCAACTGCCGCAACTGTCAGGCCGTGCGCGCCGGTGAGCCCGGCTTCCAGCGCCGCACGCAGTCGTCCATTGCGGTGAGCGCCACCGGCCAGCGCTGGACGCTGGTCAATGCCTCGCCGGACATCCTTCAGCAGTTCCAGGCCTTCCCCGGCAGCTGGCCCGCGGAAGGGCTGCGCGGCTGCGGGGTGGAATCCGTGGTGCTGGTGGATGCCCAGATCGATCACACCACCGGTCTCTACATGCTGCGCGAAAAAGGCAGCCCGTGGCCGATCTGGACCACCGACCCGGTGTATGAAGACCTGACCCGCGGCAACCCGATCCTGCATCTGCTCGAACACTACTGCGGCGTGGACCGCCAGCCGATCCCCGACGACGGCGCGCATTTCCACCCGCAAGGCGCCGAGCGCCTCGACTGGCAGGCCCTGCCGCTGGTCTCCGCCGCGCCGCCCTATTCGCCCCACCGGGGCGCGCCGGTGCCCGGCGACAACGTGGGCCTGGCGATCGCCGACCCCGCCACCGGCCGCCGGGTGTTCTACGCCCCGGGCCTCGCCGAGATCGACGACGCGCTCTTCGCCACCATGGCCGAGAGCGACTGCGTGATGGTGGACGGTACCTTCTGGACCGACGACGAGATGATCGCGATGGGGCTCTCGAAGAAGCGCGCCCGCGACATCGGCCACCTGGCCCAGAGCGGCCCCGGCGGCATGATCGAACAGCTCGCCCGCCTGCCCCGCCACGTGCGCCGCATCCTCATCCACATCAACAACACCAACCCGATCCTCGATGAAGCCTCGACGGAGCGGGCCATCCTCGCCGCCGCCGGCATCGAGGTCGCCTTTGACGGCATGGAGATCGAACTGTGAACGCCCCCCAACCCTGGACGCCCGAAGAATTCGAAGCCCAGCTGCGCGACAAGGGCGCGGCCTATCACATCCATCACCCCTTCAACGTAATGCTCAACACCGGCAAGGCGAGCCGCGAGCAGATCCAGGGCTGGGTGGCCAACCGCTTCTACTACCAGATCATCATTCCCCAGAAGGACGCAGCGGTGATGTCCAACTGCCCGGACCGCGAGGTTCGGCGGGAGTGGATCCAGCGCATCCTCGACCACGACGGCCACGGGGACGACCCGGGCGGCATCGAGGCGTGGATTCGCCTCGGCGAGGCCGTGGGCCTCACCCGCGAGGAGATCGTCGACCAGCGCCACGTGATCCCCGCCGTGCGCTTCGCCTGCGACGCCTACCTCAACTTCTGCCGCCAGCGCCCGTGGCAGGAATCGGTGTGCTCCAGCCTCACCGAGCTCTTTGCGCCGACGATCCACAAACAGCGCCTCGCCAACTGGCCCGAGCACTACCCGTGGATCGAATCGGAAGGGCTGCAGTATTTCCGCAACCGCGTCACCCAGGCCCGCCGCGACGTGGAACAGGGGCTGGCGATCACCCTCGCCTACTTCGACACCCGCGCCGCGCAGCTCAAGGCCCTGGACATCCTCAAGTTCAAGCTCGACATCCTGTGGTCGATGAACGACGCGATGGCGCTGCGCTATGGCCTCGAAGGTGGCGTGAAGTAAAACCCACGCCCCTGCAGGTCGATCTGTAGGTCGGACTTCAGTCCGACAACCCCGTGCATTGCTGAACACGCGATGTCGGACTGAAGTCCGACCTACAGTCCGGCCTAAAGATCGACCTACAGTCCAATCCACATTCCGACCTACAGGAGCATCCCATGCGCCCCGCCATCAACCGCCTCTACCGCTTCCAGTGGGAGCCGGCCCAGCAGGCCCACGTGCTGCTCTACCCCGAAGGCATGGTCAAGCTCAACCAGAGCGCCGGCGAGATCCTCAAGCGCTGCGACGGGGCGCGCAGCGTGGCCGAGATCGTGGCTGACCTGGAAACCACCTTCAACGCCAGCGGCCTCACCGCCGACGTGGAGGCTTTCCTGACGATGGCCGAAGCGCAAAACTGGATCGTCTGGGACCCCGCGTAATGGAAACCCTGCTCGTCCCGCCCGAAGCCACCGCCCGCCCTGACCCCCTGTGGCTGCTGGCCGAAGTCACCTATCGCTGCCCGCTGCACTGCAGCTTCTGCTACAACCCGGTGGATTTCGCCCAGACCGGGCCCGAGCTTTCCACCGACGACTGGCTGTCGGTGATCCGCCAGGCCCGGGCGATGGGCGCGGCGCAGTTCGGCATCTCCGGCGGCGAGCCGCTGCTGCGGGACGACATCGAGATTCTGGTGGCGGAGGCGCGCAAGCTCGGCTTCTACACCAACCTCATCACCTCCGGCGTCGGCCTCACCGAGGCGCGCCTCGCCGCGCTCAAGGAGGCCGGGCTCGACCACATCCAGCTCTCTTTCCAGGACGCCACCCGCGAGGCCAACGACCTCATCACCAACACCCGCACCTTCGACCTCAAGCGCAAGGTGGCCGACCTCACCAAGGCCGCCGGCTACCCCACGGTGATCAACTGCGTGCTCCACCGGGGCAACATCGACCACCTGGACCGCATCATCGAGATGGCCGCCGAGATCGGCGCGGAATTCCTCGAGCTCGCCAACACCCAGTACCACGGCTGGGCCTTCCTCAATCGCGCCGCGCTGATGCCCACCGAGGCCCAGCTGGCCGAGGCCGAGCGTGTCACCGAACGCTGGCGCCAGAAGCTCGGCAAGGCCATGCGCATCCTCTTCGTCACGCCGGATTACCAGTCGAAGAAGCCCAAGAAGTGCATGAACGGCTGGGGCGAAGTCTTCCTCGCCATCACCCCGGACGGCCTCGCCCTGCCCTGCCACACCGCGCGGATGCTGCCGGGGCTGGAGTTCCCCGACGTGCGCCAGCACAGCATCGAGTGGATCTGGCGCGACTCACCGCTCTTCAACCGCTACCGGGGCACCGCCTGGCTGCCCGAAACCTGCCAGACCTGCGACGACAAGGAGAAGGACCACGGCGGCTGCCGCTGCCAGGCTTACATGCTCACCGGCAACCCGGACGCCACCGACCCGGTGTGCCCCAAGTCACCGGATCACGCCCTCGTCACCGCCGCGCTGGCCGCGGCGGAGCAGCCCGACAACACCCGCCCGCTGGTCTTCCGCGATCCCAAGGAATCCCGCCGCCTCGCCCGGCCGTTCTGATCCGGGCATCGTGCATCAGGCGATCTCCAGATACAGCGAGGCGTGATCCGACACGTCCGCAAGAAAACTGGCCTGGGCGGTGCCAGAGAGATCGGGCCAGCCCTTCACCTTTACCTGTGGCGAATCCGCCGCCGTGCCGAAGCGACTGAAGCTGAGGGACGCCGACGCGATGGCGTGATCGAGGTTGGCTTCCCCGCTCGCGCCCTTCCAGGTGGTGGGCCGGTCCTTGGCGAGCAGCTGCATCCCGGCGCCTTCCGCCGCCTCGGCCAGCGCGGCGATCTCGGTGGGCGCATCCACCCGCAGGAACTTCTTCGCCGGCCGCGGGAACATCAGGCCCATGGTGTTCAGGTCGCCCATCACCACCAACCGTGAGGTGCCCTCACCGCCGAGGTTGCGATCCAGCGCTGCCTTGAGGTTCCAGGCCTTGTCGAACATCTCGACCCGGTTGCCGAAGGCCGGCGCGTCGGTGCCGCTGTCGGTATGGAGAAACAGCAGGTTGTACCAGACCCCGGCGAGCTTCAAGCTCAGCAGCGCGCCGGGCCGCAGGCGGTCGTTGCCCACATCGAACTCCCGCTTCTGGGAGAACACCGCCTGCTCGAAGGCGGTGCGCCGCCAGCCCACCAGAATCTCCTGCACCTGGGGCCCGTCGGTCAACGCAAAGTCGTAGCCGGCAAACGCCTGCTCCATCAGCGCGCGCACGTTCACGTTCTCGATTTCCAGCAGGGCAAAGACATCCGGCTTCTGCTTCTTGATGTGGCTGGCCACCTTTTTCAGGCGGGTCGCACCGCCCTTGAAATGCTCGATGTTCCACGACAGGACCGAAAATTTCATGCGCATGTCTCCAGGCAGGGGAATGTCCCCGATTGTCGCACCGCCGCTGCAACATCACTGCAACAAGGCCGCGCTCCAATGCATGTCCCGCCACCGGCCCGCCAGGGGACACATCATCAAGGACGACATCCTCATCAGCGCGATGGACGACGCCGACCGCGAAGCCGCGGCGGACGTCCTCCTCGCCGCCTTTGCCGACCCGGACCGCTACAGCCGCGAGCGTCTCATCGACCAGCTCGCGCCCGCGCCGATGCCCTTCTACCGGCAGTTCTTCATCGCCCGCCAGCAGGGCGAGCTGGTAGGCGTGGGCGGCATCAAGGCCGCCGATTGGGCCAGCGAGACCCACATCCTGTATCTCTCCGCCGTGGCCGAGCAGGCCCGCGGCCAGGGCATTGCCCGGGCACTCATCGCCACCCGCATCGCGTGGCTGATGGAAAACTTCGAACACGGCCGGCTCCTCGTCTCCACCGCCCGCAGCCGGCGCTTCAACCGGCTGGGCTTTCGCATGGCTGGCAAGCACGACGCCGGCGGCCGACGCCTGATGTTGCTCGAGTTCTAAGCCCACACGGCCACCGGCCGGAGCGCATCGCCCTGTATAATCGCGGGTTTTTCGCATTCGCCGTATCCCGCCATGTCCGCAGCCGTCCAGCAAATCGCCCGCCGTCGCACCTTCGCGATCATCTCCCACCCCGACGCGGGCAAGACGACCCTGACCGAAAAGCTGCTGTGGTTCGGCGGCGCGATCCAGGTTGCCGGCGAGATCCGCGCCCGCAAGGCCGCCCGCCACGCCACCTCCGACTGGATGGAGCTGGAAAAGCAGCGGGGCATCTCGGTCACCTCGTCGGTGATGCAGTTTCCGTACCGCGACTGCGTCATCAACCTGCTCGACACCCCGGGCCACGAGGACTTCTCGGAAGACACCTACCGCACCCTCACCGCGGTGGATTCGGCGGTCATGGTCATCGACTCGGTGAACGGCGTCGAAGCCCAGACGATCAAGCTGCTCAACGTGTGCCGCCTGCGCGACACGCCCATCGTCACCTTCATCAACAAGCTCGACCGCGAAGGCCGCGAACCCATCGAGCTGCTGGATGAAATCGAATCCGTGCTGGGCATCCAGTGCGCGCCCATGACCTGGCCCATCGGCATGGGCAAGCGCTTCCGCGGCGTGTATCACCTCTACACCGACACCATCCAGTTCTTCGACCCCCAGGCCGAAAAAGGCACCTCCGAGATCATCCAGGGCCTCGACAACCCGCGCCTCGACGAAGTGATCGGCGAACAGGCCGACGAGCTGCGCATGGACATCGAGCTCGTGCGTGGCGCGTCCCACACCTTCAACCGCGAGGCCTACCTCGAAGGCAAGCAGTGCCCGGTGTTCTTTGGCTCCGCGGTCAATAACTTCGGCGTGCAGAGCCTGCTCGACGCCGTGGTCGAGCTCTCCCCCGCGCCCCTGGCCCGCCCGGCCAAGAGCCGCATGGTCGAGCCCATCGAGCCCAAGTTCTCGGGTTTCGTGTTCAAGATCCAGGCCAACATGGACCCGAAGCACCGCGACCGCATCGCCTTCATCCGCGTGTGCGCCGGCCGCTTCGAGCGCGGCGGCAAGCTCAAGCAGGTGAGTACCGGCAAGAGCCTCGCCATCAACAACGCCATCACCTTCATGGCGCAAGACCGCAACACCACCGACGAAGCCTGGGCCGGCGACATCATCGGCATCCCCAACCACGGCACCATCCATCTGGGTGACACCTTCACCGAAGGCGAAGACCTGCAATTCACCGGCATCCCGAGCTTCGCGCCGGAACACTTCCGCCGCGCCCAGATCAAGAACCCCCTCAAGATGAAACAGCTGCAGAAGGGCCTCGAGCAGCTCGCCCAAGAGGGTGCCACCCAGCTCTTCCGCCCCACCACCACCAACGAACTCATCCTCGGCGCCGTGGGCACCCTGCAGTTCGACGTGGTGGCCCACCGGCTGGAGTTTGAATACGGCGTAGATGTGATGTTCGAATCCTGCAGCTACGCCACCGCCCGCTGGCTGCGCGGCTCCGACGCCGACCTGCGCGCCCTCGCCGACAAATCCCCCGCCAACATGGCGCTGGACGGCAACGGCGACTACGTCTACCTCGCCCCCAACCGGGTGAACCTGCAGATGGCCCAGGAACGCTTCCCGAACATCAAGTTCCTGGAGACGCGGGAGATCTACTGAGGCCGGCGCGCCGGATCACTGCGCGATATCGAGGGGACTGACCACCCCTCGCCCACCCCGGTTGAGCACATGGGTGTAGATCATGGTCGTCTTCACATCCGAATGCCCGAGCAGCTCCTGCACGGTACGGATGTCGTAACCCGACTCCAGCAGATGGGTGGCGAATGAATGTCGGAAAGTATGCGGCGACACCATCTTGACGATGCCCGCTGCCTCCGCTGCCCTCTTGACCGCCCGCTGAACCCGCCGCTCATCAAGATGATGGCGGCGCACCACCCCACTCCGCGGATCCCGCGAGAATCCCGCCGCAGGAAACACGTACTGCCAGCCCAGCGCCGTGGCAGCGCCGGGATACTTGACCGCCAGCGCATCGGGCAACCACACCTCACCATACCCGTTCGCCAGATCCCTGGCATGCAGCTGCCTGACCGCTTCCAGCTGCACCAGCATCCGTGACACCAGGCTCTCCGGCAGCATCGTCACCCTGTCTTTCTGCCCCTTGCCATCGCGCACCAGAATCTCCCGTCGAGACGCATCCACATCCTTGACGCGCAAGCGCAGGCATTCCAGAAGCCGCAACCCCGCGCCATACAGCAGCCGCGCAGGAAGGACCACATCCGGATCATCCAGCGCACCGAGCAAAGCCGACGCCTCTGCCCGTGTCAGCACCGACGGCAAACGCCTGGGCTTCTTCGCGCGCACCAGATCATCGAGCCACGGCAGTTCGATACCCAGGACATCCCGATACAGAAAAAGCAAAGCCGACAACGCCTGTGTCTGCGTCGCCGCACTCACGTTGCGCTCCACCGCCAGGGCCCCCAGAAACGCCTCCACTTCTACCTTGCCCATGTCCCGCGGATGCCGCTTGTCATGAAAGAGGATGTAGCGTTTAATCCATCCCGTATAGGCCTGTTCGGTTCTCAGGCTGTAGTGCTTGACACGAATCCGCTCCCGGACCAGATCCAGCAAGCGGGGCGCCGGGGAAGAAGCGGCAAGAAGGGTAGACGACATGATGACGCAAAGCTCCGCGGTTGCTGTTTTTATATACAGCAACTTAGCACAATCTGACAGATTAGGCGACAGCCGCATAAGCCCCCAGACGCGACATTTGTCGTCTACTTCACGTTAGGCGGTTCGGATCGCTCATGAACAGTCGACCTCATTTTCCGTCGTCACTCATGCCAGCCATTGCGGCTTCGGCAACCGGTGCCGGCACGTTTTGTACATCGCGTCGGCCTCATCGCCTCGCC